>CBDCRK010000015.1:0-412871 GCA_965220955.1 uncultured Binatia bacterium (SeqCode) | reverse complement strand
TATGCCGGCTTTGATCCTCGCCCGGGCTTCAAGAACCACTTCATTAACTATGTTTGGGGATTCGGAGGTTTGGGGGCCTGCGCAACTCATGATGGTCCGGGCGTGGTAGGCTCTCCCTATACGGCCAGCACTCAGAACATCCCCTGTGAGCTCCAAAGAGCGCCGCTACCCTGTCCTGTGGCTGCGATATATGTTCAAGCAGGATAGCGGAGGTCCTGGTAAATTCCGCGGTGGTTTGGGCTGTGACCAGCTTCTGACCTTTCCCTATACCCATGGCACTCTGTCATGCATTGGCGACCGGGAGCGCTTCGGCCCGCCCGGCGTTTTCAGTGGTGAGCCGGGAAGAAAAGCCGGCTTGATTGTTAACCATGGCCGCGAAAATGAACGAAACATTGGCATTTTCGCGGCCAACGAACCAGTGAAGACGGACGAAATCGTCCACTATTGGTCGGCGGGGGGTGGCAGCTATGGTGATCCTCTGGAACGAAATCCTGAGCTAGTTCTTGATGACGTTATGAACGAGTATGTCTCTCCGGATGGCGCTCGCGAAGACTATGGTGTTGTTATCAAAGTAATCGACAAACGCCGCCTAGCCTATGAAATCGATGAAGAAGCCACCGCTGTACTACGGGCTAAAAAGCAACGGCAGAGAGAGGCCCCACCAATACAACCCTCAAGATAACTCGCTAAAAGGGGAAACATGCTTCGCTACCGACTAGGCGTTGATGTTGGCGGCACCTTTACCGATTTTGTTCTCTATGACACGCAAACGGGCGAGGTCCGGATCCTCAAGGTTCCTTCTACCCCAGAGGATCAGTCTGCCGCGGTTATGGAGGGCTTTGCTAGGCTTAATCTTTCTCTCCCTGAGGTTGAATCCATTGCCCATGGCACCACAACCGGGACGAATGCCCTAATCGAACGCAAAGGAGCTAAAACAGCTTTACTCACAACCCAAGGGTTCCGAGACTTTCTGGAGATTCGCCGGGCCAATCGCCAAGAACTCTATGACGCCCAGTGGACGCCCCCACCCCCTTTGATTCCGCGCTACAACCGGTTTGAAGTGAAAGAACGGCTTTTCTGGAATGGAGAGGTTTACATTCCTCTGGATGAGGAGGAGGTACAGGATATTATTGAGACCCTGAAGGTTCGCGGTATAGAGGCTGTGGCTATTGTATTCATCCACTCTTCCACCAATAGCGTGCCTGAGTTGCGCTGCAAGGAGCTGGTACAGGAAGCTTTGCCCAATGTGTATGTTTGCGCCTCGGCTGAGGTCAGTCAGGAGATTCGTGAGTTTGAGCGCGGAAGCACTACCTGTGCCAATGCCTTCATTGGCCCGGTCACGGACCGTTACCTGGGCAGCCTGGAAAAGGCTCTAGAGAGGCAGGGTTACACCAAAGAGGTCATTGTTATGCAGTCCAATGGTGGAGTCTGTACGGCTCAGGAGGCGCGGGCCCTGCCAGCAAAACTGCTCCGCTCAGGCCCTGCGGGTGGGGCCATGGCTTTAGCGGGTCTAGCTCAAATGACTGACATCCCTAACCTGGTCGGCATTGACATTGGCGGAACCAGCGCTGATGTTTCCTTGCTGTGGGAGGGTAAGCCACGCTGGGCCAGCCCTCTCTTTGTGGAGTGGGGCCTACCTATTCTTTTTCCGTCTATAGACATTGTGTCCATTGGAGCCGGTGGGGGTAGCATAGCCTGGATCGATCAGGCTGATGCCCTCCATGTGGGCCCTCGGAGTGCTGGCGCCGTTCCTGGACCGGCTTGCTATGACCTGGGAGGCACGGAGCCAACCTCAACCGATGCTCAACTTATGCTGGGGCGCCTGTCCCCGCAGACCTTCCTGGGCGGCGCTATGACCATCAGGCCGGAACCAGCCCAAGAAGCCATCAAGACCAAGATAGCCGAGCCGCTGGGGATGAGCGTGCCTAGAGCTGCTAGTGGTATCCTGGAAATTATGACCAATAACATGCTCCAGGCAATCCGCTTTGTTACGGTTGAGAAAGGGTATGATCCCCGCGACTTTGCTTTGGTAGCCTTTGGCGGAGGCGGCCCTATGTATGTGGCGGAGTTGGCCAAGAGCCTGGGAATGCGCAGAGCCATTATCCCCTTTTCCCCCGGCGTTTTTTCAGCCTGGGGTCTGCTGCTTGTGGACCTTCTCCATGACCGCAGCAAGACAGTGCTGAAGAGGCGATCCGTCCTTGGCCTGGAGGAATTGGCGGCAATCTTCGAGGAACTCCAAAGCTCAGTCTATGGATCCTTTTTACGTGAGGGCATCAGCCCTCAAGAGGTGGAACTGGAGCAGTACCTGGACCTCCAGTACTATGGTCAGGTGTACTCTCTAGCTGTATCCCTGAGCGATCTGTCAGCTAGAGCGGTCAGTGAACGCCAAACAGATGTCCGTATTGCCGAAGAAGGTATTATTTCGGTGCCCTTGGGTGTGGAGAAGGGAACAAAGCTCCGGTTGACCGACGAAATCATTAACGCTGCTATTGAAGTCTTCCACAAGGAGCATCTGAGGGAGTACGGACACTCTGACCCGGATATGGAGGTACAGATTGTTCATGTCCGCGTCTTTGGTCGCAGCCAAGTCGCCAAGCCACAGCTGAAGGCCCAACCTCGGGCAAATAGCGCCAAACCTGACCCAGCCCTAAAGGGAGAACGAAGAGTACACTTTGCTGGAGAGCCGTTAACCACCAAGACTTATGAACGCGGGCTTGTAAAAGCAGGGCAGCAGATTGCCGGTCCAGCCATTATTGAGGAGTCGGATTCCACAGTTCTCATTCCTCCGGGCATGACGGCGGAGGTCGATGCTTATCTCAACCTCATTATCAACACCCATGTCTAAATCAGACGCACATTGAGAATGTCCCTTCTGGCGTTAACCCGCTCAAGAACCATCTCAGCTGGCGAGCCGAGAGAGAGAAACCTTGTTGGCGAAAGCGTGACTGTAAGGAGAGTTTCGTCAAGTTCAATAGTGTAGCGCCCTCCCTGGTCTCGCACCACCTGCCCTTTCAACCTCTGGCCCTTCTTGCCCTCCAGATAACGCAAAAGCCAGTAGCGGGTGCTCTCCCGTTCACAAAGAGTAGCTTCGGCTCCAGACTGCTGAGCCCCGGCGGCAATCATTTGCAGTCGCTCAGCGTCAAATAGGGGCTGCCCATGTTCCAGGTGGTGCTTGATCTGATGGTGCATTTGTAGATCGTGGTATCGGCGTAGAGGTGAGCTAGTTTGCGTGTATAGAGGAACCCCAAGACCGGCATGTCTCTCCGGGTTCAGGCGCATCTGGGCGCGTTTCATAAGGCGCCTGACAGCATATACACATACACGCCCGGTAGGAAAGAACTCTAAAGGAGGCACAGGAACCTCAGGCGATTCCTGACCAATATAGAGGGCAGGAAGATTATGAGCATAGCAGTAACGGGCAGCAATCTCATTGGCCAGGATCATAAATTCGCTGACCAACCCCCGGGAGGGAGAGTTTCCAGCAAAGACTTTTACCCCTATCTCCCCCTCTGTACTGACCTTCACCTTAACCTCATCGGCATCAATGATCACGGCTTCCTGGCTAACCCGAAGCTTCCTGCGGGCCAGAGCCATCCTGGCTAGATGCCTAAGGCACACCCCCCACTCGTCTGTAGCTTCCCCACCCAGCAAAGCATCGGCCTCCTCGTAAGAGAAGCGCTTGGCCACGCGGATGAATCCCCGGCAGATCCTTTCAGCAATAAGGTTGCCCTCCGTGTCGAACGTAGCAAAAAAGCTTAACGTTGGCCGGATTTTTCCTACCAGCAAGCTGGCCTTATCTTCTCCTAGGCTAGCAGGGATCATGGGCAGCTTTCCCCTCGGCAAGTAAACGGTTGTTCCTCGATTTAGAGCTCCTCGGTCTACCACTCCTCCTGGCCGAACAAAGTAAGAAGCATCGGCAATATGGATGCCTACAGAGAACTGACCCTTTTCTTCACTCAGGCTCAAAGCGTCGTCTACCTCTGTGGTCTCAGGGTCATCAATGGTAAAGGTGAGAAGCCCGGTGAAATCACTGTATTCTTCTTGCCCGGGAGTAAACTCGGGAATCTCTTCAGCTTCTTTGAGGCTCTCCGCAGAAAAAGAAGTGGAGATTTTATAACGCAAAATAGCCAACTCCTCGTCCTCTTTCCACACACCCAAAGCCACCAGAAGCCGAAAGGCAACATCCCAGAGCCGTCCCCTTCCGGCAAAGGCAATCTCTTCTAGAAGACCCTCGGCCTGCTCCTTCCTCTCGTAGTCCTCTCGGTAGAGAGCCAGACCCTTCAGCTGATCCAAGTACTTTTCCATCTCGGGGTCAGAGGGAAAAGGGGCCGTGTTGGAGGAGCTAAGATGCTCCTTAACCCAGGCTACGAATCGAGCCCGGGCTGCCGAACGGCTTCTTTCCACCTCTTGCTGACGGAGGGTTTCTTCTACGCTTTGGCTATCCTTGGAGGCAAAGAACCCGATTTTCTTTTCTCTAAAATAAACACCGTCGCTAAAGAGGGCCTCGAGCACGGCTGCTCTGGCTAGGGGGTCCTCTGGAGAGCTGAGCAGAAGTTGGGCCATTTCTTCCCAAAAAAAAGCTTCCGCCTCCTCCTGAGAGAGAAGCTCCCAGAGTTCCTTAAGGTCAATCCCTGCGGCCTGAGCCGAGACGCTGGCATGCATCTCCCGCAGCTGCTTCTTTAGCTCTGTCGGAGCAAGAGTAGAGGAGAGCGAATCTGCAAAGACCACAAGAACCTTGTCTGTTGCCAGGGTAGTTTTTTTTCCTTCCTCGTTGAGGACCTCCACTTCACCAGAGCCCTGTCCAGAGCCAGGTCGAAGGGCTGAGCTAGCTCCCTTAGAAGAAGAAACCTTCTGTACTATAGCAAGAACAAGTCTTCCCCGTTCCCGATAAGCAATGATTGCTCCAATGCGCATAGCTAAAAACCTACTAGTCTATAAATCTGCTCTTAGCCCACTTTGTTTCTCTTCTACTACCATCCGCCCCAGAAAAATAAGCGCCACCAGATTGGGGACAGCCATAAGACCGTTCAAAGTGTCGGCAACATCCCATACCAGGCGCAGGCCACCCACAGCTCCAATGTACAGAAAAATAAGAAAAAGCACACGATACGGCACTACTACCCAGCGACCAAAGAGATACTCCCAGGCCTTTTCTCCGTAAAAGCTCCAGGTAAGCATAGTGCTGTAAGCAAAAAGGATAAGAGAGAAAAAAACCAGATAGCCGCCCGCTCTGGGAAGCCCTCGCTCGAATGCGGCTGCGGCCAGAGCAGAAGGCGGAACTTCGACATCTCCCAGTACTCCGGTAACCACAATCACCAACCCTGTCATGCTGGCAACAACCAGCGTGTCAGTAAATACTTCCCACATGCCCCACAGCCCCTGACTTACGGGGGTATTCCTGGCCTGAGCATGTACAATAGAGGCCGAGCCTAACCCTGCCTCATTGGAGAAGATTCCCCGAGCAATACCATAGCGAATGGCAGCCGCGACAGTAGCTCCGGCCCAGGCTCCCAGCGGCGCCGTGGGAGTAAAAGCATGGGTAAAGATAGTGGCCAGAGCGCCCGGCAGGGCGGGAAGGTAACGCACCAAGATCATCAGGCCGCCGGCAAAATATATAACTGCCATAAACGGCACCAGATACTCTGCGGTGTGACCAATGCGACGGATCCCCCCCAGAATCACCAAAGCAACAAAAAAGACCACCAGGGCACCGGTGACAGCAGGAGACAGAGCCAAACTCTCCCGAAAACTCATGGCCACAGTATTGGCTTGTACCATGTTGCCAATGCCCAAAGCAGCAACTCCGGTAAGGAAAGCATATACTGCTGCCAGCCACTTCTGGCCCAGGCCTTCAGCCATATAATACATGGGGCCCCCGGATACCTCTCCTGTGACGATATTGGCCTGACGATATTTTACCCCCAGTACCACCTCACTAAACTTTGTGGCCATGCCCACGGCCGCTGTTACCCACATCCAGAAAAGCGCACCCGGCCCGCCCAAATAGATGGCCGTGCTTACCCCGGCAATATTGCCCACCCCTATGGTTGCGGCCATGGCTGAACTCACGGCCTGAAATGACGTAAGCGTTCCTTCCTCTATACTTGCCTGGCGAGAGAAGAGACGGCCAAAGGTCGAGCGCCAAGTAAAGGCCAGATGGGTAAATTGCAAAAAGCGCAGGCGCACGCTTAGATAGAGCCCCGTGCCAATGAGGAGCCCCATAAGCGGTGGTCCCCAAACCACAGCGCTGACAGCAGTGTTGAGTTTTTCAATTTCGGCAAGCACAGCGCACTCCACCCTTCATCCAGGTTCTACTACTTCCCCCTGCCTTTACCACACCTAAAGCCGGACAGCCACCGCACTACGCCAGGACAGCTATGGGATGACTTTGTAACCAATGTTGAAGCAGTCTTGCGAGGAGAGCGATGAGAGTGAAGCGTATTAAAGTGGGCATTAAGAGCTGGGAAGAAAACAAGAGGGAGCTGGGGGCGATTTTTCATCGGGCGAAGAATGAGAAAAAGATTCCTAGGGGGGAGGCCCTCTATTTCACTGACCTAGAGACCTTCCGGAAGTGTCTTACTCCGAAGCGGTTAGAGCTATTATGGACTGTGGCTGACAAACATCCCCAATCAGTACGGGAGTTGGCGACTCTGGTAGAACGGGAGCCCAAAAATGTGAGCCAAGACTTAGAATATCTCTGCTGGGTAGGCCTGGTAGAGTTTCGTCCTAGCTCTGCCCATGCCAATGCCCGGGCTCCTGTAGTACCCTATGACCGGGTGGATTTAAGTCTTGATCTGTACCGCCGGGTTGCCTAGAGGGGTCTTTTTCCCCATCAGCATTGTGGTTTGAAAGGTGAAGAGGATATGGTCACCCTGCCAACGGACCCTAAGATCAGCCTTATCCTCTTCTAGACAGGAAAGAAGCATCTCGCGGGTTTTACTATAGTTTGCTTCGTTCTGGTAAGTCCGCTTTGCCCATTCCTCAAACTCTATCTCTAGCACCGCCCTTTCCTCTTTTACGATTTGCATACCGTAGTCGGGAAAAAGGTCTCGTAGCTCCGTAAGCGAAAGCGCACGAACATGAGAGGGATCACGGTAGCGCTCCAGCTCATTGTGGTAGGCTGCCTTGGCCGGATCTTCTGATGAGAGCAGATCAGCTATCACTACCCGACCACTGGGGCGACACACCCGGGCCATTTCCCCCAGCACTCTGGCTGGGTCAGGAAAGTGGTGAAAAGCAAAACGGCACACAACAAGATCAAACGACTCGGCAGGAAAAGGTAGGATCTCAACATTCCCCTGCCAGAACTCAACATTGTTCACCCCTTGCTCATGCTTGAGTTGCTTTGCCCTCTCCAGCATGCGTGGGGTAACATCTATGCCTGTTACCTGCTTGACATGGGAGGCAAAGGCCAGGGACACCAGACCAGGTCCGCTAGCCACATCTAAAACTTCATCCCCAGAGTTGGCTGCGGCAAATTCCACCAGAGCGGCCAGCCGCGCCTCATCCGCAATCACCGGACTGCGCGAGTAGGCTACTGCCTGCTTGGTGAATTCATGCTGGACAGTCTGGGTGTGGGCATCAGGAGTTTTCATTTTTTTAGAAGTGATCCTTGGTGATCGCCCGGTAGCGTGACTGGAGAGAGGGAGGCGAATATCAAATTCGCCCCTACCTTATCTTCCTAATTTACCTTGCGAGTGCCCTGGAAAGTCGGTACCGAGGGATCCATAACAAAACGGATCTTGGGGAAATCAGTGTCGCAACGGGTGAACGTTGCAGTAATCGGACTGGTGCAATGCAACTGCTCCTCGGCTCCCCAGGCATTGCCGCGGAAGGCCATTAGACGTGGTCGCCCACGCTCAGCTTGGTGAAAGACATACTCAGGGTCCACTTGTACCAGGATGGGAGACTCCTTTTCCCCCTCACGGACACGGGCTAGGTGGAGGTTGTCAATATAACTGATATCTGAACCAGAAATCGCTTCAGGATTCTCCAGCTCAATTTCCAGAATGGTCTGTCCGCTTAGGACTACCTGTCCGTTGATGCGGTCATGACGCCGCCGAAGCGTTATCTCTCCCACGTCAACCGGAAATCCCCAACGCCGGCGCAGCTCAGAGGAAGCCTTTTCTGAGTCTGTGTAAGCCCTGAGCACATGACCCCGGGGCCGGATACCTGCCCGGACAACAATCCGCACCTGAGCCAGGGAAAAAGGCCCAGCCGGGCTTTCGGGGAATCGGGCTACCGAGAGTGTGGCATAAGGCGGAATGCTGGGGTGCAGGGCTGGAGGGATCAGCTCTTCAGCCGGTCCCTCGACTATCTCATAACTGACCTGTAGAATCTCCGCGTTCTTCAGCTCCCAAGGCTCGGTATCAAACCCCGTCATCTGGGCTGCTCGAGCCACCGCGGCCTGTACGTCTTGTTTACCAAATATCGGCATCAGCTTGCTCCTGCGGCGGCAGCCGGCTGCGCTGGCTGCTTCTCAGCAAAAGCTGGCATGACTTCCTTGGCAAACAGGCGCAGGCTGTTTAGCACCTGCTCTTGCGGAATGATTTCAGCGGCGTTGAGCATAAAACCTACACGGTCCACTCCACAGGCTTCCCATTTCTTCAGCTCTTGGATGAGGTGAGCCGGGTTGCCAACGGCAATTCCCTCGGGCGCTTTGGCTGCTTCGCCTGGGCTGGCAGCCTGCCGTCGCAGAGACGGCAGCAGTCCGGCCGAGGGGTAAGACTTAGTCGGATAGGCTTCTTTGGCCATATCAAGCTGGCCAGCCAGGTAATTGAAATGCTGAATCATGTCCATGCCGATCTTGGTACCGACCTCGCTATCCTCGTGGCAGAATAGGAAGTTGACGGTGTTAACCTGGTTGTTAACAAACCCGCCCACCGGGTTACAGTTCTGGATGCGACGGCGATACTCTTTGACCTTTGCTTCTTGCTCAGCAAAGGTAGTGAAAGAAACACCCAGGCTGCCAATACCTCGATCCCCAGCATCCAACTCGGTGCCCGGACTGGTCACCGCCACCCACATGGGCGGGTGGGGTTTCTGGTAGGGCTTGGGCAGGACTGCCCGCGAGGGCATGGAGAAGTAGCGCCCCTCATAGCTAAAGCGCTCCTGCATCCACATCTTGGGGATACAATGGACAAACTCATCCCAGCTTTTCTTGGTGTCGTCCGGGTTAGCGCCAAACCCGCCCAGTTCGGTCCAGGTCGCAGAGCGGCCAGTGCCAAATTCCAGACGTCCACCCGAAAGAATGTCCAGAACCGCGGCTCGCTCAGCAATGCGAATCGGATGGTTGAATTCAGGAACACAAATAACAATGCCATGTCCTACATGGATATCTTTGGTCTGCATAGCACAGGCAGTAAGAAACAGTTCCGGTGCCGAGCAGTGCGAATACTCTTCCAGGAAGTGGTGCTCAACCGCCCACACCTGATCGAACCCCAGTTCGTCAGCTAGCCGCACCTGCTCAAGGGCGTTCATATAGACCTTGCGTTCAGCTTCTGCATCCCAGGGCCTGGGGACGGACAACTCGTAGAAAATCCCGAACTTCATAGACAACCTCCTTATACCTTGTGTTTCTACTAATGAACTGCCAAGTATCTGTTCCTCTTAGCGCAATTTCGGCCTCCGGGAAAGACCTACCTATTGCGCCGCAAATCCCCCATCATCGGCCTGTTTAGAGCGCTTTTCATTTGGTTGGGCCACATATCCCCCCTCACCCACAGTCGCTCCGCTCCTGTTTCCCTCTCCCCCAGCGGGGGAGAGGGTTAGGGTGAGGGGGCACCTGCCCCACACTATGAACACACACAACTGCAAATTACTCTAGCTTCTCATAAAGGCGGCCAGAGACACCAAGGCCGTGATATAGATTCCGTAGAACGTCAAGAGTCCTACGCCTTCTATTCGCTTAATCCGCCTGTCGGAGAGGATAACGTATAGCAACAAGACCATGCCAATGAGCAGGGCCGGAAAATTAAAAAGCTGGGTGACGCGGTCCATGGCCACTTCGTGGATTGCCGCGGCTGAGCCTATGATCAGAGAGAGGTTGGCGATGTTAGCGCCAAGGACATTGCCAACGGCAAGGTCTGAAACATTCTGGCGCAAAGAGGTAATCGCAGTGACCAGTTCCGGCAGCGACGTGCCGAAGGCCACGATGGTCAGACCGATAATAATTGTGGGAATTCCCAGGGCGCTAGCAATGTTGACGGCGGCATCGATCAGGAACTTGCTCCCAAGAATGACAATGGTGACACCGCAGAGGAACTGAATCGTTGTACCCCACCTGGTTTTCAGCCAGGAGTGCCCGGCGACTTTCTCCTCATCAATGGCGCTGGCTTCGGCGATGTCCTGCGGTTTGGTATCCCTTTTGTGCTGGCTGAAATCATAGACAAAGTATCCCAAACCCAGCACCAGCAGGATGGCCCCCTGAAGGCGAGAAAGCCGCAGGTCAAGCGTAATGAAGAACAACACCGCTGCAAACAGGAACATGGCCACAAGAGGAGTGCGAAGAGTACGTGGATGTACGTCGATAGGCTTCAGCGACGCCGTGAAACCCAGGATCAATCCGAGGTTGCAGATCGAGGAACCGACTGCGTTGCCCACAGCCAGGCCCGATTCCCCTCTGAGCCCCGACATAATGGAAACCACCAGTTCCGGTGAAGTTGTTGCCAGGCTGACAAGAGTCGATCCAATCACCACACGCGGCAGACGCAGAAATTCAGCAATTCGCACGCTGGCCGAGACGAACAGGTCGCCGCCTTTAATAATTAGAGCTAGAGAAACAACCAGGATGAGGCATTGTATGATCATGTTCAATGACAGGAATGGACGCTAAGAAACTATACGGATTTTACTAGACAGCCCACTTGATAAGGGTTAAAAGAAACGAAAAACTGACACAAAAAGGCTTGCATGAGGAGATACTATGTAGAGGAAAAGGACTTTGCAAGAAGGCTTTTCCTATCCCAGAATACGCGAAAGGCCAATTCACGATTATTCCCTAGCTCTTCCTTCATACGGGGCACAGTGTCGTCATTATTACTTGCAGGCTTAAGGCAAAGACCACAGCACTGCTCGCCTTCAATGAGAATCACTTCCTGCCCTGTTTGCCGAGAAGGGAATGTGAGGTTATCTGCTGGCGGGAGAAGTTAAATGGAGGGTTGAATATGCCAAGGATCGAACGGACTGCTAGATTGACCACGGACGAAGCCATAGCACGGCTGCGTCAGACAGTACACCCTAAGACAGCTAATTTTTATGCCATGTACTCCAGCGTACTGGGAGGCATTATTACTGACCCGGCGCTCATGGTTCTACCGTTTGATGACCATATGGTACACCGTGGCCACGCCGTGTTTGATACAGCAACACTGGCGCACGGCAGCTTATACCAACTCGATCAGCACCTTGAGCGCTTTTTGCGCTCGGCTGACATGGCACGCATCCCCCTGCCTTTCACGCCGGAACAGTTACGCCAGATTATTCTTGATACAGCAGCAGCTAGTGGTCGCCGTGACGGCTCGGTGCGCTACTGGCTCTCTGCCGGGCCGGGCGGCTTTAGCCTGGCACCCACTGAGTGTGTGGGCAGTAGTTTTTACGTTATGATCTTCGGCGGACAGCCCTACCCCGACTCCTTCTTTACCGGGGGAATCAAAGTAGTCACCAGTACGGTCCCCATCAAGCCACCGTTTTTCGCGCGGGCCAAATCAACCAATTACTTGCCCAATGTGCTGGTGGTGCTTGAGGCCAAAGACCGTGGGGCCGATAATGGCATCTTTATTGATCAGCGCGGGATGGTGGCAGAAAGCTCTAATATGAATGTGGCCTTTGTCACTAAGGACCGGGTGTTCCGTCATCCCCCCTTTGATGCCATCCTCTCTGGGATTACTGTGCAACGCATATTTCATCTGGCCCGAAGCTTAGTAGAGCAGGGTGATTTGCGGGATATTGTGATTGCTGATGTTCCTGTAGAGGAAGGACGCAAGGCCGCGGAGATGTTGCTGATCGGCAGCTCGATCCAGGTGGCGCCAGTGGTACAGTGGGATGGCCAGCCTATCGGCGATGGCAAGCCTGGCCCGATTGCCAGGAAACTGCTCGACCTGTGGCACGAAGATGTCCGAACCGCATCAGACCAGCTAGTCCCAGTTCCCTACCCTGAACCGTGACGCCGGCTAACTTGTTTAAGTAAGGTAGTCACCGGTAAGACCACTGCTCATTCCCTCTACCGGCGGTAAAATTTGCGCACAATTTTCTTGCCATAAAACCGAGCGGTGGGCGCGGAGAAAGAGCGACGCCTGAGGAGGTCGAGGCGGATGACTTTCCATTCAACATCTTTGAGCATGGCCTTACGTTCTTCCTCGTCCTCTACATATTTAAGCAGATCTTGCAGGGTATGGATTTCTTTGCGCAGTTGGGCCTCAGGAGGCAAAACATGAGCATTCCTGAGCACATGGTAGGCCATGCGCAGGTCTTCGGGCACCCAGCTCATGTCCTCTAATTGTAAGGGCTTTCCTTTACCCGGCAAGTTGTCAAACGCCCCGGCTTTCTGGGCTTCACGAATTCTTTCCTCAACAACTCTGTGGAAATAAGACATTGCCACCTTACCCTCCCCGGCCGGTCTCTTAGATAGGCTGTTCTTGCTACCATAAAGGAGGGAAGATTTCTCTGTCAACATCGCTTAACAAGGGTTGCCTCTACCTGCCTTTAAGAGGTATGAAGTACGAGGAAAGGAGAAAAAATATGGCAAGGCTTGAGTTTGGGGTATCAATGACTTCGGCAACCGATATCCCTGAATCTGCCAGGCAGGCAGAAGAATTGGGGTTTGATTACTTTGCCTGCGGGGAGCATGTGATGTTCCACAACCCGGTTCCCAACACTCTGATTGCGCTTTCTGTGGCAGCCGGGGCGACAAAGAAGATTAAGCTTATGAGTTCAGTGGTGCTGGTGCCCCTCTACCAACCCACGCTTCTTGCCAAGATGACGTCGGTCCTGGATGTTGCCTCCGGAGGAAGGTTTCACCTGGGCATCGGCGTTGGCGGAGAATTCCCCAAAGAATTTGAGGCCTGTGGGGTGCCGGTGAACCAGCGGGGATCACGGACCAATGAGGCGCTTGAGGTCATCAAGAAGCTTTGGACAGAAAAAAATGTTTCTTTTAACGGGAGATTCACTCAGTTTTCTGATGTGACCCTGGAACCCCCTCCGGTACAAAAACCCCATCCCCCCATATGGGTGGCAGGAAGAAAAGAGCCGGCCATGAAGAGGACGGCCCTCTATGCCAATGGCTGGATTCCATATATGTACACCCCGGAACAGCTGAACGAGAGCCTTAATACCATTAAGCGCTTGGCCCAGGAGAATGGCCGGGACCTGAGCGATTTTCGCCCAGGTATTTTTATATTTAGCGCTGTCTACAAGGACCGAGAGGAAGCCAAACAAGTGGCAGCCGAGCGTCTGGGTCGAAACTATGCGCAGGATTTTTCTCGACTGGTTGACCGCTATGCTCTTTATGGCACGCCGGAAGACTGCCAGAAACGGCTAAAAGAGTATATGGACGCTGGAGCCGAGACCATTCTCTTTGCCTGGGCCTGCCGGCCGGGAGACATGCAGGAAAATCTTCGTCTTATGGCCAAGGAAGTTGTTCCGGCATTTCGCTAAGGTAAGCGTTCAGCCGTCAGAAAAGGAGTAACCATAATATGACAGATCAACCCCTTTATCTTCACAAAGAACCCCCACTTGCCTGGATTGTTTTCAATCGGCCGCAGATGCGTAACGCCGTCAGCCTGGAGATGTGGCAAAAGTTGTCCGAGCTGCTAGAGGAGGTGGCAACAGATAACGACCTACGAGTTCTGCTTCTTCGCGGAGCAGGCGAAGAGGCTTTTATCTCCGGAGCCGACATCTCGCAGTTTGGCAAGGTGCGCTTCGACGTTGCCAACATGGCTGAGTATGATCGATCCACAGGAAAGGCTCTGATAGCTCTCCTGGAACTGGAGAAACCCGTGATCGCCATGATTCAGGGGTTTTGTATGGGGGGAGGATGTTCTGTAGCCGTAATGTGTGACCTACGTCTGGCCTCAGACGATGCTCGGTTTGGTATTCCGGCGGCTCGCCTGGGCATTGCCTATCCTTTAGAACGTGGGGTGGAGAGGCTGGTGCACATTGTTGGCCCGGCTAATGCCACGGAGATACTGCTGGCCGCTCGGGTATATAACGCCGAAGAAGCATATCATATGGGGCTGGTTAACCGGGTCTTACCCAAGGCCGAGCTGGAAAATTACACTCGTGATTATGCGCTAAAGCTGGCTGACAACGCGCCGCTGAGCGTTGCGGCCCACAAGGTATCTATTCGCGAAAGCCTTAAAGTGCCATCCCAGCGGGACATAGAAAGAGTCCGAGCCCTGGCCGCCCAATGTTTTGCTAGCAGTGATTATAAGGAGGGCGTGGCCGCGTTTATGGAGAAAAGGCGGCCCAAGTTTCAGGGGAAATAGAACCGTTGCGGGCCAGGAGAGATCGCTAGGGTAGGCTATATGCAAGAATCCCGTAGAGTTCCCAAAGAAGTGCTAGACGAAATCGTCCGCCGGATTGTCAAGGTAGCTGAGCCCGAACGGATTATTCTGTTTGGCTCCGCAGCGCGAGGAACCATGGGGCCGAACAGCGACATAGACATCCTGATAATCAAGCGAGGCCAGTTTCATCGGGGGCATCTCACGGAGGCCATTTACATGAACTTGATTGGTGTGGGCCAAGCCGTCGATGTGATCGTGGTCACACCCGAGGATGTTGAACGCTACCAGAATAGCCATCCTTTGGTAATTGCTCCGGCTTTGAGAGAGGGCAAAGAGATCTATGCCGCCTGAGCGGTTTCCGCCGGATGATCCCAGAGAATGGCTGAACCGTGCCCGGAGCAACCTGACTCGGGCAAAGGCGAAGATTCCTGGGGTCTATCTGGAGGACCTTTGTTTTGACGCTCAACAGGCTGTGGAAAAAGCTATGAAAGCCTTGTTGATCAAGTATGGAATTACCTTCCCATATACCCATGACTTGGCTAAACTGCTTACTCTGCTCGAAGAAGCTGGTGAGGAGATTCCAGAGGCAGTAAGAGAAGCAGGACGCCTGACTCGGTTTGCAGTGGTCAGCCGTTATCCTGGTCTTATCGAACCCGTGACCGATGAGGAATATCAGAGAGCTGTGACCATCGCCGCAGCGGTGATTCGATGGGTAGAAGAACAATTCAGAGGAGGAAACCCTGATGCTTAAGATGTACCACTGGCCCACCTGACCCTATTGCCAAAAAGTGCGGATCGCACTTGCCGAGAAGCAAATCCCGTGGGAACCGATCCACGTTGATCTCCTTAAAGAGGAACACAAAACACCCGAGTTCCTGGCCCTCAATCCCTATGGCAAAGTTCCCGTACTTATTGACAATGGCGGGATCATTTATGAGTCTACGGTTGTTAACGAGTATGTGGAGGATCGCTTCCCTGATCCACCGTTGATACCTCGCGATCCTCTGGGACGTGCCGAGGTACGGTTGTGGGAGGACTACGGAGACAACATGTTCCTGGGTCCGGCCGAGGCTATTTTTATCCATAACAAAGGCTGGCGGACGTTTGAGCCCGAGCGCCTGGCACAAATGCGCCAGCAGATTCAGGATTCCCTGACCCGCGTGGAGAAGCATCTGCAAGGCAAGCAGTATCTGGTTCAGGACACTTTCACCCTGGCGGACATATGCTTTGCCCCGCGCATTATTATGCTGGACGAATTGGGTACGCCGCTCAATCCGGCTTACAAGAATGTGCAAGCCTGGATTGAGCGGATCAAAGCGCACGAGAGCATGCAGGGATTGGAGACATAGCTATAGCGGGTTTAGGAAACGAGGAAAACTAGCGTTTGCTTGGCAAGAGCAAGGGGCTGAGAAGCTACCCGTAGAAGCAAAAGAGGAAACTATGAAATTTGGTATTCTAACTCTCTCAGACCATTATCTAGAGGACAAATCCGAAGAACAGTACTACAAGGATTTTTTTGACGAGGCTGTCTACGCTGAAGAGCTAGGATATGACTCGGTGTGGATCGGTGAGCACCATTTTAACCGCTATATTTGTCCGGCTCCCCAGGTGGTGGGCGCAGCCCTTGCCCAGCGCACCAAAAAGATGCGCATTGGCACGGCGGTAGCGCTCCTGCCCCATCATGATCCGATTCGCCTGGCCGAAGACTACGCGCTGCTTGATCTGCTGAGCGGAGGGCGCCTCGACTTTGGCGTAGGCCGAGGGTTCATAAAAGGTATCTATGACGGCTTTAACCAATCAATGGTAGAGAGCCGGGAGCGGTTTAACGAGGTATTAGAGGTCATCGAACGGGCTTGGACCCAAGAGACCTTCTCCTATGAGGGGAAATTTTACAACATTCACAATATAACTATTCTTCCCCGGCCGCTGCAAAAACCCGCCCCTCCTATCTATATGGCCGCGGCCCTCAGCCGGGAATCCTTTATTGCTGCGGGTAAGAAGGGACACTCCCTGATGCTGGCGCTTTTTACCATGCCGCTAAGCGCCTTCAAGGAACAGGTTCAGCTTTATCGGGAGACATTAACCCAGGCCGGTCATTCCCTCCAGGGCATAGAGATTGCCGGCGCCTATCATGGCTTTATAGACGAAACCCCCGAACAGGCCCGGCGCAAGTGGGAGGCACACTACATGCGTTACTTACGCTTTGTGGCTACACTCATTGCTCCCTCGGAAGAGATACCTGCCCAGCAGTACGAATCCTGGCGACATCTGGGAGAGGGGCTAAAGCATGTGACGTTTGAACAAATGTATCCTAACCTAGTGTTGTGTGGAGACCCGGCTCAGTGTGTGGAACGAGTTGGCATCCTGCAAGAGGAGCTGGGGGTGACACACTTGCAAATGTATATGGACTTGGGTGGGCTAGACCATGGAGAACTCATGCGCTCGATGGAACGGTTTGCCACCAAGGTTATCCCCCATTTTCGTACCTGAGCCGACAGAAGTAGGAAACCATAGATTTGCTGCTTATAGGGAGAGCTTATGGCGCAAGATACAACAAACGCGAGCGGGTATGAGCTGGGAGAAGAGATCGATGCCATTGAGTTTTATTTTGACAAAGGGGTAACTGATGGACTACCCGTGGTCCCACCCACGGAAGAGCGTATGCAGCACATGCTGGCAGCCACAACCCGGTCGGCCAACGAAGTGATTACCCTGGTGCCGCCCAACTACGGTGAAGCAACCGTCGAGAAGATTGCCGTTAACGCGGTCATGGCCGGCTGTAAACCGGCCTACTTGCCAGTAGTGTTGGCGGGAGTACAGGCCATGTGTGATGAACGGGCTAACTTGCACGGCGTGCAGGGTACCACGCACACGGCCACGCCACTGTTTATTATCAACGGTCCCATACGCCAGCGGCTCAACATTAACTGCGCCGCCGGGGTATTCGGGTCGGGGTGGCGAGCCAACGCCACCATTGGTCGAGCGTTGCGCCTGATCATGGTCAACCTGGGAGGAGCACATCCGGGTGAAATTGATAAGTCGGCTATGGGACATCCGGGTAAATATGCCTATTGCATCGGAGAGTACGAGGAAGTGAGTCCTTGGGAACCTTTACATGTAGAACAGGGCTATGATCGTAAGAAAAGCACCGTAAGTGTCTACTGTTGTGATGCTCCGCAGTGTGTGAGCAATCACGGCAGCCGGACGGCTCGTGGCATTTTGAGCACCATAGGTGCCAGTATAGCGGTAGGTTGGAGTGATAAGACCTATCTTGCGGATAACTATATTGTTGTCATTGGGCCTGAGCATGCCAAAACTATTGCTGAGAACGGTATGAGCAAAAAAGACGTGAAGCGCTTTTTCTATGAGAACGTACGCCGGCCACTGAGTGAACTATTGCCTGGTCCCGACGGCAGTGAAGGGGTCACGCGAGAACGTCTACCGGGCTGGCTGAATGCAACCAGCGATGTCACCCTTATTCCCAAGGTTAGGTCACCGGAAGGCATTATTGTAGTGGTGGCCGGTGGCACAGCTGGCCGTTTCACGGTCCATATGTGCGGCTGGGGCGGCGGTGCTGGTGCCAGTCGATTAGTGACAGTGCCCATTGAGGAAAACTAAGGAAAAGGAGGTTAAGGGTATGGCTAAACTATATGATCCTACGGCGGCACCGTCGAATGGTGTTGCCGCACTGGCAGAACGGGTGCCTGATTTAAATGGCAAGGTTATTGGCCTGCTGGATATTAGCAAAGCCAAAGGCAATTTCTTCCTGGACCGCGTGGCCGAGAGGCTGGCAGAGCAGTTCCAGCCCCGCGAAATCATCCGCTGTATGAAACCCACCTTTGCCCGCCCGGCACCAGAGGAGATACGTGGGGAATTGCAGAAAAAGTGTGACCTTATTATTGAGGCGTTGGCCGATTGAGGGTCGTGTACAACGTGCAGTGTGCACGACGGCGTCTTTTTTGAAAAAGCCGGCATTCCCACAGCGGTCTTTGCCACCACGGAGTTCACCAACGCTGCCTGCGCTCAGGCCAAGGCTCTGGGACTGCCCAATTTTGAGGTGATTCTGGTCGAACACCCCATCCAACCGCTTACCTCGAATGAAGTTCACCAGCGGGCCGATGCGGTGTTTGATCGTCTACTTGAGAAACTGACCGGGAGGGCTCTCCCGGCCTAACATTCACTGATTGCAAGGTCGACTTGGTATAAAAGGACATGGATGCTATAGCATACGGGTAACCTATATTTTTATTGCTAGGAGGTCATAGCCATGGAAAAAGACTATACAATTTGTTTGGGAACTGTTGGCGCTGGCGTCTGGTACAGCCGCGACAGCGGGGAAACCTGGAAGAGAAGCCGAATGAAGCTGCCCTTCCACGCTGAGCCCGGGGAAATCCAGATTCGGGCTTTGGCCGTCTCCCCTCGCAATCCTGACTATATCTTGGCTGGCTCTGAAGCTGGGCTTTACAAGAGTGAGGATAGGGGGAAGAGTTGGGAACTGCTGGAATCCCCCATGGAGGGTCTACAAATTTGGTCTGTGGCCATCCACCCGGGAGATCCTGATACTATTTTTGCTGGCACCAAACCTCCAGGTGTTTTTCGTTCCCGGGATGGGGGCAAGGAGTGGGAACAGCTGTCCATAAATATAGCTGAGCAGTGCCTGGCTGGCGCGCCCAAGGTCACCGCCATATTGTTTGATCCTCGGGACGACAACACTGTCTGGGTAGGGGTGGAGATAGACGGGGTCTACCGCAGCCAGGATGGTGGAGATACCTGGACGCATCTGCCCGCGCTCGGCAGCGATCCGATTAACCAGGATATTCACAGCCTAGCCATTGGCCTGAGCCAGCCAACGAAAATCCACGCCGTCACTCCGGATGGAATCTGGACCAGTGCGAACGAGGGCGAGAGCTGGGCGTTACACGGATTCCCTCGCTTCTATGAGAAGGACCAGATCTCCTACTGCCGCGGTATGGCCCTAAAGGCAGACGACCCGGACGTCATCTTTGTGGGCAACGGGGACTTTGTCCCAGGACAGACAGGAGCCATCCAGCGTTCTAAAGACGGAGGGAAGAACTGGGAAGCGGTGTCCCTGCCGGTGGAGCCCAATTCCACAATCTACTGGTTTGCCACCCATCCGTCGGACCCGAACTTTATTGTAGCCAATAGCCTCAACGGCTATGTCTACACTAGCAGCGACGGGGGTGAGTCGTGGAAGAAGGTGCATCGGGAGTTCGGCGAAGTACGCGCACTGGCCTGGGCCCCCAACTAAGCCCTGGTCAACGTCCTCATCTGCCTGGCTGGTCAGGGAAATTTATTTCACTGTTTCAGACATAGAGCTAACCGAGGGGAGAGGTGAAAAAATCACCTCTCTCACTCCACCCGACTCAAAACAATCAGCAGGCAGAGCAAGGGCATAAAGAGACTCCCGCCTTTCTTATTCTGGCGTCTCCAACGCATCGACCCGCCGTAATTGGGGAAAGAGCCAAGCCCAGAGCGCCACCACAACCAGAGTCCCCATACCCCCGAGCACCACAGCGGGCACAACACCAAACCACGCGGCGGTCACTCCTGACTCGAACTCCCCCAGCTCATTGGAAGCACCAATGAAAACCGACTCAACCGCACTAACCCGTCCACGCACCTCGTCGGGAGTCGCAACCAGGACCAGCACCCGGCGGATCACCACACTCACCATGTCCGACGCCCCCAGAATGACCAACATCACCAGTGACAGCCATAGGCTGTGGGAAAGCCCAAAGCCGATAATGGCAGCACCAAATATTCCTACAGTCCCTAATAACACGGGACCGGCATGCCGGGAGATCGGTTGTCGAGCGAGTAGCAATGCCATAGTAAGAGCGCCTACAGCAGGGGCACTACGCAGAAGACCAAGTCCCCACGGCCCCACATGCAGGATATCCCGCGCGTAGATCGGGAGCAGGGCCGTTGCCCCGCCCAAGAGCACGGCAAAGAGATCGAGGGAGACTGCGCCCAGGACTATGGGCTGGCTGCGAATGAAGGCAAAGCCCGCGACCACCGACGTCCAGGCTACAGCCTTGCGACTGGTTATAACCTGTTCTACCTGAATAAAACTCACCAGCAGCGCAGAGGCAAGCAGAAGTACCGCACAACAGCCGTAGACCGTTTCGGGACCAACGGCATATAGAAACCCGCCTATGGCCGGGCCGATTATTGTTGCGCCTTGCGAGGCAGAAGAACTCCAGGCCGCCGCATTTACAAACAAGGGTGTGGGGACAAGACCCGGTATGAGCGCAACTGCGGCTGGGAAGGCAAAGGCACGGGCGATCCCAAAGAGGAAGAGAATCCCAAAGATCAATACCTTATTAGTATTGCCCACAATGGTAAGCACCAAGAACAACAAGGCACAGATCATTTCCAGGACGGTGCACAGAGCTAGTATATGGCGGCGGCTGTAGCGATCGGCAACATGGCCGGTGAGAAGGGCTAAGCCAAAGGCGGGAAGGAACTGCGCCAATCCGACCAAGCCTAAATCCAAAGGACGCTGGGTCAGGTTGTAAACCTGCCAACCAACCGCAACCGCTTGCATTTGTGTTGCCAGAGTTGCGCACAGCCGCGCTATCCAATAGCGCTGAAATCCCTGATAGGCAAATGCTGACCCGGATATGGGCAGCGACTGCTTTTCCCCATCAGGATCGACGGAGTCTGGGGTAGTCATTCAGATGACCTTACAGGTGTATGGGTTAATGAGCAATCATCTTCCCTTTCCCCGCAGCCCGCATATCCATAGTAGCTCAACCTCCCTTCTAAGCCCCGCAATATCCCCTTTTCAGCCACTATCCACTCGCACATGGGCAGTAAAGATGGTAGGGTTCGGCAAGGCAAAGTGAAAAGGGGAGCATCAACCTTCCTGATGCCCCTACAACATGCAGAGCAACTCTCCTTACAGCAGGAGTCGGTGCGTTGGCTCGAAGAGTTGATCTCCCCGGCCCCTGCCGCCTGGCAAGAGTTACTGGAAGCGTTCCTTGGATCCGCTCGCAGACATCTTGCGATTATTCAACGTTTCGGTCGATTTCCGCATCGCAACGCCATTCTCAGGCGAGACTCTACCAAAGAAGAACAAGTATTTCTGGACTCCGGCTCAGGATCGTTTGGATAATCCCCTGTGTCCGGGAATAAGTAGAGGGTATAACGCGATATCGATGTTGAGAATGTAGCGGATGCTAGTGAGATTCGTAGCTATCGCGCCTGGCAACGTAGCAAAGGAGGTATATATGATGGCAAGCAAAAAAAACCAAGCTGCCGAGTTTCCGAAATGATCGTGAAGAACATGATTTCTGGGGGCGCCATAGTGTGGAGGAATTCGCCGAAGAGTTGGAAGAGCTCGATGTGGTGATCCGGCCAGCGAGGACAGAGCAAATTGCCCTGCGACTCTCGAAAGAGGATCTGGAGACGCTACGGATGATTGCGAAGCAAAGAGGCGTTGGCCATACTACTTTAGCCCGGAGCATTGTTGAGCAGTGGTTAGCTCGGTGTCACCGGAAAGGCACGACAACACATGCTTACCGGCTCTCTCAAATTTGATAGGTAGGAGAGCTCAAGATGGGAAAACTTTACCAGGTTATATCTCAGGCAGTGTAGACCCATTCCTCTTGTCACCGGAGAGGAGTAAAGACACCATATAGTGTGCAAGCTGTGGCTTTGAAGATTCGGAGATTTCTATGAGGAGTACGGGACCAAGATAAGGCGGGCCTGCCTACGCTGTGGCTACAAGAGCGAACCCCACTGCCAAGTTTTATGGTGGATGTGACACTGTGTTAGATAAGTAAGCTCAACGTTTCATCCCTCCTAGCGCTTCGACGTAAGCATATAGAAAATGCAAACAACCATGGCCTCGCCCCGTTCTGCTCTGAATGAATCCCAGACACGCCAGCAGTTGATTGACCAGCAGCTCGCCCGCGCTGGGTGGGGGGCAGTCGAACGAAAAATTGTGGAGGAGTACTTACTTGTTTCTTCTGAAGGAGAAGCTGACTATGGACAGAAAACCCCAGAGTTCGCTGATTATGTGCTGCTGGGGAGGGACAGGAAGCCGCTCGCTGTCATCGAGGCCAAGCGGACGAGTAGAGACGCCCTTGCCGGAAAAAGGCAAGCCGCAGATTATGCCGATCTCATACGAGGTCAGCTTGGTTTCGATCCTTTTATCTTCCTCGCTAACGGCCAAACCATTCTCTTCTGGGATAGAGACCGCTATCCTCCTCGTGAAGTCAGCGGATTTTTCACCCGGGAAGACCTAGAACGACTTTCCTACCAGAAGCGTTACAGCATTCCTTTAAGTCAGGTCGAGGTGAACACCAAAATCGCAAGCCGGGATTACCAGCTAGAAGCGATCCGCCGAATTACGGAATCCATCCAGGCTGCTCATCGCAAATTCTTGCTGGTGATGGCAACAGGGACAGGAAAAACCCGCACAGTCATTGGGCTAATTGATTTACTCCTGCGAGCTAAGCGCGTGCAGCAGGTGCTTTTCCTCGCCGATCGGCGTGAGCTGGTGCGCCAGGCAGCTAGTGAATTCAAGACCTACTTGCCGAACGAAAATATCGGGCGCATAGAAGGAAGTGAGATCCCGCGCGCGGCGCGTATTCATATGGCCACCTACCCGAGCATGATGCAGGCTTTCGAGCAGCTTTCCCCCGGCTATTACGATCTCATCATTGCTGACGAAAGCCACCGTTCGATCTATAACCACTACAAGGTCATTTTTGATCGTTTTGATGTGCTACAAATTGGCCTGACCGCTACCCCAACCGACTTCATTGATCATAACACCTTTCAGTTGTTTGGTTGCGAAGACGGGGCTCCCACCTTCAACTATCCCTTTGAGCAAGCAGTTGCAGATAGCAATCTGGTCAACTACCGAGTGCTGGAGGCACAGACTCGCTTCCAAATCGCTGGCATCCAGGGAGACCACCTCCCCCTCCCTTTACAACAGCAAATCACTGCTGAAGGGGTAAACATCGAAGAGTTAAACTTTGAAGGGACGGACATTGAACAGAGAGTCACCAATACCGGCACGAATGATGCGATCGTACGAGAATTCATGGAGAAGTGCCGGAAAGATGTCTTGGGCATGCCAGCCAAAAGCATCATTTTTGCTGTAAGCCATGCCCACGCGAAGCGGCTGTACGAAAGCTTTAATCGCCTCTTCCCTGATTACCAACGTCGGGGACTCGCCGAAATCATTGACAGCCACATGGAACGGGCAGACAAAACCCTGGACGACTTCAAGTTTAAAGACATGCCTCGCGTCGCGCTCTCGGTTGATATGCTCGACACCGGTGTGGACGTCCCGGCGATTCAAACCCTGGTCTTCGCCAAGCCGGTATTCAGCCGGGTAAAGTTCTGGCAAATGATTGGCCGCGGGACTCGGCTCTATAAAGACCCGCGTACAGGCGATGTGAAGAGAGATTTCCTCATTATCGATTGCTGGAACAATTTTGCCTACTTTCGACTCAATCCTGAAGGCGAAACCGATCGCCCGACAGAACCGCTTCCTGTTCGGTTGTTTCGTCTGCGACTGGAAAAACGCCTTCTGCTGCGTGGTCACGGGGAAAATGACTCTTCCGTCGTGCGAGCCATGCAGGCAATGCTCTCAACGCTCCCGCTTGATAATGTCAATGTCCGACCGCATTGCGAAGCGGTTTGTACGCTCTTGGACGACTGGCCAGCACCAGACGAAGCGACCAGTCGTCACCTCTCACAGACCATTGCTCCACTGCTCCGTTACTATTGGGCTACCAGTCTAAGTGAAATTCAGTTTCGGGTCTTAGTAGAGCGAATCGCCGTTGCGTTTCTCGCTGGACGCCAAGACGAAGTTAGGCGCTTGTCAGAAAATGTGCAAGATGCCGTGAAGACGCTAGCGGAAAATATTCAAGAGGTGAAAGCGGTCGCTGACAAACGCGCATGGGTGCTCAGTCCAGGCTTTTGGTCGCACCTTGAGGCGTCACGGCTCGATGATCTGCAGGACACCTTTGCCCCGCTTATGCGCTTCCGCCAAAGCAACCGCGGCGAGATGGTTGAACTCAACCTGCCAGATCAAATTGCTCGCCGCCGCTGGATTATTTATAGTCCAAGTGGCGAGGGGGCCCTCGTCGACAGCTATCGCGAGCAGGTCGAAGCGCATGTGCGGCGTCTCGCGCAGGACTTGCCAGCGCTCATCAAACTCAGACGCGGCGAAGAGTTGAACGAGAATGATATCAACGATATTGCTCGTGCGCTCAATCAAGCGGACTTGTTTATCACGGAAGACATTTTGCGCGAGGTCTACCAACAGCCTGCTGCAAGCCTGCCAGACTTCATACGTCATATTTTAGAAATTGCCAAGTTGCCAACCTGGGAAGAGCGCATCCAAGCAGAGTTTGAATGGTTTATTGCAGACCATGGTTTTCTGAGTGCTAGCCAGATCAATTTCTTGCGCGGTGTGCGAGCAGCCGTTCTCCGGCATGCAAAAATTTCGCATGATCAACTGCGCAAGCCGCCACTTTCCCGCGTCGGCGCGGTTGAGGTGCTTTTCAAACCGCAAGAGATCGACAAGATTATTGATTTTGCCAACCGCTTGGTGGGTCAAGCGGCATAACTACTGATGAAGGACTATTGAGGAAAAACTATGGCAATGCTCGCTCCACAACTCAAAAAGAAAGTCGATTCCCTATGGAACAAATTCTGGACCGCTGGCATTACCAACCCGTTGGTCGCAGTTGAGCAGATCACTTATTTGCTCTTCCTCAAGCGGCTGGAGGCGCTCGATAATGAGCGAGTCAGCAAGGGGAAGCCTTCGATCTACAAAGATGCGGAAGAATGTAAATGGAGCTACATCAAGCACAATCGCACTCCCAAGCATTTGCTAGACGTTGTCTTTCCTTGGTTGCGAGAGCTGGAAAAGAAATTTGCTGAGTCCAATGGTTTGGCGAACGGCATCGAAGCCATTGGCCAGCGCATGAGCGATGCCTATTTCCAACTCGATCCTAACAAGGGTGTCATCTTGAGCGAAGCCATTGAACTGATCGACAGTCTTTTCAATCGCGTGGACACGACGGGCGCGACTGCTGACGTCATGGGCGATACCTTTGAATATCTACTTTCTGAAATCGCCACTGCCGGGAAGAATGGGCAGTTCCGCACCCCACGCCACATCATTCGTTTTATGGTGGAGGTGCTCGATCCCCAGCCGGGAGACCGTTTGATCGATCCCAGCGGCAGGCACAGGTGGCTTTCTTTTTTCCACTCTGAGTTACATTCTCAAGCAACATACCGATCCAGAGAATCTTCGCATTGAATGGGACGGAACTCCACATCGGACGTATGGCGATCGCTTGAATCCAGAGCAAGACGAATATATTCACCAAGGGGATCATCTCGTTGGCCTCGATAATGATCGCACAATGGTTCGTATTGGCTGGATGAACCTGATTCTTCACGGCATCGAGAATCCCCACATTTATCAGCGTGATAGTCTTGGTAAACGTAAAGGTGATGATCCGCTGCAGAAGATCCTCCAATCTGAAAACTATGACAGAGTGTTCGCGAATCCACCATTTACTGGAACAGTAGACGCCGCAGACCTCGAACGTTCGATCTTCCCTGCAGCTGGTAAATCCGGCAGAAAAGCGACCCAGGTGATCACCAATAAAAGTGAGTTGCTGTTTATCTGGACTATGCTCGACTTGCTCCGCGTTGGTGGACGCTGTGCCGTTATCGTACCAGAGGGCGTACTGTTCGGCAGTACGGAAGCCCACCTCCATCTACGTCGCGAGTTACTCACCGAACATCTCGTCGAAGCCATCATTTCCCTTCCTGCTGGGGTTTTCCAACCCTATACTGGCGTGAAGACCTCGATTCTGGTCTTTCAGAAGGAAACCCGCAAAGAAGATCACGATACGTGGAAGACAGTTGATGCGCCGCGCACACAGAGCGTCTGGTTTTACCAAGTGAGTGAAGAAGCCTTCTCTCTTGACGCCAAACGGACAGAGCGCCCTGGGCAGCATAATGACCTCTGGGATGCGTTAGAAAAATTCAAAACCCGCTACGACCCAAACGCAGATCCACTCGCTTATTCCCAGCCTGATTATGAAACTCAACGTTGGCGCATGGTTGATCAACACACGCTTGAAGTCTTTACCGCTGAACCAGAGGTACTCAAATGGAAAGACAAAGTAGCAGCAATTCATGAATTGTTCGCCGAGATCCCAGCCGACCTGCAACACGCGCAAGACCTGATCGAGCAGCGTGAACACCCCGCGCTCCGTCAGCTCGCACTCACATGCCTCAACGCTGCTGCCCAAGAAGCGGCAGCAACGCTTGACTTGCCGCAAGAAAGGAGTGATCGTCTCGAACACACTAGAAAGCTTCTCAATAAAGACGCTGCCCGTTTCCGTACCCCATGTAATCAGCAGAAAAGTGTGTTTGAGCAGGAAGAGTCCATCGCATGGCCGCTGTTCCAGAAATCTTTTCAAGAAGCATTGAAACAGGCAATCGTGATGCTTGCCGAGCAGGTTACATCAGATACCTCAATCGAGCAGTTGGATTACGCCGAAGCTGCTGTCAAAGCAGAAGCCCACCGCATCGCCAGAGAATTTGCTAAACTCGATGGCTACGACGTGATGCTGCGTACACTGAGCGTCCGTAGACAAGACAAACCACTGGATGAACCCAAAAGCTGGCAGGCTCCCGTGCGTGTGTATGCACGGAACGATGATTGGCAAAGCGAGGGTGGTCAGCTCAAAGGCAGCCATGATGAGCACGGCAACATCCGACCTGAGTATGTGGTGAGCATCACACTCTACGACGAAAAACGGAATCTCAAGGAAGGGCTACTTGATCCAGACTGTATCGAAGCGCGCGGTTGGAATCTATCGGCTGGGCAGTATAAACCGTTTACCTTCGCCACAGTGCAAAGCGACAAAAGCGTGGCGGACATGATCCGCGAACTCAAAGCCAAAGAGCAGCAGTTCGTCGTTGGCTTAGACAAACTCCTGGCGATGGTGGAGGGACGGGAATGAACTTGCCAGAGCCATGGCAGCTGGTACGCCTCTCAGCTATTTGTACAATTAACCCGCCGCTTCCCCCAGCTGAAAGGCCGAGTCCCGATACTTTGGTCACATTCGTTCCCATGGCGGCAGTCGATGAAATAGACGGAAGAGTAACGAACCCGACAACACGGATCTTTCAAGAGGTCAGTAAAGGTTTCACTCCGTTTCGTGAGAACGATGTGCTCTTTGCGAAGATTACGCCATCAATGGAAAACGGCAAAGCAGCCATTGCTACCAACCTAAAAAACGGTCTCGGATTTGGTTCTACGGAATTTCATGTGCTGAGGCCGACAGAGTACCTTCTGCCTGACTATTTGTTTTACTTCATCCGCCAGCCCTCGTTTCGCGCCCGAGCTCGGACAGCTTTTGTCGGATCAGCCGGACAACAACGAGTCCCCTCAAGGTTTTTAGAGCGTGTTCAAATTCCACTTCCAACCCTCCCTGAACAGCAACGCATCGCCGCCATCCTGCGTGGGGCTGACTCATTACGGGAGCAACGACGGCAAGCTATCGCTCAGCTCGATGAGCTTTTACAGTCTGCTTTCATTGAGATGTTCTGCACGTCACAATCAGAAAACTGGCCTCAAGAAACGATTGAAGACCTAGCCGTAGATAAACCGAACGCAATCCATACGGGGCCTTTCGGCAGCCAACTTTTACACTCTGAGTTCGTTAACGAAGGGATTGCTGTCCTTGGTATTGACAATGTAGTTCAAAATTTTTTTACGTGGGCCGAGCGACGCTTCATTACGAAGGAAAAATATGAAGGATTGAAGCGCTATCGGGTATTCCCCGGTGACGTACTTATAACAATTATGGGTACGTGTGGGCGTTGTGCCGTTGTCCCGAATGATATTCCTCTAAGTATTAGTACCAAACATCTTTGTTGTATAACACTTGACCAAAAGCGCTGTCTCCCCGCATACCTCCAGGCTTGTTTTCTCAATCACCCCAAAGTCTTGAGGCGGCTCGGCGTGTCTAAACGTGGCGCTGTGATGCCTGGCCTCAACATGCAAATCATCAAGGAACTTTCTATTCCTCTCCCTCCATTTCCCTTGCAACAGAAGTTTGCTGAAATTGCGCTCTGCTTTAACCAGTTGCGACTGCAGCAACAGGAAGCTAAGTGCAAGGCTGAGACTTTATTTCAGTCTCTTCAGCAATACGCCTTCTCTGGCAATCTTACCTCAGTTTGGCGTGACTCCCGCTATCGTGAACTAGAAGCCGCTACGCGTGTTCGTGACGCGGCGCTGGGCCAGATCGGTGGTAAAGTGACAATCCCAGAGCGCACTCCAACAGAACGTCCGTGGCTGCCACAGCCTGAACGAGATTGGCTGATGGACCAATTGAGCGAATTGCAAAGTTTTGTATGGAGGGCTCTGCAGAAGTGGAGCGGTATATTGGTGCCGTCCGAAGACTTAGATGAGTTTTTTCTGCAGTGTTTCTCAAACGGCCATCCAGAAAACGCCAGTGACCATGTTCTCCGTGCCCTCGATCAACTGGCTGGGCTTGGTTTGATTGCTAAAATCACGGTACCGAATCAGCAAGGCGAATATGTTACCAGCTACCGTGGCTTACGTGAGGATGAACTTTCGCAACCTGCCGATTCTCAATCCCTATCGGAATTGCGACGATAAATCATGCGGCTGCGCTTTTTCCACCTTCAACACTACCCGCCGCTCAACGACATCGCCATCAACTTTAGTGCGGAATCGCCACTGCAGCGACTATGCCAAATCCACTTTGTGGTTGGTGTCAATGGCAGCGGCAAGACTCACCTCCTCCAAGCCCTGACCGCTACGTTTCTGGCGCTGGCGCGTCAGAAACGTCCGCATTTTCCTGTGACCCTCATCTACGAAATCGGACAAGGGCACACACATCAAACATTGCTCTTTGATAACCCTGGCGACGGGGGTAACCTGGGCTGGTGGAAATCTTCTGTTCCCATTCCGCCCAACGATCAGGGACTTGACTGGCGTGAGCTGATCGAACGCGTACGGGCAGGCGCGGCAGAATGGGAACCCTTGATCCGTAATGGTACCAACTGGCCAGGAGAACGGGCAGGGCTCCCTCGGACCATGCTGGCATACACCACCGGTGCGTTGGAGTCGTGGGATGCTTTGTTCCGCCGAGAACCTCCTGCAATTGACGTCGATATAAAGTCACAGGCTCTCGAATACGACACGATGATCGAACGTCCCGTCGGATGGACGCGGACACAGGAAATCGCCTATCAAACCCAACAAGCGACGGAAGAGGCACAAAAGGCTGCCCAGGAGCTGCGTAAGCTTGAAGAAGAAGCAAGTGGACAGCAGCTCGATCAAGACATCTGTTTGCTCATCACGCCAACCCTGTTGAAGTTTGCTCTGCTTGCTGTCACCGTACCGCTCGCGATGCAAGAGCTTCGTGAACATAACACTGCTGAGGATATTGCCACCTTTATCACTCGCTTGCAGCAGGAACCGGACACACTGTCTGGACTCCGTCGCCTTTTGGCACAAATCGGCTGGGTGTGGCCCGTCAGTGTCTCGTTCTCCATCGACTTTCATCCGCATGACTGGACGGATGCCCAGAAGGCCAAACTCCGGCCCTTTTTCTCACTCGCTACCACCGTTATCCGAGAGTCGGAGCCGAGTTCCAAGCGGCGCTTGTTCTTCGATTTGAAAGCCAAGCCACGGGACAGCTTTACGAATAGCTCTGGTGAGACTATTGAGTATGTCGGCGATGGGCTGCTGGATTATCTCGGCGGGCGCGCTGGTCATCCATTCGACCACTTCACCATGCTGCTAGGTCTCCACCAAGAAGGACTCCTTGTTGATGTCCAAATCGCCCTGCGAAAAACTGACATAGACGATATCTTGCTGTTTGATGAGCTATCCGACGGGGAGCAAGTGTATCTTGGCCGCATGGCATTGTTTCATCTGATGGAAGGCCAACAAGACACCTTGATCCTTTTGGATGAACCGGAAACCCACTTCAACGACAAGTGGAAGCGAGAGATTGTAGGCATTATAGATGATGTCCTCCATAATACGGCCAATGCCGTTATCATCTCGACACACTCAAGCATTACACTCACCGATGTATTCAACGATGAAATCGTCTTGTTTGAGAAACAAGATGGTGAGGCCAGACGCATTGATATTGCCTCCACAACATTTGGCGCCGATCCCAGTGAGGTTATGATTCGTTTGTTCGACGTCCCCGACAGCGTAGGACAAAGAGCGAGGAAGTGGCTAGAGCAAAAAATCGAAGAAGGATACTGGCGACCGGAGCAAAGAGAAGAACTGACCAGATTGATCCAGAGAATTGGTCCAGGATTCTATCGCAGCGAGTTGCGGGCCATTCTGAAACGTCTCGAAGATGATGCATCCAATCAAAGTTCCTAGCTGTAGCCCTGCCCTTGAATGGGCCGTCCAGCTTCAACGGGATATTCTCACAAAACTCTGTGATCCTGCCACCAACGCAGATATGGTCACCCCCGAATGGGTTGCGGCGCTTCGTCCAGACTGTAGCGATTGGCTTAAAAGGTTTGTACAGCGTACTCATCATGGGTGTAATCTGTTGTCGGCAATACAAACCATTGAGAAAGCCTCTCGGGCTCAAAAGCGAGCAATCCTTGAGTATTTCGAGAAAAACCAAGCATTTCCCGAAGCCTTTGATCCGACAGTTTCCTCTCCAACAGAGGTCTCCCCTGTACAGAGTTTAGGAGCGGATAAAATAGTCTCCTACCTTCGCACTCTACTAGAAGCGTTCTATGAAATCGCACTGCGAAAAGGTTTACCTATCGATGCACAGAGGAACACAGGCCAGGGCTTCAACCGAAACCAATTTGTCGAAACGTTCAAAAGGGAAAATTTTGGTCGGGTTTGTCCATTTTGTGATGGAGACATGAATGGCCCGGAAGTAGATCATTGGCTGCCAAAGAGTAAGTATCCAGCCTTATCGTGCCACCCTAAAAATCTTGTTCCGGTTTGTCATCGGTGCAACTCGCTAGAATGCAAAGGCGAGAAGGTTCCTCTTGATAGCACAAGCCAGCGGCCTTTTGAGAATTGGTTTCACCCGTACGAGAGACCTGCTCACGAAAATTTCTCTGTCCAGGTGAATAGCTCCCATGTATCTCTGGTCAATGGCGACCCTGTTCAGCAGACGCGTCTGGAGAACCTTGATAAGCTCTTGAAGCTCACGTCGCGATGGGCGGAGGAATATAAGAGCCAGACAAACAACTACTTACGGCAACTGGCGGGAAAAGTGCGTCGGAAAAAGATCAAGCCAACAACCGAAGATGTTTTAGAAGCGATTCAGGAATGGCTAGAAGACATCGAGGCGGAGAAAACAAAGATGCCACACTCAATCATCCGCCGAGTTGTTCTTGGACGTGCAAGCGATACAGCATCACCAGACTTCGATGGCTGGTTGCAGCATGCAACAGATGTCCTACAATAAAAATCAAAACAGGGCTTGTTTTCCATCTGGCTGCAGTTTTACAACCAAAAACGAGCTATCAGAGCACTTCTGAGTAGCGAACAAGGTAAGAAGCGTATTGGGGTCGCGTCTTGAATTTTGATATTGAGGAATGAAAAAAAGGACTTCACCTGTAAGACCTAAGCAAGTAATAAAAGGAAACAGGGGTCATTTGGTAAGAGTCGAGCGGGAGGGGAGGTAGGCTTTGCAGCAATGAGCCAGAGCCGGAATCCTCCCGCCGTCAGTCCGAGCTTCCCCGCCCAACTCTCCTTTTAGGCTACCTCGAAAAGACCCGCCGCCCCCATTCCGCCGCCAACGCACATAGTGATAACCACATAGCGCACGCCGCGTCGCTTGCCCTCGATCAGGGCATGCCCAACCATGCGCGTCCCGCTCATTCCGTACGGGTGCCCGATCGAGATCGCACCGCCGTTCACGTTCAGCCGCTCGTTCGGGATCCCCAGCCGGTCGCGACAGTAGACCACCTGGCAGGCAAAGGCTTCGTTCAGCTCCCAGAGGCCGATGTCTTCCAGACGGAGGCCATTTCGCTCAAGGAGCTTGGGAACCGCGAAGACCGGCCCAATTCCCATCTCGTCGGGCTCGCATCCGGCTACCGCCATGCCGCGATAAATCCCCAAGGGCTGGAGGCCGCGCTGCTCGGCCTGCTTCCGTTCCATAAGCACACACGCCGAGATGCCGTCTGAAAGCTGGCTCGCGTTTCCTGCCGTGATGAATCCTCCCTCGCCCATGACTGGCCGCAGAGCTGCCAAGCCCTCGAAGGTTGTGCTGGGCCGGTTGCACTCGTCCCGGTCGATACTAATCTCTTGCCGCGTTGTTGTGCCGGTCTCCTTGTCTGTAAACAGCTTGGTCACGGTGCACGAGATGACCTCGTTGTCGAAGCGCCCAGCCTGCTGGGCCTCGGCAGTTCGCTGTTGACTCTGCAGCGAATACTGGTCCTGCGCCTCACGGGAGATCCCGTAGCGCTTCGAGACAACCTCAGCGGTGTCGATCATTGCCATATAGAGCGCCGGCGCCCGCCCGATAGCAAGGGGGTCTTCCTGCCGGTACGCGTTCTGGTGATCGTTCTGGACAAGGCTAATGGACTCAATACCGCCCGCAACAACGGTCTGCATGCCATCGGCAATAATCTGCTTGGCAGCCATCGAGACACTCATCAGTCCCGAGGAACACTGGCGATCTATTGTCTGGCCAGCAACGCTCACCGGTAGTCCTGCGGCAACGCCACATTGCCGCGCCACATTGAAGCCCTGTGTCCCTTCCTGGAGCGCAGCCCCCATGATGAGGTCGTCGATCTCGCCGGCATCAAGGCCTGCTCGCGCGATCACCTCCTTGATTACTGGAGCGGCCATAGTCGGCGCTGTGGTATCGTTGAATGCGCCACGGTACGCCTTACCAATAGGTGTCCGGGTAGTGGATACGATGACAGCTTCTCTCATGAAGAACTCCTTTCCTGGCTTTCCGATCCGTCGCGCGCCGCGTACACCCGCGACCAGCACAGGGTCACCGCGACAACAGCACCGGGAATTATTAGCGTAATTAGTGACATTTTCTCCAACCTCGCGCAAGCTCCTTACGGCTTTCACACACTCCGTAAAAGATCCTTGACCTTGCCCAGCGCGTCTGGTGCCACAACCGCAGTAGAAAGAAAGCGGATTAACCCTCTAAGGGAAGCAAGGAATAGCACTTGCCAAGAGGCAGAGCTTGCGGATAAAATTTCCCTAGACTTTGACACGGCGGACTTCAAAGACGCCAAAGCGTTGCTTGAGGAACTATCTTAAATTCGCTTGGATGCGAACAAACACAAGCTAAGGAGGATCACAATGGCAGAACTGTTGAAAGGTAAAATTTCTTTGGTGACTGGTGGAGGCTCGGGGATTGGTAGAGCTTCTGCCCTGGCCTTTGCTCGGGAAGGAGCCAAGGTTGTAGTAGCGGATGTAGTCGTCGATGGTGGTGAAGAAACCCTAGGCATGATTAAGAAAGCCGGGGGCGAGGCCATTTTTGTCAAAATCGATGTGTCCAAGGCAGCCGAAGTAGAGGCAATGGTCAATAAGGCGGTAGAAACCTATGGCCGGCTGGACTGTGCATACAATAACGCTGGGGTCGAGGGAAGCTGGGTCAGCACTACGGAGTATACCGAAGAGAACTGGGAGCGGGTTATTAGCATCAACCTCAAAGGGGTGTGGTTATGCCTGAAGTATGAGATTGCCCAGATGCTCAAACAAGGAGGGGGTTCGATTGTGAACACCGCTTCCGTGGCAGGTCTTGTGGGTACTCCAGAGGCTTCAGCCTATGTGGCCAGCAAACATGGAGTGGTGGGGCTGACAAAAACGGCGGCTCTAGAGTATGCCAAGTTAGGAATTCGGGTCAATGCGGTGTGTCCTGGGGCCATCCGTACCCCTATGCTTGAGAGGGTCATAAGCACTCAGCCCCAACTGGCTGAGAGTGCCACCGCCATGGAGCCAGTGGGACGGCTGGGTAGTCCTGAGGAAATTGCCGAGGCGGTGGTGTGGCTATGCTCGGAGGCGGCCTCCTTTGTTACTGGGCATGCTATGGCGGTAGACGGTGGCATGGTTGCCCAGTAAAGGTCAGGGTTGTTTTGGGGGCTGATAACGGCAGGGGAACTGATCTTTAGTGGGGGATCCTCTATAGTACCGCATGACCCCAGAGTGAGTATGGAACGCAAACTCACCGCCATCCTCAGTGCCGTTATTCAAGGCTACAGCCGCCAGCCAGGGGTCATCTGCAAAAACGGCTGGTCCTTTTCACCTGAGTGGTGAGCGATTGGATTTCTGACATTCGCGCCCGCCAGAAAGCCAGCCACAACTCCCTCATCCTCCGCCTCTCACGACTGGGTTGGACGCAACAGGAGATTGCTGACGAGGTGGGGATGAGTCAGAACCGGATCTCCGAAATTATCGGGAATAGGGTTGCTACCCTTCTTACGCAGCCAGCGGTACAATAGCTGCCATTGCCGGTCCACTGCCCACAACTCGTGTTGTGTGGCCAGAGCCGGTAGTATCTGAGGCTAGCACCACATCCCCAGCATTGAAACGCTGCAGCGTGCCATCTTTAAGGCCAATCTCCAGCTGACCCGAGAGCACCAGGAGATATTGCCGCCGTGGAGCCGTATGCCAATCAGAAAAGGTCCCTGATTCTATTTCCCGAAACTGAATGTGGGCCGTGGCTTGTTCTGTCGTAAGCACTGGGTGCGAGCTCAAGGATTGCTCTTCAATATGGGACTGATTATCCGCTCCTGCGTAAAGCCGAAAAATAGCCATAGTGTTCCCTCCTTTTGGCCGTAGAGTACAAGGGTCATCTTTGAGTTGCAAGCCATGCTGGACCAGCGGGGACATTCGGAACCCAAACGAACGGATACTGTTGGCGAACCCTTGTGAGAGGCATCGGGAGGTGGGATAGAGAGAGACAGCCTATCGTTTGGCTGGGCTGCTTCATAAGGGTATAAAAGAGACATTGGTTACTTGTTTTCCTGGTCAGGCCACGAGTTGTTCTATTGTTACTTGCCAAGACGCTCATGCTTGAGCCGAGGCACCAAGGACTCTGGCTGCCTTCTGTGCATCACCTGGCTTCACCCACAGAATCGCCCCGTAGCGCCCAGCCCCGGCAGCTACAGCGTCAATCGCTGTCACATTGATCCCGGCATCAGCTAGCTTGCTCATAAGCTCGGCCACCACGCCCACCCTATCCTCACCTTGCATAAGAAACCCTCTCTTGGGGCCCACCAGCTTTAATTTGGCCTTCCTGGCTGCAGCCCTAAATGCCGCTGGTTCGGCCGGGATAAAATCAATCTGGGCACGTCGGCCTTTAGGAAAGCCGGAGAAGGCCAGCAGATTTACCCCAGCCTCCTTGAGCAGGTTGAGCACCTTGGCACCCTCTCCCGGTTTGTCTGGGACCTCAATGTAGAAGTACTGAACCCTCTGGACTGTGTCAGCCATACCTTTTCTCCTTTCCGACCCTAGGCCAGGTAAAGACACGGGCAGGCAGGCAGGGATCCTCCTCTGCCCACTGCTTGCTTTTGCCTATCCGGTGTACGACACTACTTTCCCCCAGCTTGGGCGGGTAGAGAGGCGTTTGTAATAGGCATCCACTGCCTCTGGTAGAGCCATGCCTAAGTCAGCCAACAGGTGTAGGGAAGGCAACAACGCTATGTCTGCTACCGACAACGTCCCGGCCAGGTATTCTCCCCCTTGTAACCCCCCTGCCAAGATCTCACTATTCTTGCTCACATCGACACGTGCCTGCTCAATCACACTCTGATCTCGTTTGTCTTCAGGGGTAAAGCGCAGCTGGCGAAAGAGGGAGCCAACCGGGGCACTAAAAGTGGTGGGTTGCCATACCAGCCACTGAAACGCCCGAGCACGCTCCTCCCTTGCTGAAGGGAGTAAGTTGGCAGCAGGAAACTTCTCTGCCACATAGAGCAAAATGGCAATGGATTCCCACATAGCCAGACCTTCGTCCACTATAGTAGGCACCTTGCCATTGGGGTTGAGCTTAAGGTACTCGGGATTTTTCTGCTCACCCTTCATGAGATCCACTGCGGTGATTTCGTAGGCCGCCTTAGCCTCTTCTAGAGCCATATGCACCTTGCGGCCATTGGGAGAGAGATGGAACGTATACAGTTTAATCATGAGCTCACCTCCTTGGGTTGATAAAAAGTTTCTCCTGGTTCGGCATCATTTTCTTCATCCATCTATCATCCGCCGAAGCTATAGCCTACCTTTTGCTGAACTGCCAGAAACTTTCGTCTAGACGGGCAGTCTCAAATTTTTTCGGTTAATTGGCGGTCCGATGGGACATGCCCCAAAGATGGTCACTATTGGCTACCCACGACGGCGAGCGGATAGTGGGCTACCTCCCAGCCCTGTGCTTCTGCTGTCCTTTGAGCTACTTCTGTCATGAGGGACCTCCCTGACGTATGGTGTATGTGGTTTCATACGTAGCGGGTTAGGTCCCTCTTATCTTCCCTCCACTTCCTTTGAGCCCTTGCAATCACGTCATTGCTCGCCGTGTAGATGGAGCCATATCCGATTCGAACCCTTAGGTGCCGGCCGAGCACCTTATTTTACCCTTGCAAAAATTTTATCGATGTGCAAAACTTCGCCCCAATGATCGTCTCTACGGCGAGTTCGATATACTAGGTTTCCCGTGGCGTTTCTCGGATTTCGCGGAACCCCTCGGACTCGAAGCGGCTCTACTTGGCCGTCACAACGCCGAGGTGCTTCGCGGATTCGGCCACAATGACGAAGAAATTGAGATGCTCTGCAAGGAGGGCATCCTAAACGAGAAGGAGGGCTGACACAATGAGTGAAGCTGTAGTGCAATCTAAACCGAACGGAGTTCCGACTCCCGAAGAGCTGGGCTTCGACCCTGCTGAAATGCGTCAGAAGTACGCCGAGGAGCGCGCGAAGCGTCTCCGCGCGGACGGGAACAACCAATACCAGGAAATCAAAGGCGAGCACGAACGCTACGCCGTGGACCTCTATATCGAGCCGGGCTTTACTCGCCCCGCGATTCAAGAAGAGCTCGATGCGGTAATCGTCGGCGGGGGCTTTGGCGGCCTCCTTGCGGCGGCTCGGCTTCAGAAGACCGGGATCACCGACATTCGCATCATCGAAACGGCCGGGGATTTTGGCGGGACCTGGTATTGGAACCGGTATCCTGGCGCCCAGTGTGACATCGAATCCTATGTGTATTTGCCGCTTCTCGAAGAGACCGGATACATCCCGAAGGAAAAGTACTCCTTCGCGCCGGAGATCTTTGAGCACGCCCAGCGGATCGGGAAGCACTTCAACCTCTACGAGCGGGCCTGCTTCCAGACGAAGGTAAAGGATGTGCGCTGGGACGATGAGGAAGGGCGCTGGACGATCAACACCGATCGCGGCGATGTCTTCAAGGCGCGCTTTGTGATCATGTCGAGTGGGCCCCTGAACCGGCCCAAGCTCCCCGCGATCCCTGGGATCGAGAAGTTCAAGGGTCATACCTTCCACACAAGTCGCTGGGACTACGACTACACCGGTGGCGATAGCACCGGCGGCTTGCACAAACTCAAGGACAAACGCGTGGGCATCATTGGGACCGGGGCTACCGCTATTCAGTCCGTGTCGCATCTTGGTGAGCATGCGATGCAGCTCTACGTGTTCCAGCGCACGCCATCCTCAGTGGACGAACGAGGCAACAAGCCCACCGACCCGGAATGGGTGAAGACGCTCAATCCCGGATGGCAGGACTATCGGAACAACAACTTCTGCTCCATCTTGGCCGGGCTGCCCGTCGACGAAGATCTGGTCGGCGACAAATGGACGAGCCTCTTCAAGAAGCTCTCCGCGCTTCTCTCGGGCAAGGGGGACTCGGACCTCTCCGACGAAGGGATGGCCCTCATGTCTGAGATCGCCGACTACCAGAAGATGAACGAGATTCGCAATCGCGTGTCCTCGACCATTAGCGATCCGAAGACGGCCGAGGCGCTCAAGCCGTGGTACGGTCAATGGTGCAAGCGCCCAACCTTCAACGACGAGTACCTGCCCACATTCAACCGGCCCAACGTGAAGCTGGTGGACACAAAGGGGAAAGGCGTCGAGCGGGTGACCGAGAACGCGGTGGTCGTGGACGGTGTTGAGTACGAAGTGGACTGCCTGATCTACGCGACGGGATTCGAGGTCGGGACGGCTTACACGCGGCGCGCCGAGTTCGAGGTGTACGGCCGAGACGGCGTGTCCCTATCCGACTACTGGTCGAAGGGCATGAAGACCTACCACGGCTTCCTGAGCCACGGCTTCCCGAACTGCTTCCATATGGGTCTCACCCAGACCGGCCTTGCACCGAACTTCACCTATATGCTGAACGGGCAGGCCATCCACATCGCCCATGTCATCACGCAGGTGGGCGCTCGCGAAGCAAAGTCAGTGGAGCCCACCCCCGAGGCCGAGGCTGAGTGGGTGAAGGTGGTGACCAGACCGACCGTCATGACCGAATACCAAAATACCTGCACTCCGGGGTACTACAACGGAGAGGGGAAAAACGAGGGGCAGGGTTTCATCGAGACCTCATACCCCGATGGCGCGGTGCCTTTTTACGAAATGCTCGCCCGCTGGCGCGAACAGGGTGATTTCGAAGGTCTCATCGTTGGGTAGGTCTAGGAGAGCATATAGGGACCTAGCCCGTTTGCAGTAAGGAAGAGCGAGAGAATAGAAAAACAGGTCCAGGTTGCAGGCCTATATCCGGCCATAGTCCGGAGCGACCGCTCCGGACTATGATGAATTCCGCGCCCTTTCTCCTCATCCTCAAAGCGGCTCATGCCAGCCGTGCTCACAGGGTCCGAAAGAGCCGGTCCAAACCTGTTGTGCCATCCCTATCATCTCCCTACGCAACCGTGAGAACGCTCTCCGCTGTCTAGCCTGAGGTCGCTGGGCGGTAGCCGCGGGCTAAGGAGGAAGGACTCATGGCGAAATCACGCATGTCGGGTTCCGTGTTATTGGTCGGCAGCATCCCCGAAGACGATGCCAGAGCTTTTTCGCCTCCATTGTGAAGCCGCTGAGGCCCTGTCGGAATAGGAAGGTGCTGTTCCTCCGCTAAGCGCAGGATTGTAGGCAGGGCAGTCCGTTGGAAATTGTGCGTTTACTATTGCAAGCCCAATCTGGGCATCCCTTAGCAACGGATACTGCTGCCGAAGCAACGGATACTGTTGCCGAATTTCTCTCAACGGCTGAGGCGGCCCGATCCTTCAACGTACCACAAAACCCGGACTCGAGAACACGTCATCCAAAGGCACCGCCACCGTCAAGTCAATCTCCGGCCGGCCAAAATGCTGCGGACAAGCCGCGGCATAGGCCGCCGCTGCTTGCAACACCAGGTCTTCGCGCAGTCGCGGCCCAACGATTTGCAATCCCACCGGCAGACCCGCTTGGGTAAAGCCACAGGGCACCGCCATCGCCGGTAGACCCGTGACTGAGAACGCGTAGGTGGTCAGAAAGATGTCATAATACCGCTCGACCTGGCGGCCACCGACCTCAGTGGGCAAGGGCTGGTCCAGGCGAAACGCGGGCGCGCCGCACGCTGGCGTGAGGATGTAGTCGTACCGGGCAAGAAAACGGCGCACCTGCTGCCAATACTCCGTACGCAGCCGCTCCGACCGGGTCACGTCGCGTACATCGAGCGTGAAGGCTGCCTCAATTTGTGTCAAAAGCGGGGGCGTCATCTGATCTTTATGGCGATCATAGCGCTCGGCGTAGCGGCCAATCATGCCGAAACCACGAGTACCGTGTATAATCTCTCTCAACATCGACGTGTCGAAAAAGTCTTCCCTCACCTCACAGCCCAGGGCCTCAAACTGTTGTGCCGCCTGGCGCGTCAGCACTTCAACTTCCGGCTCCACCGGCACCAATCCCTTGAGATCGATACTGAAGGCGACCCGCTTACCCCTCAAGGCCTTAACCTCGCGTGCCGCCTTCGCGAAATCGAGTCCTTGCTCGGGCAACGACATTGGGTCACGATCATCCGGCCCGGCCACAATGCTCAACATCAGGCCCACGTCGGCAACGCAGCGGGCCATGGGTCCCTGCACGTGCGCCACCAAAGTATCCCAGCCGAACTCGGTGGGATAAAAGGCGACTCGTCCGGGAGCGGGCCGAATGCCGCTCAGGCCATTGAAGGCGCAGGGAATGCGAATCGACCCTCCCAGGTCCGTGCCCAGGCCAATTGGGGCCATGCGCGCGGCCAGGGCAGACCCGGTGCCGCCGCTTGAGCCGCCAGCCGTGCAGTTCACCTGCCAGGGATTGCGCGTTGTCCCGAACACCGCGTTGGTCGTGTTGACATCATGGGCAAACTCCGGCGTATTGGTCTTGCCAATTAAGACACCCCCGGCGGCTCTGAGCCGCTCAACGCAGATGGAGTCTTCCTCCGGCACCTCATGCTCAAGCAACTTGGACCCGAACGTTGTGCGCAGCCCCTTGGTGAAGATATTGTCCTTGACCACAAACGGCACGCCTTCGAGCGCACGCGCTGGCTCGCCAGACGCCAGACGACGATCGATCGCCTCAGCGTCGGCCCTGGCTTGCTCATTAAGCGTACAAATGGCGTTCAGGGTTGGGTTGTACCTCTCTATCTGCGCCAACATGGCTTGCACGGCCTCAGAGGCGCTGAGCTGACGCGCAGCAATGGCCGCCGCCAATTCACCAGCGGACATTTCCCTTAGATCCTCGTACATGCTCAACTCCTTAGGCGTCTGGCGGAGGGGGGGTAAAACGGCTGGCATCCATTGTGACGATGCGCTTGGCGAAGCGCCACTCGCCGTCTTCTTTGATGAGCGTGTCCTCATAGACACCGACGTCGGCGAGTTCCGGGTGGTGTTGCGGCTCGCCGTTGTAGGCATGAAGGTAGCAGCGGCCTCGGATGGTGTGGGCGTCGATCGGTTCCAGGTAGAGCCCGCTATTCCAATGTCGCCGGTAGCGCCCACCGCGCTGCGCTTTCTCTCGCAGTTTGAAGGTGCGAAGATTATCGTGGCCTTTGACCTGCATGTCCAAGGCGGGAACCGACAGCTCTCCATCGCGCGTAAAGCAAGCCGCGTAGCCCTCGGCATCACCGGCATCGGTGCACAGATTGTAATAGGCGTACAGATTTTGAATATCGGCGTAATCTTGGGCTGGAATGCGACCGGGTTTGGCCATACTCATCCTCCTACGGCAACGAGATAGCACGGATAGCGGAGTTCGTACATCAGGGTTGGGGCAAATTAAACAGAAGACCCAAAACCGCCATAGGAATTTTCAAAATCCTTTGAAAATGGGAACGGGCTTGCCAGGAAGCCGGTCTTATGGGTAAAATTCCCTATGACTTTCGGAGAACGGCCGTGAGGAACATGGTAAGGGCAGGCATTCCGGAAAGAGTGGCCATGTGGATCAGCGGGCATAAGACCAGAGATGTCTTTGATCGCTATAACATTGTAAGTGAGGGGGACTTAAGCGAGGCTGCTCACAAGCTTAGTAAACGGTTGTCAGCGCAAACAATGACAGTCACCCCTCTTCAGGAGGAACAACCCACTCTAACCCATTGATCTTACTTATGGGCCGAGATGGCGGAATTGGTAGACGCAGAGGACTCAAAATCCTCCGGGCCAAAAACCCGTGCGAGTTCGAGTCTCGCTCTCGGCATTATAAAATCAAGTACTTAAGAGATAAGCAGAACATTGTTTATCAATAAGCCTTCTTTGACTCTGCCAAAACTTTGCTAGTTCTTTGAGCAAAGGGCACAATAGTACGAGAACTACCCTGTGTTGCTTGGTACGGGGGAAATTCTTGCCTTCGACGATCCCAAAAATCGACTCCCCGCCATCGACCGGCTGGAGGGCTTACACCCAGGCGGTCGCAGCCTTTACCTCCGCGTGCTGGTACTGGCCGCGGTGAATGGCACCTGGGAACTCACCTGAGTCTACACAGTCGAGACAACTCGCATCAAACAGCGCTAACGTGTATCCGGCTGCTGGCCGGAATAACGCCCACGGTAATTATAGCATCTTTCATTTAGGTAGGCCTCTGTTGATGATCCCGCTCCCTGTTTTGTAGGGGCGCTCGCGGGCATCCTGCCCGACGTGATCGCCCACTGTGGAGGGTCGCGGGCGGATCGGCGAATACGAGATTCGCCCCTACGCTTTGTGGTGATAGGAAAGCACAACCTTGCTCAAATTCTGATGTCCACTCAAAGGCAAACCGCTATAAAGTGGAGCTGCCGGCTTGTAGTTCGGCTCGAGAATCGGCCTCTTTTGTTGGCTCGGTACGTCTTAAATAGCATATGCTATATATGATGTTGTTATGCACGCAATCATGGAGTATACTACGGTGTACTGATATATAAGACATATATATAAATATGTCATTCGTCACTTCAGCCGAGCTACCAAACGACTATCCGCAGAGGATCAAGAACTCCCGAGGTGCCAGGGGGCTGACGCAAGCGCAGTTCGCAGATCTCATTGGTGTTTCCTATGCCTCAGTCAATCGGTGGGAAAACGGACAGTCTCGTCCCAACAAACTGGCTTGGCGGCGCGTCATCGAGCTTGAGAAGCAGTCAAGGGAAAGGATTGAGGGCGTGCAAGCTGTTCCTGACGAGGAGCCAACCTCTCCGCCGAGCATGGACTTTTCTGCCGACCCGAACGCTGTCTCGGCCGTCGCCGAGGCGCATCGCCTTGCCTATGGTCATCTCTTCAATCCGGCGTTCGCAACGGAAACGTCGTTGATCGACCCGCTACCGCATCAACGCATTGCTGTGTACGAGCAGATGCTGCAACAGGCCCCCCTGCGATTTTTGCTGGCTGACGACGCGGGCGCTGGTAAGACGATCATGACGGGCCTGTACGTGTGCGAGATGCTGTCCCGCCGGCTCATCCGTCGCGTGCTCATTGTGCCGCCGGCTGGTCTGGTCGGCAACTGGGAGCGGGAAATGCGCATCCTGTTTCGCCTGCCGTTCCGCATCATCAGCGGCGCCGACGCGCGAGCCGGCAATCCCTTCCTTGGATCCGAAAGCAACCTAGTCATCGTCAGCATCGACACTTTGGCCGGGGAACGCATGTTCAGCCACCTTAAAGACCGGCAAACCGACGCCTACGACCTTGTTGTCTTCGACGAGGCTCACAAGCTGTCCGCGGATCGCCAGCCGGATTTCCGGATACGCAAGACGGATCGGTACAAGCTGGCGGAAGCCATAGCTGGCGCTGGGTCAGACGGTGACTCCTGGTCGCTTCACTGGTCGGCCCAACATCTGTTACTGTTAACGGCGACGCCGCACATGGGAAAGGATGATCCCTACTACTTCCTGTGGCGCCTGCTGCTGCCGGACACGCTCTCGACGGGCAACGCTTTCGATACGTTTCCCCGTGAATCCCGGCGGAGACACTTCATCCGCCGGACCAAGGAGGAGATGGTCCATTTCGATGGTTCTCCGCTGTATCCACAGCGAAACTGCGACACACTGAGCTACGATCTCTCGCAAGGTCGAGAAAGCGAACAGGAACTCTACAACGAAACGACGGAATACATTCGGTATTACTACAACCGAGCTGGAGTTTTGAACCGATCCGCCGCTCGTTTGGCAATGAGCGTCTTCCAGCGGCGCCTCGCTAGCTCCACCTACGCCCTCATGCGTTCCTTCGAGCGTCGCAAAGAGAAACTCGAAGGGCTGATTGACGACATTCGGAACGGGCGACTCACCGAGGAACAGCTCGCACGCCACCAACGGCGCCTCGACGATCTCGACGACGCCTTCGAAACGCGGACCGCCGATGAGGACGCCGTAAGTGAGGACGATGTCGAGCAACACGAGGAGTTCGAGAACAAGGTCCTGGGCGGCACCGTCGCGGTCAACCTCAGCGAACTCGAGGCAGAGCGTCTCAAGGTTGAGGTACTTCTCGACAGGGCGCGGAACCGGCTCGAAGCGGGCGAGGAATCCAAGTTCGAGAAGCTGCGCGAAGTACTCCGCGATCCGAAATATATCAACGAGAAGATCATTGTTTTTACGGAGCACCGCGATACGGCAGAGTTCCTTGTGCGCCGGCTTGAAGGTCTTGGCTTCACCGGTCGGGTCGCCCTGATCCATGGTGGCCTGCCGTACCAGGAACGAGAGCGACTAGTCGAGTTTTTTCGCCGGCCCGTGACCGAAGGCGGGGCTAGCTACTTGGTAGCTACCGACGCCGCTGGCGAGGGCATCAATCTACAGTTCTGCTGGCTGATGGTGAACTACGATATCCCCTGGAACCCGGCGCGGCTCGAACAGCGGATGGGCCGCATTCATCGCTACGGCCAGGAGCACGATCCGGTGGTCATTGTCAATCTGGTGGCCGGAGGCACGCGCGAGGGACGGGTGCTGAAGACATTGCTCGACAAGCTAGAAGCGATGCGCCGGCAGCTTCAATCCGACAAAGTGTTCGACGTGGTTGGCCGTCTGTTCAAGGGATTATCCATGAGGGACTATCTCGAGCAGGCTGTCATTGGAGATGCCAACACTGCTGCTGAGCGGCTGGATGGCAATCTTACGGAGGAGCAGGTCCGGGCTCTCGAGCAGAAGGAGCGTGTGCTCTTTGGGGAAGGCGGCGACGTGCGCCGGAGACTTGCTCATCTCAACAACGAGGCAGAGCAGGAAAACTATCGCCGGCTTCTGCCTGGATACGTGCGCCGCTTTGTGGAGAAAGCCGCGCCGCTGCTCGACTTGAGAATTGAGGGAGATCTGGAAGAAACGTTCGTGTTGGTGCCCAACCGACCCCGTGTGGCCGATGCCTTGTTGTCAGCACTTGAGGTGTATTCCGAGGAAGTACGAGATCGGCTAACTGTGTACAAGCCAACGAACCGAGAAAACGCGGTCTGGCTGCACCCCGGCGAGCCGGTGTTCGACTGCATCTCGGCCTCGATTCTGGGTCGTTTCGGGCGTGACGGACTGAGCGGCGCCGTGTTCATCGACCCTTATGCAACCGAGGCGTATCTGTTCCACATTGCACTGGTTTCCGTCGAACAGTACGGCCAAGCCAATACAGGGGCGACTGATCTGTTGGATAACCGCGGTGACGGTGAAACGGCCCCGAAGCTGCTTGAGTCACGACTGGTCGGGCTGCGCCAATCAAGTGACGGTGCCGTAGAGGAGTCTCCGGTCGAGCGTCTTCTTCTCCTAAGGGGAGTCAAAGGCTTCACCCCGAGTCGGGTGCCACTCGCTACGCGGGCTCGCGTGATGGCTTTTGTTGCCGAGAATTTTGCCCGTGAGGAAGTGATGGAGCACCTCGCGCAAGTCCATCGACAGAGACGGCTCGACGATCTGCCCACCCGCATGGAGTTCGTTAACCGCGGCTTCGATTTTCAGACCGCCGAGCTTGCGGCCGCCCGATCCCGCCTCACCGAAAAGGCCCGCGCTGGGAACCGGTATGCGAACGCGCAACTGACCAAGGTTAAGGAACGCCAGCGGAGCTTGACGGCATCCCGCACTCGCCGCCTCGCAGAATTGCAGGCTGAAGCGGACCACATCCGGGCCGGCGAAGTCGAGTTCCTTGTTCATGCGCTCGTGGTGCCCGCTCAGGGTCCCGAGGAGGTTGAGCGCTACAACGCCGAGGTAGAAGCAATCGCGGTGCAGGTTGCCACCGCATACGAAGAGCGCTTCGACGCCGACGTGACGGACGTCTCCCGGCCCGAACTCGCACGGCGTGCGGGACTGACCGACTGGCCGGGCTTCGACCTCAGGTCCCGCCGTCCTGCGGAAGAGCGAGCCATCGAGGTCAAGGGCCGCGCTAGCTCCGGTAATGTCGAGATGAGCGAGAACGAGTGGGCCAGGGCCTGCAATCTTCGCAATGAGTACTGGCTCTACGTTGTCTTCGACTGTGCCACGCCCCACCCGCGCCTAGTTCGGGTGTGCGATCCGTTTGCCAAGCTGCTCGTCAGGAGCCGCGAATCTTTCGCCTACACCATCACACCCTCGGCGGTCATAGAGGCAGCCGAGTAAACGAGAGGGGATGTAATGGGAGCCACACACGTCACCGTACTCATTCGGAACCCGGCCGAGCCGGATAGAAGTTGGGAAGGGTTGTTTCTGGTTGATACGGGAGCAACTGATTGTCTCGTCCCCAGACCCTGTCTGGAGGCCATCGGTCTCAAGCCCAAAGGGCAGCGGACATATGAACTAGCCGATGGCCGCGAGATCAAGATGGATATTACGACCGGGCAGACATCGAATTCATGGGGGAGATTTGTTGGTGGGACGATTCTATTTGGGGAGGCCGAATGCCGAACCGCTGCTCGGGGTCACGGCCCTGGAGTCGGTGGGTATTGAAGTTGATCCGAGCAATCAGCGACTCAAGAGACTGCCCGCCGTGCGGCTGAAAAGTCTGCAAACAAGAGTGTTGAAAGGTTAGCATGCGTCCAATCTGTTGGCTTCATATATATCTGAAGATTCACCTGACGTGCTCCCAGCCCAATACAGTGGTCGCAGGACGTTGTCATATGAATGCGATGGAGTAGGACCATATCTGAGGAACAGCGCGCGGCGGGAGTAGCGATTGACGGATTTTGTACTCGATAACGGGCGATGAGATCGGCGCCCCTATTCGCTACATGGTCACCAGTTATGGGGCAGACATGCCGGTCGATGGACTCGTGAAACGGCTCGACCGTGAGGATATTTTTGTCCCAGAATTCCAGCGAAATTTCGTATGGACTCTCGTGCAAGCCAGGTTGCGCACTTTCGTCGAATCCTGGAAACTGTTGCTCGGAGAGCTGCCCGTCCCAGGAATTTTCTTGTTCAAGGAACCCGATACACAAAAACTGATGATCGTTGACGGTCAGCAACGCCTGCTGACTTTATTCAGTGCTTCTACAAGGGGGATCTTTGACGACAAGAGTTTTAGGCTTACCGGCGTATCTGACGAATTCAACCAGAAAAACTATGAGGCGCTGGCTCATGAGGATCAACGTCGGCTCGACGACTCAATTCTTCATGCCACAATATTCCAGCAGAGCGAGCCGAGCGATGACCGGAGTTCGATATACCAAGTCTTTGAGCGTCTGAACACGGGCGGCACGCCCCTTCACAGTCAGGAAATCAGAGCATGTGTCTACAGAGGGAATCTGAACCGACTCTTGTCACAAGCTGGCTGCCAACCGTTACTGGCGCGAATTGTATGTTGGGAAGAATACTAGGAAGAAGGATGAAGAGATCATTCTGCGTTTCTTCGCCCTTTATTACCGACTAGACAAATATGAGCGGCCGATGAAACATTTTCTCAATAACTTCATGCAGGACAATTGCCAAATTGAAGAGACCCAACAGAATGAGTTTCGCCAGGTTTTTGAGCAGACTGTGGAAACCGTGGCGACTGTCCTGACCTCGAAGGCACTCCGACCGGAACGCGCCCTGAATGTATCGGTCGCCGACGCGGTGTTGGTCGGACTTGCGCGTCGCTTACAAAAGGGGCCTATTTCTGACCGTGATGCTCTGAAGGCTGCACACGACGGACTGTTAAAGAAATTGCGAGACGAATCCCTACATACCGTAGGCACCACGGACAAGGACCGGGTGAATTTGCGGATCAAGTACGCGTGCGAAGTGTATGGGCCGGTTCAATGAGCTTCCGTGATAGCCGTTATCTGGAAAACACAATCTCGTCCGCACGCGACGAGGCACGAAATCTCTCAGAAGGAGGCCGATCCTGGCTTGCCCAACTTATGACGGTCTGGGCGTCCGGGTACTTGGAAGCGACGTGCAGAGATGTGTTGCGGACTTATGCCGAGCAGCGTGCAGAGCCCAGCGTGGCACGATTCGTCAGTCGAAACCTCGACCGCTTTAGCAGCCCAAAGATGGAAAATATTCTAACTTTGGTCCGCTCGTTCGATAAAAATCGAGCTGACGAGCTGGAAGAATTCGCGGATGGTAGCGTCAAAGAAAGCGTAAACAGCATAGTCGGGCCTACGGAACCAGATCGCTCATGGACGCCCAACAAATATATCTGTCGGGCGTTATATCGCAGTATTTTGAAGACGCCAAGAAATTCGCCAGAAAACTGGAAACCCTTTTCAACACAGCAGAGAAAGGCTGAAAATGGTGGACGTAAAGGTAAAGGCTCTTGAGAAACTTTTGGACTACGCGGCCAGCGGGATCGGCGCAGTTGCCGGACCGATGTTGGCCGAGTGGAAGGCACGCAAGGAAGCGGAGGCAAAACTCATTACGGCACAGGTAGACGCGGATGTACAAACTATCAAAGCACAGGCAGACGCTAAAAGCTTACTGATCATCGCTGACGCACAAGCCGAGGCTCGGCGGTTCCTTCATACGCCGATTGAATCAGCAAGTGCAACGCTGGACATCAGCCGGGACAGCATTCAACAACGCATAGAGTTCCAGGAACGGAAACAACAAGTAAACACCATATCTGTCGTTTATGATGCCGCCGCCGGACTTGGAGACAAGGAAGTTCCTGACCACGAGCACCGACCCAGAACGATTGGACTGCTCGCTTCTTCGATTGTATTCAGGACGTTTCGTCTGAGGACATGCAAAAGATTTGGGCGAAAATTCTTTCCGGCGAAGTAGAAAACCCCGGTAGGACTTCGCTTCGCACCTTGGATACTCTTAGGAATATGACGAAAAGGGACGCTGAGATGTTCCGAGATGTTTGCGACTTTGTTATAGATAACTTCGCATTCTACGACAAAGAATATGTACAAAGTTACGATGCTCTCAGATACGATAACCTACTTCATCTTCAAGATTGCGGTCTAATAAATGTTGGACCGTTGAGAGCAGCATTTACTTGGAACGATATGGACAACTTTTTGATAAGCCGGTACCAGAATACTGCTTTGAGGATTTCGAGAAATGAAAAGGCCAAGAAGGTTCTTGAAATCCCAGGCGTTTTGCTCACAACAGCGGGAAGAGAATTATTTCGTATCGCGGAATGGACCTTGCAGATGGATTACTTGCGCTCTTTTGCAAAGTTCCTCCGGTCGGAGAACTGTGAATTATCTTACGCTAAAGTTATTGAGGAATTGCCTGATGGAAGATTCGAACCCACTGACTTTACACCGATAGAACCAAGTCCGTAGCCGGCGCAACGTAGCGTAACACCCTCACCCCAACCCTCTCCCGGGGGGAGAGGGAGCAGGAAGGGTAAGAGATAATAATGACCGACAAACGCCTCATCGAAGTTGCCTTCCCGCTCAAGCAGGTCTCGCTTGACTCGGTGCACGAGAAGAACGTGCGGCATGGGCATATCTCCACGCTACATATCTGGCCGGCGCGGAGGCCGCTGGCGGCGTCCCGTGCGGCCCTGATCGCAACGCTGCTTCCCGATCCGGGAGACGCTGACAAACGCAAGGCCATTCTTGAGCGCCTGGCCGGTCGCGTGGTAGAGAAGATCGAGCGCAAGCGCGTAAACGGTCGCACGGTCGAGAAGACCAAGGAGGAGACGATCGGCGGCATTCTCCACTGGGGTCGCGAGAATGGCCCCGATCTCGCGTGGTTCCGCGAAGAGATTCGCAAGGCTTACGGTGGGCGGGCGCCCAAGGTGCTGGACCCGTTTGCGGGTGGCGGCGCCATTCCCCTCGAAGCCATGCGCCTGGGCTGCGAAGTGACCGCCATGGACATCAACCCGGTGGCCTGGTTCATCCTCAAGTGCACCCTCGAATATCCCCAGAAGCTCGCTGGTCAGACCCGCCTGCTGCCCGAGTTCGCGCTGGCGGATGGCGAATTCATGGAGGCGTTCCTGAAAGCGAAGGGGTTTAAGGGTGCCAGCTTGCGGACGTTCCTTGAGCGACTCGGCCACGGCGACGGCAGTGAAACCGAACTCGGTCTCTTACCCCACAACGACGCGATCTTCGAGGCGGACCTCTCCTGGCACGTCCGTGCCTGGGGCCGGTGGGTGCTGGCCCGGGCGCGCAAGGAGCTGGCTTCGTACTACCCGACCTATGCCGAGTGGACGGGACTTCATCACTCCCCCCTTGAGGGGGAGTCGGCAAGACAAGGGCGTAGCCCGCGGTCGAGCCGGAGGGGGGTCATCGGACGACCTGAAACTGGACGGGAAGCCGGTTGAGCAACTACGCTTGCTAGAACCGGACACCGACGGCAAGACCGATGTCGGTCCGCTCAACGCTGAGTTCGACAACGCCTATCTCAATGACCCACGCAACCCGCGCTGGATCGCCAAGCCCACGGTGGCCTATCTCTGGGCGCGGACCGTGACCTGCAAACAGTGCCGGGCCACGCTCCCGCTGCTCAAGACGCGCTGGCTGTGCAAGAAGGACAGAAAGCGCGTGCTGCTTACGATGAAGCCGAACGACGAGCGGACTAGCGTTGTCTTTGGCGTACAGAGCGATGTGCCACAAAACGGCGGTAACGCGGCCCAGCGACGGGAACACGATAAGCGGATCGGAGCGGGCACCATGTCGCGCACTGGCGCAACCTGCCCGTGCTGCGGCACGATCATGACGATGGGGGATATCCGTTTTGAAGGACGCGCCGGCCGCTTGGCCGCGACTATGACGGCTGTGGTGGTGGATGGACCGAAGGGTAAGGAATACCGTGTGCCGACGGACCATGAGCGGGCGGCGGCGGAGGTGACCGAGGAACAGCTTCAGGCGCTCTATGCGAACATCCCGTTCGGGTTGCCTGAGGAGCCCTTGCCGAGCAAGGAGGCTCTCGGGTTTCGTGTTCCGCTGTACGGCTTCGATACGTGGCGGAAGCTGTTCACGAACCGGCAGCTAATCTCGCTGGGGACATTCTCCAGAATCTTGCGTGAAATGCCTCACGTCATTCGCTCGAATGACCATCAAGGGCATTGGATTGAGCCGCTTTTGGCATGTATTACCTGCGCATTGGATCGCTTAGCTGATTCTTCCTCATCAATTGCCCATTGGCAAAATGGTAGCGAGTTCAATGTAAATACATTCCAAAGATTTGCTTTGCCTATTAGCTGGGACTTTTCTGAAGTTTCACCAGTCTCGCAGACAACAGGGAACTTTTTGGGCGCGGTTGACTGGGTAAGCCGTGCGCTCGATCATTGTTTGCTCGCCTTAACGAGCAAAGAGCAACCGAGCGTCTTCATGTCCTCAGCGATCACGAGCGGGGTAAACGGCTTCGACGTTATCGTGACGGACCCACCTTATTACGACGCAATCCCGTACTCCGATCTCATGGATTTCTTCCACATCTGGCTGAGGCGCACCCTTGGGGCCAGCGATGGACCATTCGATGCTGCCTTTAATAAAGAACTTGGTCCGAAATGGAATCGATCAATAGACGATGGAGAGTTGATCGACGACGCCAGTCGATTCGATGGCGATAAGGCGCTCTCCAAGAAAAATTACGAGGATGGCATGGCCCGCGCCTTTCAGGCGTGCCATGCGGCGCTACAACCGGACGGGCGGCTCGTGGTCGTGTTCGCTAACAAGCAACCCGATGCCTGGGAGACGCTGGTAGCCGCGCTGATCCGCGCCGGATTCGTCGTTGATGGCTCATGGCCCATTCAAACGGAGCGGCAAGTGCGAACGCGGTCGCTTGCATCTGCTGCGCTCGCTTCGTCCGTCTGGCTCGTGTGCAAGAAGCGCCCTGCCGCCCGCCCCGGTTGGGACAACACCGTTCTCGGCGAAATGCGCCAAAACATCACCCAGCAACTCCGTGACTTCTGGGATGCGGGCATCCGCGGGCCGGATTTCGTGTGGGCGGCGACCGGACCGGCGCTGGAGGCTTTCAGTAAGCACCCCGTAGTCAAGAAGGCGAACGACCCGAACCAGCTGATGACCGTCTCAGAGTTCCTGCGCGAGGTGCGACGGATGGTTGTCGATTTCGTGGTCGGTCGAGTGCTGCCCCAGGACAATGGACAGGAAGCAGTGACTGGACTTGACGATGTGACCACCTACTACCTCCTCCATCGCCATGACTTCGGCATGGACGACGCGCCCGTCGGCGGCTGCATTCTCTACGCCCTGTCGTGCAACCTCTCCGACTCGGCCCTGGTCACCCAATACGACCTCCTGGCCCAATCGGGCAAGGGGGGAGTCAGTGACGAGATCGAAGAGAACCTGTCTGCCCAGGCAGGCGACACAGCCGAGGAAGCTGAAGAGTCAGACAGCGGGAGCGGCGCCAGGGTAAAGCTCAAACCCTGGAACCGACGGCAGGGTCGCAATCTCGGCCTCGAAGCGCCGGGCGGGCGCCCCGTGCCCCTAATCGACCAAGTGCACAAGCTCATGCACCTCTGGCGCGCCGGGGAGCAGGTCAAAGTTGACGATTACCTCGATACGCGCGGCCTCCAGCGCAACGCTCTATTCAATCAGATTTTACAGGCCCTCATCGAACTGGCCGACGCCGGTTCCGACGAGCGGTCCATTCTCGAAGCCCTAAGCAACCACGTGGCCGCACGCGGAGGCATCGCGTCGCCGCGTCAGGCGGAGCTTCAGCTTGGGGAGGCGGGTGGTTCAGGATAATGTCGGATTACGCTACGCTAATCACCAGGCGGGTGTTGGATTACGCTTCGTTAATCCGACCGACTCAAAGGAGGATAGTCTCAGTTTGGATGCAAGCGTGTGTTCCCCCCACCCGCCTGCCCTGCGGGCAGGCACCCTCCCCCTCAAGGGGAGAGGGGATTCATAGGGGGTGCGGGTGTCCGGTTCTGTCCCCTCTCCACTTGTAGGAGAGAGGGAAATGCAAACTGAGGTACTCCCATGGGATCACGCAAGGAGACGCTCGACATGAAGTGCAGCATTGACGGATGTCCGGGAGAATACGAAACGGCAAAAGTCATGCACACCGTACGGCACCACGGTCAAGTAATTGTCATTGACCACGTTCCGGCTGACGTTTGTTCCGTATGCGGAGGCGTGCTGTTGGCGCCGGACACTATTCGCCGGATTGAAGCCCTGCTCGAAAAAAAGCGGCGACCGGCAAGTACAGTGCCACTGTATGAGTTTGCGTAAAGAGCAGAATATTCCCTCTCCCCTTGGGAGAGGGTTAGGGTGAGGGAAGTCCGATGATTACGTCAATCCGACTCGTGAATTTCAAGAACTTTGCCGATGAGACGCTACGCCTCGGTCCGTTCACGGTAATCGTGGGCGCCAACGCCAGCGGCAAGAGCAATATCCGCGACGCCTTCCGCTTTCTGCACGGCATCGGCCGCGGCTACACCTTAGCGGAGATCATGGGCGGAAAGTACGGCGCCGACTGGAAGCCGATCCGCGGCGCGATGAATGAGATTGTCCGGTTCGGACAAGAGGCGTTTTCTATTGAGGTCGGACTGAAGCTGTCAAATGGGAATGCAAGCTATCTGATTGAGGTCAGTGCTGGCGAAAAAAGACCCGGTGAATTTCGGGTTGTCAAAGAAGAACTAAAACTCGAATCAGCGACCATATACTACACGGCTCACGATGACGGTGCGAATCTCATGGTTCGCGGCATGTGGAACAGAGAGAAGGAGATTCCGTTTGACTTAGGTCAGCCAGCCCTGACACAACTCATAAGGTCTTTTAGGCTTAAGCAAGCACTCAACGAGAGAATGATGGAAGAACTCTGCTCCGTTCTGTCCAACATCCGCTTCCTTGAACTATTGCCGGAACGGATGCGAGAACCTGCTTTCCCCGGCGCGAGCGTCTTGGGCGACAGCGGCGAGAACTTGCCGACGGTACTGCAAGAAATCTGCTCCGACCCCAAGCGTCAGGAGATTTTGGCGAGTTGGCTGCAAGAACTCACGCCTATGGACGTGACGGGCTTCGAGTTTCCGCGTGATCCCAGCGGCAGGGTGCATCTCGTGATTCGTGAAAAAAATGGCAGAACCGTATCGGCCTACAGCGCGTCGGACGGCACGCTACGTTTTCTCGCCCTGCTGGCCGTGCTGCTCGGCGAGAATCCGGCTGGCCTGTATTTCTTTGAGGAGATCGAGAATGGGATTCATCCGGTCAGGCTGGGGTTGTTGCTTGATCTGTTCGAAGGGGCGATACGGGGCGACGGCCAAGTGATCGGCACGACTCATGCCCCGACCCTGTTGACTGCGATGAACGATGACACGTTCGAGAACTCTTCCGTGGTGTGCCGCCTGGAAGAGAATGCCGACGCCATCATTCGCCCGCTTTCCAAGCTTCACAACGTGCGGGAACTGCGAAAGGACCAGGGGTTGGGGAGGCTGCATGAATCCGGCTGGATGGAAACTGCGCTCTTCTTTACCGAAGACTACGACGAGGCGGAGGACAAGTCGTGAGAGTCCTGGTTATTCCTGAAGATTCCCGCAAGGACAAGTACATTCTGAAGCCGCTGTTCGAGTCGCTCTTTCGGTCCATAGGCAAACCAAGCGCGCGTATCTGGGTATGCGAAGACCCCGTGCTTGGTGGTGTCCGTGAAGCCTTGAAATCAAGCCGTATTTCGGAGGTCATAGGGCGGCATGGTGGAATGACGCGGATAGTCATCTTATGCGTTGATCGTGACGGCAACCTTCAACGGCGTCGCAGGCTTGAAGAGATGGAACAGGAGTTCGGAAGGGATCGCGTGTTCTTGGCGGAGAACGCCTGGGAAGAGCTTGAGACCTGGGTTTTGGCCGGTCTGAGACTGCTCCCCGGCTGGCGTTGGGAAGATGTGCGTGCAGAAGTGCGCGTCAAGGAAGTGTATTTCGACGTTCTGGCTAGAGGGCGAGGCCTTACTCAGACGCTAGGCGGTGGTCGCAAGCGGCTGGCAGAAGAAGCCGCACGGCAAATAGACGCGATTCGCCGAAAGTGCCCCGAAGATTTTGACGCGCTGGCCCAACGTCTCGAAACTCACATCCAGAATAATTGAACGAGGACAACATGACAATAAAACCTTCCTGGAAACCCTGGCACGAGGTCGTGCAGTTGCGAGACGATCTGAAGACGGGTGAACTTTCTCTAGCCGTATTTGCCGCTGACCTGTATGATGTGGTCATGCAAAAGGGCCAACGGCCGGTCTACGAGCATCCAGCCGAGTTCTTTGCCCTTACCTATCCGACTTACAACCTGCGCGCATTGGCCAGGGACGTGGCCCGACGTTTCTGAAGAAAGGAGAATCTACGATGGCGAATAGAGGGCAGAACAGAATTCCATTGGAGAAGGTTGTCCAACGTGATCCTGAAGTCCACAGCGGCGCTCTGGTGTTCAGCGGCACGCGAGTTCCAGTGGACAACCTGGTGGGTTATCTCAAAGGGGGGCACTCCATCGAGGAATTTCTCCAGGATTATCCCACGGTCGAGCGTTGGCAGCTGGAGTCCTATCTCGATCTTTCTTCCCAAGGATTGGATTACTTGAGAGCACGGGATGCGAGTGCTTCTTGATGAGGATATTCCGATCGCTCGAAGATTTGGCGGCGCTAGTGCCCGAAATCGAACGATTGATGGCCGAAATCCGGCCTGGAGAGGCGGTGCGGATATATCCGCCTACATAGGAATTATCTGCAATTGATGGAATCAATGAGGACAACATGACAACCAAATCCTCTCCCAAGCCTTGGCACGAGGTCGTGCAGCTGCGTGATGACCTGAAGACGGGTGAACTCTCTCTAGCCGTATTTGCCGCCGACCTGTACGACGTGGTGATGCAAAAAGGCCAACGGCCGGTCTACGAGCATCCGGCCGAGTTCTTTGCCCTTACCTACCCGACCTACAATCTGCGCGAATTGGTCAAAGACGTGGCCCGACGCCTAGCAGGCCAGAGCGACAAGGCGTATCGAAAACTCTCGGTCAACTACGGCGGGGGCAAGACCCATACGCTCATCGCGCTCAGGCACCTGGTACACGACCCGGCCAATTTACCCGACCTGCCGGCCGTCCGCGAGTTCGAAGCGCATATTGGGTTCAAGGCGCCGAAGGCCCGGGTCGCGGCCCTGTGCTTCGACAAGATCGACCTGGAGAAAGGGGTCGAGACGCCGGGGCCCGATGGGACGATCAGGATGCTCAGGCATCCGTGGAGCATTCTTGCCTTTCAACTGGCGGGGGCGGACGGTCTTAGACTTATTCACGCCAACGGGAAAGACGAGGAGCGCGGCACCCCGCCGGCGGAACCGCTGGTGGTGGATCTGCTGTCGAGGCCGCAACAAGACGATCTTTCGACCTTGGTGCTGCTTGACGAGGTATTGATGTATATCCGCGCCCAAATCGAAACCGACCCGAGCTGGCGCGGACGCTTGGTCAGCTTCTTCCAGTACCTCACGCAAGCGGTTGTCAAGGTGGACCGCTGCGCCATGGTGGCGTCGCTTCTGGCCTCCGATCCCAGGAAACATGACGCCTTTGGCAACGAACTGCTTCGAGATGTCTCCGAGGTCTTTGGCCGCCAGATGGAGGAAGACGCGAGTCCTGTGAGCAAGGAGGACGTGGCGGAGGTTCTGCGGCGCCGCTTCTTCAAGCCTGAGTCGATTCGCGACCCAAGCGTTTTCCGTCCACATGTGACTTCGGTGGTGGGCAGCATCGCCGATCTCGACGAGCAGACCAGGAAAGAGCGGGGCGCTGCGGAAGAGCGGTATCTGGGCAGTTATCCCTTTCACCCGGATCTCACCGAGATTTTCTATACCCGCTGGACCCAACTCGACGGGTTCCAGCGAACCCGTGGCATCCTGCGGACGTTTGCCATTGCCCTTCGCAATGCGGAGAAGTGGGACATGAGCCCGCTGGTTGGGCCAAATGTGTTGCTAGGTGAGCCAGGAAAGACCGATCTGGCCGAAGCCGCGAGTGAACTCGCTTCCGTGGCTAGCGTAGATACTGACACCGGCAAGCACCAGGAATGGCGCCCGATCCTCGAGGGCGAGCTGGCCAAGGCACGCATGATTCAGTCTGAGGTGACGGGTCTACGTCACCGGGAGATGGAGCAGGCGGTCGTTTCGGTATTTCTGAGTTCTCAGCCAATTGGTCACAAGGCCTTGACGCAGGAGTTGAGCGTACTGCTCGGAGCAGCCAATCCGGACAAGATAGAGCTGGAAAAGGCCCTGCGTCGCTGGACGGAGCTATCCTGGTTTCTGGACGAGGTGGAGGTCGCCACGGGAGAAACCCCCTCGGGCGGGACCAAGCAGTTGCCGAAGGCGTGGCGGCTGGGCAATCGCCCCAACCTGCGGCAGATGCACCACGATGCCTGCAGCAACCGTGTACCGCCCACACTTGTGGAATCACAGATCATCAATGCCATCGAGAAACTGAAGCCGCTCACGTCAGACGCGTCTGCAGCAGGCACAAAGGTCCATAACCTGCCGGAAAAGCCCCGCGATGTTGCAGACGACGGCGATTTCCACTACGCCGTCCTCGGCCCGCGAGCGGCCTCGGAATCCGGTAAAACGAGCGCGGAGGCGAAGCGGTTCATCGACGAGACAACCGCGGCCGACCGCCCCCGGGTCAATCGCAACGCAATCGTCCTCGCCGTTCCGTCCAGGGATGGTCTTGATGCGGCGCGCACACGAGTTCGGGAGTATCTCGGTTGGGAGGAGGTCCGTGATCAACTGAAGGACCAGCCGATCGATCCGATCCGTGAGCAGATGCTGGCCAGCGAGACAGAGGCGGCACGAAAGCGCATCCCGGAGGCCCTCAGGCAGGCCTACTCCGTGGTGGTAACGGTCAACGAAAGCAATGCCATCCATGCCTTCAAAGTCGTGGTGACCGACGAATCCTTGTTCACGACCATCAAGGCCGATAGGCGATCCCGAATCCAGGAGACCGCCATCAGCTCAGAGGCGATGATGCCAGGCGGCCCCTACGACTTGTGGCGCGAGGGAGAACAATCCCGTTGGGTCAAGGATCTCGTCGGTGCCTTCGCGCAGTTTCCCAAGCTGCCCAAGATGCTGCGGACAAAAGAGATTCTCGATACCGTGGTGCAAGGCGTTCAGGAAGGAATCTGGGTGGCGCGGATTATGCGCCCAGACCGGACTGCCAGGACATTCTGGCGCACTGCTATCGACGAGCCTGCCCTCAAAGACTCAGGTCTGGAGGTGTTGCTGCCCGAAGCCGCAACGCTGAGCGAACTTGCACCCGATCTGCTCCAGCCTCAGAAGCTCCCAGGGCTCTGGTCGTCCGCAGAAATCAGTGTCCAGGACGTGTACGACTATTTCGCCGGTGGCCACACCGTGAGCCTGCCAAGGGAGGGTTACGAAGAGACGCTGGTCATTCCTAAATGTGAATCAGCTAACGTCGAAGCCGCGGTTTCGCAAGCCGTCGAGCAGGGGCTGGTGTGGTTGACCAGCGGACCGGCCTCAATCCTCAAGGAGCCCATACCGGCCGGAGTACTCAGCGCCTCCGCAATATTGAGGCCGCCACCCGAACGAATCTCCGTTGACGAGTTGATGGCCGCGTCGATCCCTGACGCTTGGAAAGACGGCAAGACCAACGCCCTCGCCATTGCCACCACGCTCTCGACCCAGCGGGGCGTGACCCTGCCCTGGACCGCCGTGCAGTCGGCAATAGAAGACGGTATCCGGGCGCGATGGATCGAACTCAGCGGCGGCGGCACTTCGTGGCCGTGCGACCTCGCTGGTGCCCATCACGTGGTTCTACAAGTTCCGTCCGACCCAGAAGTTCACGACGGTAGAGGGAAGCCGTATACACCCAGGCCGCGGGGACTGCTCATTGCCGAAGCTGTCCTGGAAGCCCACGGTATCCAGGAATTGGCGGAGCGGATTTCAGACATCCTTACGGCCGCTGTTGGCAATGACCTCAAGTTCAGCGTTCGTGTCGAGTTCGGTGGAGAAACGGCTCCCGACTCGGAGGCGGTGGAAAAGATCAACAAGCTGCTCTCTGAGGTGTCCGACAAGCTAAGACTCAATTGAGATGGATGGCGATTTGTGAGGCTCTCCAGAATTTTCACCCGTGTCTCGCTCGCTTCCGCCATGGCTAAGTCTCCTTCGCTTGCTGATCTCAATGTCCCGGGTTTGTTCCTATGTTAGCATAAAATACCCCCAAATTAGAGGAACCAATAGCCACGACAGGAGTCGATAAGTAGTTGACTTCTTTTCATCTTCTTTGCTATTGGTTCGTAGTGTTCGGTACGAGTTCGAGTCTCGCTCTGGGCATTATAAAATGACATTGACAGATTTTCTACGGACACCATACGGCTCCCCGTCCAGGTAAATCACTGGGCTTTCCCTGCCTTGTCTGGTACCGGGGTCTAGCTGTACTCTGCAGCAGCAAGGTTCAATTGTTGCCACTATATAGGGTTTGGGAGAACACTAGTCGCAGAAAGTTTCCGGGGTTAGAATACGCTTATCTACCGTCCTTTCGCCTTTTCCTCTTTCCTTTACGCTACGAAAGGAGACAGCTATGACCACCTGGGCTACAGTACTGACTCTCTCGCATCAGTATGGCAGTGGCGGCAGCCTGATCGCCCGTGATTTGGGTCGACGTCTGAACTGGACAGTGTGGGACAAAGAGATTGTACACACAATTGCCTCACAACAGCATGTGCCTGAGGAATATGTAGACACCAAGGACGAGAGGGTCGGCTCTTTCATTGAGCGGGTGGTCGGGTTCTTCGGCGTGGGCGGATTCGAGACGGCCTATAACATCCCACCCCCGCTGCGGCTGAAGGACAGCCAGCTGGCACGCCTGACCCGAACCCTCATCGAGGACGTGGCCAAGGAAGGCCGTGCGATCATTGTGGGGCGAGGCGGGAACCTCATCCTGGCTGATCGTCCTGAGGCCCTGCACGTTTTTGTCTTTGCCCCTCTGGCGGCACGAGTGGAGCGGGTGATGCGGGTCGAGGGGCTCACACATGCTGAGGCCGAGCGGCGTATTTCCGGCATGGATCAGTTGCGAACCGATTATGTGCACACATTCTATCGCGCCGACTGGCGTGACCCAGGTCATTACCACCTGCAGGTAGATTCAGAGGTATGGGGCGAGGAAGGCACGGCTAACATCATTGCCCGGGCTTTGGAGACCCGCCCCTAACTATCGGCAGAAAAAGTCCTTGTGTTCACGCCACAGCAAGGCGGCAAGGCATAGTGGGACAACACAGTCATTGCCCAGGGAAGGATTATTAGCAGGGGCAGGGGGCTTTTATGGTTGGGATAATGGTTCAGGAAGGGAGAAATATTTCATGATTCACCGTTTGGCCAAGGTGTCCATAGTTATCAGTCTTTTAGGGCTGTTTGCCACAGACCTTGCCCATGCCGACACCAATCAATGGACTACAAACGGGCCCGAGAAAGGGGGGCGAGTCCATGCCCTGGCTGTTGACCCAGCAAACCCGTCTAATGTTTATGCCGGGACCAACCGTGGCGGCGTGTTCAAGAGCACCGACGGCGGGGCAAGCTGGGCCGAAGCCAATACCGGCCTAATCGACATGGATGTTGGCCCATTCAGTATGGATGTTCGAGTTCTGAGGATTGATCCTAAAACCCCCTCTACCCTTTATGCTGGCACCTTCGGCAATGGTGTGTTCAAGAGCACTAATGGCGGGGCAAGCTGGGGGGAATCCAGCTCTGGCTTAACCAACCTCTTTGTCTCCGCCTTAGCCCTTGACCCCGCAGGCTCGTCTGCTCTTTATGCCGGCACCTTGGGCGGTGGTGTGTTCACAAGCGGTAGTGGCGGGGCAAGCTGGGCGGCATCTAGCACCGGCCTAACCAATGCTAATGTTCGGGCCGTAGCCATTGACCCCACGAATTCCTCCATTGTCTATGCCGGTACCACCGGCGGCGGGGTATTCAGAAGCACCAATGGTGGGGCTAACTGGGGTGGCTACAACACCGGCTTATCCAACCCCGATGTCTTTTCCCTGGTCATTGACCCCCTAAATCCGTCTATCATCTATCTTGGTACCGACGGCATTTTCAAGAATAGGGGTATCCGCAGTTACATAATGTCAGGTAGCGGGTCAACCTGGGCTCCTTCCAATAAAGGCTTAGGCGGTATCCCTGTCCAAGCTGTGGCTATCGATCCCACCCATTCCTCTCCTGTTTATGCCGGGACCAGCGCCTATTCCTCTACTGTTTATGCTGGGACCAGCGGTGGCGGGGTATTCAAGAGTACTGACGGTGGGGCTAATTGGGCGGCTATCAATACTGGTTTAACCAACACCGATATCTACTCCTTAGCCATTGACCCCACGAATTCCTCTATCCTTTACGCTGGCACCAGCCACGGCAGCGTATTTAAGAGCACTGACGGTAGAGCAAACTGAGCGATCTCCAACTCTGGCTTAATCAACCATTTAGTCTCTGCTCCGGCAACTGACCCTACGCCCCCCCCCTGTTCGGTCCTCAAAGCCCAGCCGCCAGCTTCACTGAGGAAGCCCCGCTTTGCTGAAGCAACCGGCCATGGTAATAAGCTCTCGTACCTGCTCAGGACCTAGCCTGTCTAAGTTGTCGACCAGCTGGACGCACTGTTCTATTTCGTCTTCAGTCAAACGTGTAGCCAAACAGTCGCGCACTTTTACCAGGTGCTCCTCTGACCCGAGTGCAGGGAGTCCCCAGAAGCCTCTGGGTCCGTTGCACCTTGCTGTCAAGCGCTGGCCACCCCTTAGTTCTACCGTTACTTCTACCGCCATCTTTTCTAATTCGCCCGGCAGGTCTGCGGACTGGACCACCGTAATTTTGGGCAGTAAGTCAACCAGGTCTTGCCGGAAGCAACGATCATCGGAGAACGTTCTTATAGTGACTGACCCATCCAGCAGTGCTGCCGCCACCGTATACTGAAAGCTAAACTTTCCTTCTAGTCCGGTGCGCGGGAAGGGTCGGTCCACATAAGGCATGACCGGAGTTTTGATCTGTATAGAAGTAATCTCCCTGGGATCCACTATCTCACAATGCAACTCCAGTGCAGCCGTAATGCCAAAGTGCGTAGCATACTGACTAGGAAAAAGCTTAATAGCAAATCCCGGATCCACCAGTCGGTAGGGATGACCAAACTCCAAGAGAGCCGAGAAGTCAAATCCGTCACTAAAGAAGACCTCAACATAGCCGTTGGGGTCTTCGAAGATTCCCGGATTGCCCGTAAACCCTCGCTTAGACAACAAAGTCGCATCCAGCCCCCAGGCTGCAGCTAAGCCACAATGGGTGGCCTTGGCCATGGTGCCAACATTGGCCATAAGGCCTCCGGCCCTGGAAGCCGCAATGCCCAGCGCATTCCGTAACGGATCCAGATCGAGCTTCAGCAGGTGGGCTGAGGCAACCGCTGCCCCCATAACTCCAACAATACCAGGCGGATGGTACTGGAGCTTTCCCGGTGTATACTGCTTGGAAGCCAAACGGATGCGGCCCTGGATCTCGCATCCCTTGACAAAAGCAGCCAAAACCTCTGGTCCGGCTACACCTTCTGCTTCAGCCAGCGCCAGTACAACCGGCAGGGTTGGGGAGGTTGCATGGGTGGGCGGACTCCACATGGGCTCATAGTCCAACACATGCATGGAAACCCCGTTAACATAGGCAGCCCACACTGAGGATGTTTTGAACCCTAACCCCAGGACGGTTGCCAATTCCACGCCCCCAAGATCTTTGACATGCTCAGCAACAATCCTGGGTCCTTCTTCTGTTGAGCCGGCTACGGCTACCGCTATCCCGTCCAAGATAATTTGTTTGGCAACCTTAATGACCTGTGGAGGCAGCGAGTCGAAGGTAGTATGAGTAATTGCCCGACATAACTCCTCTGTAACTTGCATACGTCTCCGGCAGCTAACCCTGGAGAAACCGCTTCTGTAGTTCCTCAATCTCGGACAATCCAATAATGTCCTCACGCTCTGAAAAGGAGACCATCTCGTCAGCCATGGAAGCCGTATGGCCCTGCTGCCGGAGCACCTGAGCTGCCCGTTGCATAGCCCGGATGGCAGCCCGCTGCAGATCAGACGGCACAATCATGACCCGGTACCCTAATTCGGCCAAGCGGTTGGGAGGTACCAGCGGAGTTTTACCTCCCCAAAACATATTGATAAGCAAGGGCGCACGGACTTCTTGGGCAATGCGCTCGATCTCCTGCAACGACTGCGGCGCTTCAACAAAGATTAGATCCGCTCCGGCCTGAGAGTAGGCATTGCCGCGTGCAATGGCTGCCCCCAGTCCCAGCACTGCTCTGGCATCGGTACGAGCAATGATCAGTAAATCGTGGTTTTCCCGGGCCTCAACGGCTGCTCTGATCTTTTGTACCATCTCGTTGGCATCCACCACTTGCTTGCCCTCATAATGACCACAGCGTTTGGGCTCGACCTGGTCCTCAATATGGAGGGCAGCCGCCCCCGCGCGTTCATAAGCGCGAATGGCCCGAATAACATTAATGGCATTGCCATAGCCTGCGTCGGCATCAACAATGAGGGGCAGGCGGGTGACAGCCCGGACCTCTTCCAGCCGTTTAACCATCTCGGTCAGGCTGACCAGACCTACATCAGGATACCCCATGCTGCGGGCAATAGCCCCACCGCTCACATATAGTGCTTCGAACCCGGCTGCCTCGGTAATTCGCGCCGACAAGCCGTCATAGACCCCGGGGGCAACCACCAGTCCGCCCTGGGCAAGAAGCGCCCGCAGATGTGCCGGCCCCTGGGTTAACTGTAGTAAGCCCATTTCCGCCCTTTTCTTGCCACCTCTGGGTCTTGACTCATCATTAGCGGGTCCGCCTATCATGGGCAAATTGGGCCGCATGTTCGCCGGCAAGTCGCCCAAAAACAGCACCCCGCATGAGCCCGGCACCACCCGGATAGTTCAGATAAAAGAAGCCCCCGGTCATTTCACCCGTAGCAAACAAACCTGCCATTGGGCGGTCCAAATGATCCAGAACCGCTGCCTCCGTATTGATACGGATCCCACCAAAAGTAAAGGTCACCCCCACCGTGGCGGCATAGGCTCGAAACGGCGGCTCATCAATGCACAGAGCCCAGTTAGTCTTATCTAGGCCAAGCCCCATTGTTCGTTTGCCATCCAGAATGTTGGGATCAAATACACCTTCCTGAACTGCCGCATTATAAGTTTCCAGCGTCTTGAGAAAACTCTCTGGGCGAAAGCCAAGGTGGCTGTAGCGATCGGCAATACGACCAGCCAGCTCGGGTAGGGTATCGGCAACTACCGGAGTTCCGGTATTGTACCGGGTTTCCAAAAGAGGAATGGTCTTGCGGTCAAAAACCTGAAAGGCCGTAGCCCCGCGCTGCTGTAGGATCTCCCGCCCCATCTTGGCATAAGTGTAGAGGTTGAAATCCTCCCCTTCGTCAACAAAGCGTTCACCGTCTAGATTCACCATGACGGAAAATAAGAACGACAGCCGGTTGGTCTTGTCCGTCAGACGTAAATCTCCATAGGCCGGGGCATCGGCATCAATGGGCGTGGCGTGACAGCCTGCCCATTCGCCATAGCTCTGCGCCCCAACCTCAAGTGTAGCCCGGATCATCTCGCCGGTGTTAAAGCGTGTTCCCCGAACCTTAACCAGACCCCAGTTGGGCCCCAAATAGGCAACCCGCATCTCCGGGTTAGCCTGGAAACCACCGCTGGCTAGAACCAGCGCACGGCAGCTAAGAACCTGGACGCCCTGGGGTCCCCGTACCTGAATGCCTGTCACCTGCCCGTCCGGCGCAGTAATCAGGCGTAAGGCCTGGGCTTCGTAAAGAACAGGAATTTCGGCCTCTTCCACAATCCTAAATAAATTGGCGGACAGACCAACACCTTCATGCTTGGCACGCAGGGCGCCACCGGGAGGAAGCTTCACTTTATCTGAACCAGCAAGGGTGACAGCGCCAACCGCACGGTTGAATTCCCATGGCACCCCGAGGTCGGCCATCCAGCGGACCGTGCGGTATGATCGCTCAACCAGGACCTCACTTAATGACTTATCGGCTCGCCCCCCAGTCACCCGCTGTAAATCTCGTAGGAAGTCCTCACGGGTGTAGGGGTCCACATCTACTGTCTCTGCATTGTCGTTATCCCGTACTAGGGGAATAAGGTCCTCAACCCCGTTATACGTACAGCGGAAAATCCCGCCCGTAAAACGAGTGTTCCCTCCCCGTAGTTTCTGCGTAGCCTTCTCCAGCACCAATACGGAAGCTCCCTCGGCCCGGGCGGCCAGGGCGGCCGTGAGGGCAGCATTACCAGCACCTACGACTACTACATCGAAAACATCTTGTTCAAAGCCCGGCAAGGAACATCCTCCTTTTTTATCCTCTCCTTACAGATACGGCTGCATAGGCTCAAGCAAAATAAGCTAGTAGCTCAGGAAGGCGTTCGATCACTAGGTCGGCCTCCACTGTCCAGGATGGCATACGGCCATTAGTCAACAAGACGGTCATAGCCCCCGCCGCTCGACCGGCTTCTATATCATGACGAAAATCCCCGACCACCAGTAAATGTTCGGTGGGAACGCCAAAACTCTCCGTCGCACGATAAAGGCAAGCCGGGTCAGGTTTCGGCGGGGCATCCTCACGAGCAACCAGAAGATCGGCCATGATGCTCAGCCGGCTGCAGACCGCCTCAAGCGATGCCCGGCTGTTACGGGTGACAATGGCGACTGGTAGCCCTAGCGAACGGACCCTGAGTAAAATCTCCGCAGCTCCTTCATTCCATTCGGCGTGCTCAACGCCGTCTTGCTCAAACGCCTCGACAAGCCGTAGGGCTTGCGCCTGCTCTATCGGCGGCAGCTCGGCAACCCACTTGAGGATATCGCCGTCGACAATGCCAAGCTGCTGGCGCAGCTGGCCGAAATCCAGGTAGGGACGGGTTAACGTGCCGTCCAAATCAAAGACCACGGCACGCACAAGTCGATTCCGGCTATCCACTCGGATATATCTCTGTGGCTTCACAAGGACCTAGCGTAGCGTAAGAAACAACAACGTCAAGAGCGAAAATGCGGCATGACCTCCTGGGCAAACAACTCCAGGGAGTGCATCACCTTTGTTGTCTGCAGCTCAGCTGAACAGCACTTCTTTAGCATAAAGTGTATCAACGTACTCCCGAACAGCCGCAATCTTGCCTTCTTTGACCTCAAACATTAGATGATAGTAGTTCTCATAGGTACGCCCTTTTGCACTTTTGCCCCGGGCAATCCACTCCACCGCTACACAATCTCCCTCACCAATAGCGTTACGCACCTGGATGGCCAGGCTGTTGGGTTCAAATAGGCCCTGACCTTGGCCAAAGAAATCCTCCAGGATAGCCTTCTTACCCTTATAGGTACCAGCTATTGGCAGCGAGCCGGGAATCCACCAGGTCGCATCGTCGGCCAGGGCGGCTTTAACCCCCTCAATATTGCCGCTAGACAGAGCCTCAACAAAGCCCAGCACAACATTTTTGTTTTCCTTAACTCCCATAAGATACCTCCTTTTTGGTTTTTCTGGTCAACAACCAGATAGTTTGTCCCTTCTCTACTCCTCTTTCCATCTTCCCGTCAACTACCACATCTGTAAGCCACCGATCTCCCGAGCTGAACAGAGGTGCATGAATATCCAACATCCCAAGGGGATAAATGCGTGCCTGAAGTTAAAGACTAAGGTCTGGAGCAGAAAACGGTAACTATTGCCTATCCACTAGCTCATGAGGTAGGATTGAGCGCGGTTGGGGGATCGGTTCAAGTCGCGCTCAGGACGGATAGACGCCTATTTAGGATACAAGTAGTTTGATATGGGCAATTCTGGCTAATGTCGGTCAGTTGACAAAGTGCTCTGGAGGAACACGGTTATGGAAGTCAAGGCCGCGGTTGCGTACAAGGCAGGTGAGTCACTACAGATCGAAACGGTTAACCTTGAGGGACCCAAGGCGGGCGAGGTAATGGTAGAGATAAAGGCTACTGGCGTCTGCCATACTGATGCCTATACGCTTTCGGGTGCCGACGCTGAGGGGCTGTTCCCCAGCATCCTCGGACATGAGGGTGCTGGGGAAGTGGTCGAGGTCGGACCCGGTGTGACCTCCGTCAAGCTTGGCGATCATGTCATTCCGCTGTACACCCCGGAATGCCGCCAGTGTGAGGCTTGCATGTCTGGCAAGACCAATCTATGCACGGCGATCCGGGCTACGCAGGGACGTGGCGTGATGCCGGACGGAACGAGCCGTTTTTCGCTCAATAGCGAAATGATCCATCACTACATGGGTACGTCCACCTTTGCCAACTACACGGTGCTCCCCGAGATTAGCGTGGCAAAGGTCCGCGAAGACGCCCCGTTTGACAAGATCTGCTATATCGGCTGTGGTGTCACCACCGGCATCGGCGCTGTGATCAATACCGCCAAGGTTCAGGCCGGCGACAATGTTGTTGTCTTCGGGCTGGGAGGAATCGGCCTAAACGTGATCCAGGGTGCCCGGATGGCCGGTGCGAACATGATCGCTGGTATTGATCTCAATCCAGAACGTGAAGCCATTGCGCGCAAGTTCGGCATGACCCATTTTGTCAATCCCCAGCAGGTCGAAGGAGACCTTGTCCCATATCTCGTTGACCTCACCAAGGGCGGGGCTGATTTTGCCTTCGAATGTATTGGCAACGTCAAGGTGATGCGCCAGGCACTGGAATGCTGCCACAGAGGATGGGGCACCTGTGTGATTATCGGCGTTGCCGCCGCGGGCGAGGAAATCTCAACTCGACCATTCCAACTGGTGACTGGCCGGGTGTGGAAGGGGACTGCTTTTGGCGGTGCGAAAAGCAGACGTGACGTGCCCAGGGTCGTCGACTGGTACATGCAGGGCAAAATTAATATCGACGATCTTATCACCCACACGCTGCCACTCGAGAGAATTAACGAAGCCTTCGATTTAATGCATCAGGGGAAGTCGATTCGTACCGTTGTCAAGTTCTGAGGTTAGGCTCATGCCGTGCGGCCAAGGGAAGTTGCACGGAGGTCAGAATCAAAGGGGTTCGAAGGAGGGTTTCCAAGCTGCTACGCCAAGGAATTCAGGAGCCTGGTACCTCGCCGACCATATCGCCGGGGCAAAATATGTCGAACTCCGTGGAGACGATCACTTTCCTTGGGTCGGGGATATTGACGCACCCCTTGGCGAGGTCGAGGAATTTCTCACGGGCGTCTGCCACAGCCCGGAAGTTTATCGGGTGCTGAGCGAAGGGCTACCCCTCAAATGGGCCAATGTTGACCTGGAGGCAGGAACAGCCAGGCTTGACCCTGGCATCACAAAGAATAAGGACGGGAGACTCATCTATCTGACTCTCGAACTACAAGACCTGCTTGAGAAGCAAGGGGAAGAGCACCTTGCCCACTATCCTGAGTGTCCCCTAGTCTTTCACAATCAGGAGAGGCCCATTGTCAACTACAAACGCTGGCACCGGGCTTGTCGGGAAGCGCGGCTTGATGCTAAGATACCCCACGACTTCAGACGCACAGCAGTAAGAAACATGGTACGAGTAGGCATTCCGGAGCGTGTAGCAATGCAGATAAGTGGGCATAAGACCCGCGCTATCTTTGATCGCTACCACATTGTTAGCGATGGAGACTTAAGGGAAGCTGCTCGGAGGCTGGAAAGCACTATAACCGTACCCTGCCAGAGGCAGCAGTGTCTGTCAGTTCGCAACTTTCCTAATATGCGCCCTTAGCTCAGCTGGATAGAGCGACAGACTACGAATCTGTAGGTCGGGTGTTCGAGTCACCCAGGGCGCGTCCCTATTTTCAGGTACTTACATCAATCGCAAAACATTGTTTACTATCTTTGCTGCCAGAATGAAACTATGTCTGTTTGAGCAATGTGGACTCAATGAAGGAGACTGAGCAACCATACTAGAGGCAGCCGCCGCGCCTCTCTCCTTAACGGTCCCAGCGGTAGCGAGATCGGTACGCAAGGATTCCACCGGCCGGATCAGGAGAGGGTAAACGTCAAGATCGCCTCGATCCTCTCCTGTTGAAGATTGCCAGACGTGCTTTTGAGGAGCGGCTAAGGAGCAAGTGAAAAGTTTTGTGAGGAGGGACTATGGCAGCAGATCTCATTTTGCATCATTACGACTTCTCAAATTACTCTGAGAAGGTTCGTCTTGTTCTGGGCCTCAAAGGACTTTCATGGCGCTCAGTTGCAATTCCTCCAGTTCTGCCCAAGCCCGATTACATTCCTCTCACCGGGGGCTACCGACGTGCCCCAGCACTCCAGATTGGGGCTGACGTGTATTGTGATACGGCGCGGATTATTGAAGAACTGGAGCATCGGTTGCCTGAACCTTCGATATATCCTGGACCGGATGCTACGGCGCAACGCGCTTTTATTGCGTGCTTAGAACGCTGGACGGACTCTATCCTGACCCGGAATACTATCAATTATACTTCTTGTGCGTATGCTGACGCTGATCGGTTCACCCCAGACTTCTTAGCCGACCGCGCGGCGTTACTGGGAAAACCGGAACCGGGTCTGGCTCATCGGCGGGCTGCGGCGCATAAGAACCTGGCCCAGCTCCGCCCTCAGCTTGGTTGGATTAATGACATGCTGAGTGATGGGCGACCCTATGTGTGTGGCGACACCATGTCTCTGGCCGACTGTGTGATCTACCACCCCTTGTGGGTGATGGATCAACTGTCGAGCAAACGTATAGAGCTCATTCCTGACCGGATAAGGCAATGGATGGATCGTATGGCTGCACGTGGGCACGGAAATCCTCAGCCCATGACAGCCCTTGAGGCCATAGACGTTGCGGCTGCTGCGGACCCGCTACCACTACTTCCAAGTGAAACGCTCGATGGCGATCCTGTCCCCGGTGAGACGGTCAAAATTACACCGACCGATTACGGCAAGGCTAACCCCAGTATTGGGACATTGGTATCTATTGATGCTATGCGTATGGCGTTTCAGCACAGGAATGAGCGCACGGGACTCGTTACCGTACACTTTCCACGTTTTGGTTATTGGGTACGTTCGGTTTCGACATAATCGGCTTTGGAGGGAATAAAGGACGTTCTTGAATCAGTGGCATAGCTGAGCTGAGGGAGATAGATAAAAGAACCTTAGAAGAGCAGAAGATTCAGCAGTACCATCTTGTGCAAGGAGGGGTAATCGGTGCTGCTCGGAGGGGGGCTGCCTAACTTTCTTAGGCACGGATCGCTGTTTTACATCCTCCTGCTATGGGAAGCTCGTGCTCCGCCATTAGGGTATCCCCGCCCTAAGTGGGTTGCCCCGCAGCCACCCCTACCATTGCCGATGCCACCTCAAGAGCGCCGGCACCGGCTTCCACCGCATCTATGGATGGTATCTCGATCGATCTTTTATGGCTTGCATTATGAATACAGGCTTGAGGAGACGGACTGGACTACTATAGTACGCAATTGTCCTTTTATAGACACAGTCGACCAGGACTACACCCTGGTCACTATCCCCAACGTCGGTCACTGGGCCTACCACGAAGCTCCTGATCTAGTTACCGACACCATGAAGTGGTAGCTGAAAATGCGCCTGTAAGAATGTAGCCGAGGGCGTGCGAGACGCCCGCCCCACCGGTACTCGTGAAGTTTGATATTGAAGAGATAGAATCGACTATTCTGGCGTGAATAGCCGAGTGTGAGGCAAAGAAAGTATAACCAGGCGCTTCAGCCAACAACGGGCGTGACGGTCTTGCCTTGTTCGGTGGTGGTGTCTATGTTGCTGCAGATGAACGAAAGGCCGTCAGCCCATTGCGGCTAAGCTTGGCCGTAATGCGGCACAGAAGATTGGTCGGTCAGTAAATCAAAAGAGGTGGACGACATGAATAAGATCCTCTCTGCAGTGGCGTCAGTCTTGTTGTCGGTGCTGGGTACGCAGGTAGCAATGGCGCAGGACGCCTCTGATGACACCAGCATGAGCTTCTTCATCACGAGCATCGGCCCTGGTAATGGAGCCGATCTGGGTGGCCTGGACGGAGCAGACCGGCACTGCCAGGCGCTAGCCGAAGCTGCGGGAGCCGGCGATCGTACCTGGCGTGCCTATTTCAGCACCAGCGCTTCCGGCTCTAACGCTGCTGTTAATGCTCGGGACCGCATTGGCCAGGGGCCTTGGTATAATGCCCGAGGCATCCTCGTAGCTCGAAATGTCGACGAGCTTCACGGAGACAATAACAATCTTGGCAAACAGACCTCGCTCAACGAGAAAGGCGAGGAGGTCAACGGCCGAGGGGACACTCCCAACATGCACGATATCCTGACGGGCTCACAGCTCGACGGCACAGCTTTTTCAGCGGAGGCTGACATGACCTGCGAGAATTGGACGAGTAGCGGTACAGGCAGTGCCCGGGTAGGCCACCACGATCGCCAGGGTGGCGGAGAACATCCAACGTCATGGAACTCTGCGCACGGCTCCAGAGGCTGCAGCCAGGACGATTTACAGGGCACGGGCGGTAACGGCCTCTTCTACTGCTTCGCCGCCGATTGAGCCGTTGATCTTGATAAGGACCCGGCCATGAGAGTCATCGCTCAATGAGCCCTTTGGTCTGGCCCGGTATTGAACCAATTTACCTCTATGAATCTCAGGAGACAGACTCCGTCCAGCGCCTGGATTTTGACGAGCCCTCGTTCCAGACCTTTTGACACATTCCAGAAATGGGGATATTGTTTACCCAGTAAAGCTCCTCACGTTCAATTCCGCTCTGGAAACTACCAAAAATGGAGGGGAGATATGGCAAAGCAGGGTGTGGTACCCGATGAGTTGAGTAAGCCCTTCTGGGACGCCGCCAACGAGGGGCGGCTGGTTATCCAGAACTGTAAAGCCTGTAACAGGCTCCAGCACCCACCGGCGCCGACGTGTGATCAATGTAGCTCAGGGGACAACCTGGAATGGAAGGAGATGAGTGGGCGGGGCAAGATATACAACTACGGGGTGGTGTACGACTGTCCTGTCAGACTGCTTCAGGAGGATCAACCGTTCAACGTTGCGGTGATTATGTTGGACGAGGACCCGGGTATCCAGATGTACTCCCACCTCCCCGGAACTCCGGCGGACGAGGTCCCAGTGGGAGCCAGTGTAGAGGTGATGTTCGAGACGACCGCAAACGGCCAAAAGGTCCCCGAGTGGCGGGTAGTAGAAAGGAGTGAACAATGAGCACCCAGAATCCTCCAGCTTCCATGTATCGAACCACAGAGGGATTAGGGTTATGGGAACACAGAGGGAAGGTAGCGGCCGTCGGTGTCGGGCACTCTCCAACTGCCCGGCGCTGGGACGGAAAACCCGAGACCGGTGTGGGTGCCTGGAGCCTCCGGGCGCTCAGGAGAGCGATAGAGGACACGGGTGTCTCGCCAGACCAGATCGACGGTTTGGTTGTCGTCCCTGAGACCACGACGGGAGCGTACTGGCCACAGGGCAGACCCGTCCCCATGGACGTTGTCAACGCCTTCAATCCCACAAGTGATCCCTTGGACGGTATCGCTAAGCTGAGCGCTGAGTGGATCTTGAAGAACATGCCGGAGTTGACGAATGTCAAGTTCAGTATGTACGGTCCGGGATGTATGTCCAACGCCATCGTTGTTGCCGCCCAGGCCGTAGGTGACGGCCTCACCCACACCTGCCTCGTGCTCAAGGGTTGGCATAACCTGGAAGGCCGCTACTACCAGGGCGGGTCTAACGCTGGGGACGCCATTTCTGGGACTAGCGCGATTAGGAGTCTCTGGGGTACCCCGGCGTGCTACGGAACGGCCCTGCAGTTCGCCGAGTACTGTCGCAAGTATGGCAAAACCCACGACATGATGGCCTCCTTCATCTCGAACTCAAGAAGGAACGGCCTGTTATTCCCGGAGGGGTACTGGGCTCAGCACCGGCCTGAGCAGTTGACGGCAGAGGACTACCAGGCCGCGCGGTGGATCGCCAAGCCGGCGAACCTATTCGATAACGACATACCGATCATGGTAGCCGCGGCCTACCTGTTCACGACCGCTGAACGGGCCAAGGACATGAGGCAGAAGCCCGTCTACATCCTCAACCATGCGTCGAGCAGGACCACACCCAGAAGTCTCACTCCAACGCTGGATGAGGTCGAGGAGGACACCGCCAGGACGGGGAGGAAGCTCTATGAGGGCGCTGGGATCACTGCCGCCGATCTGTCCTTCGAAAACATGTATGATGGCTTCGCCCAGTTCCATCAGTTCCACCTGGAGGGCCTCGGCTACCGCGGTATTAAATTTGGAGAGGCTCTAGACTTTTACCAGACGGATATCAGTATTGAGGGACCGAACCCCGTTTTACCTAGCGGCGGCAACGTTGGGAGTGGCCGCAGCCGTTTCTGGATGCACACTGACTGCATCCAACAGTTGCAGGGACGGGCGGGGGCTCGACAGATCACGGGGGTGAAGCCTGAGATTGCTGTCTCCGGTGGTCCCATGCCCTTGGGGGGCAACTTTACCGTGTGGAGCGCCACTCCTGACTAAATCCTGTGGAGGAACCTGCTGGGTGATACTGATAAGTTTTGACATAGACGGTACCTTGGAGGTCGGTGATCCCCCTGGAATCCTGACCATGGAAATGGTGAGAAGAGCCCAAGAGAAGGGGTTTTTGATTGGCAGTTGTTCTGACCGTCCAATTAGCGCCCAGCGGGCTATCTGGGGCCAGCACAACATCCCGGTAGACTTTGCCGTAGGGAAAATGATGCTGCCTGACGTAAAGGCAAAGTTCGAGGCGGATATTTACTACCATATTGGCGATAGAGAAGATCTGGACAAGAAGTATGCACTAGACGCCGGTTTCGAGTTCCTGTGGCCCGACGAAGCTATTATGAAGCCTTGGTTCCTCGCAGACGGGAATCCTGGGCACCGATAAGAGTCATGGGTGATTGAAGGTGCTGAGGCAGCACATCCCCGGAAGAATGGGGTGCAAGGCCGTACCGCATAGCATCAAGCGAATCCTGGGCGTTCAGACGTTGGCCGTGTAACAAGGAGCCAGAGAGAGCCAACCTACAAGGGGTTGCACTGGTAATTTCTGTGGGAACGTGCTTTTATGGGGGTGTAAGCTTGCGGTCTTCCTACAATCGCAAGCACTACAGCAATGAAGGCATTGACAAACGTAATGACACAGGGTTTAGCGCATTCGGGATATTGGAGACTACCATGACATCGATGGAGAAGAGAACATTCGGGAGACTTGGGGAGATTAGCTGCCTCACCCTCGGAGGTGGCGGTACAGGGCAGGTCTGGGGCTCGACAAGTCGCGAGGAAGCGGTCGCGACCACGCGGGAGGCTGTAGAAGCCGGCATCACCTTTCTGGACGTGGCACCCAGCTACGGCAACGGAGAAGCAGAGCGGGTGATAGGAGAGGCCTTTGGTGGGCGGCTGCCGGAGGGAGTGCGGGTTTCCACCAAGTGTAGAGTGGACAATCTGCCAGCTGCCGAGGTCCTGCCCCTGCTAGAGAGGAGCCTCAGCGAGAGCCTGGACCGGATGAGACTAGACAGGGTTGAGCTGTTCTTCCTGCATAATCAGATAGTCCCTGACAATAAAGCCGACCGCTACCCAGGAACGCCGCGCAGCCTGTTTATCGAGGCGGTGCGCCCCGCCTTCGAGCGTCTGGTTGCCAGTGGGCGCGTCGGGGCGTGGGGCATTACTGGCATAGGTGTGCCTGATACCATTATCGAGACCCTCAACGATGACCAGCCGCCCGCAGCCATTCAGGCCGTGGCCAACCTGCTGGATTCCCCGGGTGCTATGAGGCTCTACGACGAGCCCGCTCGGCCACGGGACACCATCGCCGCTGCCCAACGCCGAGGCATAGGGGTCATGGGTATCCGGGCAGTCCAGGCAGGAGCTTTGACGGACGCCTTTGACCGGGCAGTAGCGGAAGACCACCCGGACATGGTCGACTACCGGCGGGCCGAGCCCTTCCGAGCCCTGGTGAGGGAGATTGGGCAGTCGCCAGCGTCCCTGGCCCACCGGTATGTACTGTCGATGGCAGGGGTATCCACCGTTATCCTGGGAGTGAAGAACCGGTCGGAGCTCAATGAGTGCCTTGAGGCGGCGGCGGCAGGCCCTCTCGATCCCGAGCTCATGGCCCGGATTGAGGCCGCGGTAAGAAGTTCATAACACTCTAAGCTGTGCCTAGACTCTGATGCCTCTGGTCGCCTTTATTCTAACCGCGATTACCCATATGGATACGGGGGTCCGGCTGGGCCGTAGCGCTCCAATTCACGTAGCGCGTCCATCAGGCTATATCGTGGCCTATAGCCCAACCACCGACGCGTTTCCGACAGATCGTACTTGAAGGGCTTTTCTTCTGGCACCAGTCCATGCCGCCGCGCCAGGTCCTCGTAAGCTCTATAGTAGCGCCGAAAGGTCGAGCCCGGCCCCTGCGCATCCCAGTTGTCGAGATCCTCATCCGTATACTCATAGGCGCCGTCAACGCTTAACACCAACGGCGCCTCTAATCGTGCCATGGCCAGCAGATCGATGCTCTGCACGACCGCCTCGGCAACATCGTCAATATGCACAGCTCCGTGCCAAAACCACCGCAGCCAATCGACAAACGAGTTATAGACGGCACGATTCCAGTGCGGAATAAACCCGCGCGGCCGCAGCCTCACCACATTCATCCCATGACGGCCAGCATAGGTACGGGCGATCTCTTCACCCAACACCTTGGTATGGCCGTAAACGCTCTCCCGGTTCCGCACGCTTGTGCTCGAGATATAGACCACATTCGAGATGCGGGCCTGCACCGCCGCCTCAAACACATTGAATGTGCCGGTGACATTGAGATCCCAAAAGGCATAGACATCCTTTCGCAGGGGCTGCGGCGGATGCTTGGGCACATCGTGAACGCCATGCCAAGCGGCAATATGCACAACGCAGTCCACCCCTGTCAGGCAAGCCGCAAGACGGGCGCGATCGAGCACAGAGCCCGCCACATACAGGCCTCGGTGGTCACGTGGTGGCACAATATCCAACCGTATAGGCGTGTCCCTGCGCGCTTCCAGCTTGGGCGTGAGCACCGTTCCCAAATCGCCCGAGCCGCCGGTTAAAACAATTTTCACGCCATCTCTCTAAGGTGGGGATAAGTTGTAAGAGAAGAAAGAGTAATGGACGTTTACTGGTATTGTCAACCCTAGTGAGTAAAAAGGGGACAGGCAAATAATCCTTATCCTCTTAAGAAGCCGAAGGGGGCGAGTGCGATCCCGTCTACGTTTGCCTGGTAAAACAAACGCTAGCCTCTTGCAAGCCATTTGCGTCTTGAGTCCGTCTCAGGCTAAATACAGCTCAGGTCTCAGGCTAAATACAGCTCAGAACGTTCACACTTGGGGAATCGCCTAGAGGTTTTCGCCCGTTTGGCGTTGACGATTAGCGTTCGCGTGGGAGGCGCAAACCGAACAGACGTGGGAGGAGCTGATGGATCAACATCGATTCAATCAAGAGCTGATCGATTTCTTAGCGTCGTCCCCGACCCCGTTCCATGCCGTCGCTCAGATGGCATGGCGGTTGTCGGGCGCGGGGTTTGAACGCTTGCACGAAGCGGATGCCTGGCAGGTGGTGCCGGGTGGGCGCTATCTCATCACCCGCAACGACTCATCCATCATCGCCTGGACCATACCGACCCGGCGCTTGCTGCCCGAGAGTGGCTTTCGCATGGTGGGCGCCCATACGGATTCCCCCTGTCTGAAGGTCAAGCCACAGCCCGAATTGCATCGGCAGGGGTATATTCAACTGGGGGTCGAAGTCTACGGTGGAGTATTGCTTAACCCCTGGTTTGATCGCGATTTGTCGATCGCGGGGCGTGTCAGTTATCTGAATCAGCGTGGCGATATCGCGCACGTGCTGATCGATTTCTCTCAGGCCGTCGCGATTATTCCCAGCCTGGCCATTCATCTTGACCGCGAGGCAAACCAGAACCGCTCGATCAATGCCCAGACCTATCTCCCGCCAATTTTGGGACAGACCGGGGAAAAACCGGATTTCAGAGCGCTGTTGCATCAACGGCTTGAGGCGGACGGGGTGTCGGATGTCGGTCAGGTGCTGGACTATGAGCTCTTTTTCTATGGCACCCAGCGCCCGAGGCTCATCGGGCTCGCGGATGAATTTATCGCGTCGGCGCGGCTCGATAACTTGCTGAGCTGCTTTATTGGCCTGCAGGCGTTGGTGGAGGCGGATCCCGACCAGGGCGCTTTGCTGGTGTGCAACGATCACGAAGAGGTGGGCAGTACATCGGCTTCCGGAGCGCGCGGGCCGATGCTGACACAGATGCTGGAACGGGTAGTGCCCGAGGCGGAAGGGCGGGGTCGTGCCTTATCCCGCTCGATGCTGATCTCTGCCGATAATTCCCACGGGGTTCACCCGAATTTTTCCGATCGGCACGATGACAATCACGGGCCACTCCTGAATCGAGGCGTGGTTATCAAGCTCAACGCCAATCAGCACTATGCAAGCAACAGCGAAACCAGCGCCATCTTTCGCAAACTGGCAGCGGAGGAAGATGTGCCGGTGCAGACATTTGTGGTGCGCAGTGATATGGCCTGTGGGAGCACCATCGGGCCACTGACCGCGGCTGAAATTGGTGTGCGGACCTTGGATGTGGGCGTGCCCCAGTTAGCGATGCACTCCATCCGAGAGTTGGCGGGCACTGCCGACGCATTCAATCTGAGCCGGATCTTGCGTCGCTTCTTTGGCACGGCTCGGATTTAGGCACCGGCGTCGGGGATGAAGACATTACAGCGGACATCGAACAGGGCGCCATGCTTCTTGCACAGATGGTAGTAGGCCTTAAAACAATGATTGGCCGCAAGCCAGTGTCCGTATGCGCCACCTCGCTAAAGAAGGCTGCACTGCCGACTACCACCAGTTTGTGACGCGCCCGGGTAATCGCCACATTGAGGTAGTTTATTGTTCGTCCTCATTTTAGTATCTAGAGCGAACTGAGGGGCAATAAGTTATAGGGTAAAGCACCAAAGTCAACCGATTCGACCTAAAGGAGGGAAGCTGAGATGGCAACGGTAGGTATGGGCAAGCACACCTATGAGCTGGTGGAAGACTGGGTAAAACTCCCTGCAGGCTGGACCCTGGGCCAGACTGGCATTGTCACGGATGCTCGCGACCGGGTCTATTTGTTCAACCGTAGTGAGCATCCCTTGATTGTCCTCGACCGCGATGGCGTCTTTTTCACCTCGTGGGGAGAAGGCATTCTATCGTCCGCCCATGGGATGTTCATCGATCAGCAGGAGAACCTCTACCTGCCGGTCATTAACTCGCACGTGGTGCTAAAGTACAGTGCGGCAGGCAACCTCTTGATGACCCTGGGCACCTGGGATCAGCCGTCCGAGACCGGTTGGTCGGGGAATTATCAGGATCCGGTAAAGCAGGCCGCCGGACCCTTTCATCGACCCACCGATGTCGCCCTGTCTCCCGCGGGGGAGGTGTATATCTCGGATGGCTATGGCAACGCCCGGGTGCATCGGTTCAGCGCTGAGGGCAGCTTAGAGATGTCCTGGGGTGCCCCGGGCAAGAGCGCCCCTGGCGAGTTCCATGTTCCGCATGGGGTCTGGGTGCATACCGATGGCCGGGTGTTTGTGGCGGACCGGGAAAACAACCGTATCCAAATATTTTCCCCGGATGGTGAGTTTCTGACCCAGTGGACTGGCTTGGCCCGACCCTGCGCCATCTATATCGATGCGGACGAGGTGGTGTATGTGCCTGAACTGGACGGCTTGATCACCCTGCTGACGATCGATGGGCAGGTTATCACTCGCTGGACGAGCCCGACAGGGACCGGAGAGATCGATGGCGGTCATGCCGTCTGGGTGGACTCGCATGGCGATATCTATATCAACCAGAACCAGGAGGGGCGGCGACTGCTGAAGTACCGCAGGTGTATCTAAGTGGCAGGGCCCGGCTAGAGATGAGGTTCAAGGAGGGCTTGGCGCCGACCCTTGACTGGCTTCAGCAGGACAGGGGCGTTTTATGCTGTAACGTTCTCAAGCTATGTGCAGAGCAGCGAGTCATCTGAGTCGTCCGATTTGGGATAAACTCAACGAATAGGACACCAGGGGCAGTAAGCACTTTGACAAATAGGATCACCCTTGTTTTTGGTGATTGTTGACGGCGGACCACTGATCAACTAGAAGGATATAAGGACACGTCGGTACCATCTCTCAACTGTCCGTAAAAATAATAAGGAGGGCCTCTCATGGCAGAATATGATTTGTTGATCAAAAACGGCACGATTGTCGATGGCTTGCGAACGCCTGCGTACCGCGGGGATATCGCTATCCGCGGGGGCAAGATCGTGGCTATGGGCAACATCAAGGAGGACACCACCCGCGTCATCGACGCCACCGGCTGTATTGTGGCTCCCGGGTTCATGGATATTCACACCCACTACGATGCGGCGCTGACTGGGTGGGACCCTTATGCCACACTGTCGGGTTGGCACGGAGTGACAAGCGTGGCGATTGGCAACTGCGGCTTTGGCTTTGCTCCGGTGCGACCGGAGGACCAGGAACGGGCCATGCTGCGTATGGAGCGGACGGAGACCATCCCGCTGTCGATCATGCAGGCATCGATGCGCTGGGACTGGGAGACCTTCCCGGAGTTTCTGGACAGCCTGGACCGCAACCGGGTAGGGGTGAATACCGCCGCGCTGGTGCCTTACTCGCCGCTGCGCGCCTGGGTGATGGGGAATGAGGCGGCCCGCGATCCCAACTATCAGGTGACCCCAGACCAGATCGCGCAGCTGCAGCATGTGTTGAAAGAAGCCCTGCAGGCTGGTGGCTTTGGCTTCTCGGGATCGTTCAGTATGAACAACCGGGATTATGATGGGGGGTATCTGCCCACGCATGTGGCGCCCCGTGAAGAGTTATTAGGGATGGCGGCCGTGATGCGGGAGTTCAACCGTGGCTCGATCGAGTGGACCATGGGCACTGCCTTGCAGGGGCTGGGGCTGGATTTCTTGCTGGAGCTGGCCAAAACCAGTGGCCGGCCGCTGAACTGGAACGCGATCATTGCTGATGCCAACAACCCCAATGGCTGGCGCCAGCAGCTGGAGTGGAATGAGAAGGCCTATCGCGAGGCCGTGGTGCTGCCGATCGATATCTGCGTGCCGATCGAGCGGGAGTTCACTCTAGAAACCATGGGGCTATTTGACGTGTTGCCGGCCTGGAATGAAGCCACTGTGGGAACTCTCGAAGAGCGCAAGGCAAAACTGGCCGATCCGGCCCGGCGCCCCGCTCTACGGAAGGATATGGAACGTGGCCGGAGGCGCATGCCGGGCACGGAGAGTGACGGCGAACAGGGCCAGGTGAGCATGATCAAGTGGGACACGACGTTCATCGACGAGGTGCAGCTGGAAAAGAACAAGCCCCTCCAAGGCAAGACCATTGCGCAGATTGCCACGGAGCAGGGCAAGCATCCAGTCGATGCCCTACTGGATCTGGCGGTCGAAGAAAACCTGAAGACCGAGTTTGCCATGCAGGACTCCATTAACAGTGATGAGGACGCGGTGGGCCAGATCCTCAAGCACCCGCTGACCCTGATCGGCGCCTCGGATGGCGGAGCCCATACCAAATTCCTGACCCTGGGCAGGTATCCTACCCACTTCCTGGCCCATTGGATCCGGGACAAGCAGGTCATGACGTTGGAAGAGGCCCACTGGCGGCTCTCGACAATGTTGGGCTGGGCCATTGGCATCCATGACCGCGGCTGGCTGCGCGCCGGGATGCCGGCGGACATCGTGGTGTATGACCTGGAGAAGCTGCGGGTGTTGCCGATGGAGACCATCTACGATCTACCCAACAACGACTGGCGGCGAGTACAGAAGGCGGACGGCTACCATTATACGATCGTGAATGGGCAGGTCACCTTCGAGGGTCAGAAGTGTACGGGAGCGCTGCCGGGCAAGGTGCTGCGCAGTTACGATATGGCCGGGTAATCACACCTCAGCAGAATTGCCTCTGAGGATGCGTGCGGGCGCCGGGTTTATACCCGGCGCTTTGCTTTGTGAGCGAAGTTTTTTGGTAGTGCTATCCAAGCTGAAGCAGAACTGCAAATACCGCCAGACAGCAGAGCTGATGATCTTGACGGGAAAGCGATGGTTCTTGTAGGGGGTGGTCGTTGTTGGTGTGGTCCTACCCTGATTACATCACTCTACGCTGGCGCTTGACAAGCCTGACCGTACGTTGACAAAGCCTGGATCGGCAAGCATTATTTATTGCACAACTCAGGGCGGAGAAGGACACGATCTGACCTTGGTTGCTGGTCTCACTCCTATAAGAGAGCTGGACGGTTAAGCAAGCAAGACCGCCTGGAGGGCAGCTGGTCTACAGCTGAGCGCCCTGTGCGGTCGAACCTGAGTCAAGAGTGCTGTTTGAAGGGGGGAAACGGTAATGCCTTACGATTTACTGATCAGGAAGGGAACGATTGTTGATGGTAGTGGTGCGCAAGCCTTTCGCGCCGACCTAGCGGTGAGCGCGGGACGGATTGTTGAGATCGGGGCGGTCTCGGGCGCGGCCGCGCGCGTGATCGACGCTTCCGATCTCATTGTTGCGCCAGGCTTCATCGATCCACATACGCACTACGACGCGCAAATCTGCTGGGACCCGCTTGTCACCTGCTCGTCGTGGCACGGTGTGACCAGTGTGATTATGGGCAATTGCGGCGTTGGACTGGCTCCGTGCAAGCCCGCAGAGCGTGAGGTTGCGACTTCGAATCTTGTCCACGTCGAGGCGATTCCTTATGACGTCCTCAATCGCGGCCTCCCATGGGACTGGGAAAGCTTTCCGCAATACATGGACGCGGCCGCCAATCGTGGGGTCGGGATCAACGTTGGATTTCTTGCGGCGCTGTCCCCGTTTCGCCATTTCGTAATGGGGGAGGAAGCCATGGGGCGTGCGGCAACACCGGAGGAAACCGACCAGATCGGCGCCCTTTTGCGCGAGGCGCTAGCGGCGGGCGCGCTGGGCTTCTCACTCACCGTCATGCCGCAGCATCTTGGGTACAAGGCGCAACCGCTTGCCTGCCGCTTGGCCAGCCATGACGAATTGCGTGCCTACGCCGGAGTGCTCAGGGAATTGGGCCGTGGCACAATTGAAATCGCGCTCACAAAACAGCCGAGCACAGTATCGGAAAAGGAATATGAGCTTCTCGATCTGCTTGCGTCAGAGAGCGAACGGCCAGTGACATGGCTCAACCTGCGCGATCGCAATGATGCGCCCGAGGCCTGGACCGAGACTCTGGAGCAAGTGGCCCCGTTGCTCGAGCGCGGCTGCCGCCCGCAGGTTGCGGTACGTCCGCTCATTGTCGAGTTTAACCTGCGCAATCCGTTCCTGTTCGCCAGCATGCCCTCAATGAAGCCGGTGTTCGGCAATGCCTCGGTTGAGACCCAGAAGCGGGTGTACGCGGGCACGGAGTTTCGGCGCGCGTTTGCGGCAGAACTCGAACGCCATACAGTCTTTCATAACCTCTGGGAGCGCACCAAGGTCAAGGAAGTCATGACCCCCGCGCTCAAGGCAGTCGAATGGAAGAGTGTTGTAGAGATCGCCCGCGAACGTGGCGTGGCACCACTGGACGCCTTCTTCGACCTTGCGCTTGAGGACGATCTCGCGCTTGACTATATGCTGCCGCTGCTTGACATCAACGAGGAGCGTGTGGTGAGGAAGTTCAGTGACCCGCGCACGCTGATTGGCATCTCCGACGGCGGTGCACATGTCGACATGCTGTGCAATGCCGGGTACCCGAGCTATCTGCTCGGCACGTTCGTGCGTGAGAAGCAGGCGCTCGCACTCGAGCACGCGGTGAAGCGGATCACCTCGGAGCCGGCACAGTTCTTCGGGATTGCTGACCGCGGCCTGCTGCGGCCCGGGCTGGCGGCGGACATAACCATCTTCGACTTCAATACCGTGGGCTCGCCCGAGCGCCCGGAAATCCGCCACGATCTGCCGGGCGGGGGACGCCGGCTGGTAACGCAGGCGGAAGGAATCAAATACACAATTGTTAACGGAGAGGTGCTGTACGAAGACCGGCGCCATACGGGGGCGTTGCCGGGGCAGGTGCTGCGTGGCGGACCGCGCGCGGCGTAAGCCGGTGTTACACGTATTCCATATGAGGCCTATCCATATAAATAATGTGAGAGTTACCCGTGCTTCGACTTCGCCGCTTACGCGGGAGCGAAGTCGAGGGGCTGGCTAATGGATACAACTTACAAAGAAACCGTATTAGAGGAGAGGCAACAATGGCAGTGCAACGAGTCATTTCGGCAGATTCGCACATGACGGAGCCTGGCGACCTGTGGGTCGAGCGGCTAGAGCACAAATATCGCGATAATGCGCCGCGCGTCATCAAGAACGAGGAGTCCAGCGGCGCTCCCTATCTCTTTGTCGGTCCAGGATTTCATCCGCTCACCGTGGCTGGGGTGTTTGCCGCGGGGCGTAGCGGCAATGAACTACGCGAGCACATGAAACACGGCTACGAGGCAGCACGGCCGAGCGGCTGGGATCCTGTAGAGCGCCTCAAGGATCAAGAGCTTGATGGTGTTGTTGCCGAAGTGCTGTATTCGAGCCTTGGGATTGTCCTGCTTAACATGAAGGACGTGGAATTGCAGCAAGCCTGCCTGCGGGTGTACAACGACTGGCTGGCCGAGTTCTGCGCGCATGACCCCAGGCGCTTAGTGGGCATCGGCCTTTATACGCTCCAGGCGCTGCCCGACATCTCGGAGATTGAGCGGTGTGCAAAGATGGGGCTGAAGGGGATGCTAGTGCTGGCGTCCGACACCACTGAGCTGCCGTATAGCAACGAACGCTTCGATCCCCTCTGGCAGGTGTGTGCCGAGGCGGGACTGCCGATCTCCCTGCATAAGCCGTTGGTTTCCGGGATGCCGCTCACGCCGGCAATGCCAACCATGGCAGATCTACAGATTCATGTGATCCATGTTGTCGAGCAATGCCTCACGCGGATGGTGTACGGCGGCGTGTTCGAGCGCTTTCCCAACCTGAAAGTCGTGTCGGCGGAGAACGACGTTGGATGGATTGCCAACTGGGTGCATCGCCTCGACCATGTCCATGCCAAGATCGCCAGTGCCAGGCAGCTGCCACTCAAGCCGAGTGAATATGTGCGGCGCAATATATGGGCCACATTCCAGGACGATCCGCTGGGCCCAGCGACCTGTAAGTTCTTCGGCGAGAGCAACTATATGTGGGCCTCCGACTTTCCTCACGCGGACTCAACGTTTCCCCATTCGCTGCAGGTCATTGAGGAAAATTTCGCCGGGGTACCCGTGGAGGTCACCCGCAAAATAGTATTCGAGAACGCCAACGGGCTGTACAATATCGGCCTCAGTTGAAATCGTCAGTGAAAGGAGTGTTGGCAATGGACCTGGCTGAACTCGAAATCAGAGACAATGCCCCCTGATATCAGCCATCCTATAAAGTTTGAGAAGCAAAAAAGGAGGGAATAACGTGGCAGACAATCTTGCAACGCTTGATGCTACCGCCCAGGCGGAACTTGTTCGTACCGGGAAAGCCAGTCCACGCGAATTAGTGGATGCTGCCATTGCTCGATTGGAGAAAGTCAATCCCCAACTCAATGCCGTCATCCGTCCACGGTTTGACAAAGCACGATCTGAGGCTGACTCGGCAAATTTGCCCAATGGACCGTTAAAAGGTGTTCCCTTCCTCCTCAAGGATCTCTTTTGCATGTATGAAGGAGATGAGGTGCATAGTGGTAATCGAGCTCTCAAGGCCGCTCGGTACACCGCTAAAGTCGACACCTATCTGGCGGCCAAGTTTCGCCAAGCTGGTCTGATTACAATCGGCCAGACCAATACTCCGGAATTTGGCTTAGCCACAACAACAGAGCCAGAGGCTTACGGGCCAACACGCAATCCCTGGAATACGAACCATTCGACGGGAGGATCGAGCGGTGGTAGTGCGGCTGCGGTGGCAGCCCGCGTTGTCCCAGTGGCTCACGCCAATGACGGTGGTGGATCCATTCGCATTCCCGCCAGTGAATGCGGCCTTGTGGGCCTCAAGCCAAGCCGAGGCCGTTTGTCTCTGGGTCCAGACTATGGTGAGGGGTGGGCCGGGTTCATTGCCGAAGGCGTGGTATCTCTGTCGGTTCGGGACTCGGCCATTATCCTTGACGCCACCGCTGGCAATATGCCAGGCGACCCGTATACGGCGCCGCCATGTGAGGGCACCTTTTATGAGGCCTCCCGCCGCGATCCAGGGAAGCTGCGTATTGGACTGATGAAAACGCGCCCTGGCAATCAGGGGCCCTTGCACCCAGAATGTATTGCGGCGGCAGAGAATGCTGGAAAACTACTTGCCTCGTTAGGACACGATGTGGAAGAAGCCTACCCAGCCGCACTTGACGAAAAATGGGGGTCCTCCTTTACCAAGGTTGTGCTGGCCCACTCTGCCCGCACAGCTGAAGATGTTGCTGACGCAGTGGGTCGGGAGGTTGGAGCAGGCGACTTTGAGCGTTATACCTGGTATGTTATGAACCAAGGCCGTGCGGTCAAAGTGACTGAATATATTGCCGCCCTCGAATGGTTGGAGCGCTGGGAACGCCGCATGGCTGAGTGGTGGACAAGTGGGTTTGACCTGTTGCTCACCTCTACCCTGGGTGCGCCTCCTCCGCCTTTAGGACAACTGAACAGTGCAGCAGCAGAGCCTGAGGAGGTCTTTCGGCGTGTTCTTGAGCTGGTTCCTTATACCCCTGCCGGCAACGTAACCGGCCAGCCGGGGATTTCCTTGCCCTTACACTGGAGTGCAGACAGCCTTCCCGTGGGTGTACATCTGATGGCTGCTTATGGACGTGAAGACCTGTTGCTGAGCGTTGCCGCGCAGCTCGAGCAGGCCCAACCGTGGATGGATAAATTGCCACCGGTGCATGCCTAGAACGGCTTACGCTTGATCGTGGAGCTTTGCTCGGTCGGTGCCTCGCTGTTTCAGGATGATCGCTATGACAGCAACTACGCCGGTTCCATCTCCCAGCTGAGTAAGATGTCAGAGGAGCGGATCAGCATGAAGCAGGCAGAGGAGGCCATTCGCCAGAAACGTAAGAAGCTGCTGTAATAAAATAGGGGATGTTGCAGTTTTCTTAACCTTTCCGATTCCCCCACCCTTAGATTCCCGTGAAACACTTTTTAAAAACTCGTAGGGTCATATTTTTCCGCCCATGTGCTTGAGAGACAAGGTGCACTATAAGGAGAAACAAGAGGCGTCCGTATGGAAACGATAGACGTAAAAGACCTGCCCGAGCCAATAGCCCGAGAGCTCGAAGTTGCGGCGTAGATGGCCCGCACGCTCAGTAGTAAACATGCCAATGAGCATAAGAAGCGGGTTGAACTTCATCCGGTTAGCTGTTTTGCCAGAACCAGACTACCCTTGGCCCGGGCTAACCGCTGGGACTGCCTGGAGTGGGGTTATCCTATGGAAGGTGAATAGGAGGTATTATACCAAGACAACCCGATCCGAATACTCCGCCCCATCTGGCCTATTGGTCTAAAGATCGTCCCGGCGTACTTGATTTAGCTCCAGCCCCCCGAGATGGAGCGGACCGTGTAAAGCGTGATGCTCTCCAGATAAGGTTCCGCTTTTTAGCCTGCAACGACTCCTGCAGCCCGGAGTTCGGCTAATTGTCCTGCGGATAACCCAAGCTCTGTCAATACCGCCTCTGTATGCTCACCAAGCGCCGGGGCAGGCAGGCGGAGCCCAGCCGGAGTTTCTGTAAATCGGGCCGCAGGGCGGGGCATTCGCGTCCGTCCAATAATGGGATGCTCGGACTCCACAATCAGTTCATTGGCCATCACTTGCTCGTTGCTAATAACCTCTTCCCGGCTGAGCGCCGGAGCGCAAGGCACTTGTTCGGCATCTAAGCGCGCGAGCCATTCAGCCGAGGTGCGGGTTTTGAGGACCTCGGCCGTCATTTCGAGTCTAATATCGATATATTTCATTCGCCCCGCGGGGGTTTGAAAGCGCTCGTCCTCCAACCACTCTGGTCTTTCTAGGGCCCGGACCAGGCCCTCCCATTCTTTATTCGACATTGCTCCAGTCGTGATATACCCATCCGTTGTCTCGAAGATCAGATCCCGCACGTTCGGGGGACGCGAGCTCTTCTGAGTGTCTCGAACCAAGGTATGGGAGGCCATCCCTTCCGGCCAGACAAAGGACACAACCGCATCAAGCATTGCGAGCCGCACATGCTGCCCCTTGCCGGTCCGCTCCCGCACAAGCAAAGCGGCCGTAATCGCCTGGGCGGCGGTCAGAGCCGTGACCTTATCGGGAATGACCAAGCGCATCATGCGGGGGCGCCCAGACACCGGATCCCGTTGGATATCAGTTAACCCCGAGAGGGCTTGAATCACCGGATCATAGACCCGTTTGTGCGTATACGGGCCAGACTCTCCAAACCCGCTAATCGAGACATAGATGAGATCCGGTTTCAGGCTTCGCAGGACCTCTTCTCCTATCCCCATCCGTTCCACTGCCCCAGGCCGGAAGTTCTGCACAAAAACATCGGCCTCTGCAACCAGCTGTTTGAGGAGTTCAACACCCTCCGGCTCTTTGAGGTTAATGGCAACAGACCGTTTATTGCGATTAATCACGGTAAAGGGCGGGGACATGCCGTTGCTCCCGAAGGCTCGGGTGAGATCTCCTGTTTGCGGCGGCTCCACTTTAATCACGTCCGCTCCTTGATCTCCCAGGATCATGGTCGCCATGGGGCCAGAGAGCATCTGGGTCACATCGATTACGCGGTAGCCAGCAAGCGGTCCAGACATAAGCTTGTCTCCTTTCGCGTTTATCTTAGCGGAGGGCAAGTCTTAAGGAAACATGCCATAAGTCAGATAAAGAATGGATTCTTCACTTTACTCAGAATGACAGGAATGGCTCATTTCAATCGGGAATTGGTATAACGCATAAAACGTATGGAAAGAAAGGAGAGCTCAGATGGAAGAATGCCGCCCAAGTCAAACGGCACAAATGGCTGCCCTGTTGCGCGCTGCTCACCTGCTCATTGATGGGAAACCCAAGCACTTGGTAGATGAGCTAGCCGGTGAGTTCCTTGGTATCGATAGCAAGGAAGCGCTGCGGCACTCCCTTGAACGCTCTGGGGGTAGCCTTGCCACCGAATCTGACCTTTGTGCCCCTCGACTTTGAAACGCAATCCCTGGTCGAGGGACTACGGGCAGGAGGGTATGATAGCGAGAAACCGGCCTTCATCTCATGGCAAGGACATTGCACGCTTTTTTTCAAGGAGTAGAATGACCCGCCAAGGAATCATTCTTAACAGCCTTTCAAATGGAGGAAACTATGGGCGAAGCATGGATTATTGATGCAGTAAGGACACCTCGTGGGCGAGGCAAGAAAGATGGAGCGCTGGCGGGGGTCCACCCGCAGGAACTCATGGCGCAGGTCCTCAACGCCATTAAGGACCGCAATAATCTGAATCCGCTCGACGTTGAAGACGTGCTCGTTGGCTGTGTCACCGCGTACGGTGACCAAGCCATGTGCATTGCCCGGATGTCCGTGCTGGCGGCGGAATGGCCCAATGATTCGACCGGCGTGACGATTAACCGTTTCTGCGGTTCAGGGCAGCAGGCGGTGAATTTTGCGGCTATGGGCATCAAGTCTGGAGAACAGGATTTGGTGGTTGCTGGCGGCGTTGAATCAATGTCACGCGTCCCCATGAACGCCGATCGCGGTGGTATTGACGGCCACAATCGCCATCTCCGCCAGCTCCATCCGCTTGTGCAGCAAGGGATCTCAGGCGATTTGATTGCTACGATCGAGGGCTTTAGCCGTGAGGATTGTGATCGGTTTGCGCTGTCGAGCCAGCAGCGGTATGCCCGTGCCCACAAAGAAGGCCGTCTCAAGAACAGCCTCATTGCGGTGCGCGATGCCGCAGGCCAGGTTGTTCTCGAACACGACGAATACCCACGGCCGGATACAACCTTGGAAGGGCTGACCAAGCTGCCGCCTTCGTTTGCTGAAATTGGTAAGTATGTCCAAAAGGGCGATACCTTGAGCTTCGACGAAAAGGCGCAGTCACGTTACCCGAACGTTGAGCAGATCAATCATGTGCATCACGCTGGCAACTCCTCTGGCATTGTTGACGGCGCCGGCGTGGTTCTGCTCGCCTCACCGGAGTATGCGCGCAGTCATGGCATGAAACCGCGCGCCCGGATCGTTGCGACCGCAACGGCCGGCGATGAGCCCATTATTATGTTGACCGCTCCGGTTCCGGCCACCAAACGCGTTCTTAGGAAAGCCGGGATGACGATCAACGACATCGACCTGATCGAGATCAACGAGGCGTTCGCCGCGGTCCCGCTGAAAGTCATGCGTGAGTGTGACATGGACCCGGAAAGGGTCAACGTCAACAGCGGCGCCATTGCGCTCGGCCATCCTCTTGGCGCTACGGGGAGCATGTTAATGGGAACCGTCCTCGACGAACTCGAGCGCCAGGACAAAACCACCGGGCTGGTCACCATGTGTATTGGCGGCGGAATGGGAATTGCCACAATCATCGAACGGATGTGATCTTCATATTCGAAGACCGTCCGGCATGGAGTATTGGCACCAGCTCCTGTTGCTTAAGCCTAAGTCTCTGAGTCTTTCTTCTCGCGCTCGCGATAATCGCCAAAGGTCTTGTCGCGTAGCGACAAGGCATGGCGGACGCCTTTCCCGAATTCCTTGAGATAAGTACGGGTCGCTTCGGTGGTAAACGCCAGAGCCTGCAGCTCGGTGCCAGCGCGGATGGCGGCACGCACGCCCATGACCTCCATAGCGCGGTGCACCGAGCGCTTGTTGATCTGCTGTAACTCGGTCGGAATCTTGGCCACACGCTCAGCGATTTCCAGCACCTGTGCTTCCAACTCTGCAGCAGGAAAGGCTCGATTGGCAAAGCCCCTGTCCGCCGCCTCAACCCCGCTGAGTGCATCGCCAGTCAGCATCATTTCCATCGCATCCCGCATGCCCATCAACCAGGGATGGAACTGCATGTCGGGCGGACTCATCAAGCGCACCGGTGGATAGCCAATCTGCGCATCTTCGGCAACGTAGACAAGGTCACAGGCAGTGGCCAGTTCGCTTCCCCCAGCCAGGCAATAACCGTGCACTTGAGCAATGACGGGCTTGGCCAGATCCCAGATGTGGAACGAGCCTTCAATCACGTGTCGTGCCCATTGCCCTGCCCCACCCGCCGTGTAATAGGGCTGGCCTTCTGCATTGTTGCTCCCCAGGTCGTAGCCTGCGGAAAAGCAAACGCCAGCGCCGCGCAGGATGCTCACCCGCACCTCCGGATCGTGGTCCGCTTCTTCTAGCGCCTGCAGGATCTCGGAACGCAGCTGATTGTTGAGGGCGTTGCGCTTCTCCGGCCGGTTCAGCGTGAGGCGTCGCACCAATGGCCGTGGGTCATCGATCAGAATGTAGTGATAGCTTGCCATATCAGGTCTCCTCCTTGTCGGGACTGTTCGGTCGCCGGCCCTGGCCGCCTGTTGGCCCACAGGCTCCTGCAACATGTAGATGGGTATAGCGATGCAAGTATATCCTCACGTAGTCAGACTTTCTATATCCTGTTGCCGAAACTATATCCTATAGCCGAAGGCTCACCTCCTCTCTTGACCTCGGGGGGATGCAAGAGATAGAGTTTACTGACTACTAAGAGGGATAACAGAAGGTAGAATGCAAGGATAAAGGACATCTACTATTATCCAGGCCCTACCTGCAAAAGTTGGGAACTCTTATGGGACAGACTTGATCGGAGTTGCTAAAGATGCCAGTTTCGCTACAATATGTTGTGTAGCAAGAGGTACCAGGGCTCAACAGGTTGTATAAAAGCTATCTTGTTGGCTATTTCTTAAAGGGGGTGGGATGATGCGGAACGCCGAAGAGATCCTGGAAAACGTAGTACGGCTAATTAGCTTGCTTGACGATGACATCCTAGAGGAGGTGCAAGATCTTCCCTTCCTAGAGATGGCTAAGGATGTCTCAGTGGCCCCACCACCGCGCAATGAGCCTGAGTTCTCCTAGAAACAAGAGACCCGCATCTGAGCAAAGAGCCAGACAGTGGGTTGGGCCCGTAACTTTTCCCTCTTTGCAATGTTCTTCTCTACAAGGGGAATGAATAACTTCTACCCCTTTCTTGCACCGTCCCCGGAAACATGACATAAATTTTGTGTTTCCTTTGTGGAGGTTAAGCTGTGCCATCCCCGGTTGTATTTCAAGCCCTAACAAGCCGAGAATCAGTTCTCAGCAGCGCTGAGAATTTTGTCCTTTACTTGCTCCTCGAAGTTGTTCCCCAGGCAGGGTCTGGGGCCCGATTGCCCCTCAATCTCGGTCTCGTTCTTGACCGTAGCGGTTCCATGTATGATGAAAACCGACTTGATTACGTAGTTGAGGCGGTCAAATATGTGATCGATCATCTGGGCCCGCAAGATAAGGCTATGGTGGTAGCGTTTGCCGACAAAGCGCAGGTGTTAGCCACCGCCGAGCAAGTCCAGGACAAAGCTAGAGTAAAAAAGGTAATTGACGACATCGATCTTCTGGAGATCGGTGGGGGCACACAGATGGCGCTAGGTATGGAGACAGCGCTCACCGAGGTAGAGAAGCACTATTCCCCAGCCTACCTCAACCGCATCCTCCTGCTTACCGATGGACAAACCTATGAAGAACGTCGGTGTCTGGAGCTGGCTCAGCAAAGGAGTTCACGAATCTCATTTAGCACTTTAGGGGTAGGAGCAGAGTTTAACGAAAAATTACTTATGGAAATCGCCGAGGCCGGGGGAGCAAATTACCATTTCATTGGTGATCCAGCTAACATCCCTAGCCTCTTCTCTGGGGAGCTAGAAGGACTCAAGAACGTTGCTCTAACCAACTCACGAATCGAAGTGCGTTTAAGCACTGGGGTACAGATGAAAGATGCCTCCCGTGCTAGCCCACAGATCTATAGTCTCAAGGATGTTTCTCTGGGCGAAGAGCGTACTTTGACCTTGCCTTTGGGCGATATGGAAGCCGGGGTATCCAGTTCTGCTCTCCTTACGCTTATCCTTCCGCCCCGCAAACCGGGTCGGGTGCGACTTGCGCAAGCCCTTCTCCGTTACGATACCTCTGAGGCCAAAAACCAGGAAGAATCCCAAGAAGTAGTGGTACACTATACTCTAGAGCGAACCCAGATAGGCAAAGCGAATGCTTACGTCATGAACTTGGTCGATCAGGTAAGCATTGCCAAAATGCAGAACCAGGCTGAGGCTGAGCTGTCCAGTGGAAATGTGGAAAAAGCCACAAAGCTTTTAGGCCATGCCATCTCCGGAACTCAGCGGTTGGGTCATAGCAAAGCTACCCAAGCTCTCACTTCGCTCCAGGCAGAGATCAAGAAGACTCAGACGCTGGCAGGCAAGGCTGCCAAAACTCAGCTACTCACTGCCCAGGCCGAGGTCCGCAAAACTCAGCTTCTCGACCCCGAGGCACTAAAGAACACCGGGCGAGGTTAGGGTTTTCTTCTCCTTCGTGGAAACCATAAGGAGGCTATCATGATCGTGTGCAAAGAGTGCGGACAAGAAAATATGGAAGGGCTTGAATATTGTGATGGATGTGGAGCAAAGCTTGAGGCCTCAGATGTAGCCGAATCAGTCTCTGCCCCGGAGGTACCAGCCCAGGCCCCAGAGACAGAAGTCCAGGCCCCAGAAGCCGAAGATTCTGCCCCGGAGACACAAGCAACGGAAACTGTCATACCAGAGGCAGAAGAACCCCCTGTCCCAGACCTGGAAGAACCTGCTCCCACCCTTGCTCCCGAAGAATCAGTTCCGGCTATACAGCTAACGAAGGCAACGATTACCCGAGGCGGAACGCTGGGCAAAGAGTTTCTGCTGGAAACGGGAGACAACCTAGTAGGCCGCTGGGACCCTGACAGTGGTGCGTTCCCTGAGGTTGACTTGGAGGCAGATGATCCAGAGGCCCGGGTCTCACGTAAACATGCGCTCATCCGCGTGGGTGAGCAGATAACCATTGAGGACATGGGTAGCTTAAACGGCACCTATGTAAACCGTGGCCCTCGGCTTGAGCCTGGCGCGCCGGTAACATTAAAAGACGGCGATGAAATCATTATTGGCAAAACCTTTCTCAAGATTACTATTGCTTAACCCTCTATGTCCCTTTCCCGCGGCAGGGAACCCCAGGAGCCATGACCCCCTTGCCGGGAGTGCAAGAACAATCCGCTGATAAGATACCTCTCTCCTGCCCAGAATGTACCTGGGAAAATCAGGACGGAGAGGCGTTTTGTGCTCGATGCGGGCGTGCGCTGCAGAGCGAAGAGACGCCAGACCTGCTTTCGCCTTTGCCACCGGGAACCATTCTGGCAGAAGAATATATCCTCACCGAGTGTATTGAAAGACGAGAAACGGAAAACCGCTACCGCGGTCGACATCTCAGCAAAACGGAAGCTTGCGAGCCTGTTGGCGAACCTGAACCCCCTGGGATGAACCCTTTGACACAGCACAAGACAGGCCGGTTCCTCAGCTAGACAGAACCGAACAGAGGGTAATCATCCGTGAGCGTAAGGCAACAGAAGAGGCCCTTTTTGCTGCCCTATATACCCGTTTGGCGGAGCTTTCCCATCCGGCTTTGGTTAAGCTTGAAGCTCACTTCGAGCATAATGATCGTATGTACATTGTCCAGGAAGAAGCTGCCGGTATTTCCCTGGGAAACAGAAAAGGACACACCTCCGAGCGGGAGGTAGTAAGGTGGGGTATCCAGCTTTGTCAGATGCTTAGCTTTCTTCATAGTCATGGGTTTCTCTGCTCTGATCTCTCCCCTGAGGGGCTAGTGATTGACAGGAACGGACGCCTCCGCCTGATAGGTTTTGATGGGGTACGAGAGAAGGGAGCGAAACAAGAGGAAGCTATAGTGAATGATGGGTATACCGCACCAGAGGCGTACAAGGGCCAGGAGATAGGTGAGCGGGCAGACATTTTTTCCCTGGGAGCCACCCTCTACACGCTACTTACGGGCAACCGCCTGGCAGTGGAGGGATGGGTGTCGGGATTCGAGCCTCCGGTGTTTTATCCAGAGAAGATAGTCTCTCCCGACCTTGAGAGAGTGCTGCGCAAAACTCTGGCTCCAGAGCCGCAGGATCGCCATGAGAGTACTGAGGCTCTAAAGGCAAACCTTCTTGCTCTAGGAAAAGGGGTGCGCCTACGCTCAGCTTGGTATACAGACAGGGGACTGCAAAGAGAACACAACGAAGATAGTCTACTGGTGATAGAGGGCGGCCAACATACTGTGGCCGGAACTTCTGCCTGGGGTTTGTATATTGTCTCTGATGGTATGGGGGGGGCCGAATCAGGAGAGATTGCTAGCGCCCTAGCGGTGAAAACCATTGCGCAAAGAATGGAAGCAGTCTGGGCAGAGGATTTTCCTTCATGGACCAACGAGCGCCGAGAGGAGTGCCTGCGCCAGGCAGTGGAAGCGGCCAACACTGATATTATACGCTACACCCGTGAGCACCCTGAATCAGAAGGGATGGGTGCCACAGTGGTGACGGGCGCTTTTTACGGTCCTCAGTTGACCCTTACCTGGGTTGGTGACAGTCGCGCCTATCTGTGGGAACGGGGCAAGCTGCTACGGCTGTCCCGTGATCACTCGCTCGTTGGACGGCTTGTTGAGATTGGTCAGATTAGTGAGGAAGAAGCACATACACACGAACACCGCCATGTTCTCATCCGTTCCCTGGGGAGCAAAGAGGCCGTGGCCGTGGACAGCTTGAGCCGTACACTCTATCAGGGCAGCCGGCTGATGCTTTGCAGTGATGGTCTTACCACCCATGTAGAGGAGCAGGTGCTGGCCGACATTATCAGCCGCCATCGTGATCCACAGGAAGCAGCTCTAGAGTTGGTGGTGACTGCCAATGCCGGAGGAGGGAGCGATAACACTGCGGTGGTAGTAGTGTTTATAGAGTAAGAGGGTCATGACCATGACTCGTGATGATAACGGCCAGTTGGTGTCAGGCACAATGCTGGTCGGCCGCTACCGGATTGAACAGTTTCTTGCCGGAGGCGGCATGGGGTTGGTCTATATTGCTCATGACCAGCGTCTCGCTGATCGTCCCTGTGCGGTAAAGGAAATTTTCGACCGTTTCACTGATCCCGAAGAGCGGCGGCGGGCAATCGAGTACTTCCATCGCGAGGCTGATACTCTTTCCCAGCTCAATCACCCGGCTATCCCGGCCATCTTTGACCGCTTCGGCGAGGGTAACTGCCATTACTTGGTGATGGATTATGTCAGGGGCGTAAACTTAGAGGATGAGCTAAAAAATCAGGAAGGCCCCCTGCCTGAGAGCCAGGTAGTAGATATTGCTCGTCAGCTCTGCGACGTACTCACCTACCTTCACTCCTTCCACCCCCCAATTGTCTACCGCGACATGAAATCAGGTAATGTCATCCTCACCTCCGAGGGTAGAGTGGTGCTCATTGACTTCGGCATTGCTCGCATCTTTACCCCCCAGGGTAAGGCCACACTCATTGGTACTCCGGGATTTGCTCCACCTGAGCAATATACGGGCAAGGTGGATGAGCGCTCGGATATTTATGGCCTGGCTGCTACCCTCCACTACATCCTCACCGGTAGAGACCCAGAAAAGCACCCGCCCTTCTCTTTTCCGCCAGTCCATTCACTTAGGCCCGAGGCCTCATCCTTCCTTGCCCAGGCGATTGATTGTGCCCTCTCCTATAATGTCGAGAAGCGCCCATCCCGGGCCGCCGAGTTTAAAGAAATGATCCTTTACGGCTCAGGACTGACAGCCACGGGAACCTCTGCGAATGCCAGCAAAACACCCACGCAGGCGCTCCACCCGCTACCTGCCGATACCGGGTCTCTAGCCCCGCCCAAGCGTCACAGGGGGAGAAGGCTAGTTATGCTTCTGGCCCTCTTGTTCGTAAGTGTGATGGGGTACAGCCTCTATGCCTATTTTGAGGCTACAGATCGGCCAAGCCTCCAACAACTAAGTCAAGCGTCAGTCAGTCGTCTTTGGCAACTCGGCGAGCAGGTTCCTTGGGAGCGAATTACAGCGCTCTTACCAGAACAGGCGCAAGTAAAAATGGATCAGTTTGTAGAGAACCTGCCATGGAAAAAAGAAGAGAGGCTCAAAGCCTTGCGAGCCGACCCCCTGGAGTTAGTATCCTTGAAAATTCTCAATACCACACGGGATGGAACTTCCCTCTCCGAAGAGAAAGACCGGTACACAGCAAAAGAAATTAAATACCTTACTTGGGAAGCGTCATTTAAGAACCGTTTAGCCGGTCTGGAAGGAGCGCACTACCAGCTCGAAGGGCGATTTTTTGACCCCGAGGGAGGACTGGCTGGGAAGAGCCAAGCACGGCGTTTCGTCCAACCAGAAAAGACCGAGGTACGCTTTCAGGGGATTACCCTGATCGAGGGGCTTAAGGAGCGAGCTAAGGGGACCTACCAGTTGGAACTCTATTTACAAGACCAGAAACTTGTCAGCCATGAACTACATATTGAGGAGGCAAAAAAGGTTGTCAAGAAAGAAGTTAACCCAAGATCAAAGCCAGCCCCAGTTCCACCCTCATCTGTGCCTAGTGAAGAGAAAAAACGACGTGAAGAGGAAACACGCCGCCTTGCGCTTATCCGCAAGCGGAGTAAAAAACCACTTGAGTTGCTCACCATTTCATTCCTTAACTCCACCAAAGAGGGAAAGCCTCTTTCCACTGTGGCAGAGGCATTCCCTGCCTCGCAGGTCCGCTTTGTTGCCTGGGAGGCGGTGTTTCGCAACCAACTACATAATCTTCTTCCTTCCTATCATCGGGTTGAAGCCACGTACTATAGCCCTAATGGTCAGATCCTAGGCACGGTCCAGGATGGCAAGGAGGTCCCTGTGACTGCAGCCAAGATCACTTTCACTGCTCGCCTAGGCAATTCTAACGGTGGGGCATTTGCACCGGGCTCTTACCGGGTGGACTTTTATGTTGATGGCCGGCCTTTTGCCTCCCGGAAGTTTAGCGTGGAAGATGACCGTGACCTTGCCCTCATGCTCCGCCGCCACCAAGGAAGCCTGCGGGGGCTAGTCTTTGGTCGTGAGGTGGCTTTAGAAATTGATTTTCGCCCGCAACAGGATGGTGCCCTTAGAGGAGACCTCATTGTTCACGAAGCCGGTTACGGGGTTGTACCACTTAAGGGGCGAGTGCAGGGGACTAAGGTAGAGTTTCAGAGCCTTTTTGGTCATGAGACCTACCACTTCCGTGGCGCTCGTGAAGGGGATAGACTGAGCGGTACGTTTACTGCCTATCCTTCAGAAACAAGCGGCAACTGGTCGGTAAGATTAGGAGGCTCGTCATAAGGCAGAGACAGAAATAGAGACAGAAAGACCAGATCATGGAGCTATCACGCGAAAAACTTGTGCTGTTTGCCGGAGCCGGACTCCTCGGAGGCGTGGCGGGTTGGGCTGCAGCTGACCCCTTGGCAGCAATTGGCAATGTCTACCTAAGGGCGTTGTTTTTAGGGGCCATGGTCGGGGTCTTTATTGGGGTATTCATTGCTGCCATCGAGGGTCTGAGCGTTGGACATCGTACCCAAACCTGGCAGGGAGTGAGGCTTGGAGCAGTCACCGGCTTGGTCGGTGGAGGTCTGGGGCTAGTTCTAGGAGAATTAGTATTTGGCCTGTTTGGCGGTATAAGCGGACGGGTTATTAGCTGGGCGATATTTGGTCTGATTGCCGGCTTAGGAGTGGGTTGGGTAGGCCGTTCTTTTGCCCGGCTGCGCAACGGCGCCATAGGTGGAGTCCTCGGCGGGGCCCTGGGCGGAGCACTCTATCAGATTCTCACCACCCTTCTGCCGCAAATGGCAGGGAGAGCACTGGCGCTGGCGCTTCTAGGTGCTGCCATTGGCTTCTTTATTGGCCTAGTAAGTGAGATTTTTAAGCGTGGCTGGCTGATGGTTATTCGCAGTCAGAGCCGTAACGCCCGCGAGGGTAAAGAATACCCCCTGATCAAAGCCAAGACGATTATCGGTCGAGCAGAAGAATGTGATGTCGGGCTGTTTGGAGACCGATCCGTAAGCGCTATGCATGCAGTGGCAGAGAGGCGCAAGGGAAAGTTCTACATTCTGCGGGGAGAGGGAGAGGTATGGGTCAATAGAGTATCTGTTGCTGATCCCACGCAACTCAAGAATGGTGACCGGGTGGAGGTAGGAGGTACGCTGTTTCTTTTCCGTGAACGGGCAACCTCATAAGGATGAAAAGGCTATGGTTTCTCACAGGTTTGTCTGGCTCTTGGTTTTCCTTCTTTGGCTTATAACTCCTCTTTTCGCGGCCGATACCTTTGTAGTCTCACTCTCAAACCCTCATCTGGAGAACTTCTCTAACAGCGGAGCGGTAGGGCTCTACTTCAGTGCAACCAATGAGAGAGGACAGCCTGTAGGGCAGCTTAGGCCCGAAAACATAGTAGTGGAGGAAGACGGAAAGCAGGCCGAGCTTTTGGACTTTCGTGGAGAAGGGCAGGGTCGGCCGGTAGATATCGTTGTTGTATTTGACATCACTGAGAGCATGGGGCCATTTATTGATGGGATGAAGGAGGCAGCCATCGACTTTGCTGACCGTCTAGCTAAGGCCAACCGTGACTATCGCTTAGGGTTGGTTACCTTTGAAGATTACGTGATGCGTGAGGAGCCTACCTTCACTCGCAGTGCCACAGAATTTAAGAGTTGGATCGGAGACCTTCGGGCCGGAGGTGGCGGAGACATCCCAGAAAACTCTCTTGACGCCCTGGCAGCAGCAAGCCGCTTTCCTTTTCGGCCTGAGGCACAGGCAGTGTTAATCCTGATCACAGACGCCCCTAACCACTTTCGCGGAGACGGCTCAGAAAAGACGAATCCATACGGGCGCGAGATCACACAGCTTACCGCTGATGAGGTGATTGCTGAGCTAAATAGAGCCAACCTCTCTGTGTATGCTGTGGCTCCGCCTCCGTTTGTTGCTCCAGACCTTCGCAAGATCGTAAAGGCGAGCGCCGGCCGCCTTTACAACATTGTGAGCGAGGGAAAACACTTCCCTGAGCTGATCAGCGAGATCGGCAGGAGCATTGCCTCGCAGTATTTCCTTATTTATACCAGCCCCCGCCCGGTTGAGGATGGGACCAAACGGGACATAGTCCTGCAGGTGCAATACGGAGATGGGGAGGGAGAAAGTTCGACTTCTTATCGGGTACGCGGGGTAGGAGGTGCCCGCTTGACTCAAGTCAGCCCAACTTCGCCTCTGTCTTCACCAGCTAGGCTAGTATACAGTTGGTGGAACATTGTCATTCCTCTTCTTACCTGTGGTGGACTCCTCCTGCTCTCTCGCGTCCGCCTTGGTCAGACTGCCAGCCCTGGTTCGGGTATCAGCGAGGTCTCTACCCCTTCTTTCTCTCCCCCTCCACCCCTACCCTCAGATAAATCCGTCTATCCCAGGCTAGTGCGGCAAAGCCCCATCGAAGAGCTACCACATGAGTATAGCCTCCCCCGAGAAGAGAGCCTTATTGGCAGAGGAGAAGAATGTGACATTGTCATTCCTCACTCCTCGGTGTCCCGCCAGCACGCTCGCATCAAAAAACTAAAGCCTGGACACGTTATCTTTGACCTGCAGAGTAGAAATGGCATCTATGTCGGCGGTCGCCAAACAAACGAGAATCTCCTCAAAGAAGGAATGACGGTACGTATTGGCGAGGTAGAGTTTGTCTTCTATGGAGGAACAGGCAAAGGATAAAGGCAAACCGCCTAGTAGAGGTAGACCTTCTTTCCTTTGGTTGTAGTGGCTTCAGCCAAAGATGTAGACGGGTCCTCCACAGATGGGTGCTGCCCCAGCTTGACGGGAACCCGCAGAGTAGAACCCCTCCGCAGAACAGACAAATACACCATATCTCCTGGCTCAAACCGGCGCATTATCTGTTCAAACTCCTCTCTTTTCTTCACCCGTTCACCATCCACCGCCAAGACAATGTCTCCAGGCCCTGAACCTTTAGCCGTAGACATGATCAGCGGAACGGCTAGTGGGGCTGCTGGAGACAGAGCCAAAAGACCGGCCACCGCATGCTGCCATTGTAATTTGCCTTTCGCGCGGATACCGGCACGCTCGGCCGGACTTCCCTCAAACATACCCGTGACCTGCACGCCAGCATGATAGCGACATGGTGGGAAGGTATCATAAGTGATGCCCAAATAAGCAGGGCGCCGGGCAAGCAGCCCATTCTGAGAAACATTGGCTTGTCCCTGCTCACCTGCCAGTTCAGACTGTAGGGCAGTGGGAGGGGCAGATTGCGGCGGGGAAACCTCGGTTACCTGTGGATGGGCGGGAGAGGAGTCTTGAGGAATGTTTAAGAGAGGCTCCTGCAAGGATGGCAAAACCGGGGTAGCCTGGTCAGCAGATGAAGCCTCTGGTTGCGGCTGTGGCCGCGTACCCTGCCAAGAGGGCTGGGAGGATTGCTGCGCGTTTACAGAAGGACTAAGGAAACAGACAAGCAACACCACCCCTAACATCCGAAGAACAAAGGATGATATTATAGAAACCCTCGCCATGACAAAGCCCTCCTTAATCAGCCTGCTTGGGAGTTGGACACACTACTCTTAATAAAAGTTGCAGTCAATAGACCAAAAGGAGCAAAAAAGATAATCGAAAAGAGGGTAGTCGCTAGCATGGTGGACAAGAACAAGGGAGCCACCTTGAATGATAAGGCCATTCCTTTACAGAGGAGTTGACAGAGGAACGGAGAGGGTGGGATTTGAACCCACGGTAGAGTTATTAGCCCTACACTCGCTTAGCAGGCGAGCGCCTTAGACCACTCGGCCACCTCTCCATAATGTCTAACCAGATGATAATGTCTAACCAGGCAGGAATCTTGGCCTTGCGGCTAGCAAAAACAATAACCTTTTTTGCTCCAATACCTTTGTGCCAGTCTAGTGCCACATGGCGCAAAAGGCAATGCCTCAGCCACTTAGTCGTCTTAGTCCTGCAATGCCCTAAAAAGGAAGGAGGAACCAATGCTCACAGTAGTATGGATCAACACAATCTTTCTCATCGCTGCCGCAATCGTTCAGGGGATCGTTCTATACGCCATAGCGCGTGAGTTGCGAAAGAACTCTGAGACTCTCTCGCGGGTAGAACAGCTAAGCCTAGCCGCCCTTCAGCGGCTTACCCCACAGCAAGAACCGCAGGCGTAAACTCCAAACAAAAGACCAGTAAGTCAATACTCATGCCTGACCCTATTATCTGACTATTATCCTTATTATTTGACATCACCCCCCCTCCAGCAGGATAATCGTGGTGCATAGGACACAAGTACCCCGGAACAGACCAAAAGGAAGGGGGAAAGAGTGAAGTCCTTTGGCCACTTCAGCGGGGCATGGATACTAGCATTTATCTTGTTGGGGATTACAGGAGTACCCTGCACAACCCAGAGAAGCACCGTGTTCATCGAGGGTACAGAGCTACCCCATGAGCAGCAGGGAGCAACTGCAACTACCACGGAGCCCGATGCAGCCAGTGGCAGTAGGCCGCAGCCCTGCAAACTCTTGAGATCCAGCAAATCCCTGAGATGAATCAAGACCCATCCTACTGCTTCTGAGCCGTCACCACCTGACACCAGAGTAGATAAGCTACGACCAAGGTAAAAGAAAAGAGTTGAAGCAAAATGACAGCGTTCTCTACAACCACCGTGCCCGGTAGATTGCAGCGTGTGCACCGTATTCTTTTTAATCGCCCTCTTTTTATTTGGGGTCCTGTGGTGATCTATTGCCTGGTTATTTTTGCTCTTTCTTCTCACCCAGTGTTAGCTCCACCCGTTTTTTTCCCGGCAGTGGACAAATTTATACACGCCATAGAGTATGCCGTGCTGGGAAGTCTATGGACACGGGCAATAAGCCAAAGTTGGAAGGCTCTTCCTGTTTCCCGAGTCCTTTTGAGTGCCGTTCTTTTCACCACATTCTATGGAATCAGTGACGAATGGCATCAGGCTTATGTGCCAGGACGAACCCCTGAGATAGCAGATGTCCTTGCCAACATGGCAGGAGGGATACTGGGGTCCCTGGGTTTTATTTGGTTCAAAGCTAGAAAAAAAATGAGCAGGCTTTGTCTTTAGAACATATTGTCGAGTCTTACCTCTACCAATTCCTTCCTGGCTAAGGCAGCATTCCTGTCTTCTGCATTGACCTCTTGACAGCCGGGCTGAAGCAGAGTAAAAAAGCAATTTAATTTGAAAATGATTTTCAAAATCATAAAAAGAAGATTATGTCCGCCCATTCTCTAGCTCCAAAAGACTGTCGCTGTTTTTGTGGTAATCTTTTGGCCCGTCTAGTTTCGGGTGGGGTGGAACTTAAGTGTAGACGGTGTAAGCGGGCGGTGGTCATCCCTTTGTCCAATCTCCCGATCCATAAACAGCCCCCAGGCTTTCTGGAGAAAATGGAAAAAAGAGCGCGCGAATAACAAATTCCTGAGGCCAGCGGTCTTAGAGCCCAGAGCCCAAAGAACATCTACTCAAGGAGGTGTGTATGGTGCAAAAAGTGGTGGTGGCTCTAGTTACTCTAGCCCTGGTAGCGATCTCTCCGGGGGTTTCCCTGGGACAAGATATGTCTCAGAGAATCCAAGAACTCGAGAACCAAATGTTGCAAATGCAAAGTCAGCTGCAGGCTCTCAGGGAAGAGCAGAAAAAGGAGACAGAAGAAGCGCAACAACAGCAGGAGGAGAGCGAGCAGAGGACAAGCGTGCTGGCTGAGGAGCTTGACCGGCTCCGAACCCGGATCATTTTACCAGAGGATGTGGAGCTAAAGAGTGTCTACGGTTTAGGACCGGCTGCCTCCAAGATCTACGGGGTAGAGCGAGGTCTGTCCATTGGTGGATACGGGGAGGCGTACTACCGTAAGGATGTTAGCGATAAAACAATCAAGGACAGAGACACCTCGGATTTCCTGCGCTTTGTCCTATACGCCGGGTACAAATTTTCTGACCGGATCATCTTAAACACCGAGATCGAGTTTGAACATGCTAGCACCGGCTCGACCAAAAGTTCCGGAGGTGGGTCTGCCTCAGTCGAGTTTGCCTACCTCGACTTCTTACTGTGGGAACAACTCAACGCCCGCATGGGCATGGTACTCGTTCCTATGGGGTTTATCAACGAAATTCATGAGCCAGTCTTTTTCCACGGGATAGAAAGACCAGAAGTAGAGAGGCGGATCATCCCTACTACTTGGCGAGAGAATGGAGTCGGCATCTTTGGTGAGATTACGCCAGAGCTGCAGTACCGGATGTATGCGGTTAACGGGTTCAATGCCAAGGGGCTGCGCAATAACGGGTTTCGCAGTGCCAGACAGAAGGGCAATCGGGTGCTGGCCGAAGATATTGCCTTTGTTGCTCGCCTTGATTACACCCCTACACCCAGCCTCCTTTTGGGAGCCTCGGTCTACACGGGTGATTCGGGGCAGAATCAGGTCGTTGACAATGTGGAGATCCCAGACGCTAACACTACGCTCTGGGAGTTGCACGGCCAATACCGGGCATACGGCCTGGAGACGCGTGCTCTCTTTGCCATGGCTCATATAGGTGACGCCCGGGAACTGACGCTGGCGCTGCGGGAGATCGGGGAGATCAAATCCAGTGATACGATCGCCAGCCGTATGCTCGGCGGATATGTCGAGGTAGCCTATGACATTGCCCCCTGGTTACTCCCAGGTACGGAGCATTACCTGGCTCCGTTCTTGCGCTTCGCCTATTTAAACACCCAGGACACCACCCCATCTGGACTCACACGTAATAACAATCGCCAACAACGTATCTGGACACCAGGGATCACATACAAGCCCCATCCGAACGTGGCGCTAAAAGTCGACTACCGCAACTTCTCAACGGTAGCAGGGAAGCGGGCAGACGAGGTGAACTTTGGCATGGGCTTTGTATTTTAGGGTACTCTGTATGCTGGCAGCGGCGCTGCTAAGTAGAGGGGCTCAGGGAGAGGCGAAGGTATTTTACACCAGGCCAGAAGCCCTGCACCTTGCCTTTCCCGAGGCTGAGCGAGTGGAAAACGAGACCTTTATCCTCGGCAACGAGCAGGTCCAGAAAGTGCAAGAGATTGCCAGGACGAAGTTAGACTCCAAGCTTGCTACCTTCTACATGGGGATTAAGGAGGACAAAGTTGTAGGTTACGCCTTTATCGACAACCACATTGTGCGCACGCTGCCGGAGGCGTTCCTTGTTGTCCTTTCTCCTGAGGGGGTAGTCCAGAAGCTCCACGTCTTGGCCTTCTATGAGCCCTTAGAATATTTGCCGTCGGAGCGCTGGCTAAAGCAGTTTGACCAGAAGCACATAGAGACCGATATGAGGTTGGGCTGGAACATCCATGGGATTGTGGGTTCCACCCTCACCGCCCGGGCCATTACCAAAGGGGTACGCAAGGCGCTCGCCCTCTATCAGGTACTGATCAAAGAGAAGGAGTAGTGCATGCGCTTTGTTGTCACCGGCGAGTGGACGCGAAACCGCCTCCTGCAAACCATTATTGTCCTTTTTATTCTTTACGTCGCCCTGCTCTGGGTAACAAACGCTCTCCTCTACTTTCACAAGATGGGGCTTACTTATAATTCCGTGGTGGAATACTACCTTGGCTCTGAAGAGAGGTTTCTCCAGCCCAAAACCTATCAAGGAATGCTTGAAGTCTCTCACTTTCATCTCTTTGCCATGGGCCTGCTTCTTTTGACGCTAACGCACCTGATGCTTTTTGTTCCTCTGCACTCGCAGACCAAAGCCTGGCTTATTGGGGTACCTTTTCTCTCAGCGATTGCTGACGAGGGGGGAAGCTGGCTGGTACGGTTTGTCCACCCGGGTTTTGCCTATGTCAAGATCAGCGGCTTCCTTCTCTTGGAAGGAAGCCTGGCCGTGCTGATTATAGTTAGCCTTTGGGCTGTGTTTGTCGACTCTCAGGGGGCTAACAATGGCAACTCACGCCAGGGCAACTCACGCCAGGAAGCCACTGCCAAAGACAGGCTAACAGTGCCTGAACGCAGGTCTCTCTGATGATGTGGGGCAAGAGTCTGGGCTTCCTCCTGTTTCTTATCTTGTCGTTTGGCCAGATCTCTACGGCCGCAGAGGAAGTGCCACTTGTGGACGGGCGCTGTATTATGGGAACAGTACTTGAGATGAGCCTCTATGCTCCAGACAAAGAGAGCGGGCGAGTATTTATGGATCATCTCTTCACGCTCTCTCAGAACTTAGAGCGTCTTTTCACCTCTTCTGACCCCAACAGTGCCTTGAACCTCCTTAACCGCCAGGCAGGATACGGACCGCAACCAACAGAGACCGATCTGGCGCGTATTCTTTCCCTATCGGCCGCTTACTGGCAGGTGACCCATGGGGCCTTTGACATTACCGTTGGCCCGCTTGTAGAGCTGTGGCAGGAAGCGGGACATAAGGGTTCCCTACCTTCTCCAAAGGATCTCACCTACGCTCTGGCACAAGTGGGAAGCGATAAAATCAGTGTAACCGCGGGCATTGCAGAACTAAGCCAAAAGGGCATGTTTCTTGACTTAGGGGGCATTGGTAAAGGCTACGCGCTTGACCGTATGGCCGACACCCTACGCAAAAATGGCGTCATACGGGCATTCTTAAACTTCGGCCAGAGCAGCCTCTGGGCCATAGGCTCTCCACCGCAAGAGGAGGGCTGGCATGTGCTCGTACGGCGACCAGATGAAGGATTTGTTGGCAGGATCACTCTACAAGACCAAGCTCTTTCCGTTTCGGGTAGCTTTGGACAATGGACAGAGATTAACGGACAGCGCTACGGCCATGTGATTGATCCCCGTAGTGGCCAGGCCCTCACACGCAACCTCCAGGCATGTGTAGTAGCTCCCACCGCTGCCCAGGCCGAAGCCCTAAGCAAAGCCCTTCTGATTCTAGGCGAACAAGACGGTATCGCCCTATTGGAAAAACTGCTTGATACCGAGGGTATGCTGACCGAAACCGGGGGAAAGATGTGGACAACATTGGGCTGGATGAACGCCGTGGCCTTTTCCCCACTATGAACTCACAAGAGGAGAGAGGCTATGCAAGAAGAAATTATTGCCACCATCCCCCAAGAAAGCTCCGACAGTATGCTGGAAGTTGCCCTAATTCAGGGCAGCTGTGATAACCCTACAATTGAGCTACGCCGCCTCTCCTGGGGAGGTGGGGTTGGCTGGTATCGTCAGCATACCCTACGTTTAGATTACGCCACAGCGCAGGCGCTACTGCAAACGCTAAGACAGGCACGGGGCCGCTTGAGAAAGCGGGACACAAAAGTGCCGGGAAAGGTCATTTCCTTCCCCGGCAGCAAAAAGACAGAAGACAGGGCGGAGCAAGGAGCAGTATGAGCAAACCTCACAAGAGTAGTTCCTTAGTCCTGTCCCGGTGGCCAGAGGTTTTAAGCCCTTATTTTAACTATCTTACCAGTCTCAGATTGACTTCCTTCTCCACTCCACCGGTTTTGACCAGGCCGAGGTGCATCTCCAGCTCTTCAATATCACGCTGCTCAGATTCAATATGGGTTTCCACCATTGTTCGCAGAGCTACGTCTCCTTCTACCAGAGCATGGGCCCCAAGGTATACTTTCATGGCCTCCCGCTCCAGCTCGAGATCCTGGCGTAGCATCTCTTCCAGATCCGTAGACTGGTGGACCGTGGCCACCTCAATTGTGGGCAGCCCGCCCAGAGCCACAATCTTTTGTCCGAACTTCAGTGCATGGTCCTGCGAGCCGCGGCTGTGGGAGGCAAAGAAATCGGCAAAGACTTTCCGCCACAGGCCGCTTACCAGGAGGGCATGCTGCTTGTACTGCACGGTAGCCGCGTGTTCCAGGGTCAAAGCTTTATTCAGAGCATCAATGACTTTGGCTGTGTCCATAGCTGTCTCCTTTCGTAGGGCTCATCAAACATTACAAACAAGATATGTTTTCCCATTACTGTTGTCAAGATAAGTTATTGATTTTATTGGGAAATAATAATGAAATTCAATTTCACTTAGAGGCAGTTTAGAAAATGAAAATCAACTTCAAATTCTTGCTCACGCTGATGAGCTTTACCTTTGTACTCCTGGGATCCTCCCTAGTGCCATCCTTACTTGGCCCCCAGTTCCTCTTTGCCAGTACCATCCGGGGAAGCGTTCAGTCAGAGAGTGGGGAGCCTCTCAGAGAGGCGGTGATCTATATTGCCAGAATCGATAGGACCGATGGAAAACAGTTTGCTTCCCCAGAGCACCACCCCACCATAGATCAGAAGGGTCGCCGATTCATTCCCCATGTCCTTCCCATTGTGGCCGGAACCAAGGTGGATTTTCTTAACCACGACCCAGAGTTCCACAATGTTCACTCGTTCTCTGAGGCCAAGGCCTTTAATATTACCCTTCCTGGGGTTGCGAAAAGTGTAAAGCAGATCCATTTCCCAAAGACCGGTGAGGTTCTGCTTCTCTGTGATATCCACTCGGCGATGCGGGCATACATCCTGGTTCTCCAGAACTCCTATTTTGCTGTGTCCAATGAGAAGGGAGAGTATGCTCTTCCCTACCTTCCTGCCGACACCTATACCCTCGTTGCCTGGCACGAGCATTTTGCCGGCCAACCCAAGGAGATAAGGGTTTTTGAGGAAAACAATCTTCTGGTCTCTTTTACCCTGAAGCCAAAGTCAACTCCCGTTCGCAACCCTCTCCAGAAGAAACCAGAGGAAAGAAAGCCGTGGACCTGGGAGCAGGTCATTGAACAGGTCCAGGAGACGCTCTTCCAGGCACTCTCTGTAGCCAGGGACCACAAGGAGGCCGAGGCCAAGAAACTCTGCTCGGATGCCTACTTCGCCTACTTTGAGGCCAAGGGGATGGAAACAGCCATCCGGCAGAACATCTCCAGCCGGCGGGCCTTTGAGATCGAGGAAATGTTTTCCCATTTGCGAAAAGAGATGGCGATTGTAGCCAGTGACGAGAAGGAAGCCAAAGAGGCTGAAAAAACCATTCAAGCCCTTATTGCAGCCCTAAGGAAAGAAGCGACAGAGCTTTTAGCTCAAGGAATCCTAGGCGAAGATTGGGACAAGGCTGACTTGCCTTTGCAGCCGACTGTTGCAACAAATGCCCCGAAACCCCAGGGAACCCCTGCCGCGGACATCTCTTCCCAGATCGTGCATAACATTGAGAGAGCATTTGCCAAAGCCAGGGCTGCCTATGTCTCCGGGAATGTCCAAGGGGCCGAGGATATTGTAACCGATGTCTACTTTGACGAGTTCCATAGGATTGAAGCGGACATTGCTGTGGTGTCACCAGCGGGAGTGCAAGAAATTGAAGGAGCTTTTGCTCACCTCCGTGGACTCATCCAGACACGCACCCCAAAAGAGGAAGTCGAAAACGCTATGAGGCAACTCACAGGGCAGCTCAATATGGCCATTGCGGAAATGGCCGCGAGCAGAGGGAGCCTCTGGATGCTCTTCTTCCAAGCGTTTCTCATTATCCTGCGGGAGGGGGCTGAAGCTATTCTCATCGTTGGGGCTATTGTCACCTATCTGGCCCGCACCGGCTCCCAAAGTCTGGCGCGAGTTGTCTACACCGGCGGTGGCCTAGCCTTACTTGCAAGCCTTCTTACCGCGATTTTTGTCCAGGCCTTTTTCCACACGTCGTTTTCTGGGCAGGAGATTATTGAAGGGCTTACCCTGCTCCTTGCCTCGGCGGTTCTCTTCTATGTCAGCTACTGGTTCATCAGCAAGGCCGAGGCAGACCGATGGCAGAGGTTTGTGCAGGGGAAAATAGCGGCCTCGTTGAGTAAAGGGAGCCGCTTTACCCTTGGAGGCGCCGCTTTCTTGGCCGTCTATCGGGAGGGCGCCGAGACCGTTCTCTTCTATCAGGCCCTCCTCTCCGGGGCTCAGGAAGGAAGGATTGTTGTCCTGCCGGGGTTTCTCTTAGGGCTTGTGGCTCTGGTCGGTATCTTTCTTGTCTTCCGGTATGCAAGCGTGAAGCTGCCGATTAGGCCCTTTTTCGCTACTACCAGTCTTATCCTCTACACCCTGGCCTTTGTCTTTGCCGGTCAGGGGATAGCCGAGCTGCAAGAAAGCGGGTTCTTGGCCATTACGCCCCTAAAGGAAATCCCCCGAGTCCCGACTCTGGGGATCTATCCAACGGTGGAAACACTCCTGCTGCAGGGGCTTTTTGTTGTTGCCGCCTGTGTGGCTCTGGGGTTTCTGGTTGTGCGCAATCGAAAAGCGGTGTCGCCAGAGGTGGCTTCATGAAAGGAAGGCAAACAATAGGGTATTTTAGAACCATACTTTTGCTGCCCTTAGGGATCGTAGGAACATGGGTAACCCTATCTCTTTCTCAGGGTGCTCCCTTCCGGGAATATCCTATCGGGGAGGAGGTGGAACGAAACGGCATGAAGATTGTGGCCGTCTGGCTACCTCCCATCCAGATGGAAGGAATGGAGGTGTCAGAGGGAGAGAACATTATCCACCTGGAGGCCGACGTCCATGCCATTAGGGGGAACAAGAACGGCTTTGGCATTGGTGAGTGGATTCCCTATCTCACAGTCAATTACACTCTGGTTCACATCCAGAATGAAAGGGCAATCAATGGACAGATGGTCCCCATGGTGGCAAAGGACGGTCCCCACTATGGGGCAACGGTTCAGATGCCGGCCCACGGAGAGTACCGGCTGACATACAAGATCCGTCCGCCTTCTGAAAACGGCTTTGGTCGGCATATGGACGCAGTCACAGGAGTTGCCCCCTGGTGGGAGCCTTTCTCAGTTGAGTTCACGTTCCGGTACGAGGGAGTCCCCCAGTAGGCCCTAGGGGGAAGTAAGGTAAGGAGGCCAAAAGAGCCTTGTTAAGAAGACAGTAATACATGTACCGCCAGAAGCGGCCAGCGGTTCTCAATCCAGAGCCCGACATTCCAGGCTGACAGGCTAACAGGAAGTGAGGGAGCCTGACCCGGCACCCTGACAGCCTATCCACCTAGCCATCTATCAGCCTAGGGAAGTCGGGCTCTTTTTGTTCAAGGTGGGGGAAGACAAAGAGATGAAACAAAAGGGGACAGGTGAGAAAGTGGGAGCGGCGCACCAGAAGGGAGAGCTTCGGTGTGTATGCGGAAACCTTCTCGCCCGCCTTACTGAGAAGGGCCTGGAGCTTAAATGCCGAAGGTGCAAGCGGACCATTCTGATTCCCATAACAGACATATCAGGGTGGAGGGAAGAAAGAAGCCCGCCAGAAGCGTCAGCGGACACCTGACATAAACAGAGAGCAAGGAAGGGCTGCCGGCCTCCCGGCCAGGAGTGTTGCCGACAGCCCCGGGACAAAAGGAGGAGAGCCTCCCTTCATCGGACAAGACTCTAACCGAGAAGGGAGGTGAGAGCAAGGGAAGAAAAAGGAGAGACAGGATGAGGACCTTTTGCCCATATTCTTTTCTGGTCTGCCTGTTTGCTTTCGTAGTGTTCCTCTGGTGTCCATCCAGGTCTTTTGCTCAGGAAGAGTCGGGAGAGGCGAACGCTAAAACCAGTGAGCAGGGGCCTCAGGAGCTAGAGAAAGAGGAGCAAGCAGGAGAAGAAGCTCAAGAGAAACCCAAGACTCAAGATAGAACTGCTGCCCGCTTAGCGTTAGAAGAAGTTACCGTCACCGCCACCAAGAGCGAGAGACCCACCTTCGATACCCCGGGTCACGTGAGCGTTATCGACCGCGAAGAAATCGAGAGGCTCCAGCCGCAGGACATTACTGACCTCTTACGCTACCAGCCCGGGAGCAGTACCGACAAGCCTACGCTCTCAACCCCAAAGATTCGTTTGCTGCCCAATACAGACGCGATGAGTGGCTCACCGCTACTACACCTGGTGCAGCAAGAAAATTATAGAGAGGCACAAGAAATCTTGTACAAAGTGCTGAGCCTTGCTCCTGACTCCTTGTCCGGGCGTTTCCTTTTGGCCCAGACCTTTCTGGCCCAGGAAGATAACGGTCGTGCGTTAACCGAGCTGCGCCATATCGGAACCATCGCTCCGGCCTTCCCTGGCCTGAAGCCAGCTCTTGATCACGTTCTCCAGGCGCTAGGAAGACAGACTGTAGCCAGGGAGGGATAACGGTGAGTGGAACGAAGAAAAAGAAGGATATGAATCGGTTTCTCTTGCTGGGCTCCGAGTATAGTCTCATTCTGTTTCTCTTCTCCGCCCTCTCAATAGAGTCCAGCAAGACTGAGAGGACGGATTACGCCCTATTCAGGTCTGATGCCCCGACACCCGCATCAGACTTCTTTTTCACATGTCTTACACAAAGAAAGGAGGAATCTATGCAGCGACAGTACAACAAGGACGAAGAAAAACACACGGAGGTGCACATTACCCTGTGCCCCAATAACTCCATCCACATCAAAATTGACAATATCTGCCTGCACCTCTGTCGTCACGATTTCCTACGCCTAGCCAGAACCCTCAGGGAGATAGAAAGACAGATTATAGCTCGGAGTCCGGCAAATGGGACAAGAACTGGAGCAGGTCATTGAGGAAGGTATACTTTGCAATCACAAGACAAAGCTAATGATATAAGCAGAAGGAGGCAACTATGAACAACCCACGGTTTTGGGAAACCACAAACGACCAGATCACTATCTCGCTCTGCCCGGAAGGGTGCATTCACCTCATGGTGGGAAGAGCTATCATCAAAATGACCCAGGAGGAGTTCTTCTCTCTGGCCAAACTCACCAACAAGGCTGCACGGGAGATACAGTTTCCCGGGCCAATCCAAACCTCTGTCCCAGGACACTGATACCCTGGTTTGCCAGTTTGCCCTGTTTTCCACAGCGTCAAGGGAGAACTGACACAAGAAAGGAAGGTAGGAATGAAAAGAAAACTCTACCGTCCTGGCAATACTGGGCAAGAGGAGACCCGTCTGGGCACCCTGATTGGCAGAGGAGGTGAAGAGGGGCTCGAGGTGGCAATCCTTAAACAAGGCAGAGGGAGATACCAAGTGCGCCTCACCCAGAAGATCTGGGCCGAAGGGATCGGCTGGTACCGGCTGCGGACCATTTACCTGGACGAGCGGCAGTCGGTTAAACTACAAGCTCTTCTCTTTCGGCTCCCGTCCACAATGAGGCACCAGGAGAAAACAGTTGCGTTCCAGCCGGTAAAGAAGGAATAAGAGCAAAGGGCTAAACCTGCTACAGTGGCGGTAGGGAAAGGTCAGGCCTTTCCCTACCGCAGGCTAGCTGATTGGTGCAATATAGCAATTTCTGACGGCCGTATTCGTTAGGTAAAAGTATCTCCATAGCAATCGAGGCTAGGGGGTAAAAGATGACAAGATACAATGAAATGGAAGGACCTCTTCCCGGAGGGAGACTCAGCCTGAGTAAAATGCCGGGTCACTGGCTGCTGGCTCAGTTGGGGAAAAGGGTACTACGGCCAGGGGGCCTGGAACTCACCCGCCAGATGTTGGACGCACTCAACATTCAATCTTCGGATGCGGTGGTGGAGTTTGCCCCCGGGTTAGGGTTAACTACCCAGCTCACGCTAAGCCGTCAGCCGGCTTCCTACACGGCTATCGAACGCAACGAGGCAGCCGCCAACAAGGTCCGTCGCTACTTGGTCGGTCCCGAGCGGCAGTGTTGGGTCGGCCGCGCCGAAAAGACAGGACTTCCGGAAGCGTCGGCCACGGTTGTCTATAGCGAGGCGATGTTGACCATGCAGACGCAGGGTCAAAAAACTCAGATCGTACGGGAGGCATACAGACTGCTGAAGCCTGGAGGGCGATATGGAATTCACGAACTCTGCTTGATACCTGACAACCTGGATGAGGGGACCAAACAAGAAATTCAGAAAGCGCTTTCCGAGGCCATACATGTTGGGGCGCGGCCACTGACCCTTTCCGAGTGGCGTGTTTTCTTAGAATCGGAAGGATTTGAGGTCCAAGCCGAGACTACCGCTCCAATGCACCTGCTTGAACCCAAGCGCCTAATCCAAGATAAAGGGATTGCAGGGGCGCTCCGGTTCTCGTGCAATGTCTTGCGCAACGGCGAGGCTCGTCAGCGGGTACTGACTATGCGGACTGTGTTCCGGAAGTATCATGCACATCTCGCAGCTATCATGTTGGTCGCTCTTAAATCCGAGGAGGTGTCCTGATGAACGCGAATTACACTTACTTTGACGACCCGGCTAAATGTTGTGACGCCCTACATCTTACCCAAAACCGCCCGGGCCATTACCAAAGGGGTGCGCAGAGTTCTTGCCCTGTGTCAGGTACTCATCAAAGAAAAGGAGTAGCCTATGTCTTTTAGTCAAAACCAGGCAGTGGTCTCACTTTCGGTTCCAGGCTGGCGGAAGAACGTCACCAGGATTGCCAGATCAGGATTAGCCCGGACATGATGCATGATGTGGACATCCACCGGCACAATGACACCTGGGGTGAGGGAGTATTCCTGTCCCGCAACGTTCAGGGTTTCCTTCCCCAGAAGGGCATGAAGCGTGATGGGCTCTCTGGCTGAGCCAATAATATTTTCCGCTGTTCCATCGGCAGTAAAAAAACGTATCCAGTTGCCGGCTCCAGACTCGTTAAGCAAGCCGAATTGCCCCCATACCGCACTACTATCTGCAGGGCCTGCTCGCCGCTTTTAGCAATAAGGAGTTTATAGCCGTGCCCATTGAGCGTCTGAAATAACACCTGCAGGTTGGTGGGGTTATCATCCACCAGTAAGATCGACTCGGGCTGCTCTGGCGTGCTGCTGGATAGTGTGAGATTGTCGGCCATGTCTTACTCCCTCTGATTCACGGCCGTCTGATCGAGGCTATCTATAAGCTGCAGTATGGCCTCAAAGTCAAACGCGTTGGCCAGCCGGGGGATCTCTTCTCCTTACCGGGCCGTGGCGTCCGGGCGTGTGAGGAGATCCCGCTGCAATTGCGGTCACTTCCGTCACATCCCCGACCTCAACAGCGTCACGCACGCGTTGGGCAATATGCCGCGCGAGTTCCGGCGGTAGTGTGGCCTGATCTGTTGCCGCCTCGTCGGCTGGTTCAGCGGCACGCTGGAATGAATGGCACATACAGATGGTGCTCAATCTTGCTGAAAATCTCCGCAGCGCGGAACGGCTTGGCAATGAAGTCGTCACAGCCGACATCCATGATATGCTTTTAGAAGTCGGGAAACACACCCGCAGTCACGGCATTGACTCTTATCCCCTTTGCTCGGTTGAACAACGGGCGTAAGTTTCCATCTCGTGTCCCCACCTCCAAAATGACTGGATCATCAAGGAATCCAACCAATTTTTCTGAAATCATGGCAATCTCCTTTGAGTTGAACTATAAACAAAGCACACCTGCTGCCTAGTAAATCTGGCAAACACTGCAGCTTCCGCAGTCTAGACCGCAACCCTAGAGATGCTCCTGGTTGCCAAAAACTTCTTAGACTCTAGCACCCTCATTTATCAGACTTCAAGCGGTGTATCATTTCTCTCAGAGCCTCATAAAACTTATCTCCAGACCTACTGTTGGGTCATTCTGTGGCTCCGGATTGCTTGAGCAATTTAACCATATCAGTGTAACCTTTGCGCATTGCCCACTTTAAAGCGGTGTCGCCAGAATCGCTTTTCGCATCTAGGTCTGCGCCCCTGGCTAGCAAAGCTCTTAGGATATGGGTGTGGCCATTAAGGGCTGCCCACATTAAGGCGGTATGGCCAGAGGAGTCCTGGATATTGACGTCTGCTCTCCTGGCTAGCAAGGAATACAAGGCCTCGGTGTGACCGTTAAGGGCTGCCCACATTAAGGCGGTATGGCCAGAGGAGTTTTGGGCATTGACATCTGCGCCTCTAGCTAGCAAAGCCTCCAGGATAGTGGTGTGATCATCAAACGCTGCCAACATTAGGGCGGTATCGCCAGAATCGCTTTTCGCATTGACAGCGGCACCTCTGTCGAGCAAAGCTTGTAGGGTATGGGTGTGACCATTAAAGGCCACTCGCATTAAGGCAGTATGGCCAGAGGAGTTTTGGGCATTAACGTCGGCACCTTTGTCGAGCAATAGCCGCACTATCAGGGTGTGGCCCTCCGCTGCTGCTTCCATTAAGGCTGTATTGCCTTCATTGTCTCTAGCATTTACCTTAGCGCCTCTAGCTAGCAACAGTTTTACAGCGTTGTCCTCACCGTCTACAGCTACATTTATTAACGGCGTCACACCTTGCTTATCCTTTATATCAGGATCCATCCCTGCGGCTAAGAACAAATCCACAGCAGCGACATCACCTTTCACCACACTGGCGATAAAAGCCTGCCGGCTCCATTGAACCCCTAGTTGTTCCAGTTCTTTGCGGGCATCTTCCGGGCTTTCCTCACAACCTATGAGGAAGATCAGTAGCCCAAACAATAAAACTGCAGCCCTTATGAGCGGCATTACTTTCTCCATGGTTGGGGATCCGTTGGAGAAGAGGTCAAGAACGGTCGGGAGATTGCCGTTTAGGAGGGAGATGTTTCTCTTTTTTCCGCTCGTAAGGTGAGGGTATCCACCCGTCTGTCTACTAACTCGTCTGCACGGGCAAGAAGCGTCTCATTGTGGGTAAATTTTTCCACCATATAGCTCAAGTCACTCAAGTCATGGATCAGAAGCTGTACAGCCTGGTCTCGCAACATTTGCTCTCTTACCACCTGTAGCAACTCCATCACCACGTCCTCTAGCTCTGACCCCTCTACATCGATTGCCATCTCAAAAGAGCGTTCAGCAGAAAGCCCCTGCCTGGCCTCCTTAGTGTAGGCATTAAGCAACGAACGCAGCCGCACCACAGAGGAAGGATCAACCCATACCTTGCTATCCTCAGCTAACGAGGGCTCATTCTCCAGCATACTTTCCACCAATGCCAAAGCGCCAATATGTCCAGCCTCGTGACGGGCCATGCTAAACCAGAACTTGCGTAGCTCTTCCTTTTGCTCCAAAGCTCTAGCAAACTGCGTATATAGTCCCATGGTCTTTTTTTCCAGGTCCATAGCGGTGCGCAGGATCTCCCTCACCGTTGTTCTCTGCGGTCTGCGGCGCATAAATTTCCTCCTGAGCTTGTCATAGCAAAAGCCGACCAGGAAAAGAACCTGCCCCCAGAAGCCCCCTTACCCTCTCTGGTAACTGTAAAAATCTTCAGTGGCAGAAAAAAATCCGACAGTATCTTGGGATATGCTTTTATAAGGTCACTCCTTTAAAATGGTGAGATATTCCAGAGGAATAGGCTGTTTGATCTGAGCCTGCCCCGGTGGCCCAGCAGCGGGAAGCGGCGCGTTGCTGTAAGGAATCAGAGGGGCTGTCTTCTGCGTGCTGGGGACCCGCCGGCCACCCTGCCCCTGGGATTCAACCCCGCGGGGCACCCTCACCTTTACAAACTTGGCATCCTTGGTAAGAAATCCTGCAGGTCCTTCCCCTGGCTGGTAATAATGCTCCCCCGAGTTCCCGCTAGTATCGTTAGTCTTACCTATCCCTCCCGGTTGCCGGTCAGGACTGCTGTCTGAGGTTTCGTTTGACTGCGAGTCAATAGACGGATCCTGGTTTGACCTTTGGCCAAGCCGGTTGGGATCTTGTCCTGATCCTCCCCCTTCTTGGGCCTGTGCCAGTGCATCAGCGGAGCCTTGTCCGGGCTTTTGGGGTCCTTTGGCTGGCTTCTCTTGACCTTCTTGCTCTTGAGGAAAATCAAATTGAATACTCCCCCCTTGTTGCTGGGGATCGGGCTTTTCCTCTCTTCCCTGTTGATTCTGCTCCTGTTGCCCTGTACCCGAGGTTCCCTTCTGGTTTTGCCCCTCGGAGCCTTCCTTCTGATCTGCCTGGGCTTGCGGCTGGTCCTGTAACTGCTCCCCCTGCCCTGCCCCTTCTTTTTCTTGGCCCTTACTCTGTAAGTCAAGGGGAAGGAGTTTTGGTAAAGGCAGGTCGGGCAGTTTGATTTGCCAGCTTGGCTTGTCATGTTCGTCGGCTAACTTTACGCTTAGCTGTTTACGAACTTTGGCAAAACGCTGGAGCTTTTCTTGAGATGAAAGATCAGAACTACGTAGGTCCTGGGCAAGGCTAAGCAGTTGCTCTTCTACCTCCTCTTTGTACTTCTGGGGCAACAGGGAGGCCGTCTGTTCCAGTTCTTCCGCTGTGGCTACAAAGGTTGAGGCGGGCATAAAAACCGGGATAAAGAAAGCTAAAGCAAGCATAAGACCAGAGCCGAGCAGACTGGCCGTAATTTTTTTTTTGTCAAGAACAAAGGGTATATCATGAGCCGGGACCAAAAGACTCGCCTTCTGGGCAGTGTCCTGCTCGAGCAGTGGATGCAAAGGGTTGCTTGTCTGGGAATTAGGAAGCGTAACCAGAGTAAGAAAGCGCTCTTTTCCTTGGATTTTCTTATCAATTAGGCGGGCAACCTCATCCATATTCCCTACCCTTCTGGGAGCAAAACTAAGAGCAAGGACCAACCATAGACCGAACAGAGCAGTTAGGAGGAAAAAGGGAGAGAAAAACAGGGACGGGATCAAGGGCAAAGAGGGAGCCAAAAAGCCCGCCACAAGGGAAGCAAGAAGGGGGGGGAGAAATATAAGCAGGAAATGGGCTCGGCGGTGGCGAATAACACGCCTCTCAATCTGCCTGACAAACTGAAGCGGGGGAAGTAAACCCACAGCTATGATAGTCCTTTTTGAAATCGCCTAACGGCCCAGTTGTGCTCAGAAAGGCTAGAAGAAAAAAAATGCCGCCCATCTCCCTTGGCCACAAAGTATAGGTAATCAACAGGCGCCGGATTAAGCGCGGCCACAAGCGACTCCAGGCCAGGGCTAGCAATAGGCCCGGGTGGCAAACCACGAAAGGTGTAGGTGTTGTACACTGTTGGAGTAAGAAGATCACGGCGGGTAAGGTTACCGTCAAAGTCACTCAGACCATAGATCACAGTGGGGTCACTTTGCAGCGGCAGGCCTCTGCGAAGTCGATTGTGAAAAACTGCTGAAACAAGACCGCGCTCCTCACTAGCTCCGGTCTCCTTCTCAATTACTGAGGCAAGGGTGACCACCTGATGGAGAGAGAGGCCTAGCCCTCGCGCTCGTCGGTGCATAGCTGAGTCAAAGACAGTATAAAATTGTTCTACCATACGGGCTATAATTTCTGTTGGTGTCATACTGCGAGAAAACCGATAAGTGTTGGGGTATAAATAACCCTCCAACCCTCCAGGAGGAAGGCCCCAAGCAAAAAGAAATTCTGGATTTATGTTAAGACAGAAAAAGCTCTCGCGTGATCCAAGCCCATGGGCAGCCAGGAGATCTGCAACGTCCCACACACTCATGCCCTCTGGAATGGTCACGGAGCGGGAGATGGTCTTCCCTGAAACCAGTATACGTATTACCTCTAAGGGGGCCAAGGGAACAGCAAAAATATATTCTCCCCTCTTCATTTGCCGATCTTTCCCACTCAACCTAGCCCATAGGATAAAAAGAGTCTTGTTGGCAATGATCCCTTGCTCGGCTAAGAGCTGTGCCGTCACTCGAAAAGACTGTCCGTCAGGAATAAAAATACGAACGGGCGAAGTAGGAGTATGTGCCCCTATGCCCTCAGAGGTGGTCAGAGAGTGGTATATGTACCACCCCCCTCCGGCAGTAGTTATCCCCGCAAGAAAAAAAACGACCAACAGAATTTTTCTTATCATCTGAATAAATCATAACTATATCTAGCCGTACCTACAATACAACTAAGCAAAGCATTGGTCAGAAATCTAATATTAATTTACGTTTTGTTGTACCAAACAATCCTGTCACAGGGACAATTGTGTTCCCTGGAGCCCTCTGGCAAGCCCTTTAATCTCTCCAAGTATAAGGTCAATTCCGCGACCTAAGCTCAGTCGAAGGATTCTTTACCCAAAGAGTTTTTCGCCTTGGGTTCAGAATGGTTAGGGAGGAAGACTGTATCTTTGAACGCATTTTGGTATAAGCAAAGCCTTGTGAGCGAACGCCGTGATCCGGAGCCTGCAGAGGGCAACATATTGAGCAAAGCCGATGAAGCAGTCAACTATTAGCAAAGAGCATTATCAATTTTCTCTTGACTTTTACCAGCGATGCTGGCAGTTTTAGTTGCGCTTGTGTACAGGGGATGATGATGTGGTATTCGCAGAAAACTTTCTACGAGCCCTTTGTTCGTCAGTCCGGACAAATCCATCTACTTATTATTGCCCCTATCCTTACCCTCTTCTTTTTCGGCTTTGTTGTACGTAGCATTGACTCCGCCGTTAGCACTACGGTGGAGAAAGAGAAGGTAGCTGCTCAGCTTATAAAGCGGCTGGAAGAGGTACGGAAGGGTGAAGTCCTGATCGCAAAAGAGCCTCTACCCTCGCTCTCTCTTCCGGTGGAGGAAAAAAAGGTAGCTGTCCAGCCTAGGAAGCAGCCTAAAGAGGTGCAAGAGGGTGAAACCCTGGCAGCAAAAAAACCTTCATCCTCTGTTTCCTCTTCTTCCTCTCCCTCAATAGAGAAGCATCAGATCCGCGAGCAAGAAACCTTTGCCTCTATCCTCAGGGCCAAGGGTATTGACTCCAGCAAGATAGACCGATGGATTCGAGCGACTAAAGGAGTCAGGGAGATTAAAAAGCTCCGTCCTAGCCACCTCCTTATACTTCGTTTTGACGGAAAGCCACCGCAGCTGCAACAAATCGAGTACGAAATCAACAGCCGCACCGCGCTGGTCATGCGGGATAAGGGAGAAAGCATTGAGGTGTCCAAAGAGGCTCTGCCTGTTACACTTCAATGGAAAGGAGCAACCGGCAGAATCAAAAACAATCTCTACAATGCCGCAATCAGAGCCAGAGTCCCCGATAAGATTATTTCGGAAATGGTAGATATCTTCAGCTTGGAGATTGACTTCTTCTCAGACTTACAGCCAGGGGATACCTTCAAAGTTATTTATGAAGAATTTATGCGGGATGACAGAGTGGTAGAGGTCGGCCGTGTACTCGCCGCAGAAATTATGAACAAAGGAAAGGCCCTCACGGCATTTTATGTTGATGGCCAAGAAGGACCCAAAGGATATTATAATTCCCAAGGAAGCTCCATAGGAGGTCGCTTCCTCAAATATCCACTCGAATTCACTCGCATCTCCTCTGTCTTCAAGTACGCTCGTTTCCATCCCATTCTCAAGATTAGACGGCCGCATCTCGGAGTGGATTTTGCCGCACCTACGGGTACGCCTGTACGGGCGGTAGCCGATGGAAAGATCGTTCTTGCTGGTTACCGGAGAGATTTTGGCAATCACGTCAAGATTGCTCATAATGATCCTTACGCCTCATCATACTCCCACCTCAAGCGAATTGCTAAAGGAGTCCGGATTGGCACTCGGGTAAAGATGGGGCAGGTGATCGGCCATGTTGGCTCCACCGGCCTAGCTACTGGTCCCCATCTACATTATGCCCTTTACAAAGGTAAGCGGTACATCGACCCTCTTTTATTCGACAACAAACTGCTTGCCAGTGACAACAAACAATCTGCCGAGCAGACAGAGAACATTAACAACGTAAACGGTTCTTTTGCTAAGATCAAAAAACAGCTTGCTGGTTATCTGGCCGATATGAAGACCGACAGTGGTCCTCTGATGGTCTCTCTAGCCGTTCCCAAAGATGTTTCTACCCTGCCTAACTAGCTCCTCCTTTTTTTAATCCTCCCCCGCTAGAGGAAGAGGGACAGGACCCCTTCCTTTCTCCCTCTATCTCTGACGCTTTGCTGGGAAGGACTGGGCTAAGAATGAAGAATAGGGAGAGTTGACAGGCAGAACAGGCTCAAGTAGGTAATAAAGAATGTCTTATGCAGTTATTCGCACAGGTGGCAAACAGTACCGGGTGATTCCCGGAGAAGTATTACGAGTGGAAGCCCTAGATGGAGAGGTGGGAAACGAGGTGGAATTTCCTGAGGTGCTCCTTGCCTCCACTGACAGTGGAGTACAGATTGGCACTCCTATTCTTCCCGCAGCTCGGGTGAGGGCGAAGATTGTCCAGCAAGGCAAAGCTAAAAAGGTGATTGTTTTCAAGAAGAAGCGACGCAAGAATTACCGCCGTAAGCATGGTCATCGCCAACTCTTTACTGCCATACAGGTCACCGATATTAGCATTGGAGGATAAGATTATGGCCCACAAAAAAGGACAAGGATCAAGTCGTAATGGTCGTGATAGTCCAGGGCAGCGCCGTGGGGTGAAGGTTTTCTCTGGAGAGTTGGTCAAGGCGGGCAACATTCTTGTGCGTCAGCTTGGTACCCGCATCCACCCCGGCAAGAATGTGGGTATAGGCCGGGATTATACTATCTTTGCTAAGATGGAGGGGATCGTTCGCTACGAGCGCTGGGGCAGAGATCGCAAACGGGTGAGTATTTATCCTCTAGCAGAGACCTCGGGAGAGAAAAGTGCTGCCGAACACTCTGTAGCGAGTTGAAATGAAGGTCCTCTAGCCTTCTTCCCTATCTAGATAAAAGCCCCGTTAGGGGCTTTTTTTCATTGCGGTAGACAAAAGTGCATTTTATTGATGAGGCACAGATCTTTGTCAAAGCTGGTGATGGTGGACGGGGATGTGTGAGCTTCCTGCGGGAGAAATTTCGCCCACGAGGTGGCCCTGATGGTGGTAATGGAGGGGACGGTGGGGATATAGTTCTACGGGTAGATCCCCAAATGAATACCCTCCTTGGCTTCAAGCACCATCCTCACCTGCGGGCCAGACGGGGCGAGCACGGTCGGGGCAAGAACCAACATGGCAAACATGGACAGACCCTCTTTGTCGATGTCCCGTCCGGCACAATTGTCCATGATACCCAAACCAATAAGGTTCTTGCCGACTTAAAAGCCCCCGGAGAAGAGGTTATAGTTGCCAAAGGAGGAAAAGGGGGCAGAGGCAATGCCATGTTTGTCTCACCAACCAAACAGGCTCCCCGTTTTGCCCAGCCCGGGCTTCCTGGTGAGGAACGCACCCTGGTGTTAGAGCTACGATTGTTGGCGGATGTAGGGCTAGTGGGGCTTCCCAATGTTGGCAAATCTACCTTGATTGCAGCAGTCTCTGCTGCCCGTCCACGTATTGCTGATTTTCCCTTTACTACCCTTACCCCCCACTTAGGTGTAGTCAGGTATGGCGAAGAGGGGTCTCTTATTATGGCCGATATTCCCGGCCTAATAGAGGGGGCACACCGTGGGCAAGGACTTGGCCTCCGCTTTTTACGCCATATCTCCCGCACTTCTCTTCTTCTTCATCTACTGGATATCTCCTCTCCCGAATGCGACCCTCTCAAGGATTATGATACCATCAGTCAGGAGCTAACCCACTTTGATTCGTCTTTGGCGAGAAAACCGCAAATAGTTATTGTGACCAAGCTTGACCTTCCTACCACTCGTGAGCAGCTTTCCCCTGTCCGCCAAATGCTAGCGCGGCGCGGCGTCTCTCTTCTTGCAGTCTCAGCAGTCACTGGTGAGGGGATTAAAGAACTCATTAGGGGGACCGGCCAGGCACTCGCCCTGCTGAAAAAACAGCAGACTGAAGAGGCAGTTCCCAAAAGAGTTTACACCTTGTGAGAGAATGGGACAAAAAGAACTCAAGAAAAAACTTCTTACTCGGGCGCGCCGGGTAGTCATCAAAGCAGGCAGCAGCATCCTTTCCACCGCCTACGGTCTAAACCAGGAGAGTATTCACAACCTTGTCTATGACCTTGCCACCCTGCATAGCAACGCCAAGGAGGTTGTATTCGTCACTTCCGGAGCTATTGCTGCCGGTATGGCCCGTTTGGGCATTAGAGAGCGACCCAAAACTATTCCGCAAAGGCAGGCTGCGGCCGCAGTAGGCCAAATTGACCTGATGGCCCTCTATGAAGAGTGTTTCTCGGCTTATAATAAACAGGTAGCGCAAGTTCTCTTGACCCACGATGATCTCGCTGACCGCCGCCGCTACCTTAATGCCAAACACACTATGTCCGCCCTCCTTGAGGCCGAGGTTATCCCTATTGTCAATGAGAACGATACCGTGGCGGTAGAGGAGCTACAGTTCAGCTTTGGCGACAATGATAACCTTGCTGCTTTGGTCGCCACCCTGGCGGAGGCCGACCTATTGGTAATCCTCAGCGATGTTGAGGGGCTTTTCACTAAAGATCCACGTGACTTTCCTGATAGCGAACTCATTTCGCTTGTCAGCCAAGTCAACAATACTCTCTTTAATGTAGCCGTTCCGCAAGCTGGCCCCCTGGGTAGAGGAGGAATGGCTTCCAAGCTAGCGGCAGCGCGTATAGCCTCAGCTTCCGGCATTCCCACTATTATTGCCAATGGGAGACGCCAAGACATCCTGCCTGCTGTCTTTGATCCCCAGGCACAAACAGGCACGCTCATTTTACCTTCCGCCGATCGTTTGGCCAGTCGTAAGCACTGGATCGCCTTTACCCTAAAACCAGCTGGGGCCTTAGTAGTTGACACGGGAGCTTATAAAGCGCTAAGCCACAAGGGCGGTAGCCTTCTTCCCTCTGGCCTGAAAGAGGTCCGGGGTCTATTTGATGGAGGAGAGTGCGTAGTATGTTTGGACATTAGGGGGCAAGAGTTTGCTCGTGGGCTGGCGAATTACAGCTCGGCTGAGTTAGAACGTATAAAGGGACTGCATACAAGCCGGATCGAAAAAGTACTCGGTTACAAAGTGAGCGATGAAATTATTCACCGGGATGATCTAGTGCTGCTCTAACTGACTAGAGAAATGACTATGGATCTAGAAGGGATGATCGTCAAAATGGGGCGGGCGGCCAGGAGAGCCGCGCGTATACTGACCATTTCCTCAACTGAGGCCAAGAACATCGCTTTACGCAGGGCGGCAGACCAGCTTCGGCAGCAAGAGTTCCATCTTCTGGAGGCCAACCAGAAGGACTTAGCCACGGGCAAGAGAGCCGAGCTTTCTTCTGCCATGCTTGATCGCCTTGCCCTCACCCCTGCCCGCATCGACACCATGGCTAAGGGGTTAGAAATTGTGGCAGATTTGCCTGATCCAGTCGGCGAAACCATGGTGATGTGGCAGCGACCCAACGGCCTGGAAATAGGACAGGTGCGTGTGCCGTTAGGTGTAATCGGGGTAATCTACGAAGCCCGTCCTAACGTCACTGCTGACGCTGCTGGACTATGCCTCAAGGCAGGGAACGCCGTGATCCTCAAAGGCGGTTCGGAAGCCTTGCATACTAACTGTGCCATTGTTGATGTGCTTAGGGCTGCGGTGGTTGAAGCCGGCCTGTCAGCAGAGACTATTCAGCTTATCCGTTCTACTGACCGTCAGACTGTAGCCTTGCTACTGCGGCAAGACCGCGCCCTTGACGTTATCATTCCGCGGGGCGGAGAAGAGCTGATTCGGGCAGTTACGGAGAAATCGACCATACCGGTTATCCAGCATTTCTCTGGCATTTGCCATACCTATGTAGATGCTGATGCTAATCTAGCTATGGCCAAACGTATTTGTCTTAACGCTAAGGTGCAGCGGCCCTGGGTGTGCAATGCCATGGAAAATCTTCTTGTCCATGAAAAGGTGGCGTCTGACTTTCTCCCGTCCATGGTCGATGCTCTGGAGAAGGCAGGAGTAGAGGTTCGGGGATGTGAACGTACACAGGCAATCGTGCCACAGGTGAAAGACGCAATCTTGGCAGACTGGTCCACCGAGTACCTCGATTTAATCCTGTCGATCAAGGTGGTGGATTCGATCGAGGAAGCGATTACGTTTATTAACACACACGGTTCAGGTCTAGCTGACGCCATTGTCACCGAAAACTACTCTCAGACCCGTCGTTTTTTGCGGGAGATTGATTCTGCCACCGTGTATGTCAACGCTTCTACCCGCTTTACTGATGGCTATGAATTTGGTTTTGGCGCGGAGGTAGGAATATCCACCAACCGTCTTCATGCCCGTGGGCCCATGGGCCTGCGTGAACTCACCACATACAAGTATATCATCTACGGCAACGGGCAGGTGCGAGAGTAGTCCAGTGTCCGCTCATGGTCTACCGGTGGTAGGAAACGCAAGAGCTAAAGAGGGAAGAAGCAAAAAGAAGCTGGGAATCTTCGGGGGCACATTTAACCCCATTCACCTTGGCCACCTGCGCAGTGCCGAAGAGACTCGGGAGGTGCTCGCCTTAAACCATACCTACTTTGTTCCTTCCTTTATTCCTCCCCACAAGGAGGAAACGGACCTGGTTGCTGCGCACCACCGCTTGCGCATGGTGGAGCTGGCAATAGCGGATCACCCTTTTTTCTCTCCCTCTGCAGTTGAGCTGGAGCGAGGAGGTAAATCGTTCTCCATCGACACTATCCGCCATTTTCTCGCTTCTCTCTCACCCGAAGCGCTCTATTTTATTATAGGGCTTGACGCTTTCCGTGAGATCCATACCTGGAAAGACTATTCGGCCATCTTCTCTCTATGCAATGTGATTGTTACCTCCCGACTCGATTGTCCTGAGGTTTCTCTGACACACCTTATTCCAGTTGCCTTGCAAGGGAAATTTTGTTACGATCCCAACACTCCTTGGAGGTGTACACACACGTCAGGTCACATTCTTGCTTTTTGCCCCATCACCAGACTTGATATCTCTTCCTCTGCCATCCGCAAACGTATCCAGCAAGGAAACTCGATTAGCTACCTGGTTCCCCGCCAGGTAGAGGAGTATATTACTGCCCATAGGCTTTACCAAAGCGGGGGTTCAGACCCCGCAAAGGAGCAAGATGACGCAAGTCAATAGCTGGAAGAAGGTTTTTCTCTGCGCACAATCTGCCCTTGACAAAAAGGCCTACGACCTTGTGATTCTTGATGTTCGCCACCTCACTACCATTGCCGACTACTTTCTTATCTGTACGGGCCGCTCAGATACCCAGGTGCAGAGCATCTGTCGCGCCATCGAAGAAAATTTAGACAAACAGGGCACGTCTCCACTCGCCACTGAGGGATTTACTCATGGTCAGTGGGTGCTGATGGACTACGGCGATATCATGGTCCATATCTTCTACCAGCCGGTGCGATTCTTCTATGACTTGGAGGGTTTCTGGTTCCAAGCCCAACGTTGCGAGCTGCCCGAGCCCTACCAGACTCAGGCGCAGCACCTCAGCACCGGCACCGAAGGCAGTTAGTAAGTCTCAGCTATCAGCGGTTATTGCCCAGGAGCATATTGAACTGACGCGGCAATAGAGAGACGCAGCGCTCCTGCGACGCGGGGACAGGGCGATAGGGTGACGCGGGAATTTTGACTCTTCGTATCACTCTTTTCGTGTTCTTGCTTTCCTATGTCGCAGCCCCTTTACCTCTGCTCCATCAAATAGATAGGAGTGGAGAGCTAGAAGACCACCAATGTCAGAAGGGGCAGACAGCAGGTGGGGGATACGTACCAGCGGTAGCCCGGCTGGCAGCCCCCGACGGAAATGCTCCAAACGCAACGCCTCCCCCCGAGCTAGGGTTTGATAGGCAAAAAAATTCTCCGCCAGCCATGAGGTGGGTATCTTTTTACTCCACTCAGGCCGGAGAGCAGATTGCAACCATTTTTCGACCTCTCCTACCCCTTCTGGTAAGACCGTTTTTCCTCGCCACTCATTGTGAACACGGTTGGTGATTACTCCCTTAAGCATCACTCCTAGACGGGTAAGGCCAGCAAGCAACTCGTCTGCTTCAGCCAGCACCTCCTCTTCCGGGCAGATGACCAGCAGGAAAGCGGTCTCTTCTCCCCCTAAGAGATCATGGACATAGGTAAGTCGCTCACCGAACTCCTCAAACATCCGCTGCATGCTAACAAAGAAGTCAGAAATCTCCCCCAGGGCAGATATGCCTGTCGCTTCTTCAATCTTACGTAACAGGAAGCCAGCGGTACGGTTAGCCGTGGAGAATGTAGCCCAGCCAGTGGAAAGTGAAGGGCGTACAAACCATTTAATCACCTGCCGGTCAAGGAAATGGTTCAGCCTCTGGGGTGCCTCAAGAAAATCCAACGCGTGCTTGGTTGGTGGTGTATCTACAACAATAAGGTCGTATTTTTGCTTGCTTGGCAAGCTCGGTTCACTGCGTTGGCCTACTGACACTTCGCTTAGCTCTTGCTGGGCAAGGGTACAAAGTTTGTCCAGAGCCATATATTCGTGTGACCCGGCAAACGTCTGAGAGAGGCCTTGGTAGAAGCGATTATGGAGAATGCGTTCTTTAATCTCCGGTGCAGGGGCATAGCGCTCTATCAAGGCGTCCCAGGCACCTTTCTGATCGACTCCGAACGCCGTAAGGCTTCCTTGGGAGTTGAGGCCATAGAAGGCAAACGTCTCAGATGACAGAGAGGTTTCCTCATTAGCACAGCTCGTTAAACCCAGGCAGTCAGCCAGACGTTTGGCCGGATCAATAGTAAGTACCGCCGTACGGCGGCCGACAAGAGCTCCCCACAGGGCGATAGCTGCTGCGGTGGTAGTTTTCCCGACCCCACCGCTACCCACGCAGACGAGCACGCGGTGGCGAGCTATCACAGGAATTAGCCCAGGCATGTCTTCACCATTTACGGGCAACTGTTGACATTGGCTTTCTACTGTGGAGCAGCTCTTCCTGAATGAGCACAGAGAGTTGCTTGATTTCCGGCAAACCAAACTCTTCAGCAAACAAAAACGGCAGATGCAGGACAGGCAAGGATAGCGTTGCCTTAAGCCGTTGTAGGTATAACCCTTGCGTCTCCGCCTGGCTGGCAGCTTCCCGCGCTCGTTGGAGTAGCTCCACTACCAGCCGGCGACGGGAAGCAGAGAGCCCCGGGCTGGAGGGCCCTGGGGTCAAATATAGATGGTCAAGATCCGCAAGAGCAAATGGGGTGTGGTAAAGACGGTTTACAAACATCACTCCCAGGGGCATCTGCAGGTTATGTACCAGCTGTCTATACGCCTCAAGGGTCTCCGCCACCGGCAGCTCTTCAGCTAAGGTTACAAGAGTGACCGCGGTTCGGCATGGGTCGGTAAGGAGCCGAACCACCCGCTCTGCCTCCCGGTGTACCAGCCCCACACGAAAAGCTGCCTGGGCAGCCTGAGGCATGCGCAGATACTGAAGACTATGGCCGGTGGCCGGGGTGTCCACTATAATGAGATCCCAGCAGGGCTGGAGCGAGTCTTCGTCTTGGAGCTGCTCCTCGTACCAAAGCTTGCCCATGGCCATGAGTTCTTTTAGCCCTGGTGCCGCAGCAACAAAGTACTGGTAGAGACGACTATCAAAGACGGTGCGTAGGAGACGCCTGACCGGAATAATGAGATAAAGGTACTCCTCTAGAGCCACCTGACCACTAATCGAGAGCACATAGAGCCTGGGGGAGACCTGTCGGGGGGCAGTATGGTTTTTCTCCGCAGCAACCAACCCCAGAAAGCGTGCCGCCCGCCTGCTTTCATCCATTTCTACCAAAAGCGTTTTCTTGTTCTGGCTGGCCGCCGCCAGGGCTAGGGCAGAGGCAATTGTGGTTTTTCCTACGCCTCCCTTACCCACAACCAGCAGGAGGCGTTTGTTGAAGAGATCAACGGTCACCAACGAATCACCGATGCACCCCAGGTGAGCCCACCACCGCACGCGTTAAGCACCACAACGTCTCCCGTATGGATGCGGCCAGCCTGAATCGCCTCATCAAGAGCAATGGGAATGGAGGCAGCTGAGGTGTTCCCGTAGTGCTCGATGTTACAGTACATTTTCTCCCTATCCACACCGAGCCGCTCGGCCACCGCCTGGATAATGCGCAAATTGGCCTGATGAGGAACAATGAGGCTAACATCAGCAGGGGAGAGTCCTGCCTTATCTAAAGCCTTACAGGTGACCTCAGCGAGTGAACGGACCGCCACCTTGAACAAGTCTGGCCCTTTCATCTGAATGCCCCACTCGTCGGTACGGGTTCCTTCCCCGTCTACCGCCTGCCGCTGCCCTGCCCGCACATAAAGGAGTTTCCAGAGAGAACCACTTGACTGCAGTACCGTGCTGAGCACTCCCCCCTCTCCATTCTCTGTTGATAGAACTACCGCTCCGGCTCCGTCGCCAAAAAGCACACAGGTGCTGCGGTCTTGCCAGTCAACCATAGTGCTGAGCGCGTCAGCACCAACCAGCAGGAGACGGCGAAATTCTCCACTGCGCAAATAGTTCTGAGCTACAGAAAGGCCGTAGACAAAGCCACTACAGGCAGCGGCCACATCGAAAGCAGGAATATCGTCTATTCCCAGACGAGCCTGGAGCAGACAAGCGGTGGAGGGAAAGGCATAGTCGCCGGATACTGTAGCCACAATAATAGCGTCGAGATCCTGGGCTTTAAGCTCAGCAGCGGCCAGTGCCCTTGTACCAGCATTATAAATCAAATCAATAATGTCTTCCCCTTGCTTCATGACCCATCGTTCCTGGATGCCGGTACGGGTGACTATCCATTGGTCATTGGTGTTGACAATTTTCTCCATGTCGGCGTTGGTCAGGCGGGCAGAAGGAGTAGCTGACCCGGTCCCGATAATACGTATGCCCATACTGTTCACCTCTTCCCTCGTTTTCCCCGCCCGCTAGCCGGCAGGAGATCTCCACAACTCGTAGAGTGAGAATGGTAGACTTTACCACCTCTCTCTAGTTACCTGCTTTGCAAGCTCCGCTCGCCGCGCCCGCTCACTGACGCTTCCCTTAGTTGCCCATCCACTTACGGAAAACCAGGCAGGTATTGGTACCACCAAAGCCAAAGGAATTGGAGGCTGCCACCTGGATAGAAGCGGCACGGGAGACATTGGGCACATAGTCCAAGTCGCACTCTGGGTCAAGCTCTTCATAATTAATAGTTGGTGGGAGGACTCCTCGGTTTAGGGCCAAAACTGTATAGATGGCTTCTACTCCGCCGGCCGCACCCAACAAGTGGCCAGTCATAGATTTTGTCGAACTCACCGCCAACTTGTCCGCATGCTCACCGAAGACCTTCTTAATGGCCTGGGTTTCGCTAGCATCATTATAGGGAGTAGAGGTACCATGTGCATTAATGTAGTCGACTTCACTGGCAAGCATACCGGCATTCTTGAGGGCTAGCTGCATGCAGCGGGCCGCTCCCTCACCCTCGGGCGAGGGAGCGGTAATATGGTAGGCATCCCCATTCGCTCCATAACCAATGATCTCCGCATAGATAGGTGCCCCCCGCTGGCGGGCTTGCTCTAGCTCTTCAAGGACGAGAATACCCGCTCCTTCACCCATGACAAACCCATCGCGCCTTAGATCAAACGGCCGACTAGCCCGCTCAGGTTCATCGTTTCTGCTAGACAGTGCCTTCATGGCAATAAATCCGCCTAGGCCCAGCGGGGTTAGAGCAGCTTCAGCTCCGCCAGCAATTGCCGCGTCTTGATCTCCAGAGCGGATAAGGCGAAATGCCTCACCTATGGCATGACCGCCGGAGGAGCAGGCACTGGTAGGAGCGTAGTTGATTCCCTTAGCTCCGTAGCGGATAGCAATCTGCCCCGGGGCCAAGTTGGCAATCAGCTTGGGGATGAAAAACGGAGAGACCTTCTTTAGTCGACTCTCCAAGAAGAGTTTGTGGTATTCCTCAATGCTGTAAAGCCCACCGATACCCACACCTACAATGACCCCTACCCCGTCCTCATTATCAGGCGTGATAGGCAGGCGAGCATCATCCATTGCCAGCTGGGCCGCAGCCACAGAGTATTGGATGAAGAGATCCATCTTTTTTATTTCTTTCTTCTCGATGAAGTCCTCCGGTTTGAAGTCCTGGACCTCGGCAGCAATGCGGGTGGGGAAATCAAAAGCGTCAAAGCGGGTAATCGGTCCTACCCCGGAGCGTCCTTCTAACAGAGCCTGCCAGTTTTTCTCCACACCAATGCCGATTGGGGTTACCACTCCCAACCCCGTAACAACCACGCGGCGCCTCTCTGCTCTCATTGCTCTCCCATCCTTTTGCGAGAAAGTACCTTTAAAGACATATTAGAAGTTCCCTTTGATGACTGTCAACCACTTGTCCCTCCTACTCGTCCATATCCCTGTTGCCACAGAAAGAGGTAGCCAAGCATCAGGACACTCACCACAAAAAGGGCCAAGGTGTCGCCAGAGCGCCGGGGTACACGTAGATAGGACGTTCGCTGCCTCCCCGAGCCAAATCCTCTCACCTCCAGCGCTATGGCCATTTGCTCTGCCCGCCTCAGCGCTCCTAAAAAACCGGAATCAGCACAGGAATGTAGCGGCGCAGCCGCTCCATAACGCCACCACCATGCACGTCAAGCCCCCGACACCGTTGAGCCTGTATCACCGTGAGGGTAGCATCAAGAAAGATCGGCACCAAGCGAAAGGCAAGCGTCATAGTAAAGCCGAGTCGGTAAGGGACCCCCAAAGAAGTCAGAGCAAAGGCAAACTCCTCCACCCTGGTGGTAGAGAGAAAGAGAGTTCCCGTAGCCAAAAAAGTACTCAGCTTTATTGCCATCCCCAGACCAAAAAGAACTCCCTCGCCCGTGGGATGAAACCAGCCCAGGGAAAAGAGCGGGGTGCCTTGCCGATAGAACACGCTCCAGATGAGCAGAGTAAAAACCGAGATAAAAAAGAAAAAGATTCGTAGCCAACGAATGTTCGCCACAGAGCCCGAGAGGAAGATTGTCACAGCAATACCAACAGTTAGCGGTAGAAGGAAAAGGGGATGATCAAGGACAAAAATAGCAATAAAAAGAAAGAGCATGGCAAACACTTTCACTACAGGGTGAAAGTGGTGTACAAAGCTGCAGCGGTCAAGGTAGAGGTAGAGAGGCATAATTGCTAGCCCTACCTTGAGGTAGCATAGACTACAAAGATTTCCTACTACACCCTCAGATAGGAAGTCCCGGCTAGGAAATCCAGGACAGCAGGTAGCATCAGAGGGGCTCAAGCCCGTTGACAAACAACAAGCAAATCCACTAGCGTACAGTTTATGAGAGGGAATTTACTCCTTTGCTTAGGCGGGTTGTTAATGGTGCTCACAGTCGTAGGCGGTTGCACATATACAGAGCCACGCCTTTCGGCCAAGCAGTACTTTGTGCAGGCAACAGCGTCGTTTAACGAAGAGAATTTTGCTGACGCCATTGCCCACTATACTTATCTCCTCGAACAATACCCACTCAACCCTTACTCCGAAGAGGCGCAGCTCAAAATCGCCTATGCATACTATCTCGCCAAGGACTACCCCGACGCGATTATCGGATTTGGAGACTTCGAGCGTATGTACCCGATAAGCTCTCACATGCCCTTTGTTGAATACTACCGTGGCATGTGCTACCTGCGGCAAATGCGGAGCGTGGACCGTGACCAGGGAGTAACCGAAAAGGCACTTTATCATTTCCAACGAACAATAGAGCGTTATCCGAACAGCCCTTTTGCCTCCATTGCCCAGGAGAAAATCCGAGTCTGCTGGGAGGCATTGGCTGGACACCAGCTGTATGTGGCGGATTTTTACGTAGACTACTACAATATCCCGGCTGCCCTATTCAGACTCAGAGATATTCTGGAAAATTACCCGGACACCAAGGCGTTTCTTACCGCCATCTCTCGCTTAGAGGAAGGCTTTCGCCAGGCGGGTAGGGATGACTTGGCTGCCCTGGCAAAGGAAACTCTGGCTTACTATCAGAACCGTTCTACTCCAACCAAAGAGGTCTCCAAGATCACCCTTTCTTCTCCTAGTCTAACCGCAGACGACATTCCTCCTAAGGCTGCTCAGGACCGGCCTGTCGGGACCGATCCTCGTACCCTTCTTATTGCCGAAATCAAAAAAATGGAGAATCGTTCCAATGGCGCGGGTGAAGCCCAGGACGGCAAAGCTATCGATGGTGAGCCAACCCCTCGACTCAGCTCAGGACAAGCCGAGCCGGGTGATGATGTTGACAGTAAGGATGGTTTCCGATAGGGTTGCGAGCTTCAGGAAAGGTATATACAAGCAAGTGTGATACAGAAGTGAAAGCCTTATCCAGAGTGGTGGAGGGATAGACCTTACGAAGCTACAGCAACCGACCTGCTCCGTTGTTTCTGGAAAAGGTAGGTGTCTGGTGCTAATTCCGATACTCGCAAACCGGCGGGTGAAAGATAAGGTAGGAACTGGGTAGAGCCCCTTTCTCATCAGGGAAGGGGCTTTTTTCTGCAATGGGAAAGAGTGAGATGGGCAAGGAAGCGAAACCCGCAGCCATTCTGTCCCGGAGCAAAGTCCTGGTGGTTGGTGCAGGTGGGCTGGGCTCTCCAGCCGCGCTTTACCTTGCGGCTGCCGGTGTGGGAACGCTTGCCCTCATCGATCCAGAAGAAGTAGAGTTATCAAACTTACAGCGCCAAATTCTTCACCTCACTAATGATCTCGGCAGACCAAAAGTAGAGTCTGCACAGGAAAAACTCAGCCGCCTCTCTCCCCAGGGAGTTATTCACCCTGTTCAGGGACGCCTTACAGTAGAAAACCTACTAACCCTCTTTACGCAGTATGACTTTATCATCGATGGAACAGATGATTTGGCAACCAAGTTTCTTATCAATGATGGGGCACTGTTTGCGGGAAAGCCGTTTTCCTACGGAGGTATCTTGCAATTCCAAGGGCAAACTATGACTGTACTGCCGGGAAAGACTACCTGCCTACGATGCCTTTTTCCTTCACCTCCGCCTCCAGAGGAAATCCCTACGTGTCAAGAGGCAGGGGTTATTGGTAGCCTAGCAGGTAGTATTGGCATTGTTCAGGCCGCAGAAGCGGTGAAATACCTTCTGGGAAAGGAAGGCCTCCTCACTGATCGCCTGCTTGTATATGACGCCCTAGTTATGCGTTGGCGGGAGGTCGAGGTGCGCAAAAACAAACGCTGTCCCTTATGCAGTCAAACACCTAGCATCACTTATTTACAAGCCGAGCATAGTGAAACCTGTACTGGAAAAGAGGAGCACCTATGAGCTATGTGACAGGGCTGCAATGTCAGGAGTGCGGTCAAGAGTACCCGATTGCCCCCGTTCACGTGTGTGACACCTGTTTCGGCCCGCTTGAGGTTGTCTATGACTACGCACTCATTAAACGGCGGATCAGCCGCCATCTTATCGAGTCCCAGCCGCTGAACATTTGGCGGTACCAAGAGCTCCTTCCTCTCTCAGGAAAGCCCCAAGCCGGTTTATACACTGGGTTCACTCCGCTTGTACGGACCGACCGGCTTGCCGCCGCATTAGGAGTTGAGGCGGGGTGTTTATATGTCAAAGACGATTCGGTTAACCATCCGAGCTTTTCATACAAAGATCGGGTAGTTGCGGTGGCCATTTCGAAGGCCATCGAGTTTGGCTTTGATATCGTGTCCTGTGCTTCTACTGGCAATCTTGCCAACTCAGTCTCTGCCCATGCGGCCCGGGCCGGCTTGGCTTGCATTATCTTTATTCCAGTCGATCTAGAGCAGGGGAAGGTGATCGGTTCGGCGATTTATGGTCCACATACAGTGGCAATCCATGGTACCTACGATGATGTTAACCGTCTGTGCAGCGAACTTGCAGACAAGTACCACTGGGCGTTTGTCAACATTAACCTACGTCCCTTTTATACCGAAGGAGCCAAAACCTATGGATTCGAGATTGCCGAGCAGCTCGGCTGGCATCTCCCTCAGCACATTGTTGTACCTACTGCCGGCGGCACGATCCTGCCTAAGGTAGCCAAGGCATTCAAAGAACTGCAGGATACGGGGCTGGTCCCCAAGGAAGCATTCAAGATTTACTCTGCTCAGGCGGCTGGTTGCGCGCCGGTAATCCAAGCCTTGCACCAGGGCAATGACCTCATTACCCCGGTTAAGCCCAATACTATTGCCAAGTCTATTGCTATTGGGAACCCGGCGGACGGATACTATGTCTTAACAGCGGTGCGCGAGTCTGGTGGCTGGGGAGAGGCAGCTAGCGACGAGGAAATTATAGAGGGGATTGAGCTTTTAGCCCAAACCGAGGGAATTTTTACCGAGCCCGCCGGTGGCACCGTCATAGCCGTGACCAAAAAGCTTATCGAGCAAGACCGTATCCCTCGTAACGAGACTACCGTCATCAGCATTACTGGCAACGGGTACAAAACGCTGGAGGCAGTCACAGCAAAGGTAGCAAAACCGTTTGTCATTAACCCCCGGGTGCAAGAGTTTGAAGACCTTTACCAACGCCTTACCCTGCTGGAACACCGCTAGCACGGCTTGTATTAGGAAGAGCCAAGAGAAATCGGCATGCCGCACCCCGGTATGCGGGTGGCCGCCCCGCCGTACCAACGAATTCAACAAAGTGGTTGCCCCAGGGAATGAAAAAGGTCAAAGTATTTAAAAAGCTTTTAAGGCTAATTTAAGAAAGGAGGCAAGAGGCATGAGTGCTCAGGTGCGGATACCCACACCCCTACGCCGTTTCACCAGTGGGGCGGAAGCGGTGAGCGCCAACGGCAACACTGTCGCCGATCTGGTAGATGATATGGAGAAGAACTATCCCGGTATCAAGGAGCGGATCTGTGATGAAGCGGGCAAAGTGCGGCGCTTTGTTAATATCTTTGTCAATGGAGATGACATCCGTTTTCTTAACAACATTGCAACTCCGGTTCGGGATGGGGATGAAATCTCTATTGTTCCGGCTATTGCTGGAGGCGGGTGGCCGCCCCGTTGAACAATGCGAGGGCCAAGCGAGGGCCAATTTGAGTCCCCGGTATGCCGTACCCCGGTATGCCGTACCCCGGTATGCCGTACCACCATTTTCTACCGTGATTTACGTGATTAAAAGGGTTAATTAAAACAAGGGTTTAGCGAGAACTAAAACGGTGCTTACAGACGAACAGATCGACCGCTACAGCCGTCAGATCATCCTTCCTCAGGTAGGAGGTAAGGGGCAGGAGCGACTTTTGCAGGCCAAGGTGCTTGTTGTTGGTGCGGGAGAGGCTCAAATCTCAGCCCTATTCTATCTGGCTGCCGCGGGGGTAGGAACAGTTGGGGTCATTGTAGAGCAGCTCCCATCGGCATGCCGCACCACGCCGCTAAAGCTACCAAGCTTGTTAAGCGCCTTCCTCGCCGACGGCTCCAACCCGCCTGCCGGCAGGGCAGGTACAGAGCGGGTGGCCGCCCCTGCCGCTAAAGCTACCAAGGCCGCTAAAGCTACCAAGAAGATAGGGAAAACCCTTACTGCCCTTAACCCCGACTGCACTGTCAAAACTCATATTCTGAGGGCGGGTGGCCGCCCCGATGCTCCACAAGAAGACGAGGCCGCTAAAGCTACCGAGCAGGTTGCCGAACTTGTGGAAGCGTATGATCTGGTTATTTCTCCATCGGCTTGCCGCACCACTCATCTTGTTATACACGACCTCTGCTACACTCTGGGCCGGCCCTTTGTCTGCGGAGCCTCGGCATGCCGCACCACTCTCCCCTCCTCTGTCGGCTTGCCGTACCCCGGTATGCCGTATCACTGGCTTTTTACCTGCCAGGGATACCAAAGCGGGCTTCCTTGTTTGCGCTGTATCAGTCGGCTTGCCGCACCAGCGGAACGCTGCCCGCGGCATTTGCCTTTCAGTAACAGCGAGGAACCCCTTACCGGGCCGCTAAAAGCTACTTCGTCTCTGAACCAGATGGCGGAAGGGTTTCTTGGGACACTACAGGCTACAGAAGCTATCAAACTGATCCTGCAGGTGGGGCAGCCAACCAGCGACCGAGCACTTGTCTGGGCCTTTCCTGCTTTGCACTTCTCACAAATCCTTATTGCCAAAGATCCTGCCTGCTCCCTCTGCTCTGTATCAGTCGGCTTGCCGCACCCCGGTATGCCGTACCAGCGGAACGCCGCCCGCTGAAACTGCTTTTCCCGGCATGCCGTACCACTGAGTCATTTTTTTAACGTAGATAACGCGCCGTCGGCATGCCGCACCACTCTCGGCGATCGGTTGGCCGCACCCGTGCCCTTGACATAGGGGTTTAGAATGGGGTAACTTGAACCCCTCTAATTCCTATAGGAATTGTAGGCATTAGAGAGATTTAGAAGATTAGAAGAGTTGGTAAGGAGGGGAATCATGCGAGAAGCCCCGACTTGGGATCTGGTGCTAAAGCGCAACTCTATTGAGCGTCTTAAGAAAGAAAAATTTCCCCTCCATATTCTCAAAGAAATTCCAGAACTTGCCGCTCAAGGGTACGAATATATCTCTGAGGAGGACATTGTCCGCCTACAGTGGTATGGCCTTTATCACGACAAGCCCAAGATCGGCACTTTTATGATGCGGGTTAAGATCCCTAGCGGCATTCTCTCCTTCCAAGGTCTTAGGACTATTGGCCGAATTTCGCTCAACTATGGTCAAAACTTGGGCGAGTTATCCACCCGGCAAAACGTCCAGCTCCATGGGATCCGCTTGAACTCCGTCCCTGAGATCTTTGCCACCCTGGAGCAGGTAGGGCTTACTACAGCCAGTGGCTGTGGGGACACCGTGCGTAATATTACGGGCTGTCCCGTGGCTGGGCTTGAGCGCGAGGAGTTTTTTGACACCACTCCTATTATAACCGAGGCCGCCCGCTTCTTTTACGGTAATCCTGAATACTCGGATCTACCCCGCAAGCACAAGATCACTATCTCCACTTGTCCTTACCAATGTAATGCCCCAGAGGTTAATTGCGTGGCTCTGGTTGGCACTAAACTGGTTGGCATGAGAGAGGCTGACCAAGTCGGTATGCCGCACCCCGGTATGCCGTACCAGCGGAACGCCGCCCGCAGAGAACGTAACGGCTTTGCCGTGAGGGTAGGAGGAGGCCAGACCTCTACCCCTCGTATCTCCCGCCACCTTGGGGTATTTGTCGAAATCCCTGACGTAATTCCTGTGCTTCGGGCCATCCTGGATGTGTGGAAGAGTGACACCCGCTATCGCCTCTCCCGGGTCAAGGCACGCCTCAAGTTCATGATTGACGACTACGGCCCGGAGAAATTCCGAGAGATGGTCGAGGAAAGATTAGGCCGAAAGTTAGAAAATCTCTCTATGTTGCCCCTGCCAGAGAGTGAAGCTGATCACATGGGCATCCACCCACAAAAGCAAGCGGGACTCCACTACGCTGGCTTTCCGGTTTCTCTAGGGCTCATGAAGGGCGAGCAAATGATCCAGATCGCTGATCTGGTAGAAAGCTATGGTGGAGACATCCGCCTTACCCGCCAGCAAAATTTCATTCTTACCCATGTTCCAGAGGATAGGCTAGGGGAGATCATGGAAAAGATAGCCGAGATTGGGTTTCCCTTAGATACCAACCGTATATATGCCTCCAGCATTGCCTGTACAGGCGAGCCTTTCTGTAACTATTCAGTAACTCCAACTAAGAGCAAACTGGAAGAGATTCTCGACCATCTAGAGAGAACCTTTGGTCGGGCAGTGGAAGATTTAAAAATTAACCTGGATGGCTGTCCCCATGCCTGTGCCCATCATTGGACAGGGGATATTGGCTTGCAAGGAACCACGGCACGTGGACAAGCTGGAAAAAAGTTGGAAGCCTTCGACATCATTCTACGCGGTGGGCTAGGGCAAGGGGCTGCCATTGGCAAACCTCTCTTGCGCCGGATTCCCTCTGAAGAGGTGGAAGCGCATATGGAACGGCTAGTGCGGTCTTACCTACAGGGTAGGCAGGCTGGGGAAAGCTTCAAAGAGTTTTGCGGCCGTCATGCAGACGAAGAGCTTATTGCTATGGCTACTCTAACAGAAAGCCAGGAAGCGGTTATGGCTGCTGTGGCCGAATAAGAGGAGGAAAAGGATGCAAGAAAGGGTTTTGCTAGACGACCTGGAAGCTGGAGAATTGGCAATCGAGTTCGAGGACCAGGAGCCCCAGGAAGTAATCCGCTGGGCACTGGAGTATTTCGGCAACAGCATGGCCATCTGCACAAGCCTACAGGCTGACGGTATGGCGATCGTGGATATGGCTTGGCGAATTAACCCGGAGGTCCGAGTCTTTACTCTTGATACCGGACGGCTGCCGCAGGAGACTTATGAGCTGATCGACCGAGTTCGGGAGCGATATGGCCTTACTATGGAAGTTCACTTCCCGGAGGCCCAACAAGTGGGAGAAATGGTGCAAAAGCACGGGGTGAATCTTTTTTACCAGGAGGTGCCCCTGCGGATGCTATGCTGTCAGGTCCGCAAAGTTTTGCCGCTTCGCCGGGTACTCCATCATCTAGACGCCTGGATCACCGGTCTGCGACGGGATCAGTGGGCGACTCGCTCTAATATTCATAAGATCGAGCTTGATCACGATCACGGTGGCATTGTCAAAGTCAATCCCCTGGCTGATTGGACCGAGGAGGAGGTGTGGGAATACATTCGAGATTACGATGTACCGTATCATTCCTTCTATGATCAAGGGTACACCAGCATTGGTTGTGCGCCGTGTACCCGTGCCATTCAGCCCGGAGAGGACCATCGGGCTGGCCGGTGGTGGTGGGAAAAAGGAGCTCCCAAAGAATGCGGCATGCACTGTTCCATCGAGACCGGAGGATTTGAACACGAACTAGAGGTACTGGTGGAGCAGGAGGAAGCCACACCTCCAGTGGGATAAAATCATGGCCAGCTTGTCGGTAGGCCGCATCCCTGTCGATGCCTTCCAGAAGGGGATCTTGGAACGGGAGGTCCAAGCATTCCTAAAAGGGGTAGCAGACCCGGAGGCCCAGGCCCACTACACTGACCTCCTGCAGCAGGTTGAGAACGAGGAGGTTGGAGAAGAACTCGCTGAAGCCCTGGAAGATATCCTGGAGATTCTTGTGGAAAGTGGCCGAGCTCGTAAACTTTATGGGGCTGCTGGAGAGAACTCGCTTATCTCTCTGTTCCAAAAAACTGCTAGGGGTTCCGCCCTTGCTCAAATGAGCACAGAAGTGAATCAGGCCTTAAAAGGGATGCAGGGCCAGACCCTGAAAGGTATCCATTTCCGTTCCTCAGGACCTGGATCATGGGCGTTGACCCTAGAGACAGACCAATGTGAGCTGACTCTACGCATCGACCGCAAAGGGCTCAAAGTGGGCAGTATAGGGATAGACCTTGCATGAATCCGTCGGTAGGCCGCACCCATGTGAAACCACAGATAAGAAATTAAATATTTTATCTGACTTAGATAGCCTAACAGAACCAACATAGGGAGGAAGTATACATTTTTACCTAACATTACCCAACTTTATCCAGTCCGGGCCACTTTTAGGGCAGGCTCTCCAGCAAGGGTTTGTACTTGTTGAGTAGAGCTCGCTAGGCTAAAGTTGCTGTGCCACAAGAGACGCCTTATCTCTGATCATTCACAAGTGGCCAAAATTCCATTTTAAAGGAGTGAGTATGCCCCACGGTCTTATTGCCCCGCATGGCGGAACCCTAACCAACCTACTTGTAGACTCCGAGCGTGCAGCTGAGCTTCAGACTGCGTCTCGTACCTGGCTTTCTTGGGATCTGACTCCGAGACAGCTCTGTGATCTCGAATTGTTGCTAAACGGTGGATTCTCACCCCTTAAGGGGTTTATGATGCGCGCGGACTATGAGTCTGTCTGCTCTTCTATGCGTTTGGCTGATAAGACCCTCTGGCCTATTCCTATTACTCTGGACGTACCAGAAGAACTGGCAGGCAAAGTTGGACCTGGAGTATCCCTTGCGCTCCGTGATGCTGAGGGCGTGATGCTAGCTGTCCTCAATGTGGAGGAAGTGTGGCAACCAGACCTGTTAGCTGAGGCTAAGGCCGTCTATGGCACCGCCAACGATGAACATCCAGGCATAGCTCATCTACTGAACAACACTTATCCTTATTTTGTCGGTGGACGGGTAGAAGGATTACAGCTTCCCATACATTATGATTTTCGCTCTCTGCGTTTAACTCCGACCGAATTACGTACAGAATTTACACGGTTGGGCTGGCGACGGGTAGTGGCTTTCCAGACTCGCAACCCCATGCACCGGGCGCATCAGGAGCTAACGCTACGCGCAGCTAAGGAGATAGAGGCTAACCTACTTATCCATCCTGTGGTGGGGATGACAAAGCCGGGTGATGTCGATCACTACACTCGTGTACACTGTTACCAAGCTATTTTGCCTCATTACCCGCAGCAAACCGTTAAAGTATCCCTTCTTCCCCTGGCTATGCGTATGGCGGGTCCGCGTGAGGCTGTGTGGCATGCCATTATTCGTAAGAACTATGGCTGCACTCATCTCATTGTTGGCCGGGATCATGCAGGTCCGGGTAATGACTCTAGTGGTAAACCCTTCTACGGTCCCTATGATGCCCAAGATCTCTTACATAGTTATGAGCAAGAGCTTGAGGCGCACATGGTTCCCTTTCGCATGATGGTCTATGTTGAAGATCTGGACACTTATGTTCCTGAGGATGAGGTGCCAGCAGGAGTGCGCTCTCTCAATATATCCGGTACTGACCTTCGCCGCCGCTTGGCTGAGGGACGTGAAATTCCTGAGTGGTTTACTTTTACCGAGGTGGCCAAAGAGCTGAGGCGCAGCCAACCTCCCCGACATCATCAAGGATTTACTGTCTTTTTCACCGGGCTTTCAGGCTCCGGCAAGTCTACCATTGCTAATGTGCTTTTGGTGAAATTTCTGGAGATGGGTGGCCGCCCAGTTACTCTTCTGGACGGAGACCTGGTGCGCAAGCACCTCTCCTCGGAGCTGGGTTTTAGCAAAGAGCACCGTGATATTAACATCCGCCGCATTGGCTTCGTGGCCTCCGAGATCACCAAAAACGGCGGTATTGCTATTTGTGCCCCCATTGCCCCTTATGACAGCATACGTAAGGAGGTGCGTGCTGCGGTCGAAGGGGGGGGAGGGTTTGTGTTAGTGCATGTGGAAACCCCCCTAGAAGTATGTGAACAGCGAGACCGCAAAGGCTTATATGCTAAAGCGCGCGAGGGGATTATCCAAGAGTTCACCGGCATTTCCGATCCCTATGAGGCTCCTGAGGATGCCGAAGTGGTGATAGATACCACTGACATGACCCCCGAAGAGGCTGCCCAAGAAATCATCCTGCATCTTGAGCGCGAGGGTTATATTGGTGTCAATGGTGATCCGGCGTAGGGGATTGAGACGGGATTTATATCAAACCTCATTTTAGTCGGTCCCTCATCGATTGTACCTCTGCCATTCTAAGCCAAGAATGACATCTCATTAAGCCATAGGTCAGTCAGTCTTAGGTGGCGAACACAGGCTGAGACAACATGGATTATTCCCTTTCAGCAGCTTTTATTGGGTTTGTGGTAGGTGGGCTGGTAAGCCTGACCGGTATAGGCGGAGGAGTTCTACTTCTGCCCATGCTGATTCTAGGTTTGCGTGTGCCTCCAATCGTAGCAGTAGGTTCAGATGCAACTTTCATGTTTTTGACCAAGCTCGGCGCGGCCATATTGCACTGGCGTCAAGGACATGTGGACTGGCGATTGGCTATGACCATGGCTCTAGGGAGTGTGCCCGGGGCGCTTGTCGGCCTAGGCATCCTTGTTTCTCTACGTTCCCACTATGGCGAGGGCGTCAATGACATCCTTCGCCCCCTCATTGGTGTGCTTCTGGTTGTCATCCCGCTCCTGATGTTGGTGCAAAACCGGGTGGAGGGATATAGAGGCGCGCTTCTACGCAATCACTTGCCTGGCTGGGTCAATCGCTATAACGGGGCAATATTCACAGGTCTTATAGGAGGGGTCCTGGTTGGCCTCACCTCAGTGGGCTCGGGCAGCGTGATCATGATGCTGCTGCTGCTGTTCTACCACAGGCCGCCAGCGGTTCTAGTAGGGACAGATATCTTTCATGCCGTTATTCTGACAGGGGTAACGGGATTAGCCCACCTAGGACTGGGCACGGTGGACGTGGGTTTAGTGGGGTGGCTACTTGTGGGCTCGGTGCCGGGAGTAGTATTAGGATCACGCTTAACTGTGTTAGTGCCGGCTGTACGGTTAAGGCAGGGACTGCTTATTCTCCTCTTCACAACTGGCATTATCATGCTTTAGCCAGTGTAGGAGAAGTTCGCGAACCGGCCCCATTATTCCTCGGTGGCAGCGCCGATAGAGATAATTAACACTCCTTCTTGGTGTCTGCGACCACCAACAAAAAAGACCCCACCGTTGCGCAGAATGAGTTGGGTATCAACCATAGGTCTATCGCCCTCAATCAGCATGACTCGCATTGACACACAGTTGTCTCGAAAACCTTTAGGAATCACTTGCAAGTAACGTCCACCAGGAATGTTAAAGCTTGCCTGATCTCCCCATCGGGTTTGCCGACTCTCTTCTTTGACCAGACGGTAAGAGGAGTAGCGAAAAAGGGTGTGGAGCTGTTGCTTTATCTGTCCTAGGCGTTGGTCAACTTCTTGGGAGGAATTGGTCGCCAAGACCGTCTCAATAGTGATTTCAACAACCTCGCCAGCCCTGGCATCCAGGGCTAAGAGGAATAAAGAAGTGATGACACAGAGGATAATTCTGCCTATCCTCATGGTACTCTTTTCTCTTTCCTCCCTGGTTCCTCATCCGCTACCCAGATAACGGTCGTCCCGTCTCTCTGTTCGCTCCACATGGCAATCGCTGGCATCGAGGTAGAAAGCACTTCAACCTGTGCCTGATTACGCGCTACCATCCGTGGAGGCTCAGTCGACTCCTCACCACCCCACCAGAGAAAAGCCACAAGCATCAAAGCCGCTGTTGCGCTCGCCCACACCGAGATCCCCCCCTTCCAGAAAAATGTCTCCCTCCACCAGACCAGTGAACGAGTAGACCAGGGCAACGGCAGGTGATCAATCTGCTCAGCCACCTGCTGCCATACATATGAGGGATCTATTTCTTCCACTTGTACCATTATCGCCCCTGCTACCAGGCGCTGAAGCTTTGTAAGGTCAGAGAGTATACCCTTGCAAGACGTACACTGAGTCACGTGCAGGGCCACCTCGCGCATACGGTGGCTTTCAAGCTCACCATCAAAAAAAAGAGGAATCAACTGGGTAGCTTCTTGGCAGGTCATATTCTAGCTGATGGCCTTTACCATATGCCTATACCCAGGGTCACAGATATCGGCGCAGCCTGGATTGAAGCTTTCTGCGAGCATAATGGAGACGACTCATGACCGTTCCTTTTGAGCACCGCAATACCTGACTGATTTCATCATAAGAGAGTCCTTCCACTTCCCGAAGTACTATGACTGCTTTGTGGATGGGCGTCAACTCGCTAATGGCTGCGGCAATATCCCTGCCCAGCTCTCTGTCTTTCACCTGTTCATAAGGATCGGTATTTTCCCCGGTTGGTATACTCTCATCCACACTGATTTCTCCCTCCGCAAAGTCCTCCTGACGCTCGAGTAAAGGCTGTCGGCTCCTTTGCCGTTGTCGGTCGATTGCCAGGTTAACAACAATACGGTAGAGCCAGGTGTAAAAGCTCGATTGCTCTTGAAACCGGGGAAGGCTGATAAATGCCTTGGTAAATGCCTCCTGGGCAATTTCTAACGCATCTTCCTGACTGTGGAGCATGCCCATGGCAATGGCTACAACCTTTCGTTGATACTGCTCCACTAGTTCACGAAAAGCTTCCCGCTCTCCTGCCTTACATCGCCGGACCAGCTCTCCATCGCTCTGTTGGCCTTCGCCTCTATCCCAGTCCACCACACTTGCACACAGCTCACCTAGGTTACAGACGCCAGGCTAGACACTAGTATTCAGTTCTCTTCCTTAGTGAGGGAGCTGGCGCAGTAAAGAACCAAACTCAAGCTCCTCACAGAGCCGACGTAATTCTTGCCAATCTGGCCCATAATAGCGACACTCCTCCAGATCAAATGCCAGGGGGACATCCCGGCGCACAGTGGCCAGGGTTTTGCTTAAACGGGCCTTATCGGCCTCAACAGTCAAAGCCTTCTGCAGCTTTTTAGCTCCTCGCACCCCACTGTTGGCCAGCTCAGAGGTCTGGGAAAGCACATTTTCAAGGGTACCAAAATGCTTAATAAGCATGGCAGCAGTTTTTGCTCCTACACCACTGACCCCGGGGATATTGTCCACAGGGTCACCACTAAGCCCAAGCACGTCAGCTACCTGCCCAGGCTCCACCCCAAACCGCTCCCGTACCTCCGGCACGCCGATACGTTTGTCTCGCATGGTATCCCAGAGCGTCACATAGGGAGCAACAATCTGCATGAGGTCTTTGTCCCCAGTCACCACTACCGTGTCCACCTTCCGTACCTCCATTTGTGCAGCAATAGTACTAATGATATCGTCTGCCTCAAACCCCTTCTGCTGCAACACCACTAACCGTAGCGCCTCGACTACTCGGTGAAGGTAAGGAAACTGGGGAGCAAGCGTCGGCGGCAACTCCGGGCGGTTTCCTTTGTACTCTGGATAGGCTTCGTGGCGGAAAGTCTTACCGCTCGTATCAAATATCATAATCACAAACTGGGGCTGAGCTTCGCGTAGGAGCTTAAGCAGCATAGTAGTAAAGCCGTACACTGCATTAGTAGGCATCCCTTGCGAGTTGGAGAGATGGGGGATAGCGTGGAAGGCACGAAAAATATACATACTCCCGTCAATCAGAAACAGACGGGGGGGGTCTAACGCAGGGTTCATAATGAATCTTCTCTACTTTCCGCCGTCAGAAAGTAACAAATAGGGATGAAGTTGTCCACGAGGCAACATATGAGGAGAAAGGGAGCTTGACAAGTATAGGAGGGGGCATTAACTATTCCCTGCAATATGATTGAAGTTCATAGCCTTACCAAACGCTACGGTGATCTTACCGCTATCTCTAATGTTTCTTTTTCTGCTGCTCCAGGTCAAATCCTGGGTTTTCTAGGTCCTAACGGAGCCGGCAAGACTACCACTATGCGCATTATTACCGGATTCCTGCCCGCCACCGAGGGCAGCGTAAAAGTTGCCGGATATGACATCTTCGAAGATTCCCTTGAGGTACGCAAGCGTATTGGCTATCTGCCCGAGCATCCTCCTCTGTACAGCGACATGACCGTGACTGCTTATCTCCGCTTTGTTGCCCGCATCAAAGGGATGGCCAGAAACCAAGTAGCTGCTGCTCTAGAACGGGCGATGGAGCGATGCGGGCTTAGTGAGGTTGCCCATCGGGTTACAGGCTTTTTATCCAAGGGCTTTCGTCAGCGGCTAGGGCTAGCTCAGGCAATCATCCATAATCCTGCTATCCTGGTTCTTGACGAGCCTACTATTGGCCTTGATCCCAAGCAGATTATCGAGATCCGCACCCTTATTAAGGAGTTGGCAGGCGAACACACGGTTGTGCTCTCCACCCATATCCTGCCTGAGGTATTACAGGTATGTGACAAAGTGGTCATTATTAACGCAGGCAAGGTGGTAGTGGAAGACGCTTTAGTCGATCTGACTAAAGAGCAGAGCCTTGAGGAGGTGTTCCTGCGAGCGATTGCTCAGGAAGAGGAAGCAATAGCAGAGGCAGCCGTATGAGAAACGTGTTAACAATTATTGATAAGGAACTGCGCTCCTACTTTGTCTCCCCCATTGCTTATGTGGTGCTCACGGGTTTTTTGTTGCTTGGCGGTTGGTTTTTCTTTAACCTACTCTCACGTTTCAACTTTCTTCTCTCTTTATACTCAAGCTTTCAGAGCAACCCTGATATGCTTAACCGCTTGAATCTCAACGACTTTGTCATCTCTCCGCTGATGCATAACCTCTCCATTGTGCTGGTCATTCTAGTGCCAATGATTACCATGCGAGGGTTTGCCGAAGAGAAGAAGAGCGGTACGTATGAGCTGCTACTCACTTCTCCCTTGCGTACAGGTGAAATTGTGCTGGGCAAATTCTTCGCCTCTTTCTTATTTATGCTCATAATGATTGCGCTTACCGGCGTCTACCCGGTCATCTTGATGTATTATGGTAACCCAGAGGTAGGAGTCATGCTCTCCGGTTATCTGGGGTTACTGCTTTTGGCCACTACCTTTGTAGCGGTAGGGCTTCTTACTTCCTCGTTTACGGAAAACCAGATCATTGCCGCGGTGAGCGGCTTAGTCGCCCTGCTTCTCCTCTATATCATTGCTTGGCCAGCGGACACTGCCGGTGAGACCCTTGGTCCGCTTCTACGTTATCTCTCGGTCACTGAACATTTTGGCGAGATGGTTAAGGGTTTAATCGACACTAAAGATTTGGTCTACTTCCTTACCGTGATCACGCTCTCCCTATTCCTTACTCAACGGTCGGTGGAATCAGTACGCTGGAGATAGAAAATGCAGCGCTCGTCCTCCCTACTAGGTCTTATTGGAGTCACCTTTCTCCTCTTTGCAGGGGTTGCATATTTTATTACCCGAGCCCTTTCCTTCTATGTCCTCTTCCATGGCCTAGCTGGAGTTCTTGCCCTCATCTTTGCGCTCGCCTCCAGCCAGACCCCAATCACGGCATTTCTGGGGAAACGCTCCACCAAATATGGGGTTAACGCTGCTTTCTACTCGCTTATTTTCCTGGGTATTCTGATACTTGTGAATTATCTTTCCACCCGTTATCACCACCGCTTTGACGCAACCAAGGCAGGCGTTTACAGTCTCTCCCCCCAGTCAACCGATATACTGAATAAGCTTGATAAAGATCTAGAGGTCAACGCTTTCATTGAGGGTGGATCCGACCCCGAAATCCAAGAGTTGCTTGGCACCTACGCTTATGCCTCATCCAAGGTTAAACACCACCTCATTGACCCGGACAAACAGCCAGACCTGGCACAGAAATACAACATTACTTCCTATCGTACGATACACCTGCAGTATGGTGACCGCTCTGTGACAGTCAACAATATATCAGAAGAGGATCTGACTAACGGCATTATTAAAATCACCCGACAAGAGAAAAAAGCGATCTACTTTATTGAGGGCCACGGTGAGCCAGACATCGGTGATCTGCAGGGGTCAAGAGGGTATGGGCAGGTCAAGACTTCCTTGGAGAACGAGGGTTATGAGGTGAAGAAATTTCAGTTCGTCTCCCTCAACGAGGAGGTGCCGGAAGACTGTGACCTTCTGGTGGTGGCCGGACCGGAGCGTTCGTTGTTGCAGCACGAAGTCGAAGCAATAGACGCATATTTAAAGCAAAGCGGACATGCGCTTTTCCTTGTAAATCCTCTCACTACCCCGGAGCTGACCGCACTACTACAGAACTGGGGAGCAAATGTTGGAGACGATGTGGTTGTAGACCAGCGCCTCGAGTTATTTAAAGGGCGCACTCTTGACCTACGGCCAATTGCATCTTCTTATGGCGCTCACCCTATCACCGAGGACCTGAGCAGACGCGGTACCGTATTTACTATTTATGGCCTTTCTCGTTCGGTTGAGGCGGATGGAGCAGGCAAACGCGGCCTACAAGTGACCAGTCTAGTGAAAACCAGTCCGGATTCTTGGGCTGAGACTGATCTTGAGGCCATCTTTCAGCGTCAGGTTGCCCAGCTTGACCCTGATAAGGACAAAAAAGGACCTGTCTCTTTAGCGGTAGCTGTAACGGCACAGCTCAAAGACATGGGTGTGGATCACGATGGGGAAGCACGGTTGGTGGTATTTGGGAGTGCTGTTTTTGCTAATAACCAATACCTGGGCCAGTACTTCAACCGCGATCTCTTTCTTAATACCGTGGGATGGTTAGCAGGCGAGGAAGAGCTAGTTTCTATTCGGCCCCGTACCCTCACAGCCTCTCGCGCCCAGTTTAGTGCCGAGCAGGGAACCGTAATCTTTTACCTTTCTGTTCTCATCCTGCCCGAGTTTCTCCTAGTGGCAGGACTAGCAGTATGGTGGCAGCGGCGTTAAAACTAAAGCGGTCAGCTATCAGCTATTAGCTTGATAATGAGGAAACAATTTAATTTTTTATACTAAGCTGACTACTGACCGCTAACAACCGAAAGTTATCCATGAAATTCAGAAACACATTGGCCCTTGCCATCGTTTTCCTAGTCCTGGGGGCTTATGTCTACTTTGTTGAACTGGAGAGAGCAAGAAAGGAAGCCCAGAAGGACCTCCTTGTTGCCTTTGACAAAGATAAGGTCGAGGAAGTAATTCTCACTTATCCAGATCGCGAGATCCATCTTAATAAAGACATAGCCGGCAAGTGGACTATCACCAAGCCCATAAATACCGAGGCTGATGACACCACAGTTGAAAACCTAGTCAATGCCATTGCCGAGTGTGAAGTGGAAAAGGTTTTCGATGAGGTTCCTGAGGATCTTGCTCCCTATGGTCTTGATACTCCCAACGCCACTGTCAAGGTAAAGCTCAAAGAGGGGCAGGAGGTCCCCCTTCTTTTTGTTGGAGGGACGACACCGGTAGGGTTCAAGACCTATGTCCGCAAGGGAGATGAAAAGAAGATTTTTCTGACCCCCTCTTCCTTTCATTATGGTACGAATAAGAAGGTAAAGGATCTACGCGACAAAAAGATTATCGACTTTACCGATGAGGAAGTGAAAAAGATCGAGATTACCAACGTTGATAAAGAGATTCTGCTCACCAATAACGGTGAGGACTGGAAGATTGGAGATCCCCTGGCTTATAAAGCAGACGTAGCTGAAGTGCACAGTTTTCTCTCTTCCCTACGCTCCGTACAAGCCCAAGACTTTATTGACAATGCTACCGCCGACTCGCTCATATATGGACTTACCCCTCCAAACCTCACTGTCTCCCTCTACCTGGGCGAGGATGAAGCCAAAAAAACCGTGCTTGTGGGAGGAGAGAAACCTGAGCCCGGAGGAGAGAAAAAGCGGTATCTCAAGCGGGGAGAAAAAGACATAGTATATGTAGTTGGCGACTGGGTGTTGAAGGATCTCAACAAGGACGTCAATGACCTAAGAGATAAGACCGTTTTCACTTTTGACCAAGAGAAGGCAACTAAGATTGAGGTTAAACGTAAAGATGGCGAGACCTTTGCCCTTGCCAAGGGAAAAGACGAGAAATGGACAGTCGTGGGCAAAGAAGGAGAAAAACCCAAAGAGACGGTGCTACAGCAGTTTATTGGCGACCTGCAGGAGTTGCGTGGCTATGAGATTGCGGCTGACAGCCCCTCTGATCTGAGCCCTTATGCCCTTAACGCTCCGGACCTGACCATTAGTGTATACGGCAATGAAGAGGAGAAATTTGGCACCGTCCTTGCCGCCCGGCACGGCGAAGGACAAAATAAGCAGAGCTATGCCATGATCGGAGACGGTAACACCGTTTTAAAGCTTCGAGACTGGATCTTTAATCGCATGAACAAGGGCGCCCAGGATTTCTTAGAGAACCCCGAAAAGAAAAAAGAAGAGACCAAAGGAGCTGAGGAAACTTAAAAGCTAGGGGCTGAGGTTGTTATGCCACAGACGGCAGATACTTTTCTTAAAGAGCTGAAGCAAATCATCCAGGAGAGAAAGTACTCCAGGCACTCGTTTATCCGAGACCTGGGGCAAGGAAAGTTTACCCAGGAAAACTTGAGGCGCTGGGCAATCCAGAAATATTTTCAGGTGGACCAGCACATTCGCGCCTTTGGCGGCATCTATGCCAATTGCCCAGACCGCCGAGTACGTCGCCTGCTGGTAGAGAACTTGATTGAAGAAGAGACCGACCTACGCTGCGGGAGCGATAGCCATGCGGCCCTAATGCTGCGTTTTGCCAAAGCACTGGGTGCCACCAACGAAGAGGTAGAGAAAAGCAACCCTGTCCCTGAAGTGGCGGACTATGTGGACTGGGTGATTAAGTTTTGCCAGACCTCTCCCTACATTGTAGGTCTGGCTGCCCTCTCCCTGGCCGGGGAATCTCAAGTGCCTGAGGCAATGCGAGCGGCAGTGCAAGGATTAAAAGAGCACTACCGTATGAGCGACGCGGAAATCGAGTTCTTCATTGTTCATATTGGCGGAGATGAGGAACACAGCCACATAGCCGAGACCCTGGTTAAAGGGTATGCCACTACAGATGAGCTGCAGACCCAGGTAAGGGAAGCAGTAGCAACTTTTTGCGACAAGTGGTGGCGCATGCAGGATGGCTATTACCGGGTAGCCGCAGGACTAGACCAAAACGCCTAATCCTGCCATGAGGCTTTCCTTACTCTTCCTATTCCACCGTCACACTCTTAGCCAAGTTGCGGGGTTGATCAACATCCGTACCACGGTAGACGGCAATATGGTAGGCAAGGAGCTGCAGCGGGACGGTCAGAAGAATGGGCAACAGTAGGTGGTTGGTCGTAGGGACCTGGATAATCTCCCAGGCAATCTCTTCAAGCTCGGGCGACGGGGCATCCGTGAGTATAATGATCCGACCCCCACGAGACTCGACTTCTTTCATATTGCTTAGGGTCTTGCTGTAGACCGAATCCTTAGGTAGAAGCACAACCACCGGCATCTGCTCATCGATAAGGGCAATGGGGCCGTGTTTCATCTCCCCAGCAGGATAACCCTCGGCGTGAATATAGGAAAGCTCTTTAAGCTTCAGTGCTCCCTCTAGAGCAATGGGATAGTTAATTCCCCGACCCAAGTACAGAAAATCAGAGGCATGGCCGTATTTCCTGGCAATTTTCTCAATGACCTTTTCCCGAGCAAGTACTTGCTGCACCAGGAGGGGAAGGTTGGTGATATCGGCAATAAGTTGGCGCCCCTTCTCCTCGCTAATCAGGCCACGGCAGCGCCCAAGATAGAGGGCCAGGAGGTATAGGGCAACCAGCTGAGTGGTAAACGCCTTGGTGGAGGCCACGCTAATCTCAGGGCCGGCATGAGTGTAGATAACTGCGTCAGATTTGCGGGCAACGGAGGAATCGACTACATTACAGATCGATAGCGCTTTAGCCCCCTTCTCCTTTCCACCCTCAAGGGCAGCTAGAGTATCAAGCGTCTCTCCAGATTGAGAGACTAGCAACAAAAGACTGTCCTGGCCTATGGGTGGATTACGGTAGCGAAACTCGCTGCCATAGTCCACATCAGCAGGAATACGGGCTAATTCTTCGAGGAGAAACTTGCCTACCAGGCAGGTATGCCAGGCAGTACCGCAGGCTACCAAGCTAATACGCTTAATGGAGTCCAAGCCTGTCTTGGGCGGAGCCGAAGAAATAGTCAAACCATTTTCTATTGCTGGCAAGGCTACATCACCTTGTTCAGCCAGAATATGGCCTCGCATAGTGTCAATAATAGCTTGTGGCTGCTCGTGAATCTCTTTTAACAGAAAGTGTTTATAGCCCCCCTTTTGTGCGGTAAGCGCATCCCAGGTAATCTGTCTAGGGGCACGTTCCCGAAGCTCGCCAGCAAAGGTAGAAAGGCTCACCTTCTGCCGAGTTACTTCCGCCAGCTCGCCATCGTCCATAAAGACCACTTGGCGGGTGTAATCAAGGATTGCCGGGATATCAGAGGCAACAAAATTCTCACTCTCTCCCAATCCAATGACAATGGGGGTGGCACTTTTGGCAGCAAGCAATTTGCCAGGCTCAGTCTCACACAAGGCCACAATGGCAAACGAGCCTTCCAATCGTTGCAGGGCTGCGCGAGTGGCATTGGTAAAACTCTTCCCCTCCTGCATGAACTGGTCAATCAAGTGGGAGATCACCTCGGTATCAGTCTCAGAGGCAAACACCCCCCCATGCGCAATTAAGTCCTGGCGCAGCTCAAGATAATTTTCAATGATGCCGTTGTGAACAACCGCAATCCGACCTGCCCGATGGGGATGAGCGTTTTCCTCCGAAGGTCGGCCATGCGTGGCCCACCTGGTATGACCGATTCCCATGCTTCCCCGAAGCGGGTACTCGTATAAAAGCCGCTCCAGGTTATCGAGTTTTCCCGCGGAACGGCTTACCTCAACTTTGCTGTCTAACAAAGTAGCAATACCGGCCGAGTCATACCCTCGATACTCCAGACGCCTGAGGCCATGGAGGAGGATAGGACCCGCCTCTTGATAGCCAATGTAACCGATGATACCACACATTTTTAGGCCCCTTGGGTCTTGAAGGTCCGTTGCTCGACCCGATTATGGACTCTACAGATTTAATCAGCCTCTTTTTTTGCTGCTTCCTTGGCCCGTTTAGCTGCAGTCCAGCCTTCGCGCACCTGCTCCCGACGCTCGTTAAAGACCAAGGCTCCGGCGGGTACATCCTTGCGGACAGTAGTAGCAGTAGCCACATAGACATTGTTGTGAATAGTGACTGGGGCGACTAAAGTAGAGTCACTGCCAATCTGTACCCGATCGCCGATTTTTGTCTGGTATTTGCGAAATCCATCGTAGTTACAGGTAATAGTCCCAGCGCCAATGTTTGTCTCCCTACCCACCTCGGTATCACCAACATAGGCCAAGTGCTTGGCTTTGGTCTTCTCACCAATGGTGGATTTTTTGACTTCAACAAAATTGCCAACGGTCGCTTGAGCCGCAAGCTTGGTGCCACCCCGCAGATGGGTAAACGGTCCTACCTCGGCGCCGTCACCCAGCTCACTGTCACTTAAAACCGTACTAAAGAATACGTGCACGTGGCTGCCCAGACGACAGTTGGTAATGTAGGCACTACCATCAATCCGGCATCCCTCGCCAATCACGGTCCGCCCTTTAAGGTGAGTGTTGGGACCAATCACCGTGTCCTTGTCGATGATCACGTCCTGGTCGATGTATACCGTGTCCGGGTCTTCTAGGGTCACCCCAGCAGCCATCCATCGACTGCGAATTTCCTCCTGCAGGGTTCTTTCCATACGCGCCAACTCCTTCCGTGAATTCACTCCTGTCACCTCAAACGGGTCAGCAACCAGGATAGTCTGAACCGGATAACCACTCTCCACCGCCATAGATACAATGTCCGTCAAATAATACTCGCCCTGGGCATTATTTGTTCGCAAGCGCCGTAGGACGGAAAAAAGAAAATTATGCCGGACGCAGAAGATTCCTGAGTTGATTTCCTGTATCTGCTTCTCCTGGACTGAAGCATCCTGGTCTTCAATGATTTTCCGGATTTGCCCGTTCTCACCACGGCTGATACGACCATAGCCTGCCGGGTCATCGACGTTCACAGTGAGGAGAGAAAGAACCGCCCTGGCGTCTTGGTGGCAGTGGACTAGACGAAAAAGGGTAGCTGGGGTAAGAAGAGGAACATCACCACAAAGGATGAGCACATCCCCGGTGAATCCAGCAAAGCTTTCCTCGGCCGCTCGTACCGCATCCCCTGTGCCTCGTTGTTCTTGCTGTAGGGCAAAGAGAACCTCGTCGCCCGTGCAGGCTTGTTGCACTTCCTCAGCCTGGTATCCAACAACAATAACAAGCCGCTCAGGACTAAGCGTCTGCGCCGTGCGTAACACATGCTGGATCAAAGGGTTACCCCCCAGGAGATGGAGAGCCTTGGCCCGGTAGGAACACATGCGTTTTCCCAGGCCTGCTGCCAGAACAACAACGCCTAACGACCCCATCACCAGCTGTTATCGCTCTACGCTTTCCTGTTGGTCAAGAGTCAGCGTTCGGCCGAATAGCTACCTAGTCCCGAGGGCGGGAAAGGGTAGCAAACCAAGGCAGGATAAGCTGCTCGTTGATAGTATAGGTAAAGGCATGACCCCAGTCAGGAAGTTCCTTATAGGTAATGTTGTGTCCCTTCTCCTGAAGCAGGCTATGGGCTGCGCGGGCATATTGCACCGGGAAGATGAAATCCTTGGCCCCATGGATGGTAAAGATGGGAAGATCCTTGCCCTGATCGAGGTCAAGCCAGGGGAGAAGCACTGCTGCTATTGGGGCAACGCCGGCAAAGAGCTTGGCACACATAAGCCCCATAGCATAAGTAAAGGTTCCCCCGTCCGACAGGCCCGAAAGATAAATCCGCTGGTTGTCAATGTTATACCCGTCAAAGATCTCTTCCAGCATGCATAGGATAGAGCGGATATCCAACCGGGGATTTTGCATGGACCAGGTGCGGTCGATTGACTTGGGGGAGAGAAGAAAATAGCCCTTGCTCTTGGCTGGCCTGAGCCAGGTCAGAATATAGTCATCCCCCCGGCCATGTCCTCCATGAAGACAAATGATGAGTGGCCACGACCGTTGGGAATCATAGTTTTCCGGAACGTACAGTGAATAGTCTGAGCGCTGATCCGTTCGCTCCTTGTGAACAAACCCAACAGGTACGTCCGCGGTCGGCGTCTTCCTCTCCAGCTCCGTAAGCATAGGCAACGACTCTGGCAGCACCCAGTACTGCTGGAGGGTGGGCAAGTTCAAGCGCAGACCATAGAGAAGATACTTCCCGGTAGAAAAGGCCTGGCGACTGTGAAAAAAGGCGGGAAAGAAATTTTCTCCTGAGGCGCCAAGGAAAGTTGTGTGGGAGTCTGTCAGACAAGTAAGGGCCTGAGAAAATTTCTCATGGAAATCCTTAAGCGGCTCAGGTGGGGAGAGCGCAGCCAAATCGGTACTTAGGGCAGTGAACTCCTCCCCTACGGTATTTTTAAGGTTCTCCTGTAGGCTGGGGATATGAGCAATATGTAGCTCCTCCTGCAGGCGTTCAAAAGCCCGGAGGAAATTGAGAACATGCACCTCTGCTTTGCCAATGACTTCCCGGTAGCCATCCTCTGTCAGCATCTCTCCTCCTTAGGCACTCCGCAGTCTGCCATCAATTTTGAGCTTTCCCCTTGTGCCAGTAAACTATTAGTTTTCAGCTATCAACTTGGGGCTCTTCCTACCCTGCCCTCCGTCTCTTTCCTATTGCTTGCTAGCCGCTACTCTGAAAATAGGACATAGGTCCTTGATTCTCATTGTGAGTGGTGAAGTAACGCTTCATGAACGGCTAATTAATAACCGAGCGTTCACCCTATCAGCTAAGTGGGCAGGGTTGCAAGGGTTCAGAGGATATGCCAAGTAAAAGAAAAAGGTGGACAGCATCAATGAAGGCAGCCGACCGCCAAGTTCTGCTTCGCAATATTCCTTCGGTAGAGAAGGTTCTGAGCGCTCCTGAGACGCAATCCCTGCTCTCGCTCTATAGCCGGGCCTACATTACAGAGAAAGTTCGGGAGGGATTAAACTCCTTGCGCCAGGAGATCCTTGTCGACAACTTTGCCAGCCCAGTGGGTGTGGACACAGTCCTTGGACGAGTTAAGACCGCAATCGATCAGGAGGGTCTTCACCGTTTAAGACCGGTAATAAACGCTACCGGTACCGTTCTTCACACCAACCTCGGGCGGGCACTTTTGGCAAGGGAGGCAATAGAAGAAGTTGTGCGGGTGGCCAGTCATCCTGTCACTCTGGAGTATGATCTTGACCAAGGGAGGAGGGGAGACAGGGACCGTCTTATTGAGGAAGACCTTCTGGCTCTGACCGGTGCTGAGGCGGCCACGGTGGTGAACAATAATGCGGCTGCAGTTCTCCTGGCTTTAAACGCGCTGGCCGAGGGGAAAGAAGGCATTGTTTCCCGAGGAGAGCTGATTGAGATTGGCGGCTCCTTTCGTATTCCCGACGTTATGCGTAAGAGTGGGGTCATCCTGCGCGAAGTAGGGACTACTAACCGTACCCATAGGCGAGACTACGAGGAAGCCATTGGCCCTAACACCGGCATTCTTCTTAAAGTCCACACCAGCAACTACCGGATTATGGGCTTTACCACGGCAGTTAATCTAGAAGAGCTAGTCGAGCTGGGAAATAGGTACAACATTCCGGTTATGGAAGACCTGGGCAGCGGGGCCCTAATCGACCTTTCTTCCTATGGTCTGCCCAGAGAGCCAGTGGTAGCAGAGCGGGTGGCAAAGGGAGTGGATGTGGTCACTTTTAGCGGGGATAAGCTTCTGGGAGGCCCGCAGGCTGGGCTCATTGTGGGAAAAAAAGAATGTCTTGCACGGATCAAGAAGAACCCGTTCAAACGGGCCCTCCGCTTGGGAAAACTCACGCTGGCCGCGCTTAGTGCGACTCTACGCCTCTACCGCCACTCTCCAGACCTGGCAGCAGAGCTTCCTACCTTACGCTGGCTCACTCACTCCCAACACGATATGGAAACCCTTGGGGTTCAGGTTGTTCCCCTTCTCCAGTCCCAATTAGGTGAGGGTTTCCAGGTTAGTTTGGAGGATGCTACCTCCCAGATTGGCAGCGGGGCCCTACCCGAAGAGGAAATTCCCACCAAGGTTATTGCCATTCGCCACCAGCAGTTTTCCCCAGAGAAGATTGCCGAAAAGTTCCGCCAAGCCAACCCACCTATTCTTGGACGGATTAAGGACGAGACCTTCCTTCTTGATCTGCGGGGTATTTTTGCGCCGGAGGAACTGGTGCCTGACTTACCGTCTGCTCCACCACCTTCCCTTCAAACCACCTCCCCCGAAAACCGGGGTTCCTTTAGCTAGGGGTTTTTGCCAGAATACGGGTACTTTGCAGAGGGGCAGCTTATGGCTCATATCATTGGCACGGCTGGACACATTGATCACGGCAAAACCTCGCTTATTAAGGCCTTGACCGGCCAGGAAACCGACCGGCTTAAAGAAGAAAAAGAGCGGGGAATTTCCATTGATCTGGGCTTTGCCTATCTGGATTTGGCCAACGGTGAGCGCGCTGGCATTGTCGATGTACCCGGACACGAGCGCTTTATTCGTAACATGCTCGCCGGCGCCCAGGGCATCGATCTTGTGCTCTTTACCGTAGCCGCAGACGATAGCGTCATGCCTCAGACCGAAGAGCACCTCGACATCCTTCACTTCCTTGGTGTACAGAAAGGTGTCTTCGCCATCACCAAGGCTGACATGGTCGAGGCTAAGCGGCTTGCTGAGGTGGCTGAAGAAATAGAAATTCTCACCCTGGATACAACTCTAGAAGGTTCTCCCGTCATTCCTGTTTCCTCAGTTACCGGTCTGGGTGTGGAAGAGCTACGCCAGGCGATCACCGCTCAGCTCTCCGCGTATGAGCGCCCTCCCCTTCCCGGCTACTTTCGCCTACCTGTAGACCGGGCATTTGTTATGAAGGGACACGGCGTGGTGGTGACAGGCACCGCCCTTTCCGGAACTGTAACTGAGGGGGAAAACGTGCGTATCTTGCCCGGCGGAGAAGAGGTCCGGATACGTTCTATCCAGGTCCATGGACAGCCAGTAAAGGAAGCAAGATGGGGACAGCGAGTGGCCCTTAACCTAAGTGGCACAGAGAAAAGTGAGGTCAGCAGAGGACACCTGATCTGCCATCCGAAAGTAACCCTTACCACTACCCGCTTTGACGCTTTTGTTGAGATCCGACCCGGGGCCCGCCGGGAGATCGAAAACCATGAACGAACCCGGGTGCATATGGGAACCTCGGAGGTGATGGCTAAGATTATCATCCTTGACGGACGAGAAGTGCTGCCGCCCAAAAGTAAAGCTTACTGCCAGGTGGTGCTGGAAGAACCGCTGACAGTGCTGAGAGGGGATCGTTTTATTCTGCGCAACCAGACCGCACAGAGAACTATTGGGGGGGGAGAAGTGATTAACCCCTTTGCCCACCGGCACAGACGCTCGGAAACCGCGATTTCTGAGCAGCTTACCCGCTTGCGTACGCCGGACCTCACGGTCGCCTGCCGGGCATACCTCGAAGCCCAAGGGGACTTTGCTTGTTCCTTGGAAACCGTCTACCAGGGAGTCAACGGCCGGGAAGAGGAAATGGCCACGGTTCTGAGCAAGGATCCTGAAGTGATGCCACTTCCGGATAAGAATCACCCTGAGGCGTATACGGTTCTGGGGAAGTGGAAGCGACTGCAAGAAGAGGTAACCAAGACTCTGGCAGAATTTCATCAAGGATCTCCCCTTAGCCGCGGTATGGAGATGGAGTCCCTACGTAGCGGCCTTTCCTTTTCCTTTTCTCCCAAGATTTTTCGGGCGGTGATGGAAAAGCTTGTGGGAGAGGGAATTGCTTTGCGGGAAGACAGCCTTCTACGGCTGCCTTCGCACAAGGTCACACTGAAGCATAATGAAGAAGACATTGCCGCTCGAGTCGAACGGCTCTTGCAGCAGGCCAAATTCACTCCACCTGACTTAAAGGAAGTGGAAGGCAAGCTGCGGGTGCCGCGCAAGCTACTCCTCGATATTCTCGGAGTTCTAGAATCACGCGGGGCTGTAGCCAAAGTAACCACAGATCTCTATTTCTCTCGCGAGGCTCTGGACAAAACCAAAGCTCTGCTTATATCTCACCTAGAAGCGCAGGATGAAATCACCGCGGCAACCCTTCGCAATATCTTGGGCACGAGCCGCAAGTTTGTTATCCCTTTGCTCGAATACTTTGATAAATCAGGCCTGACATTACGAGTGGGAGATGTACGCAAACTAAGAAAGAGATAATGTCGGCAAGACAAGAACGAGAGGAGAGAGTAGCCTTGGAGGCAAAAGATCCCCGGGACAAGCGACCGCTCATTCGGCTTACGGAAAAAGTCAAGGCGGCGGGTTGAGCAGGTAAGCTGGGTCCGTTGGATCTAGCCGCAGTATTAAGCAAGCTCCCGCGCACCCACCACCCTGATTTAATCGTGGGGATAGAGACCTCTGACGATGCTGGAGTGTTCCGCCTACATAAGGACCTCGCCATTGTTAACACAGTAGACTTTTTTACCCCCATTGTGGATGACCCCTACACTTATGGCCAGATCTCGGCGACCAACTCGCTGAGCGACGTCTATGCCATGGGTGGGGTTCCTAAAACGGCAATGAATATTGTCTGTTTTCCCCAGTCAGGGATCGATAAAGAGATTCTTGCCGATATCCTGCGAGGAGGAGTGGACAAAGCCCACGAGGCCGGGGTGGCTGTAGTGGGCGGTCACAGCGTGAATGACGACGAGATCAAGTACGGTATGGCGGTGACCGGTGTGATTGATCCCCGGAGGGTGATTCGTAATGTTGGGGCCCGTGTGGGAGATGTTCTGATTCTCACCAAACCTTTGGGCACAGGTATCATCTCCACTGCCTTAAAAAGAGGACACCTCAATAACCAAGGATATGAGGCTGCGGTTCGTTCGATGACCACCTTAAACGAAGGCGCTTCGCGAGCCATGCTCAAATATGAGGTGCACGCCTGCACGGATATTACTGGCTATGGTCTCCTTGGCCATGCTTACGAGATGGCGGTGGGTAGTGAGGTAACCTTGCGGCTAGAGGCTAAACTCCCTCTTCTGCCCGGCGTTCTTGAGCTTGCCCGGGAGGGGTATCTAACAGGCGGTGGCAAACGCAACCGCAGTTACCTGGAAGAAAAGGTGTGGGTAAGTCCTGAGGTAGAAAAGGATCTCGAAGAGGTGGCCTTTGACCCCCAAACCTCGGGGGGACTACTGATTGCCATAGCACAAAAAGAAGGAGAGGCTCTCCTCTCCGAGTTGAAAAAGGAAGAGCTAGACGCCGCGGCCCTTATTGGCCAAGTGGAGCCCCAAGGAGAGTTCTCAGTAGAGTTGGTGTGATAGGAAACCTCGCCCTAAATCCTCCCTCTCCCTGAAAAGGAGGAGGGCAAGGGTGAGGGTTTCAGAGTAGTGGATTCCCTGACTCTCGTCTATTTGGGGCTGCTCGTGATTGCCCTGGTGATCGGGATTATTGTTCTAACGGATAAAGGCTTGAAGAAAAAAGGTCCGCCTTAGTACAGAACCTCTTGTTCCTTTAGAGTAGCGACCTCCTCAGTGGAATAGCCCAGAATCTCCTGCAGCACATAGTCCGTATCCTGTCCGAAGAGCGGGGCTGGTTGGCGTACCTGGCAGGGAGTATCGGACATTTTCCAAGGTATGCCCGCATGCTGGCGGACACCGACCTCAGGGTGAGGAAGCTCAACAAAAAAGCCCCGGCTGTGTAGATGAGAGTCTTCAGCCAACTCTTTGTTAGTAAGAGCGGGAAAGGCAGCCACCCCTACGGCCTGTAGCTTGGCGGTAACCTCTTCAGCCGGGAGCGTTTCAGTCCAGGCGTGAATCAAGTCTTCTAACTCATCCTCATTCTGCTTTCTCTGCGCCAGGGTGGCGAAGCGAGGGTCGTGAGCCAGCTCAGACTGACCCATACCTTTACATAGATTCTGCCATTCCTCCTCACTCTCCACAGCAATACTGACCCAGCGGTCCTCTCCCTGGCAACGAAACAGGCTGTGCGGGGACATATAAGGATCGCGGTTTCCTGTACGTGCAGGTTGGGTACCGTTCATCACCTGATCCATAAGACCCTCGCCAAGAATGGCCACAGACGTTTCCCATTGGGAAAGGTCAATATACTGCCCTTTCCCCGTACGAGCACGGTACATAAGCGCACAGAGTACGGCAAAGGCTCCGTGCAGACCTCCATTAGGGTCACCATAGGAGAATCCTACGTGCATAGGTGGGAAGCCCGGGTGGCCAGTAAGCGAGGAAAGGCCGCTCATGGGCACCTGCGCCGGGCCATAGGATACGTAATCCTTTTCCGGGCCAGTGGCGCCATAACCGGACATGGCAATCATAATCAGGTCTGGTTTAATCTTGCATAACTCTTCGTACCCCAAACCCATCTTATCCATAACTCCAGAGGCAAAGTTCTCTGTCACAATGTCGCTTGTGGCTACCAGCTTTTTGGCAATCTCCACTGCCTCAGGCATTTTTAAGTTTAGGAATATTGACCGTTTTCCCTGATTATACTGGTTAAAATATCCGCTGCGATTCACCCCGGGCTCATTGCCGGCCCAGGGCGGGATACGACGGGTTACACACACCCGGTTCTGCGTCTCGATGCGAATCACCTCAGCCCCAAGGTGAGCAAGCTGCATAGTGCCAAATGGACCCGCCCACACCCAGGTAAAATCGGCAACCCGAATCCCCTCCAGCGGTAACTTCTCCATTACAAGCCTCTTTTGTATATTGTGGCCACACCCGCTCCAAGTGAAGGATACACAACCCTAGCTTTTGCTTTTAGCCTGACACTTCTGGAGCAACGGCAATAATCATCCTAACAACGTCAAGGAAGACATTTTTGACCTGCTTGACAGTAAACCCTGCCCGCTCAACATTTCTGACAGTGTCACGGTTCATTTCCGGGCCAACCTTACGAGCAAGGGGAGTCATAAGATTAAGCATAATGTTAAAGGGGAAGTAACGGCTTCCGGTGTGCTCAAACATCCTTAGTTCCCCTCCGGGCTTCAGCACCCTCTTGAGGGCTTGCAAACCACGAACAGGGTCAGGTACCGAGCAAAAAGTACACGAGGTGTAGACCTGATCAAAGGTTCCCTTGGGAAAGGTCATCTCATGCACGTCCATCTCTTTAAGCTCCAATTTTCCCGGGTATAGGTCGGCCCTTGCCTGAGCCTGTTCTAACATCTTGGGACTGATGTCGATGCCAACAATGTCCTGCTGGGGAGGGAAAAACTGGATATCCAGGCCTGTTCCTACTGCCACAAAGAGCACTTTGCCCTGCATGGCAGAGAAAAGCTCCTGCTTCCGGGGGGCCCAACGTTTCTCCGGACCATGGGAATTCATGAAGTCAAATGAGCGAGATGCGGCATCCCATTTATTTTTTGTTACGAGGTCCATTGGTGTACTTCTCCTTGGAGTCTAGCGTTTAATATATAGGTACCGAGTACAACGCCAATACCAATGAGAGCGCCGACTCCTGCGGCGGTACTCAGACCTACCCCTTGCATGGCTGCAACCATCCCGATTCCCATACCGGCAATCATGCCAGTCAGCATTATGGGCAACATGACCTCCAGCCCTCCAAAGAGCGGGCAGAAGACCAATAGGGCCGGCAAAGACAACGCCATCCCTACAAGCATTCCTACCAACATACCTACCCTCATACTCCAGCCGTCGCCAATAATCCCAGCGACGGCTAGACTCACAAGGATGCCAATCACAGCGCTAGAAAGGAAGTCTCCAACTACAAAGTACATTCGTCGCTCCATAAGGACTTATCCTAACCCTAAAACAGACCTGGCGTCAATTAGAGAGTTTAATATCGCAAGAGACCCGGCTTTTTAGCCTTCCGTTGCCTTTCTATACTAAATCTTGCTAAAGTCTCCCCCATATTTATTAGACAAGGAGCGCTATGGATTTTGAGATCCCCGAAGAACTGCGGATGCTTCAGGACACCGTACGCCGGTTCGTGCGTGCCGAACTTATTCCTCTGGAGTCACTGGTGCTAGAGCGAGAAAACCAGGGTATAGCCGGAGAAGACTTGATCCCACCCGAGGACGAGCAGCGGCTCTTAACCAGAGCCAAAGAAGCCGGGCTCTGGGGCATGGATGTTCCGGAGGACTACGGTGGTATGGACCTCGGCGCCGTGACCAAGGGGTTGGTCAACGAGGAGCTGTTCAAGACTATCACTCTGTTTATCTTCCCGCCTGATGCGCCTAACCTCCACATGCTCATCCAGACCTGCAACCTAGAGCAGCGAGAAAAATACCTCATTCCCTATGCCCAGGGAGAGAAACGTTCAGCCATTGCAATCTCGGAGCCAGGGGCAGGGTCTGACCCCGCCAACATGCAAACCACAGCAGTAAAAAAGGGAGATCAGTGGGTCATTAATGGCCGCAAGATCTGGATCTCGCGCGCTCACCGGGCCGACTTCATTATTGTCATGGCGCTGACGGATAGAGAAAAAAAGGCTCGTGGGGGCGTCACCGCCTTTCTTGTGGATCAGGGCACCCCGGGCCTGATCCTGCAAAGGCAGATTCCCGTTATTGGCGGGCATGCCCCCTGGGAATTAGTCTTTGAGGACATGGCCCTACCGGAATCTCAGGTACTTGGCCAGGTAGGAGCGGGCTTTGCCCCTATGCAGTTACGTCTGACTGTGCGACGGCTGGAGATTGGAAGTTGGTGTGTTGGCTATGCGCAGCGCTGCCTGGATATGATGATTGACTACGCCAAGCAGCGGGTAACGTTTGGCCAGCGTCTTGCTGACCGCCAGGCAATCCAGTGGTGGGTTGCTGACTCTGCCACGGACATCCATGCAACGCGGCTTATGACTCAACACGCCGCCTGGAAATTTGACCGGGGCGAAGACGTGCGCACCGAAGCGTCTATGGTCAAGACTTTTGCTACCGAGATGGCCACACGAGTTGCTGACCGCGCTATGCAGGCGCACGGGGGCATGGGTATGTCCAAAGACCTGCCTCTGGAGTTTATCTACCGACGCCTGCGGCCCATGCGCATCTTTGAGGGACCCACCGAAATTCACCGGTGGGTTATTGCCCGTAGGCTATTACAAGACTGATAAGGAGGACGCTATGGCAAAGTACGGACAACTCAAGAAGAGTCAGTTTGGCCCATCCATGCCGGTCACTGCGCCGGCAGTACAATCTCCACCTTTTTATTACCGCAACATGGAGATGATTATTGTTGAATACCACACCGATGAGGAGGAGGCTTTACGCCTCTTGCCTGAGGGGCTGGAATTGGTCGAGCCTGCCACAGCCAGCATTATCATTGCCAAGTACCATTTCTCTACCTTCGGTCCCTACAATGAGGCGATTCTGGGGGTTGCTTGCAGGTGGCAAGGAAAATTAATGACCTATCTTCCTAACCTCTTTGTCACTCAAGAGGCCCCACTGATTGCCGGGAGGGAAGTCTGGGGCTATGCCAAAAAGCTTGCCCATGTTGACGTTGTCCAGGAACACGAAGAATTTATGGGTATTATTGAGCGGCCCAAGGGAAATCGTCTGGCCACAGCTGTCATGCGCTCCATTCGCAATGTGTCGCCTGACAGCTTTAATTTTCCGCCTATCCTCTCCCTTAAGGTCATCCCCAGCGCCGAGGAGAGCGAAGGTCCAGCCATTGCCCAGCTGGTCTCTTGTGACTTCCGTGTCACCCCGGTTGTGGGCACCGATGGCATTGCCGAGGTGTGGAGTGGCTCTGGCTCATTGGTCTACAATTCGCCAACCGAGGCTGACCCCTGGTATAAGCTTGCTGCTAAAGAAATCCTTTCCTGCCGCTATGGCTGGTTCAACGCCTATCTACCGCATGGAAAAATCCTTAAGGAGTACTAACAAGATCGAATGTAGGGGCAACCCTCTGTGGCATGAGTCACAACTTAAGGCCATCTGACTCCCAGCTTTGAACTTCCCCTACGCGGGCCGCCCCTTTTGCAAAGGGGGGAAGAGGCTGGGACAGTGATAGACATGGCAAAGATCAGCGAAAAGATCACTTTGGTTAAGCGCCAGGCAATAGAGCATATTGACCGTTACTTTTCCGGTGTCCTGTCTGCTGAGGACCTTCGTGCCTGGGCTCTTACTCACCCCACGTTTGCCAATCCCAAAGAGCTCGATAACAACGAGGACTGGCTTGTGGGCAATACCCTAGCCCTTATGACGGCTTTGACTGATGCTAAAGCGGACCGATCAGAGGTTGAAAGAGGGCTGCAAGAGGCAAAGCAGTTCCTCACTGGAGAGAAACCATTCCCTGAAGATCGATGGCCTCAGGGTCTGCTCCGCTCTACCCTTTAGGCTTTGCCATGCGCCCTTAACTGCTCTGGACAGATCCTTGCAGCCATTGGTTAAGGTTATCTGTTTCTTCCTTGGCTTTTTGCCAGAGAAGGAGAATGGCCTTGTCTGGCTCCCACTGCCCCGGCCGTTCTATAAAGCCAAGATTGCGAGGTGCTGAGACAACGCTTGCCTTAAGAAAGGGATATCTATCAACCCAATCAAGCACCGGGGAATTGTAGAAGTAGGGGAAAGAGGGCAGAGTGTACATAGTCTTCTCTTGTTTGCTGGCTTCTGGCCTGAGTTGAGCCACCTGCTCTATTTTATACTGCCAGATTCTCTCGGCATCCAGGTAATAAGTAAGGATCACCTGAGCTCCAGCTGTCATCCTTTTCTCGGCTTCCCCCTGAACGGAATAGTCCAGGGCAGCGATCCGGTCCTCCGCCCGGTTCACACTTTGCTCGTAAAGACTTAAGTGATTGGGCAAATGGGCTGAGGTCTCAAGCTCGCGCAAAATGACCACCACTTCCTTTCCAACTGGCTCAATCTTGCCTTTAAGTGGCGGGGGAAGCGGAGCTTTCAGGATAGTCTTGAGTGAGGCCACCGCTTCTTTTGCTTTTTTCTCCTCCGGCTCTTCCCAAACCTCGGCGGCAAAAGCAACGGCCTCCATTTTGCCCTGACGAGCAACCAGGAGAAGCAGCGCCTTTCTCTCTCTCTTGGCATCGGTAATGGCTTGTCCGTAACTCCGGCAGGTCTGTATAAGCCAACTGTTGGCCTGCTGGACTACATCCCCGGCCCGAAGCCCAAGGCGGGCTGCTGAGCCAAGTGGCTCCACCGAAAAAACAGATAGTCCTAAGGGTTGGTCTTTTTCTCTGGAGGCAAATAGTTCTAAAAGCCGGTTACCTTCCTTGTCTGTGGGAGACGCAAGAGAGAGGCCAAGGATTTCTTTCTCTTGCTCGCAAAGGTTTTGCGCCCTGACTGGCGAAGGCATGGTTCCTACCAAAAGGCTCGCCGAAAGGATTACCAAAAGGCTAAGGGTGCAGGAGATCACTATGGGCTTGGGTATAGGCATCTTCGTACTCTCCAGGCTACAAATCTGCTGCCATATGGTAAAAAATATATCTTGCCCAGCCAACAAAAACAAGGATCAGTAGGAATATCCCTCTTGGCATACCAGCATTAATAGTGCTACCAGTAAGGTCTTACGCATAATAGATATGGATTTCGCTGTTGTTGACGTAGAAACTACCGGGCTCTCACCAGCATTTGGCGACAGAGTATGTGAGATTGCCATTGTTCATTCTCAGGGCAACAAAGAAACGTCGACTTTTGCTACCCTTATCAATCCCGAACGGCCCATCTCCCCTGGTGCAGCAGCAGTAAACGGGATTAGCGCCGCAATGGTGGCAAAAGCCCCGCTATTGCAGGAAACTGCTCCAGAGATTACCCGATGGATTGAAGGTCGCGTGTTCGTTGCGCACAATGCGCCCTTTGACCTGAGCTTCCTGGCGGCAGAGTTCCAGCGCCACCGTCTATCGCTCCCCGTGATTCAGGTAATTGACACATTGGCTCTTGCTCGTCGGTATTATGCCTTTTCTAGCAATAGCCTTGGTGCTATAGCAGAACATCTCAAAATTCCTTATCCCCACCGGCATCGTGCTTTACAGGACGCCCAGATCACCGGGCAGGTCCTGCAATTCTTTATTCAAAACCTGTCCCAACGTAGCATTGCTGCTATTGAAGATCTTGTAGTCCCAGTAACGGAGGTACTTTTCCCCTCCTCCTCAGAGAATACTCTTCCTCTACCGCCTACATTGAGCGAGGCTCTAGCAAACGGTCGGAGTCTGGAGATTCGTTATGTATCGGCTACGCTAGAGGCAAGTGAGAGACGGGTTGATCCTATTGCCATTATTCCTAACCGAGACTATCTCTACCTCCGTGCCTACTGTCACCTTCGTCAGGACGAGCGCACGTTCCGGCTTGACCGGATAACGAAAATGCGGATCGTTGGGAAACGCGGAAGCTCAGAGCCGTTTTATACCAAATTGCGTTCCGTTCGGTAACATCGCGTGGGGTGCACATGTCATTCTGAGCAAAGCCAAGAATCTCGCAACCTGGTGGGAAAACAGAGAGATTCTTCACTCCGCAGAGTTTATCCTGAGTTTATCGAGAGGGTTGCCTACCGCTTTCCAGACATCCTTGTCAACGTGACAACAATAGGTATAAAGGTATATAAAGAGTATTAAATACTGGTTCAGTCCGTTCGATTGTTGAGCAGCTTCGAGATTCCAAGACCCCTTCGAGCCGCTCATGGCTCCAGGGGTCTTTGTTTATGCACCGCAGGAGGTAGCAATGGCAACGAAGCTGTATATTGGCAATCTCTCTTATAGTGTAACGCAAGCGGATCTCCAAGATCTCTTTGCCGAGGTGGGCACTGTGGAGTCCGCGAACGTCATTACCGATAGGTTTTCCGGGCAGTCACGGGGTTTTGGTTTTGTGGAGATGGCGTCGGGCGAGGAAGCGCAGGCGGCCATTAAGCAATTTGATGGATATGACCTAAAGGGACGCGCCCTCAAAGTCAATGAGGCTCGGCCCCAGGGCGAGCGCTCGGGGGGACGCTCAGACAGTGGGGGTGGACGAGAGCGACGCTGGTAGACCCTCTAGAGCGATTCTAAACCCTTATTTGACTTCACCACACTGAACCTTACCCGGTTGATCTAAACCGAAGAGGGGAGACCCATAAGATATGGCGGGCGGCCGAAGCTCTAACCAGCACATCCAACGCCAGCGCCGGGAAGCCGAGCGGCGTCGCAAGGCCGAAGTCAAGCGGCAGCGTCGGCTGGAGAAAGGACCCAAGTCTGCCCCAGGGGACCTGTTGGAAGCAGAGCACAAAGAGGAATCGCCCAGAGAAGCCCCTCTTCCTCTCTCTCAAGGTCCAGGTGTGGAGCCGACGAACCCTCCTGCTAACACTGTTGCCCCTGAACAGGCCCGTCTGCGGTGGATACTGAAGGCGTTAAATGATAGCGCAGGGTTGACGCCAGGCGAAGGGGAATTGCTTGCTACCGCCGCAGAGTATCTCGAAGGGAAAGGTGTGCTCAGGGCTCCGCAACGAAAGCAGCTGGAAAAACTCTACCGGGAGCGTGGGTAAGTGTGCCATTTGCCCTGGTGGGCTTGTCCAGGCAAGAGGTGTTAGAGGCTAGCTGATAGCGGCTTGAGGGGAGCGCGTAGCGAATTGAGGATGGCAGCTGAGTGCCTTGTGCGCCCTTTAAAGGTGTTGTCAACGACTTGCCTGTAAATCCTTGCCATGAGCTGTATAGAGAGATGGTAACAATTGGCCTGCAAATAAGCCATTGGGACAGAAAGGAGGCGCCCTCCAGGCCTGGGGAAGAAAGCGCCAGCGGCCACGGCGGCATCAAGGAGGAAGTGAGTGAGGGATACTAATTTGGAGCTAGAGTTCAAGGATCCAAACCCAGGGGGACTTTGCTGGTGTAGCTGCGGTGGCAAGACAAGAGTCATTACTTTTAATGATGCTACTCACAATCTACGGCCCGGTTTTCATCGGCTATACATCCACGGCCATCACAGCCGAGGTAAGTCTCCACAACCAAGGCGGAAGTTCTGGGCCTCCCCAGTCACATCTACCGGCCTATATATGGGATTATCTTTCACCCAGCTCTTCGCGCCCCTCGTGGACACAGACCTGCAGCACGGCCAGAGTCTTGTGGCGAGGATGTGTCAGACGGGCGAGGGTAAGCTTTTGGTGGCCATCTTGGATAATGCGTGCTGGACGGCTGACTATCTGGCGAAGCAGGCCAAGACGGGCGTGGCAAATAAGCTGAGGATGAAGAAGGAAATGGAAGAGTGGCTGGGAAGCGATAGCGGAGGATATGGTTCTCTGGACTTTATCTGCGCATGCTTGGGCTTAAACCCCAAACGGGTGCGCGAGGTTCTCACCATGCGTATGAGGGGCGAGGCATGGCAGTAGACTTTCTGGCCAAGGTGGAAGTGCTCCGGGAAGAACTCGACCTGTTCCGTCAGGTCAGTCGGTCGATAGACGATAGAGATATCTTTAAAGCGGCGGTCATCAGGTTACGCCGGGCACTCACCCAGGTCGAGGCATTTGCAGGCGGGGCTGGGCCACAGGGGGACGGCGCTGCTTCAGACCAGCGGGGAGCATGGTTACTCCTGAGTTCGCTCGTGGCCGTGACTCGGCGTGAGCTTAGGAAGTGTGAAAGCCATTATGAGGTTACCGTATCATCGGGGTAAAAAACAACGATCCGAGTTGTTTAGCCTCGCAAGTACCTTTCTTACTTGAACTTTTGAGTAGACCCTTTCAGCCCAGCACGGTGATCAATCGCCGTACTTTCGACGGAAGGGAGCCGCGGGCATAGAGAGATAAATGATTTCGCTCCCTTTCCTGTTGAAGATGGAACTGCCAGCACTGCTCAAAATCTCCACTGCACCGTAAGGCGCGTAGCCGCAAGACAGCGTCTGCCCCGGCCATTTCTGATAGAGCCCGCAAGGTAGCGCTACGGTTGTATATCGACGATGAGGGGCTGGCATTGTCAATCGCGTCCCTCATTCGCCGAGGAGCAGAGACGCCAGGAAGCTCTTCAGCATCTCCTTGACGATCCCCTCCCGTGGCATCATCAGTAGGGGGTTCAGCAGCTGCCAGACATCGGAGCCGACTGAACGGCATAGAAAGAGCGGCTAATACCAATTCCAGGAAATTTCTCAGAATTTAGTCTATAATCCTAACCGTTACTATTTGGCCGAGGAAGCCTTATTGAGCTTGCATCCCAGCAGGGAGAAAGGATAGGTATTTATGCATGCCAGAAGGCGATCTTGAGCTGCGCATCCTAGGATTCCAGAACAGGGGAGAGGCGGATGGAGCTTTACACTTTGTTATCGCAACCTCTGTGCGTGGCTTGGGAGCACGGGAAATCGTTCTTCTTGGCCATTCCTTTGGCGGGGCAGTAGTGATTAACGCCAGCACGCTTAGCAATGCGGTCAGGGGAGTAGTAGCAATGAGCAGTCAGCTCTACAGGGCACATGTGGCTGATCGACTCTCCCCTCGTCCCGTTACTTGTTCATGGCACGCATGATACCATCCTTCCTCACCTTGCCTCAGAGGAAATCTTTCACCGAGCAAAAGAACCAAAAGAGCTAAGATTGCTTGCTGGGGCTGGGCACAGCCTGTAGGAGTGCACGGATGAGCTTTTTACCCTGGTAGAGCAGCAAGTCCTAGACACCATCGGGCCCCAACAACAAGAGGAGTAAATAACGCCATGAGAGAGGACGGTTTTGTCATTGGGGTGGATTTAGGAGGCACAAATGTTCGGGCTGCAGCGGTGGATCACAAAGGAAAGGTTCTAGCCACTGCCGAGCGTCCTTCTGAGGTTCTGCGGGGAAGTCAGCGTATTCTCACCAATATTGAGAGCGTGGCTATGGAGGCGAGTAAACCCATGCAGGCAAAAGGGAAACCACTGCTAGCAATGGGAGTGGGGGCAGCAGGTCCGATTAATGTCAACACGGGAGTCATCCATCAGGCTCCCAACATTCCGCAGTGGAAGCGGTTTCCCTTGCGTGGGCGGCTAAGCCAGGTCTTTCCCTGTCCTGTCTTTCTGGAGAATGACGCCAACGTTGCCACGCTGGGAGAGGGATGGGTGGGCGCGGCCAAGGGGAAAAAGAATTTTCTTATGCTTACCTTGGGAACCGGTGTGGGTGGTGGAGTGATCAATGAGGGCAGACTAGTTCATGGCGCCGCGGGTATGGCCGGAGAGCTAGGTCATATGGTGGTTGAGGCCAGTGGAGCCCGGTGTAACTGTGGAAGTCGGGGTTGTATTGAGGTATACGCCTCGGCCACAGGAATCAAGCGGCTCCTCCGAGAAAAGCTCAAGGACAAAAAGGACCGACAACCCTATATCAATGCCAAGGGCGAGTTGGATGTAGCCCGGATTTACCAGGCAGCTAAAGCCAGAGATCGAGTAGCCAGGGAGGTGCTTACCCAGGCCGGGTCTTATCTGGGCGTGGCCATGGCCAGCCTTATTAACATTTTCAACCCGGAAATGATTGTTATTGGCGGAGGTGTAGCCCAGTCCTGGGATCTCCTCATCCCCGCAGCCAAGAAAGAGGTAGACCGCCGGGCCTTTCGTATTCCCGCTCGCCTAGCCAGAATTGTTCCGGCCAAGCTAGGCCCTTATGCAGGCTGGCTGGGTGCAGCCTATGTAGCATGGCAAGGACTAGAGCGGTAGGGGCGGGTTTGAAACCTGCCCCTACACTTTAATTAAAAAGAACAGCTCTTTTCTGTTGCAAAGATGCAAAAGAGTTGCATTCATGCATCTATACGATTTTCCTTCTCTTTTCTTAGTTATCTCCTATTGATGTTGCCATTATGCATAAGGGAGAGCATTTTTCACACTTTCTCAAAAACCTGCTTTTTGTTGATTTTTCCTAGATAATTTAACTACTTACCTTCTCTATCCACACATAATACCACCACGGCACTAAACTTGCCCATATACCCCCCTCTGGCACCTATCTGGTTATGCCCCCAGGAAGTGCTGGAGAGCAGGATCGCAGTGATTATCCATTCACCCATCGTGCTCTCCCTTCATCAAGTTGAGAGGCCGTCTGTGCCCAGACGGCCTCTCAACATAAATAAACCCAAAAATGGGCATAGCCAACACTGGGTAGAAATGAGGGCTTGTAGGAGCAAAACAACTATACAATGAGAATCTGATCTCAAGAAAGAACAGAAAAAAGGAGGGGTAGAAAGGAGGGGGCCCAAGGGCAGCGAACCCAGGGGCAATTGAGGGCTGAAGGGCATTAGACTCAGGGGGAATCTACTAACCGAAGGGAGGGCATATGGTGGAATGGTTTAAGAGGCATACTGCCCATGGTTTGGGCATTGCTCTTGTGTTGGGGTTTTTCTTATTGCCACCTGTGGCCTGGGCATCAACCCAGGTGGGTAATGCGGTGCTGCAGTCGTGGTACCGGCAGAGACATTCCTTTCAAACTGACAGTGGTGACCATGTGGACTGGGTGCAGTGGCGTAACGAGGTTTTTGCCTGGCTGGTCTATGATGACATAATCGAGGATGGGCTACTGTTTAACCAGATAAAAATCCCTCTTGTCGAATATGCTACCTTTAACGTGCGCTATCGCTTTCGCTATGACCCGGTCTACCGGATCCGTGACCACTACAAAACGATCTATGACAATGAAACCGCGGGTAGCTTCATCAATCCTGAAAACGATTTTCGTTCACTATTTATGGACTTAGACTTTGGGGAGGTAGGGCCAGGGAGGTTATCAGCCCGCATTGGTAACCAGGTCATAGTGTGGGGAGAGGCTGACTTCTTTCGCTCTCTGGACGCCGTAAACCCCTTACGAAAGACCAGACCACAGGAGTGGGAGAGAAGCTGGATGAGCTACGCACCCCCATCCCAACTCTAAAGCTTCTCTATGACGTAGGAACAGTGGGAACTCTACTGTCAGAAGTGGCCTTTGAGGCCTGGTATACTCCCCGCTATCGCATGTCTGCTGCCGAGATTATTGTGGAGCAGGGGTGGAGAATCCCGCGTCATCTCAGGTCGTGTTGGGTAGATGGACAGGCAGTACCCTATAGTGTGGAGAACTGTGCGGATTCACGTCAGTTCCTGCCCTATCGGCCGTCATGGATACCCCACCGCCGCGCTCGCCATCCCTGGTCGCATACCCGGGTGGGGCCCAATTTTCGCAGAGACTCCCCGGACATGGGCTGCGTCGCAGGCACCTCGTGTCGCGCGGATGAGGCCGGGACAAGGCAAAGCGTAATCGTCAACCTTAACAAGGGCAATGGTCATCACCATCTGCGGGGTTGGGACAAGCATGCTGGTGGGGGACGCATGTTAGGTAAGACCTTCTTCAACATGGACTTTACCCTGAACTACATGCGTATTGCCAATGTGTACGGATCGACGGCTACGGACTCTCTGTTTCAGAATCAAACGAATGGAGACCTCAGACCCGACATAGTGTATGGGGACTTTGGAGTACTACCCGATGGCAATGGAGGGACGCTAGCACCGGCAGGGAACTTTGCCGAAGGGCTGAGAAGGTGTTTATCGCCCACAGGGAAGACCAATGATGGGGGGGGTCGCAAAGCTCCGCGGACCTCCACGCTTCTTACAGGAGCAGACCTGCAGGGGTTTGACTGGCCGGAGCGGATGTTAGACGCTGATGGCAATCCCCTACCGGGAGCCAATCCGCATGCGGCACGGATACCTGTTACCCTTTGTGTCAATGGTCTACACCAGCAGTTATGGACTCATGTGTTCGGTTTTACCCTGACCTATAATGACTTTAAGTACACCGGGGCAGTTTTTAGAGCTGAGCAGAGCATCAGCACCAAAGAGGGATTGAATACGTACGGTCCGGGCGCGCCTAACCCGCGGACGCATAAGGAAGATGGGGTAGAAGTAGGGTTTGATGAGTCAGCGGGAAGCCCCTATGCCAACCTTACCTTCAAGAACCGCACCCTCAAGACCACGTGGGTATGGCGAGGGATGTTGGCGGTGGACATGCTCAAGGCGTACTACTCGTATCGGATGCTACGCTGGATGGGCCATTTACCGGGACAGCTGGGCACCAACCAATCGTTTGTGGGAGCGCAGTGGTTCTGGGTATACTATGGGGAAGCCATAGCCAACAGTCTGTTCAATGCCTCGGGGTCGGCGGGGCTCCCGGGTCAACGGGGGCATAGGCACTACCGGTGGAATCACCTGCTGACCCTGGGGACAGCGGGGTATGGCTACTTTCGTGGCAAGATGGAACAGCGGATGGCAGTCGTATTCGAGCCGCGAGCGCAGCAGACCTTGCTGTTCGGGCAGTTTTGGTGGCGTAATTTTCTCAAGCATCCCAACTGGGAGATCTCGTGGGGAGTGGCCTGGAGGCCGAGCAGTAAAAGCGATGACAGCTGGACGAACCTCCATCAGTACTCTGACCGTGATCAGTTTTGGGGTGAGTTCACCTGGTACCTGCTGTAGGAAGAGTTCCGTAGGGGCAGGCCCCCGTGCCTGCCCACCTCAGGGCAACCCCTTGTGGTTGCCCCTACAGGGGAAAAACCATCAAGGCTCTGACCCTCAAAGCTGATTCTTCTGTCAGAGATTTCTGCAGATAGGGAAGGCTTTATCTTGAAGGTTAAACTCAGGGGGATAAGGAAGACGTGGAGTCAGTCCAAGGCGTGGGGATCACTGCGCAGAGCAAGGTCGCGCAGCAGGGCACCTTGTCCAGCCATTTCTCTTTCAAGGGTACGGAGCAATTCAACCACCTCAGGCTCTTCTGGATCCCAGCGGACCGCCTGTTCAACATACCTCTTCTCCAAAGCCTTGCAGCCCTGCAAGTCATGGGTCAGCCGAGCCCAGCTATTTCTCCCTCCTTTGACCTCACCCACCACTTCACCTACCTGCCCTCCCAGAGATAGAATCTTCTCTTGCAAGATCTGGGCGTGACGCTCCCCCTCCCCAGCAATACCCTTGAGGGTCTCACCAACCGCCGGATAAGGAGCCTTTTCTGCGTGGTCCCGAACCTGGCGGGCAAAGAGAACTTCTTCCCGGTAGTCGGTGAGGAGATCGGCTAGAAGATCCCTTCTTCGGCTATCGCCCTCACTAGCAAAGATACGTCGCCAAAAGGTCATGGTTGTCCCCGTGGGGAGTAGCCGGACTAGCAAGCGTTGTCAAGTCCACAAGAGAGCATGAACAAAAGCAGTTTATTTCTCTGCTCTTTTCCGCTAGAATAAGGAAAAACTATACTTAACAAAATAGAGGTAAGTATGGCTCGTGTCACCGTAGAGGATTGCTTGCACAAGGTTGGAAACCGATTCGAGCTCGCGCTTGTGGCGTCAAGACGGGCAAAGGAGCTGCTGAAAGGTGACCATCCTTTGGTAGAATCAGACAACAAAGAGATAGTTACCGCCCTACGAGAGATTGCTGCAGGAAAGGTATGGGCAGAGTATCCCAAGGAGGAGGAATAAGGGCCTTGGACTGCTCTTGCTATGGCAAAGCACTCTGACAATAAATCCCTTGTCTCGCCAGAAGAGACGGATAACGTCGATTCGGAAGTAGAAGAAGAGGGACACAGGGAAGCCGAGAGTTCAGCTCTCGTTCCCCATGACCTGCTTCAGAGCTACCTTGCCGATATCCGCCGCTACTCTCTTCTTTCACCAGAAGAAGAACACGACCTGGCAGTACGGTACAAGGAATATGGAGATATTGAGGCTGCCTACCGCTTGGTGACCGCTAATTTGCGCTTGGTGGTGATGATTGCCCGGGGCTACCAACGAGCATTACATAACCTCCTCGACCTGATACAGGAAGGAAACGTTGGCCTTATGGAGGCGGTGCGCAAATTCGATCCCTACCGGGGCGTTCGCTTTCCCTCGTATGCAGTGTGGTGGGTACGCGCATATATCATCCGCTATATCATGAACAATTGGCGTATGGTAAAGATTGGCACCACCCAAGCTCAACGCAAGCTCTTCTTTAATTTGCAACGAGAGAAAGAAAGGCTTGAGGCCGAAGGGTTTTCTCCGGCCCCCAAGCTCCTGGCTCAGCGGCTCGATGTCAAAGAAGACGAGATAGTGGAGATGGATCAGCGACTCTCCGCTCGTGATCTCTCGGTCCATACACCCGTTGACGGGGAGGATGGAGCTACTCTTCTTGATCTTATTGCGGACAAGCAGGCCACCGCTGAGGAAGAAGTTGCTTCTACTCAGTACCGACAACTCATTGCCGAGAGGATGGCGAAGTTTGCCGAACAACTTAAAGGCAAGGATCAGATGATCTTTGAGAAGCGACTCTTGGCCGAAGAGCCGCTAACCTTACAGGAGATCGGTGACCAATACGGCATCAGCCGCGAGCGGGTACGCCAGCTAGAGAGTCGTGTGAAAAAGAAACTCAAAGACTACCTCTTGAAAGAGTTCAAGGATCTCAAAGACCTTAACATCAGCTTTATCGATAGGCGTTGATTCGCTGCCGGGGGAATTCTTGCCAACCTGAGGCGAATAGGATTATAGTGCAAGGCATGCAAGAGAGAAGCGCTGGCATTGTTGTCATTGGCAACGAGATCCTCTCGGGTAAGGTAGAGGACACCAACTCGGCTTTTCTGGCCAAGGAACTCCGCCAGCTTGGGGTAACACTCAAACAAATTGCCGTAATTCCCGACGAGTTGGAGGTTATTGCTGAGGTTGTACGGGATTTCCACCAGCGCTTTGATGTGGTGTTCACTTCTGGCGGAGTCGGTCCTACCCATGACGACGTTACCATAAGGGGGATAGCCATGGCCTTGGGTCGTCAGGTTATCCGGCACTCTCTGCTAGAAAGCAAGATCCGCGAGTACCTCCAAGATCGGGTGAACAAGGCCCACCTGAAGATGGCCGAGGTGCCTGAAGGAGCAATACTGATCGAGGATGACCAGTTGCGGTTTCCCACAGTCAAAGTGGAAGAGATCTATATCCTCCCAGGTATCCCTGAAATTCTACGCCAGAAATTCCTCTCCTTCAAAGATCAACTTGCTATGGATCCCTATTATCTTAAGGTAATCTATACCCGAGAGGTGGAGAGTACTATTGCTGAACACTTGGATGCCACGCTTAAGGAGTTTCCTGAGCTACAACTTGGCTCATACCCCAAGATTAACGACCCCGAGTACAAGGTCAAGCTAACACTAGAATCCAAAAATAAGGCGTATGTGGAACGGGCTTTCTCACACCTAATGGGGCTTTTGCCTCAGGGGTGGGTAGTCAAAATTGAAGGATAGGAAGGGAGGAGGAAGAGATGGGACGCAATTTACGCCAGTGGATCTATGCAAGTGCAGTGGGATTAATCCTCGTTAGCGGGTTTTCCTCAACGGCACAGGCAAGTTTTCTCTCTGATGCCGGACTAGGGATGGCAGCAATCGGCGCCAACGTGGTCTATGCACCAACAAAACTTATCTATGCTACCCTAGGGGGAGTTACCGGTGGGCTTACCTATGTACTCACGGGCGGAAACTACCAGACCGCTGAGAAGATTTGGAGACCTGCACTCGGAGGAGATTATCTTCTCAACGCTGCCCACCTCCAAGGGCAAGAGACAATCTACTTTAGCGGACCCACGCCATAGAAGATGGGCAGACAGGAGAACCGGCGGAAGGCAGAGTCGGAAAAGAGGAAGCCCTTAAGATCTGCCAGTCAGTCGATTCTTCTGTTACCCCAGATGCCTATGAAAAAGACTCTATGGGGACTATTAGCCCTGACAACCGTGGTAGCCCTAGTCATTGTTGGCTACTATGGCATCGGCTATTACCGGCTCCGTTCGGCTAGTATCCAGTGGGAAGGACCAGTTAAAGAGATCCTCACTGAGAGGCTCGATAAGAACGCCGACCGCATGGAGATAGAATTCACCACCCGTGTTGATGTTTCGGTAGAGACTGTTTTTCGCGCTTTCAGCCAGCCCGAGCGCACGCAGGAATTTAGCGATAGTGTGCGTGCCTCACGTCTGCTAAGCAATCAGGATAACCGCAAGGTTGTGCAGTTTGAGGCTAAAGTGCTCAACCGTCCACAGAACTTTACCCTGGCATTTACCTTCTTTCCGGCGGAGAAACGGGTAACTTTTGAAACGGTTGAAAACCCGCTCGCCGATATGCAGGGCGAGTACCGTTTCCTCCCCTCACCTGATGGACAGAAGACTCTTCTCATCTATGAGGCGATCTCCAGAGACAAGACCAGCCTGCCCATTCCCCTATCCATGCAAAAAAGTGCTGCCCGTGAAGGGTTTGTTTCTCTCATCCGCGCCCTGAAAAAGAGACTGGAAGCACAAGGGTAAGGCACCATTAGACCCGAACAGTCTCTGCCGGAGTGAGCTGCCCTAGTTGTCTAAGAAGCGCCGAGCGATCCCAGTAATCGCGTTCAAATACAATCTTGTCATCTTTGAGGGTAATAAGGGAGGCTCCGCGTAACTCAACTTCTTTGCCTGTGGCCGGAATACCGAAAATTTCTCCCCTGTGCGTGCCGTGCCACTCCCACTCGATCACTACCGTATTGTCCTGTCCAGCATAAGCATTCTTCACCCAGGTAACCACATCGAAGGCATTGGCAAACTGCTCGGCCATGCGGGCAAATTCTTTATTTCCTTGCGCCTGCACTTGCAACCCTACATCCTCAACGACCGCGTCCTCAGCATAGAATGAGGCGAGCTTGTCCACATCTCTTGGGGTGTTCAGTGCCCGCCAGCACTCCGTCACCACTCTCACACCGTCCTGTTCAGAGGCTGGTTCCTCTTGTACTTCGGGCTGCGGAGCCGCAGCAGCCTGCGGAGCCGCAGGTTGTTGCCACTCTGCCCACCTTTCTCTCAGGATTTGCCCCACCACCGGTACCGCCCGCATGAGCATCTCCAGGTAGGCCGCTTGGTCGCCAACAGCCGCACGTTGAGTCTGGTAGTATTCATGCAGAGCTACCAGCAGTTCTGCTTGCTTCTCTGCCATGACTTCCCATTGCTCAGTCAAACAGGCATTGATCCTACCAGCAATTGCTCTCCAGCTCCTTGTTTTTTTCCTCGTTCACCCTGTTGCCAAGACTCTCCTGCCAGAGAATCTCAACCGCATAGCGGGCTGGATGTTCTCGGCGTAGGCCAGCAGTTAGCTGGTAGAGTTGGTTGGCCAGGGTCTGGACAGAAGCTGGCCGTTTGCGGGAAACAAGGGCACGAGTCTGGATAAGACGGTCGTGGAACTTGCCAAAACCAAAGTGACTAGCAAGGGTAGCAATTAAGTTGTCAAATTCCTTTGTTGTGAGCTGCGCCATTAATAACCCCCCTCCCTCTCTTTCCACATGACCATTAGCTATAGAGAATCATGACAAAAACGGGGGCGGGCCGTCAATCTGCCTGTACAAGAAAAGCATGAGGCCATAGAGTCAAGGCTTCGCCAAGGCTTTCCCCCGATTTGCGCCGACTTCTGCTTCGCCCCTCCTCCTTTTGGCAAAGAAATGAGCTAGTATTATTATTCATCTTACAAGAGAGAGGTACCATGAAAGCCATTGTCTTTTCCACAGAGCCAGAGGAAAACATAGAGCCTATACCTTACCTTCCCAACCTGGTCTATCTGCACTACCGAGATATTCCCGATCCTCCTTTGCCCGATAGCAACTGGGTGAGGGTAAAAACTATTATCGGCGGAATCTGCGGGAGCGACTTGGGATTCTTGCAAGGGAAGGTTTTTCCTTCGCTGGCGCCTTTTACTAGCTTTCCTTATGTGCCCGGCCATGAGATTCTGGGTGAGATTGTTGAGGTTGGCAAAAAATCAAGGGGGTTAAGCGTAGGGCAGCGGGTATCCATTGACCCTACACTGGGCTGCCAAGAGAGAGGATTTAGGCCTATCTGCCCACAATGCCGACAGGGACAGTTCTCTATATGCGAGCGCCTAGGAGAACATGGAACCGTGGCGCCGGGTATCTTGATTGGCGGCTGTCGGGACACAGGGGGAGGATGGGGAGAACACTTTGTTGCTCACCACCATCAAGTCTTGCCTTTACCTGAAACCCTGCCTGATGATGAGGCTTCCCTCCTGGAACCATTTGCTGTTTGCCTTCGCGCAGTGTTAAACACCCCACCCAGGAAAAGAGAGACTACCGTTGTTATTGGGGCTGGCACCATTGGCCTGGCAACTATAGCTGCCCTTAAAGCCGTGGAGCCGTCTTGTCGGATTGCGGCTGTTGCCAAGCATCCTTTCCAGGGACGACTGGCGCAGAAGCTTGGAGCAGAATTTGTTATTGATGCGCTGCAGGACAATGTATTTGAGACAGTAGGAGAACTCTGTGGCAGCAAAGTCTATAGGCTCTCTGGGGGTGGGGCTCTTCTGGCTGGAGGAGTCCCAACCGTCTATGATACCATTGCTAGTGCCACCACCCTGAACCAGTCCCTGCGTATGATTCGAGGTAGAGGAACCTTAGTTATTCTGGGTCTGGTCGGGCTGCCCGAAGGAGTGGACTGGTCTCCCATTTGGGCAAAAGAGATTGCGGTTAAAGGAACCCTTTGTTATGGGGTCGAGGCGTTGCACGGAAAAAAGGCTCGTACGTTTGCGCGGGCTATTGACCTGTTGGCTAAAGGCCAAACCAATCTGCAATCCATTTGTCCACGAAAATTCTCTATTGCCAACTATCGCCAAGCGCTCTTTGAGGCTACAAACAAAAAGGACACAGAAGTTGTAAAAGTATCGTTTGCCTTCTAGAGGAGGACCCTATGGATTTTGGTATTGCTATTCCCTCGTATCTCGATGCCTGGAAAGACGCCGCCATAGCCGAGGACAACGGTTTTACCCATGCCTGGTTTTATGACTCGCAGATGATTTACAGCGATGTCTATGTCTGCATGGCCCTAGCGGCCGAGCATACCAAGCATATTAAGCTGGGTACCTGCGTAGCCATCCTTGGTAACCGCACTGCTCCAGTCACCGCCCATTCCATTGCCACAATTAATCAAATGGCCCCAGGCCGTGTAGTTTTGGGAGTGGGGACCGGTTTTACCGGCCGTAACACCATGGGACTGCCTCCGGTTCCCTTAAAGATCCTGCGCGAGCATGTAGAGCAATGTCGAGGACTCATGGGGGGAGAGGAAGTACTTTACCGTGACAGCAACCGAGAACGTTGGATTCGCTTCCTTCATCCTGACCGTGGTTACATCAATGTGAAAGACCCTATTCCCATCCATATTGCCGCCAATGGTCCTAAAGCTTTGGCAACAGTAGGAGAGTTAGGTGATGGTTGGATCACCACTCTACAGTCACCTGAAAGCCTGAAGCAGGGATTAGGGGTAATTCGTAGCGCCGCACAGAATGAGGGACGGCAACTCGACGATTTATACGTGACTGCTCTGACTACCGCCTGCATCACTCGGCCCGGGGAATCCCTCCTCTCCCCACGGGTAATTGAGCGGGTAGGTCCTTTTGCCATTATTTTTTATCATGCGTTGTGGGAGGAATCGGTTATTACTACCAACATTCCTGAGGAACTCCGTACCGCCTACCAGGCCTATGAACGGGAATACGTTGCCAAGATGAAAACACCTGAGAACCGCCGCTATCTAGAGGTACACGAGGGACATCTTATCTACCTCAAGCCAGGCGAGGAGAAATTTTTAAATGAACACCTGATTAAGGGAAGCACCCTTACCGGTTCGGGTGAGAAGATTATTTCCCGGCTCAAAGCTCTGGAGGCAGCTGGGTTAAAGAATATTGCTATTCAAGTGGTGACCAACGGACGCGAGCTGATCGAGGAATTCAGCAAAGAAGTCATTGCCAAATACCATTGAGGTAGAAACCATGGCAAAAGAAACTATTACCCTGGGCATGGCGGTTTCGTTGAGCGGTAGATATGCGCTGCAGGGGCAACAGTGCCTTGGAGGACTAGAGTGTTATGCACGTGATGTCAACGCCGCCGGTGGAATTTTGCTCAAAGAGATAGGCAAACGGCTACCAGTCAAACTGATAACCTACGACGACGAGAGCAATGAAGACAGGGTTCGTGAACAGGCGCAGAGGCTTATTCAAGAGGATAATGTCGACCTCCTTGTTGGTCCTTATGGCAGCAACCTTACTCTTGCTGTTGCTGAGATTGCTGATGTTCACCAGAAGGTACTGTGGAACCACAGTGGCTCGGCAGATGCCATCTTTTCTTCCAATCTCTCCTGGGTAATAGGTATTCTGACTCCAGCCTCGCTTTACCTCGCCACCATTCTTGACATGATTAAGGTTATTGACCCTACAGTCCGCCGGGTTGCCCTGTTTAATGCCACCACCGGATTTGCCACAGATATGGCTGATGGGGTGCTTGCCTGGATTGAACGAGAGGGTTTTTCTCTGGTTCTGCACCAACCTTACAGTTCAGGTATTCAGGACTTTAAGCCGCTTCTCCAGAATCTGAACCAAGACCCCCCTGCTCTTCCTGATCTGATCCTTGGTGTAGGCCGGATTGAAGACGATATTCTGCTAGGCCAGCAGCTTTGGCAGGTCAGGCCAAGAGTCAAGGCTGTTGGGTTAGTGGTGGCAGCAATCAGCCGCTTCAAAGCCACCTTACACGAACAGGCCGATGGTTTTCTTGCCCCCAGCCAGTGGGAACCCTGGGTACGCTACCCGGTTGATTTTGGCCCGTCGGAAGACGATTTTCTCCAGCACTATCTCAAAAGTGCCTCAGTACCCATCGACTACCCGGCAGCGCAGGGGTATACCGCGGGATTAGTCGCCCAGAGATGCGTGGAGGAAGCCGGCTCCCTGGATCAGCAGGCTCTGCGTGAAGCCGCTGGCAGGCTTCGCTTCACAACCTTTTTTGGCCCCTATGCCATTGATCCCCAGACAGGTCGGCAAACCGCGCATCCCATGCTGGTTACCCAATGGCAGCAGGGAAAGAAAGTCATTGTCTGGCCCACAGAGGTTGCCGAGGCCGAGCCTATATACCCAGGGCCGCTGTGGAGTAATTAAAAATCCAATATTTCCTCTACTACTAGGATTACCACAAGACATAGGCAGATGATGCCAGAGAGGTATCCTGATCCTAGATCACGGGCGGTCATCAGACGGCCGTCCGCCCGCGACTGCCAAGAGTTTTTGGCCCTTCTCTACAACGGTTTCCTAGTGCGCATCCGTGAAACAGACAAGCTAGTCGGAGTTATTAATCTGAACAATATTACCCGTGGAGCCATCCAGAGTGCGTATTTAGGCTTTTATGCGCTGGCTCCCTATGAAGGCAAGGGACACATGCAAGAAGGACTTGGTCTGGTCCTTAAGTATGCTTTCACCAAACTCAAATTGCACCGGCTTGAAGCCAACATTCAATCAGGGAACGCAAGATCCCTAGCGCTGGTAAAGCGGTGTGGGTTCACTGGAAGGACTCTCACACCGGTATCTAAAGATCGGCGGGAAATGGCGAGATCATGAGCAGTGGGCCATCCTGGTTGAAGACTGGCGATCGAAAAGGTGAAAGGTTTCTATAGCAGACGTCTTAGTCTTCATCTTCCCACTCGTCGTCTTCATCTTCCCATTCATCATCTTCCCACCCTTCCTCTTGATCGTCCTCCCACTCATCCTCATCATTTTCCCATTCTTCTTCATCCTCATCGTCTTCTTGCACCACAAACCCCAGCACCACAAGAAGCCTGAGATATCCGGCCAGAGAGATCAACAGCAGGTTGGTTAGTTGCTCTTTGCTTTGCAACCGCATGACAGTTCCCCTTTCTGCTTTTGGGTTGACCCTACCATAGGAAAAAGCCCCATGCCAGGCAACAGCAAAACTTTCTCCTTGTGATGGTGGTGCTTTGTGTGCTATGCCACCCTTAAACTAGCAAAAGGAGGATTCTGCCATGACAGACTACAACAGCTACGAATTCATTAAAGTGGAGAAAGCAAACAAGCTTGCCACGGTAACGCTTAGCCGCCCGGAATCGCTCAACGCCATTAATCCCCAAATGCACCGTGAACTTGAGCGCATTTGGGTAGATTTGGCCGAAGACACAGAGGTCAACGCTATTCTGCTTACCGGTGCGGGCAAGGCGTTCTGCGCGGGTGGGGATGTGAAAGGCATGGCCTCCAGATCTGGAGGGGAGGAAGGAAAAAGACGGGCGATGGTAACTCCGGCCGGGGGGCGCCGGCTTGTCCAGAACATGCTCGATGTAGAACAACCCATTATTGGTGCGATTAACGGGGATGCCGTGGGACTGGGAGCTACTATAGCCCTCTTTTGTGATGTGATTGTAGCCTCGGAAAAGGCCCGCTTTGCTGATACCCATGTACGAGTCGGCATTGTTGCCGGAGATGGTGGGGGAGTAATCTGGCCTCTCCTTATTGGCCCGGCCCGGGCTAAGGAGTTCTTGATGAGAGGTCATTTTATTAACGGGGCAGAAGCCGTAAAGATCGGCCTAGTCAACTACGCGGTCCCACCCGAAGAGGTTCTGCCCAAGGCCAAGGAACTTGCCCAAGAGCTGGCCGAGGGCCCCACTTGGGCAATCCGCTGGAGTAAGCTTGCAGTCAATAAATGGCTCAAAGACCAGGTGAACCTGATTATGGATGCTTCCCTGGCCTATGAGATGCTCACTTTTAACACCGAGGACCACAGAGAAGCGGCACGGGCGTTTGTGGAAAAGCGAAAACCCAACTACCAGGGCAGATAAGAAGAGAAAGTCTATGGCGGAACAAACTTTTAACCCCGAAGAATACAAGGAAAGACTGCGCGCCAGCGGGTTGAGGCTGAAGGGCTGAAAAATGTCGAGTTTCGTCCTATGGATGCCGAGGCTTTACAATTTCCTGACAGCTCTTTTGACGCAGTCACCTGCCGTCTGGGCTTAATGATCTTTCCTCACCCAGATCGAGCCCTGCGGGAGATGCATCGGGTGCTAGTCAAAGGCGGAAAAGCCATCCTAGTGGTTTGGGGGACGGAAGAGAAAGTTCGCCTCATCCAGCTTTTCCGAGAAGTGACGGCAAAGCACTTTCCTCAGGCTAACGTACCCGGTGCGCCGCTGCCTTTTGCCTTTGGGATCCCCGAGGCACTGGAGAAAGCCCTCAAAGAGGCGGGGTTTGTCCAGATCCACACCGAACCGTTTACTGTGACCCCAAGTTTTGCGGAGGCCGAAGAGCTCTGGAAAGCTTTTCGGGATGGCACTCCGCTTAAGGCTCTTTTGGCTCAGGCTACTCCTGAGGTTGTGGAGCAGGTCCACAACTCTGTTGTTGCGGCCGTCGAGAGCTTTCGCAACTCAAACAGCGGACAGATTGAGCTTTCTAGCGAGGCTTTGTTTGCCGCGGGTGACAAATAGAGCGGGTATGGGTTAACCAGTCGGAACGTAAGCCGGTTGTAGAAGAACACGGGCTCAGTCGGTGGGTTGACAAGCGTACCAAGCCTCAATGATGTTGAGTGCCTCCTGCGGTGTGTTCACCACTGTATAAAGGTTACGAAACCTCTCGTGAATAAAAGCCTCGGCAAAGCCTCGCTCAAACTGATGCAGGAGGTGCTCAAAATAGGCGTTGGTGTTAATGAAAACAATGGGCTTGTGGTGCAAGCCCAGCTGCTTAAAAGAGATAATCTCCAGGATCTCTTCTAACGTGCCAAAGCCGCCGGGGAGCGCAATGTAGGCATCGCCAAGCTCATCCAACCCACGCTTGCGCGAGCGCATATCGTTTACTGGGTGCATTTCGTGGCCAGAGTTAGCATAGCCTCGGTCAATGAATTCGCTCAGAATAACCCCTTTGACCTCACCCCCGCGGGACATGACGGCTTCGGCCAATGCATTCATCAGGCCGATATTACCGCCACCGTAGACCAGGGTGTGACCGTGCAGCACAATGAGATGCCCTAGTTCTGCTGCCGCTTCCAAGTACAGTTTGGGGATATGTCTGCTGGAGGCACAGTAGACGGTGAGAGTAAGCGAAGTACGTTTTTGTGTCATGGGATCATCCCTAATCACTCAAAGTTTACAACTTAGCAGGACACAAGAGGCATTGATAAAGTTTGACTAATCAGACCTCCTGTTTACTGGAACAAGAAGAAGTCATAAGTCTCTGCCAGCAGAGAAAGCCATCAGCTGTGTAGATCGCGCCAGGCCGGAATCAGCCCAAACCCGTCCGCCTGCTCCACTGCCCGTTTGATTGCCTGACAGGCCAGGCGCTCAGCAAGAAAGCCAACCCGGTGGATATCCATCCCGGTGGGGAGCCGCTGCTGTGTTTCCGTTGTCAAGGTGAAGACCAAGTCCCCGTCGAACATTGAGTGGGCCGGATAAACAGCTCTGGCCAAACCGGTATTGGCTAGCTGGGATACCTTAGCCGCAGCGCTTTTGGACAGAACCGCATTGGTGATGATCACCCCCAGAGTCGTGTTGCCAAACTTTCCCCAGACCGGGGCTCCCTCTGTCTGTGACCAAACTGCCTTGTCTATAAAGGTGTGAGACCTTTTGGTCTCTCGCACGCCAGCCAGGGTTTTTCCTGTATCCACATCGACCACATTGCCAAAGGCGTTGACCACAAAGAGAGCGGCAACAATCAGACCATCGGGCTGGATGTGGCGACAGAAGCCCACACCGCCCTTCATCGCCCGCTCAAGGCCAAAGAGCTTTCCCACTGTGGCTCCGGTGCCGACCCCAACACTCCCCTCAGTTACTGGACCCGCCGTAGCATTCACACATGCCTGATAACCCATAGCTGCGTCTGGCCGCACATTCACCTTTCCCAGGGCAAGGTCAAAAATCACCGCTGTGGGAACAATAGGCACCCGAGCAACCAAGGTGTCGAAGCCCTTACCTCGCTCCTCTAGATAGCGCTGCACCCCACCGGCAGCATCTAGACCAAAAGCACTACCCCCAGTAAGTAGGATGCCCTGGATCTTTTCCACAATGTGCAAGGGGTTGAGGACTTCTGTCTGTCGGGTGTCTACGGCTGACCCACGAATATCTACTCCACATACCCCTCCTTCCTCACAGAGAACTACTGTGCAGCCGGTTAATGCCTCACGGTCGTCGGCATGACCAATGCGTATACCTATACGTTGCCATGCTTCATCCGTCATAGAGCCTCCTTGTGGAGCGTCCTTCTGCATGTAGGGTGAGAAGGTAGGATGTGGACTCTGACAAAGTCCATCTACTGGGGAAAGAGCACCTCGTCTTCCCGCTGCGACCCTGCTAATAGCGCCAGAGCATTGTAAAGATTTGTCAGGGCTTGATAGAGATCATGCTGGCTTCGTCGTTGAGCGGTTTGCACAGCATGGGCGGCGGCAGCCCGGACATGTGGAGGAAAAAGCATTCGCGGGGGAAACGCTTCTAACAACAAGGCACGGATGCGCTGCGAAGGAGCGGCTTGTCGCACTTGGTCACGCCAACGGCACACGAGGTCTCGGTAGTCCTCCCATCGCCACAACAGGACCCTGTTAGGCAGCAGTACCTGAGGGGGGGCACTGACCCGGCCGAGTAATGGGAAGATCAATGTAGCGGACGGCATAGATTATCAGTTTAGCAGAATCGATCTACTTTCGTACTATAGAACAATTCTTGGGCAGAGCAAGAGGGGAGTGTCGGGCAGAGCAAGAATGTGTTATAGAAAACAGCAAAAAGGTATCCCATCTGGAGGAGAGTACTATGGTGAAGCTTTCACCAGACCAAATTACCTATATGCCTTTCCTATACTCGGGCACAATCCTGTCCTGTCCTGATTGCGGGATGGGGCTTTACATGACCACGCAGCGGGTAGGGCGAGACGAGACCTTTGAGGGAGCGGTAAAACCTCTGGCGGATGTACCGGAATACAAACGTGGGAGCCTGCCTAAGCGCTGCCCTTTTTGCGGCGTGGGGAAATGGTGGTATCCACCCGGATATGTGCACACTCTGCAACATGGGTGGGTAGCGTAAGGTAGACGTTCAGCTATTAGCCTTCAATCCAGAGAGCAGGATCATTTTAGTCTCCTGGATCCCTTAGCCCCAGAGCCGTGAGCTGGCGATCTCAGCTCCCTCCTTGAGAGCTCGCATTTTGGCCCAGACCACACTCTCTGCTACCATCTCCCACCCAGCAAAGGTACCAAAACCACAATCTGTAGAGGCAATCACCCGACTCTTATCTCCTACGGCCTCGACTACCTGCATAATTCTGTCTGCTACCACCTCCGGGTGCTCAATATAATTGATGGTCGAGTCAATCACGCCGGGAAGGAGAAGCATCGAGTCAGGCAAAGGATATTTTTTGAGTACCCTGTACTCATGCTGGTGGCAAGGATTAGCCAGTTCGAGGGACAGAGCCCCAACTTTAGCCTGGTAGAGAGTAGGCAGGATGTCTTCCAGGGGTACATCGTGATTGTGCGGTCCATCATAGTTTCCCCAGCAAACATGCAGGCGAATCCGCTCAGCAGGAATATTCTCCGTAGCCAGGTTGATGGCTTCAATGTGGGTCTCCACAATTTTCTGAAAGCGCAGCAGAGGCTCATGCTGGAAAAGAAACGTGCGCTCCATGGCCAGATCCGGGCAGTCGAGCTGCAGAATCAGTCCCTTAGAGTGAATAAACTCGTATTCTTTTTTCATTTGCCTAGCTAAGGCCAGTACATAGCTTTCATGGGAGTTGTAGTAAGCGTTGAGCAGGGTGGTGGCAATAATGCCCGGTGAGGCTGCGGTCATGAAACGTTCGGTAAACCTCTGCGAGTGTTGATCGGTACAACGGAGGAAGAGATCACATTCCTTCTCAGCTTCGCCCAGATCAGCATATTGTACTTCCGCCACCGCTTGCGGAGCATTAAAAATTTTAGCCCCCGTCATTCCTCGGGCGCGCACCATAGCAGCATAATCGGGGAACTCAAGGAAGTCTTGTGGGGTAGGCCGTGCGCTCTCCCCACCAAACCCCTTCATGCGCTGGGCCACATAGGTCTGAAAGCCAACTCGTGGTTGCTCGCCATCGTTGCCAATGTCAATGCCTGCTGCCAACTGCTTATGAACAACTACCTGGACAGCAGCCTCAATCTGCTGATTGAGCTCTGCTCCATCAACAGATTCTCCCCGTTCTTGTCGGATTAACAGGTCTGCTAGAGTAGGGTTGCGCGGCAAGCTACCAACATGGGTGGTAAGAATGCGATCTTCACTCCTTTGCATGAGACCTACCTCCTAAATCAGACTCTACATAAGATTGGTACACTCCTGTCATTCCCGCGCAAGCGGGAATCCGGGAAGGGACTAGGGCTCTAGGTTCCTGCTCCCTGATTTCTCAGGGACAGGCTTCGCAGGAATGACAAAAGAGTCAAGACCAGAGCCCAGCCTGACAGGTCATAACTGCCAGAGGCAATCACAACCCAATGTCACAAGGTGCGACTTAGAGCGCCGGCTTGGCCAGGATGTCGGAAGAAACTTTCCTTGCCAGCCACCGGCCATCCGAAGAAGTCCCGACTAGCTTACCATCTTCAACAATCACCTTCCCTCTGAGAATGGTCATCACCGGGTAGCCCTGGCACTCAAACCCTTCCCAGATGCTGTAATCTGAGTCAGCGTGCAGGTCATCCAGGGTTAACGTTTTCCTCATTTGGGGATCGAGAAGGACAAGGTCTGCGTCGCTTCCCAACGCAATCGCCCCTTTCTGGGGGTAGAGGCCAAGAATCTTGGCCGCGTTAGTAGAGGTGATCTCTGCTAATCTCTGTAGGGCCATTTGCCGCTGAGAGACAAACTTGGTGAAGGCCACCGGAATTCGGGTCTCGATACCGTTATGGCCGCCGCATACACTCTGTATGGTGTCACCAAACAGCTTGACACCCTTGTAGGTCGTGTACTCATCTGTGGCCGTAGTAGACAGCCGACCATCGAGCAGGCCGGCGACTAAAGCATCCCGATCGTCAGGAAACTTAATGGCAGGATAGGTGTGAATGGAGGTGCCACCAGGCTTCTTATAGTCCTCGCAGGTGAACTCCAAATAATTATGCAGGGCCTCGCCATACACCGGCTGACCCTGGCTGCGGGCTTCGGCAATGGCCGCTACTCCTTCCTTGGCAGTAGTATGGACAAAGTATATGCCAACCCCGGTATGTTGAGCTAGGCGAATAATTTTACGAAAGGAAATATCCTCGGAGAGGTTATTATGTACCAGATGTAGGTTATAACCCTGGTTACGCTCCTCCCGGGTTAATTTTTCGGTCATATAAGAGACAATGTCGTCCTCCTCGGCATGGACGGCCATAATCCCCCCATACTTGGCCACTTGCTCAAAAATAGCCCAGAGATGACCATAGGGAACCCGAATAGGGGGAAAAGTTGTGAAAATTTTGAAGCTGGCCACACCCTCCTGGATCGCCTCACCAATCTGGCCAATGGTCTGCGGGGTAACCGCACCTGCCAGGATGTAGTGGAAAGTAAAGTCGGTATAAGAGTGGGTTCTGAAAGCCTCCCGTCGTTCCTCCAAAACCTCCATAATCGACCTGGGAGCCGACTCTCCTCTAGCCTCAAGATCAAGAGCACCGGCAAAGTCAATAATAGTGGTTACTCCCCCAAAAGCGGCGGCCCGGCTAGCCGCCTCCGGTGGCTGGGTTATAACTTCAGCTTGCCCTGACCAAATCTTGGGTACCGGGATGCCAATGTGCGCATGTGGCTCAATACCACCAGGCATAACGATTTTGCCCTGGGCATCTATGACCCGCCCGGCTTCTCCCGTAAGGACGCCCGGCCAAGCCAAAGCCGCAATTTTTCCGTCACGGATTCCGACATCCATCTCTCCCACTTCTTGCGGGGTCACTACCAGACCTCCTCGGATCATTAAATCCATCATGGTTCGACCCTCCTTTCGTTGAATTATATGTACTTCATCTCTAAGTCAGGACCGCCTCTAAGTTCCCTCTTGCTCCATAGGTCCTTATGGGGCTTTTTTCTATCTATCTTATTCTTTAGAATGTAGGAGAAAGCAAGAGAAATCCTGGTAAACACTGCTCCCCTTTTTCCTTCATATTCCCACCCCCTTAGTCTCCGAGTTCTTCGAGCAGTGCTTTAGCCTCCTTGAGGTCTATAGTGTCAAACCCCTCGGTAAACCAACCGTAGATTTCCGCCAGCATCTGTAGAGATTCTGCATTCTTGCCCTGTTTTTGTAAAAGACGACTCAAGCTCATCACCGCCCGCAGTTCCAGTGACTTAGCACTTTGGCGGCGGGCAATGTCGATAGCCTGGCGAAAACATTCCTTGGCCTCCGATATCTTGCCACTTTTGCCCTCCTGTGCTGGCAAGACCTGCACCAGCAGCAGCTCGCCTTTTAGCCGATACAACTCCGCCTCATAGAAATGTTCTCCAGTCTTGCGCACTATATTGAGGGCCTCGGCCAGTAGGGTAAACCCCTCTTCAACCTGTCCTCTTTCCCCATACGCCTCGGCCAGCAGGGCAAGAAACCATGGTCGTGCCACCTCTGCCCCCGTGGCCCGATAGGCGGCCATGCCCTGACGCATCTGGAGAATCCGTTCCTCTCCCTGTCCAGCCAATGCCCAGCCCTGCAGGATAGTGCCCATTGCCAAGTTGAGCGTAAACCCCTGTTCAGTAGAGAGCGCAATCGCGGCCTCTGCTCGCTCTTGGGCGGCCTGTCTCTCCCGGCGAAGCTGATGGAAAAAGGCGGCCCCGTTCAGGGCAACAGCCAGGCTGTGGGAGTGGGACAATTCCTGGAAAACTTCTTGGATTTTTTTGAGAGCTTGATCCGGATAGCCAAGATACCACAGAACCCACGCTACATAAAATAAGCAAATCACCCTGGGGTCGGTGCCGTAGAGGAAAGCCAGGGAGCGATGCTGCTGGGGGTTATAGAGGCTAATCCCCTGCTCCAAGTGTGCTTGAGCAGAAGCAAACTCTCCAAACCAGAATAAAGTATTCCCCAGCGCTCGGTGAGCCTCTACAAGAAGAGCCGGATCCTGCAGGGTCTGGGCCATAGTGAGGAGTTGCTCTCCCAGTTCCTGGGCTGTCCGCAACTCCGCCCGCACTTCACAAAATACCCACAACCCCCGTAGCGCCGGGAAAAATTGGGGTGTTTCTCCCACCTGCTGACACAACTCTCGCGCTCGGGCATAGGCTTTTTGCACCTCTGGGGCAGCATAGCCCTTAGTAGCTATCAGAGGAGTCCCCAGGGCGATTTGCAGTGCGAGTTCTTGCTGGGTACGCTTAGGAGTATCTGGCAGGGTCTGAAGCAGCTCCAGTCCCTTAGTGAGGTGACCGATCGCTTCTACATTAGCCGAGCACTCGACTGCCTTCTGTCCAGCTCCCTGCCAGTAGGCAATGGCCTGCTCTGTTAGGTCTGCCTCCATATAGTGACGAGCCAGAAGCTCGGGGTGGGCTTCTCTGGTCTCAGGAAATTGCTCCTCCAAAACTTGGGCAATCCGTTGATGATACTGCTGCCTTTTGCTTCTTAACAACGACTGATAAGCCGCCTCCTGAATGAGGGCATGTTTGAAGATATAACGTGCCTGCGGCGGAAGGCCTCGCTGGTGGAGGAGTTCCGCTGCCACTAACCGGGTGAGTTCCCTTTGCAAAGTCCCTTCGTTTAGAGGTGAGACCGCCTGCAGCAACTCATAGGTAAACTCCCTTCCCAGGGTAGCCCCGAGCTGCGCTACCTCTTTTGCTGTGGCCAGCCGATCCAGCCTAGCCATGAGCGAGTCCTGAAGCGTGGTAGGAATGGCCAGCGGGGGCAGAGGACCTATCAGCTCATAATAATTCTCCCTTTCCCTTAACAACCCCGACTCCAGTACCATCTTGGTCAACTCTTCCACAAACAGCGGAATTCTGTCGGTTCTGGCCACAATCTGCTGGAATACCCTGGGGGGCAAGGCCTTGCCTCCCGCCACCCTTTCCACCATGACTTCTGCCTGTCCGCGAGATAAACGGTTAAGCGTAAGGTGAGTTAAATGGGAGCGGGTAACCCATGGTGGGGTAAATTCTGGACGAAAAGTCAGCAGAACAAGAATGCGAGCCGTTGGCACCTGATCGATCAGGAGACTTAAAAACTCTAAAGTTGAGGGATCCACCCAGTGCAGGCCCTCCACTATAAACAGCAGAGATCGTTTTGCGGCTATCTCCAACAACATGGTCAGCAAGGCTTCCAACGTTTTCTCTCTCTGCCTTTGGGGAGTCAGGTCGAGAGGAGCATAGGACTCGGGCACCGGCACCGAGAGCAGGGAGGCAAAGAGGGGCACCGTATCTGGCAGGGCCAAGCGATATTGCGAGAGGCCAGCCTCCAGCTTCTGTAGTTTCGCCTGGGGAGAATCTTCCCTTTTAAGCTCAAACATTCGCTGTAATAGATCAATAACAGGATAAAGGGCGCTGTTCTGGTGATAGGGCGAACAGCGGCACTCTAGCCTGGTATAAGCCTCCTCTGTCACCCGCTCTTTCAACACCTGCACCAAGCGAGATTTGCCAATACCTGCCTCGCCACTCATTAATACTACTTGCCCCTCCCCTTCCTTCGTTTCCTCCCAACGCTCCAGCAAGAGCCCCACGTCCTGATCCCTTCCCACAAGCGGAGTCAACCCTTTATTGACCGCCACTTCAAAGCGGCTGGAGACTCCACTCTCACGCAGGACCTGGTATACCTTCACCGGCGCTGATATGCCCTTTAATGTGCGAGGATCAGGCTCACAGCACTCAAACAATCCTTGCACTAGCCGGTAGGTAGCTGAACTGATTACCACCGTATCAGGCTCAGCAATCCCTTGGATCCGGGCCGCAATGTTGGGCGTATCGCCTAGGGCCAGCTGCTCGTGTTTTCTTCCTCCTCCTATTTCTCCCACCACCACTGGGCCCGTGTGAACCCCAATACGCACCTGCACAGGGTAGGGTAATCGAATACTCTGTAGGGGCCATTGATGAATGGCCCCTACAATCTCTAACCCCACACGTACAGCCCGTTGCGGGTCATCTTCGTGAGCCGTCGGATAGCCAAAGTAGGCCAAAAGCCCATCACCCAGATACTGAGCAATATGTCCCTCAAAACGGCTGATGACTGTGGCGCACGCTTCTTGATAGGCACGCACTACCTCTCGCAGCTCTTCGGGATCTAGTTGCTCTGAGAGAGCAGTAGAGCCAACTAAATCACAAAACATCACCGTTAACTGGCGGCGCTCCGCCGCTAACTGACGGCGTTCGACCTCAAACACCCCACGCCCGGATGATAGAGGTCCGACCAGAGTAGCCGCGCCTCGCTGCCCACTTGTCTGTTTATCTATCTGAATACGGGGGAAGGCTGGAGTCTGTTCTGTGAGAGAGGTACCACATTCTCCGCAGAACTTAGCCCTGGGGCTCACCTCATAACCACAACTAGGGCAAACCCGGACTAGCCTGGTACCACATTCCTCGCAGAACTTGGCTGTATCGCTATTTTCGTGCTGGCAGTGCAGACATTTCATATGCTTCTGCCTTCCTGGTTTTTCTTGAGGCACTGGATCAGCACAGCGGAAATCCTTGCAGGGTTTTCCCTGTAGAGGCAATTGCCTAATGGGTAGGCCCCGGTGCCTGCCCCTACGGAATATCATGAAACCTGGGAATTACTTACGCCACTCTGTGCTAGGACCTATACCCGCCAGAACTATCCTACCAAGGGTAAATCGTTATCAAAGGCTACCAGACAACACATTGCAGGATCCTCCCTTTCCTTCTCAGGGGTAAGGCCAGGTTTGAAACCCGCCTCTAAATCTTTTGAAGAGGAGGGCAGAGCAAGGAGCTTCATAGATCCCGTAGGAGCTTCATAGATCCCGTAGGAGCTTCATAGATCCCGTAGGGCAGGCATCACTTCCTTGGCAAAGCGCTCCATGGAGTTCAACACCCGACGGTGTGGCACCATACCACCAGGGTTAAACCAGCAAAGCAGATGCCCCATGTTCAATTCTTTAAACAGGTCGGTAGCCTTGTTGATACACTGCTGGGGCGAGCCGTAAATAGCCAGGTCACGCTCGACCGTTTCATAAGTAATACTCTCCATACGCTTCTGTGCATCTTGCAAGTACTTGTAGGATTCATCCTGCTGCTGTCTTTCGCCTAGGCGTATCATCTGCGCGGCGCTATGGAAGTAATTGTTGATGCTAGGCTCGACCTCCCGCCGCACCTGTTCTGGGCTGTCCCCAACATTAAAGAAAAACATTAAGGCTATATCCTCTTTGGTGGCCTGACGACCGGCCTCACTACAAGCCTCTTTGTAAGTCGCCACCTGCTCATGCATCTTCTGCCCTGGGTTCACTACCGAAGCCACAAAAATCGGATAGCCATGTTTACCAGCAAAGGCTGCCGTCTCTGGACTGTTGGCGGCAATACGAATAGGGGGGTAGGGCTTTTGCACTGGCTTAGGCACTACCGAGGTTTCCGGTACCTGGTAGTATTGGCCGTCAAAAGAAAAGCTCTCATTAGTCCAGGCTTTCTCAATGATCTGCAACGCCTCCTCAAAGCGCTCGCGACTCTCCTCGCGAGACACATTAAATCCCTGAAAGTGTAAAGGGATAGCACCTCGGCCTACACCAAAGTCTAGGCGGCCGTTAGTCAGGATATCCACCGTGGCCCCATCTTCAGCACAGCGTAGTGGCGGATAGAGCGGTAAGAGGTTAACGGCTGTTCCCAGCCTTATCCTCTTGGTCTGTTGAGCAATAGCAGTAGCAACAATAAGAGGCGAGGGCATAATGGAAAAAGGCTTAAAAAAGTGCAGTTCTGCCATCCAGGCACAGTCAAAGCCTAGCTCATCAGCAGCAACAACCTGCTCAATGGTCTCCTGATAACGTGTCACCTGAGATTGTGAGTCTGCGCACGGCAATTGGTAAAAGAGTCCAAACTTCATGCTTTCTCCCATCAGCAATTCCCTCCCCCTTGGCGAGGGAGGGTTAGAGTGGGGGGATTAAATGACCCCCTCTTTTTTAAGTTCATTAAGTGAGTCTGACGTCAAACCTAAAAGATCTCCGTAGACTTCTTCGTTGTGCTGACCAAGAAGCGGCGAGGGCTTGACCTCCACGGGAGAATCAGTCATCTGCACCGCACAGCCTGGCATTGTTATTAACCCCCTGGTGGGATGGTCTACGGTAGTGATCATACCTCGCTCGTGTAGGTGAGGATGGGTCATAATATCTTCTGAGTCAAACACTGCTCCGCAGGGCACCCCTGCCTTTCCCATTCTCTCCATCACCTCAAACTTGTTATGCTTTTCCGTCCACGCCTGAATGATGGCATAGACCTCGTCAAAGCGCTTGTTACGTTCTGGAACCTCGGTGTAACGCGGATCACCCAGCAGATCCTCCCGGCCGATTGTCCTGAGGATACTCTCCCACATCGCTTGTGAGGTTGCCATAAGATAGATGTAGTCATTCGGACCACCGGGATGACAAGGGTAGGTGTCTGTAGGCGCAATATGACTCAGTCGATTTCCTCCACGCTTGACAACCATATCGGTCTGCAGGTGGTGCCGCATGGGCACACGCACATAGTTCACCACCGCATCCTGCATGGACACCTCAATATGCTGTCCCTGACCGGTTTTTCCCCGTTGCAGCAGAGCCGCAAGGATGCCTACTGCACAGTGGATACCAGTGCCCGTATCGCCAATGGTAGGCCCTGGCCTGAGCGGCGGAGACTCGGCAAAGCCAGTGATGCTCATGGCTCCACCAGCAGCCTGGGCAACCGTATTAAAGCTTTTAAAAGCGCTCCAGGGTCCATAGGTACCAAATCCCTTAATCGTGGCATAGATCAGCTGGGGATTGAGCTCGCACAAGATCTCATAGCCTAATCCCAGATCCTCCATAGTGCCAAGGGAATAATTCTCAATGACCACATCCATCTGTTTGACAAGGTCGCAAAAAAGCCCATGTCCTTTCTCACTTTTGAGGTTGAGCGTGATACTACGCTTATTGGCATTAAGCAGCACAAAAAAGTAGGAGTCGAGGCCAGGCTTGTCGGCAAAAATTGAGCGGCCTGGTTCACCGGCCAGAGGAGGCTCAACCTTGATAACGTCGGCCCCCAGAAAGGCCAGGATCTCGGTGCACGAGGGCCCAGCCTCAAAGTGCGTAAGGTCCAGAATACGTATATGGTCCAATGCCAGCATACCTTCCCCTCCTTTTCAAACAATGGCCAGGGTTACTCTACACTTTCTTTGGCCTAATGCCAACCTTTTCGTTAGGCTGCCGCTGGCAATGCAGGGAAAAATGTTCTAGAAACTGGAAAAGTAAATCTCTCATTTTACACAACCATTTCACACAACAAGGAGGACTATTATGGGCAAGGTCATGATTGAGGCTGCGACTAACGGCAACGCCACCAAGGAGCAAAATCCCAACATTCCCTACGGTCCAGAGGAGATTGCTCAGGACGCTATTGCCACCTGCCAGGCCGGTGCCGCGCTTATCCACATCCATGTACGTGAGCCAGACGGCACCTGGGTGCAGACCCTTGACTATTATGCCCGGGCCATTACTCTCACCCGCGAGAAATGCCAGCCACTTATGTGGCCAACGTTTCCCTTTGGTGAGGATCCAGCCGTGCGTTTTCAGCACTTCTATGAGCTATGTAAAGATCCGCAAACCCGGCTCGATATTGGCGCTGCCGACATGGGATCGGTTAACTTTGCCGAGTATAATTCCAAAAACAAAACCATTCGGGGTGGGCACTTTGTCTACCAAAACTCTTATGACACCATCCGTTATTTCCTCGAGGGCTGCCGCGAACTTAGTCTACGTCCAACCCTGCAGATTTTTGAGCCAGGGTTTCTGCGAGCAGCCCTCAACTTTCTTGACATGGGGCTGCTGGACGAGCCACTGTTACTCAAGTTCTATTTCAGCGACTTGTTTGGCCTTCCTCCATCGGTACGGAGTCTTGATGCTTACCTGGGCATGATTGAAGGGGTTAAGTGCAATTGGTTTGGCTCTTACATTGGTGGGGATATCCTACCCTTCGTGCCGCTATTTGTTAGCATGGGCGGACACGTACGTTTGGGATTAGAAGACTACCAGTACACGAACGAAGGTAAACTGACTAATGCCCAGATCACGGCCCGGGCAGCGGCGGCCATTCGCAATATGGGCCTTGAGGTGGCCACGCCCGATGAGGCCCGACAGATACTGCAGGCCCGACAAGCAGGCACTCAGCCATCAGCACAGGGCAGTTAAGAATTTTTTCTAGCTCCTCAATTCATCACTCTTCACTGGATCTGGGGCTGATAGCTTCTTCGGAAAGGAGGGATAGACCATGAAACTTACCGGTCAGGTGGCTGTTGTTACTGGTGGCGGATCAGGTCAGGGTCGGGCCACAGCGCAGCTTTTTGCCCAGGAGGGAGCAAAGGTAGTAGTAGGGGATGTTAACGCCAATGGCGCTGAAGAGACTGCTGGCCTTATTAACCGACAAGAAGGAGGCCAGGCGTCTGCAATCAGAGTGGATGTTACTAAAGCAGACGAGGTCCGTCACTTAGTGGAGACTGCGGTCTCCCGTTATGGCAGGCTGGACATTCTCATTAACAATGCTGGGACTACACTGTTTAAGGGCATCGAAGAAACCACCGAAGAAGACTGGGATCGCATTGTCAATACCAACCTCAAGGGCGTGTTTCTGGGCTGCAAGTATGCAATTCCCGCTATGCGCAAAAGCGGCGGAGGCAGCATTGTCAACATTGCGTCTGTAGCCGGGCTTATTGGCATGCCGCAGCACTTTGCTTACTGTGCGGCCAAAGCCGGGGTGATCCATCTCACCAAGTCCCTTGCCCTTGACCATGGCCAGGAAAATATTCGCATTAACTGCATCTGTCCAGGTGGAGTGCGAACACCCATGCTAGGGGAAGTGATTGACATCAACAATCCCGCACAAACCGAGCGCGTAGCCAGGCAGCATGCCCTGGGACGGATAGCTGAGCCTGAGGAGATTGGTCGGGTGAGCCTTTTTCTCTGCTCCGAGGAAGCGTCATTTATGACCGGGGCAGCGGTGACCGTAGATGGTGGGGTTGCTGCTGGCAGGATGGGACAGATACATGCGAGATAGCTGTGTAAGGTGGGCTTTGTTCTATACACATTTTTGAGGAATTTTTTAATCCTGAAAACTTCATACCTGGGCTTGGGATGGCAGAAGCTGCAGGAAAGGTAAGTTCCATACAGGCATTGTAAGTTACAGAAATCATTGATTTTTCTTGAGCTTTTTAGGCCAGGAGAGGTAACGGCTCCCCTGGCCTTTTTTGTTCTGTCTTCCAAGAAAAAAGGGGAGCTTATTACTCCCCTATGGCTATCATTACACTGCTCTTTGTTCCTTCCGGGGATTGAAAGAAGAGTGGGTAGCCAGCTGTTGAAAGAGTTCGTGTTCATCGGCGCTTAGCTTCTTGGGCACAACAATCTGCACCCTAACATACAAGTCTCCTCTTACTCCTTGTTCGTGAGATAGGCCCTTACCTCGAATCCGAAAACGCTGTCCTCCCTGGGTGCTAGGGGGCAGGGTCATGTTCACCGGACCATCGAGTGTCGACACGTCCACCTTTCCTCCCAATGCTGCCTCCCAAGGCGTAATGGGCACAGTCATAAGGAGATCACGCCCCTGGAGTTGAAAAACCGGATGGGCAGCAATGTGCACTCGTAAGAAGAGGTCACCGGGCTTGCCAGCGCCGATTCCCCTCTGCCCTGCCAGCCAAATGCGTGCCCCCTCGGTCACCCCAGCAGGAACTTTCACCTCGTATTGTTTTGCTCTCTGCTGTGGCATGCCGTCAGAGTCTAGCTCGAGTGTCTGTAGGGTAACAGTTTTGGACGCACCCTGGTAGGCATCTTCCAAGCTGATAGTGAGGTCCGCCTCCTGATCCTGTCTATATAGGGACCAGTTGCCAGCCCCTGCCCTGGTCGCTCGCTGGCCAGAGGTAAACCCGTCGGGCCTTTGACTAAAAAGCATCTCAAAGAAATCGCTAAAATCTCTCGCTGCCTGAAAATTCTCTCGCTCAAACCCAACCTTTCCCTGCGGATATTGCCAAAACTCAAAATGTGCTCCTTCCCAGCCTGGTGGGGGAGTAAACTCCTGCCCATCGCGCCAGTTTGCTTCCAGCACATCATACTTTTGACGTTTCTCGGGATCCTTGAGAACCTCGTAGGCTTCGTTAATCTGCTTGAACTTCTCTTCAACCCCCTTCTCTTTGTTCACATCAGGATGATACTTCCGGGCCAGCTTCCGATAAGCCTTTTGTATCTCATCTTGTGAGGCGCTCCAAGGTACGCCAAGGGTCTCATAGTAATCTTGAAATCTGACTGCCATATTTTCGTTTTCTTCCCTCCAGATTTGGCGAGCTATGACGCACCTAGGCAGCCTGCTGACGAAAGCCTGGCCATCCTCCTTGCCACGCAAGAATCAGAGCCCGAAACATTGCTCTCCACGATTGTTTTGCTGGTTGCGGCTGAGCAGACCTTTTATCCTTTACGGCTGCTTGCCCCTCCTGATTGGATGCCGGATCCGGCTGCGGCCTCATCTCCCAGGGAGCAACCCAAACCCCACGGCGGTCGCGAACCATCTCGATCATAACCATAGCTCTCATACTCTTCTTTCTCCTTCATTAGCAGTAACGCCCCTACCGACAAAATATCTTAAGAGATATGTAAGGCTTGTCTTGTTGATAGGCAAGTAGCAAATTGCGGATTGCTGTAGAAATATATTGTCGGGTGATGCACCTTGCGTGATTATTACGGTCAGTGCTTTTTGTATCAGTTGTCTATGTTCGATACGTTTCCGGCACCTCTTGACATACGCTAAGTCGATCTTAGATTCCTGTTAATCACACATAGTGCTAGGCGTTAAAGACAACCGCGGGTGTCTATGTAACTTAAGGCACAGGAAAGGAGATCAAGATGGCACTCATTCGATTCTCTCCCCAGCATGACCCCATCAATGCGTTGCTCAATTTGCAAAGCGCTCTTGAGCGAGGGTTCAGCAATCCGTTTGGCCTTGACCTTGGTCTATCTGGCCGCGGCGTCTTTCCCCCCGTCAATGTCTTTAGTAACCAGGACGGGTATATTGTTCGGGTCGAAGTTCCGGGGGTAACCCCTGAGCACCTCAATATTGAGAGCCAGGGTCGCACCCTTGTCGTTAGCGGTAAAAGGGAAATCGCCACCTCAGAGGGTGGCAGCTTTCACCGCCGCGAGCGGAATAATGACCAGTTCTCAGGTCAGTTCTCGCGCTCACTACAGTTACCAACGGATCTGGATCTAAGTCAAGCGGACGCCTCCTGCAAGCAAGGGATACTGACCATCAAAATCCCTAAGAAAGAAGAGGCCAAACCTCGCCAGATAAGTGTCAAGGCAGCCTAACCGAGCACATAGCCATTTACAAAAGGAGGTGCGGAACAATGACGAATCAAGAACCTACCACACAAGGTAAACAGGAAGCCACTAATCACGAACACACTCGTCCGGGCCGGACATATCTTCCTGCAGTGGACATCTACGAGACAGCTGACAGTCTGTGGTTGCGAGCGGATATGCCGGGAGTCGACGAGCAGGCGGTTGAGATTAACGTTGTCGATGGAGTCCTTTCAATCGAGGGGCAGGTGTCGATCCAGGACTATGAAGATCCGGCCCCGGTATATACTGAGTACAATGTAGGGAACTATGTACGGCGGTTCACCTTGTCGAACGAGATCGACACAGGCCGCATCACAGCGCGTATGACCCATGGAGTCCTGGAACTTGAGCTTCCCAAGGCTGGGCAAGCCAAACCCCGACGGATCAGTGTCTCGGTCAGTTAAGCACACCCAAGGCGGTGCCTCCGAAGTGGCCTCCCGCTCTATTCCTCACACCATCCTCTGATGGGTAGGAGCGAAACGGCTCCTACCCGTTTATATTGCTCTAGGCAGCCTCTGGGATAGCGACTGCGTTGAGGATTGAGAGGCTAGGTGTTGTAAATCTGGACGTTTTTCGCATGATCATGCAAATATGGGAATGGGCAAATGCCGTGAGAGTTGCAAGATTTGCCCATTTTAAATGGGCTGCATATTGATCATTAACAAGTCAGGGGGGAATGTTGAGCACGCTCGAGAGAGCCATCGCGATGCGGCCGCCGCTTGCTAACATGCCGCTGCCGGCCTTCGGCCACAGCTGAGCGCCCAGCCATTAGCGGTATACGACATCCTCAAGTGCGGCTGAACCATGATCGACACCCTGCGCTCGAACCTCGAAGCCAGCATAGATCCCGAATACAAGGGGCGCGTTCGGGACCATTACAACATGGACGTGTCTAATTTCCTGGGCGTAAGGACACCCGCTATCCGAAAAATCGCAAGCGCTCACCTCCACAACATCAAAGGCAAAACAATTGGTGAGGTTCTGATCCTTTGCCAGCAGTTGTTGGAGATCGGTATTTATGAGTACAAGATCATTGCCTTCGACTGGAGCTATCGCTGCAGAAGGCAACTTGGCCCCAAGCACTTCGTTGTGCTTGAGCATTGACTACAGCAGTACATAGATGACTGGATTGACTGCGACGACTTCTGCACCCACACCCTTGGAGCCTTTCTATTACAGCACCCCGACTTCCTAGCCCAAGTTAAGGCGTGGACCTCATCACAGAACCGCTGGGTGAGGCGGGCCTCAGCCATCAGCCTCATCTATGGACTAAGGCGGGGCACACATCTCAAGGAGGCGTTCGAGGTAGCGCAGTCTCTATTCGGCGACGAGGACGATCTGGTCCAGAAAGGCTGCAGCTGGATGCTAAAAGAAGCGAGCAAGAAGCATCCGGAGGAGGTGTTTGACTACGTGATAAAGTGGCGGGAGGCAATGCCTCGAACAATGCTTCGGTATGCGGTGGAGCGGCTAGAGGAAGGGCAGAGACAGGAAGTGTTAAAGGGAACCCGTACAACCCGCTGTTGCACAAACGCCAATTGCTGACTGCTTACAGCTATTCTTACTGGAATCGATGTTGCCGTGGCACCTTTAGCGGATGATGCCCCAACCCTAGCCAAAAACTGCGAAACTAATGCTTAGGGGCAGGCAAGAAACACTTGGTGGTACGGATTTTTGATGGGCAGCTTCTCGAACGTTGTGAACCCAGCCTCCGTGGCTAGGCTCCGCGCCAGGTTCTCGCCGATAGCAGAGCCAAGACCTTCACCGTTCTGAGCCAACGACACCGTCAGGCAGTGCATCGTGCTAGCGCCATACAGGGTTCGCCCGAAGGTGTTGAGGTTGTCCTCAAGTCGGTCGGAAACCTCAGCTTCCGACCATAGCAAAGCGCCCTGGGGCTTCAACACGTGGCGCATACCGGCCAGCGCCGCCCGCGGGCGCGCCATGTCGTGAATGCAATTGAAGGCCATCACCAGGTCAAACCGCTCCTGAAAGGGAAGGCTTTCCGCCGCAATCTGTTCAAAGGTGAGGCGGTCTCCAATCCCAGCTCGTCTGGCCTTCTCCCGTGCGCGCTCGAGCGAGCGGGCATCAACGTCGTATCCGTAGAACCGCGACTTGGGGAACGCGAGGGCGACCGGAATGAGACACTGACCGGCACCGCAGCCGACCTCGGCCGCCTCGCCCCCGTGCTCAAGTTGCCAATGAATATCCGGCACCGCCGGAATCCAGTGGTCAGCAACCCACGTCTCATAGCCAACGTGGAACAGGCGCTCGATGGCTTCGACAATCTCTGGACCGAACTCAGCGAATGGCACCCCTCCACCGTGTTGAAAGGCGCTCATCACCTTATCCAGCTGCCGATAACACGCAACTGCGTACTGAAACGCACCCGCCGTGAAGAAGGTAGTGTCCTCGTTTGCGAGGACTATTGCCTGTTCGGGGTTCATCCGGAATCTGGCCTCTGACGGGCTGTAGTCGAGATATCCGGCGGCCGCCATTGTTGCCGCCCATTCGCGCACGTATCGCTCGTTCAGCCCGGTCTGCGCCGCAATTTCCGCCGTTGTCAGAGCCGCGCCTGGCGCCAGCGACTTGAAGAGGCCCAAGCGGTCTCCCACGTATGCCAGCGCAACCGCCATGGACGCCCCGAAGTCGGTGCCGACCTGGCGGGCAAGCGCCGCGGCCTTTTTCCGATCGTACCCATCAGAATCCATGATGCTGCTTACTAGCACGAGGCGGCCTCGAACACAACTGTGTATGGAGATCGGACCTTTTCGCTTTAACAGCATGCCCACCAGCAGGGCCAGCACCCAGCCTCGCACGTGTCGGCCCGAAACCATAGAGTTTTATTTCGTGGGCCATAGTCTAATTCCTTACTTCGGTAGGAACGCCACTAGGGCTTCTTGCATAACGGAATCAACGGCATTGACTGACGGACGTTCACTGACCATTGCCAAGTACGCGGCAAGTTCGGGCACCGTGTCGGTAATGTCCCAGTTATATATTTTTGCGGTGTGCAAATTGGTAAAACGCAGCTGAAAATAGGCGGCGATATCGGCAAAAGTAAAAGTATCCCCGGCGATATAGGGCTCGAACCGCGCGAGCTGCTTGAGAGCACGCAGGCCTTTATCAAGCGCCGGCCGGACTTGTTCATAAGCAGTTTGGTCCACAGGCGCGCCAAAGTAAACAGTCCCGAGATGGCGCCGCGCTGGCAAATCGAGATAGAGCTCTACAACGCGTATGATTTCTTTCGCTTTGGCCTTCGCCCAGGGATCGTTAGGATAGAGCGTAGGGTGCGGTTGAATATCTTCGAGATAATCGAAGATCACGTTTGTCTCGATTAAGGTGGCGCCATCGACCTCAATGTAGGGAACCTTCCCCATTGGGCTTGCTGCCAGGACCTCGGGGTCTTGGCTCGGCATGATCGAGACTTCTTCAAATGGAAGGTCTTTCTCGACAAGCGCAAGTTTCGCCGTGTTGTAATAATTACTAATTGTTGTGCCATATAATTTGATCATGTTGATTGTCCTCCAAGCGATGCATTCCTCAAAGAATTCGCAGCAATTGCCATACTGTGTCTGAACAATAGCTTAAGCGACAGGTTTCCAGGTCGCATTATGCCGAAAAAGAAGGGCAGCGGCAACGATTCACGGGAAACTGGGCCAGTTACACAAAACCTGTTTCATTCCAGTCGATTATATCGTCCCTCTATAGACCCTATCCTAGCACACTAGCCCCTCCATGCCCTGCCTCTCAGCAGGTGAGGACCCGCTGAGCAGTGTCCTGCTGGGACCGCAAAACCTGGCCTTTTCAGGCCTTTTGACCACTTGACTTTGTGGGGCTAGGGTTAGTTTACTGCTTGCTTCAAAGAGATCGAAGCTTCTATTGCGGCAGGGCGGTCAGGCCACAGACAGTAAGGAACTGGGGTGAGATTAGGCCTTCTGCTTTACCGGCAGTGGCTTGGGGGAGTAAGAAATTTCCACCTGAAGCTTTTCTTTTCCCAGAAGACGGTCCAGTAGGTGTTCCAGGTCCTCTTTCGATAAGGCAAAAGGAAGATCTCTGTCAGATAATTCCAATAGACTAAGGATCGCGTTTTCTAACAACACCTCATCAGAGCGAAAGGTTTCTTCCGCTACCACTTGTGTTGCCCAGGCAGTCACCTGTTAGACAGGCAACCTGCCATCAAGACAAGTGCGGATAGTCTCGGTTGTTTCCCGCCATAGGGTTGTCGGGCCATCCCTCAAAGCTCACGACCCCCAAAAGAACGGAGCAAGAAGCATTTCTGGGCAAAAGATTGATAAGTCTAGACTTCTGTCAGTACACTCCTGGCCCTAGCTTGCTGTGGTCCCAGCTGGCAACCTTCTCAGGAACAATTTTGAGAATTACCCGCTTCTGGGCGCGAACTTTAAGTTGGGCATCCTCTTCCGTCGATACTCCTTCCCCCCGTTTCTCTCGGGTCTGGCGCATGAGGCTCCATACCTCCTCCGGCTTATCAATGATCTCGCATCGCCCTCGGATCATCAGCCCTTTCAGCTCGGAGTAGTCGGTTCCCGACTCAATCATAACCGCTACCTTAGGGTTACGCCGGACATTGAGCACTTTCTGGGCCTTGCCATAGGAGCTCATGTAAATACAGCCATCCTTCTCCATGTAAGCCATGGCTACCACATGAGGGTAGCCATCTTTGTCAATGGTACATAATGACATGGTCCTGGGCTCGGCAAGAAATTCTGTCTGCTCCTCGGGAGTAAGTTTAATCTGGCTGCGTCGACTCATGGTCTTTCTCTCTCACCTCTGCTGGTCTTTAAAGCGCCATAATTTCACGCGGAACCGCCGCTCTTACCAGATACGGAGCCCCGCCAACATAAGAGAGGCGCACATCAGCCGCAACACTAACCAGCATAGCGGCCTCAGTAAAATCTACCCCAGCACGTTCCATAAGTAGCGCTGCCAGATCCTCCAAGGCCATCTTGGTAGCAGCCTCAAGAGTCTCTCCTCGGCCGCTGGTCATGGCCTCGGTCTGTGTTAGTACCAGAGGGTTGGTCAAGCGAATCTCCTTTGCCGCTTCACAGCGCAGCGTGACCTCAGATGCCATTTCCACCGCAGACCCAGCAGCCTCACCATCCCCCATTGCAGCATGGACGTCCTCGACAGTAAGGAGACCGCCATCAACAAAGACCGGCAAATAAACAGTGGCTCCGGGGCCCAGCTCGAGGTTGGTCATTTGTCCGCCAAAAGGCCCCGAGGCATTACTGGGCAGAGGATCACCTTGAGGGGCTAACCCTATTTTCCCTACCATAGGTTTATAGGGCAGGGTAATCCGCTCGTTGAAGCGGATTTGGTTGCCCTCAATGGGGACAACCATCTTCCTGAACTCAGTCAGCTGATCCTTGAAAACCCCGAATTTGGGAATAGCAACAACATAGCCAAACCCTTGTGTAGGGCGGATATCGAGAATATCAACTTTCAGCACCTGCCCCGGTTTAGCCTCTTCCACAAACACCGGACCGGTCATAACCGTGATCTGATCCATGGGCCAGGAGGCCCCATCGTTCCAGTCACGAAACCGGTCGTTGGTCTCCATGGTGAACACCTCGCCAGACTGCACCCTGGCAGCGGGGGTGTGGGCAGCATTGAAGGTACGAACAACGTGCTCTTTAGTGATTTTTTGCATGGGATTCACTCCTACGGAATTTAAAAGAAAGAGGAGAGTAGTTAGGCCGTCAACAAGATAGACATAGCTACTTTCACCCCCATCCTAACCTTCCCCTAAGGGACTTATTTCCTCTCCCCGAGGGGAGAGGAAAATTGAGCAAAAGCACTGACCGCAAAAGGTTACTCTTTTGGCAAAGCAGAAAAATGGGCGCTGACAATTTTCCATTGCCCGCCCAACTTGGCATAGACAAGGGTAGTACGCCCATAGGTGGTCATAACCGTGCCATTCTTGGCCACGCCGTTAAACATATCGTAAGCATTGACAACCCCAAGGTTATCGTTAAACACCCGATAGGAAGGCTGGCGGAAAACAAAGTTACCTGACTCTATATCTGCCATTGCTACCTGCAAGAACTCGGTAAAACTGGCCTTATCGTCAAAACGATAGGGAACCGTGTCGAATATTTCCAGGTCGTCGGCCATGGCATCCAAAAACGCCTGTGGCTGCCCCCGGTTAAACGCGCTTAACCACTCATTGGTAACTGCCTCAATTTCTTCTCGTGCTCCCATGGTATTCCTCCTTTCATTCCCTCATTGGTTTATCTGCCTGAGTTTACTTGCCTGCTCCTGGCTCCAGCTCGACTTGCAAGGCGTTTAAGTTACGCGCCATCATATTCCAGAAGGCGGTAGCCGCGGTGAGGTCCAGAATGTTCTCCTGTCCGATAAGGTCCTTCACCTGACGAAAGAGCTGATCATCAACCTGAGCCTTCTGTGTCAGTTCCTCAGCATAGCGGATAATGAGCTTGTCGCTATCGCTAAAAAGCGAGCTTGTTTGATAAGAGCCAATATTATCAATCTGCTCGCGGCTGAGCCCCACCTGCTGGCCGATCTCAATATGCCGCCCAAAGCCATACTCACAGTTAAGCCGCTTCATGAGGATGAGCACTGCCAGCTCTCGCAGCCGCGGGTCTAAGGATGATTCCCTCATAAAGTAATTGGCTAAGGGAAAGACTCTTTTTGCCAGTCCAGGACTATTTGATAGGGCCTTAACAACATTAGGAATCTCGCCTACGTTAAACTGCTTTTCAAACGTATCGTAAAGCTCTTTTACTTCCCCAGTTGCTGCTTCCTTTTGAACATATGGAATTCTTGGCATAGTTCTCCTCCTTTGGGATAAAGTCTTTATTTTCCTCGGCCATTCCTCTTCTTATACAATTGCTCTGCCGGCTTGGCCATTGTCCCCCATCGCTTTTGCCACCAGAGCATGGTCTGCCGAGTTCGCTCTTCGAAGTCCGCATTGTATAAAGGACCCTGCACCCCAGCCAAGGCTTCAGCCAGCTCCTCTGCTGCCCTCTCGACCAGATGAACAACTTTTTTCTTTTTAGCACTCTTCTTCGTGGCCGTGGGCACCTCTGCTTTTTGTCCTTTCTCCCTGTTTGTCACTTGGGATTCCTCACTGTCTGCAGCAACATGGTTTGGTATGGCTGAAAGGAGAAAAGGAGTCAAGGCTAGGGAGAAGGAATTTTAAGCTCGTTGCTGATGATGTCGTAGAGGGGCTCTTTTGACTCAGGATCCTCCCGTAAGCCCTTAACCAGCACCCGACAACACTCAGAATCCTCTGCAAGCGTTTGCCAGTCAAATTCAACTTCAGAGGGAACCTCCATGCCGACCGCCCAGGTGCCAACAGAAAGCACTGGGTGCTTGACTACACCACCGAGCTGCAGAGGCAAAAGCGGAAATACCAAAAGCTCTTTGTACGGTAGGTCGTCGGTATTCACCTTGTCATAATCCAGCGAGACCTGGAAAGAACGATCTCCGGTACGGACGATCTGGGCATTGGAGATGCTCAGAAGCTTTACCCGGGGCTCCGGTTTCTGGCAACCCATTAGAAAGGAAAGAGTAACGGCAACCCAAACCAGAAGATAGCGTGATGTCAGGGGTTGGGTTCTCATAGTTACTTTGATGACGGTTTCAATTGGCTTTCTTCCTGCAACCAGCCAATGGCCTTGTGGACTTGTTGACGTTCTGATTTCAAGTACCGGGCAACTCCGCCGGCCAACCTGGTATCAGCAAAATAGTGCATGCTCAAAGTGGGCTGGGGATCAAAGCCGCGCAGCCGTTTGAAATCTCCACCCGCACCGGGTTCAAATCGAACTATTTTATGCTTGATGCAGTGCTCAATCGCAGCATAGTAACAGACGTTGAAGTGCATATGTCGCAACTCTCTGAACGCTCCCCAATAGCGGCCATAAAAAACTCCGCTCTTCTGCACGTTGAAGGTGCCGCTGATGACTTTCCCCTTCTGCCGCGCAATCACGAAGCATAAGTTGCGCTTAAAACGGCTGGCCAGAAGCTGAAAAAAATTCTGCCGCAGATACTGATGGCCCCAATAGAGGCTGTCAATGGTCGCCTTGTAGAGGCGAAACATGGTAGGAAAAAGCTCGTCAGAAATCTCTTCGCCTATCAAGGCACGTATTTCAAGGTCCTGATCGTCCATCTCCCTTATCTCACGCTTAATTTGATTGCGCCGCTTGCTGCGAAACTGCGCCAGGTAGTCGTCAAAAGAGTTATATTCAAGGTTTTGCCAGTGGTACTGAACGCCAACCCGCCGCAGGTAGCCGACCTGTTCTAGAGCTCCAGCCTCGTCTTCCAGACAGAAATTCACATGGACCGACGATATCCGGTTCTTATCGCAGACTTCCTTTAGAGTATCCCCGAGGATCTGGATAAGATTCTGCCGGTCATAATCTGGAGCCGTGAGAAATCGTATACCTGTGGCCGGGGTAAAAGGGATACCAATAAGGAGCTTAGGATAATAGGAGAGGCCCGCCCGCTGGGCAGCATCGGCCCAGGCATGATCAAAAACGAACTCCCCCATGCTGTGCCCCTTGACGTACATGGGGCAAGCAGCAATGAGTTTGTCATCGTCGTAGACCACCAGGTGCTGGGGCATCCAGCCGGTTTTATCCGAGACGCATCCTGACTCCTCCAGACAAGCCAGCCAGTCCCACTCCATAAACGGAGAACTGTCCCCCACCAGCGCATCCCAGCTGGCCTGCTCAACCTCGCTCATCGAACCAATAATTTTGACCTGAAGCATATCCGAACTATTTGGTGACAAGCGGATTCTCTGGCGAACCCGTGCCGCCAATAACCTTGAGCGGCGCACCAATCCCCCTTTTCCCAAATAGAGAGTATGAAGAACGGGATAGCAAAGGTCTGCTATCCTGGCAAGAGTCTGCCCAATTGAATAGGGCGGAGAGAAGCTGTTATAAACAGACCGGGATCCTTTTCCTTATGATAGCAAGCAAGAGGAAGGAGGTGGATAGTTTCTATGAAATCTAACAACCCTGGTTCGCAGCGAGTCCCGACCGGCGTGACTCGCTGGTCATTAATTATTCTTCTGGCCTTTTTGCTGATAGTCATAGGGCAATTTTGGCATCCTAGGGAGCGTAGTCTCTATGACTCTCACGCACAGCCACGGCCGATTGCTCCCCGTGGCAATTTAGCCGACGACGAACAATCCACTATCAAGCTGTTCCAGCGGTGTGCTTCGTCGGTAGTCTATATTACCACCCTGGCGGTCCGCGGCGATGTCTTTAGCTTCAACCTGCAGGAGCTGCCACAAGGTACGGGGTCAGGCTTTATCTGGAACGACCAAGGCCATGTGGTGACGAATTTTCATGTGATTCAAGAAGCTAACTCCGCCCGTGTGACTCTGTCTGACCAATCCACATGGCAGGCCCAGCTTGTGGGAGCCGCACCTGACAAGGACCTTGCAGTGTTAAAGATTGACGCGCCCACCTCTCGCCTGCGCCCCATCGAGATAGGAACATCGCGAGATTTGTCGGTTGGGCAGAAAGTATTAGCCATTGGCAACCCTTTTGGATTTGACCAAACCCTTACTACTGGAGTCATTAGCGGGTTAGGGCGTGAAATCCAATCGGTGACCCGACGGCCCATTCAAGGAGTGATTCAGACCGATGCAGCCATTAATCCCGGCAACTCCGGAGGACCGCTGCTAGATAGTGCGGGACGGCTGATCGGCGTGAATGCGGCCATCTATAGCCCATCTGGAACATACTCCGGGATTGGATTCGCAGTTCCCGTGGATACAGTCAACCGCATTGTTCCACAGATCATTCGTCATGGCAGGGTCATTCGTCCAGGACTGGGAATCACTATTGCGGAAGAGCAAACAACCAGGCAACTGGGAGTGCAGGGGGTACTGGTCATTGACGTCTCGCCCAATAGTGCCGCGGCTCAGGCGGGCTTGCGATCGACGCGGTATGACTCGCGTGGTCAGATCCAGCTGGGAGATCTTATTGTTGCCCTTGACAATAAGACAGTAAGGACACCAAACGAGCTGTTTGTTCTCCTTGAGGACTATCAAGTCGGGGATACTGTGACTATTACAGTTCAACGAGAGGATCAGGCAAAGGATTTGTCCCTCACTTTACAAGCGCTGCAGTAGTCGTTCTATCGAAGCCTATAACTTTTCCCCCTACGTAGATAAAGGAGAATCTCGCTTTAGGCCGAATCTTCGCCTCGGCAAGTGTGAACAGGCGGGGCCCTACTTTCTGTCGAGATGCAGCCTATCTCGGGCGATGGCAATGGCGTTGGGCCTGAACGTTAAGAAAATATATCTCGATATTGTAATCTCCCGCAACGCTTCGGAGCCAGTGGGTAAGTACATGGGTGAAGCGGTCAATTTCTCTGCGATGGCCTCCAAGCCCAGACTCCCGGTCCACCTCATCATGATACTCCCAGGATTTCCGGAGGAATCCCTCCATAAGAGGAAGGCCCGCTGGCTTAGAAATACCGGCACCTAAGATGAACACAAATTCTTTCTTATCCGCGGAAGCCATGAGTGTTGCCCATTCAGCTGTTCCGAAACGTATCCCAACTCTCTACGCTGCTGCGCTATTTTCAATCAAAGCAATCTCTTCCTCCGTTAGTCCGTACAACTTATACACGATCTGATCGATTAAGCGGTCGGTGGCTTCGACACGGGCCTTAAGGGGGCCAAGCTTGGCGAGGCTGTTGGCATACTCCTTTTCAAGCCGGTCTTGAAATGCACGGTGGCTGGGGTCGATGGTGAGGGATCTGCGGTTTCCCTTAAGAACCTCAAGGAGGTCCTCAAAGGCACCCTCATAGTAGTTCCTAATCCTGGTCTTGTTTTTTAAATCGTCTATCTTGGCGCCTATTTCCCTCTCCAGCCAGCTGAGAAAATCTCTGACCTCCGTCTGTTTGGCTTTGTTCATCTCGACCATCTGCTCGGCAAGAAAGGCCAGAAGATCGTGCACTACATCGGCCTGCTCCGGAGTCTGCTTCAGCGCATGTTCCACAAACCCCAGCACACACGCCTGATCCCCTTTGGCCAGGCAGCACTCGTGGAGCTTCTTCCCTTTCTCCAGAAGCCGTGCCCGCTCTTTCTCTGGTGTGGCGAAGTTGAGGCGGCGAATAGGGAGAGGTTCAATGAACTGCTTATTGGCGGAGAAGAAAGCGCCACGAAACCGCACGCTTCCCTTTTTGAAGAGAAAATCGAGGAATCGGCTGTTGAGAATACCCAGGAGGTAGAGAGGAGAAACTGAAAGTATGGAAGGAAACAGGACTCCATTTACGTCTACGTTGTCCAGGTAGTATTGCCCAGAGGGATCAAACATGACCTTTAGGCGGTCTACAAGTCGTGGCACACCAAACTTGGGTCTCTCATGTTTATCCAGATTTTTGGGATACACATAGGCATACCATTTTTCATGATCCATTTTCCCATTTTCACGACCACGAAGCTTATCCTCGTGGCTTTTCAAATATTCCCATATCAATGGATACTGCTTCTCAAATCTGTCTGACGGGATTAGCTCAGCCCCTCCACCTGCCTGCAATTCGTATGGAAAGAGAAGCACATGGTGAGGCTCAGGAGTACCATATGGTTCGATATCCTTACCACTGATTAGGGGCTTCAAGAGAGAAGCCTCCAGTTCTAGCTCCTTCTCTTGAGAAAAAGAGTAAACCCGTAAGAGCCTAGAGCTTGAGCCGCTTCCTCTTTTCTCAAGGATGTAAATGTGGTCAGCGCTGGTAATGAGCCCCTGAAAGATCTGTTCAGTAACGTTTCCCAACCTCTCACTGCAAAGTCTTGCTTTCTCAAGGATGGCCTGCTCCTGACCCAGAGGAAAGCACCAGGGTTCTGTGCCAAGGGCATCTACCTTAAAGGTTCCTGCTTTTACCTTAGGTGATAAGCTAGGAGCTGTCAGAACATCGGGTAGCTCTTCCTCGACCTTGGAGAGTGGCAACACCTGGTAGTACAGGAACTCTTCTTGAGGAATCCGAGAGAGGAAAAAGAGGCAGGTATAGGTGGTTACTTGGGAGCCTGAAAAGATCTGATTATCGGCAAAATCAACAATCTGGGAAATGTATCTCCCTTGGGCTACCAGCTCTCGGAGCTTTTCACCGTATTCGGCCTGAAAAAACTTGTTGGGCATAATGAAACAGAAGCGACCAGAAGAGGAAGTCAGAGAGAAGGCCCGTTCGGTGGAGGGGACGTAGAGGTCGTAGCTCCCGCGGGTAGTCTGGTAGGTTGCCAGCCATTTTTTGTCCCCTACCTCCTCCTGCTTCTGAATTCGAACATAAGGCGGATTTCCTATCATCGCGTCAAAGCCGTAGCTCTGGCTCATCTCCAGCTTTTGCCCGGTTTCCCCCATCCGCTCATAAAAGACTTCCGGAAACTCTAGCTCCCAATGAAAGAAGCGTCTTCCAGCGGCCACGGCCTGGGCAGCGAGAAAGTTATCAAGCGAAGGTTTGGCAAGTGGGTCGTTGGTCTCACGCTTTTCTCGGTACGCCCATTCCATCGCCATACCCTCGTTACCGATGGGGATAAAGTGCTTGGCAATCTGTACATTTACCCGCTCCTTGGTGGGGTGCAGCCATTTGACTGCCTCACGATAGAGCTGGCGGCTCTGCTCCACCTCAGAGGCCGTAGCATCTGTGATCTCAGCCACCTGGAGGAGATTAGCCATAGCCCGGAGAAAGTCATTCCGGCGCTCTGACCCGGGAGCCAATTGCGCCTGAACATCCCTGGCGCCTATGAGCGAATTACCGCACTTGAGGTGGTGATCCAGGAACGAAAGCGGAGCGCCCAAGGTAAAAGAGTCCAGCCATAACGACAGCTTGGCCAGCTCTACAGCCATGGGGTTTAGATCCACGCCGTAGATGCAGCGCTTCATGACCATGCGCTTGATAAGATTGACGTCGGTGAGCTTCTTCTCATCAATCTCCACCCCCTGCCGTTCTTTTACATCCTTCAGAATTTGACTGCGCATCTGCTCAATTCGCCGGATGACCGAGTTTTCTGGATAGTTTGCCAGGAAGGCGATAATCCTATCGGCGATAAAGTCTACAGTATGGACCAGGAAGTGACCGCTCCCCATAGCCGGGTCAAGAACTTCCAGGGAGAACAGCATATCAAAAACTTCGCCCTCTTTTTTGGTAATGAGTAGGGCGTCCGGCCCTTTGGATTCCCCAGGATGTTCCCAGTGGTGCCAGTCCCCACCTTTTTTCAGCAGACGGCGCTGTTTTTGATAGAGCCTCTCCAGCTCTTCCAGGATACCCTGAGCTTGCTTGAGTCGCTCCTCCAACACGGGACCGACGGTGTTCTTGACGATATATTCGACAATATAGTGGGGAGTAAAATATGAGCCTGTGGCCCGGCGTTCGTGGCGAGAGTTTTCAATGTAAACCTCACCGGGGTTCTTGCGACGGTGTTTGGCGTTCTTAACCTCGCTAAGGGGTTTCCAGATGAAACGGCCTTTTTCCCTCACCTCGGCTATCTCTTCTTTAGCGACCCGCACATGGAACTCCAGAAGTCCTTCATAGATGTCGCCAAGGTGGCGCACACCTAGGGAGGAATAGTCAATGAACTGGACCTGACCGGGCTGGGCAAGCACGGTATCATCATCGGTATTGTCAACGGTGAGAGCCTCAATGGCCTCGGCCAGATAGGGATCGGCTAGCTTATGGTCTCGAACAAAGCGGATTGCCCTAGCCTCCGGACTCTGGTCCTCATTGAGCGCGGAGGATTGAAAGAGACCGCCATTATATTTGGGGACATTTAGGTCTTTATCGCCTTCATCAATGATCCTCCGGAGGGTTTCTAGGTGGGACCAGTAGTCGTAGGAGCGGTGGCTTAGAACAACCCCTCGACGTAAGTCAGAAACAATATCCTCTTTAAGCTTCTGAAGGCTTTTCGTGTAATAACCGTGTGTCTCCCGTACCGGTAACAGCTCCCGTGACTCAGCGTAAAGGATAAAGAGGAGGCGGTAGAGAAGGGTCAGACAGCCGTTAAAGACTTCTTTGAGACTGGCTTCGTCTTCGATTTTAATTCCTGCCTCGTTTCTTCGATACTCCAGAAACCCCTCAGCCAGCCTCTCGAAGACGTGGTCAAAAATCCTCTCCTTTAATTTTTCGCCAACGGCCCTAGCGTAAGTTTCGCTTCCTTCCAGATGCTGGTCTAGCCAGATTTTGCCGGTCTGGGGATCTTTGATAAAGGCATCACGGGCAAAGAAGAGATAGAAATATTTGAAGGTGTCGGTATTTCCCGAGCGAATGATCTCTTCTAAATCGACCTCATAGTAGTTTCCTGACCGGGAGGCAGCCCGGTAGTAAAAAAGGCGCCAGAGCTTCCCGTTAGTGAGAATGCCCCAGAGGATTTTGCCGTCAGAATGGTAATGGACATCTTCTAGGTACTTCACCAGCTGGGCGGTGGCGTCGCGGGAGTCCAGGGTATCTTCCTTGACCGTATCGTTAAGGGGGCGGTCCCAGTATTTGGCCTCGACAATGGTTAGGGCGTGAGAGAAAAAGCGGCTCAGATTCTTTTTGTCTTTCCGAGCCTCTTTGAGTTCAACCCCAGAGGTAAAGAGGGCATAGTCCGGCCGCTTTTTCTTCGACCCGCGTTTGGTGGTGGGCTGAACATCATACTCAAAGCCCAGAGTCTTAAGGACGGGCCGAATAAATCGGTCTTCCAGATTCGCCTCTTCTCCCGGACCCAGCTTTAGCTCCCGGATGTCGTGGTAGGCATCTTTGATCACTACAAAAACCTGGGCCGCCTCCATCTCTCGGTCTTTCCAGAGGTCGGTCTCTGGCATGCGGTTCTCTAAGTAGTTGGTAGAGAAAAGATTCTGATTGGTGAAGAACTGGCTGCTCGTGGTGCTCATGATCTCTTTTCTACCTTATTTCCCCCGAAAAGGTCTCCCTGGTTACTCTATCCGCCAAGCGGCTGTGGCGATCAGCTCTCTTTTTATCTTGAGCTGCAGCCGCTTCTCCAACCTCTCCATCTCTTGCTCCTTCTCCTTAAAGAGCCGCTTTTTCTCCTGGGCGATGCGGTCAGCCATGCGCTGAACTCTTGCTCCAAACGGTGGACCTCCTGGCGAGCGGAGAAGCGCTCGGTAAAGGTCCCGGCCCGCTGCCGTTTGCGCTTAGCCTCTTTCCATTCGTCCTCAACCCGCCTCAATTGTCTTTCCCAGCCCTACCTCATCGGCCAAGATAGCCCCACGAGAGAGGGGGCTGCGGAAGGCAAAAAGAGCTGCATCAACCTGGTGGGAGTTTAAGTCTACCTGGGCTGCGTTCAAGGAGAGGGTAAGCTTCTGAGCATCATGGGCCGGGCGAGCTAAGGTTAGCTCGTGGGCAAGGAGTTTTTGAGAAAAGCTGGCTTCCATAGATCATTCCCGTGGGGAAAAGGTTCACCAAACCTTCTTTTATCACTACCTTTCTCTTCCTATCCATGTCAATGTGCGTGTCTGAGCTGACTGGTCATAGTGAATAAAGGTAACCTGCAGGGCATGTTGGCAATAAGCATCAATTTTTGCTAGGGTTTGCAGTATCAGATTGATCTCTGGAGGTTGATTTTCCGAGATAAGGGAGACACAGAATGAACGGTGTCCATGATTTGGGGGGAATGGCCGGTTTTGGTCCCATCCGCCAGGAAGAGGATGAGCCTGTCTTTCGTGAGCCCTGGGAAAGGCGCGTATTTGGTATGTTTTTGGCCCTGCTTCCGCAGGGGATTGCTAACCTTGATGAGGTCCGCCATGCAATTGAGCGGATGGACCCGGCGCATTATTTGGCATCAAGCTACTACGAGCACTGGTTTGCCGCCCTTGAGACTCTCCTGGTTGAGAAGGGTATCTTCATAAAAGAGGAGATTGATGCCGGAAAAGCAAAGAGGGCAGAAGGCAACACAAGAATTCCGCTAAGCCCTGATGAGATGTTGGCGCTCGTACAGCGCGGGGGGTCAACCCAACGACAGGCAGGCAGGACGATACCTCGCTTTAGCCCAGGCGATCATGTTATGGCTCGCAATATCAATCCACCTGGACATACCCGCATCCCCAGGTATGTCCGGGGTAAGCGGGGTATTATCGAGCGTGTTCATGGCACATTCATCTATCCCGATACCCATGCCCATGATGACGGTGAGCAGCCGCAACCTGTTTACTGTGTTCGTTTTAGCGCTCGTGAGATCTGGGGATCTACAGTGCCTGAACAAGATAGCTTGTACGTTGACCTCTGGGAGGATTATCTGGAGCCCGCATAGGGTAAGGAGATACGCGCACCATGAGCAGCCATCACGAAGATCAGAGCCAGAGGCACAGTCTCAATAAGTTAGGGGAACAATTAACGCCGGAGCAGAAAAAAGCCCTGAATCTGCGAGTTACAGCCCTTGAGTCCCTTTTGATCGAGAGAGGTCTGGTTGCTGCGGATACCCTCCATAAAGTAGCGGCCATCTACGAGAACGACATCGGACCTATGAACGGTGCCAAGGTCGTTGCTCGTGCCTGGGTTGATCCTGCCTACAAGGAGCGTCTCCTTAAAGATGGCACAGCTGCCATTGCTGAGCTTGGCTTCGGGGGCATGCAAGGCGAGCACATGGTCGTTGTCGAGAATACTTCCCAGGTCCACAACGTTGTGGTCTGTACGTTGTGTTCGTGCTACCCGTGGCCAGTGCTGGGTCTTCCGCCGGTTTGGTACAAGAGCGCTCCCTACCGCTCCCGGGTGGTTATTGATCCCCGTGGTGTTCTGCACGAATTCGGCCTTGATGTGGATGAATCCGTTGAGATTCGGGTCTGGGATAGTAGTGCTGAGATTCGTTACCTGGTGCTTCCTGAGCGCCCAAGGAGTACTGAAAGCATGAGTGAAGAAGAGCTGGCAGCTCTGGTTACCCGAGATGCTATGATTGGTGTGGCTCAGGTGAGGGTTAACAAAAAAGCAGCTTAATGTGTGCTGATAGAGAGAACGAACTATGACTGGTAAGGCTAATCGTCTTATTGCGAACATGGAAGGCGAAACCGCTCTGCCGCGGAAAAGCGGAGAGCTTATCTTTCACGACTCCTGGGAACAACGTGCATTTGCCATGGCAGTCGCATTATGCGAACAGGGCCTCTACCCATGGGACGATTTTCGTGACCGTTTGATTGCCGAGATTGCTACGGCAGAACATCATGGTGAGGTATCAAGCTATTATGAATGCTGGCTTACCTCGTTCGAGAAGCTCTTGATCGAGAAACGCATCCTCACCAAAGAACAATTTGATGCCAAAGCGGCCGAGCTGGATTCTAGCCATCGGCGCTGAAGCGCTGTCGGCGCTAAATCTCTATCGGCTTTAAAACAAGGAGGAGCCATATTATGACAGACACGGCGAGGCAATTGCGTGAGATGCTCAGGGGTCCTGAGATGGTAGTAGCTCCTTTCATATTTGACGCCTTTCAGGCAAAAATTGCCCAGGCCGCAGGGTTTCAGGCGATTTACATGACCGGCTTTGGCACCGCTGCCGCTAGAGGTTACCCAGATGTGGGCCTACTCACCATGGCGGAAATGGTAGCCAATGTCCGATACATTGCTAAGGCAGTGAACATCCCCTTGATTTGTGATGCCGACACCGGCTATGGCAATCCCATCAATGTCTGGCGCACGGTGCAGGAATACGAAGATGCAGGTGCGGCGGCCCTCCATATCGAAGACCAAGTATGGCCCAAGAAATGTGGGTTTCTTGCCGGCAAGCAGGTTATTCCCTTAGAAGACATGGTGCCCAAGGTGCAGGCAGCAGGTGACGCGAGAAAGGACAAAAACTTTGTCATTATTGCCCGCACCGATGCATTGGCGGTTAACGGCTGGGAGGACACGATTCGACGAGCACGGGCTTATCACCAGGCTGGCGCGGATTTGATCTTTGTTGACGGCATCAAGACCGTTGAGGACATGAAGACCTACGCCCAGACCCTTGGCGACCTACCCCTCCTCTATAACGGCCAGCTTCTCTCTGTGCAGGAGACGGCAAAATATGGCTTTAAGCTTACGATCTACAGCGCAACGCTAATGGCCGCCTATCAACGCATGCGAGACGCCATGGTAGAACTCAAGACCACTGGTAAGATTGATGGTGGGGCAGACTTCGGCCTCTTTGGCGAACTCACCCGCCTTCTCGGCGTGCCGCAGATTACCGAGATGGAGAACAAATATACTTTATGACCAGATCATGCGGGAGACGTGGTAGGTGCCCTGGATAAACTCTCTGGCCATTTGTTCGGCCTCTTTCTCTGAGTTCCCCGAAAACCGATGGGGGACTCCTTCATGTCCCAGCAACAGACAAACGTCTTTGTTTTGGGCAGAAACGACAAGCCCCAAATAAGCTGCCCACACATCTCCCTCCTGTGCAGTTCTGATCTCCACCCGGGCCATTCCGCCCAAAGAGGGAACCTCTAGATCAAACTTCATTGTCAGGCCAAGGGCGACAGTAAGGAATCAACCCACCCGCTGGAAGCCAAGGAGAGAGAGCCGTCTTTTTAGCTTACCCGGTGGATTAACCTTAGCGTTTACTGTGTTCAAGCGCTCATTAAAAACTTCCAGCTCCTGCCGCTGTTTCTTCTCAAAGGCCTCAAGTTCACGCCGGCGCTTTTCTTCGAAATCGACAAAAGCTTCCGTCCAATGGCGATGAAACTCATTTAGGGCGTCGACCACATTTTTGTGTATGGTCGAAGTAATCACAAAGGAGCCAGTGCAGTGCGGGCAATAGAACACTACCCCCGTTCTAAAATGTTTAAATGGCACGGTATATTCCCCATCGCAGTGGAAGCAGGAAATAGGAACTTCCCACTCCTCCATGTCGGGGATACTTATCGAGAGAGTTTCCTGAGCTGCAGCTGGGGCTGGCTGAGGCGAGGCCGGGGCAGGCCGGGGAGCAGGAGTAGGGTTAACCGTTGTCACTGGGGCCACAACTGCAGCAACTGGGGCTGGGGCTGGGGCTGAGACTGCAACAGCCTCACCAACCGCCCCCTCTCTCGCTCCATTCCCCCCCTCTCTTACTCCTCCTACTACCCCTGCTTCTCCTCCCCCGGCTCGAAACCGCGAGGGATATCCTTCCCCAAACTCTTCCTCTGGATGTAACTCCTTCGCCCTCCCTAGCAATACCTCTTCACTCTCTTCTCGCTCTGGATCCGGTATACAACAGTCTACCGGACATACCGCCGCACACGCCTCTTGATCGTAAAACCCTACACACTCCGTGCACTTCTCCGGCACTATGTAGAAGATATCCTCGCTTAGTGGAGCATGGCTCTGCCCGCCCAACTCCCATTGCACCCCTCCCTGATAGATAGCGGTGTTTGGGCACTCAGGCTCACACGCCCCACAGTTGATACACTCGCTTGTGATCACTGTCGCCATATAGGCGTTACCTCCTCATTGATGGCTCTTCCGGTGTTTGTATAAGCAGGCCTTTTGACAAACCTTTTCCGCTTACTTTTTAACAACTTTACTCTACTGGGACAAGGTATCAACGGTATCAGAGGCCACACTCTTGCAAAGAGGAGAGAGAGCAAGGATAATACATAGCATCAATTTTAGCGCGCTCACCCAGCCGCACTCGTCAGCCATCCCAGGAGGTCTAAGATGGCAGAAGAAAAGAGCGTTACGGAAAAAATTCTCAATGTGCTCCGCCCTTATGCGGCGCATTGGGGAGGAACCTTGGGCCGGGGAGACCTGGTAATCCCCCAGCGGGAGATCCCCCGGGTGATTCATGAAATCATCGATGCAGTGCGAGAAGTTGCTGAGAACAAAAGGGAAGCAACTGAGTATGATATTTTTCAGGTTCTGCACGACTGTCGCCATCTATCCTCTATCCAGGACCAGGTGGAGAAACTTAAGAAACGCTTCCTTGTCTTGAATAAATGAAAGCCTAGATTTTCCCTGTTCGCACGTACTGCCTTGGAGTAGAGATTTTTACTATTTGGGCACCTCCTCTACCGGATCAGGTGTATTGGGACAATGAAGCCCGCTTTTACTGCCAGGCTTGTTAACGGCCCCTTTGGTGATCCCGGCCTATACATCAACCTGCGCTGGGAGGGCAGAAGTATGCTCTTCGACCTGGGACATAACAATTCTCTACCTCCAGGCGAAATTCTCAAGATAACCTATGTTTTCATCTCCCATTGCCACATGGACCACTTCATCGGTTTTGACCATCTCCTACGCCTTTTCCTCGCCCGCGATAAAACCCTCCGACTTTTTGGCCCAGCCGGTACTCTGGCCTGTGTGGAGGGAAAACTTAAGGGGTACACATGGAACCTGGTTGATGGATATCCCTTTTTGCTTGAGGTCTCGGAGGTATATCCAGAACGGATCCACCGCGCCCGTTTTTCTGCCACTAGCGGCTTTATCCGGGAAGATTTTGCTGAGGACCTCCCTTTCACTGGTACCCTGATAGACGAAGATATACTTGCTGTGCGAGCAGTGCACCTCGATCATCGCATCCCCTGTCTGGCCTTCGCTATAGAAGAAAAAACCCACCTTAATGTGGACAAGGATCTCCTTGTGCGCCTGGGGGTTCCGCCGGGGCGCTGGCTTAATGAGTTAAAACAAGCCATCCGTCAGGATCGGCCAGACACATTTCCAATTATTGCCAAGTGGCGAGAGAACGGTCAGGAGAAGGTCCACAGCTTCTTGCTAGGAGACCTGCGCTACCGCCTGGTTCAGGAAAGCCGAGGGCAAAAGGTTGTGTATGTGGTTGACACCCTCTTTAGCAAAGACAACGAGGCAAAGATTGTACACCTCGCTCAGGGTGCAGACCTGTTTTTCTGTGAGGCCCCTTTCCTTGATCAAGACCGAGATCAGGCAACAATGCGTTATCACTTAACTGCCCGCCAGGCCGGGCATCTGGCCCGCGTTGCTGCAGCCCGCCGTCTAGTCGTGTTCCATTTCTCTCCCCGTTACTCTGGAATGGGGGATAAAGTATATCAAGAAGCACAGGCGGAGTTTCAGAGGGAAGCCCCTGGGCTAAAAGGCGAAGAGCAGGTGCTCAGCGGTCAGCAATCAGATGCTAGCCAAACAGAGTAGGTATGTACTACTCAACCTACTCCTCTTAGGGTTTGCAATAGAGGTCTGGGCTATGGATGTTTCAGAAATGGAGCAACAGTTTATTCTCTCCCACCGTGTGGCTCGCCTTGCCACAGCCGATGCAGCCGGTCGGCCGCATGTGATTCCTTTTTGCTATGCCTTTGACGGCGATCACTTCTACTTTGTGATAGATGAAAAGCCCAAACGCCAAACTGGTCGGCCGCTCAAGCGCATCCGCAATCTTTTGGAAAATCCCCAGGTGGCTCTGGTCATTGACGATTACTCCGATGACTGGTTGGAGTTGGCCTATATGCTGGTGACCGGAACCGCGGCCATAGTCGAGAATGAAGACGAATATGCTAGAGCCCTCTCCCTTTTACGCGAGCGCTACTCACAGTACCGAGAAATGAACCTGGTTTTTGCCACGAATCCTATGGTGCGGATTATACCAACAAGGATCCACAGCTGGGGAAAGGTGAGGGACACGAGAGGTGAACAATAACAAAGATTGAAAGACGGTTAGACCTAAAACCTAAGGCGTTTGAGCGCGGCCTCTGCCGCTTTGCGAAGGCTCGTATCCGCTCCCTGTGCTGCTTCTTCCAGGGCCGCCCGCGTCTCCGAGGAAAACTCCCCCCTTTGCCCCAGAGCCACCGCTGCTGCCCGACGCACGCCAATTTCAGGGTCCTGTTGTAAGAGCCGAATGGCATGCCGGATGGCGCTCTGGCTGAGATCTGCGTTTTGTTGCTTCAACTTTCCCATGCCTGACAGCGCGGCAAGCCGTACCCCCGCGGCTTCATCCCAGGTCGCGGCCAGGAACACTTCGATAACAGCCGGATCTTCCCAGCCCAGGTCACGCAAGCAATAGAGGCTCATGCGCCGCTGGGTGGGGTTACCCTGACGGGCAAGCTGAACCAGATCGGGCTTTATCTGTGAATGCTTTTGGCCTAGCGTTATCACTGCTGTAGCGGCAGCCCAACGCAGGTCACTTTCCTCGTGCCCTAAGTTCTCCAAGAGTACGGATAAGGACAAGGAAGTGGACAAATCCATCTGGGCTAGAGTAAAGGCTGCGGTCCAGCGCAGCCGTAGGTCAGGGTCGGAAAGTTTTTCTCTGAGCAAGGAGATAATCTCGGGTTGTATACGAGCAAAACGAACCAGATATTCGGCGGCCTGACGCTGAATCGTCTTTTTAGCGTGACCTAGGCATTGCAGAAGCCCCTGACAAAGCTCCTCAGACAGAGGAGTTCTCTCAGGCCAGCCGTCCAGAGCCGTAAGGGCTTCTAGACAAGCGGTAACATGATCTGATGCCAGGTCACGTTCCATCTACTACCTCACCTTGGGTCTGTCTGCGGCAGTCCCTTAATAATGGTTTCCGGGATTGTTTCTAGAGGACCAATGCCAAGGAGAAAATTCTGTGGTCGGGTAAACACCCGGTCAACCGCTTGCCAGATCGCCTGCCTCTCTGCCGGACAGCGTTCAAGTTCTTGCTCCAGAGCCGCCAGAGCCTCAGCATTAGTAATAAAATCTCCTGAAAACTTTACCTCACGCAATAAAAGCTCGGGCGTGAGAGAAAAGCAAACGGTAAAAGTGCCGAGCTGAGTAGAAGACATTCCGTAGCAAGGTAGATCAGGCCGAAGCGTGCAGCCATAGAGCCGTGAGCTGGTTGCAAACTCTTTGGCTACAATCTCACCAACGACCTCTTTTTCTGTTGATGTTAGCTCCCGTTGTTCAACATTATGGGAAAACTGTGTTGCATACCCATGTCGCAAAAGATCGGCCACAGGAGAGACGGCGATTTCTTTGCCGACCTCCTGCGACAGACTAGTGGTTGTGTCAGGCGTGAGAAACTGACTTGGCAGCACACCCCCAGGGTCGACCTTGTCAAGAAAATAGGGAAGAATGCTAAAGTCCCGGTTAACAGAGAGAATACCCTCAAAGAGAAGGGCACCGCCAGCCTCGGTGGTAAAGGAGACCCAGCCAACCGATTTTTGTCTTACCGTAAGGAAGTCGCGGCCAGGATAAAAGACGTTAACCCCAAAGTTCTTTAGTCCTGTGAGTATCCCCCGCACATAGCGGTTCATCACCTGAAAAGGGGCAAGCATCAATGGGTCATCAGAGAGTAAAGCCGAACGATGGGGCAGAATAAGAGAAAAACCGGTGAAGCCATCCCCACAAGGCATCACTCTTCCTCCGGTAAAGCGGCGAAAACAAGTAATCTCTTCCTGCTGCAGGGCCTCAAAAGCAGGCTGCAGGGCCTCAGAAGCCATATGATAGCGGCCTACAGAGAGAGCGTCGCCAGAAACTGTGTACACCCGAAGGACCGGGATACCCTTCTGGGACGCTGTCTGCAAGAAGTACTGATCTGTGGCCAAGCTCCATGAAGGAGAGATCTGCTCTTGGAGAAGGAAGTCAATGGACATTTTTTTTACCATATAGTAAGACACCACAAAGGGCAACGTGCTGTTGATTTAGTACGGAACCTCCATTAAGATTGGTTTAATACTCCACTATTGGTGAACAAATATGGAAGATATTTGGGATCGTGCCGAACATCTGCTGGCAGAGGGAAAGCCTTTTATCCTGGCAACTATCATTCGCACCCGGGGGTCCACACCCCGTGAGGTCGGAGCTAAAATGGTTGTGCCACCCGAAGGCCAGCCGTTTGGCACTATTGGTGGGGGATGCGGTGAAGGAGAGGTGCTGCGCAGGGCATACCCCTTGTTTCAGGGTCGTGAGTCTCCTCGGGTGGTCGAGGTCGATTTAACAGGCGACTTTGACCAGGATGAGATTCAGGTCTGCGGTGGCCTGATGGATGTGGTTCTAGACCTCTGGACACCGGATAAACACCGTGAACTTGCTCATTCCCTGGCTGAGGCCGCTCGCCTGCGTCTTCCCAGCGCACTTCTAACCCTTGTAGATCCTGTGCCGGCGGAGGCACTTCCGGCAGGGGCTAAAAGCTGCCTTTCTTTAGATAAGAATGAGGCGATTCTCACACCACCACTGCCGCTGGGGGCTGATAGCCTGCACTCCTTTACTGCCTCCGTCTCCGAGGGCAGGCCTCACCTCTTTTCCCTTTCTCCTGAAGGGGAAGCAGTTGAAGAGGCAGCAGCGCGGAAGCAGAACTGGCCCCAAGTGTTTGTTGACGTGCTCCCCGGACTTCAGACCTTACTGATTGTCGGTGCCGGTCACATTGCTCAACCTCTATGTGAAATCGGCCATATGCTCGGCTTCCGTACTATTGTAGTAGACGACCGCTGGGCGTTTGCCAACCGAGAGCGATTTCCTAACGCCCGTGACATCCAGGTGGGAAATTTTGTCAACATCCTTGAGGATCTGGAGATCAACGATCAGACGTTTGTTATAGTGGTCACTCGGGGACATAACTGGGATGAAGCTTCGGTACGTACCGTGCTCAAGAAACGACCTGCCTACATTGGCATGATTGGCAGCAAAAAGCGGGCAAAAGCCACCCTGGAGCGTCTAGCCGAGCAGGGGTACAGTGCGGAGAATCTACAGAGCATCCACACCCCCATGGGCCTTGATCTAGCGGCCGAGACTCCGGCAGAGATTGCCGTGGCCATTGCCGCGGAAATCATCCGTACGCGCCGTCGTGGCCCGCTGGAGACCATCTCTCTGGCAGCCAAGGCACGTCCCAGCGGACCCTACAAGTTTACTGGCTGAACTCCCAACCCTAGATCACCTCAGTAAGCTGAAGCGCAGCCTTCACGGACAAAGGAGCTTGCTAATCTCGGGACCAGCCGCTTGATCCCCTTTTTCTGCGTGGAGACAGACTCAGAATAAGAGCCAAGCCTAGATCCTTTCACAGAAATGGGCCTGCAAAGAGTCAGAGACCTCCTCAGTAGAGGAGTGCATCTAAAATGTCCCCGCTGTGGTATTGGTAAACTGTTCCGGGGACTTTTCTCGATGCACACACACTGTCCCACTTGCAACTTTCAGTTCGAACGCGAGCAAGGGTATTTCGTTGGAGCCATCTATATCAACTATGCGGCTACGGCGGTTATTGTTTACACAGGATTTCTGGCCCTAGATTATTTCACTTCTGCTTCGCTAAAACAGCAACTCTTACTCTGGGGCACTTTTAGTATTTTCTTCCCGCTGGGTTTTTTCCGCTACTCTAGAAGTTTATGGCTGAGCATCGACTACATTTTCAATCCTGCCGACCTACCCCACCCTAACCGCAGGACGCCCCAACGGTAAGTACTCAAAGCTCGGAGCGTTTCGGGTCAAGTAAATGTTCCTTCTCTTCAAGACTAAAAGATCCAACAAGTTGCTCTGGTTTAAGTCCGCAACGCCCAGTGAGAACTGCGAATCTCCTGTATTTATCAAAAGGAACATACACGAAATGCTGGCGGTATAATCCAGGGTTCTTGTTCATAAGCTCACGGGCCACACCAACAAATGCCCGATAGGTCCTAGCACTAATTAAAATAGGAGTAGGAGGGAGAGTAAGAAACTCACCCCCGGAATGCTCTTCCCAATCCTCTGGAGACCACCATACAGACGCCGCTTCCTCTAAATATATTCTTAACCTCCTGTAGGGCTCGGGCCAGTTATCTCGTTTAGCGTCTATTGAGGTCTCGGCCCCAACAATCCATCCTCCTTCGGGCAGGTATTGCAGGGGCTCCTTGAGCCAATTAGGCGGTTCGCCATTGGCAGCTTGCTCGTCAGCCTCGCCCCGTTTGTCTGGTTTAATGTCCATCAGCGCGTTGTATCCAAATTGGGCGGGTTGGGTAGACCTATGAATGGCCAGATTATTAAGAAAACTAAGCCAAGAACAAAGGGCAGTTTCTGGTTGAAATAGTAGAGAACTCCCGCCAGTACACCACCCAGGGCCGCACCGGAGAAACTGGATAAATTATAAACGCCGGTAGCAGAACCACGACTTTCGGGGGGAACACGCTGAGTTAAAAAAGCAGGCAGCAGTGCCTGGAAAAGGGTGTACCCCAAAAAGAAAGTCCCGCCCGTCATGTATAGGCCCCATTTCTGCATCCCGCTGGCCAAATGAACAAGAAGGCCCAAAACCATAAAACCCCATCCCCCTTGCGCTGGCAGTCGAAGCCTACCCTGTTTTTCCGCATAGCGAACATAGGGAAAAACCAGCAAAAGACTGGGGAGCAAAATCACCAAATAGACTTGCCAGAGATGAGATCGATCCAGGCCCAAAGAGGTCCAGCTTAAAGGATAAACAAAAAAGAAAAGATTGAGAGTGAACGAGAGGATAAAAGACGCCAGATAAAGCCTGCGGATTTCAACCTGGCCCAAAGATTCTCGCAACGACTGATTGTGTTGTTTGAGGGGCGCAGTCTCGATTTTGGGGAAAAAGAGACTGGCAACTAATACGGCAAAAAAGCTCAAAGCAGCAAGTATATAAAACAGGCTAGGAAATCCGAACTGTGCAGCCAACAAGGGTCCGCCAAGAAGGCCTGCCATAAAAGCAGCACCCACAGCAATGCCGGTAAGGGTAAAGGCTTGCGCCCTGACTTGAGGACGGGTTAAATCGCCTAACGTGGCCATAGCTACAGCACTAACGGCGCCACTTCCCTGGAGAACGCGAGCTAGGATCAGTTGCGTGATGTTTTCGGCTAGGCCACAAAGCAAGCTTCCCAAGGAAAACAGGGAAAGACCGACAACAAGAAGCAGCCTGCGGCCAAAGCGATCACTGGCCCAGCCAAAAGGAATTTGCAATAGGCTTTGAACAAGAGCGTATACCCCAAAGGCGACCCCAACAAGAGGCAGGGTGGCACCAGGATATTTGATGCCATAGGCGCTAAAGATGGGAAGAAGTAAAAAAATGCCCAAGAGACGCAAGGCAATAATAAAACTCACAGTAATAACCGCTTGAGTCTCCTGACGGGTCATGTAGAAGCTACCTTAAAGCGCAACGGACTAGGCTGTGCTCCTTATGGGGAGAGATTATCACAGCCCAGGATCACAAAGGAGCCTAAAGATGGTAAAGCATCCAATAGATCAGCACCCCGCTAACTGAAACATATATCCAGAGAGGAAGGGTCCAGCGAGCAATCTTTATGTGCTTGTTAAATTGTTCTTGCCAGGCACGATAGACGGTGGTCAGCGCTAAAGGAACAATAAGAGCAGCAAGGGCAATGTGAGGGATAAGGAGAGTGAAATAAAGCGATCGAATCCAACCTTGCCCCCTGAAGGGGGTCGAGCCAGCATAGTAGTGGTATATCAGATAAAAGATTAGAAAGAGGGAAGAAACAGCCAAGGCCGACACCATACAGATTTTATGGGCCGCTACCTTTCTCTGGCGAATGAAGAGATACCCAACACTGAGTAATATGGCGCTGGTTCCGTTGAGGAAAGAGTTGACTGCGGGCAAGGCTGAGACATCGTAATATTCCCGGACCTGCGCCTGCTGACCCAAGAGCACGGATCCTATACCAGCAAGCACAAGCAAGGAGACAATGCCAATAAGCGAGATAACTAACGGATCTTTCATTGTAAGCGTTCAGCGCTCCTATCTTGCTGCTGCCCAAGGCGCAAGGCCCCGACATCACGAAGAAGGTCTGCCCCATATCTGTCAGCATATTGCCGAAGGGTCTCGGGAGTGTCCCACTCCGGATCAACACTGAAAGAGACTAGCCGAACAGGCTCACCGTTAGTATTGTGCAGCGCTGCCTGGAGACGGGCCATGCGGGACGTCAACAGAGGGGAAACTCCCGGGCAGCAGGTAAAGATAAAGTCAGCAATCCAGATTCTCCCAGCAAGATCTATCTGGGTTAGCGGCTGGCCGCTACGCTCAATGAGAAGGAAATCAGGAACGCTACCGTAGACCGGCAGGCGTGAAGACTTAGATGGTAAGGACCAGACTCCGGTGCCCATCACCCCAATGAGCACAAGAACCAGAACACCCCAAATCGCCTTCTGCCATACGGCTTCTTGCGGTTGCACGTGAGGTCAATGGGAGCTTTCGGAGAGATGGACAACGGGACCAGATTTGTCCGGAACGGCGGTTAGGTCAGGGAGGAGGGCAAATATCAGAAGGGCGCCCAGAAGCAGCGGAGTAAGAGCCACCCAGGCTAGGGTCCGGCGTTCAAATCGCAAATGCATAAAATACATGGCCACAAACGTAGCCTTGACCAAAGCCATCAGGACCAGTGACATATTGATAATAATCTTAGGAATGGGCATAAAGACAACCGCAATCTCAGCAATAGTCAGCGCCACAAGCCACCAAAAGGTCCAGATGTAAAGAGATGTATCACTATGACCACTTTCCATAACTCTCCCCCTCAACCGATAACTTCACTCCCCAGTCTTTACAGCAGATAGACAAAGGTAAAGATAAGTATCCATACCAGGTCCACAAAGTGCCAATATAAGCCAGCAATCTCAATGGGGTAGGAATTCTCTGGCGAATACCGGCCATTAAGCCCTCGGAGCAGAAGGCAACCAAGATAGATAACGCCTCCGGTCACGTGTAGACCATGAAAGCCCGTGAGAATGAAAAAGGTGGTGCCAAAAAGGCCGGCTCCAAAGGGATTACCACTGAGGGTAACACCCTCATGAATCAGGTGAGTCCATTCATACGCCTGACATCCCAGAAAGGCCAGCCCGCCGAGAACCGTCAAGAAGAGAAATTTCTTGAATCTTTGCTGGTCACCCTCTTGAACTGCCGCCAGAGACAATACCATAGTGACGCTGCTACAGATCAACAGAAAGGTCATGAAAGCTACCAGCCAGAAGCCAAAGATCCCGAAGACTTCGGCTGGTACCGGCCAGTTGACCGTGCCTGCTCTTAGCGCTCCATATCCGGCCAGCAGTCCGCCAAAGTTAAGAGCATCGCCAGCCAGAAACATCCACATTCCCAGCTTACCCAAGCTGTCAGGAGTAAGAGGCGATTCAACTGCTTCGCCAGATGGATGCATTGTAGCTACTTGTTCCAATTTTTACCTCCCTTTACGCGTCCAAACCAGACGCAGCATAGGCATTCTTGTCTGGCGGCGGCCCAGTGCACGCCGGTGCGCATAAAACAGCCACCCCCCTATCACACTGGCAAGGGTAAACGGCATTCCCATGAGCAGCAGAATGCTAAAGTTGATACCACGAGCCAGCGGGTCATCCGGCGACGAGATCGCGGTCCGACACATGGCACACTGGGCAAATGCATCGACCGGAATAAGTGGCACTATGGCCGCAACCCATAAGGCAAAGGACACATAGCGCTTCGTTATAGAGTCAAGCACGCCCATCTTATGTCATCCCGCGTTTGTGCTGTCAATTGATCTCCGGACGACTCAGCTCAGGTACACAAGGGTGAAGAGAAAAGGCCAGAGGGCGACTACGAAGTACCAATACATCCCACAAATTTCGACGCTAGTACGATTTTGCGCCGAGTAGCGGCCTTGTCTAGCGCCAACAAGGACCGCTAATAGCCAGATGATGGCTCCCAGCACATGGAGGCCATGGCACCCAATCAGCGTATAGAAGGTGGATCCATAAGTACCATCTGACAGGGTGAAGCCATAACGAATAAGGCGAATCCACTCTGATCCCTGCACGCTAAGAAACATCACTCCAAGCAAAGTTGTTTCCAGCAGCCCATTGATAAACCGCTGCTGGTTTCCTTGACCGATTGCCGTAATAGCCCGGTACATGGTGTAGCCGCTAAGTAGCAAGATGACTGTGTTAACCGCAGTGATTCCGATTGGCAGGCGTGGCTGGTCGAGTGGAGGCCAGGTTACACTCCCGAAGCGGAAAACAAGAAAGGCACCAATCAGCCCGGTAAAAAGCATGGTCTCAGCAGCAATAAGCATCAACATGCCCAGATGGGCATTGCTCACAAGTGGCTCAGACCGGGGTGGGGGTGGGCCTCCACCAAAGCGTGGGACCCCAGCTTCGGTGTCTACCGCGGGATCCGTTATGCGACGTGCGGTAGCTTCTCGCGGCATCTCACTACCTCTAGTTTAGGATAATAAAACAGATTACCGCGCCAATGTACAGCGCAATAAGCAACGCCAAAGCCGTTCCCACACGACGGTTTTGCCCTTGTGCACTTTGACGAGCTATCATTACTGCCCCAACTATAAAGCAACCTTATCAAAGGCCATTATTGTAAGCAGTATGGGAAGATACACCAGTGAAACGAATAGCAGGCGTCGCGCGCCTGCCGTTGAGCAAGAGACCGCAAGCTCGATTCCGTACCAGAGGAACGCAACCCCGAGCGTTAGGGCGGCAAAGAAATAGACAACCCCGGCAAGCCCAATGAGCGTTGGCAACAAGGCAACAACCAGCAGAGCCAGGCAGTTGCCCACCACTTGACGTCCGGTGCTCCGCCCATCCGGGTCTACAACCGGAAGCAGCTGAAAGCCGGCCCGGGCATAATCGTCACGGTACAGCATGGCAATGGCCAAAGAATGAGGAAGCTGCCAAAGAAATAGGATGGCAAAGAGCACCCACGCCTCAAGACCAATCTCACCTCGAGCAGCCGCCCAGCCAATTACCGGTGGCAGTGCTCCAGGAAATGCTCCTACAACGGTGCAGAGCGAAGTTTTCTGTTTAAGCGGCGTATAGGCAAAAAGATAGCTACTTACAATGATCGCGGTAATGAAGCTGCTTAAGGGATTGACCACAAGCATGAGATACACTAGCCCACCGGCAGTAATTGCCGCCCCAAATGCCAGGGCCTGTATTGGCTGAAGTCGCCCATCTGGCAGCGGCCGGAGTCGGGTACGCTTCATCAGAGCATCCGCGTTGCGCTCAAGGTACTGATTGAGGGCAACAGTTCCACCCGCTGCGAGCGCTGCACCAATGAGCGTATGAACCAGGCGAACATAGTCCAGCACCCCCGAGGAGCCGAGATAAAAGCCAACGGAAGTGGTAACCAGGACCATCAGGACCACCCGGGGCTTTGTTAGCTCCAGAAAATCCGCTGCTCGTCTGCGCATATGTACCAGCCCCATGTCCAATGTCTCTGCCTTGAACGTCATGCCGACACCTGTTCCGACTCACCTAGCAGATGGGCAGAAGCGAAGCCCCAGGCAGTCACAGGCCTGGACCCTGCTAATAATCGATAAGTCTGCAAAGTTAGTACTAGACAGGCCGCCAGCATCAGCGCACCGGTGGCAACATGGCTAGTGGTGAGCATTACCCTGGAGGGTCCAAGAATGATAAACTGACCGAAATATGAACCCACGCCCAGAGCGAGTTGTAGGATCAGTAGCCCGCAAAGAATCGTAGCGGGACGCGCAAGTCTGGGCTGATCTGCATGATTCGCCAGGATGCGTATGCTAAGCCAAAGCACATAGATAGTAACCAGAACAGCAAACAGCAGATGAGCGTCCAACCTAGCACCGGTGTGTCTCAGCACCGCTCCAAAAATGAGCTGTAGATATATAAGGCCGGTGGTTAAGACAGAGAGACGCTGGAGTCGAGCAGCATCTGCTGAGAAAATTGGTTGAGATTCTTCTTGCCATTCCCTAGAGGTAAAAACCACCAAACTAACAGTAAGGGCAAAAAAAGCCTGGGCAAAGCAGGCATGAATAATCGCTAGCGTATATTGAAGAAGAACTACCCGCAGGCCCCCAAGCACCCCCTGGATAATGACCATACCAAGGGCAACAATCCCCAACCAGCGAAGCCACCTCCGTGGCTCCCGCAGCCAGAGCAACAGAGCTAGAGTTAGGGTTAGGAACCCCACAACCGAGCCGATTAGCCGATGACTGTGCTCATAAAAGATGCCGCCAACCATTTCTGACCACGGATAGAGAAACATATTGTGGCCAAAGGTTGTTGGCCAATCAGGTACTGCCAGGCCTGATCCAGTGCTGGTAACTATCCCGCCCACAAATATTAGGACAAAGGTTGCCCATGCAGTCAGCAGGGCAAGCCAATGGAGCCACCTGTTGGGGTCTCTGTCAGAGTACTTAGAACTCATGGCAAAATCTAGGTGACAAGATGTAGGGAGCGAGTTTTAAACCCGCCCCTACTCTAATGCGCAGCCGCAGCTTGCCCTTCGAGTTGTCGATCCTGCGGCAGCCAGTCTTCAGTAACCTGAGGAGAGCTGTATTCATAGGGGCCACGGTGGACAACGGGAATCACTTCTCCCCAATTTCCGTGCGGTGGTGGTGACGGGGCTGCCCATTCCAACGAATTTGCCTGCCAGGGATTGGCCTCCGCCCTCTTCCCCGCAAACAGGCTCCAGAAGAAATTGACAACAAAGGGAATCTGCGAGAGAAAGAGAAAGAACGCGGAGTAGGTAATAAATACGTTCCAGCCCTGGAGGTGCTCCAGGAACTCATATTGCATGGGGTTATAGATCCGGCGCATCATGCCGCCCACGCCAAGAAAATGCATAGGAAAAAACGTGAGGTTGAAAAAGACAAAGGTCAGAATCGCGTGGGTCCTACCCAGGGTCTCATTCAGCATGCGACCAAACATCTTGGGATACCAGTAGTAAATAGCCGCAAAGACCCCAAAAATGATTCCGGCAACCACATAGTGAAAGTGGGCCACAATGAAGTAGGTATCGTGGATAAAGATATCCACTGGAGTAGCAGCCATATAGATGCCGCTCAATCCTCCAATTACGAACGTTGATAGGAAGGACAAGCCATGGATCATGGCCGAAGTAAAGCGGATCTGCCCACCCCAGAGGGTGCCCATCCAATTGAACGTCTTAATGGCCGAGGGCACTGCAATCACCATGGTAGACATCATAAAGGCCGTGCCAAGTACCGGGTTCATGCCACTCATAAACATATGGTGACCCCAGACAATCCAGGAGAGAAAAGCAATGCCTATCATAGAGAAGGCCATGGCATGGTAGCCGAAGATCGGCTTGCGCGAGAAAGTCGCGAGAACTTCCGACGTAACTCCCATTGCCGGGAGCACTAGAACATAGACCTCAGGATGACCGAAGAACCAGAAGAGGTGCTGCCACAGGATTGGCTCGCCCCCACCCTCAGGGAGAAAGAAACTGGTTCCCGCCATGCGATCGAACAAGAGCATGGCCAGGGCTGCGGTGAACACCGGCAGTGCCAGCAGCAACAGGATTGCAGTAATAAACAAGGACCAGGTGACAAGAGGCATGCGGAAGTAGGTCATCCCCGGCGCCCGCATATTGATGATTGTAGTGATGTAGTTGATCGACCCCATTAGCGACGAGGTACCAAGGATGATGAGACTTATGCACCAGAGGTTCTGCCCCCAGTCAACGCCGGTGTAGGTAGCAACGGAGCTAAGGGGAGCATATCCGGTCCAACCGGCGGCCGCATGACCACCCGGAACAAAGAATCCGACCAACATTATAATAGTAGCTACAAAAGCAGTCCAGAATGAGAGCAGGTTAAGAAAGGGAAAGGCCATGTCCCGGGTACCGACCGTGAGCGGTATCAGGAAGTTACCAAATCCCCCCACCATAATGGGCATGACCACAAAGAAGATCATAATCGTGGCATGCATAGTGAAGAGCGCATTGTAGAAGGACGGATCCATAAACGCCCCGAACCAGGAGTGCTCAGGATCAGCATACATGAAGGGTTCAGGAATCCAGCTGGTGAAAGGCACCTGGGTTTCCGGCCAGGCCAGCTGCCAGCGCATCATCATGGCCATCAGCCCGCCTATAACTATCATTGACAGACCCAGGAAAAGGAACTGCCGGCCAATCATCTTGTGATCAGTAGAGAAAATATAGGTACGCCAAAAGCCCATTTCTTCGTGAGATTCATGGGCTACAGCTTCAGCCGTTACGGCAGCATCACTCATCACTCACCTCGACTCATATGGCTTATGTTGTGTCTTTTATATCTCCCATGCCGGAATTCTACCAAGGTGGGTTTACATGAAATAAAGACACAGTTTTTATTAGTTATGGTAATACCACTCCTTGAGGCTCATGAAGTCGCTGACGAACTCGGAGCTTTGGCCGCAGTAGAGGGCCAGCGCTCCTGTACCCAGTTCTGGTAATCCTCAGCCGAGTGTACCGTTAGCCAGCCCTTCATCCCCGAGTGTCCGAATCCACAGAGTTCAGCACAGGGAATCTCATACCGGCCGGGCTTGGTTGCCTCGAACCAGTCTATAATCTCCCGTCCCGGCACGGTATCCTGCTTGAACCGCAGGTGTGGCAGAAAAAGGCTGTGAATGACGTCCTGGGACTTGAGAATAACGACCACAACCTTATTGACCGGAACGTGCAGATCGTTCTCAAGCAGAAGATCATCCTCAGTATCAAACTCTCCGTCCGGCCCGGGATAGAGAATATCCCAGTTAAACTGCTTGCCCGTAACCTGAACCTGAACATCACTGGGTGGCGTTTGGATCTTAATCTCCGACCATTTGGCCGCACTCATAAAGGCAATGACAACCAGGATAACAGCGGGGGCAATCGTCCAGGCAAGCTCGAGGGGGGTGTTCCCATGGGTATAGGTTGCCCGGCGACCCCCACGCTCGCGGTACTTAATAAGAAAGGCCACCGTGAGGACGGTAACCCCGATGAAGACCACAGCCGTGATATAATAAATAAGGTAAAACATGGAGTCGATATCAGCTCCATAGGTTGACACATTTTCTGGGAGCCAGCGCATCATCGGAATGTACCTGTCCTTCCTAGCAAATCCTAGCAAATTTTGGTTTTTAAGGAGTATCCCTACCCCCCCCGAGTGACGCTATGTACACCGAAAAAGCCTACTTCCGCAAGGGGGGCTTGACCAAGCTAGCCGTCCCCGCCAAGCCATACTTCTCTGCAGACTTGCGAGGGGAGTGCCGAGAGGAAAAATACTAGAATGCCTAGTTTATACGTCTGGTCGCTGACGAAAGCTTGGTGCCAATCCGGGTCGCCCTGCCCGAAGTGGAGGTGCGTAGTCAAGTGCTGAGGGAACATTGAGCATAGGGAGTTTTCCTGGTCTAGAATATTCTTCCATATGACATGATATACAGAAAGTAGAAAACAAAATAGCAGAAAAAACTTGTCAAAAATTGATGCCTGGAATAATAAAGTAAATAAAGTATAAAGAACAATGTGGGTGGTCAGGGCACTAGCGAGCGAAGACAAACCAGAGAGCCTGTTGGCAGGTAGAGATACGGAGAACTTTCCCACATCGTGGGGTTATGCAGAAACTATAGAATAGTTTGTTAGGCGCGGCTATGAGCGGCTATGAATTGAGAAGGAGGAGACGATGTCGAAAAAGCGATCCAAGTGTCAAAAGCCAATCACGACTGAGGCAGAGCTGCACTGGTATGAAGCTCATGGGAGCGGAAAAAAGGAAATCAAACGCCTATTGCGGTAAACGATTGCAAAAACAGTATGGTTCCGGTCGTTGGCGCAAGCTGAAAGGAAACGCTATGATTCGTCTTGCCAGTGGTCGAATCCGCAGCCGAGCGCTATTTGAATTAGAGTCATGAAAAGACGCAAAGACCTGAGTCCACGGTTCGCCATCTGTGTGGACAACTCTGAGTATCCTGTTTCCCTAGAGTTACACAAGATTTATCGGGCTCTGCCTGATGAAGATGCGGCCCAGGAGGGCGATGTCCGCATCATTGACGAGAGTGGAGAAGATTATCTCTATCCGGCAGAGTACTTCGTGTTCATTGAGGTGCCGCGTGAGACAGCGCAGGTTTTAAACAAATCGTTCGCGCGTAGTAAGCAAGCTCCCACCTAACTCTCCTCTGGAGTGGGATGCCCACTCCGTTCGCACCCCTCAGCGTACTACGTTAGGCGCATAGGTTGAGGCGAAGCATTTGAAGGCTTTGTATGTCAGACGTCGAGATAACCAGGGGTTATCTCGACGTCTCGATCGGGCGAGTGGCCGCCCCCAGGAACTATACCGTGTTCATTTATGAGCACTTGGATCAAACTGCGGCATACAGCCTTGCGGCTGTGTGCCGCACCGAGTTAGAAACTCACACGGTGAAAGAGAGGGATTCTCTTACACATCCACCCGCTCAAAATACCGGATACTTGGTGGCCCTGCCAAACTTGCACTGAGTTGCTCCATAGCCCCAGTTTCGGTGCGCCAAGCAAGGTATTTTTCATAGTGTTGGCGGGAGTCCCACCGCTCATAAAAAACAAGATTACCCGACTCTTCAGTGTTGTCATAAACATCGACACCCTGACAACCGTTGTATGCCCGCGTATCCGGCAGAGCTTCTTTCAAGCGTGCCTTTACCGCGTCCACGGCCTCAGGTTTGACCTTCATTTCGAGCAGCACAATTACGCTCATTTTGTTTGCCTCCATTCTGTTAGATTAGGATAAATGATCCGCCCAAGCAGGACCTAGGATTAGGATCTAAGCAGGTCGCGGTCGGTCTGTCAAACGTAGAATGACATCATAGTCCGTGTTCATTGCCATCCCCCTTTTTCTTGCTAGAGCTACGGTTGTGACTTCCCGTTGTTTATTAGTCAACCTTTATCCCTTCTTCTGCTGAGGACATGATCCAAACCGGAAGCGATTATCCCGCTGTCTCCTCACGGCTGTCAACCGGCGCCAAGGGAACCCTTGCACTCAGAAAGCCCGCGGGTCATAAGAATAACCAAAGAAGGAGTCTTAATTCTGGGAAAGAGGAGCTTCTCTTCTTCCTGGTTGTAAGAAGGCAGGTTATTATGGCAAGTTAGGTCTTCTTGGCATTCAGTAGAACTCGCAAGAAAGGAGTAATCTTATGCCTTCACCGTTTTCTGGTGGCTGCACGTGCAGCGCAATTCGCTATGAATGCTCAGCTGAACCCCTCTATATGGGGAACTGCCACTGCCGTGATTGTCAACGGGCCACCGGCAGTGCTTACTTTGCCGCGGTAGGGGTGGCCGCCTCCACCTTCCGCCTCACCAACGGCACGCCCAGGTATTACGAAAAGCTGGCCGACAGCGGCAATACCATGCGGCGGGCGTTCTGCCCGCAGTGTGGCTCACCACTGTTCTTGACCAACTCAGCTAGGTCTGACTTTGTGGGGCTCTATGCGGCAAGTTTGGACGATCCTAGTTGGGTGCGGCCGGTTAGGGACATTTATACCGATAGTGCCCAACCCTGGGACCACATGAACCCGGACCTGCCCAAAACCCCCCAAATGCCACAGATGTAAACCGCCAGCGTAGCGTGCGCCGCGCGCCCGAATCAATTCCCCCCCCCTCTTTCCGTGTTTATAGCGCACGCTACCTTGAGGGACGGTACAACACGCAAACGAAACATGCTTTAGAGTAGAGATCTTGCAGTAGAAGAGCCTACGGGTCATAACAATATCATAACAATAATAGAAGGCCGGTTCTTAGCTCTGGTAAAAAGGCGCTTCTCTTTTCCCGGGTTTGCTGGCGCAGGGGTAGCAAGAAATTCGCCCCTGACGAAGGAGGACCAAACATATGGCAAAAGAGGAAAGATGGCTTTCCTTTCCGCGGCAATTCTCTCAACTCTCACAAGAGGTTGATCGACTCTTTGACGAGATCATCGCCCGTCCCTGGGGAGTTCCCCGCAGGGTGCAGGTGTGGGGACCTTCCATTGACCTCCGTGAAACTCCAGAGGGTTTTATCCTGGAAGCCGATCTGCCTGGGGTAAAAATGGAGGACATAACGGTAGAGGTACAGGGAAACGATCTTGTTTTGCAGGGAGAGCGTTCCTCTGAGCAAGGTCAGAGAGACAGCAGTTTTCATTATCAGGAACGACACTATGGCACCTTCATGCGGCGCATGACACTACCAGTGTCTGTAGACAAGGACAAGATGCGTGCCGAGTTCAGCAACGGGGTGCTGCGGGTTATCCTGCCAAAGCTACAAGAGGGAGAGCGCTCATGAGCGAAGCCGCGGCAACCACAACCGACCAGGAAAAGGATAGAGAATGGAAAAAAGCAAAACTTGCTCATGAGCTTAGCGCCCAAGAGCTGCGCTTCTCCGTAACCCTCGATAGTAGCTTTACCACTACCCAAGAGCTGCCCCTAGTACAAGACTTTGCCGGTCAAGAACGAGCGCTGGCCGCTCTGGAGTTAGGACTTGGGGTGGCAGGGGGTGGATTCAACATCTTTGTTTCCGGCCTTACCGGTGCTGACAAGCTCCAGGCTTTGCAGCAATGGGTGGCCCGGCAAGCCTCGGCCTCTCCCACCCCCGGAGACTGGGTGTATGTTCACAACTTTCAGCGCCCCGACGTCCCCCGTGCGCTTTATCTTCAAGCAGGACAAGGAAGCCGCTTACAGCAGAGGATGCGCAACCTGGTGAAGACCCTGAGGGAGGAGCTACCCAAAGCGTTTCGCCAGGAGGCGTTTGATAAAGAAAAGGCCCTACTCAGAGAGAAGTACACTAGCCAGGCCCAAGAGCTTACCGCAGCGTTTGAGAGACTAGCCCGGGAAAAGGGGTTTCTTATCCAAGCCGGACCCGGAGGCAACGTGGTCTTAGTCCCGCTGGTTAACGACCAGCCCTTGCAGAGTCCGGAAGATCTCTCCCGTTTAAGCCAGGCCGAGCAGGAGGATATTGGCAAGCGGCAGCAAGAGCTAGCAGTAGAAATGGCTCAGTTTGTCAGAAAGCAGCAAGAAATCATGCGCAACATGGAAGCAGATATTCGCCTGGTGGAACGCCGCTTCTGCGAAAACCTGCTTATGCCGCTTACTGCCGAGATTGAGCGGGAGATCAGCAATGAAAAGGTTAGCGCTTACCTTGCTGAGGTACGGGAACATATCACTAACAACCTCGACGATTTCAAGGAGAGTACAGGCGCGGCCACACCAGCTCTTCCTTTCCTTCCTCCAGCGCATGAGCGCGACCCCTTCATAGAGTATGAGGTCAACGTAGTAGTGGACAATTCCCAGACCCAGGGTGCGCCGGTGCTGGTCGAGGGCTCCCCTACTTATTTAAACCTGTTTGGCTCCATTGAACGAGTAGTGGATCGTTCCGGCCGCCTAGTGACCAATTTTTCCCGTATTAAGTCGGGCTCGCTTTTGCGCTCCCACGGGGGATATTTGATCTTTAGCCTCGAAGACGCGATTACCGAGCCCGCGGTATGGAAGATGCTCAAGCGCACTCTCAAGAGCGGCCGCATCGAGATGGAGACCTATGAACCCTTTGCTATGTTTTCTGCCTCGGGACTTAAACCCGAGGCTGTGGAGGTCCGGGTTAAAGTGATCGGGGTAGGCAGTCCGTTTCTCTATCACCTTCTATACACCCAGGATGAGGAGTTTCACGAGATCTTTAAGGTGCAGGCAGACTTCCGCCAAGTGATGGAGCTAGAGCAAAATCATCTGCTGGCTTATGCTCAGTGGGTGGCCAAACTCTGTCAGGAGGAGGGGCTTCCCCACTTTGACCGTGGTGGGGTAGAGCGAATCATTGAGTTTGGCGCCCGGCAGGCTGGAGACCGAGAGAAAGTTTTGGCTTCGTATGCCGAGATAGCGGACCTGGCGCGCGAGGCCACCTACTGGGCACGCAAGGAGGAGGGACCGCTTGTTTCTGCTCGTCATGTCGAGCAGGCTCTGCAAAATCGGGTATTTCGCTCGAACCGGATCGAGGAGGATATCCGTGAGTTAATTACCAAGGGGACCATCCTTATTGACATTGATGGTAAGAAGGTAGGACAGGTTAATGGACTCTCGGTTCTTAGCCTGGGCGGCTATGCGTTTGGCCAGCCCTCGCGAGTCACGGCCAGTGTGGCCATGGGTGGGGCTGGAATTATCAACATCGAGCGGGAATCCCGTTTAAGCGGCAGCATCCATGACAAGGGAATGCTTATCCTGGCCGGGCATCTGCGCAACCGCTATGGTCAAGACAAGCCACTGGCCCTCTCGGCAAGCCTGTGTTTTGAGCAATCCTATTCCGGGGTAGAAGGAGACAGTGCCTCTTCGGCTGAGCTATATGCGCTTTTATCCCGACTCTCCAACATCCCGCTGCGGCAGGACATTGCCGTGACCGGCTCTGTCAACCAGTGGGGAGAAGTACAGGCAATTGGTGGAGCCAATGAAAAGGTTGAGGGTTTCTTTGACGTGTGCCGGGTAAAAGGGCTTACGGGACAGCAGGGAGTCATGATCCCAGCAGCCAATGTACGCAACCTGATCCCACGGACCGATGTAGTACAAGCAGTAGCCGAGGGTAAATTTCATATCTACCCTGTGAGCACTATTGATGAGGGCCTTGAGGTCCTTACTGGGGTGCGGGCAGGGGGGGTAAAAGAAGAGGGAACGATAAATGAAGCGGCAAGTCGGAGGCTGAAGGAATTGGCTATGGGCCTTAAGGCCTTTGCCGAGGGAAACCACCGGCAAGACACTGCTGAGCAGGACAGTGTTGCGGAACAGGACGGCGCTGGGGAATAACACGGTGACCAAGTAGCACGGGGCTGGAGCCGGGGGTATTGCCACTACCCAGCTTCTCATGCAGGCCGTGGCCAGAGCGGCAATGGAGAGCAGAGTTGTCCAGCGTCCTATTCCTCCTGAGAAAGTGCAAGCCTGGACCGAGGAACTGGTCTGCCTATGCGGGGATCGCTATGCTGCCGCCGAGGCCCTGTTTGCCAAGAACCCCGGTGCATGAAGGGTCATTCCTCTGATCGAAATAGACGGAGCACAAAAGTCAGGCAGTGGCACTATTGTCCGCTATGCAGTGGCCCTGACCGCCCTGTTAGGTCAGCCCCTTCATCTGTTCAACATCCGAGCTAAGCGGGAAAAGCCTGGCCTGCGACCCCAACACCTCACCTCCGTTTTGGCCTGTGCCCAGATGAGTAAGGCCAAGACCGAAGGCGTGACCATTGGTAGCCCTGAGTTTACCTTTGTTCCTGGGGAGCGGATCAGGGGGGGCTCCTTTGCCTGGGATATCGGCACGGCTGGCTCTGCTACCATGCTGGCGCTGAGCATCTTGCCTGTGGCCTGCTTTGCCGACGAGCCTGTCACCGCCCGTATCACAGGGGGTGTGTTCCAAGACTTTGTCCCCTCCCCTCACCACATGGAGCATATCCTGGCACCGCTGCTAAAGCGGATGGGGTTAACCATGGAACTGCGAGTGGTCCGGGCTGGTTATATACCTCAAGGGACTGGCATCATAGAACTGAGCGTAACGCCTGCTACGCACCCCTTAAACGCACTTACCCTGACAGAGCAGGGCATTATCCATGAGATATCTGGAACCGCCTTCTCTAGTCACCTGGAGAAGCGCCACGTGAGCAAGCGTATGGCCCAGGCTTGCAATCAACAGTTGGCGAATGCCGGCTTCTCTCCCAACATCGAGCAAATCGATGACACGGCCGCGTTACACACAGGAGCCAGCCTGGCGGTGTGGGCACAGAGTTCCACCGGCTCCATCCTGGGAGCTGACCGTGCTGGCGCCCTCCGGCGTAGCTCAGAGTCGATTGGCCGGTTTGTTGCCGAGACGTTCCTGGCAGATTTAGCGACTGGCGCTACGGTTGATCGACACGCAACGGATCAACTGGTTCTCTTTGCCGCCCTTGCCAACGGCACCTCACGTTATCTTGTACCGTACCAGACCGAACATCTGGCAAGTAATCTATGGCTCGCCGAGCGGTTTGGGGCTCATACTGGATTTCAAGGGCAGCAGGTGAGCATTGGGGGCTTGGGCCTCCGCCGCTAGCGATGGTGATTGTGATTGCCTGTATATAAACGATGGGCTATCTAATATGCGAAACCCGACACCGCGGGCCAACTTAGGAAAGGACAATATATCATGTGGACTAACGTCACCACTGACACCAAGCGTATAACCGATTATCAACTGCTCCGGGTAACCCTTGACCTGGGACATGAGGCCATAAGCCAGGAGACTATGGCCTGCCAGGACCTTGAGGACTTTCTCGGCGGCATCGGACGCTCTTTCAAGCTCTTGGCCAACTATGATATCCAGAATGCCTTTGCCCCGGCAGCGCCACTTATCATGAACCTGGGAGTCTTTTCCGGTACTGATTTGATGACCGGCCTGAGGGTTTTTTTCTCGGCTTACAGCCCGCTCAAGGTTGCTAACAATGGTCATCCCCTGGCCATGTGGTCAACCGCTTCGGGAAAATTTGCCACCAAAATGGCAGCGGCCGGAGTCGATGAGGTGATCTTCCTAGGCCGGGCTCAGAGACCTGTGTATCTCTTGATACACACAGACGGAGACAAACTGACTCTCTCGCTGGAAGACGCCAACGATCTCCTGGGGAAGACTACCCACAACAAGATCCTGCAGCTTGCCGATCGGCACGCCGACTCTCATGTGGCAGCCTTGGGGCTGGCTGGCGAGCACTGGCAGCACAACTACTACGCCGCTATCGCCTGTAGCACCGTCAACCAACTATACTCTCGGGAGTGTAAACCCCGCTTTGCTGGACGCGGTGGTATGGGCAGCCTTATGGGATCGAAAAACCTCATTGCTATTGTGGTCCAAGCGCCTGATCTGAAGCGCGGCAAATTACCCCAGGCGATTCTAGAAGCCAACAAGGAGATCAGCCGTGGCCCGGGCTCACGCAACTATCGTGATGCCAAGAAGGGTAATGGTGCTGGTGGAACTTGGCGTAACGTGGCAGGTCTGCATCCAGTGGGTGCCCTGCCGGAAACTAATTTCTGGTCCCAGGGTCATACCGCCCAGTGGCACTCTATCGCGACTCAATGGAGAGTGACTACGTCATCAAAGATGAATCCTGTTTCAAATGTGGCATTTCCTGCCATAAAAACGTCTACGCTGTACAGGAGGAAAACGGCCGTCGTAAGGCCGGCAGATTTTTCACTAAATTCGATTATGAACCCCTAGATCTGCTCACTATTAACCTGGGCATCTATGACCCTCAGCAGGCGTTAGAGATTGTTGAACTAGTTGATCAGCTGGGTTACGACTCCATCAGCCTTGGGGTAACCCTGGGCTATATCATGGAATACAACCAACGCCACCCGCAGCAGCCTATTGTAGGAGGCCTGTCTTTTGGGGATTTTGAGGGTGTCTGTCGCGTCATCAAACGAGCCGCCGCTGGCCAGCTCCCAGAGGTTGGCCGGGGAGTTAAGCGCCTAGCGGAGACGCTCGGTGAGACTGCTTACGCCATGCACTGTAAGGGTCTAGAACTCCCGGCCTATCTGCCTGAGACTAACCCCGGCTATCCCTTCGCTATGGCCGGGGGTCATATGTCGATGCGCACGTTCCTGTTGCTGGTCTTCGAGGGCAAGACTGATCTTGACTACTGGGTAGATGCTATTGTCAATCGAGGAATCTACTATACCCGCGATGATCTCCTGGGACTATGCAAATTTGCCGGTGCTCCCGACAAGGTGATCGAATTGTCCTTCAAGGACCTCTATGGGGTGGAGGTGACCCACGAAGGTATGGGGCACGCTGCCCAGCGCACCTACTTGCGTGGTCTCTTGCTGGAGCGCAAGCAGGGAACAACCCTGGACGACTACATGTTGCCGGCGCGCGTTTACCAGCGTAACCCTAACGTCCAGCTGCCCCACTTCATTACGCCAGAGTTCTGGCACGAGTTGCGCGACCGGGTCTTACAAGCTTTTGAGGCCCAGATCGAGACCTATGGGCTGAGCCCGACAGCGTAACTTACGAGTTACCCAACCGATTCGGCAAGCGCCGCCTCTTCCTCCCTAGCAACACGGATGCCTTCCTGCTCGTCAACACACATAAGCAGGAGGGCGCCTGCGATAAAGAAAAAGATCAGCATCAGAATGCTCAGACGGCTCCCTCCAGCCATCTGGCTGACCACACCAAACAGCAGTGGCCCAACAATTCCGGCAAATTTGGCACTGGTGCTAAAAAAGCCAAAGAACTCGGCGGCCTGACTCTTGGGGACCATAGCACCGTACATGGAACGACTAAGCGCCTGCGTGCCTCCCTGCACCAATCCCACCATGAAAGCCAAAATGTAGAAGTGGATCGCCCTCTGCATAAAGAAACCGCCGATAGAGATGAGCGCGTAGACACCTAGCCCCATGAGGATTGAGCGCTTGGTGCCTAAGTGCCGGGCAAGCCAACCAAAACCCAACGAAAAGGGGATCCCAACAAACTGCGTAATAATGAGGGCAAGGATCATATCGGTCATGCCAATACCGATCTCATCACCGTAGGCAGTCGCCATCTTAATGATGGTGCCAATGCCGTCGTTGTAAATCCAGAAGGCGGCGAGGAACAGTAATAACTGTTTATATTGCCTAATCTGGCGCAACGTGCGAGCCAAACGGCTGAAACTGGCCTGCATAAGTCTCAGGCTCTCTCCCTTGAGCCATGCTACCGGCGGCTCAGGAACGTTGCGTAAGAGAGGGATAGAAAAGAGAGCCCACCACACTGCCACACTCAAGAACGAGGCGCGGAGGGCAAACTCTCCATCCGGCATCAGGAACCACCTCGGCTTCATGAACCAGATCACATTAATGATCAGCAAGATGCCACCCCCCAGGTAGCCCAATGCATAGCCATGCGTGGAGATCTGATCGAGGTCATTCTTTCTGGCTATGTGAGGAAGGAGAGAGTCGTAGAATATATTGGCGCCGGCAAATCCCACGTTGCCGAGGATAAATAGGATCGAGCCTAGAAGGTAAGCACGGTTACCGAGAAACACCAGCAACGCTGTTCCCACAATGCCCAGTGCCGCAAAAAAGGCAAGGAAGAACTTTTTACCGCCGGTGTGGTCAGAAACAGCTCCCAGCACCGGACCCAAAATGGCGGTCAGGAACAGCGCTATCGAAGTGGTATAAGCCCAGTATGCTGTGGCGTCTACTTCGCCTACACCGCCGGATTTCGCTAACGAACGGTAAAAGGGAGGGAATATGGCGGCCATAATGGTAGTGGCAAAGGCCGAGTTAGCCCAGTCATACATGGCCCACGAGTTAATAATTTTGCGATACGCCTTGTCCATCATTTTCATTGCCATGGCTTCAGTTATTACTGGATTAGCAATAAGCCCAAGTCTACACGTGAATATATTGGGGATAGCAGAAAGGCGAGATTGTCTGCAAGCAGAGGTCTGTCAACAAATATCTTAAATGTGTAGGGTGTCGGTAGCGGCTATCTAGACCTATACCGTCGTGAGGAGGAACAGAAAGGTAATGAGAAAAACGCCAAGTTTTAGGTTCCCGCTAGTTTATCTTCCCAAAGATGCGAAAGGACTGTCCTTTTTTTGCAAAGTAGGGCCGAATAGAAGAAAGGATACACAATGAAGATTAAGGCGGCAGTAGTGCGGGAGCAAGGGCAGCCGTTTGTTATCGACGAGATCGATCTCGATGAACCCAGACCGAATGAAGTGGTCGTCCGCGTTGTATCGTCCGGGCTCTGCCATACTGACCTTGTCACCCGAGGCGGTGGACTTGCTTCGGCCCTTGGGAGTGTGCGGCATGGTCGGGCAGGTACGACCCGGGGAAGAGGTTTCCCTAGATCCCAATACGATCCTCCTCGGTCGCACGCTACGCGGGATCGTGCAAGGCGACGCCATCCCCCAAATCTTGATCCCGCAGATTATTGAGCTCTACTTGCAGGGACGCTTTCCGACCGAGCGCCTGATCAAGTACTATGGGCTTGAAGATATCAATAAAGCTGCTACCGATTAATACGCTGACCGGTGTCTATATTATGAGTCAGGGAGAGCAGAAAAGAATCCGGTGGTAAGGGTCAGGAGGCTTGACTCATGGACACGATTTTTCAAGGTGGCTGATATTGTGGTGACGTACGGTTCGAAGTCACCAACATTTTCGATGCAGGCTACTGCCATTGCTCGATTTGCCGCCGGTTTAGTGGTGCACCAACCATCGTTTGGGCAAATGCCCCAGCAGAATCATTCCGCCTCACGCGCGGAACTCCTTTGGGGTTCGCTTCGTCCAAAAACTGGGAGCGTTATTTTTGCCCTCGTTACGGTTGCCATCTGTGCGGGAAGTACCGCCAACCACCACCCGAGGCTCCTCCTCTCGTATCGTTCGGGGTGTTCAGCCTTGACACGCCCCAGGCTATCCGCCCGACCGCGCATATTTGGTGTTCCTCCAAAGTCCCCTACTTCGAGATGACCGATGATCTGCCTCGTTTCCTGGAGGGCACCCTTAGCCATCCCAGCAAGCGCAGGTCCTGGGGCGCCGTCTAAAAAAACTGTAACAGGCTTCTGTTGATTCACCCCCTGTCGTTGAGGTACTATCGAGTCAGCACTATCAAGAGTCATAGGGTTATGTCGGAACTTGATGTCGCCAAAGAGCAAATCGCCTACCTCAAGCTTTGGCTTGGCATCATGGTCGTCACTGATATCAGCTTGATCGGCTGGTTCATCGGGAACTACGGACAGGCCTCAACCAGCCTCCTGGTTGCTGATCTCTTGGCCATAGCTGTCGTTAGTGCCGGCATCGCAGAGCTTCACCGTCGGATTGAACTCCAAATCGAACGTCTGAGGGATCTTTAATCATGGAATACGTTGCCGCCTTGCTTTTGATCGTTGTGCCCGCGTTGTTCGTCTACCTGGCGCTGGACGCTACGAGGCACCCGAGGTAGACAGCTCGTCTAACACTGTGCTGCACCGTATTGCCGCCACACTGCGGTTCCTACCGAGCTGAAAGGAAAGGTCTTGGTCTGGGCGGCAAACAGTGAGCGCGGGCTCTCGCAAGGTATTGTTGGGGCGCCCACAGCAATTGACTCAAGTGATCGACGCTGTTCTGACGAATCCCCGAGTAGGCCCTGTGATAGATCGCGACCGAATTGGCGCCGTGCGGGTGGCGGCTAGACGTTAGGGGGTACAAGCAAATTTTCTTGCAAAATTTCTCGAGTGTCTTGGTTCGGGCAAAGCCTCTGCCAGGCGTGTTTTGAAAGAATCATTCGCCTCGGGGTGTGAAAACGGGAGGAAATCATGATTGATCATATATCGATCAGTGTTAGTGATCTGGCAAGAAGCACTGACTTTTACCAAGCAGTGCTCTCGACAATTGGGCTTGACAAGCTGGTGGCACGAGAAAACACGGTGGGCTTCGGGAAAAAATATCCGGAGTTCTGGCTCAATCACCGTCCACAGATGGCAAGTGTAGCTGCTGATAGCGGTGTCCATATTGCGATTCGTGCGAGAGGAAAGGAGTTGGTTGACCTGTTTTTCCAGACTGCGCTTCAGTCGGGGGCTCAGTCTGATGGGGCCCCCGGTTTTCGGCCTGAATACAACGAGAGCTATTATGCGGCGTTTATCCGAGATCCCGACGGAAATCGGATCGAAGTGGTGACCTTTGTCACTGGCAATGGCTAAAGAGGGATTCACACAATAGATACGGTCGCCTGCTTTCAGCCCGCGGCTCACGCGACCTGACGTTCAAGCACACTGCAAAGTGATGCCAAGGAAGCGCTTAAATGCCTATACCTTCTCTCTATCCTTCTCGATTTCTTCTTGAAGCTTCCGCAAATAGGGCGCCACGTCAGGAGCAAAGGCTTCGTGTTCACACAGTTTCCCATAGTGAGCTATGGCCTGGGGGAAGTCGGAAGGGACTTCATTGTGGAAGATACCATCTAACCCCTTCGCCGCCAATGCGGTAACTTGCGCCTTTTCCCACGAGAACAGGGTCAGTTCCGCCACAAAGCAGATGTCCGCAAGCGTGAGGTTGTTGCCTACCAAGAATTTGCGGCTAGAACTTAAGGCACACTCAATTCCCGCAAGGTATGTGCCAAAGGCTTCTTTGGCTCTGGAGTGAATGTCCACCGTGACCGAGCCGTTCCCCAGGGAGAGCAAGTAGATCTGCGAGTCTCTGGCAAAAATTAGGCTGGCGTCAAGAAAACTGTCAACCCGGGCTGCGGAATACGCATCGGTGCCGTATATAGGATACTTTTCCTGACCGAGCCTTCCCACGGCGCGCATAATGCTGTTGGATTCGAAGATGCCCGTAGTACCGTCTGGGCTGAACGCCGCGGGAACGGTTCCGAAGGGATGTGCGTCCATAAACGCCTCGGTCTTATAGAGGCGTCCTTTGAAGCCGGTTTTGCCCTGCCGCTGGGTATCCTGCGGCGCGTGCCGCTCTTCGTCGGTAAGTGGCCGTGCCTCAAAGTCCCACAGCCAGTGCTGAAGCTCGCGGGGCGAGCTACCCCTCAGATCCAACCGTACGCCACAGAGCCGTGCGGCAATGGTTGCCTTCCAGACCCGCGGATTGGGGATATACGAAAAAATACGGAGGTCGAAGGCCGGAGACGCCGAGTCTGAGCGATGTGTTGGCATGGTCCCTTCCCTTTCATAGTTGTTCATAGGGGCAACAGTCGTTGTCAAGAAACGCAACGATCTTACGGCAACTCGACGCAATGCGGCATTAGGGACGAGACGCTAGCTTGATTTCACTCACAGGTCAAGATAAGGGTCGAAAATAGGGAAGGCTACGGCTGGTGATATAATATGGGGTAGAAAGGCAAAGGCGATTCCGTTTTGTTTTCGATAGTGAGAAGTATGTCATTCACAAGCGCAGGCAAGGGGGCCTTATGAGTGAAGTAGTAGACGAGCACGGAGCAGCGCTAAAGTTCAACTCAAAGCAAGTTTTCAGGGCAGCCCTCGAAATTATTTTTGAAAGGGAGATATCTCATGTGTTGGTGGGCAGCTCGACTATTGTGGTACCACCATCAAGGGTCTACCTTTTTGAGCATTTAAAGCCTACTCACGTCCCTATTGTATCGGCTGCCAAATTGCCACCAGAAGAAATCACCAAGCTTCGTCGTGAGAATCTCAGTTTTAATAACTAAAGCAGTGGCATAGAACGATATGCCATGAAACAGGGAATTCACGAAGAACGCACGCGGGTTGTACTTTATCTTCCCTACAATAATCCAGCTGAGGCTGATGCAGTAAAGGGGTCTCCGCAGGAAGAAATCTGGGTGGTGACGCACCCGGTATAGCGCTATGACTGATAAAAGGAAGGCAAAGCTTAAATCTATCCTACTACATCCCAGCCAAGTAGCGGGCGTCGAGCAGCCTGGCTGGGCCTGGACTCAGTTGTTGTCGAGCGTCGGGGTGACTCTGCCCGGCCGCTTGCCGCTGCAGTCTACTCCTAAATGGCAGAGCGAGTTTATGGATCTATTCTTTCAAATCCACCAGGATCTTCCTCGTCAGGCACCCGGCGATAATGCCTCAACGCAGCGAGCCTTTTCTAGACTCACAGACTTAGCAGTGAACCCCTACATTCTCGACATCGGCTGTGGCCCAGGTATGCAAACGCTGGAGCTGGCAAAACTGACCGAGGGCCAAATTCTCGCATTAGATGTTGACCTACCCTTTCTGCACCAATTAGGTCAACGCGCTCAATTGGCCGGTGTGTCCCGGCGAGTGCTCCCCATTCCGGGCTCCATGTTTGCTCTCCCCTTTGCCGCTCGGACTTTCAATGTCATTTGGTCCGAAGGTGCCATTTATATTATGGGCTTCGAGCAAGGCCTCCTGAACTGGCAACAGTATCTCAAGCCCAAAGGTTATCTGGTTATTTCAGAACTCTGCTGGTTGCGTCCTCAGCCGCCGGTGGAGGTCCAGACCTATTGGGCTGCTGGTTATCCTGGGATGAAGGCTGTCGAAGAGAACTCGGCACTTATCCGGAATGCTGGCTACCATGAAGTAGAACATTTTGTACTACCCGCTTCCAGTTGGTGGGAAGATTACTATACTCCGTTGGAAGCACGGATTGCGCTGTTGCGTGACCAATACCAAGGCCATAGTGAAGCTAATCAATTGTTGGATGAGGAACAGTTGGAGATCAATATCTATCGCAAGTATACTGACTGGTATGGGTACGTTTTCTTTATTATGCAGGTTGCTTGAACCAACAGTATAACCTTATACCTAACTCGTTGCTTAGCACGGATCAATGTGCGTGCCCGCCCCCATACCTATACCCTCTTCAAAGATGTCTGTAATTTCGCCGGAATGCCCAAACACATAGAGTTTACTCTCCTGGTAACCCAAACTCAGTAGATGTGCTCAAAGGTCAATGGTTAGTCTCTTCATGAAATCCCGGAACCCCATCTGCCGCCAGAAGGCTTGGGCCAAGTCGTCCTGAAGCACGCTTTGGGCACAAACCCGAAGAACGGCGCGCAGGTCCCAAAGAGCGGAAAAGAAGCTATGCAACATGTTTGCGGCTTTTTGCCAGCTTGGCCATGGGCTCGAACAGCTCAGCTAGATTTACTGGTGACGTATCATCACTGAACTCTTGGTAAAGCGTGTGCACATTGACAACAATACGCTCTGAGTCTCCCCACGACGCGTAATCGCTCAGGGCAATATCATTTGCCGCCTCAATAAACGACATTCCGGCATCATACCGCTTCCGGGCTTCTACCTGGATATACTGCAAGTACCCCTTGACCGCCTCCACTCCGTGTTTATTGGTAATCGGCCCATGACCTGGGACAATTGTTTCCACATCCATATCGATCATTAGATCGCAGGCTTTGATCCAGTTTCCAATCGGACCATTCCACATAAGAGGGGTACCATCAATGAACAAAATATCGCCGGTAAAGATTGTTCGATCCTCTGGGACATAGATCAAAACATCCCCCTTGGTATGAGCTGGCCCGACCTCTATCAGATTGACTTCCTTGTTGCCAACTGTACCTTGGCACCCTGACGTAGGGGCAATCCTGGTGACATGGGACTTAGGCCGTTTGACCAGTAGGCATTCCCTCTCCCGCAGGGAGAGGGTGAGGGTGCAAGGGAATCTAAAAGGAAGGAAACACCTTTTCTTTCGCCCCCATCCTGGCCTTCCCCCTCAAGGGGGAAGGAAGCCCGAGCGGTTGCTTGACAGCTAGAAAGCCACAATCTGCCCTTAAGAGGCACGGGATTCAGGATATCTGTTTTCCTTTACCCCCGGTTATTCCGGTTATCTATGTGCTTCATTCAAAAGCGGCTGGAAAAAGTCTGGCTGCGCGGTCCAATCGTCTTCGCTGGCCATTTCCTGAAAGAAGCTGGTGTCAATCACTACTTCGTCGATGCCAGCTTCCTTGCACTCTTTTAGATGCGGCATCATCTCGTCAGGGGTGCCAACCCAGGTGGGTTGCATCATCTGGTCGCCAATCTTCTCTATGCTGGGTAACGCCGGGGCGGCAAAGACGCGGTGAACGAGCTTTAAAGGGCCGCGACTGAACTGCTCTTTGGCCATCTGGTTAATTTGTTGCATTCGCCTGACGGCAAGCTCTACTGGATGGCCTGCCGGATGCCAAGCGTCGCATAACTCGGCTACTCGCGGTAGACCCGCATCATTCAGAAACCCGCCGAGAATCGGCACGGCCGGGTTACCATGTTCATCGGACTGGACGGGTTTGGGCGAGGTTGACCCGCGGGGAATGGTATAGAAAGGACCATCGTACCCTGTTGGATTCTTCTTCCAGGCTGCACGCAGGGCTCTAATGAAGTCGTTACAGCGGGCTCCGCGTTTTTCAAACGGAGTGCCCATATGCGCAAACTCCTGGCGTGACCAGCCCAGTCCGAGGCCAAGGTCAAACCGACCGCCGGAAAGGACGTCAATAGTGGCGACTTGTTTGGCAAGTGTGATGGGTCGATGATAGCCAAATACCAACACGGAAGTGCCAACTCGAATGTTTTTTGTTATCCCCGCAACATAAGCCAGTGCTTCCAGGGGAGCAAGCATGCTTTCATATGCCTCAGGCCACGGAACAATTTTATCCGGCCCGAGCACGATTTGGTGCACGGGGTGGCTCTGGATTGGGTTTGCTGGATAAAGAAAATGATCTTGTACCCACAGCGAGTCGTAACCCAACTGGTCGGCACGGATCGCAAATTCATGGACTGCTCGCTGACTTGCGAATGCCGTTAACTGAGGCATGTTGAAACCAATCTTCATGTGTGTCTCCCTTATTGTGCCGTATAACCCCCATCAATAACCAGCTCTGCCCCAGTTACAAACGAGGCTTCGTCACTGGCCAGATACAGGACCGCATAGGCAATATCCTGCGGCGTGGCCAACCGTCCCAAGGGATGGGCTTGGAGGGCTGATTGACGCGCTTCAGGGTTGAGAACGTTCAGCATCTCGGTATCCACTCCACCGGGATGGACAGAATTAATCCGAATCTGGTCTTTGGCATATTCAATAGCCGCCGTTTTGGTAAGCAGCCGTACTGCGCCTTTAGTCCCATGGTAGGCCGTGGCCATGCCTGACCCAATGAGTCCGGCTACAGAAGAAATATTGACAATAGATCCGCCTCCAGCCTGCCGCATAGTAGGCACGGCGCACTTCATGCCAAAGAACACGCCGGTCTGATTGATAGCAATGACCCGATTCCAGAGCTCGAGATTGGTTTCCTCCAAGCCTTCTACCGGAAAGATCCCAGCATTGTTGACCAGAATGTCAAGTTTCCCGTAGGTACGCACGGCTACCTCTACGGCCTGCTGCCAGTCTGCCTCCAGCGTGACGTCGAGCTTGACACAGGTTGCCTGCCCGCCCTGGGAATTGAGAGCATCCACAACTTTCTGTTGTTCTTCAACCAGGATATCTCCTAATACCACCTTGGCCCCTTGGGAAACAAAAAGCCGCGCTTCGGCTTCTCCTTGTCCGCGGGCAGCTCCAGAAATCAAGGCAACTTTTCCGTCAAGTCGTCCAGCCATACTCAGGTCTCCTTTCTCTGTACAGAGGTGTGAACCCATTTAAAAAGTCTTTGCCAAAACTGGCAAGGGAGCAGCCCTGCAGTCTAGCATTGCCCTGATCTCATCACCAGTGGCCGAGAAACTCCCCGACCGCGAAGAACACGGGCGTCTCGACCTCTTAGTGAATAATGTTGGGGGGCTATGAGAACATGTCTGAGAATCATGCCTTCACCTGGCCGCTGCCCTTTTGGCAACAGCCTCTGTGGCGCTGGGAGGCAATGTTCCAAGTGGGCGTGCGGGCGCACTATGTGGCCAGCCGCTTTGCTGCCCCTTAATGGTCGAACAACAGTCGGGTTTGGTGGCGCGGCGTGGCAATAGAGAAGGATACGTTCAGGTGAGATTGCCGTACAGAAGCAGTACCACTGGCGAACAGCCGCCAGTGGCATCCCTCGCCCATTGAGGTACAGGGCTCCTCTGCTATAGGAGGGCGGCGAGTTATGGAGAGTGTCAGCGACCTCCTGGCACTAATTCCATCAGAGGCCTTTGGGCACTTTTTATACAGCCAAGAGTTCGGGCGTTACCAGAGATACATCGACGAAGAACAAGTGCTGACCCACATCCAATGGCACGACTAGCTTCCAGCTTGAAAAACTTAAACCCTGTCCCATAACGATTACTCACATAGTCGAGCAGGGTTCCCTTCAGATGCTGAGCGCTAACAGGGTCAAGGAAAGCTCTAATCCCATTCTGAGTAACAACCTCATCATCGGCACAAGCAGACTCGTCTAAGCTAAGACTGTAGCGGAAACCTGCGCAGCCCCCACCGGACACCGTCATACGAAGCCCCCCGTCTTTCACTCCCTCTCGTTCCATTGCTTTCCTGATCATCTCTACCGCCTTGTCGGTAAGGGAAATTAGCACTCTCTCTTCCCGGGCTGGGTCTTCTTGCCGTAGATCCTGATCCATATTTTCTTCCTCTGAGGGTGTAGATTTAAGACTCTAAATCAGAAGAGAGAATATATTTTTGAAACCACCGAGTCAAGATAAAAATCGTCCCTTGTGGCATCCCGTGATAGAAGTTGTCTGCCCTGTTCAATCGTGGTGTCGCCCCCAAAGGAAAAGACCACTCTGCCGTCGATGTGCTGAGACAAACGCCGTGCACATCCAGCCTGCCACCGGCAATATCCTCACGCGTATTGCATCGGATACCAAGGTTGTAATACGTAACCTGATCCTTTCTGGATAGCAGCAGCGCATACTCGTCCGGTCTATCCCAAACAAAGGGGATCGCCAGTGCCGTTGACAAAGGAATCCCCAATGAAACAGATTCTGATATCTGTAGTTTCGATACGTTTTTTCTATTGGCCTAATGGCTCACTGTTAAGAGATGCGGCTGAGTGATCGGCCAGAATCGCATTCTGGCGCAGGCGAATGAGCACAAGCCTACGGTGGATGTCTGCCAACAATGTCTGGACTTCTCGCTTTTTACCTTCGCCAATCTTGGCTGGTAACACTATAACTTCGCTCATTCGGAGATTTCCGGTATCAGGGGTCGTGGCTCAGGGGAGAGGGAGTTTCCCTGCGTTGCTGGCTCCCTCTCTCTCGGACATGCAGACTAAACAAAGGAAGCAGCAACCGTCCCAAGTGACGAAAACCGGGTTTCCCATTGATCCCCTTGGCTAATCGGCACGGGTCTGGTGCACGAGCCGGTCAGGACATACTGGCCTGCTTCCAACGCTGCCCCATACTCTGCCAGGTGATTGGCTAGCCAAGCAAGGGCTTGGAGTTGATCGTCAATCACCTCTCGCCCAACTGCCTGCTGCACAACTTCGCCATTCTTCCGCATCTCAATGGTTATCCCGCCCAGGTCCAGATCTTTCGGATAAGGGGACACCACGGTTCCGGTTACATAGCCCCATTGGGCTACATCATCAGCCACACCCAATGGCAGATCAGAAGCTATATCACTGCGCATTTGCACGACCTCAAAGGCAGGCGCCACAGCAGAGACCGCATCCAGAACCTGGTCTCGAGTAATGCCCGGCCCTTGCAGATCTTTTCCCAGCGCTATACACACTTCGGATTCGATCACGGGCTTGCCAATGGCTTGGTGCTGAAACGTATGACCGCTGGCAAATTGGCGACTGGCTAACAAATAGCCGCGCACCGGATCGGTAAGATTGAGCATCTTGCGGGCCGCCTCAGACGTCCCCCCAATCTTCCAGCCCGCAAGCTTTTCGCCACTTTCGATCAACCGCGAGAGAACTCCCAATTGTACCCGATAAGCCTCTTCTAAGGTTAAGGCCTGGCGCAAGGCTTCGGGAGCATGATCTCCCTTTTGCATGGATTGCCAGAGAATCTCAACCGCTTCATCAATCTTCATGTTTCGTGTCTCCTTTCTCTACATTAGCAAATCACGGGAAAGGCTATATTCTTCTGCATCCTACTAAATCCCACCTTGTTCTTGCAACCCAGCAGGCCTATCCCTGTCAAAGGGTTGTTGTTGCTTCCGAGCAGAGTATAATCGCTTTAAAAACAAGTACAAAGAGACCAGAAAACTTTAGGCTTCATACGCAAATAGCTTGTAGCGTTATGTAGATGATGCTTGCTGCCTATCAGCTTGAGGGAGGTAAGAGACATGATTGACAATGAATACTATTCTGAGGATGTGCATGGTTCCCATGAAATCTTCGAGCTAGGAAACTTTCCACTGATCATGGGAGAAACCTTGCGCAAGGCTAAACTGGCCTACAAAACCCACGGCACACTCAACCAGGCAAAGGATAATGCGATTCTGTTTCCCCACATGTACTCGGGTACGCCCAAGGCAATGGAAATTTTCATAGGTGAAGGGCGTCCTTTGGACCCCACCAAATACTTCATTATTTTGCCGGGCCAGTTTGGTAATGGCTTTTCTTCCTCACCAAGCAACACCCCACCCCCCTTCAATATGGGAGCGTTTCCCCAGATTATGATTGGTGATGATGTCCGAGCACAACATCGGCTTGTGACTGAGCAGTTCGGTATCAGTGAACTCCAACTGGTGCTGGGTTGGTCCATGGGAGCAGAGCAAACCTATGAGTGGGCTGTCCGCTATCCCGATATGGTCAAACGGGCTTCGCCCTTCGCAGGAACTGCCAAGACAACCCCCCACGATTATATCTTTGTGCGAATGCACGAAAATGCAATCAAATCAGACCCAGCTTGGAACAATGGCTTTTATACCGAGCCTCACGCAGTACACGTTGGTTTGCGTCGCCATGCAGAAGTTTGGTCGGTCATGGGAGTCTGTCAGGAATTTTATAAACACGAGGCGTGGCGCGATGTCGGGTTTTCTTCGCTGGAAGATTTTATTCGTGGCTTCTGGGAGAACTGGTTCCTACCGATGGATCCCAACAACCTGCTCTGTATGGCCTGGAAGTGGCGTCATGGTGATGTTAGCCTTCACACCCAGGGTGATCTGGCAGCGGCTCTGGGACGGATCAAAGCAAAGACCTTCGTGATGCCCTTCTCAAACGACATGTTCTTCCCGCCCGAAGACTGTAAGGAGGAGGCCGTCTTAATTCCCCATAGTGAGTTCCGAGTCATTAACTCCCTCTGGGCCCACTTTGCCATGTTCTGCATGACTGAAGAAGATAAACAGGCTATTGACAATAATCTGCAAGATTTACTTGCTAGTTAATAGAACTCTGGCTTGATGTTTTTTTGCTATGGCATGATTTCTCCTTGTTCCACAGGTGTAAGTCACAGATGAGGGTTACAAGAGCACACAAACCCTTAGGTCTCCAGCGCCATGTGCTGCGGTACAGGGGAATCGGCAATTTCCGCTGACTCGGAATCCTCATCTGCTGTCGGTCGACGGCACGGGGTATTTCTCCTCCTCGAAGGTCCATTGCGAGCCGCGTCCTTGACGCTCCATCCTCAAATAGTGGTTCGTACTACAACTGTAGTACGAATCCGTCCCACGGTTGGCCGACTTTCAGGATGACCGCAAAGTTCGGGACTCGCGCATAATGACTATGCGTGCTATCCTGTCATTGGAATTGATTTCGGCGACAGCGGTGGAGAGAGCAAGTTGATGAGAGGATTCGTGCCCACGCCTGGTAAGCTCGTCGACCACATGGTCGGCCTTTTGTTCGAGGGGAGGGTAGTTGGTTCCGGAGAGCGTCTCCTTGATCCCGGCTGCGGCGGGGGCGCTTTCATAAAGGGAATCCTGCGCTGGTCCGCAGCGGCTCGGACGCGGCTACCGCACATAACCGGCATAGAGCTTGACAGGCAACTCGCCCTCGAAGCTACTTCCCAATTCCGCAGCAACCCCCATGTTAGCGTACTCGAGGGGGATTTCCTAAGAACCAAGCCCTTAGGAAAATATCGTTACGTTATAGGAAATCCCCCTTACGTTTCGATCCTTCGGTTGGACGAACGAGAAAAGGCCGAGTACAAGACTTTGTACCGCACTGCAACCGGACGCTTCGACCTATACATGCTGTTTTTCGAGCGGGCCCTGGAAATCCTCGAACCGGGGGGCAGGCTCGTCTTCGTAACCCCTGAGAAGTTCACCTATGTCGATTCGGCCTCCTCGCTTAGAGCCTTGATCAGCGCCTACGATGTCCGCAAGCTGGAGCTCCTCCCAGAGGACACGTTCGGAGACTTGGTCACATATCCGCTTGTCACGGTGGTAGAGAAGGGTAAGGATGGACGGACAACACGGATCGTGAACCGGGAGGGTATCGAGAAGGCGGCTCGGCTTCCACACGGCGGCATGAGTTGGGGTCCCCTCCTAAATGGATCCAGGTCAGACTTGAAGCCAGGACGGATGACGGATATTCTCTCCACAGTCTGTGACCGCGTCAGCTGTGGTATTGCTACCGGCGCAGATAGAGTCTTCGTATTCGAGAGGGACGAGTTGCCCGTCGACCTTCATCAGTTCGCCTGGCCGACGGTTGCCGGAAGGGACCTTGATGCGTCTAAAGATAGGATTGCGGCACACTCGGTGATGCTCGTCCCATACGACGCCAATGGCACGCTCATACCGCTGGAGGATCTGGGCCCCTTCGGGCAGTATCTGATGAAGCCCCAGGTCTCCGCTAGACTGCTGAAGCGGACCTGCGCGGCTCGAAAGCCCTGGTATGCGTTCCACGAGACTCCATCTATGTCGCAAGTCCTGCGGCCCAAGATCCTGTGCAAAGACATCGCACGCCGACCGGCCTTCTGGCTGGATAGATCAGGGGTAACGGTGCCGCGTCACTCTACCTACTACGTTGTACCCAAGGACGAGTCCCTGATCGAGCCTCTCTGCGAGTACCTGAACGGGAAGCAGGCCCGCGATTGGCTGGTCGAGAATTGTCAGCGAGCAGCGAATGGATTCATCCGGACGCAGAGCAATGTGCTCAAACGTCTCCCGATACCTTCCGATCTCGCCGTGGATACGCGGGATCTGCCTGAGCCGATGCTTGATGGACGCCGCCGTAACTCGGGACCACCTGTGGTGGAGATGGTCACTTGAATACGCCCTTTGATGACGTCATTCGCCGGATCGTAGAGCGTGGGTACCACAACCATCGAAAAGCCGAGCACTCCGATATCGTATGCAAGGGTATTTGGGCTGATCTGCTCTCACGATGCGAGGATATCCGGGAAGATCATGACAGGGGCGAGATTGGATGGTGGCTGAACCAACCCGCCCCTGACCTTCAGAGACGTAGGGCGGACCTGCTCGTTTGCGAGATAGGCCACTCGCCGGACCTGCCGGACCTGAGCCGCGTCCGGATTTGCTTGGAGAACAAGTCAGTGATTACGGCACACCGTAACAAAGGGGAGAGGTTCCGAGATCTGGACAACTTCAGGTCCGAGATACAGCAGCGAAGACGGGAGGCGATTGTACTGGGGACCGTTCTCATCGGCACCGCTGGGCGATACCTCAACGTTGCGGACCAGGTCAGGAAGCTTTATAGGAGCCGCCCCAAGGAGTTCGAGCAGTCCGTTCTCCCTCGTCTTTCGACCGGAGACGACACCCTCTGGGATGACTTTCCCTTTGCGATTAGCGAAAACCGTCCTGACGATGCCGAGAAGACTCTCGAACACTTTCAATGCCTACCGACTCGGACTCCCAACCTGACGCACCAAGAAGGGTTCGACTATCTGTTGATGATCCCGGTCCATATCGACAATGTGAACCCTCCTCGAGTTGATAGGGATAACACCCTCGGACTTGACGTTGACGAGGAGTACACGAGGCTCCTCAACGCCGTGCGGCGCGGGTACATCGCGCGGTGGCACATCTAGCGTTACCCTGAAATGAGAATGGCTGCAAGGCCGCAAACAGCCGTGGACGCAGCGGCGAAAATGTGCTTAATTGTCCCGTCTACTTCAACGATCTCCCCTAGATTAGGAGAAGTCTTCATGGGCGTAAATGTTGTTAAAGAGGCGATTGATTTGGGTATCGTGACAACGAATGGTGATGCCATGCTGACGTTTTATCGTGATGTGCTCGGCTTTAGGCACGAAGGCGATATCACCATGGAGCATGTCGGCATTAAGGTCATGCACCGTCTGTGGTTTGGCAACAGTCTCATCAAAATTGTGGTGCCGGTAAAGGACCCCAATGCCCCGCCTGCTCCCGGCGGCATCCCAGGCGGCACGGGTTACCGCTACTGGACGATGACGATCAATAACCTGGACGAGGTGTTGAGTGCGATCGCCGCGGCTGGGCATAAGGTCGTATGGCCTCGTACCGAGGTGCGCCCCGGTGTCGTTATCGCCATGGTCGAGGACCCCGACGGCAATTGGGTCGAGTTCATCCAGGCAGCGTAACCCGGGTCGTCGTCGCCGGCGCATCATGGGGGCTGGTGCGGGGGCATTGGACGGCGGCGGTAGGTGAGATAGCGCTACTTGGCGGCCCAAGCGGCGTCAGCACTGGCTCTCATGGGCAGTGACAACGCGTCTGACTATTTTGCCAGTAACCCACACGGATGGAGTGCCAAGATGACTCTGAAAGTTGCCTTGATGTCAAACCAGTACAATCGGTTTGATCTGTTTGAAAAAGCCGGTATTGAGACGGTAGAAGGTTCAGCCCGTACGCCTGATGAGATGATTGAACTCCTTAGCGATGCCGATGGTGCTTTGGTGAACACACGGCCACCCACCAGTCGGCAGGTGATGGAGGCGTGCTTGAAGTTGAAGGTGATTTCACGCATGGGCGTTGGCGTTGATTCGATCGACTTACCGGCGGCCACCGAGTTGGGCATTCTTGCCTGTAACGTCCCCGGGGTGAACACCGCGGAAGTGGCCGACCATGCCGTTGCAATGCTGTTGGCAATGACTCGGCGGCTCTACGAGACCATCACCGCAACAAGACAAGGACAGTGGAGCAACAACCCGCCGTTGATCAACGAATTTCAGCAGTCTGTACGACGCCTTGGGGGCCACACGGTTGGCATCGTTGGCTTGGGCAACATTGGCCGCGCTTTTGCCATGCGCATACGCGGTTTCGGTCCGGCTCAGATTATTGCTTACGACCCATTTGTGGCGCAGTCATCCGCCGATTTGTATGGGGTGAGGCTCGTCAGTCTTGAGGAGTTGGCGCATGAGTCGGACTACATTTCGATTCACAGTTCGGCAACGCAGCAGAACTACCATCTGTTTAACGCTGCCATCTTCGCACAAATGAAGTCCACCGCCATCCTGGTGAATTGCTCACGTGGGCCGCTGATTGACCAGAACGCCCTGCTCACCGCCCTACGCGACGGCCAGATTGAAGCCGCGGCCATCGACGTCACCGAAGTCGAGCCGATTGAGCATGACAACCCGCTGCTCAAGCTGTCCAATCTGATTATTACGCCCCATCTGGCTGGCTTCTCCCCGACTTTCCTTGATGAGTGCCCGCGCAAACAGGCTGAAAATGTGATCAACGTGCTGACAGGTAAGCGTCCCCATGGCCTGGCCAATCCGGAGGTGATCAAGACAATCGCGGTCATGCGCGCCAGCCGTCCGGGCCGTTGGGAGGGCATCCCGGACTTTTCGATTGCGCTTGACCTGTAAGTCTCCCAGCAATTCCCGCTAGAGGAAAAGATATGAGCACACAAGAATCAGCAACAAGCACATTTGCACCGTATGTTTTCCAAACTCGGAACATCCGTGAGAGTGAGAACAAAGCCCATACCCGGGAAGGGGCACAGGCAATGGGCTTTGGCGGTTCCATTGTGGGCGGCGCGATTGTTTACGGCCAGATGATCCAGCCCCTTGTCAGTTGGTACGGAGAAGCATGGCTAGGAAGACACTGGTTCAGCCTGCGTTTCAAAGCCCCTGCCTATGATGACGATCTATTGACCTCCCATATTGTGTCTGATGAGCAAAATAATGGCACTCATCCCTTGCGCATCAGCGCCACCAATGAGGCAGGCCAGGAGCTAATCGAGATGCACACCTATATCCCGGAGACGCTTCCGCCGATAGATCCCTTGGCTGCACTCGATCCCACCGACTGGGAGGGTGAACGCCGGCAGGGAACGTGGGAGCGAATGGAGCTCAATAAGCCCTTTCGCCGCTTTACCTTTTGCCTTACCCTCTCGCAGCAGCTTACTTATTGTAACCATACCGCGGCAGAGATTCCCATTTATTGTGAAGGTGAAAAACCTCCTCTGCACCCTGGCCTGCTCATGGCACAGGGAAGTATGGCGGTCCAGAACCAATTTGTTATGCCCTTCTGGATTCATACGGGCAGCACCCTATTGACGCGAAACCTTATCCGCATTGGAGATAGGGTCGAGCTACGTTGTGTCCCCATCGAGAAGTGGAAACGTGGGGATAACGAGTGGGTTAAGTTCTACCAGGTCTATCTTGTGAACGGCCAGCCTGCGGTAGAAGCCTGGAAGACCTCGATCATTAAGTTTGTGCCGCGCCGCTGATGGTCAGCGGCTGACGGCCACAGGAGCGGCTGACGGCCACAGGAGCGGCTGACGGCCACAGGATTAGTTCTTAACATCTGGGATATATGAAGTGAGGAATTGAGCGAGTAACACATACAAGGAAGGTGTAGAAATGACTAGGCATTTACCTCTTGACAAGCTCAATGATGGGCTGCCCGAGATTTACCAATCACCGAAAGATCAGGGTGTTTTGCAAGCCATTGTGATTCGGCCCGCAGAAAATGAACGAATTGCCCTGCAACAGTGTCAGCTAAGCCCTGCCTTAGGAGTCCACGGGGACAATTGGGCCAAAGGATGCTGGCTCACCCTGCCTGACGGACGGCCTCATCCTGATGTGCAAATAGCGATTATCAACGCCCGGACCATTGCCTTGATTGCGCAAGATCCCAGCCGCTGGCCCCTGGCTGGCGATAACCTCTATATCGATTTGGACCTCAGTGACAATAATCTGCGGTGGGGTCAGAAGCTAGCTCTGGGCTCGGCCATTATAGAGGTAACGGATACGCCTCATAATGGCTGCCAGAAATTTGCGCAGCGCTTTGGCCAGGATGCCGTTCGATTTCTCAATTCCCCAGCAGGCAAGAAACTTCATCTTCGGGGCATCTATGCCAAAGTCATCCAGGCCGGAACGGTCAGTGTGGGTGACACCGTCACAAAAATCTAACACCTTAATCTAAGGGAAGGTTTTAAGATGATCGAACTTGTAACACCCGAAAGCCTGGGCCTGAATACTATGCGCCTACAGCGTGTTGCCGACCACCTCAACGAATATGTTGACAGCGGAAAATTTCCCGGTTGTCTAGTGTTGATCGCCCGGCGCGATAGGCCAGTCTATCTCCACCGCTACGGCTGGCGAGACGTAGCGGCGCATAAACCAGTAGAAGAAGATACCATCTTCCGCATCTATTCCATGACAAAACCCATCACCACTGTTGCCCTCATGACCCTGTATGAGCACGGCTTGTTTCAACTCGATAACCCAGTCTCTGCCTTTATTCCAGAATTCAAGTATCTGGAAGTATTCAAATCTGGTGACGCAGAGCATTATCAAACCGTTCGTCCTGAGCGGGAGATGACCATACAAGATCTGTTGACCCATACGGCGGGCTTCACCTATAGCTTCATGAACGTCCACCCGGTAGATGCCCTGTATCGCGCCCGTGGGGTTGAAGGTTCCCGTTCTCAGGGTACCTTAAGGACCATGATACAGCAGCTTGGGGAACTGCCATTGCTGTTTTCCCCAGGGACACGCTGGAGTTACAGTGTTGCCACCGATGTCCTGGGCTACCTGATCGAACTCTTTTCCGGCAAAACCCTCGACACCTATTTCGCGGAGCATATTTTTCAGCCATTGGGCATGCAGGACACCACGTTTTTTGTTCCCGCAGCCAAAGCCTCACGATTCGCGGCAAACTACGAATATCAGAAGGGTGGGTTCCGTCTCGTCGACAACCCGGCAGAGAGTCCCTACCTACAACCGCCAACCTTTTTGTCAGGGGGAGGCGGCCTTGTCTCCACAGTCAGTGATTACTTCCAGTTCACGCGCATGCTCTGGAATAAGGGAACCCTCAATGGCGAGAGAATTCTTGGTCGTAAGACCATCGAGCTCATGACCATGAACCATCTACCAAACAATGGGGACCTCAGCAGCATGGGACAATCCGTATTCAGCGAAATGCCCTTTGATGGGATTGGTTTCGGGCTGGGCTTTTCCGTCATGCTTGATCCTGCCAGGGCACATATTCTCGGCTCGCCGGGAGAGTATGCCTGGGGAGGGGCGGCCAGCACGGCTTTCTGGGTCGATCCGGTGGAAGACCTGATTGTTATCTTTTTGACGCAGTTAATGCCCTCCTCTTCCTATCCGCTCCGCCGTGAGTTACGGGTGCTGACCTACCAGGCAATCGGGGATTAAATCGGGCTATAGGACATGGGGGCAGAACCGCACGGGTTCAACCCTTCCTCAGTGCCCCCCGGCCATTCGGGGCGTTCGCTCCTAGATTCCCGCTTGCACGGGAATGACAGAAGGAAAGGGAGTGGGTTTCTCACCCCTTTGGCAATCCTAACACACGCTCGCCAATGATGTTATGCTGAATTTCGCTGGTTCCGCCAGCAATAGTATACTGCCGTGCGCTCAGCACGCGGTTGAGCCAGCGTGGAGCGTCAGGAACAATATCTGTCGAGTCATTGATCAAGGCATAAGGACCCAGTAACTCGCTGGCAAAGGCGGCAATGCGGACCCCTAATTCGGACCCCCCCAGTTTGAGAATAGATCCTTCGGGGCCAGGCGGCTGCCCTTTGAGCTGACGTGTCAGGCTGCGTAAGCGCGTGTATTTGAGCGCCTCACACTCGCTGGCAAAGGTGGCCAGTTTTTGCCGCACCCAATCCTGCTCCCAGGCTGGCTGGCCGTTGATCATCACCTGCTTGGCCAACGTTGCCAGCCGTCTGACTTGCGAGCTGTGCCCGCTACCGCTAGCACCCCCACGCTCGAACATCAAGGTTGTGATCGCAACTTTCCAGCCTTCATTTTGGGGACCAAGAAGATGGGGCTTGGGGATCCGTACGTCCTCAAAGAAGACTTCGTTGAAGTGGCTGTGACCGTTCATAAGCACAAGCGGTCGTACGGTCACTCCTGGGCTTTTCATCTCGAGCAGGAAGTAACTGATTCCTTTGTGCTTGGGCGCTTCTGGATTGGTTCGCGCCAGTAAAACCATCCAGTCAGCATACTGGGCGCCTGAGGTCCAGACCTTTTGTCCGTTAACAATAAAATGGTCTCCCATGTCAACGGCTCGGGTCTGGAGACTGGCCAAATCCGAGCCAGACCCGGGCTCGGAATAGCCCTGGCACCAGACATCATTGCCGCCAAGAATCCGAGGAAGAAATTGTTTCTTTTGCTCTTCGGTTCCCCAGTGAATAAGGGTCGGACCAGCAAGCTGCAGCCCAATATATCCGGGCAGTATGGGAGCCCGAGCCCGGGAGTACTCTTCGTTGTAGATAATCTGTTCTATGAGGCTGGCCCCACGGCCACCATATTCCTGCGGCCAGGCCAGCCCCACCCAACCAGCTTCATAGAGCTTCTTGTGCCAGGCGATCCGTTTCTCAAAGGTCTCCCGGTCCCGGGCAACGCGCTCATCCATGGCATCGTCAACGCACAGATCAGACGGCAGATTGGCTTCCAGCCAGCTCCGCACCTCCTGCCGAAAGACTTCTTGTTCAGGGGTGTATTGAAAGTCCATGGGTCCTCCCCAATTATAAGTTCCCTTGATGCCCCCAGATGCTGCCCGAGGTATGCAACTGCACCTGCCAGGTGGCATCGTCCACTTCCCGTGCTCCCCAGCCATATTCGACAGCAAAGCCAGATGGCGTTCGCATATAGAATGACGTCATGTGGTCATTGGTATGACGCCCCAGATTCATGGTAATCGGCACCCCCTGATCCTGACACAGGTAATAGGTTGAGCCTACATCATCTAGGGTCTGCAGCTGCAGCATGAAGTGGTGCAAGCGCTTGGGGGCTTGGGGCATCTCATAAAAGGCCAGGGAATGATGACGCGGGTTGCAATGGAAAAAGGTCACCTTCAGCTTCACCCCTGGTGCTGGCGAGATCTGCACAAAGTCACTGATGCGCATCCCTAAGACATCACGGTAAAACTGGAGGCTGCGATCAGCATTCTCCACTGCCATAACAAAATGTCCTAATCCCAATTCACCGGTTTTAAATCCAGAGATCGGGCGAGGTGGCTGAAACGGACGCTCAAAATGGACCAGGGGGCCGTAGAAAATTTCTGAGGGAATCCCACTAGGATCTTGAAAGCGGATCAGATCAGCTACCCGACGGGCTGTTATCTCCTCTGGCGTACCAGGCTTGACCTCTACGCCAGCAGCCTTGAGTTGGTTGGCTAGGGCATGCAGGGCATGCTCGTCCGTAACTTCCCAGCCAATATAGGCCACATCATCGTTGCCATGGGGATGGACAATAAACCGGTGATGATACTCATCCATCCGCAGAAACAGGGATCCATCATTGTCCCGCTCGTTAGCCTGCAACCCCAGAACCTGGGTGGCAAAACGCTCCCACTCATCAACATCCCCGACACTCAGGCCCAAATATCCCAGTTGGGTGATACTTGCCATGATACCCTCCTTCAATGTTATCCGTCTGTTACATCAAGCCATTGGCTCCAAGCCTAGAATTCTGCTTTGAACGTATCGCCAGCCCAGCCTTCCCGCAGCAACACCAGGCAGTATGATGCAGCATATTATTAGCTTATAAGCTGGTTATCCATAGTATTTCCTGAAATCCATACCAAATGGGCACTCTTCTCCACAAGGGGTGTGGAGAGGTGCCTGGCTAGTGTTGTGCCTGCAGCAGCCAAGCCTTGATCAAAAGGTGGCGGCCTGTGTTGCTGGCCTGCGGCGTTGGTGGAGAAAACAATATATTCTCAGAGTGTCAAACCTGCCTTGACCCGCTTCTAACGCCTCACTTCGGACCTCTCAGCAAGACAATAAACAGTCAAAAGCAGGCTTGCCCCTTTTTCTGCCATATTTTTGTGAACAGCAAAAAGTAGACAAGAGATGTACAATGAGAAGAAGACAATGTAAGCATATAAAGAGAACGGAATTATGCCGATTGCACAGGTTACCGCCAAAGGACAGGTCACTATTCCTGTGGAAGTTCGTAAGGCCCTGAACATTCAAGAGGGAGACGAGGTGCTATCTGATCTCCCCGGGGAGGGAACTCGTTCGTAAGAGATCACGTATATGGGCTGACCCAAGTGGACAGATGCTGCTATGCGGTAATCCATTAGACGAATGGGATTTACGAAACGGCTTGAAAAGAGAATGGGGAACCCATTGCCCATCGTTGACCACTGATGAACCGCTCTATCGGGGAGAAGACTAAGGCAAAGACCTGCCACATATTGAGGCGGCGTAAAGAAACTGCTCACAGAACGGCTGAACAAGAATCAAATGAGGCCACTGCCACCCAGATTGTTGCGGCGATTCTTGACACATACTTTGCGGAATTCCAGGCCTTGCGCACCAAACTGGAGCGCCTGAAACAGGAGGAATCGGCATGAAATACGGCTTGCCAGAACACGCCCTCCAAAATATATGCGCCGTCTTCGTCCGCTACCCGCAAGTGAAAAAAGCGATTTTGTACGGCTCACGCGCTAAAGGCGGCTATAAAAACGGCTCCGACATTGACCTGACCCTCTGCGGCGACGCCGACCTGACGCTGAACGCGCTCTACAGAATCGCCGATGACCTGGACGACCTGCTCCTACCCTATACGCTTGATTTATCCATCTTCCATGACATTAGCGACCCCGATGTGATTGAGCATATCCAGCGTGTTGGGGTGACACTGTATGAAAAAGAGCCGCGGATGGCGGATGATGGATAGAGCGTTTCACGGGGTACGGGGAGGCTGAAGGGCTTGAGTTTATCCTGGAAGGGCTACACCTCAACAAGAAGCTCAATAAGAAAGTAATTGAAGGCGAAATTTCATATTGGGGCTGAGGTTCGGGTCACACCCATCATTTAGCATGTCGGAAATTCTCACGCAAAGCGTCTTAATAATCCCCTGCCGGACACCTTCACAACCTAACGAACAAGCGATGAATCGCGGCAGGTCTGATATGGAAGCGGTGCGATTGTTGGTACAAGTACGGCGGCGCAATATTGCCCTTCTCTGCAACCTTATGGGGGCTTACGAGGGTTTGGGTATCGTGCGAACCCTTGATACAGCCCAAGGTGTCGTCGAGTTGATGACTGCCCCGGCGTTTTACAGCACCGCCTTGGCCCTGCTCAACGACTTGGCAAGGGAAGAAATCCCGCTTCGAATTCCAGATCGCACGGTACCGTTTGGAGTAATCCCGCTCACCGCCGGACCTGGACCTCGGTTGATATCCGGTTGACATCCAGGGTAGTGGTTGTTATAAGGACAGGCTGTTTTATTCTCGCATTTAAGGCTATCCAAATCACTCGCGAACGAAGACCTGATGCAGGACTTGCTGCTCGACATTCGTGGCTTGCGCAGGTAGTTTTTCACTGACGACGGCCTTGCCCGAGCTGTCAACGGGGTTAGTTACTCGCTGGAAAAAGGCGAGACCGTAGGGGTCGTGGGGAAGTCCGGATGTGGGAAAAGCGTCACTGCCTTGTCGATTCTGCGCCTGATCGAACCAACTGACGGCAAGATTCACTTCGAAGGCCAGGACGTAACCGCGTTGGACAAGAATGCGATGCGCAACTTGCGCCGGGAGATGCAAATCATCTTTCAAGATCCCTATGCTTCTCTCAACCCACGCATGACGGTGGGAAGCATTATTGGCGAGCCGTTGGAGATTCACAAGATTGCCAAAGGTACCGGAAAGGCCGAGCGGGTAGCTTCGTTGCTGCAAACGGAAGCCCTGCTATCAGCCGTCCCCATTCCCGATCCTACCGTCACGAAGAAGCGCATTATTCTTGAAGGTGACGTGCCCAGCCCTATCGAGTCGCCGAGTGGCTGCCATTTTCACACGCGCTGCATGTATAAGGAGAAGGTGTGTGAAAAAGAAGCTCCCGAGTTCAAACATATCGGGGGAGGTCACTGGGTAGCCTGCCACTTTCGCCCGAAGGCGTGACATGCTTCTGGTCGAATTGAGATCATACAACTTGTAGCGGCAACGTAGCGATTCATCATGGATGGCAAACAGACCAGGAATGATGCCGCAGTGCCGTTGGTCGTTGACGTCGACGGCTCGCTGGTCAGCGGTGATCTGTTGATCGAGGGTGCGACCCGGCTGGTCGCGGCCTCCCCGCTCCGGTTGTTCGCCCTCCCGTTCTGGCTTGCCGAGGGACGCGCGGCGCTGAAGCGCCGAGTCGCCCGGGCGGTGCCCCTGCCGCCGGAGACACTGGTCTTGAACCCGGCCGTGCTGGACGAAATCGCCGCCGCCAAGGCGGCGGGGCGCGAAGTCTGGCTGGTTTCCGCCGCCGATGAACTCGCAGTCGCACCGCTTGCCGAGAGCGTGGGGGCGGCGGGCTATCTCGCCTCGGACGGACGCGTCAACCTGGCCGGCGAGCGGAAGGCTGCCGCCCTGGTCGAGCGATTCGACGAGGGCGGGTTCGATTACATCGGCAATGAGCGGCGCGATCTGGCCGTCTGGAAACGGGCACGGCGGGCAATCGGCGTCAACCTCTCGGCGCGCCTCGCGTGGCAAGTGCGCGGGTTGGATGACGCTGCCCGGTTTCTGCCCGGGCTTGGCGGCCGTCCGCTCGACTATGTTCGCGCCTTGCGCCCGCACCAGTGGATCAAGAACGTGCTCGTATTCGTTCCCCTCATTGCGGCGCACGAGACCCAGGCAGAGCTGTATCTGGTGGCGGCCGGGGTGTTCGCAGCGCTGTCGGCCGCGGCGTCGGGCGCCTACCTGCTGAACGATCTGCTCGATCTCCCGCACGACCGCCTGCACTACGCTAAACGCCATCGTCCGCTGGCGGCAGGAAAGATGCCGTTGCTGCCGGCGATCGGCATCGGCGCGGTGCTGGCGGCGGGTGGACTCGCCCTGGCCTGCGGATTGTCCGCCCAGGCGGGACTGTACGTCCTTCTCTACATGCTCGTGACGTTCGCCTATTCGCTGTTCCTCAAGCGCAAGATCTTCGTCGATGTCATCACGCTGGCCCTGCTCTTTGCCATCCGTGTGCTCGCCGGCGCGGAAGCCGTTGCGGTCCCGTTGTCACCCTGGTTCCTGGCATTCTTCGGCTTCGTCTTTCTCTCTCTGGCCCTCGTCAAGCGCCAAAGCGAGCTGCGGGGGCTGCCCCGATCTGGCCGCTCCACGACCAGCGGCCGCGCGTATTCCACTGCTGATCTGCCCGTGCTGACGGCCCTCGGCGCGGCCAGCAGCATGGCCGCGGTGGTGGTGTTCGCCCTCTACATCCAGAGCCTGGAAGTGAGCGGACGCTATGCCCGCCCGGAATTCCTGTGGTGGGTCTGCCCGCTGCTGGTCTACTGGTTGGGGCGCATGACGCTGCTCGCCAATCGCGGCGCCGTGGACGAGGACCCGGTGACGTTCGCGTTCCGCGACCGGACGAGCTGGCTGACCACCGCCGGCATCCTGGCCGCATTCGTTGCCGCGCTGTAAATCATGGCAGCTTACTCCGCGCCTGTTGTGGTTGATATGTACCTGGAAACCTTCAAAGTTTGCTGTGACGTGGTTGAGACGGGCAGCTTTTCCCGTGCGGCGTCAAAGAACCTCCCGACCCAGTCTACGCTGAGCCAGCAGATCCGCAGCCTCGAAGCCCACTGCGACCGGCAGTTTGTTGAGCGTTCTCAGGGCCGCGGTTTCACCCCCGCGATGCAGGAGTTCGTGAATTTCTTGCGGGAGATATCCGACTAGAAATGTATCCTGAGCTTGTTCGTGGCGTGGCGCCCGCGACGGTACGCTCAGCTTCCGCCGGCGTGTCTCTCGTCTTGCTGACGGTCGTCGCTTTCCTGCCGATGATCGTGTGGGGCGGCTGGGTCTGGGATGACCTGAAATACATCGTCTGGAACCCCCGCCTGCTGGACGGGGACGGGCTCTACGCCCTGTGGTTCGAGCCGGGCAAGCGGATGGACGCCTTTGCCCAGCCGATGGCTGAGAGAGACGTCTACTGGTGGCCGCTCTTATACTCGACTTTCTGGCTGGAGCGCTGGCTGTGGGGCGCGTTCTACGCGCCGGGTTTCCATGCGGCGAATGTTGCCATTCACTGCGTGAACGTGTGGCTGGTGTGGGCCTTGCTGCGGCGTTTCGCGGTGCCGGGGGCGTGGTTGATCGCTCTGGTGTTCGCGGTCCATCCGGGACAGATGGTGGCGCCAGCCCTGGTGATGGGGCGTAAAGAACTGTTGGCGGCCCTGTGTGTCTTGCTGGCCGTGTGGGTCTGGTTCCCACGCGGAGGTGATCGGGCCCCGGTCTCGTGGAGGCGGGTCACAGCGGTGTGCCTGCTCGTGGTGGCCGGCAGCCTGTTCAAGACGCTGGCGGTCGTCACGCCTGCGGCCGTGGCGGTGGTCCACTGGTGGCAAGCCGGCCGGCTGATGCGGGCGTTCTGGGCGCGTTTGGCACCCGTGGCTGGTGTCTCGGTTGCGATGGCAGGGCTTGCCTGGTACCTGTTCGCGGCGGTCAGCTATTCCAGGCAGCACGACTTTACGCTCCTCGAACGGCTCCTGATTGCGGCCCGGTCTCTGTGGTGGCACGGGTTCCTGTCGCTGGTCCCGGTCGAGAGCGTGTTGCGCCTGTGGCGGTGGGAGGTGTCGCTCACCGACCCACTGGGTTGGCTGGCGCTGGTGGGCTGTGTTGGGGGGCTGGTGGTCCTGTGTCGCTTTGCATCCAGGAGCCGCAGCCCGCTGGCGGCGGCCGTGTGGTTTCTGATTGGGGTGTCGCCCATCCTGGGAGTGATTGACCACCATGCGCTGGGCTTGTCTTTTGCGTTTTCCCGGCACCGCTATCTGTCTTCCATTGCCTCTATCGCGCTGGTGGTCGGTTTCGCCTATGGATGGTTGCGAGCGCACGGGTCTGCTGGCACGCAGGCCGCGGGACGCTTCGCGGCGGTGGTCTTTGTCCTGGCCTGTGTCGTGACCGATCTGCGCTACTCGTTTGTCTTTACGCGTCCTTCTGCCTGGCATCGCCATCTGGCTCAGCACGAGCCCGAGCGGGACTGGTTGCAGAGCAGCGTAGTGTGGGCGCTGGCGATCGAAGGCAGCCATGAGGAGGCCGTGGCGGTGGCGCAGCGCAACGCGGAGGCGGCCCCTTCGCGTCTGCGCTTTCGCCGTGATCTGGGGTTTGCTTACGCCTTGGCCGGCGACCCGGACCGGGCGATGGTGCAGTACCAGGTCGTGGCGGACGCCCTGGAGGCCAACCCAGCGTTGATGCTGCCCGATGAGCGCCTGCGGCGGCGTGAGCACGCTTGGCAGATGCCGCTGACCCAGCAGGAGGTCTACTATCTGCGTTTCGCTTACGGAAACCTGCTGGCGTGCGCGGGCAAGGATGTGGCCGCAGCCCATCAGCACCGGCTGGCCCGGCGGCTCTACCCCCAGGCAGACTTTGACCAGGCCTTCGAGGGCGATGACACGCATGGGTGTTGAGGGTACTGCTGATGAGGGCGCTAATGGTATTCGGCGTGCGGACCGCCATCGACTGGACCTCGTGGATACGGCTGCTCGTGGCACCGTCGAGCTATCTATTTATGCTCGCGCTGCTGGCCACGACGATCGCCAAGACGACCCGCCTGCTCGCTCTTCACCCACCGGTCGAATGGTGGGTGCTTCCCACCTCAATGCTGATCGACGTTGTCGTGTTCATGGGAGCGGCGGGTGCCTTCGCTTGGCTCGAAGCGTCTATGCGCTTCGCCAACTGGTTGACCGTACCCGTGGCAGCGGGCGTGGCTCTCTTAGCCGCCCTGAACGCAATCTATCTGGCTCTCGCCGGCGAACAGTTGAGTTGGTCTATTTTTGAGATCATAGTTCGGCAGTGGGCTGAGGCCGAGACGGTGCTGCGCGGTATGATCCAGCCTATACTTGTGCTCTTTCTGGTGCTGGTGCTCGCGGTTCTCAGTGGCGTGTCAATAGGACTGCGCAAGCTGCTTCGGCGCTACGCGGGTCCCTGGGACCGGCGTAGTCACGGTCGGGCGCGAGCCTGCTGCGCATGGTTGTGCGCCGTGTTAGCCACAGTCCTGAGCTACGCGCTGCCGACTCCGAGCCTGGTCGATGCGCATATCCTGGGAAAGAATGTGCTCGTCACTATCGCCCGGACCGCCACCAGCCGGTTCGGAAAGGGCAGCTTCGCCGGCTACGCGCACAAGCGCTTGGTGAGCGACACCGCGATAGAAACCTTCGCGTTGGGCGAGCGCCCAAACGTGCTGTTTTATCTTCTCGAATCGACGCGCTACGACCACACCTCGCTGGCGCGGGCAGAGATACGACAGGCCGAGACGCCGGTGCTCGCCCAACTTGCTGCACGTGGTGTGGCGGGCCACCAGGTACGGACCGTTTTGCCGCACACCACCAAGGCGCTATTCTCGATCCTGTGCGCACGACTGCCCACGATGCAGCGGGGTGTGATTGAGGTCTCGCACGATCCGGCGTTGCAATGCCTGCCGTCCATTTTGCGGAGTGCCGGTTACCGGACGGCGTTTTTTCAGAGCGCGGTCGGCTCCTTCGAGCAACGGCCACGGCTGGTCGAGAAATTCGGTTACGAGCACTTCGAGGCGTGGGAAGATTTCCAAGGATTTCCGGGGGGGGGGGAGACCCTTGGCTACCTGGCTTCCGAAGACGAGACCTTAGCCCCCGCATTGGCCCGTTGGCTCGACGCCGGCGACAGATCGCAACCCTTTTTCGCAACCCTCCTCACGTCGGCGATTCACCACCCATACCAGTTGCCGCGCAAACTCCGCTCACGCCTGGCCAGGGACGGTAAGCCGATCGAGACGCCGGCCCAGCGCTATGCACGCCTAGTGGAAGAAACCGACCGAGTGCTGGGTCTGCTGTTGGAAGTGCTGCGTGAGCGGGAGGTCCTCGACAACACTCTGATCCTGGTGGTCGGTGACCACGGCGAGGGATTTGGCAATCATGGCGTGCTCCAGCACGACAACAACTACTTTGAGGAAGGGCTGCGGGTCCCGCTGGTGTTGGCGGGACCGGACATCACGTCGGGTCGGATTGACCACAACGTCAGTCTGATCGACATCACGCCCACGCTGCTCGCCCATTGGGACATGGAGATTGTACCCGAGTTACGTGGCAGACTTTTGGGGCGCAATTTTCTCGATCCTGGGTTCGACACCCGTGGGATACCGCGTTTTTTCGGTTGCTGTAGTTTCATGCGCTGCCGTGGTTTTGTGATCGATCAACGTAAGCTGGTCTACCTGCCGTGGAACGACGAGACCTGGGTCTTCGATCTCGCCGTTGACCCGGACGAGGGCGAGCCCGTCGGGGGCGGTGACGATCTACGCGAACACGTCGGGCAGTTGCACACGCTCATTGACGGCCATCGCACGTCCGAGTGGCCGATGGTGTACAAGGAGGTCACCTACGGCGACTGGCTCTGCCCCGAGGGGTCTGCGCTGTGCCTTCATCCGAGGGCGGCAGATGCGAGGTATCGGCTCGATGAGGGGGGCAAGGCAAAGGGAAAGCCCGAGGAGGGGAAGCGGACCCTTGACGAGGACGCGCGGAAACCGTCTAACGACGAGTTACCACCCGTTGAAGCTAGGGACTGTGGACATTTAGGATTCTCTTGGAAGGAGAGTCCTGATTCAACTTCAACGGTGATTGAATGCAAAACCTCCGGTTTGTGGTGAGCGATGCGGTATGGACGCGGCTGGAACCGCTGCGCCGGCCCGAGGACCTGCCCGGTCTGTTGCATTGTGGCGAGACATTGATCGTGCGCGGCAACGGGCGTTCCTACGGCGACCTTGGCGCATTGCCGGGGCTGGAGACAATCACAGCATTGGCCGACGGCGTCATATGCAGCGCGAATACGTCCGCCGCGAGCCACCTCGATGGTTGCACCCGGTGATATGTTCCATTAGAATCCCTCTCCATGAGCGAAGCCATCGCCTTCGACACCCATAAATTCGTCAAACACCTGACGGAAAAAGGCTTTACCGAGGAACAGGCCGAGGCCCTCGCGAGTGAGCAGGTCAGCCTGCTCAACAGCAATCTGGCAACCAAGGCCGATATTGCAATTGTCCAGCGGGATATTGAAGCCCTGCGGCAGGCAACCAAGGCCGATATTGCAATTGTCCAGCGGGATATTGAAGCCCTGCGGCAAGAAACCAAGGCCGATATTGAAGCCCTGCGGCAAGAAACCAAGGCCGATATTGCAATTGTCCAGCGGGATATTGAAGCCCTGCGGCAAGAAACCAGGGCCAATATTGCAATTGTCCAGCGGGATATTGAAGCCCTGCGGCAAGAAACCAGGGCCAATATTGAAGCCCTGCGGCAAGAAACCAGGGCCAATATTGAAACCCTACGACAGGAAACCAGGGCCAATATTGAAGCCCTCAAGTCCGATCTGCTGAAATGGCTGTTTGGCGCCCTGATTACCCAGGGAGGATTGATTGTCGCTCTGGTCAAGCTGTTGTAGAGCACCAGGACCCCCTCGGCAGATCGCTGCCAGGGCAATGGGTCCAGCGCACGCGAACGACCTTCCCGCCCACCGCAGACAACCCGGTTTTGATAACCGGGACTTCGATTTCAACCAGTTCGACCGGTACAGCGGGAGCCTCGACAGCAAGTGCGTAGCGACCGTGAAGGCGGACTACGGACAGACTACACGGTGAACGATAGGATCAAAACGGTGCTGGTGATCGGCGCTACGTCAGACATCGGCCGCGCCATCGCGCGCTCTGGCGGCCAGTGGGTGCGCGGCGCGGCTGGCGGGCTCCCCGTCGGATGCGTCGCCGCAAACGGCCTCGACAAGCGCTTCGTATTCCGGGAGGTGGCGCCGTGAAACTCGCCGGCTGGGGCCGGTATCCGGTGCTTGATTGCCGGCTGGAACCCCTGCGCCGGGTAGAGGACCTGCCCGGCCTGCTGCATCGCGGCCAAACGCTGATCGCCCGTGGCAATGGGCGCGCCTACGGCGACGCCGCGCTCAACCCCGAACTCACGCTGTCCATGTTGGCGATGGACCGCATGCAGGCGTTCGATGCCGAGACAGGCATGCTCACCTGCGAGGCCGGCGTGCTGCTGGCCGACATCCTGGACACGTTCACGCCGCGGAGTTGGTTTCCGCCGGTGGTGCCGGGGACGAAGTTCGTCACCGTCGGCGGCATGATCGCTGCCGACGTACACGGCAAGAACCATCATTGCGACGGCTCCTTCGGCGCGCACGTGGAAGCCTTGACGCTGGCAACCGCGGACGGCGAGATCCGCGAGTGCAGCCGGACCGAACACGCGGACCTCTTTCGCGCGACCCTCGGCGGCATGGGTCTGACCGGCGTGATCCTCTCCGCACGCTTTCGGCTTAAGCCCATCGAGACCGCCTTCGTCCTGGAGGAGACCCTGGCCGCGCGTGACCTCGACGAGACCATGGCCTTGTTCGAGGCGTCCCGCGACTGGCCGTATAGCGTAGCCTGGATTGACTGTCTGGCGCGCGGCGCGAAGCTGGGCCGCTCGCTGCTGACGCGCGGCGCGTTCATGGACCGCAACGCACTGCCGTCGCGGCTTGCGGATGATCCGCTGCGCCGGCCGCGGGCCGGCACGCTGAGGGTGCCGGTCGATGCGCCGGCCGCGCTGCTCAACCGGACCTCGGTCGGGGTCTTCAACGTGCTGTACTACCGGCGGGGGCGGGCGCGTGTCGGAGCGCGTCCGCTACACTTCGATCCGTTCTTCTTTCCCCTCGACCGGGTCGCGTCGTGGAACCGTCTCTACGGGCGGAAAGGGTTCGTCCAGTACCAGTGCGTGCTGCCCAAGGTGGAGAGCCCGGCCGGTTTGGCGGCTTTGCTGGAGCGCATCTCCATGCGAGGGGTGTCCCCCTCGCGCTCCCCGGCTGAAGGCTCTGCCGCGTCCGGGCAGGCCCCATTCCTCGTGGTCCTCAAACTGTTCGGCCCTGGCGGGGAGGGGCTGATGTCGTTCCCAATGGAGGGCTATACGCTGGCGCTCGACTTCCCGCTGCGCCAGGATACGCCAGCGTTGCTCGACGCGCTCGACGAGATCACCCACCGACACGGCGGGCGCGTGTACCTCGCCAAAGACGCCTGTTGTACGCCGGAGCGGGTGCGTGAGGGCTATCCCCGGCACACTGCTTTCGAGGCCGTGCGGGCTGAGGCAGCTGGGACAGCGCCCCAATTCGTCTCCGAACTTTCGCGTAGACTTGCGCTGTAAAGGACGGGGATGTTGTCGGTGAATCGTAGATGGAAATCGGATTGAATCAATGCAGGCGTTCGACGCCGGGACGGGCGCGCTGCCCTGCGATGCCGGTGCTCACCCGCATCCTGGACACGTTCGCGCCACAGGGCTGGTTCCCGTAAGACCATCCCAAAACGAAAGGCCATGCAGCCGATGCAGATCGATAGCGCCCAGCAGATCAACAAGCGATAGACGAATGACGTCAAACCGCGAATAGAGCACCACGCGTCGCTTAGCCTCCTCGCCCTCCATACCGAGCTTGCGAGTTGCGACGGCGAAAAACTCCTGGAGAACCTGTAGCGACAGCACCCCTCGACACTCCCGCATCAAGCCCCGAATGACTGCGCGGGCCCGGGCCTGTTTAACGGGATCCCGGGCGTCGTGCGCATACACGAGAACGTTGGTATCGATGAACTCACGACCGCTCATGCAACTCGTCGCGTGTCCAGGGGCTTGTCGAGCGGTAGGCATCCTCCTCCGACCACATGGCGTCCAGCCGCGCTACCAGCGCCTCCGCGTCGCCGGGCTGCGTCAGCTCCTTGAGATAGTCACGGATGAGTTGGTTCAAGCTCGTACCGCGAGTGGCGGCGATGCGCCTTGCGTCGGCCACTGTCCGATCATCAATGGAAAGCGTGACGTTCATGAAATACACTTCATGTGTACACGTATTATGTGTCAACGGCCGCGGACGGTTGGGGGTGCCTCATTTTGTCTCCATATGGCTAAGTCGCCTATTGCACGCATCATGCAGTTCTCCTAAAACTCTATGAGGCACGACATGACTATGCGCAGCAATCAGCACCGGACAGTGGTGCGTCTCCCTCGCCACAGCCTGAAAGGACGGGTCATTTTCCGCTTCAAGGGGTGCCAACTATCGCTCCAGATGGGATGCTCGGCGGTCGTTGAGCTTCTCGACTACGACGTGTCCGGTGCGGGCCACGTTTGGGAGGGCAGTTTCGATCTCGCCGAGCTGGAGAGCGACCAGCAAGGCGAGCCATGAATGGCGGGGGCGAAACTGCGCTGGTGATCGGCGCCACATCGGATATCGGCCGCGCCATCGCGTGTCAGCTTGCGCGCGATGGCGCGGCGTTGCAGCTTGCGGCGCGCGACCCGGTCGCGCTCGAACGCGAGGCGCGGGACCTTCGGGTGCGGACCGGCGCCTCGGTAACCTTGCATCGGTGTGATGTACTCCAGGCGGATGGTGACACTTCCCTGCTCAATGAACTCGACCCCTTGCCCGACGTAGCGGTGTGCGTCGTCGGGCTGCTTGGGCGTCAGGCGGAGAGCGCGCGGGACGTCGCCGCCGCGGAGCGGGTGATGCGGACCAACTACGTCGGTCCCGCGCTACTGATGGGAGCGCTGGCCGAGCGGTTCGAGCAACGCGGCAGCGGCGTCCTGGTCGGCGTCAGCTCCGTTGCCGGCGAGCGCGGCCGGGCCGCGAACTATGTCTACGGCTCGGCCAAGGCGGGGTTCACGGCGTTTCTATCCGGGTTGCGCAATCGGCTCGCCGCATCCGGCGTCCACGCTGTGACGGTCAAGCCGGGGTTCGTGCGCACGCGCATGACCGACGGGATGGACCTGCCGGCGTGGCTGACGGCGACGCCAGAAGAGGTTGCCGTTGCGGTCGTCGAAGCGATTCACCGGCGCCGCGACGTGGTCTACGTGCGCCGCATCTGGCGCCTGATCATGCTGGTCATGCGCGCCCTTCCCGAACGCATCTTCAAACGGATGCAACGGTAGGTGTTTCAACAACAAATGAGCGTTCGCTTGTCCCTGTTGCCGCGAAAACTCTCAACCCGAACAATCTCTGCCGCGTTCTGTCGGGTTCACGCTCGAACACCTGGAGTAGCCGGAAACGTCTGATCCCGCTCAAGTTGCCTGACAATGTCCCCGACCGCCCGCAGGACGCTCGTCATGTCGCCCTTACCCATCCCCGGTGCAAAATGCACCTGCTCACACACGGCCAGGACCTCGGCGATACGCTGCGCGCAGTCGGCCGACACCCCACACGCCGCAACCGTCTGGGCCTCGATCCGGCCCGGCGGCAGGTCGAGCTTGGCCGCCAGGTATTCTTGTACGGCGCGCGACAGCAGCTCATAAAACGCGGCCGGGTCGGGCTGAGCAAGCGCCTGCTCAGGCTCCCTCAGCCCATGGCCGCGATACGCCGGGCCATCCATTCGACATACGCCGTGCGGGTCATCCCGCGTCGGCGCGCCTCCGTATCGATAAAGCGTGCGACGCCCTCGTCCAACGCCATATTCATCCGCACGCTGCGGCCGGAGAGGCGGACAAGAGGGACCGATACGAGCGTCTGCCCAGGCGCTGTTGTTACCTGCTCGATGGGGCTGGGCGGGATAATCTCCGCGTTATCCTTTTCTGTTTCCAGGACATAGTCACGGAGCGCGGTTTCTGCATGCATCAACGCCTCGTCAATCGTCTTGCCCATCGCCACAATGCCGGGCAGATCGGGAAACGTCACGCCGTAGGCGCCGTATTCACCATCAATCAGGGCGGGATATCGAGTGGTCATGCCTGTGGCCTCCTTCCCGGTCGCCTATTCCGGCCAGCCGGCCTTTTTCGCAATAGACTTGGCGACCCCAACGGATAAGGTCTTGTGTCGGGGCAGAGTAATGATACCCGGAATGTCCGGATGCCGGTAAATATCGTGGTCCGCTCCGTGCCGTGCGAGATACCAGCCGTCTTGTTTAAGCCTGCGCCTGATCTGACTCGTTTTGACTTCCATTGCTCTGTTGCCCCGTCATTATGTGCATATATATACACCATTTCATTGTGTATTCAATCTTTTTGTGCAAATAAATGCACTTATATTTGGTCCGATGCTGCACCGGTTAGACGCCCTGCTAGAGAGATTATCGGCGGAGAGCGCGGGGAGGCCGGTATGAAACGCGGCCTTTGGTGTGAAGCTCCCCCGCGTGGTTAGAGGGCCAGCACCTCAAAAACCACGTCCAGCGCGGGCGGACGGGCCAGCAGCTGAAACGGCTGCAGCCATGCTTTGGCCACAGGCAGTGGACGGTCCGCTGTCCGCGCCGCACTAAGGGGATGGCGCACCTTCGCCATCCCGTGTACCATCGCTTCGTTCTCTCATGACATCCTCCTCTATTCATCACTCAGGAAAGATCAGAGAGAATTGCAGAGTTTTTCAGCCCATCTAGGGTTCAAAAACTCCCAAATATTGCGCCTCAGTTATGCAACACGGCCCTCATTATGATTCATAGCCTACCCTCAAAGTTGCTGCCAGTCACTGCCATTGACCTGGAAACCAACCGTCAAGGTTCCATTCGCCATATGGGCGCGTTCACAGATGATAACCACAACTTTGAACATAAAGGCGGTGGGGAAAAAGAGGTGTTGGCGGCACTGGTGAGGCTGAATGACTTTTGCCGGGGCTCTCGGTTTATCCTTGGTCATAACCTGATCGGCCACGACTTCCCGGTATTGCGTAGCATAAAGCCGGACCTGGGGCTGCTGAACAAGCCAGTTATCGACACACTGTTTCTCTCACCCCTGGCGTTTCCCCGCAACCCTTATCACCGTTTGGTGAAAGACTACAAACTGGTGCGGGATTCGCTTAATGACCCAGTGGCTGATGCCCGCCTCGCCTTGTCCATCTTCAAGGAGCAATACCAGGCTTTTCAGAAGCAGGCTCAACAGGAACCGGAGCTGATCCGCTTCTATCACTACTGTTTTGCCACGGCTCGGGTAGTCTCCAATAATAGTGACTGCCGGGGGCTGGCAGAGGTGTTTCAGTCACTATTAGAAGAGCCGCTCAATTCCGATCAGCAGGCATTCCAAGCGCTGAGCAAAATCTGTAGAGGTCTGGCCTGCCCACCGCAGTTGGAAAGAGTCGCCTTGCAACATCTGCCCAAGGCCGAGTTAAGGGTCATGCTGCCCTACTGTATTGCTTGGTTGAAAGTCTCCGGCGGCAATTCCGTACTACCATCTTGGGTACGCCATCGCTTTCCGGCCATACCAGATCTGCTGAAACGGTTGCGTGAAGAACACTGTGGCAACGAGCACTGTCATTACTGCGCAGATAACCATGATCCGGTCAAACAGTTACAACGTTACTTCAATTACTCCGACTTCCGCACCACAAGCAATGGCCGCCGGCTGCAGCGGGACATTGTCACCGCAGGCATGAACAACGAGCCGCTGTTGGGCATTTTGCCCACCGCTGGCGGCAAGTCGATCTGTTTTCAGATTCCAGCTCTGGTCCGCTACTACCGCCGTGGACTGCTGACGGTGATTATTTCGCCTCTGCAAGCCTTGATGAAAGACCAGGTGGACAACCTGAAAAAGAAAACCGGCTCCATGGCCGTTGCTGCAATTTACGGTCTGCTGACCCCACCGGAACGGGGGGCAATTCTTGAACAGGTTCGGCTGGGCGATATTGGCCTGCTGTATATTTCGCCGGAGCAGCTGCGTAACAGGTCGGTGATCAATGTCCTCTCCCAGCGTGAAATTGGCTGCTGGGTTTTCGATGAAGCCCACTGTCTGTCAAATTGGGGACACGATTTCAGGCCCGATTATCTCTACTGCAGCCGCTTTATTCGTGAACAGGCCAAAAAGAACCAACTCCCCCTACCCCCCATTGCCTGCTATACCGCCACGGCCAAAACCGACGTGGCTGAGGATATCTGCCATCACTTCCAGAGCACGCTGGGTCAGCAACTGACCCGGTTTCAGGGCGGTGTCGAGCGCTCCAACCTTTCCTACGAAGTACATCTTGTCACCCAGGCTACGAAATCCGGCAGAGTTGCGGAGCTAATTGAGGAGCGACTTCCTGAAGATGGGAGTTGTATTGTCTATTGTGCCACCCGAAAAAATACGGAAGAACTGAGCGGTTTTCTTGCCCATAAGGGGCTATCCGCAGTGCATTTCCATGGCGGGTTGGAAGCTCCCGCCAAAAAAGACATTCTGGAACATTTTGTCCAAGGTAATGTCCGTATCATCTGCGCCACCAACGCCTTTGGTATGGGCGTTGATAAAGATAATGTACGTCTGGTAGTGCATGCCGATATTCCCGGCTCTCTGGAAAACTATCTGCAGGAGGCCGGTCGTGCCGGGCGGGATGAGAGACTCGCCGAATGCATCCTGCTGTTTGATGAGCAGGATATTGAAACCCAGTTCAAACTCGGCGCTTTATCACAAGTTCATCAACGGGATATCCAGCAAATACTCCGGGGCATCCGTCGTCTGGAGAAGGAACCTGAACAAGATATAGTTATCACAACTGGAGAGCTTCTACGTTCTGAGTCGGTAGACACCTCTTTTGACCTAGACGAGCGCTCCGCAGATACCAAAGTCAAAACAGCCATCGCCTGGCTGGAGCGCAGCGATTTTCTGGAGCGCAACGAGAATGTCAATCAGGTATTTCAGGGCAAGCCCCTGTTCAGCACCCTTGACGAGGCGACAAACCGCTTAGACCGTCTGCAGCTCTCGCCCACCAAGCGGCAACGCTGGGAGCTGATCCTGTCTGAACTCATCAATGCTGATCCGGACGAAGGCATAAGTGCCGATCACCTGGCTGAGCAGATTGGGCATCAGCTCAAGGACGGTAATGGCCAAACCCCACTATCAACCATCGATATTATGGCCATTCTCAACCAGATGGCCGATGTCGGGCTGGTGTCCAATGGTCTGTTGATGACGGCTTTTCTACGGCCCAAGGGCAGAAACAACGCCAGGGACATACATAAGAAATTGTGCCAATTGGAACGCGCCATGCTGGACATGCTTCGGCAAGCACACCCGGACGATCATGAACAGACCGCTTACCCCCTGGATTTGCGGGCACTGAATCAGAAGCTGCTGGACGAAGGGCTGGACTTCAGTAACCCTGATCTCTTGCGCAACCTGCTCAAAAGTCTGGCAGAAGATGGCAAAGGGCTGGCCGAATCAAGGGGCAGTATCGAATTTCGTTACGCTTACAAAGATCACTATTACCTCAAGCTTTGCCGCACCTGGACTAATATTGTGGCGATTATGGAAAGACGCCAGGTCCTTTCCCAACGCATTCTGAACGCGCTCTATCAAGCAATAAATCCGTCGGAACAATCCTCCCAGGCGGAAGTACTGGTAGAGTTCTCGCTGGGAGCCCTGCGGGATTCCATCAGGCAGGATATGACCCTGGCTGTCCACAACGACAAGGAGCTGGCAGCTATTGAACGTGGATTGCTGTTTCTCCATGAACAAAACGCCATTATTCTACAGCAGGGCTTGGCGGTATTCCGTCAAGCTATGACCCTGAAACTGAACCAGCCAGCCCGGGGGCGTCGCTATAACAAGGGGGATTATGACCCTCTTGCCCGACATTACGAAGCCCGCGTCGCCCAGGTGCATGTGATGAATGAATATGCGCGGCTGGGACTGGAAAAGATACGCTCTGCCCTGAGACTGGTACGGGATTATTTTGAGCAGGACAACCTCAGCTTTCTCAGCCGCTATTTCAGAGGCAAGAGAAAACTGCTGGAACAGGCCACCAGTGAGCAGTCGCTGAAGGATATTGTTGAATCTCTCGGCAACCCACAACAACAGGCGATTGTTCAGGCACCGGCAGACAGAAACATGCTGGTGCTGGCAGGACCGGGCTCAGGCAAAACCCGCGTGGTGGTGCATCGCTGTGCCTACCTGACCCGGGTACAGCGGGTTCAACCGTTCAGTATCCTTGTGCTCTGTTATAACCACAGTGCCGCCGTTACCCTGCGGAAACGACTCAAGCACCTGCTGGGCCGCGAAGCCCGGGAAATTACCGTGCAAACTTTCCACGGTCTGGCCGTGCGTCTGACCGGTGTTAGCCTGAGCCCGGACCAAAAAAAGGATAAAGGCGATAGGGATTTCGATTTTGACAAGCTTATTCCCAAAGCCACGGCCCTGCTCCGGGGTCATATCCAGCTACCAGGTATTGCCGATGACCAGGTACGAGAGAAACTGCTGGCCGGATTCCAGTACATTCTGGTGGATGAATATCAGGACATCGATGAACAGCAGTATGACATGATCTCCGCCATTGCTGGCCGTACCCTCAACGATGGCGAAGAAAAACTCAGTATTCTGGCTGTAGGCGATGATGACCAGAGCATCTATGGTTTTCGCCGAGCTAACGTCAAATATATCCGGCAGTTTGAGCAGGATTACAAGGCAGACCGCCACTATCTGGTGCAAAACTACCGCTCGACCAGGCATATCATCAGCGCGGCCAACAGTTTGATTGTCCAGAACCAGGACCGAATGAAAACCGAGCAGGAAATTAGCATCAATAACGCCCGTAAAAGTCAGCCAGCCGGAGGATTGCTGGATAAACTTGATCCGGTTGGCAGAGGTAAAGTCCAGATTCTTTCCTGTCAAAACATATCCACCCAGACTCTGGCCACAGTACAGGAGTTACAAAGACTAAAAGAGCTGTGGTCCGATTTACAATGGACAGACTGCGCCATTCTTGCTCGGCACGGTATCAGCAAACCGGAACTCACCCATATTCGCTCAGCCCTGGAATACGCCGGCGTCCCCGTCAGTCTGCCTCTGGAAAACGGACAAAACTTTTCCCTGTTCCGAGTCAGGGAGTTTGACGCCCTCCTCCGCTGCCTTGGACAACACCGGGAAGCACTGGCTGATTCCCAACAGCTGAGAGACTGGGTTGTCCAACTGAACCTTGCCTCCGGTCCCTGGAAAAGTAAGTTGCTGGCGCTGGTGGAGAGTTGGGAGGAAGAAACCGGTGGCGCTGAGCTGCCCGTCAGCGCTTTTTCTACCTATTTAGTGGACTATCTACGTGAGGCCCGCCGCGAGCAACGCTTTGGTGAAGGCGTTCATGTGGGCACCGTTCATAGTTCCAAAGGGATGGAGTTTCGGGTTGTTTTTCTGCTGGATGGCGGCTGGCAAACTCGCAAGCAGAACGACCGAGAGGAAGAGCGACGGCTGCTTTATGTTGGTATGACCCGAGCCATGGAACAACTGATTATTTATCAGCGACAGGATGCCCATAACCCGGATATCGACCGGCTGGATGAAGGGTCCCGCCTGGAGCGGTCAGTCTCACCTACGGGTCATTATTCTTTGAAAGAATACCGGGCTCTGGGTATGGGAGACCTCTACCTCAGTTATGCCGGGACTTTTGCTCCAACCGATAAGATTCATACAGTCCTTAGCCAGCTGAATACAGGCGACACAGTCATATTGAAGCCAGACCAGCGCCGGATAAAACTCTTCAGTCGTGAGCTACCCATTGCAGCGCTGAGCAAAGCACAAACCAGCGACTGGCAGCAGCTGAATGGCAAAGCAATAAGCGGCCGGGTTTTAGCTATGGTCCGACGACGGGTCGAAGATTCCGACGAAGCGTATCAAGGTCGACATAAGTGCGAGGAATGGGAAGTCCCTGTGATAGAGCTAGTGTGGAACAATTAATGTTCTTGAACAATCTGTTTTAACGCAAATGTGGTGAGTTTCTTTTGCGACACGATATCCCGGTCTATGAGTAATCGGGCACGGGTTCGATTCGGATCGGTCCACTATCAGGCGGGTAGGGAATGTGTGTGTTGGGTTGTCAACCGCGCCGCTCGAGGATTTTGCGCCAAGCACCGATTTCCCCAGAAGGCGCGTCCATCTCTCTTTCTTTACGATAAGTCTGAAGAAATCGATCCCTTGCCTCACCATTGTCCTTTAGCTTAGATCTATATTCGTCAAACGCTGAAAAGAGGGCACAGCAAAGGTCCCTAACGTTAAGTACGAGGTGCCAAACATCAACATTTTCATATACAGTAAGGTGCTGACCCTTCTTCCAAGCAATATCAATTTCTACCGTCTTTCCATCGACTTTAATGTCTTTAGCCCTGTAACGGTGAACGAGTCCGTTCCTTAGCGCGTCGTAGAGCGTCTTTGCTACCCCTTGAAATGGACCGTCGGGCAAAAGCTTCGCAAAGACTATCTCCCCTTCTTTTTTCCCATAACGGTATATCGCCAGGGTTTCACAAGCACTAGCAAAAAGAGAGGCTACGGCATAGTTTCCTCCTGGATCAAGAGTAAGGATTCGTTTCAAGTCATCACGGATGAAGCCAAATATTTTGTGGAACTTGTCCTTGATGTCTTCGAAACTGACAGCCATAGCTCTTCCCCCAAAGTCCGCCAAACATGGGCGGGTGTGGCATCAGTTGATTTCATATTTCGATAACGCGGTTGTCCGCCCGTGCTTGTCTGAACGTGTCAAAGTCTTTGAGGGGACTATCTTTCACGATCCCGAGAATACCGCTGAGAGCCGTATCCATTGCGTGTTCGTTTTTTTCACCGTACGGCTGCATGAAGAACATCGAAGAGCCCGTTCAGCGCGGCTTTTCGCTCTGCAAAACGTTGAGCAAAATACTCCAGGATAATTTCTCTTTCAGACTCGATAAGTCTGACGGCAACGTCGCGCCTTCGCTACGATGCGCTCCCGCTCTGTTTGTTGTTCAGACTTGGTTTTGAGGTACGAGACATATTCTCTGACGACTTCGAGCGGATTCAGATTCTGAACAACCACCTTGCCGCCGACGCCAAGAGGCTTCGCCAGAGAGGAACCAACTTTTCCAATTGGAGATTTCGGCATATTTAGATAATCCTTCCATCCTCGCAACATCCAAAAGCTGTCCCAGGGACGCTGAGCCGCAACCTTGTAGACCTCCATCGTAGACCGTCATGCTGTCCGCGCGAAACGGCGTGCCTTTGCGAGATAACCCACCAATATGTGAAAAAGGACATTCGTCGATGCCGAAGAGAGCTGTTCAAGTTGAAGCAGGGCATCCTGGCGGCGAGTTGGGCGATGAAGAGAGCAGATTTTCGAGCTCGTTTTTCAGCTTGATGGTACTCTCCTTTCACTTCAGCAACGCGGGCGAGAACAGCATCCAAAGCAGCGATCAATCTCTGCTTGTTCGCCTCGTCTATGTCCAGTTCAGCAATGTGTTTTTCTACTTGGTTCTCTATGTCACCTGCCTTCTTGAGCGCCACAAGGCCGGCAACAAGAATGGCCGGGCCGACAACGAGGCCGCCGAAAACTGCTGTACCGGCGGCAACACCGCCCCCACCGGCGGCTAAGGTCCCCCCTCCTAGCCACGCTAGTGTCGCGCTTTTCAAACGGCAGAGCCCTGATAAAGCCGAAATGGCCGTACCCGTGCTGGCGCTTGCGAGTGTTCCCACCAGACCGTAAGCGGCCGCCGCAGTCGCAACCCCCGAACTCACAGCGGAAGCGCCTCCTCCGAGAATTTCGAGTGCGCTAACAGATGCTTTTCTGAACCGGATGAGCTGTTCCGGGGTGATATTGAATTTTTCAAAAAGTTCTCTTTTCTTTAAGTTTGTCTGGAGCCTGTTCGAGAAACTTCACTGCTTTGCCAAGCGTAACCACCGCTTCAAGGCGAGTCTTGCCAAGGTCCTCGAATCTGGAAGCTAACCGTATTCGTGCTTGTCTTCATATTCTCCGAACTCGCTTGCTCGTATCGTTTGCAGCGGTCTGCGTATTTTTGCTTGGCTCGATTAATCCGCTCCTTGGCGCTGACAACGGCTGCAGCACCGCCGAGAGCGCTTGTAGCGGCGATTACTCCCCAAATAATAAAAGGTATTGGCATAGTGGCTCCCTTCGCCGGGCCCCACACACAATAGTAAGGGCCGCTTGAGCTAACCTCCAAAGCAGAAAACAGCAACTATTTATTGAGGAGAGGTTAGATACGGGCAAGCGGCCCTGCTGCCTTTAGATAACCTCAGCCTCTTTCAACCTGGCAACATCTTCCCACGAGTATCCCAGCAGCTCCGTTAGAATCATCTCGGTATGCTGGCCAAACTCCGGCGCCGGTGCCTTGGGGTTGCCAGGCGTCTTGCTCAACCGAAAGGGCACGCCTGCGATCTTGGTCTTGCCCCAGCTAGGATGATCGTAGTCAACAATGTATTCGTTGGCGATCATCTGGGGGTCGGTGGGCAAGTCGGAGATACTGTTGACTATGGTGTAGATAAAGTCGCCACCCTCCTTGAGGACTTTCATCCAGTGATCGCGCGGTTGGGAGGCAAAGACTTTATCGAGAATCGGGACTAGCTCCCTGGCATTTTCTGCTCGCTTTGCCATGGTATTAAACCGCGGGTCGGTTTCCACTTCCGGGATGCCCAGGGCTTTACAGAAGTCCGCCCAATAGCGGTCTTGCTGGGCCATAGCCAAGCAGATCCATTGGCCATCACCACATTGGTAGTGATTCCATAGCGGGCTTGGCGCTGCCGCACGCGGCATGCGCTTAAACTCCGCATTCAGAATCGTTCGGCACGCAACGTTGAGCCCCTGGAGGGCCGTCATGCTGCCGAGGTGCGAGGTATCAACCTCCTGGCCAATGCCGTGTTTATCGCGGGCAATGAGGGCCGCCAGGACCGCGTAGGCAAGCATGATGGCGCCCATCTGGTCCGCAATCCCACCGGCAATGTTGAGCGGCGGCATATCAGGCTCGCCCACCGCGTTCATGATCCCTGAACGGGCCAGGCCCATATAGTCAAACGAGGGCTCGCCCGAGTCCGGCCCAAATGGACCGTAGCCGGTCGCGCTAGCGTAGATGAGCTTCGAGTTATATTGGGAGAGGGTCTTATAATCGAGGCCCAGCCTTGCCGCCACCCCCTGGCGGTAGTTCTGGACAAAGACGTCAGACTTCTCCACCAGTTTGTAGACAATCTCTCTTGACTCTGGCTTTTTCAGATCAAGGGTGAGGCTCTGCTTGTGACGATTGTTGGCCTCAAAGTAAAAGTTGTGGCCCTCACTGGTGCCAATCAGGGCGCCGGCAATACTCATAACCCCTCGTCCCGGGTCGCCACCCACACGCTCTTCGATTTTAATGACTTCCGCGCCCAGGTCGCCGAGCATCATGGTTGATACCGGCCCCTGCTGAAAGATTGTCCAGTCGATAATGCGGATACCGTCTAATGGCATAGCCATAATCGTCCCTCCTTTGTAAAAGCTATTAGCTCTCAGCTTTCAGCAAAATAAGGGCTGACTGCTGATTGCTTCCTTACGTCTCCTTAAATGACTTCTTGATCTTTTAATCTGGCAATGTCTTCCCACGAATACCCCAGCAGATCAACAAGGATTTGCTCGGTGTGCTCACCAAACTCTGGGGCTGCCGCCCTGGGATCCCCAGGGGTCTTACTGAAGCGCACAGGCACGCCTACGACTTTGATGGGACCCCAAACTGGGTGATCATATGGCACAACATAGTCGTTGGCAATCATCTGTGGGTCATCAGGCAGGTCGTTCACCGTGTTCACCACGGTATAAATAAAGTCCCCACCGTTCTTCAGGATTGCCATCCATTCGTCTCGCGGCTTGGAGGCAAAAACCTTGTCCACAACACTGATCAGCGCCTCGCTATTCTTGCCCCGAACATTCATTGTGACAAAGCGCGAGTCCTGCTCCAGTTCCTGGATGCCTAAGGTCCTGCAAAAGTCCGACCAGTAGCGATCAGCCTGAATCATTGCCAGACAGATCCACTTCCCGTCCCCACACTTATAGTAATTATATAGTGGGTTGGGCGCTTGGGTGCGGTCGGAACGGCGAAACTCCTTTCCCAGGGTCAGGCGACAAGCCAAGTTCAGGCCCTGGAGCGACATCATACTCCCCAGGTGTGAGGTATCGACCTCCTGGCCAATGCCGTGGCGCTCCCGGACAAGGAGCGCGGTGATGACTCCATACGCCAGCATTGTTGCACCCATCTGGTCAGCAACACCGCCGGCAATGCTTAGCGGGTCCATATCGGGCTCGCCGACCGCGTTCATAATGCCTGAACGGGCAAGACCCATGGCGTCAAACGAGGGCTCACCCGAGTCCGGCCCTTCCGGGCCGTAGCCGCTGGCACTCGCGTAGATGAGTTGAGGATTGTGTTGGGAGAGCGTTTGGTAGTCGAGGCCGAGTCTGGCCGCCACACCTTTGCGGAAGTTTTGCACAAAGGCGTCAGATTTCTCCACTAGGGCATAGACAATCTTTTGCGCCTCGGGCTTTTTCAGGTCAAGGGTCAGGCTTTTTTTGTGCTTATTGTTTGCCTCAAAGTAGTAGTTGCGCTGGCCCGAGACCCCGGTCCCTCCTATGCTCATGGCTCCCCGTCCTGGGTCCCCCCCTACCCGTTCTTCGATCTTAATGACCTCAGCCCCCAGATCCCCGAGCATCATGGTTGATACCGGTCCCTGTTGCCAGATTGTCCAGTCAAGAACACGGATTCCTTCTAATGGCTTGACCATAACATTCCTCCTATCCTTAATGGCCGAACTTTAGCACAAGTCTACGGCAGAGCAAAGCAAAAAAACTGTTCTTTTTACTTCTTGCTGTGCCTTTGTGGACAACAGAATGAACGAACGTTCACTCCCTTGCCGATACCGGAAGAAGACGGTATAGAGGTTAACACACACCTAAAAAAGGAGGGTGAGTTATGGCAGAGCATCGTATTATTTCGGCAGATTCGCACTTTGTGGAGCCGCCCAACATGTGGGCCGAGCGGATAGACAAGAAGTTCCGGGACCGCGCTCCCCACACGGTGCAGGGGCTGAACGGAAAAGAAGGGGAGTTCTTTGTTTGCGAGAATATTAACCCCTTCCCAGTAGCGGCGTTTTTTGGCGCCGGGGTTCCATCGGAGGACTTGCCTGAGCACAACAAGAAAGGGTTTGAGTCAGCTCCGGCTAGTGTCTGGGACCCGGCTGCCCGAGTGAAGGATCAAGACCTGGATGGGGTGCGTGCCGAGGTGATCTACACCTCCATGGGCATGCCCCTGTACGGTCTGGATGACGCTGAGCTGCGAACTGCCTGTTTTCGGGCCTACAATGACTGGGCAACAGAGTATTGCAGCTATGATCCCAAGCGGCTCCTTCCCCTGGGGCTCATCACCCTGGAGGACATCAACGCTGGCGTGCAGGAGCTGCAACGCATTGCCAAAAAGGGAATGAAAGGAGCCATGATTTGGGCGGAAGCCCCGGATGATCGGCCGTACAGCCATCCAGACTATGATCCTTTCTGGGCGGCAGCGCAGGATCTCAACATGAAGCTTTCTCTGCATATCCTGACCGGTCGCAAGGGGACAGGAGTGGACTTCTTCAGTGGCAACCTGCTGATCCAGGGGGTCACGCTGCACCACGAAGTGGAGCGCTCGTTGGCGGTGTTTGTCCTGGGTGGGGTATTAGAGCGCTTCCCGAACCTGAAGCTTGTTTCGGCCGAGAATGACGTAGCCTGGATGGCGTATTTCTTGTGGCGGATGGATATGGGCCACGCGCGGCTGAAGGCCCTGTGTCCGGTGCCATTAACCATGAAGCCAAGCGATTATGTCAAGCGTCAGGTGTACGCCACCTTTATCAACGAGCCGGTGTTTCTCAGCGAGCTCCACCGGTACGGACCGGACAATGTTATGTGGTCGTCGGACTACCCACACACCGCAGCCATCTGGCCTCGTTCACAGCAGTTCATTGAGGAAACATTTAGCGAGCTCTCGGAAGAAGACCGGCGCAAGATTGTACACGACACAGCCGCACGGGTGTATGGAATTGACTGAGCGTAAGCGCCAGTGTCTCTGACCCTTGTGAATCTGCGCAGATAGCAGTTCTCAGTGGGACGCGACCTGATACCGGGCAGGGCGAATCGTGTATTCGCTCTGCTATCTTTGCCCTCCCCAGCGAAGATTTTTCTGTCCCTTTGCACGAATTAGCAAGCCGTTGTCTTTGACAAGGAGGGGAAAAAAGGAAGCGAACAGCTGGCGTAGAGTTGTTGCTGCCCGGGTAAGGGAGCTTTTCAGATGCCACAAGGCTGAGAGGTGCTGAGGGTGGGCAAGGAGATGGGTCACAGCTCGCAAAGATCGGACCTCTCCCTCAGGAGTGGTGAGGCCTTTAATTTTAGGGATGACCATATCCATCGGATCCAAGATCACTCGTAGAACAAGGAAGGGAAGCCCTAAGTGCCAGGCAAAGGCTGCATGTACCCCACTCTCCATCTCCACTGCAACCGCCTCTGTTTGCTGCCCACACCGCTCTTTCTCTTGTGGGGTAAAGAGGACTTGAGCACTGGTAAAGAGGGGTCCGTCAACAGTGAAAAGCCCGGCTTGCCTTGAGGCCGCTTTGGCCACGCGCAGCAAATCCATATCAACGGGAAAAGACTGCAGGGCACCCTGCTGGTACATCCTCACCTCCGGAGCAACGGTCAACTCTCCACCCCGAGGTCCTGCCCTAAGCGCACCTGCACATCCCGCAGAAATCACCGCTTGAAGAGGAGTGGTGGTAAACGACTCCACCGCTCTCTGCGCACGCTTGGGCCCAATTCCGCCAATGATGACCAGCACCTCCTGTTCACCGGTGTACCCGCGCCATACTCTTTCCCCGCTACGACTCACCCCGTTGAGTGCGCTTAACACGGCTTCTCCCTCCCAGCGCAGGGCGGTGAACACAGCGATGGGTTTTTCCTTCATTGGTGCAATACCTTGGGGTTGGACTATTTAACCTATTCTACTTGGCGTACCCGTTCTCCTGAAACCACTCTATAGCTTTGGCCAAGGCCTGGTGGGCCAGGGTCTGGGGTAAGCCCAGCTCGCGTACGGCTTTGCCCGTATCAAAGAACATTTTCTTACGGGCAAGCTTAACCCCTACGGGCGGTACAAAAGGCTCGCGTCCAGGAACAAGACGGGCCAGAGCCGCATCGCAGTATCCCACAAAAAGGGCAAGGTGGTAAGGAATTTTTAGCTTGGGAGCAGACCGACCCGCAAGCTCTGCCAGAATTTCCAGGATTTTCTGTAGGGTAAAGTTTTCACCTCCTAAGATGTACTTTTCCCCTACCCTTCCCTTCTCAGCAGCCAGTAGATGCCCCTTGGCTACGTCTTCCACATCAACAATATTGAGCCCGGTATCCATATATGCCGGCATATTGCCGTTGAGAAAATCGACAATGATTCTGCCAGTGGGCGTGGGCTTGACGTCTCCCACTCCTACTGGAGTGCTGGGGTTAACAATCACTACCGGCACTCCCTCTCCAGCATAACGAAGCGCTACTTGCTCAGCAAGAAACTTGCTTCGCTTGTAGTCTCCCACCATATCGCCAAGAGAGACCGGCGTGTCCTCTGTTCCTATCCCGCCATCCTGAGGGATGCCCAGCGTGGCCACCGAGCTAGTGTAGACAATTCTTTCAACCTCGGCTTCTCTGGCTGCCTTGAACACGTTTTCCGTACCAGTAACGTTGCTTTCATAGATTTCTTTTCTGCGCCGCACCCAGAGCTTATAAAGCGCAGCAACATGATAGACCTGAACACACCCCATCATGGCCCGCTTAAGCGAATCTAGGTCCCGTACATCTCCGTGATAGATCTCCACCGCAAGATTGTGGATGTTTTGCCGGTTCGCCGCAGGACGAACCAAGAGTCGCACCTCATAACCGGCCTTAACCAGCTCTCTGGCCACAGCCCCACCCACAAATCCCGTTGCCCCTGTCACCAAAACGCGCATGCTCTCTTCCCTAAAAGGGGTTTTAGCCAGCCCTGTCAAGTAGAGGGGGTTTGACTCACCCTGAGAAGATTTTTATGCTCGGAAAAGAGGAGGGGTTTTATGCCCACGGACTACGGATTGATTACCAAAGATATGGACAAACAGATTAACGCCACTCATCAGCGCTTTCAACAGGCAATGGAGGCAAGACTTAGAGGTATGCGGCTGGAGAGCAAGGAGCGCTACTTTGCCGTGCTCTGCATCCTAGTTACCAAGCTTGAGGAGCCTAGTAAGCCTATGCGCGAGGTTCTCCGCGAGATCATGATGGAGGCGGCACCCTACATTGCCCAGGAGATAGGGGAACAGCTATAAACGGCTTCCGAGCTGCCGCAACGGATAAAGACCCTGATAAGACGGAGGGATTAATGAGAAGAAAGTTTGGGACCGAGGTGAGTGTTGTACTCTTTGTCCTTGTTGGCAGCCTTTCACTTGCCTACCTCTTTGTCCATCTAGGCGAGGCGGAGTGGCGTCGGGGCTGGGGATACGAGGTTTATGTGGAGTTTCCTACCGCAGGTGGACTCAGACCGGGATCAAGCGTGGAGGTGGCCGGAGTACCAGCAGGAAGGGTGGAGGAGGTGAGTCTGGATCATCAGCATGCCCGCGTGAAGCTTAAACTGCGGCGGGGTCTACAGCTTCAGGAGGACGCTATTGCCTCGATCAGGACTAAGGGACTCATTGGCGAACAATATCTGGCTATATCCCTGGGTGGCTCAGATCGGTTGATTCCCCCGGGTGGAAAGATCCGGGAAATCGAACCCCCGGTTGACCTCGCTAAGTTAATAGCAGCGTATCTTGAGATTACCAGGCGTAATAATGCAGAGGAGAAGTGACGGTCCAAACGTGAACAAGACACAACCATCAGACCTCATGGAAATCTATCTTCGCATCCAGCGGGAAGACATTGCGTTGATCAAATTTATCTTTGAATCCTACGAGGGCATCGGTATTGTTCGTACCGTCGATAAACGAAAAGCCACCGTAGTAATCCTGGTGGTGCCGGACTTTATTGTTCATGCCCGTGCTATCCTCGACTCTTTGCGGGAGCATCTGGAATGGCATGAAATTCCCCGGCCAGAAGATCAAGACGACTGGCTGATGGAGAAAATGCGTTCTTCGGAGGCATAGAGCACCTCACCCTTTTTCCCTGCCAAATACACAGGCCACGCCAAATCGATAAGTTATCGTGTGAAGCCCGTGCGGCACTTGATCGCGCGTCAGGCGCAGCGTAAGTTCGTGTGACCAGGAAATACAAGCCCTTGCAAATACAAGCCCTGTGTGCCATGATCGGGTATCTTTAACTGAGAGGTATGCTATGGCCCAATTCAATGCTATCGAGAACCACGTAGCAGCGGTTACGGAGACAGTTTCGTCGGTCTATGTGCCATCTCTCCAACTCACACAAGGGCAGCCAACACCCATCGCGGCGAACGACGGTTTATCCTACATGTCGTTTGATCGGGACGGGGATGCGGGAACCGTTGCGGCAATGGAGGCGGCGCTCCGCCAGATTGCCGAGGGTGAAGGGCAGGCGGTCATCGACATGATCGACAACGCTCCCCCCGGCCCCATCAAGACCAAGTGGGGCCTCGGCTTTCATAGCTACGAAGAGTGCCTGGACTATATTCGGGCGAGCAACATCGAAGCCCCTGAAGGCGGCGTAGCGCTTCCGTTGCGCTACACCATCTACGAGCAGCCGTCCTACTCCATCGTCTCGTCCAACGCACTCTGGCGGAACCCGGCGCGCGCGGCCATGGCAAAAGTGCTGCGCGAAGAAGAGCAGAGCATCGGGCAGCGAGGCCTCTATTTCCCGCAGATACTGCGCGACGCGCGACGGATGAAGGAGTACTACCCAGGTCTCTCGCCCACGAGCCCCGAGTGCATGGACAAGCTCGGCGTCTCGCTCGCCCACTGCGAATCGAAGTGCGTGAACTTCTACGACGCGGCCGAGGTGGAGCGCGTGTTCTACCCGGAGATAGAGAAACTCCTCCTCGAGTTCTTCCCCGGTGCGACCGATGCGCTCGTGTACAACCACGACGTGTTTGACAAGGATTACAAGGGCGACCGCACGGAGGACCAGGACAACAAGAACCCGGGTGTGAACGCCTTCTACGCCAACATTGTGCACAACGACCTGAACGACAACAGCGGTCGCGTACGCTGTCGCGAGCTGCTCACAAAGAACCTGCGCAACTTCGGGCGCAAGCAGCACTACACGGAGGCGGAGGCCGACGCCAAGATGTCGCGGCGGTTCATGTCGATCAACCTCGCCAAGCCGATGGAGACCGTGGGCCAGTACCCCTTCGTACTCTGCGCCTGGCCCTCTTTCGCCGACCAGCCGTATATCACCAACTACCGTATCTACGACGACCGCGTGGGCGAGACCACCCGCTTCACCCACCGCCCCAACCACGAGTGGTACTGGCTTCCCCAGCAGAAGCCGACCGAGGTCTCGATGCTCAAGTGCTATGACTCGGTCACTGACGGTTCCGTCTCACGCTGGTCTTTCCACTCTGCCTGCATCGACCCAACCGCGCCCGACGACGCGCCCTGCCGCAAGAACGTTGTGGTCCGATCCTATGTCTTCTTCTAGGAAGACAGGAAGACGCAACGGAGAGAGGGAGAGAGCTGCGTCGGGGAGATCAAGGACGTAGTAATCTTTTATCCGGCGGGTGAGTGCCTGTTGCCAACGCGCAGCCCCCACTCGCCCGCGCTGGACGACCAGATATCCTGCCTAGAGTTGAGTCTCTTACTCCCGTGCGCCGGTGCACTCTTCCTGTGGTACGAGTGAGCATATCGTGATTAGTGCACACCACAGTGACTCCTCACAAGGGAGCAACAATTTGGCAATACTGCACAAAAGGTAACACGAGTGACCGCGATCACGTGCGGAAAGGAAGGTCTAAGATGACATTGACAGCAACTGAACTCTATACCGGCAACTACGGTATCATGGACACGGACGGGCATATTATTGAACCGGCTGATCTATGGACCGGCGACCTGATGGAAGCCAAGTATAAGGATCGGGGTCTCCGCTTCGGTCGGACTGCTGAGGGGCTGCATCTCCAGCTGGACGGGAAATTCCTCCGAGGCAATGACCTCAAGAGTGTACAAGCGATCATGGGTATGGGTCGGACACTCGCGGAGATGGAGGGATTGAAGATAGAATGGCCGGGGGACGCTGATCCAGCTGGCTACAACCCCACGGCGCGACTGGCCCGAGCGGACGCTGAGGGACTCAAATATACCGCTATCTTCACGTCCCTAGGGCTCCTGTGGAACACCCACATCACGGATATCGAGTTGGCCCATGCAATGTGTAGGGCCTACAATCGGTGGGTGATTGACTTCTGCTCCGGGAGCAATAGCCGGCTTGTGCCGATAGCGCATTGCTTTCTCGGGGACCCCAAGGTAGCCGCGGAAGATCTAACGGCAGCGGTGAAGGCAGGCGCCAAGGGTGCAATGATCGTGACCTTTAATATCCGGAGATTACCCTTGGGGGATGCGGAATGGGATCCCTTTTATGCCGCAGCGCAGGATCTGGATGTGCCTATTTGCATCCACGTGTCTGGCGAGCTCCGGGAGTATCGGCCGTTTACCAGAATCCAGCCTAAGATCCTGCATGACGGGTGGACAATTTCTTATGTCCGTCTTGGGTGGCAGAGTGGCAATGGAAATCGCTCTCGTGGATATGTTTCAGTACGGGCTGTTCGAGCGCTTCCCGCGACTGCGCGTCGGCTTCTTTGAAGGAGGCGCGGGTTGGGTCCCCTCCTTGCTCGATAAGATGGAAGCGGTCTTCGATACCCAGGTTGGTGAGCGCGGCATCAAGCAAACCACTCGACCGAAGGAGACGTTCGCTCAGCAATGCTTTGTGAGTGGCGATCCGGACGAAACGGGGTGGGCAAAAACAATCGAAGACTTCGGCCCCAATCAATTCGGCTGGGCGTCGGATTTTCCGCATCCAGACCACCCCGGAAACTACATGGAACATCTTGCTCACCTCGCCGGGAGCCTCCACACGCCAGAAGCACGCAACGGCCTGTTAGGAGATGCTTCGGTCCGGTTTTTCGGGCTGGCTTGAAAACTTGTGTTTACAAACTAAGACGTGCCTAGAGCCCATGCGAGAAGATAGTGTGACACGCATGGATCGGCGCCTCCTCGAAAACTCTCTGTAGGGCGCAGGGAGCGACGCTCGAAGGCACACGGCATCATCCCGAGAGCGAGCGCGAGGAGTGAGGTGTCGCGGGCCGAAAACGCAGGCTTGAGCCGACCACAATCCGTCGAGGGAACCCCAGATGCAAATCGGATATTTCACCGAACGACCGTATCGCTGGCTGCCCGAAGAGCTCATTTTGAAGAACCGGGCGTTTTTCGCCATCTCGAACCAGCATTTCGACCGCGAAAAGGCGGCCGACGACTACAATTACTATCTCGACGAATATTGCTACGCCGAGGACCTGGGCTTCGACGCCCTGGCCCTGAATGAGCATCACGGCAACCCGATCTGCATGGGATCGGTCATGAATGTAGAGGCCTCTATCCTGGCTCGGATTACCAGCAAAGCCAAGATTGTTCTGGTCGGGAACCCCTTGCCGGTCATCAAACATCCGCTGCGGATGGCCGAAGAGCTGGCCGAGATCGATCTCATCTCGCGCGGCCGCCTGGTCACCGGCTGGGTGCGCGGCGCGGGCAGTGAGCAGTTCTTCAATAATGCCAATCCGGCCTACAACCGCGAGCTGTTCAACGAAGCGCACGACTTTATTATCGAAGCCTGGACCAAGCCGGGGCCGTGGCGCTACGAGGGCAAACATTTTCATTATCGCCACGTCAATCCGTGGGCGCTGCCCTACCAGAAGCCGCATCCGCCCATGTGGATTCCCGGGACACTGAGCCCTGAGACCGTCGAGTGGTCTGCCGCACATCGGTATCCGTATATCGGGCTTGGCACCCCGCTGCCGGCCACGTGCGAGTTGTGGGACTTCTACGCGGACGAAGCGGCCCAACATGGCTATCAAGCCGGGCCGGAGAATTTCGGCTATATGGTCGCGACGGCCGTGGGAGAGACGGAGGACAAAGCGCAGCAGGCCGCGGCGGGGTTCGTCTACGGGGGGGGGCAGAATGCCTTCTCGGCGGCGGAATTCATGATGCCGCCGGGCTACAACTCGAAAGCGGCCATTCGCAACTTGGCGAAGACCCAGAGCAGCGTGTGGCTCGGGATCAGCGGCCAGAAGCTGAGAGAGCAGCAGCAGGGTGTAGCGGACGAAGAGATCGATTATACTGCCATCCGGGGCAAGCTGCAGACGGCGCTGGAGCGTGGGCAGAAAAATATGCAGGTGATTGTCGGCACGCCCACGACCGTGATCCCCAAAATCAAGGCGATCATGAGCGTCCTGCGGGTCGGGGTTTTCATCATCCTGCACCTGCAGGGACCGCACGGTGATGACGAGCGACGCACCAGCATGCGCCTATTCGCGGAAGAGGTCATACCGGAGCTAAAGGATCACGCCCGGGCGATCGGTATCTGGCAGACCCGTTTGAGCGCCAGCCCGGCTCGGTTACCTTGGGACGCCGGGACCAAGCGTACGCCCGTCGCGGATCGCGGCCCACTGTCCAGGGCTGGGGTTCCACTAGAGCAATCACGATTCCGTATAGCCACCCGTCATTCCTGGCCGAGATCGGAGCCCCGCGGTCACCAGGTGCTGCCAAGTTATTAGGGCAGAATGCTTGAACTTCCGTCGAAACAACTCGGATAGTGGCATCTCCTTCATGAAGCTGTGCGACCAGCGCGAAAGAGACCTCTCGCCAGGTGGTAAAGGCTATGAACTCGAAAGAAAGCGTTGGCAAGTCATGTCGTTAAGTTGACAGTAAACCCGCGCATGACCGCGTTCAAAGCCTTGACGAGATGTGAGTTAGGATAGAGAGCATCTGATGCATTCATCTGCATACGACATTGACACGTGACTCTTCACAAAGGATCGTAATACGCTTGATCTCGAATACCGTCTGACAACTTGACCCTACCCTTGCCAAGACAAGCCCTGCGTGACACGGTAGGGTATCTTTAACTGGGGGGTATATTATGGACCGGGTCAACGCCGCCGAGAACAACATTGTGGGGGTTACGGAGAGCGTTTCGTCGGCCTATGTGCCTCCCCTCCAACTCACAGTAGGGCAGCCAGCACCCTATCGCGGCGAACGGCGGTTTATCCTACATGTCGTTTGATCAGGACGGGGATGCGGGAACCGCGGCGGCGATGGAGGCGGCGCTCCGTCAGGTTGCCGAGGGGGAAGAGCAAGCAGTCATCGACATGATCGACAAGCGCGCCTCCCGGCCCGATCGAGACCAAGTGGGGCGTCGGCTTTCGTAGCTACGCCGAGTGCCTGGACTATATTCGGGCGAACAACATCGAAGCCCCTGAGGGCGGCGTCGCCCTGCCGCTCCCCTACTCCGTCCTCGAGCAGCCATCCTACTCGGTCGTTCCGTCCAACGCCCTGTGGCGGGACCCGGCGCGCGAAGCCGAGGCAAAAATGTTGCGCAAGGAAGCGCAGGACATCAGTCGGGGATGTCTTTATTTTCCGCAGGTATTGCGCGACGCGCGGCGGATGGCGGAGTACTACCCGGGTCTCTCGCCCACCAGCGCGGAGTGCATGGACAAGCTCGGCGTCTCGCTCGCCCACTGCGAATCGAAGTGCCAGAATTTCTACGATGCCGCCGAGGTGGAACGCGTGTTCTACCCGGAGATGGAGAAGCTCCTCTTGGAGTTCTTCCCGGACGCGACCGATGCGTTCGTGTACAACCACGGCGTGTTTGACAAGGATTACAAGGGCGGTGTCAGGGAGGATCAGGACAACAAGAACCCGGGGGTCAACACCTTCTACGCCAACATCGTGCACAACGACCTGAACGACAACAGCGGCCGCGTGCGCTGCCGCGAGCTGCTCACGAAGAACCTGCGGAACTTCGGGCGCACGCAGCGCTACACGGGGGCGGAGGCCGACGCCAAGATGTCGCGGCGGTTCATGTCGATCAACCTCGCCAAGCCGATGGAGACCGTAGCGCCAGAACCCCTTCGTCCTCTGCGCCTGGCCCTCTTTCGCCGACCAGCCGTATATTACCAACTACCGTATCTACGACGACCGCGTTGGTGAGACCACCCGCTTCACCTACCGCCCCAACCACGAGTGGTACTGGCTTCCCGAGCAGAAGCCGACCGAGGTCTCGATGCTCAAGTGCTACGACTCAGTCACCGACGGTTCCGTCTCACGCTGGTCTTTCCACTCTGCCTGCATCGACCCAACCGCGCCCGACGACGCGCCCTGCCGCAAGAACGTTGTGGTCCGATCCTATGTCTTCTTCTAGGAAGACAGGAAGACGCAACGGAGAGAGGGAGAGAGCTGCGTGTGACCCCATCTCTTAATTACCTGAGTGCTGTCTACTGCGTACCGCAGTGGTCGTCTGCTGAGGATTCAGAGCCGCTGGGATGGCCCTACCGTCAAGAGGTTGGGGCACACGAAGGTCATCGCGGGTACTTGTAAATCTGGCAATAAAAGCAACTTCTACTCTTCTTCCGACCTTTTTTCCCTGCCAAATACATAGGCCACGCCAATACTCACTCCGTAGAGAAGGAGAAGCGGCCCAGCAAGGAGGAGCTGGGAGACGGCGTCAGGAGGAGTGAGCAGAGCCGCAGCAATAAAGATCACCACAATCGCATAACGGCCAAAACGCAGAAACGCCTGGTAGCCGAGTAGACCTGTACGGGCAAGAAAAAAGGCAACAACCGGCATTTGAAACATGATCCCAAACGCTAGCAGCAAGCGCGAAGTAAAACTTATATACTCGCTGATACGTAGGGCCGGCTCTACCCCAATACTAGCAAATTGTTCGAGAAAAAAAGTGTAAGCTATGGGCAGAACCACTGCATAGCAGAACCCGGCCCCGGCAAAAAGAAAAAAGACTACCAAACAGAACAAAAGGGAAAACATAGCGTTTCTCGCTCTGATAGAGGCCGGGAGCAACAAACTGCCACAGCTGGTACAAAACAATAGGAACGGCAAAAAAAATGCCAGCAATAAAAGCCACCTTTAGCTTGGTGAAAAAGGCTTCAGCAATGCCAGTGCCAATGAGGGAAGAAGCTTCGGGGTTAGTTTGGAAAAGGGGACGAGCTAAAAAGGTCAGGAGATAGTCGGCAAAGGCGTAGCAGGGCAGGAAAGCAATGCCAACAGCTGCCAGTGACTTGATAATACGCCAGCGCAGCTCCTCTAGATGACTCGTCAGAGACATCTTAAAATCGTCAGTCACTGGTGCCACTCCCTGTAGAAGACTCCTCCTTTTTCTCCTTATCTGCTGTAGGGGCTATAGTTTCCTTGGCTTCCTCAGCAGCCTTTTGTGCCTCCTTAACCTCTTCTTCTAAAAGGACACTGGCATTGCGTAGATCCTCGGTAATGTCGCTAGTCGCCCGGCGAAACTCAGCCAGGGTCTTGCCTAGCGAGCGGGCAACCTCTGGCAGCCTGCGAGGTCCTAATACAATCAGGGCCACCACCAGGATGACCACAAGCTCCGGCATACCAATACCAAACATTTACCTATCTCTAAAAAAGGTATCCGACACCTTTCTTATTCCACGGGCACTGGCGCGGTCGGATCGATCAGCTCAAGGTGCTTGAGTTCAGCCCAGAAATCAGCCGGAATGGGTTGCTGGAAATAGGCAATATTGGCTTGTAACTCCGCCACCGAACGCGCACCGGGAATAATGGCAGCCACGGCAGGATGTCCGAATGGGAACTGGAGAGCGGCCGCCTGCAGGGCTACTTGGTGGCGTGCGCAGGCGGCCTCGATCTGGCGTACACGTGCCAGCACCTCGGGGGTGGCTGGTTGATAATTGTAGTAAGCACCTTCGACAGCCCCGGTTGCCAAAATCCCCGAATTATACGGTCCACCGATAATGAGGCTAATCTTTTTCTGCTCACACAGCGGTAAGAATTTGTGGATGGGTTCTTGTTCCAGCAGAGTATAGCGTCCAGCCAGGAGAAAACAGTCAAAATCGCCAGCCTGGGCAAAGTCATACAACATTTGCCATTGGTTCATGCCCAGACCAATGGCCTTGATCACACCCTGCCGACGCAAGTCATCCAGAATAGGATAGGCTTCTTCCATTGCCTGGTCAAAATGGCTGACTTCGTACGGGTCGCGGCCAGGCTGGACGCTAACCGCTTCATCGGGATCATGCATCAGCAGGATATCAATGCGTTCAGTGTTCAGGCGCTTGAGGCTGTCTTCGATCGACCGCAAGATAGCATCACGGGAATAATCCATAACCCCGCGAAAGGGCAGGGCTTGATCAAAAATATTAATGGCTTGCTGCTGGCCGGGCTCAAGCGGCACCAGCGCCCATCCCACTTTGGTCGAAATCACCACCTGGTCGCGCAAGTAGCGGGCAAGCCCCCTACCTAGGCGAAGCTCGCTCAGCCCCGAGCCGTAAAGCGGCGCAGTATCAAAATAGCGCACCCCAACCTGATAGGCCGCGTCAACTGTATCAAGAGCGGCCTGCTCTTCCACTGCACTGTAGATATTCCCCAATGCCGTGCCACCCAGACCAACCTGAGTAACAGAGAGGGTTGTATTGCCAATCTGGCGCAGTTGACTTGCTTTCATCATTTTCCCCCTTACCTGCGGAACTCACGCACAGGCAGCAAAGCGATCAAGGTGGTGATTGGCATCACCAAAGGTCTGCGTGATCATGGTGAGACGCCGGAAAGTATGACTCACCTTCAACTCTTCGGTCATACCCATGCCACCATGCAGCTGCACGGATTCCTGGCTGATATGCCGGCAGGCGTCGGCAATCTTGATCTTGGCCGCTGATACTACCCGCTTGCGCTCGGCAGGATCAGCACTGTCAGCTTTCACACAGGCCAGGCAGGCCATCGATTTTACCTGTTCATAGCTGATCATCATGTCAACCATGCGGTGCTGTAGTGCCTGGAACGAACCAATGGGCACACCAAACTGCTTGCGCGTCTTGAGGTACTCCAGGGTAGCCTCGTTGGCATACTTGATCGCCCCCATTGCTTCGGCACCAAGCAAGGCGGTTGCATAATCAACCACTTCTTCAATAAGCGGCAAAGCCTCGCCCTCCGTGCCAATAAGCGCATCAGCCGCAACCGTTGTACCCGAGAAACGGATATCGGCCGCACGCAAGTTATCGATAGTGCGATAGGCATTAGACGATACCCCCGGCGCATTGCGGTCAAGCAAAAATAAACTGATACCGTGCGCATCCGTATCATTCCCTGCGGTGCGTGCCGACACAATGAGCTTATCCGCACAGGGGCCATGGATGACCACGCACTTCTCACCGTCAAGAATATAGCCATTGCCGGATTTCTTTGCGCGGCAGGCAACCTGGGCCAGGTTGTAACGTGCCTCCCGCTCAGTCTGGGCAAAAGCCAGCTTAAGCTTTCCTTCAATGAGCGCAGGGAGGATGGCTTTCTTCTGGGCGTTGGTGCCGCCGCGGGCAACGCATTGACCGCCAAGTCCAACAGTGGCAAGATATGGCTCAACCATAAGACCCTCTCCTATTGCCTCCATCACCGGCATGAGATCAACCGTGTTGCCGCCAAAGCCGCCGAACTCGCTGGCAAACGGCAGTCCTAAAAGACCCATTTCGGCGAATATGGCCCAGACCTGTTCGCTATACCCCCCTGTTGACTCAATGATTGCCTTGCGTGCTTCAAAGGTATAATCCTTAGCAAGGAACTGCTGGATACTATTAGCCAGGAGCTGTTGCTCTTCGGTGTAGTCAAAGTTCACGTCACCTTCTCCTGTGGTTTGTCACAAGCCCAAGGACATCTTGGCAATAATATTGCGCTGGATCTCGTTTGAGCCGGCGTAAATCGAGGTTTTGCGATAGTTGCAATAGCGCGGCGCGATCCTCGCTGTGACTTGGTCGAAGTCCATAGCCTCCAGGGGCTTAAATGGTTGGGCAAATGGGCCCACCGTTTCCATCATTAGCTCTGTGAGGGTTTGCTGGATCTCAGTCCCCCTGATCTTGAGCAGCGACACCTCTGCCCCCGGGGCACGTCCTCCACGCAGCTGGTCGAGGAAACGGAGATTGGTAATCTCCAGCGCCATCAGCTCAACTTCCACCCGCGAGAGCTTATCGCGAAAGCGCGGGTCGTCCATAAGAGACTTGTCATTCTTCAGCTGTTTCGCTGCCAGATCCTTGAGCCGGTTCAACTCTCGCTTGGAGGTTCCAATACTACCGGTTCCTAACCGTTCATAGCCCAGGAGATATTTAGCTACTGTCCAGCCATCGCCTTCCTTATGCACCAGGTTTTCCGCCGACACCCTTACGTCATCAAAAAATACCTCGTTCACCTCGTGGCCGCCATCCATGAGAACCAGTGGCCGTATGGTAATGCCCGGGGTCTTCATATCGATAAGCAGAAACGAAATGCCTTGCTGTTTCTTTGGCGCGTTCGCCTCGGTGCGTACCAGGCAGAAGATCCAGTCGGCATATTGCGCCATAGTGGTCCAGATCTTCTGGCCGTTGACAATGTAGTAATCGCCCTGGCGTACCGCGCTGGTCTTGAGTGACGCGAGATCCGAACCCGATCCCGGCTCAGAATACCCTTGGCACCAGAAGTCATCGCCGTTGTAGATACCGGGGAGAAAGCGTTGTTTTTGTTCCTCAGTGCCGAAGCCAAATAGTACAGGCGCACACATGGTAAGGCCAAAGGGGACACGAGGAGGGCAACCGGCGTAGCCACACTCCTCCTCAAAAATATAGCGCTGCACAACGGTCCAGTTAGTCCCCCCCCATTCAACCGGCCACTCCGGCGCAGCCCAGCCTTTCTGCGCCAGGGCCTTATGCCAGCGGACATAGTCGTCTCGTTCCAGTTCTTGGTAGTTGACGATTTTCTCATGCAAATCGTCCGGCAGATTAGCGCGCAGCCAGGCACGGACTTCATCACGAAATTCAGTCTCTTCAGGCGAATAGTTTAGGTCCATTAGACGCTCCTTGATAAAATCTTATACCAGTGGAGGTTACCCTAATCCAGAGTAGGTCTTGATACGTTGCTCTCCCTTGTGCCGGATCCACAAGGGCGACCCTAGCATAGTCAGAAGCAGTGAAAAAGCGTATAGTGCAAGGGAAAAGTGGCACTCGAAAGGAGGCTTGCCCTCATGAGCTCGGCAGTACCCACGCTTCACTCGGACCCCTGTTTGTATGACCAGGATTTCTACACCTGGGCAATGACAACCGCTGCGCTGCTGCGGCAGCGGCGGTTTGCGGAGGTTGATATTGCGCATTTAGCAGAGGAGTTAGAGGACATGGGGAAACGCGAGCGCCGGGCGCTGGAGAGTCATATTCGCAACGTCACGCTGCATCTGCTCAAATGGTGCTATCAGCCAGAGAAGCGCAACGTTTCCTGGCGGCAGTCTATACGTAATGGGCGGATTGAGATCGAAAAACTCCTGCGTGACAGCCCGAGCCTAGCAGGGCAGGTTCCCCACATAGTCAACAATGAATACCCACCCGCCCGGGCCGACGCCATTGACGAGACCGGATTAAGTGAACAAACCTTCCCGGCGCCCTGTCCATTCACCGCAGAGCAGGTATTAGACGTAGGGTTCTGGCCGGAGTAGTGCAGCCGTAGAATTGCCCATTGTATGTTCTGAGGCAGAGAACAGAATGACTGTATGACTGTGAACCCAGAGGGGTTTCTCTACGGAGAAGGTGCCTGAGTACATTGGTCTATTGAACAAGGAACTGACTTGCCAGACCTGCTATTGTCATATTTTCGGCAATCGCATCGTGCGGAATAAGCAGATACTTCCACGCTTTGCCTCCGTTGCTCACCGCATGATTCGTAGCGTAACTGCACCACCTCACCGCGGCGTCCTTCTTGGCCTGAACCTCAGCATCGTTCATTTCGTTTCGCGCCTTGGGTTCAAGCATATAGATGCATTCCGCAGTCTCCGCCACAAAGTCCGGCTGGTATTCCAGCTGGTCTGCACCTGATTTATAGTAAATCTGGAACTGCCCCCTGGCTGGCCTGAACCACTTCAACGTTTCTCGATCCAGAATAACCGCCAACTTTCGCTCCGGATCGGACTGAAACTTCTGGATGAGATAAAGGCAGCGCTTAAAGCCGCCAAAGAGCATTTGGGCAATCCTGGTTTTATCCTGCACCGTCTGACGAAAGTCGAGGATCGAGCCGGTTGCGGCAGCAGTAAAAGCGCTTAGCTTCAGCTCTGTAAACCCCTTACTCACGACCACATCGTACCCCGTCGCTTTCTCCCACTGATGCACCTGCATCTGCGCATGGATAAACAAGACCAGTTGCTTCTGGTGATAGATCAGCACATTCCTGGCTTCATCTTCCGATAGGTAGCTGAAGAGATGCTTCACCATCTGCCCAGCGAGGTCGTAGAGTAGGTCTGCATGCTCATCGTAGGAAATATCGTCGAAGTCGATAAGGCCCCGCACAAGGTAATCCTCTAGACGCTGCTCCGGCTGACTATTCCTGTCGGAGCTCAAACTTTCCTGCTCATGTGTGCGTAAATGCTGGATGAGCAGATCTCTGTCCACCGGCTGGTAGTGGATACCTGAAGTATCGAGACGAAATGGATGAAAGCCGGTGCTGACCTCACCTGTCGGCACCACAAGAATTCGCGGGATATCAATAGTCTGCTGAACAACGAAATCAGTGGTTTTCTGGACAATCTCGGCAATATCCGGTTTCTCGCTGATGCCAGCCAATTCCAGTTGAGCCGGAGCAACAGCTTCTGCCACTCTTTCAACAATCTTTTGCTGTACTTCTTCATGCAGCAGGTAAGTCGAACTTGGCAATTTTTCGTATTGTTTGATGACCTCGTACGTCGCCTGCGCAATTCGACCCTCAGCCTCATTGGTGAATATCGGTTGCAATGCATCAACCGGGGCAGGACCGACGCCCCCTTGAGATGTAGGAGTCGTGAGCTGTTCCGCGATGTTCGGCCGTGAGACGATAGTCACCATTTTCTGAAAGTCTTTGGTTGAGTCTAGAATGACCTCCTGCAACCGAATAACAGAATCCGGCTTATTTGCCTCGTCGATAATCTCCTGAAACTTGTCGTGGGCGACAATATTGAGCCTATCGACTGCTGTCACGTTAGTCCGTTTGCCGTAAGGCAGGCGGAGACCACGCCCAACAGACTGCTCGATGAGAATACGCGCATTCGCCGCACGGAGTGGGATAATCGTGTACAAGTTTGTTACGTCCCAGCCCTCCTTGAGCATATTGACATGGATGACAATCTCCGTCGGTTCCTCAGGGCTTTCCACAGCAAGAAGTCGCTGCACCACTTCATCTTCTGCTGCGCCGGTCTTACTGGAATCCACCTGGATGATCTTGTCCTTGTAGCGCCCTTCGAAGAACTGCTCTGACTGCATCAACTGCACTAATTGGCTTGCATGCGTTATGTCGCGGGCGATGACCAGTAGAAACGGTTTCACAATTCGCTGCCCTGTCTGGCGCGCATAGGTCTCAAGTTCGACTTTGGTGTTCTCGTGGAGCCGGATGCCATCCTGTAGCTTTATCTCTTCGATTTGAGTCTGCGTGAACTGGCGGGGGTCAAAGTTTTTCTGTGTGACCACTGCCGGTTCCTTGACGAAACCATCCGCCATGGCTTTAGCCAGTGGATAGTCATAAATCACGTTCTTGAACGGGATAGCCCCACGACTGGTTTCTACGAACGGGGTGGCGGTTAGCTCCAAACCAAGAATCGGTTTCAGTTCGTTAATTGCGCGGATACCTGCCGAGGCGCGGTAGCGGTGCGACTCGTCCATAATGAGAACGAGGTCGTTAAGGCCAGCCAAGTAATCAAAGTAGCTCTCGCCGATGTATTCGGACAGCCGCTTGATACGTGGAGCTTTTCCACCCCGCACTTCCGAGTTGATCTTCGAAATGTTGAAGATGTTAATCGACACTCCACCGAATAGTGTTCCACTGAGCGGATCGCGCTTATCGTAATTATCTCCAGTGATAATAGCTGGAGAATTGACTGCGAATTCGGCAATACCCTTAAAGACATATTTCGGTGTGTTGGGCGTGAAGTCGGTAATCAGCTTGTTATAGATAGTCAGGTTCGGTGCCAGTACGAAAAAATTATTGATGCCATGCGCCAGGTATAAGTAGCTGATAAAGGCGCCCATTAACCGTGTCTTGCCCACCCCGGTGGCCAAGGCAAAACAGAGAGAAGGGAAATCTCGTTCGAAGTCAGTGACCGTTGGCAACTCGCTTTGAACAATGGCAAGCGCGGCTTGCAAATCCGTTGTTTTTCGCGGCGGAACAATCTCCGCAACACGATCCAGTATTTCCAGCGAACGGCGCTGCGGTAGTCGTAAACTCAGACGACCAGCGATCGCATTGACTTGCCTATGCATTAACCGTCTCCATCCAGTATGAACCCTAACTCTAGCTGGCCTGGTTTAGGAGGGGCTAGGGGAAGGTTTTCCACCCGTAGGCTGTAATCGTCGTGGCCCCATTCGCAGCGGGAGAGGACGGCCTTTGGGATTTTCTTGATTGTGAGGTTCGAGTACCGATCCGCCTTGGCACGAAAAGCAGAGCACATAACGAGTAACGAGCAGTGCTCGCCTACCTCATCGCTGAGCTGCTGCAGTTGGTCGTGATTAAGATTCTGCGTAGTCACATAGATAAAATCCTGCTCGGTGGAATAACCATGCTGCCAGTAGATTGTATCGCTCGGAGCATAGACGAAGCCCTCTAGCTTACAGACCGCCTTGGCCAGCATCGTGGCATTGTAGGCTTTGTTAATGACCCAGTTGCCCCACTTGTCCTTTTCCAGCAAAGACGATGCAAGCCGGAAGTAACGGAACCCACCGCCGCCTTTCCAGTCTACGGCCTTCGTAATCCCACCGTTATCGGTACCATCAATGACCTTCTTCAGACGCGGAATGATGTGGGTCTGACAATGCTCACCCAACTCGACCATGATCCACCGTCGGCCCATCTTGTGGGCTACCGCACCTGTGGTGCCAGACCCTGCAAAGGAATCTAGAACCCAATCTCCCGGGTTCGTTGCAAGTTCCAACATTCTCTTTATTAACCCCTCGGGCTTTTTACCTTTCGGAAAAGTCACTCCACCTTCAGCATGCAAGTTGTTGGAAAGAATATCATCCCATAGTGTAGTAAGTGGCTCGCCAGCGACCCATTTGTTATCAATTAGTTTCAGCTTGTCGGAGTAAAACAAAAGGCGTTTGCCTGCTTTTAGATAAATGTCGGAAAAGCCATTCCGCTCGAGCCGAAAAATTGTGTCCTTCTCTCGTTCTGATTTATCTATCAACCTTTTCGCTTCAGCACTGACTCCTTCATAATTGGGTCTAGCAAGCTGGATTACACTTGTCGCATTCTCCGAAACAAACTCATCCATCTCGTCAGGCCGTGTCTTCAAGTATGCACGTGCCTGTCTCTCAGGCATGCTCTTGGAGTCAGCGAAGGCTTTTGTAAGAGTTGTTATCTGCCACTGTGAGTAGGAAGCACTGATATTTTGAATGAACTGCCCATAGCGTTCGTCGCGATCTCTCGCAGTAAACAATCGGTTAGGAGTCCAGCAGGTCTTGTCCTTCGCATAAATAATTATGAAGTTCGTGGTGTTTACACAGCCAGGATTGATAGCCTTGTGACCAGTCGCAGACCCCTGCTTGAATGTGATGACGTAGAGACGATTCTCTCGTCCAAATACTTCATCTAGCAATACTATAATGTAGCCTAACTCGTTATCGTCGATGTGGACAAACAAAGTGCCATCTTGTGCTAACAACCGTCGAAGAAGTTCTAAACGATCTCGCATAAGACCAAGCCAAAGCGAGTGTTCTACTCCATCATCATAATGTTCGAACGCTTGTTGTGTATTAAATGGAGGATCAATGTAGATACATTTGATTTTTCCCGTGAACTCTTGTTCGAGCGCCTTGAGGGCGAGGAGGTTGTCGCCAAAGATGAGCCGGTTATCAAAAATGTCGTGATCAGTGACGCGGCGCGAAGCATGGTAGGACAGCCCGGAATCCTCCAGCAAGATACGTGGTTCCAGCTTGGGCCGGTTCTCCTTTCCTATCCATGTCAGCTCCAGTTTCTGCTTGCGGTTCACGGACATCTTCTGGTCGTCCCTCTTAGGTGTCGTTAGCCGGTGGCGCGGCTGGAGGTACACCTTGTGCTAATCTGTTCATTGTCGCGCCTTTCAAATTCCGACAATCAGCTGCGCTGCAAAAAATCGTCCTGAAGTGACGATGCTGTCCGAGGGGGTCAGCGAAGGCCCACAGTGCTTCAGAAACACTATCTGTCTCTTGACGAAGGGTATCTAGCTCAGCCGCACGTAACGTCAATTCTTCGCTACGTTCCGGATGCTGGCGTAGAAAAATTAGATGAAGCACAAGCCAGCGAGCATTTTCGAAAAACTCTTTTCGTTTGCCTGTCGAAGCACGTGTATTCTCCCGCATCCGCTCTACCACTGCCCGCTGTGCCTGAACGGCTCGCCACACGGTCCGAGCCGAACGGTCTGGACGGAATAAGCGGTGATAGCGGGACTGGATTTCAGCGGTTGCAGGAAAAACTGGCTCAAGTGACCAGAGCGAATTCCGGTTGGAAAGCACGCGAGCGCAGAAGTCACAATTCTGGTCGTATTCCAGGCAGGCCAACGCAGAGGACCAAATGATTTTGAGAAAAACGTATCCTTGCGGTGGGGGCTGTGGGTTGGATTCGAAGAAGGCAGCAATCGAGCCAACAGTTTGTGCACCATTGACGATAGAAAACCCGTAGGCCTTAAGGCGTTTCTGTTGCAGGTTCCCACGGTCAAGGTTGCGAACCTCGATACGCTCGCAATAGGCAGTGAGGCCGTTGTTCAAGTAGAAGAAGTGTTGGGGTTCCTCGCGGATGGTCGCGAGAATCTGATCATTGACTTCGGTAGAGCCCTTGTAGTTTCTGATGTTGGCCGCAACGAGAGTCTTGCCATGCCTAGCATGCAGTGTCGCCAAGTCGGCAAGGTCGATCAGGCCGTAATAGGTCTCAAACGGTGCGCTGACTTGCCCCGGCTGGAGAAGGGTTAGCTCAACAATATCAACCCCAGGCGTTTCATCTGCACCGGTCAGCCACCCGTGAACGCTGGTAAGGTTGTAGCGCTGGAATGCAAAGTAATCCGAATCGTGCGAAAAACGGAGCCTCAGGTCTTCGAAAAGCCGGAGGCGGTCCTCGGACACAAGTTGAATTCCAGAATAAACCAGAATGGCTTTGACCTCCAAAGCCGCCTCATCAAAGTGGGCCTTAAGCTGAGGAATCCTCTGCGCCAATGCCGAGTTTCCATGGAAGACGTCAAACTGTCCCTGTAAAAGCGCCTCCAACCCATTCTTGAATTTGCTGACATCGCTCAGTGACGGCTCCCCTTGGCCGTCTGCGAAGAATTTCGCTTGAACGATCCAAAGCCGATGCGAAGCCGACGAATAATGAACAGCATCAATCCCGCTATCTCCACCTCCATCAACAACTGCAGCCGCAGCCTCATCTAAGGTACATCCGCTAAGGTGTTGAATCGCAAACGCAGCAAGGGCACGGGAGAGAAAGTTCTTTTCCTTTTCTTCATTAGTGCCGAAAGTCGCTTCAGGGAGTTTGCTCGTGAAATCCTGATGCAGACGGGTGCGAAGATGTGTGATTTCGAGTGGAATCTCCCTATTCATGAGATTTTCCACCGGATAGAGAATAGTTCCTGAAGTGCTGTCTTTTGTTCGAGCTTGCCCTCAATTTCGGCGATAAGTTGCTCGCGGCGGTGGTCGATATCGTCTTGGGCGTCAAACAGCGCACGCCGTCTGGTATTGCGCTGGGCTTCGATGGCTTTGATACGCTTCTGCGCATCGAGCTTTTCCTCTAGTGTCAGCGCAGCGATTGCAGCGCGCCGGGCTTCCTTGATTTGTCGGTCAAGTTCCTTGATCTCGCGCTCCAATCCAGCCTTGAGGTCATCAGCCCACCCGTCCAGTTTGTTGGCTTCAGCCTCGAAAAAGGCAGCGTTCCGATGAGAGATAGACTGTAAAATCGCTTCCTGGCGAAGCGCGGTCATAGAAGCCAGGGCCGCGCTCACAGGCAGGGTGTTCAGCACACGGCAATCCCGAGCCGGTATTCTAAGCAGACGAGGGGTCTGTTCCTCATCCAGAGGTTGACCCTTATCGGTCATCGCGGCAAAGATCAGGTAGTCCTCAACTTGGTCAAGCGATTGAACGGTTAGCAACGATAACTGGAGCAAGCCGCACTGTCCTACCAGTGGTTCAAGCACGATGACCCTGGCAGGATAATTGGTGTAGTCGAAGACAATCTCTGCAGGGGGCAAAGAACGGTCTTTGGCTTGGGCCAAGAGGTGCTGTGCTAACGGATGCGCAAGGCGGTAGAGATGTGCTTCACCAGAACGACGAGGTAATTCGTAAAGGCCCGGTGGAATTTCGCCCGGGAAAGGACAGGACTTTAGCTGAAAGGCTGGCCAATCGTCGAGAAATTCAGCATGGTCTCCTAGTTCGTATCGTGTCAGGTCCATCAGCATTCGCTCATAGCGGTCCAGATACGTACTGCTATTCTCTAAATTTACACGCAGTTTTTCGAGCACTTCCTTGTCGAAGTTTTCTAGTAACTGCTGGCGAGCGCGAGTCATAGCCGTGTCAATCTGCTGGCTGAGTTCACTCTGCAACTGGTCGAACGAAGCGTTAATTTCTTCTGGTGTGCGACAGCGTTGGTAGATGTCGGCGATCCGTTTCTCGAATTCTACGCCCGACTCGATAGCCCCCAGTACTTCATCACTCGCACCAAAAACCCCTTCAAACAGAAAGAATTTTTCGGAAAGGAGCTGGAAGACCCGCTGATCTGCTGCGTTCTTCTTATTGAGGAAAGTTGACGACCACCACGTCATGCTCTTGTCCATAGCGATGGCAGCGACCAATGCGCTGCTCGATGCGTTGGGGATTCCACGGTAGGTCGTAGTTCACAACGAGGGAGCAGAACTGAAGGTTGATCCCTTCTGCGCCCGCTTCTGTAGCGATCATGATCTCGCCTTGCTCGCGGAAGTAGTCGACTAGGGCCGACCGCATATCCGCACTCCGTGAGCCTGTGACACGGTCCGTACCTTCGTGGCGGGTGAGCCAATCGGCATAGATTTGTCGAGACTTTTCATCATTGTTCGAGCCGTTGAAGATAACGACGCCCTCTTTGTACGAACTGTCGGCCAACACGCGGAGCAGATAGTCTTGAGTGCGGCGAGACTCGGTAAAGACGATAGCTTTACGGGCGGCTCCTAGTTCCTCAGCTTTGACGAAAGCTGTTTGCAGGGCAGTTAGCAGAGCTCGGCCTTTGGCGTTGTGAGTGATGGATACAGCCAAGGTGCGAAAACCTTCGAGATCGGCGATTTCCTGCTTAATTGCAGCGCGCTCACTGGTCGAGGACGTTTCCGGTGCAGATTCCTCCTTATCCCATTCTTCGGCTATTTCGTCTAACGCTTCAAAATCTTTGTCCAGATCTTCTTCGAGGTTCTGCACCTCCTCAGTCTGCTTTAGCTGCTCATGTAGACGTCGGCTGATGGTTTCCAAGGCTCCAGCAATGGCAAAGGTAGAAGAGGCCAACAATTTGCGCAGGACGAGCGTCATGAGCAAGCGCTGACTTACGGGAAGGGCCTGTAGATTATCGCGGCGAAGGTATTCCGAAACAAGGTGGTAGAGCCGATCTTCACTTTCTTCGGGAGTAAATGGCTGGACGATGGGCAGCCGTTTTGTGTAACGAACATAAGGCAGAACCTGACGGCGGAGCGTTCGCTTGCAGACGGGTTGAAGCCGCGCCTTGAGCGTCTCGAACACCCGTGGGTTATTCGGGTTCGCAAACTGCTCACGGAAGCTCCTCAAGTCGCCAAAGGTACGTTCGTCGATAAAACTGACTAGACCGTATAGCTCCAAGAGTGAATTCTGTAACGGCGTAGCAGTGAGGAGCAGCTTCGGTCTGTTCCCGAGCGCTTGTTTCAGTGTATTGGCGATGACGTTAGATGGTTTGTAAACGTTCCGCAGTCGGTGCGCTTCGTCAATGACTATAAGGTCCCAAGGTGTGGCGCTGACGTCCTCTGATTTACTACGAGTAAACTGGTAGGAGCAGATGATAATCTCCTCTGCTTGGAAAGGCCGAAGGTTTCCCTGCTTGATCGCGGCATTGTAGGATCTGGATTCCAGAATATGGCAGGGTAAGAAGAATTTTTCCTGCAACTCTTGGTGCCACTGTTTACGCAGGCTTGCAGGAGTGATCACAAGAACGCGACGTTTTCGTTCAGCCCATTTTTGGGATAGAACCAAGCCCGCCTCGATCGTCTTTCCCAAACCAACTTCATCCGCGAGAATGGCACCTTTGGATAGCGGTGACTTAAACGCAAATAGCGCTGCATCGACTTGATGCGGGTTCAGGTCAACCTGGGCATCAACTAGCGCGCCAGCGAGTTTCTCAACACTGTCCGAAGAACAGCGCTTTGTCAGCTCGTGAGCAAGATACTTTGCGTGATAATTCGTCAGATTCACAAATAGCCTCAAAAGGAGCTTCCCTCGCCAACTTTATAGCTCTCAGATATTTATCTTATTGATTTTACTAGATTTTACATCGAATCCTCGTTAATTTTGTGAAACAGGCAGTATCCATGAAACTTCATTCCAGAACAGGACATATTTGTACTCGGCCGCATCCACGTTGGTGCGCAGGACGTCAGCAGCCTTCCAGAGTTCACACTCGAAGCCAAGATTTGCACCACCGTTTGTGCTTTCTGAGTTGCTCTTTACTAAGGTTTTCATTACCCCTCACTGGGCCGGTTGCTGAATTGTCCTGACCTTAGCACTTTTGAGAACTCAACCTCAAGCAGTAAATCCCTTGCAACTGAGGCATTCTGCTAGGCTGCTTTTCCCTTTGGTATCTCGTTGAGCAGGTCAGGATGACTGTCCAGAAGCCGAAGACGTGTATCAGTTGATTTGGGGGGACGAGCAGAACCGGACTTGTAATGGCTAAAGGCGTTATGCCCTCCGCCAAACATCTCTCCTGCCTGTTTCTGTGTCAGATTAAGCTTTTTCCGAATACATCGCATATCGGCTGTTGTCAATGCAAAAAAATCCATAAATAAGGATAAAGAAGCCCATCGAGAGCTAAGTTGCACGGGCAAATGACTCGATGAGTTTGTCTCTTGAAGCAATGCCTGTTAATATTCATGTACATGAAAGAGAAGCGCGTATGCGCACAGCTACTCTAAAGCACAAGCACCTGAAATTAGATCAGAGCAAGATCGACTTTGCCAAGCAGTATTTCGGCGTGGAATCGGAGCAAGAAGCCATCGATAAGGCTCTCTCTGTTCTCATGGCGGGGAAAAAACATCTCCCGTCTCCAATGTGCGCATACCTGACAATACAGGAGGACTCCGCCCATGGGTAGAGATGATGCAGCAGGCACACTGAAGCAACAGTTATTTGGCATGCGCAAACCGTTTGTCTCTGAGATCGTTCCCCCACAGGACTATTCGGGGCCGACCTGGTGGTTTGCCTTTCACCGGAATAGACTCCTGGTTGAGGTAACCAGCAATGCCTTGCGTGTTCCGTGCCGGGTCGACTTCCAGGAACTCGGGGTGACTGCCCTGCGTCAGCACTATTTAGGCCGCTACGATGGACTGTCTTGTTATGCGGTCGATGTGGCAGACCAGGCTCTTCCTGACAGCATGGCTTTCAAGGACTTACGGCAGGTCTATGAGCTGCTGGATGAGGATCTATTTGTGCTGGGTGGCCGGGCGGTACAGATTGTCGAGTGGGACCGGACCCACCAATATTGTGGCCGCTGTGGCAACCCGATGCGGACCAAGACTACAGAGCGGGCAAAAGAGTGTCCGCAATGTGGGCTGCTCAACTTTCCGCGGCTGTCTCCAGCGATTATTGTACGGGTCGAACGTGGCGATAAGATCCTGCTGGCACGCTCCGCCCACTTCCCAACCGGGCTGTATAGCGTTCTTGCGGGTTTTGTCGAGCCTGGAGAGACTATAGAGGAAGCAGTGGCACGAGAAGTCAAAGAAGAAGTGGGCATCACAGTCCACAACATTCGCTACTTTGCCAGTCAGCCTTGGCCGTTTCCTAATTCCCTCATGTTAGGCTTTACCGCAGTGTATGCCGGTGGTGAGATTGAGATAGATCCCACTGAGATCGCGGAGGCCGGCTGGTTCACCGCCGACTCCATGCCGTCTATTCCTGGGCGCCTCAGCATTGCGCGCCGCTTGATCGATGCGTTTCTGGCCAAGCACCGTTAGCGGTAGAGTTCGTCACCTTGCAAAAAAGGGTTGGCTCATACGGCTCTTTTCTTACGACAACGCTTGGACTGTTTTGTCGGGTGGGAAAGCGGGAGGTGTGAAATAAGGACGCTGACCGGCTGGCTCAGAGCACTGGCAATGCGCTCCAAGGTTTCCAGGGAGGGTCGATAACGACCTGATTCAATTCGGGACAGATTGGGACGCGCAAGCCCGGTACGTTTGGCCAAAGCCTCCTGAGTCAAACCGGCTTGTTGCCGCAGCCGGCGAACTTGCTGGGCTTCATAAGCAAGATTCGCTTGATCCTGCTTCAGACGGCGTCCTTTGAAGTATTCATACTCTGGCTCACACTCATACAGCACGCGATCCCAGGGAACCTCAAAGCTGACACCCGAAGCAAGATGAACTGTGAAGTAATAATCTAAGTCCTTGCCAATCATCACCGCAGTGACTGGTGAGGCATGATCAAACTCCAGGTCTGAGGAGAACGCCGTTCGGGGAAGGTGATAGGCCCTACCGTTGAGAAAGGTGACCATAAAAGTATCGGTCTGCGGAAAATAAGCAACGGCGTTGAAACGCTTGTCGAGGTCATCACTCGGTTTCACTGCCTTCTGCTGTCGTTGATTATTCATATAGCTCTCTCAGATACTGTCTAATCCGGGAGGAGATTGTTCCTGAAAGCACCCGCTGATGGGTCAAGTCCCACCGTGCAATTAGTTTTCTCCCTCTGAATATATGCACGTGGCGAGGAGGGTGGTCACCTTTGAATGTGACAAATAGATAGCCACCTCGCTTTTTACGTGACATCAGTCTTATGTATCATGTTTGATACTAAAAAACAGATTCGGTTGATCTCAAAGAGATTTCAAGGACAGGGTTAGCACGTTGCGCTCTAAGCGGCTAAGGTGTAAAGGGAGAACAAAGGAGACAACCCCATGTTACGTACAGGCATAATAATGGATACCCGTTATCAGGAGCACAACACCGGCCCTAGTCACCCGGAGCGGGCAGAAAGGATCGGTACGCTTCTCCGCTTGGAACAAGAGTACCAGAGAGAAGGATTAGTCCGCCTTACTCCCCGCTTGGCCGACCCAAACGAAATTGCCTATAACCATGACCCAGGACATATTGACCGGGTAGCAGCCACTGCCCAGCAGGACTTTTATGCCTTTGATGCTGACACCCCTACCTCGGCCCAATCCTATACCACTGCCTGCTTGGCTACGGGCGGTCTGCTCACGTTACTTGAGAGCATCATGACCGGCGAGGTGGACAACGGCTTTGCCCTGGTACGGCCCCCGGGTCATCATGCCGAAAGGAGCCGGGCCATGGGCTTTTGTCTATTTAACAATGTGGCGGTTGGCGCGCACTATCTGCGAGAGAAGTTTGGCTTGCAGCGCATCCTCATCATGGACTGGGATCTTCACCATGGCAACGGTACCCAGAGCAGCTTTTACCAGGACAAAAACGTTCTCTATCTCTCTACTCACCAGTATCCCTATTACCCGGGCACCGGTGCGACTGAAGAGACGGGCACAGGTGAGGGAGAAGGTTTTACCGTAAACCTGCCTTTTCCCGCAGGCTGGGGAGATGCTGAATATATTGAGGCATTTCAATGCATCATTGATCCCATCAGTCGGCAGTTCGATCCTCAGTTTGTTCTCATTTCTGCCGGCTTTGACTGTCACTACCGCGACCCTTTGGGTGGCATGAATGTCACGGAAGAGGGCTTTGCCGCCATGGCCCGGATTCTTCTGCGTATTGCCCGTGACCATGCCCAAGGTCGCTGTGCAGCCATTCTTGAGGGGGGATATGACCTCACTGCCTTAAAAAACTCAGTGATCCGCGTACTCGATGAGATGGACGGACAAAAACTTTCCCAGGGCGTTCCCGAGCCCGAAGGCTCTCTACGCATCTTTCCCAGGGTCAAGGAAGTGCAGAAACGACACTGGGAATTGTGAAGGGCGCTCCTTTCAAGGCAAAGAAGACCCACTCTCCACCGCTATCCTGGTGAGCACCTGCGGCTCGGTCCCCTGCTTAAAGCATTCCAAGATTGCCCGCCCGTTATTAGGTAATGCGCGCAGGCCAGTTCTAGGGTCAATGCGGACAAAAACAACCCCTTCAGGAACAGGAAAATCTGGCACCGGCTTGTCTGCCAACGCCGTCTGCATAAAGTCAAGCCAGATGGGTGCAGCCACTCTCCCACCACTTTGCTTCTCACCCAACGACCTCTTCTCATCAAACCCTATCCATACACCGGCAAGCACCTCAGCAGAAGGTGTCTCCTGCGCCGGCGAGGTTGCGATGGAGGGGAAGTGTAAGTACCCAATGTCCACCCTTCCTCAGTGACGGGTGGAAAGGTAATTTTTTCTTCAAACTTGCCCCCTTAAGAAATCCCTGTTAGTGTTCTCAAACTTAAGCGCAGCGTTAGTAAACAACAGCGGGCTTTGTCCATGATTGTATTGAGGGAATGGATCTATGCAAAGGTTTTCTGGTCGGACAACAGAAGGTCGCACCCGGGAAGATTTGCTACGCATACTCTCCCGCATTGAGGGCAAAGGTTACAAGGCTTATACAGACATAAAAGGTTCTTATGACTTTTCTGATTTTATCCTAATTCTCGAACATATCCAAGGAGACCCTTTTGCCGCACCTTCACGGGCGCGGGTGATGATCTCCCAACAAGGAGCTGCCTTTCCTTCCTCACTCTTTGCTAACCCGGCGAGGCAGCTTGGCCTAGAGGATTTTCTCACCCGTGCGTTTGCCAAAGCAGCCCGCAAAGAGACCAAGGGACATGGAGGCATGGGCACAAGTGGCCTGATTGCCATTGACGTAGGCAATCAGGAGGTACTGAAACGTACAGCCATGAGTGTAACCGCAGAGAAGGCCGAAGCTCGCTTCTTTGTCGGCCTCCCTGCTTTTGGCCGCTCTATTGATGGCCGCGGAGCCGCCAGGATGCTCGCACAGGAGGTGCCGGCTATTATCAAACAATCCCTTTTCTTTCGTTCTCTTTCTGCTCAAGAGGCCCAGCAGCATGTGGATGTTGTGGAGGATCAGGAAGCGCTGCGGGCTGAATTGCGGCAAAAGGACCTTGTGGCTTTTGTAGCCAACGGTTCTATTCTTCCGCGTACAAGCGGTGTGGATAAACGACCACTAGTAGTAAGAGAGGGGGTCATTCCTTTTACCTCTCCATCTGACTTAGAGATAACGCTGACAGCCCCAAATCGAGGAGAACTCAAGGGCATGGGCATACCCGCAGGTGTGACCCTTATTGTAGGAGGAGGGTTTCACGGGAAGTCTACCCTTCTGCGGGCGCTGGAGAGAGGAGTGTACAACCATATTCCTGGAGATGGCCGGGAGTATGTAGTCACCATAGCAGAAGCGGCAACGATCCGAGCTGAGGATGGCCGGAGTGCCGAGAAGGTTGATATCTCTCCCTTTATTAATCATCTCCCCTTCGGCAAAGATACCCGTCACTTTTCCACCGACAACGCCAGCGGATCAACCTCGCAGGCAGCCAATATCATGGAAGCATTAGAAGTAGGAGCCAGGCTACTCCTTATTGACGAGGATACTTCCGCGACCAACTTTATGATCCGTGATGGTCGCATGCAGGCGCTCATTCATAAAGAACACGAGCCGATCACTCCTTTTGTTGACCGTGTACACCAGCTCTACCGCCAACATGGAGTATCAACCGTCCTGGTTATGGGGGGGTCAGGAGATTATCTGGAGGTCGCCGACCGCGTGATCGCCATGACGGACTACCGACCGCAGCATATTACTGCCAGGGCAAAAGAGATTGTCCAGGCGCTTCCTAACCAGCGGCAGACAGAGGGAGGAGGCGTGTTTAGCCCCATCAAACCCCGTCTGCCTTCGACCGCTAGCTTTAACGCCCGCAAAGGCAAGCGTGAGGTAAAAATCTCGGCCAAAGGTCTCCACACTCTTCTCTTTGGTACCACGGCTATTGATCTTTCTTACCTTGAGCAGCTTGTAGACTCCAGTCAGACCCGGGCCATTGGTGAGCTGATCTATCTGTATGCAGAACAATGGCTGGATCGTTCCTCTAACCTAGGAGAGGGACTGGAGAGAATGCTAGCCGAGGTCGAGGAAAAGGGCTGGGATGCCGTGACCCCCTACCCTATGGCTGACCTGGCTCTGCCGCGTATCTTTGAGCTGGCCGGGGCGATCAATCGGATGCGAACGCTGAAAGTTAAGGATTGAGGCCAGACTCTTGCAAAAAATCTAGCACGATCCGGTTAAATTCCTCCGGCTTTTCGAAGTATAGAGAGTGGCCTGCTCTGGGCACCTTCACAAAGCGTGATTGGGGAATGCGCTGCTGGATTTTTTTCATCACTTGTGGAGGGGTGAGAACATCTTCCTCACCAACCAGAAAGAGAGTAGGGATTTTCTGCTCTACTATGGTCTCGACCTGGTGTTTGACGCCGAGCAGAGTAGACACCAGGTTCGGGGGAACATGAATATTGAGAGCGGAAATCTGCTGGTAGAGAAAACAGCGGGCAGGATCCCGTTGGGGAAACTGGGCCGAATAGGCCCTGGACAAAATCTGTGGTAAGCTCTCCCGCGATAATGCCTGAATGTTAGCATTTTGTTTGACAACCTCTGGGTCATCTACCCCACCGGTAGTGTCACAAAGAATGAGGGCACTAACCCTTTCAGGACACGCTGAGGCAAACCCCAATACTGTCCAGCCCCCCATAGATTGACCAGCAAGGATAGCTTTCTCAATACCCAGGTGATCGAGCAAGCCAGTCAAATCCTGCACAAACGCATTGGGCCCAGGACCATTAGACAGATCTCGCGAGTAGCCAAAACCCCGATGATCAAAGGTTACACAGGTAAATTTCTGAGAAAGCACTGGCACCTGTTGCCACCAGCTCAGGTGGTTGCCTCCAGCGCCGTGAGCAAGAACCAGTACCGGTCCTTCACCCTGGACCTCGTAATATAGATCAATGTTGTTAATTTTTGCTAGTGGCATAATTCTTTCCTTATTGAATGGTTTCTACCTCTACCCCGCCACCTGAGCTGCAGCCCGCTCGGCAGCAATTTCGGCCTGAGAGGCGATCACTCCCTCTGCCTTGAGCTTGCTAATCTCGGCATCAGAAAAATTGAGCAGTCTTCTCAGAACGCTGTCGGTGTGTTCCCCCAAAAGCGGTCCTGGGGCTGAGACATAAGCTGGTGTGGAAGAAAGCTTATAGGGCACCCCGTCTAAGGTAACCTCCTCTCCCTCCGGAGCTTTCACCTTTGCCCAGTATCCTCGGGCCTGCATATGCGGGTCACGACTACAGAGGTCTTCTCCGTTGGCCACTATTCCTGCAGCAATGCCTGCCTTCTGTAGAATTGCCATTACCTCTTCCGGGGTGCGTTCTCTTGTCCACTCCTCAACATATCTATCTAAAGCATCCTGATTTTGTACCCGGCTAAGGCAAGTAGCAAAGCGGGAATCCTGAGTCCAGGCAGGATGACCAAGGACCTGACAGAACGCCTGCCATTCCTCGTCAGTAAAAACAGTGATGGCACACCAGCGATCCTTGCCCTGGCAGCGGTAGATGCCATGCGGAGCACCAGGAGCCTCTTGCGAACGGTTGCCGAAAGGACCAGGAGTTTTGCCATTAATCAGTTTATCCAGAAGCGTAGGACCGACCAGACTAGAAATGGCTTCGAACTGTGAGAGGTCAATAAACTGCCCCTGACCGGTGCGGCGGCGATGCCACAACGCCATCAGTACAGCCAGAGCGCCGCTGTAACCGCCGGTCATGTCAGCATAGGAATAACCCCAGCCGGCCGGCTCTTTGCCGGGATGGCGCATGAGCAGGGTATAGCCAGAGAGGGCCTGGAGTGTAGGGCCATAGCTTACATAATCTTTATGTGGGCCGGTATGACCAAAACCAGACATGCTAACAGCAATAATGTCAGATTTGATCTGCTTTAAGCTCTCATAGTCCATACCCCAGTTACGCATCACGCGGGCACTAAAATTATCGATCACTACATCAGCGATGGCGACCAATCTGCGACCAATCTCCACCCCGCGTGGGTCAGCCATGTTAATGACCGTACTCTCTTTGCCGCGAAAGAGGTTGCCCGTAAACCCACCCCGACGGCTACCAAAGTCAAGCGAGTCTCGCCGCTCGATCTTAATAACCTCGGCACCCAGGTCGGCCAGAATACGGGTCGCCACCGGCCCTGCTACTACCCAGGTAAAATCAAGAATACGAACGTCTTCAAGGGGTCGCCGTTTTTGGGTTTGTCTGTCCATTTTCTTCTCTCCAAGATCCAAATGAAATAAAAATCTAACCACCAGACCATGGGTCGGTCAACAGTAGTCGAGGCGGCGTTTTTCTTACAACTTAAGTACCAACTATGCCGGCACTCTCCCGCAGCTTACTCCGCTCGACCTTTCCCATAGCGTTTCGGGGAATAGCGTCGATAAAATGGTAGAGGCGAGGGCGTTTATAAGGGGCAAGCTCCCTTTCAGCTTTGCCTCGCAGACGCACCTCAAGGCCACTCGTATCCTCGCCCACACTTGCTACCACAAAGGCAGCAATCTTCTCTCCCATATCTAAGTCTGATACCCCTACTACGGCGCACTCTGCCACTCCAGGCTCACCCTCTAAAACTACCTCTACTTCTCCTGGTGTCACATTGGTACCACCAACAATGATCAATTCCTTCATGCGCCCTAGAATGGCAAGATAGCCATCAGTGTCAAAGGTTCCGAGGTCTCCGGTACGGAACCAGCCGTCTTGAAAAGCGGCCTGTGTTGCTTCAAGATTATGCCAGTATCCATCACACACGTTGGGTCCCTGTACCCAGATTTCTCCTACTTCCCCGGGCTTAAACCGTACACCACTTTGAGGATCAAAGACGCCGACCTCAATCCCCGGCAGAGGAAGACCCACACTTCCGGGCTTGCGTGGTCCATTGACGGGATTTGAAGTATTAATCGCGGTCTCAGTTAATCCATAACGTTCGACCAGGGCAAAGCCAAACTGTCTCTGGAAGCGCCGGAAGACCTCAGGAGAAAGCGGGGCCGAGCCGCAGGTAAAAAGCCGCATAGTAGAAAGGTCGGTTTCCATCTCTACCTCAAGCATGCGGTGGTACATGGTTGGCACGCCCATAAAAAGAGTGATCTGATGGGCAGGAATGGCGCGCAGAATCGTGGCCGCATCAAACCGCTCGAGCAAAACCATCTCATTACCAATAAAGAGGCTGCCATAAATTCCTAGTCCCAGGCCGTGTAGATGGTGTGGGGGAAGGGCGTGGAGAAGACGATCCGCTTCTGTCATTTCCCAGGTTTGCGCCAGCAATGCCTGAAGATTGGAGAGAAGGTTTTCGTGTGATAAGCCAACGCCTTTGGGTTGGCCTGTGGTACCGCTGGTAAAAATAAGAAGGGCCAAGTCTTCCTTGGCTCGGTCGGTTGGCTCTGGTCCTGGCTGTACTCCGGCAAGAACCTCAGCAATATCGATTGTACCCTGGGGAAGATCATTGGGCTTAGGGTCGGCAATCCACCATGGGCCCTTCACCGCGGTCCCCATCTCTGGAGAACGAGCAAGTGTTTCTGCACCTGTAATGGCAAGCTGAACCTCCGCCCGTTCTAGTACTGCCCTAGCCTCACGCGGAGCCAGAGCCGGGTTTAAAGGCACCACGGCTGCTCCTACACCCAGCACGGACATATGCGCGGGCACTAAGGCCGCGGACTTTCCTAGCGACAGCGCTACCCGGGCTCCAGGACCCACACCTACCTCCTGTAGAGCCGCCATCCACAGGGAGACTTCTGCAAAAAGTTCTTCTCGGGTCCTCTGCCAAAGGACCTGCCCACCCGGATCTAGCCCTGTGAGGATAACCCGAGACTCGTTGTGCTGAAGCTTCTGCCAGAAAATATGTGCCAGGTTCATCTTTGCTATCCCCTACAGAATATCAGGGTCGTTCCCTCCAACAAGCATCAGCACTATGGTGCCAGAAGCTATTCATGTCAACGGAGAACTACAGGCTCGCCCGGAAGCAGGAGAGGAGAGGTTGAAGCTGGTAAACCGCACGCCTGAGCAAGGGTGCGGATTATTAAGTCTCCCACCACCTCCTCTTCCTCCTGGCGGTCCCTTGCCCCCTTAGTGAGGACAAGCGAGCACCTCATTGTTTGCACTCCGTTATGGACAGCGAGGTGGGCTCGATGTTCCCCCTTCTTGGGCCGATCAGTGGCAAGCGTAGCTGCACAGGCAATACCCAGGACCGGTGTTTCAGGATTCTCACGCCAAGTCAGAGCATAGGCATAGGCTTTTTCTGCCAACTGCCCAGCCGTTTCTTCTGACGCATAGTTTGCTGGCGCAAACCCCAAGAACTCCGTTAGAGCTTTCTCGCTATAGGGAATGACCCCTTCAAGAAGCGTTTTAGAGGCTCCGGGAACCGCAAGTAAATCTGCCAGAGCCTGACTGCCACCACCGGTGATAACCAGGACAACTTGAAATGGGCTCTCGTGAATATGCTGAATAAGGGTCTCCACCTCCCCCCCTCCTACTATGTCTCCATATAGAGCAAAAGTTCAAACATCCTGATCTTTTCCCTTCTTATAATAGGCTATCATTGGTGGTTACGCGGTCAGGACTCTACCACACAAGAGCAATTCCTAACAAGCCAAAGGAATAAGAACACCGTTATTAGAGGAAGAAGGAAAAACAAAACTTGCAGCCCTCCTCCAGAAGAGATAAGTAAGGTTCCCTGAAAGGTTCCTGAAGTGTAAGTGTTCAGCTATATGCCTAAATATAAGGGAGATCACACCATGCAAGAGATCGTAAGCGATATTTTCACTTGGCCCTGGTTTTCTGAACCCCATGGCTATAATTTTAACGGCTTTCTTGTCCGCCACGCAGGGGGGAACCTCTGTATTGATCCTGCGGAGCCAACCCAGGAAGGATTAGAGGAAATTGTCCAACACGGGGTTATCCGGGTCCTACTCACTAACCGCAACCATGTGAGAGCCTGTAACCAGGTACGTACACGTACCGGAGCACGCACGGCCATTCATCCTGATGATGCCGCCTATGCCCGCGGCCAAGGGGCTGAGCTCGACGATGAGCTGCAAGTGGGGGAGAAAATAGGTCCGTTGGCGGTTGTTGGTGTGCCTGGAAAATCGCCTGGAGAAGTTGTGCTCCACTGGCCGGAGCGAAGGCTCCTTATTGTGGGTGATGCCGTGATTGGCAACCCGCCAGGTCACTGCGGGTTTTTGCGTGAGAGGGTAATGGACGATCCCCCACGTCTAAGAGAAAGCGTACGCAAGCTTCTGGACCTGGATTTCGACATTCTTCTCCTGGGTGACGGAGAATCCATTCTCCAGGATGCTAAGGAACGTCTTAGGGAACTAGTGGACACTTTTTCCAGGTAAAAATGATGACGTCCCTGGTCAATAATGGACAGCTGTCTCTGAAGCAACCGTGCAGGTTCTGTGCGCTCCTAACGGAAAAGGAAGAATGTCCGGAATGCTTGCGCCATTGCGATCTGTATGGGCATTATCCAACAAGGGTACGGTGGCAGCAGATGCCAGGCCAGCCGCGGGTTTTTGCCCGCTTTTGTGGGGAGTGTGGAAAAGAGTTTTCTTACTCTTTATAGCGTAACAGGGTCATACCCCAACTAGATCAATAGAGCTGGTCTCTATGCAGAAATAGGTACAATGCGCCGCCGCCCGACACACCGATGGCAACAACTGTATACACCAGGCCGAATAGCCCTCCGCCCTGGTCCGGAGGTAAATTCAACGCGAATAGAATCAAATTGGCAATCACGTATAGCGCATATGCAGCTGCTAGGGGCAAAACCCAAATCCTCCTAGTCCACACACCATAGGCGTAAGCGGCAAGGAGGAGTCCGAAGAGCGGGCCAACGACCGCGTTCATTATCCCTTCCAACCGGTGGCCGAAGAAGACAAAGCCAGAAGTGCTCTCCGGAGCCAAGGTTTGTGAGATTGGCTTGGAGAAGTTGGAGATTGCCATTAGCCCCATAAACACGGCCAGCGTTGTCAGCACTAGGCCACGAGGTTCTTTCTTTTCTTCCTGCAAAATATTCCCCTTTTTTTATAAACCTCACTCGATTATGGGTTCCTCCTGGGTAACAAACCAGGCAAGGTTAGGGTGATCGGTGAACTTGAGCTCGTCAGGCCGGACTTTCTCTAAGTACTCCGGGTCAGAGAGAAACCGGTCTACATCCTCCAGGTTGTCGAACCATAACTCTGCTGCCCCATCAAAAGGCGCGGCGTTGCGCTTGTAAGCCTGCGCAAGGGTGTGGCACTGAATGTATTTGCGGATATATTTACGAAAAGCCGGGATGCCCTTAATGAGCGGCCCATGCACGTTGCGCCAGTAGTCATGAAATTCTTTCACTCCCATCCCTGGTTTACGCTTAGCACAAACAATCAACTTGACCATATCTATCCTCCCTACACACTAACAGAATCCACAAGATGTAAAATTAACCCTATTATCTGGTTCTGGCCCAACGTTGGAAACGGTTTAACACATAGAGCACCCCCCACAGGCTGGTCAGGGCAAAAAGTCCCCAGCCTGGCGCTACCTCAACCATCCCAAAAGGAAAAACCTTTTGGGCAAAGAGGTGTTGATGGAGGTAAACGTTCAGAATTGTATGGGAGCAGAGAACAACACCAGCCAGGCATAGCCACTCTACAGGACGGTACCATTGCAGCCAGGCAAGCCCGAGAATCAGTAACAAAAGTGGATAACTCACCTCGGGAACCGGGCCGATAGAGAGGAAAGGACGAAAGTAAAAAGGAGCCTCTTGATAAGTTTCTTCTAGGGCTTTCTCAACCTCTTTTTCCAGTCCTGCTTCTCCCTCTGCTATCAACCCTTCCAGTGTTGCCTCCAGGGAGGTCGGTGTAGGGACTTTGCCGTTGCTTAGCGCTCTTTCGCGGAAGAAGCGGGTTTTTCCCTCTCCATGCTGAAATGATATCCAGTCGGTTGCCCAGAAATTTTGCTGCGTCCCACAGGCCTTTAGGGTGACGAAGGGAGTAAAAAGTGTGAGCCAGCCAATAGCAACAAGAACCGCATAGGTCCCAGTGCCAAAGAGGGGTTTTTTCTCTGCTGCTGCCGTTTTTGGCGCTTCAGCCTCAAGAGACCGTCCGCAGTAGCCACAGAAGCGAGCCTGCTCTCTATTTTCTTTGCCGCACGTGTTGCAGAGACGCATGACCGGGTCTCCAAATCAGCCCACAATCTCGATCTTGTAGTAACGGTGCCCTCGCCGGGTCCGATATGTCTCGAAATCCTGTCGATCGATTGTAAACACTTTATTGGTTTTCAGTGTTTCCGCGGCAACGATCAAAGAAGCGTCGGCAAGATCCATCGGGTGATCTGCATAGTGCTCCATCAACTCAAATGCGCGCTGCACTCCCGTGTAGTCCATGAACCAGACAGACAAACCTCCGTTGAGGATAAAGTCTCTGAAAATTAGCTTCGCCCAAAGAGCATCTGACCCCAGCTTCTTCAATTTCGTCCTAAAATTTCGGTACTGCTGGTACTGAGTGCAGAGCCCGGCAATGGCCCATACAAATGGATGAGCATTGGTGCAGGGGCGAAGCATTTGCGGGTGTTTCGGATTGGCTGCTTCGCAATCGCTGGGCGAATGCTTTGCCCTTGCTCTAGCCTATCACTTTCGCAGCCCTAAGCCGTTGGATCTCTTCAGAGCTCAGCTCTAGCCCCCTGAGGATCTCGTCAGTATGCTGCCCGAGCGCAGGGGGTGGGCTCTGAATGGCCGCAGGAGTGTCAGAAAAACGCCACACTGGACGGATAGTAGTAAAGGTGCCAGCGCTTGGGTGTTCTATCTCTGTAAGCGCTTCAATGGCCTGAACTTGGGGATGGGCAGTAATGGTGGGATAGTCGGTGACGGGAACCGCGTCACCGCCATAAGAATGAATGAGTTCTATGACCTCTTCCCGCGTCATATCCTTAAACGCCTCCTCCCACACAGGCTTCACCTCATGGGCATAACGGCCCACACTGCTAGCCTCACGACCAAAGTGAGCAAAGCGAGGGTCATTAATATATTCCTCCAGACCCAGGGAAAGCATGAGCTGGTCCCAGTCCTCGGTTGTTCCCCGCCGTAGAGCAAAATGTACAGGACCGGTCTTGGTCAGGTGGCCTTCGTCCGGAGGTTTGGTGTAGTTATCCACATGGAAACCAAACCAGTCGTCCGGGTCTGTTAGCGCATGCCACATGATCCCGCGCATGTGCAAAAGGGTACCAAGCATACTGACCGCCACTTGTTGTCCTTCTCCAGTCCTTTCACGATGGAAAAGCGCGCCCACAATGGCCTGAAAAGCAAAGACGGCCGTGTTAGTGTTGGCCACGTCAGTGCCCAGGCGCACCGGGGGATCGCCAATCTTGCCTAGGGAGGCTGTATACTCGGCCATGGCCTGGATCACTAACTCGGCTCCGGGTAACTCCCGCAAGGGTCCCTCTTCGCCAAAAGCACTAATGGCGCAGTAGATGAGACGCGGGTTGTCCTTTTGCAGTTCTTCGTAGCCAATACCCAATTTCTCGGCTTCGCCAGGCCCTAGATCCTCAAGGAATACGTCTGCTTCACGAATCAGTTGGCGCAGGATAGCTTGCCCTTCGCTTTTGTAAAGGTCGAGGGTAAGACCCTTTTTGTTTCGGTTCAGGTTAAGGAAAACCGCGCTCTCATCGCCAATGAAGGGAGGACCCATTTTACGGGCAGTATCGCCGGCAAGCGGTTCAACCTTGATCACCTCCGCTCCGGCATCCCCAAGCTGCATGGAACAGAAAGGACCGCAAAGGCCCTGCGTAATATCAATAACTCGAAAGCCAGAGAGGGCACCTGTTGGGCTCATTTGCCATTCCCCGTCAAGCCAAACTCGGCTAGAATCTCAGCGGTGTGTTCTCCCTTGAGCCCTCCTGGGCGAATCGGCCCAGCAGGAGTGCGGCCAAACTTCCAGGGGAGACCATCTACATACAGCCTGCCCCAGTGTGCAGTGTCAAGCTCAACCATGTGCTCGTTCTGTAAGACCTGGGGATGATAACGCAGCGCCTCAAAGTCCATGAAGCGCCCGTTGGGGACCTTCTCCTTGATAAGTCGGATGACCCACCAAGTAACTGGCTTGGTCTTAAACCGCTGCTCTAAAATGGGGATTAGCTCTGCCTGGTTTTCCACCCGCTCGGGATTTGTGCCAAAGCGTGGGTCAGAAGCAAGCTCCTCCAACCCCATAGCCCGACAAAAACTCGGCCACTGGTCTTCGCTAACCACTCCCACGGCAATGTATTTCTGATCCTCACAAATGAAAGCCTGATGGGGGACAGTGGTAGCTGCTGCGCTGCCCAGCGGTTTTGGCTGCACCCCGGTGGCAAAATATTCGGCCAAGCGACTGGTCTGTAGTGCCAGCGCTGCGGTTAACATCTCTATCTCAATCCTCTGTCCTTTTCCCGCACGCTCACGGGCAAGAAGCCCCTGAAGGACTGCTTCCACTATCATTGAGCTAGTTGTGAGATCGAGATGGGCAAAATGACGGAAGGTTTCTCCCCGGCTCCCCGGCTGGCCGGTAATGCTAGACCAGCCACCGAATGCCTGTACAGTTGGGTCTGCCCCGGCTTCCTTGGCCATAGGGCCTGTCCGTCCATAAGCGGAGGCAGCAACATAGATGATCCTGGGGTTGATCTCAGAGACAACGTCATAGCCAAGGCCCAGCCGCTCCACAACTCCTGGACGCATGTTTTGCAGAAACACATCGCACTTCTCGATAATCTTCAGGGCTATGGCGCGATCCGCTTCCTGTTTGAGGTCGAGAACAATGTGGCGCTTGTTATGATTGGCCGAAATGTACAGGACAGAAGTGCCTTTAATAGGCGGAGGAATATAATGGGAGAGTTCGCCTCCCGGCTCTTCTACTTTGATCACATCGGCCCCTAGCGCTCCCAAAAGCTTGGCCGCCCAGGGACCCACTGCTGCAATGGTCAGATCAAAAACACGAATGCCATCAAGGATGCCAGACACAAATCCCTCCTTCTATCTTCCCGCCGGTCGAAATTTTGCCAGAGTCACGTCCTCCGTGACATCGTCAAAAACCATCTCAACGGGCATACCCATTTCGATGTCTTCATTGTTCACAGCTACGAGGTTAGTGAAAAGCCTTGGACCTTCTTCTAACTCAACCTCGATTACATTGTAGGGAATCTCGTCCTTAAAGCTGGAAAAATAAGCCTGATGAAAGATCACCCAGGAGGTGATCTTTCCACGGCCACTTAGTTGGGCCCAGGTAAAGTTCTTTGACCAGCAGTGGGGACAAAAAGGAGCTGGTGGATACCAAATTTTGTGGCAGTCATTGCAGCGCTGCAGCTTGGGCTCATGGCGTTTGAGCCCGTCCCAGTAAGGCTGATTGAGAGAAGAAACAGCGGGAAGAGGTTTTTTATACTCAGCCATGGGTCATCTCCTATAGATGAGAGAGTCACCGTAGGCGTTAGCCCACTGAATGACTTGAGCATTGGCAACCTGCCTCTGATCGCATTCGCCGCGCAGCTGGCGTACAATCTCCACCTGATGATTCCAGCCCATAATATGGGCCTCCGAGAGCAGGCCGCCATTGGTGTTCATGGGGAGCTTCCCTCCAAGCCCAATCCGACCATCTTGGGTGAAGGCAGCTGCCTCCCCCTGGCCACAAAAGCCAAACCGCTCAAGCGCAGTCCAAGCCAGGATAGAAAAGGCATCATAGGTAAAGAGGACATCAATATCCTTGGGGGTTACTCCAGCCATCCGGTAGACCGGCTGAAGGTCGGGCTGATAGTCAAACACTGCCTGCTGGGCAACGCCAAAGCCAGGATAAGTCCAAATAAACTCCTCGTGTCCGGCTGGTAGTCCCTGCATGCCACTTATGTAGACCGAGGGTTTCTTGAGGTCTCGGGCCCGCTCGGCAGTAGTGACAATAACACAGGCAGCACCATCGTTGATCAGGCAGTAATCAAGAAGGTGAAGGGGCTCACATACAAAGCGGGAGTTCTGGTGATCTTCTACGGTAATGGGTTGCTGCATAATAGCATTGGGGTTTAGAGAGGCATGCCGGCGAAAGGCTACGGACACAGCACTAAGCTGCTGGCTAGTGGCTCCAAAGCGATGGAAGTAGCGTCTAGCTACTAAAGCGGCTCCAGCTCCAGGTGAGGTCATACCATAGATAGGGTCTTCGCCGTGCCCACCCCCAGCCTCCCGACCTCCTTCTGCGTCTCCAGAGCCGCCCATCATAGGTCGTCTGAAGCCAGAAAAACTCACTGCTGCCAGGCAAGCTACCGCATTGGCTAGCCCCGCATTCACAGCCATAGCAGCCCATTGAATACAACTTGCCGTAAAACGGCCATGCGCCCAGGTTTGGTTATAGAGACGAAGTTTTAACCCCAGCACCATAGCTAAGGTGTCGGCATCTGCACCGATTGGCGAGCCAAAGCTCACAATCAGGCCATCCAGGTCGTTGCGACTAAGACCACAATCTTCAACTGCGTTTCGTATGGCTTCACCCGCCAGATCAATAGGGCTGCGATTCAGCCTGCGGCCATAGGGAGAATGGCCAACCCCAACAACGGCGGCTTTGTCTTTGAGATCCCAGGTAGACATCACTCAGTCCTTCCTCAACCCTAGGGTATCCAGTTTCTTTCTTACCCATGGCACACGATCATTACCCCAAAAGGGCTCTCCAGCAACAAAAAACATAGGGACGCCAAAGACCTGGTCCTCATCTGCACGCTTCTGGATAACCGCTAGTTCTTCCGGTCCTTCTTTCTCCAGGTAAGCGGCGAACCCTTCAGGAGCAGCCCCTACTTCTGCCAGCACTGCGGTAATCTTTTCTCTATCTCCAATATCCAGTTCTCGCCGCCAAAAGCGTTCATAGACCCTATCGTGGTAGGGCCTGAATTTTCCCTGCCGCATGGCATAGAGGGCGCCCATGGAGGCTGGGGAAGAATCAAAGATCTTCTGTGGACCACGCACCAAAAGCCCTCGCTCGTTGGCCCAGCGCCGGGCGTCCAGATAGAGATAGCGGACTTTACGCCATTCCAGCTCCGTGCGGCTTTGTAGGTCACCGAGAATTTCGGGAATATCAAGGACATGGGGAAGCCACTCTATTGTCACCCAGTAGTCTTCCTCTAACTGGTAAGCCTCGTCTTTAGCCAGATAGGAAAAGGGACTTTTGTAATCGTAATAGAGCTTAATCGTCTGGCGTTCCATTGTTGTATGCCCCCCATCCTAACCTTCCCCCGCCTTGGCCGCAGAAATCCCCCCTCGATCCCCCTACGCGGGCCGCCCTTTTGATAAAGGGGGAAAGTGCGAAGCACGGGGGGATTTTACGAAACGAGTAGAATCGTTCGGCATTGTTTCCAGGCTTTCAAGAGCAGGTGAGGCTTAAGTTGTGCCATATGGTTTCAAACCCACTTCTACATCCTACAAGGGAGAGGGATCAGGGTTTTAAAATCCGTTCTAACCTACCAAATCGTTCTCTGTCCTGGTAAACGGCTGGCTGCCCTCGGTAATCTCCACACTATTTCCCGACTTTCCGTTACTAACTATAATCCCCTGCTCGCCACTCATAGCGTTGCCCGCAACCTTAACGGTAGCGGAGTTATTCCGGGGACTACTTGTGGGAGTCCCTGCCGCGCCCTGGAGCATAATGGCAGGAGAGCTTCCCTCAATAAGGTTACGGGCAAGCGCCGCGGTGATGCCGTTATCTGTTGGACTACCCGTATCCATTCCCATTCCGGCAAGGATACGAATGGCGTTTCTTGCGCTGTGAAGGATACGGTTACGGTCAATCGTGATGCGTGCAGTATTGCTAACCGCTTCTCCTACCCCTCCTTGGATCATGATGCCAATGGGGCTATTGGAGACCTCATTTGCTGTGAAAAGAGCATGTAGGGTGTTGTCTTTGGGCACCCGTTCTGCCAGAGGGATAGAGGCAATAGCACTGATACCAAATTGTCCGTTGGCTCGCAGAGTGTTGCCCGCCGCTTCAATGCTCAGGCGATTGTGCGAGGGACCAAAGGAGGCAGAAAAGAGGAGTCCTCCTCTTTCGCTTTCTTCTATAGTGTTGCGCAGAATGGTTGCTTGGGCCACAACCCCGTCTGGCTCGGGGAAAAAGCATACAAAGGCAATGCCATCAGCAAAGCAGGTTCGCATGGTGTTATGGGTGATAATGAGACGGTTTTTTTGTCCCTGTTTTGCCTCGGCAAAGAGGTGATGCCCCTGGCGGGCCCCTACACCTCTAGGAAGAGAAGGCTCGTATCGCTTAGTACCGTTGTTAATGAGGATGTTGCCATTGATAAAGGCTTCTGCCACCCCAGAGAGAAAAATTCCATGATCGCCATGCCCGCTGATCTCACAGTTGCGGATGATCACCTGAACGCCGAGAGACGCAGCAATCCCATGTCCACCCCCATTTCTTACCGTTACTCCGCTGAGAGAGGTCCCATCTTCCATAACAACAACAGAAAGATCTGTACGGATGGGGTTAAACGAGGGGGCAAAAAGCCCTTCTCCATCGATAATGGTTATTCCTCTTTCTGCCCCCTCAACGGCAACTCCTGGCGGAATCCGCAGAGGAAGCGTCTCCCTGGTTCGATTAGGAGAGTAGATCCCCGGACCGACTATAACTGTGTCCCCAGCTGTGGCTGCTGCTAGAGCCGAGGAGAAGGAGGAGAAGTCCGCAGCCGGATCAGAAGGGTGAACAAGGAGAGCTATAGACGTCATATACAAACCTCTGGGATCTCTGTTACCTTCGATTGAGTTACAGAATTACAAGAAAAGAGAGCGGATCTCGACTGTGAGGCCAACAAGAACTCGGGAGGAGAGGGTCTCTCCAAGAACTCGGGAGGAGAGGGTCTCTCCAACGGTGAAGCATTCTCCTCCATTCATAGCTGTGGGTATCATAAGGCTGGCCGACGCAGAAGCCAGAGGCGAAAATCCTCTTGTTTAAAAATTTCGCTGGAGACAAAAGCCGTGTCTTGCTGCACAACCGGCCCTCTACCTTACTCCTTTACCTTCTTGATCTCTTCGGTCATCTCAGGCACGGCTTTGAAGAGGTCGGCCACCAAGCCGTAGTCGGCAATGCTAAAAATAGGGGCTTCAGGATCCTTGTTGATGGCAACAATCACTTTGGAGTCCTTCATTCCTGCCAGATGCTGAATCGCCCCGGAAATACCCACAGCAACGTAGAGGTCAGGGGCTACGACCTTGCCCGTTTGTCCTACCTGCAGATTATTAGGAACAAATCCCGCGTCTACTGCTGCCCGGCTTGCCCCCATGGCTGCCCCCATAGCATCCACCAACGGCTCTAGAACAATCGTAAAATTCTCTCCGGACTTAAGTCCCCGACCACCCGATACCACAATGCTTGCCTCGGTCAGGACAGGGCGGTCTGATTTTGTCTCGTTATAGGAGACAAATTGCATTTTCCTAACAGAGTCATCAAGCGATACACCTACTTTTTCTACTTCTCCTCCCTGACCATCTTTTGGAGCAGCATCAAATGCGGTGCTGCGGATAGAAACCACCTTTATAGGGCTCTCCAGTGCAACCGTTGCAATCACATTACCTGCATACATCGGACGTTTAAACGTTCCGTCTGACTCAATCGACACCACGTCACTGGCCATACCCACCCCAAGCCTTGCAGCTACCCGAGGGAGAAGGTCTTTCCCCACAGCCGTTACCGTTCCCATAAGCAGAGAGATCTCATGGGCTTTAACTAGCTGCTCAAGCGCCGCCGCATACGCATCGGCAAGATAGTGCTCAAATGATGAGTCGTCCACCATTAAGACCTTAGAGACCCCATACTCGGTCAGCTCTTTAGCCAGACCCTCAATCCCTGAGCCAAGGATTGCTGCATAACAACCTCCTCCGAGCTTGCTTGCCGCCTCCTTGCCTGCCTGAAGGGCAATCAGGGTAGTCTTAGGGAGTTTATCCTTCTGATGTTCAGCAAAAACTAAAATGTTGCCCATAGGTTGCCCCCTATTAAATAATTTTTGCTTCAGAATGGAGAAGCTCGACAAGTTCCTGAACCGACTCGGCCTTCCTTCCTGCTTCTCGCTTTGGGGGAGGAGCCATACTGAGGATTTTGAGCTGAGGGGTAGTGTCAACCCCGAAGTCAGCCACCGGAATTTCTTTAAGCTCCTTCTTCCTCGCTTTCATAATACCGGGCAGCGAAGCGTAGCGGGGCTCATTAAGGCGAAGGTCAGAGGTAACGATCCCAGGAGGGGAAAACGCCACAGTTTCCAATCCACCATCGACCTCTCGTGTAACCTGAACGGACTTCTGGTCTTCGGATATCTCAACCTTAGACGCAAACGTTGCTTGCGGCCAGCCCAAAAGCTCAGCAAGCATTTGTCCTGCCTGGTTGGAGTCATCGTCGATCGCCTGCTTGCCCATGAGCATTAAGTCCGCCCCTTCTTTCTCCACTACCTTGGCAAGAATATGGGCAACGGCCAGAGAGTCCAATTCTTGCTCACAAAGCACCAGCAGAGCCCGATCAGCACCCATAGCTAGGCCAGTACGTAACTGCTCAGATGATGTCTTGGCGCCAATGCTCACAAGAACAACCTCGCTTCCACCCAAACGTTCCTTGATCCGCAATGCCTCTTCGATCGCGATCTCATCGAAGGGGTTGATAACATATTTTATATTGTCAGTAACAATCCCTGTTCCATCCGGCTTTACCCGAATTGTTGTCTCCGGGTCCGGCAACCTCTTTACTGTTACCAGCACTTTCATCTGTTCGTTCCTCCAGCGTAATAGTCTGCCGCCCCGTTATCTGGCACCTCGATATATAGGTGTCAAGTACATACGCAAAAGGATAACTATCAGCGGTCAGCATAAGGCAGTTAGGAATTAAGAGTTAAGAATCAAGAATTTTCAGTTCTTTAATTCATCACTCTTCACTGAGTCTGAGGCTGACGACTAATCTAATAGGTCTATGCCAATCTAATAGGTCTATGCCAACATGAACGGGTGGTTAGGCGTTATATCCGAGGCGATTCGAGAGCTCTCGACCAGCCCGCATCATTAAGGGGACGATTTCAGTCTCAATCCGTTCATCAGAGATCCGATAAGCCGGACCACTAATCGCCAGGCTACCAACTACGCTGCGGGTATAATCTCTAATCGGGACTGCAATGGCATGAACATCAGAAAGATATTCTCCACACTCTATCGAATATCCACCGTGAGCAATGGACTTGAGGTGCTCAATAAGTGCGTTACGATCCGTAATGGTCTTATCTGTGTACCGCTGGAGCCCTTCGGGAAGAAAGGTCTGCAGTTCCTCTTCCGGCTCAAAAGCCAGATGGGCTTTCCCCACAGCAGTGCAGTGGAGAGGGAGGCTTTCGCCAATGTGGGAGACAATACGGACAGGCTGATCTGCTTCTACGGAGTCAAGAGGGACAACCATCCCCTTTCGCATGACGGCCACATAGGCGCTTTCATAACACTCCTTTACCACCTCGGCCATAATCGGACGGGCTTGGCGCAGAAGACCCATATGGTGAATATATGTCTGCCCAAGCTGCAGGCAGCGTGTCCCCAAACGGTAGTTCTCTGTAGATTTGTTCTGTTCAATGTACCCTCGTGACTCTAACGTGGCCAGAACGCGAAAGACATTGTTCTTATGGAGCTTCAACCGCTTGCTTAGCTCGGTCACTCCAAGTTCATCCTCTCCGTAAAACTGTTCGAGCACGTCCAGGGCATGGGAAACCGCCTGGATCATGTAGTTACTCTTCTCGCGTCGAACCATGCTTCCTCCTTAGATATCTAAAACGAGCAAAAAGTGTTTTAATCTAACGAAGTTTTCCCTGCTTTGTCAACAGGGTTTTAGCCACGGCCACAGGAACCCTACCAATCCCCTATAGTCTGATTTAGCACAATGATCTACTGTAATAGGGCAGATAACCATGCAGATATTTAGTCTATGAAGATGCCTTGTTTGACTACCGTAAGATTATGTGGATAGAAGAGGAGTATGCTCACTAAACGTATTATTCCTTGCCTAGATGTAAAAGATGGTCGTGTGGTTAAGGGGGTTAACTTTGTTGGCCTACAGGATGCTGGGGATCCGGTGGAAATAGCCCAGCGCTACAATACAGACGGAGCAGATGAGATCACCTTCCTTGATATTACTGCCTCACACGAACGGCGTAAAATCATCCTTGAGGTCGTTGGTAGAACAGCTGAGACGGTTTTTATGCCCCTCACCGTTGGTGGTGGGGTACGAGAGATTCAGGACATCCGGGAATTGCTCCATGCCGGGGCTGATAAAGTCTCTATTAATACTGCCGCTGTGAATCGTCCCGAGTTTGTCAAAGAGGCAGCCGAGCGCTTTGGTTCTCAGTGTATTGTGGTGGCAATTGATGCAAAGCGCGCGAAAGGGTTGGAATGGGAGGTATATACTCATGGTGGTCGCACCCCTACCGGCATTAATGCTATCGAGTGGGCAAAGCGGATGGACCTCTATGGAGCAGGGGAGATTTTGCTTACCAGCATGGACAGAGATGGAACCAAAGAAGGGTACGATATCGAACTCACCCGCACCATTGCCAGTGTTGTAAGTATTCCTGTGGTTGCTTCAGGTGGGGTGGGGACCCTACCTCACATTTATGAGGGCCTTACTGCTGGAGGGGCCGATGCCGCTCTTGCTGCTTCTATTTTTCACTACCGCGAGTATAGCATCCGTGAGTGTAAAGAATACCTTGCTGCCCATGGTGTCACGGTACGGCTTTAGTAGGGGCGAAGCATTTGCGATCATAACCCACGGTCCTTTTCTGTATCAGCTAGGCAAATGCTTCGCCCTTACTACTTTCTCAAATTGCCCCTTCTTCCAGCCAGCTCTTAAGATCGTCCGAGCTATGGCCCAGAAGCTGGCAATAGACCTCCTCATTATGCTCACCAGGTTGGGGAATAGGACCAATGGCCCCAGGAGTCTCGGAAAATTTAACCGTGAGGCCGGGAACAAACGTCCGACTTGTTTCCTTATCTTCTATCTCAACAAGCATTTTACGTTCCCACAAATGCGGGTCTTGAGCCGCCTGAGAGATAGTATGTACCGGGCCAACAGGAACCTCGGCCTGCTCTAAAATCTCCACCACCTGAGCTACGGTTTTATCCTTTACCCAGGCAAAGACCATTTCGTCTATTTCTCTGGTATGGTTAGAGCGGCTAGCAATACTGGAAAACCGGGAGTCGCTAATAAGTTCTTCCTGCCCGATTCCTCGACAAAATCTTGCCCACATATCCTGCGGCACAGCCAGGATATACACCCATCCATCTTTGGCCTGATAGGTATTGCATGGGGCAATGACCCCTGGACTATTGCCATGCCGCTCGGGTTCTTTATTAGTAAGCAGGTATTGGGCAATGGGGATTTCCATAAGCGTATAGCCAGTATCTAAAAGACACACATCAAGAGCCTGTCCCTGACCAGTCATATCCCGGCGGTGCAAAGCAGCAAGAGCACCAATAGTGGCATGCAAGGAGGTAATACGGTCAATAATCGGAGAGTTAGTCATAACCGGCGGTCCATCAGGAAAACCCGTGAAACTCATCAGCCCAGACATTGCCTGTCCAATCGGGTCATAGGCTGGCCGCTGACGATAAGGACCATATTGGCCAAAGCCAGAAACATTGATGAGGATAATCCCAGGATTAAGTTGCTTGAGTGTCTCGTAGCCAAAGCCCATTGCGTCCATCACCCCTGGCCGGAAATTCTGCAGGAGCATGTCTACCTTTGGTACCAATTCTCTTAATAATGCCTTACCTTTTTCAGAGCGCACGTTAAGGGTAATGCTCTTCTTTCCCCGGTTGTACACTGACCAGTAAACACGTCCTAAGCCCCGTGATTCATCCCCTCCCGGAGCCTCGACTTTAATCACCTCTGCTCCTAAGTCGCTCAGAATCATTGCACATCTGGGACCAGCCTGATAACGCCCCAGATCAAGTACCTTAATACCGTCTAAACAACCTACCATAGTATTCTCCTCCCTAATGAACAGTAGATCTGTAGGGGCGATTGGCAATGCGCCCCTACGTCATGTCACTACCCAGCAAACGTCTCAATCGTCGTCCGTACCGCCTGAGTATAAGTCTGTTCCCCTACAGGGTTGGGGACAACAATAGGAAGCTGAATGCCTGCCTCGCGGAAAGCGGCGAGCTGCTCTTTGCAGCGAGAGGGAGGACCAATGAGGTTAAGCTCATCGATCATCTGGTCAGAAACACCCTCTACAGCAGCCTGCGGGTCGCCGCGGGAGAGAATCTCCGCTTCCTTTTGAAAGCCACAGTTGCGAAAGAGCTGGTTATAATAAGGCATCGATCCGGCAAGGGCCAAGTTTCTTTTGGCTGTAGCACGGGCGGCAGAGAGGTCATCACTAATAAAAGCAGGAAGGCCAGTGGTGATGTCCACGGAGGTATCAGCAGCTATTGCCTGGCAAGTAGCCAATGCGTCATTCATAAACTCTGGAGAGAAGACTGCTTCGACTCCACGGCTCTCTGCCTCTTTTGCCAGAGCAGTCAGCTCGCTAAATGGGGTTCCCCCCATAGACGCCATCACAATTCCCAATCGAGCCATATGTCTGTCCTCCTTTTATATTGAAGCGTTCAGCCATCAGCTTTCAGCTGTTCTTTCTCATCCATAGCCTTTTACCATCGTTACTACTTAGATATGATCTGTTTTGCTTTTTCTACAAGTTTCATTCTCCTCATGCAAGGCGGAAAAGGCGAGCCGTTTAACGCCATACCAAAGAGTTCTGTACATCAGAAAAAAAGCAACGAAGGGATAGAACTATGAACAAACTTAGCCATGTAGATGCCGAAGGACGGGCGCGGATGGTAGACGTAGGCGAGAAAGCCGTAACCATGCGGGAGGCCATTGCTGCTGGGGAGGTACAGATGAAGCCTGAGACCCTGCGGCTCTTGGTTACTGGCAAGATGCCCAAGGGAGATGTCCTGGCGGTAGCACGAGTCGCCGGTGTAATGGCGGCAAAAAAGACTCCTGATCTAATCCCCCTCTGCCATCCTCTTCCTATCTCTGTCATAGAGGTAAACTTTCATCCCAGAGAAGCAGAAGGAGTCATAGGCATTGAGTCTCGGGTGAAAGTCGAGGGAAAAACCGGAGTTGAGATGGAAGCACTAACCGCGGTCTCGTTGGCTGCACTGACTATTTACGATATGTGCAAAGCCGTAGATAAGGGAATGGTGATTGCCAGTATCCGCCTCTTGCGGAAGACCGGGGGGAAAAGTGGTACATATACTAGGAAAGAAATGTAGGGGCGGTCCGCGAGCAGCGGACCGCAAAGGGCGGACCCCTGTGTTCGCCCTTTTGGGTTCTGGGTCAGACACGGAGGCCTGCTATCTGCCTAATATATGAAAGTCATCCTTAAACCTGGCCGTGAAGGCCCCATCATTGCTGGTCATCCCTGGATCTTCTCTCGAGCGATTGAGAGGGTTGAGGGTAAAGGCCCGCCCGGCTCCTTGGTAACGGTCTTTTCCTCAGACGGAAGGCATCTTGGCAGCGGGTATATTAATCCCCACTGTTCGATTGCCGTGCGCATGCTCACACGCCAGGAAGAGAAGATCGATACCGATTTTATACGTAGGCGGCTTCACGCAGCCTTAGCACTACGCCATGCCGTACTGCCACCTGACACCGGCGCCTTTCGCCTGATCAATGGTGAAGGAGATCTCTTGCCTGGGTTGGTTGTTGATATCTATGGTAGCTTTCTTGTTTGCCAATGCCTCACTGCCGGGGCAGATACCTTAAAGAGCCTATTAGTTGAAGAACTGGTGGCCCTTCTCTCGCCTCAAGGGATCTATGAGAAGAGCGAGGGAGGGGTTCGTCGTGAGGAACGACTTGTCAACAACGCTGGGATGCTCTGGGGAGAAGAACCTCCACGCCTCCTCCACATTCATGAAGCTGGCTGCACCCTCCTGGTTGATGTTAGAGGTGGACAGAAGACCGGATTTTTTCTCGATCAACGGGATAACCGTCTTCTGGTTAGCCGGGTGGCCAAAGACAAGAAAGTCCTCGATGGGTTTGCCTACACTGGCGGCTTTGGCATCAACGCGGCCAGAGCAGGGGCAAGACGGGTAAGGTCGCTGGAAAGCTCTCTGGCGGCGCTCAAGATTGCCCGGGAGAGTTGGAATCTTAACAATCTACCGGCAGAGAGGGGAGAGTGGATTCAGGCAGATCTGTTCCGTTATCTGCGCGCGACAGAGGAGCGCTTTGATCTCATGATCCTTGATCCCCCGCCCTTTGTGCGGCGCAGGCAGGACCTCAATGCTGGGCTTCGCGGGTACAAAGAGATCAACTTGCAAGCGTTTCGTCACCTTGAGCCTGCAGGGCAGCTTTTCACCTTTAGCTGTTCCCAACACCTTACTGCTGATCTATTTATTAAGGTTGTTCTATCTGCTGCAGCCGATGCCGGGAGGAGGGTACAGATTCTCCGGCACTTGGGCCCAGCCCCAGACCACCCAGTCAACCTTGCCCATCCGGAGGGAGAATACCTTAAAGGACTATGGCTGCACGTCTTGTAGTAACAATGAAGAGATCCACGGACCAGAGGAGGAAAGCCATGACGGGTTTTGGAGACTGCACTTTTTGCGGAGGACACCCACCTAGCAAAGGTCTGCTGCTGGAGTGTAGCTGAGGTTCCGTTAAGGCAAACGTACAAGCCCAACTCTAATCCGCCTCATCCTCAACTTTAAACCTTGCCTCACGCCCTTTGTCTGGAGTCGGATCTTTAACCAGACCGTAGATCTGTCTACCCTCGTGGTCCTCGGGCAGGTGCTCGGTAATCGGTAGCCCATCCGGAGCAACAAACAGCAGACAATGGCAGTATTTCCACTGCTTCATCTCATCGCAGGCACACACCCACTCACGGCTGCGCTCCAGCTCGGCCTTCTTATCCGGATAGAAGTTGCACGGACACAGAGGCCGACCGACCTCGTCAATGTTATGGGCTAGACCCATGATCACTGCCTCGTGCACCTCTTTATCCGGATGGGGCGAGGTGCCGGTCTTCTCCAGGTATTTCTGCACATAGGTGCGCATCCGCTTAAGGCTTTTTTCCGACGGTTGATCCATCAGTATTACCCCTTTCTTTTCAGTATGCTCATATTCAGGACAGAGTGATAGTTGAAAATTTCTCATTCTCACCGGATTGTCAATGGTCCTGACCGCACTTTAGTAGAGCTACTTACGGCTCCCAACATTCCCACTCGTCCTTGATCCTCTCCCCCAGAACGGAATATACTCTTTCAGCTTAAGAGGATTTTGTGCAGACTCAAAGGGAGACAAAGAGGATATAGAAACCATGACCCAGGAGCCCTGGCAACACGACTTTGTCCAGGTGGATGGCATTCGCCTCCACTATGTAACCCAGGGAGAGGGGAAGCTTGTTGTCCTGCTTCATGGCTTCCCTGAGTTCTGGTACTCCTGGCGCCACCAGATCCCGGCTCTAGCTAGACATTTCCAGGTTGTAGCCCCAGATCTACGGGGGTATAACGAAAGTGATAAACCCGAGGGAGTCACCAATTATCGCATCGATCTCCTCACCGCGGACGTGATGGGCTTCATCCGCTCTTTTAATCAGGAAAAGGCCATTATTGTTGGACATGACTGGGGAGGAGGAGTGGCCTGGACGTTTGCCGCGGACTATCCTCAGGCCACCGAACGGCTCATTATTATGAACTGCCCACATCCTACTGCTTTTCAGAAACAGATCCGCTCTAACCTCCGTCAGCTGCAGCGCAGCTGGTACATGTTCTTCTTTCAGATTCCCTGGTTGCCTGAGTGGCTTATCCGTCAAAACCACCGCTTCTTCGTTGAGCGGGCGTTTCGCGGTATGGCAATCCACAAGGAGGCGTTTTCAGACGAGGACTTGCAGTGTTTTGTCGAGGCCATGGCGAAGCCCGGGGTATTGACTGCGGCGATTAACTACTACCGGGCCGCATTTCGTGAGTTTGCCGGGCGTGGGGAACGACCTTTTGCCAAGATTGCCTGTCCTACACTGCTCATCTGGGGAGAGGAAGACCTTGCCCTTGGTAAAGAGCTCACCCACAATATGGAGGAGTATTTTACCAGCCGCTTCGAGATCAAATACATTCCCAAATGTAGCCACTGGGTGCAACAAGAGCAGCCCAAGCTGGTTAACCAGTATCTGCTTGAATTCCTTGCAGACCTGATGTCTTGATAGGCTTTTTCCGCCCCTAGCTCTAGCCAGCAAGCACCTCTCGAATCTCATCTATCTGCAGAGCAAAGGCATCATCGGATAGCACGGGCAAGGCCCCGGTGGTGGGGATCTTTTTCTCCAACTCTACCCACGAGCGGCAACCAGCATAACGCTTGAGCATAGGTGGAGCATAGGCTTGGGGCAGGCGGTAGACACGCAGAAAAAAAAGGTGCAACCCGTGACTCTTATAAAAGAAGCGGTGACTTATAGTCTCCGGGGTCCAAATGTGAAACCGCTGCAGACCAAATAGAGGCTCAGGGTTATCAAGCCACGTCACGTCTTCGACTGTGGCATAGTTACCGATCTCAAGCAGATCTATGGGTGGTGGCCTATTTTTAATGTCTTGCCCATCTTCTACGGCCTCCGCTATCACTCCCTGGGCCATTTGATGAATATAGGTGGGAAAGAGGAAAAACTGCTGGTAAGTAGTAGTGAACCTACCCTTCTTCTCGTGGATGCCTCCTTTGCGCAGAAGGATAATCTGTTTGCCTAGGTCCAAGGCCTTGACTACCAGGGCCCATTCCTTCAGCGCTAAGCTACTCTCAGGCTGCTGAGCCATTCCTACACTGGCGGACCGGCGAATACTCGTACAGCAATATCAAGAAGGAGGAAAAGAAGAGCGCCAGGGATGAGATATTTCTCTAAGGGGTGGGTTAAGGTCCTTGTTCCTTCTTTTGCCTGAGCAATGACTTCCGAGACATCTGGGTCAATCTTACCCCCTGTTCCCTCGGCCAACTCACGTAGAAGATCGCGGTTGGAATGCTGCTGGCGGTATTCTTCCATAGATCCGGCCACAGTTTTAGTGACCATGACCACTTCATTTTTTTGATTAACAATTTTTCCGTCCCTCCGCCGGATAATTGTGATAGGGTAGGAACCTGCACGGCTTACCGGCAGGGTAGCTTCATAGAGGCGCGGAGCTACTGGAATGAGCATAAATTCTCGATTGCGACGGTTCCCCCTGGGCAATCGGGCCAGCAAAACTCCTCCCTCATCGTTGTCAAATGACTCTGTCTGCAAGACCATTTTCTTGCCTCTGGGCACAACAGTTAGCCGGTAATCCCACGGCGTCTCTTCTCGGATGACCCAACGCACCGCCTGTGACCAGAATTTGCCAAACCCTTCCCAGCTAATCCACTCTGACGATCCACTGCCACTGGGGTCAAACGGCACGGCCATTGCTTTACCCAGTCCATATTGCCAAGTAGCCAGAATAGGATCTCTTCCCCCACGAATGTCGGTGTAAAGTTGCATATCTGCCCCAGGCTTGGGTTTAGTTACCATATATTCTTCCAGCGCGGGAAACCGTCTCAAGCCCTGCAGAACTTGCCCGCGTACCCCAACGCGGGGAATAATCTCCTTAGGCTGCTCCTCCTCCCTTTCCCCGATTGTCTTCTTGGTGTCGCGCACAAGTAACAAAGGGAGAGCTTCCACATCCCGAACGTGGTAGAAGCGACCACCAGTCTTCTGGGCCATGAAGTTTAAGAGATCGAGGTTTACTGTGTCTGAACCAATACGGATAGTGGTGACACTAATCCGCCGCTGGGCAATGGCAACAAGGAGGGGATAGTGGTCAGAAGGGCTGCGGTTAGTATCGCCGTCGGTGAGGAGGATAATGTGACGAATAGCACCACGGCTTCTGGCAAGCTGCCTAGCAGCAGTTTCCAACGCCCCAAAGAAGTCAGTGCCCCCACCGTACTGCAGCCTCTCAATCTTATCCACTAGCGTAGCCCGGCTCTCACTTAAGCGAGTGAGCGAGGCCATGAGGTAGGGCTCGGAGTCAAAGGCAACAGCGCCTATCATGTCCGCGTCTCGGAGCTGGTTGACCACAGCAACGGCCGCTTTCTGCGCATACCTCATCTTCTGTCCATCGTGCAGCCCTCGCACTTTGCTGTTGTACCCCATGCTGTTGGAACGATCGATAAGAATAAAGAGGGCAACAGGAGCACGTTTTTTCTTTTTGGGCTTCTGTTTCTGGAAGGCAACCGGCATGACCCGCTCTACCGCTGTGTCTTTATAGTCAATATCGCCGAAAGAGTGCGTTCCTCCAGCCATAATAAAACCGCCGCCGAAGTCCCGTACGTATTCCTCGATCACCCTCATTTGTTGAGGACTGAGGCCTTTGCGCCCAACGTCATCGAACACTAAACAGTTATAGTCGAGCAGGTCAGTCAGCCGTGTAGGGACCCCCTCGGGGCGGCGAAACTCGACTTCCACCTCTTTGAGCTGTAAGGCGCGGGCAAGATAGGTTTTGGGGTTGTCCGTAATCACCAGTGAACGAATCTTACCTGCCACAGTCAACGTGGCGTTCATAAGGTTGTTTCCTTCAACGGTATCCGGAACAACTTTTACTTCTGCCCGCAGATGGTAGTTGCCCCGCTGTAGAATTTGCGAAGGAGTCTCAAGGACGCTCAGACCAGGCGCAAGGCTCACCTGCTGACGGGTGAGCCGCCGATTGTTGGCAAAAATCTGTACCGTACCTTTGGCCGCTATGTCGTTGCTGTTGCGTACCACTAAACGCAAGTTAAACACGCTCCCCTCTCGCACCAAGGGTGGAGCCACAAACTTCTCCAGGGAAACCTCGGCATGCTTGCCCGTGGGTGGAATAACTGGGTAGATCCTCACCCCCATCTGTTGGGCTAGGGAGATATTGCGACGAGCCTCCCCTACTGTCTCGTTACCATCGGTAAAGAGTACAAGCCTTTTCTCCGCCCCCTCGGGGTAGAGGGAAAACGCTCGTCCCAAGGCAGTAGCAATATTAGTTGCTCCCCCCTCGCCAGAGGGTAGGGGTGAGGTAAAGGTGTCTTCGGGAAGAGTCACAGTGGAGGGAGAAGAGGGGGGAAAGAGAAGATGAGCGTCGACACCAAAAGAAAGACCAGCAATCTCGTTCTCCCGCGGCATAGCTGAGAGCAGGCGCGTTAAATAGCTCCTCATCCAGGTCTTGCCCTCAGCAGAGACACTGTCCGAGAAGTCCATGGCCGCTACTATCGCTAGCTTGTGCTCGGCCAGCGTTGTTTGCCGGCTCAGTCCTGCCAGGGCAGCCACAATAAGGAGGGCAGCAAGCGAACGCAGGAGAACGGAGATGAGAAGCACTCCCTTGCGGTGCAAAAAGAAGATCAACACCCATAGCAAAGGTAAGAAATAGAGCAACTGCAGAAATTCCGGTGCGGTGAATGTAAATGTATGGTCAAAGAACTCGTAGAGCATGATCCCTTCTCCCCGGTTTAGGCTCCGGTCCTGCGATAGCGCCACAGCGCGTAGAGCCATTCAAAGCCCAGCAATGCCACTGCTCCGTAGTAGAAGAAATGGCCAAATTCTTCAGGGATGGTTCTGGCCACCTTTTGTGGCGGTTTGGCCTCAAGCACTACAGGGATGTCTTCATCGCTTTCTTGCCGACCAATATCTGATTCAGTCTCGTCAAAGAGGTTGGCAAAGAGAGTACGAGAAAAGTGGGTGCCGCTAATACGGTACTCCCCTCGCTGTTCAATCTCAACCGCTGGCGTTACCAGTGGTCTCTCCTCACCTCGGGGAAGAATCACTCTTGGTGAATCCTGGGGCAGGCTTCGAGGAAGGAAAAAGGTCTCACCGGTAGACAGGGATACAGGAGCAAGCGGATCAGGAGGTAAAAGCCAGCGAACCATGTTGAGAAAAAAAACCAGTAGCGTAAGGTTCTCAGAGCTAACCAGATTGCTCTTATCCAAATCAAAAGCAAGACAGACAACTCGGTGCCCGTCTTTTTCTCCGGCCAGAGCAAGCGGCACCTCTCCCTTAGATGTACGCGAAGAGATCAGCACCTGTGCCCAGGAAGGAAGGGCAAGTACACGCGCCCTCTCCAAGGGGAGCGCCTCCACATAGCGGAGATTGCGGAGGATTTCATGCTCCTGGCGCCAGTCAAGGATACTTAAGTCTGCCGCCTCCTCAGTAACGGGAAAGAGAAGATTATCAGGCGGTGGAAAGATGTAGAGGCTGTTTGCCGGTACTTCTTCTCCGGGTACAAACTTATGAAAGATAACTACATCCTCTCCTGTAAGGGCCTCCTTCTCAAAGGCAGCAGGCTCCAGGAAGGGGGCAATATTCAACCCCAGAACCGCACGGCACACCTGTCTTATCTTTTCGTGCAGGCTCCGCTCTGGAGAGACAAGCACCAGCCGTCTCTCTTTTCTTTCGGCAAGCCAGGCAAGAGCCTGATTATCCACAGAAAGCGCGTCCTCTGGTTCGATGCGAGCAATAAGCTTTCCCGGTTTGGTAAATCCCCTGACCGAAAAAGAGCTTGCTTCCCGTGGTGGCAGGGTAAAGCTGCGGCGAAGAATAGGCTCATCGTTAAGCAACACGGTGAGCGTGCCGGCTTTAGACCGAAAGGAATAGTTGCGGACCAGAACATACGCCTGCGCCTGAGCGTAGCTCTGGAAAGGATTCTGGTGGAGGTTTAAAGCAGCCAGCGCCAGATTGTTGTCGGTTTTGCCCACACGGTGGTAAGAGACACTGTCAAGATGGTCAGGGGAGAGGGCTAGGCTGGACTTGAGTTGGTCGGTAAACACATAGACTCTTCCCCTACGTCCCTCCCGGTCCCGCTGGGCCAGCGCCATCTCTACCCCAAGGGTGAGGTTGGTGCCCGTGTCCACAGGTTTTAAGTTCTCCAGGAGATGTAGGAGGTAGCGGTGGTCACGGGTAAACCCGGAGAGGAGTCGGGGCCTAGTAGAAATGGCAATAATCATCCCTTCATCGAGCGGCCCCATGGCTCGGACCACTCCTTTAGCTTGGTCAATGGCCTGCTCAAATCTCCGAAGGCGCCCTTCTTGTGCCTGCATACTTGCCGAGGTATCAACGACTAGGATGCGACGTTCCCCCTGTGTCTCGGTAAGCATAAGCAGGCGATAAGGGTGAAGAAGGCCACCGACTAGGAGCAAGAGAAGGAGCGCCTGGAGAAAGAAGAGCAGGTTAGGGATGAAGCGGGATGCTTTGACCTTGTCCTCCCTGGTCTCATGCCACAGGAGAAGACTCGATACCTCAATACGTCGGCGCCAGCGCTCTCGCAGATAAATGAGCAGCAGAACACCAAGAACCGCCAGAAACGGTAGTGCAGAGGGGTTTAGAATACCCATAGTAGTCAAGTTAAAAGCGGTTCCCCCGCTGCGGCGTACCGACCGGGACAAAAATAAAGCGACTCTTTCATATCATTTTTTAACTTTTTCCTTTTGCCTTTTCTTCTTATCGCCAGCGAAGCATACCCAACTGTGACAGCTCTTGTATCACCGTAGTCTCAAGTCCCTTTTCGGTGCTGACCAAGGCGTAGAAAATCTCGTGGCGGTGGCAGAAGTCACGCAGTTTCTCAAGATGGGAGGTCAAAACCTCCTGGTAACGACGTAGATTCTCTTGGGTAAGCGTCACCCAGCGCTCCCCATGCTCTTCCACATCGTAAAGCTTTCCTCGGCGAAACCATTTAGCTGGGTTAAGCTCGCTAGCGCCGAGCACCTGTAACGCCTTGACCTCATACCTCCGTGCTCTCAACAGGACCAGGGCCTCCTCGTACTCCGCTGGTTCCACAAGAAAATCGGAGATGAGAACCACTACCCCGGGCTCTCGGGTATACCCAATATAAGTGCGCACTGCCTCTCTCAGAAAGGTTTTCCCTTCCGGAGTAAGGCTATCCAGGAACGGTTGTAAGTGAAAGAAACGGCTTTCGTGGCGCAAAAACGGTGTAGCCACAAAGGGCAAGGCGTCACCCTTTTGCTTGCGCAAGGCAACAAGTCGAAGCGCGTCGTTGTTTGTCAACACAATGTAGCCGAGCGCTGCGGCCAGATCGGTAGCAAAGGCAAATTTTTTGTCTGCTGTTGGGGCGCCCATTGAGGCACTGGTGTCAAGCAAGAGATGAAAGGGAATCTCTCGCTCAGCAGTAAAGGTGCGGACAAAAAGTTGATCGAGTCTACCTAGTGCGTTCCAGTCAATATGGCGAAAATCATCCCCTGGGGCATAATCTTTGTAGACCTCGAACTCAGTTCCCGAAGGATGATTGTGGCGAGGAATAGGTGTATCTCCTGGGCGCACCCCTCTACCTTCGCGCACGCGCGGTCGCAGCCGATCAAGCTTCTTTAGAAATTCGGGGTGGCAGACGTCTGTGAACATGAGCCATCTCTCTTCTGATTCCCTAGCGCCGCAATTTCCTGGCGGAATCAACAATCCTCTCGATGATGACCGCAGGGTCCATGTTATCCGCCTCGGCAGCAAAATTAAGCACCAAGCGATGATTCAGGGCAGGGACCGCAGCTCTGTTCACGTCGTCATAACTCACATTGGCCCGGCCGTCGAGTAATGCCCAGACCTTGGCTCCTAAAATAAGCGCCTGCCCACCCCGCGGGCTCGAGCCAAAGTTAACATAGCGGTTAACAAAGTCGTCCTTAGGCAGGGCAGCCTTCGTCTCTTTCTCCGGTCCATACTTCGACCCGACTGGAATTGTGGCATGGATTAAGGAAGAAACATACTCTTCTACATGTGGGGCAACCATCACCTCGCGCACCAGCGCCCTTAGACTCTCGATCTGTTCTGGGGCTTCTTCGTGGTCGAAGACAGGCTCAATGATGCCCATTTCAACCCCAGTTGTAGTGTTAAGGATTTTTTGCATCTCTTGAGAGTCAGGATAACGGAGACGGACTTTAAAAAAGAAGCGATCGAGTTGAGCTTCAGGAAGGGGATAGGTGCCCTCCATTTCAATAGGATTTAAGGTAGCCAGCACAAAGAATGGGGGGGAAAGATGGTGGGTGGTACCGGCCACAGTAACCCGCAGTTCACCCATTGCCTCAAGCAACGACGCCTGGGTCTTGGGAGTAGCACGGTTGATCTCGTCCGCTAGGAGAATATGGGTAAAGAGAGGTCCTTCAACAAAGACAAACTCTCGCCGGCCGTCCTCCCTATCCATAACCACCCGCGTGCCGGTAACGTCTGCAGGCATAAGATCAACAGTGAACTGGATGCGGCTAAAGCGTAAGTTGAGCGCTTCTCCCAAAGAGCGAACAATGAGAGTTTTGCCCGTACCAGGCACTCCTTCAATGAGGACGTGTCCACCGGCAAAGAAAGTGGTGAGGATCTGCTCTAACGTGTCCTGGTGGCCAACAATGACTTTGCCAATCTCGTCCTGAATACGGTGAAAGATTTCTTGGAATTCATTCACAAGCTTTTTGGACGGTTCACTGTTCACGACGGATCCTCCGCGAGAAGAGGCGTTTTACAATCTCTTCATACTCAGGAGGGACCTGTGCCTTGCGGATGGCATTGTCTAACGACTGCTGCTGGCTCAGGCTGCCCCCGGCCTTTTCTATTACCTCGGCCTCATCCTCCCCAGTCTCAACTGTCCTACCCCTGCTCCTGGAGACATCAAGGGCGAGCAGAAACGTGTTTGCGCCGCTCCCGGACGCAGGCTTACTGCCAAAGAGACGAGAATCGGTACCCTTGCCTGCACCTGGCCCACCTCCCCCCGCTGCTCCCCCTTTTCCCGAAGCCATGGGTCCCTCTGGCTGAAATTTTCCCTTGGCAGGCTTTTTCCCCAGCCGCGCTCTGCCCAAACGCTGGATACCACTTCCCTTTGCTAGGATTCCCTCTCCTCCACTTCCCTTACCGCCTTTCTGGGGTGGTAACGAGGCCATCTGCTGCAGTCCTCCTGGCAGCTCTGACATCTGGAGAACAGATACCGGCTCCCCTTCCTCCCCATCCCCAGCGGGGGTAAGTCTTAGCCCGGCGTTTCTCTGGGCCAAGCGGTCTTGCTCTGGCATCCTCCTAAGCGCCTCACGGATAAGATTTTGTAGCTTCTTAGGCAAGGAAGCCAGGTTTATGACTTCTTCCCCTGCGGATGGTGATTCTTCCTGTAACTCGCTCATCATCTCTGCTGGCCATTCCCCCTCCATCAAGAGATCCTCTCCATCCCACTCCTCTGAAACATCAGAAAGGCTTGGCTCCTTCTGCTCATAATAGAGCTGCTGCAATCGCTCAGGAAGCTGGGGAAGAACAGTGGCTAGGTTCTCCAGACTAAAGGGAGAGGCCTGAGAAGGAGGGGAAATGGCAGGAATAGAGACGACAATAAAGAGAAGGAGCAAGGAGGCAAGAAAAGGAAGTACGCTCCACGGCACTCGCCGGGGAGCAACTTTCTTCACTTCCCAGGAGGGAAACAGCTCCATGTTGTCGGCAACAAGGTAACTCCATAAGCGGGACCGCTCTGCTGCATAGGACGAAATAGAGAGGTAGGCCAGGAGCGTAGAGAGACGCTCCTTCAATGCGGCCCGAGAATCCACCCTCTGGGCTGCTTCCATTAGGCTGGTCCATCGCCAAGCGTCTCTACGAATAAGAAAGAAAAAGCCAAGTACCAGAGCTATAAGGAGGAACCCAAAAGAGAGCATAAAGATCAAAGGGGAAACAGCAAACGTCAGGAAGATAAGCAGCGCTACGCCAAGGAGGAGCAGGCTTCCCATCCGATAAGACCCGTGTTGCAGGGTGTAGAGATTAAACCGTACCCTTACCTTCCGCAGCCGCTTCTCGATCCCCACCAGGGCTAACTTTCTTTGTGCGTCTGGCATCTCGGCCATGATTTTGCCTCAGCCTAATGGCTAAATTTTTCCCAGCATAGTCAAGTGCTGCCCCCAGGTCAACATAGATAGATTTCTGGGGATAATGCTTCTGGTTTACTGGCTTACCGCGGTATCAGGCGCGTAGGAGGGTAAGTCAGACACAAGGGCCGTGAAATCTCGGTGAAATTTCCGTGTGAGTGAGGCAGTACCCAAAGTGGACATGCGCGAGCTTCGGCAAGCTCTGGGAGATAATCCCAGGACACCCCAGTTCATTGAGACAGTACACCGGCAAGGGTATCGGTTCATTGGGCTGGTTGAGAGTCCAGAGCCTAGAATTAGGAGTCAAGGGAACAGAACGATAGTTCCCTTGACTCCTCGGTCTTCAATTATCAATCCTATGGGTCCGGTAGGACGGAAGGCAGAACTAGAGCAACTGCGAATCTGGTTAGAGAAAGCGTCGCAAGGAGAACGCCAAGTAGTTCTTGTCACAGGTGAGGCAGGGATTGGCAAGACAACGGTGTGGGCCTGAAGTCGTACAAGCAATGGCCCGGGTATTTGAGCAAACTGAGGGACAGAAGCTGGCTGAACGTTTGCTGGCTGCTCTTGAGGGTGGACAGGGCGCGGGTGGGGATAGGTGCGGACAGCAATCGGCTGCCTTAGCGGACAGCAATCGGCTGCCTTATTTGCTGAGCTAGCAAGGCTTCTCTCCCTGCACTGGCAGATATGGCAATAGAGGACCGAACAACCTCAACTACAAGTAGGTAAATGAACCAGGTTTGGTTCTTATTCTTCGGCAATTTTGCATCCGCCGAAGCGTTTAGAGATCTCTTTGGCAATTTGCCCGGAGTGCTTCATACTAACGAGGCCCTCCATAATGACCTGCTCAATATCCTCTGCGGTAATCGTCCCTGTTGTAGTGGTAGGAGGAGTCTCTGAGGGAACTGTTAGTTGGGCAGGGATGGCGCGTTCTGATGCCTGGCGAAATTTCTCAGCCACAACTTTTAAGGGGTCCAAAGCCTCCACTACCGCCCGGATGTTAACTGTATAAGGTTCACCATAGTTGTCAATGCCAATGCGTATGATTTTCATGTTGATGCGACCAGCCATTATCCCCTCCGTTTTGACGCTTCTTTCTCCCTCTCCCGGTTCCTGACCTCTGACATTGGCGCTATCGGCTTTCGGGCTCTTCTGGCCTCTTATAAACGCGGATTTTGACAATCTCACGGCACACCGGACAGGCAATATCTTTGATAACAGGGAAAGAGGAGTAGCTCTCTCGAATAGTCTTGAGTCTTTGTTCAAGCGTCTTTTTGCAACATTCTTTAGTTTGTTCAGCCATAGGGCTTGCTCTCTTGAGTTCCGTTGCAGTTTAGGGAAAAAAACTTTGTGATCTTATCTCCGGCTTCTTGCAGTAGCGAACCCTCTCCCGGAAGTCAATAAGAGGGGAGTATGGATAAATATGGTCGCACACCGTATACTACCTCTGGCATGGAGTTAACAAGGAGTGTTTTAAGGAAGAAAGGGGATAGCATGGAAATGGATCAGCGTTTGTATGCTCTTAGACGGGAAGCCTTTATGAAGCAGATGGCAGGAGGAGTGGCCATTTTTCCCAGTGCGCCTATCTCTATCCGCTCTAACGATGTCGAATATCGCTATCGACAGGATAATGACTTCTACTACCTCACCGGTTTCCCCGAGCCGGAGTCGGTCTGTTTGCTTGCTCCAGGCCATCCCTCAGAGCGATTCGTTCTCTTTGTGCGACCGCGGGACAAGGATAAAGAAGTATGGACAGGCAAACGCTTTGGTGCTGAGGGAGCCAAAGAGACTTTTGGCGCGGATGCTGCCTATACCATTGATAAGCTCGACGAGGTCCTACCCGGTTATGTGGAAAAGGCCGAGAAGGTTTACTTTGCCACGAGCCGGGATGAGCGCTTTAACCAGAAGATCTTTGATCTTGTCAGCCGCTGTCGCATGATGCGGCCCCGAACCGGTATGGGACCAACCTCTCTTATTGATCCCGGCGAGATTGTACACGAGATGCGTTTCCTTAAGGCCGACGAAGAGATCGCGCTTATGCGTCAGGCCATTGCGGCTGCCGCAACCGGGCATCTGGAGGCCATGCAAAAAGCCCGGGCAGGTATGTATGAGTATGAGGTCGAAGCTCTGCTAGAATTTACCTTCCGGCGCTTGGGTGCAGAAGGGCCCGCATATCCTTCTATTGTAGCCTCGGGAGCTAATGCTGCCATCCTACATTATATCTCTAATCACTGCCAGCTTCAGAACGAGCACCTCCTCCTGATTGATGCCGGAGCGGAATATGGAGGTTATTGCGCGGATATCACCCGTACTTTTCCTATTGCCCCCAATTTCTCCTCTCCTCAGCGTGAGGTGTATGAGGTGGTCCTACAGGCGCAAAAAGAAGGGATTGCTATGGCCCAGCCGGGCGTGCGTATTGACGATATACATAAGCGGGTAGTGGAGATCCTCACTCAGGGCATGATCGACCTTGGCATCCTCAAAGGTAATCCTCCAGAGATCATCGAAAAAGAAGAACACCGTCGCTTTTATATGCACCGCACCAGCCACTGGCTGGGCATGGATGTACACGATGCGGGTCGGTATAAGATTGACGACACCTCACGCATGCTCGAGCCAGGCGTGGTGCTTACGGTTGAGCCGGGCCTCTATATTGCTGAGGAGAGCGAGGGGATTGATCCTCGCTTTTGCGGCATCGGTGTGCGCATCGAAGATGATGTACTTGTGACCCCTACAGGCCACGAGGTTCTCAGCTCTGCTGTGCCCAAAGAGATAGACGAGCTTGAGGCTCTACGTCGGGGTGCGTAACAGAAGCTGTATAGCTACATGGGTCGCAATTAAGGATAAATGAGACATTTTAGCTCCTGCCTTGGGCTTCTTAGTTCCTGCGGGGGAAGGTTAGGATGGGGGGTATGCCCAGAGGTAGAGGTCCTTTAGGCCCCTTCACCCTAGCTCTCTCTCGCCAGGGGAGAGGGAAGGAAGGGCCGTGCTGCAGGGGAAATGCCTTAAGTGAGACTGGGGCATATAGCTATACGCCCCTACCGAATTAGGTGCATTGCCCGAGTTAGATCCTTGGTGATGTTCTTTTGATGGGCCTCCAGTGTTCCAGCGCCAATCTCTAGCAGCTTGGCGTCCCGCCAGAGCCGCTCCACCACATACTCCCCGAAATAGCCATAGCCGCCCAGCACCTGCATAGCGTTATCGGCTATCTGTTTTCCCACAGTGGAGGCAACCAGCTTTATGCCGTCACTATCAATCCGCTGGCCGGGTTGGTCGAGGTCCAGCCTGTTAGCCGTATAGTATAGGTATGTCCTTGCCGCCATGTATTGAGCATAGGAGTCGGCAATATATCTTTGGATTTGGCCAAATGTGTTAATTGGCTGGCCAAAGACTATTCGCTCATTGGCATAGCGGGTCATGATTTCTACGCAGCGCCCAGCGATCCCTACCGACATGGCGCTTGCAGCCAGACGTTCAACCTCAAGGTTGCGCATCATATGTAGGGTGCTCTCCCCTTCTTCACCTAGACGGTTGGCCACCGGAACCACACAATCATCAAAAACGAGTTCGGCTGTGGTTGAAGCTCGCATACCGGTTTTGTGGTGGAGTCGCTGCCCAAGAGAGAAACCAGAAAAGCCCTTCTCAACCACAAAGGAGCTGATTTTGCTATCAGTCTTAGCATAGACCAGGAAAATATTCCCCAGCGTTCCATCATCGAGCGTGCCATTGGTAATAAACATCTTACGACCGCTAAGGTAGTAATAGTCACCCCGACGTACAGCACTAGTTTTCATCCCCAACACGTCGGTCCCAGCCCCAGGTTCGGTCATACAAATTCCCCCGACCCATTCTCCAGAGAGCACCTTGGGCAGGTAGCGCTGGCGCTGTTCGTCATTGGCATTACGAAAGAAATTGTTAACAAAAAGCATGGAGTGGGCAAGATAAGCCAGGCAGAAGCCAGGGTCCGAAGCGGAAAGCTCTTCATGAACAATGGCTACCGCCGCTGCATCCATACCCGACCCCCCATATTCGGCCGCAACACTTAGGCCAAGGAGCCCTAGCTCCCCTAGCTTGCGGAAAAGAGGAAGGTTAAAGCGCTCTAGATGGTCATGCTCAAGCGCCTGCGGTTCCACTTCTTTTTGCACAAAGTCGCGAACCGTCTGGCGCAGCAGAGCGTGCTCTTCGGTCGGATTGAAAAGGTCAAAGGTTTGTGTCATTTCCTGCCTCCCGGATTAGTTCAGGGTTTTTTCTCTGTGGCGTTTATTATACATAAGTTTATATCTTCCCCCAGTGGAGAGAAAAATAGGCCATTGCGGGAAGCCGTGAAAGGAGACATGCTGTATGAGTTCACTGCCCATTAAGGTTGGCGTTGTTGGCGCGGGAAATAACACCCGCGTCAAACATATTCCAGGTCTGCAGGCCATTGAGGGAGTTGAGATTGTCAGCGTGTGCAATCGCAGCCGGGAGTCCTCCCAGCAGGTCGCGGATATCTTTCATATTCCCAAGGTCTACGAGGACTGGCGTGAGCTTGTGGCCGCAGAGGACATCAACGCTATTGTTATTGGCACCTGGCCCTATATGCACTGTGAGGTGACCTGCGCCGCGCTGGAGGCAGGCAAGCATGTCATGTGTGAGGCGCGCATGGCCATGAATGCCGCCGAAGCCCACATGATGCTGGAGAAGTCTCAGGCGCACCCAGACTTGATTACACAGATTGTTCCTTCGCCATTCACCTTGCGAGTAGATGGCACTATACAAGAGCTAGTGGAAACCGGGTATTTAGGAGACCTCTATGCTATGAGCGTCCGAGGAACCATACCAGGATTTGCCAATCCTGAAGCTCCATTGCACTGGCGGCATCAGCAGAACCTAAGTGGGCTTAACATTCTCACCATGGGCATCTGGTATGAGGCCGTTATGCGTTGGGTTGGGCCTGCCTCTCAGGTGTTTGCCCGTACCCACATCTACACCCCACAACACCGCGATCCGGAGACGAGTGCTATGGTCACGGTTGATGTACCCGACCATGTCAACATTATTGCAGACTTAGCCTGTGGTGCGCAGGCTACCTACGAGTTTAGCCTCGTGTGTGGCCTAGCTCCGGGCTCAGGAGTCTGGCTCTTTGGTAGCAAAGGCACGCTGCATTACGACCAAGCAAGCGACAAGCTGTTTGGCGGGCAGCAGGGTGATAAGACCCTGCAGGAGATTTCTATTGCCCCCGAGAAAGCTGAAAAATGGCGAGTGGAAGAGGAATTTGTGGGCGCTATGCGCGGTCAAGAAAAGATTCGGCTCACAACCTTTACTGATGGGGTGAAATATATGGAGTTTACCGAGGCGGTTCACCGAAGCGCTGTCTCGGGTCAGCTTGTTTCACTGCCATTGGCAGAAGTTGGCTAATAAATCTAGAAGATAACCCTCTCCCCCTCGATGGGTGACAAGGGTAGATATCATGATCTGCAGGATGGCGCAGCAGGACTTCACCCCTTCTCTGACTCTCGCCCTCAAAGGGGGGAGGTTAGGATGGGGGTGAAGAAGGTAATCGAGCCCACCGCTAGGAGGAAAAGCATGGCAAGACAGGGCATGGTTCTCTACCATGGGATTGATAACGGACCGGAACTGAAAGAGTACGGGCGTATAGCCGAAGAAGCGGGGTTTGAATCCCTGTGGGTAACCGAACGGTACTTTCACGAAGAAACGTTTTCTCTGCTGGGGTTCCTGGCCGCGGCAACCCAAACCATCAAGCTAGGAGTGGGAGTGACTAATCCTTATTCCCGGAACCCAGCCCTATTAGCCATGGCTAGCGCCACTCTAGACCGCATCTGTGGGGGTCGCTTCTTGTTGGGACTGGGCAGGAGCGAAAGGTTCGTAATCCAAGACCGCATGGGCATACCCTATACGAAGCCTCGTTCCACCATGGAAGAAGCCGTCACTATCATTCGCGGTCTCCTCTCAGGAGAAAGGATTAACGCTACTGAGGGGTCATTCAGATTAAAAAGTGTTCGTCTGGCCATCGAACCGGTCCAAAAGAAGCTTCCCATCTATCTGGCGGCCATTGGCCCGAAAGCTCTCAGGCTGGCTGGGGCTATAGCCGATGGAGTCTTGCTCAATGCCTACGTCCCCACAAGCTATGTAAGCTATGCGGTGGAAGAAGTGAGGACCGCGGCAAAAGAGGCGGGTCGGGACCCCAGCTCTATTGACATAGCCTGTATGCTGGTGGTGCGGCTTACGGATGATCCGAATAGCCTGTGGTTGAGCCTGAAACAGCGTCTTGTCAGACTTCTGGACGAACCTCATGTAGGAGAGATTTTGTTGGAGAAAGGTGGATTTGATCCTGCTATTTTAGGTTCCCTAAGAGTGTTGGCAAAAGAGGATGGCGGTAAGGAAGCGATTAGCTTGATTAGCGACGAGATGGTAGAATCCTTTTACCTGGTTGGCCCGGCAGCAAAGTGCAAGGAACGCATTGCCGAATATCGCCAGGCTGGAGTAGATCTACCCTTGCTTCTGCCCCGGCTTGATGACTATGGCAAGGTGGCAGAGGCGCTCAGAGATTAGGAAAGCTCTGTAAGCGAAGCATCGGCCAGCCCTTCGGCGAGCCTTTCTCTAAAGAAAGAACGTACGTCTTCTAGGTCGCGAGTCACCCTGGCAGGAGGGAGAACTCCAAGGATTTTCTTACCGTAAGTGCTGCTTAAAATCCGGCCGTCCAGAATGGCCACCACTCCCCAATCCGTCTTGGTGCGGATCAGCCGGCCAAAGGCTTGCTTAAGAATCAGGATGGCTCTGGGAAGGGCTAGGTCAGGAAACCATCTTGAGCCTAATCTCTCACACTGGGCTTCATAGACTGGATCGTCAGGGGGCTGAAAAGGAAGTCGGTCAATAATGACTAGCCGGAGCTTGTCCCCCCGCACGTCCACCCCTTCCCAAAAGCTCTTGGTAGCAAAAAGCACTCTGTTGTTCCCTTCTTTGAAACGCCTCAGAAGCTCAGGACGTGACCTCTCGCCCTGTACCAAAGGAGGGGACGGAAGCTCAGGGCCAATCAGCGTTAAGACCGCCCGCAGGGTTTGGAAGCTAGTGAAAAGGACAAACGCCCCTCCCTGGCTGGCCTGAATTAAAGCAAGAATTTCCCGGGCTAAAGCCTTCAGGTAGGAGTTCTTGGCTTCCCCGCTCCTGCCAAGAGTAGGGTCCAGCTTTTTGCCCTGTTTGGGGAGATGCACAAGAGCCTTTCTTGGGTAGTCAAAGGGAGACCCCAGGGTAAGCGTAAAAATGTTTTTTTCTTCCTTAAGTCCTACCCGATCCAGGAAGAAAGAGAGTGTAGGAGCCGCCAGGGTAGCTGAAGTACAGATAACTACCGGCTGGTTTTTTTCCTCTTCTTCTTCAGGGAAAGCTTCCTCAGAGGAAGCTTTCTCAGAGGAAAGATGAAAAAGCAGCCTTTCGAGATACCGGCTAACTTCGATGGGCTTAGAGTAAAGGGCTATTCCACGTTTTCCTGACTCTAAAGCCGCAAACCTGACAAAGTCTTCATCCCACTCGGTTGAGCATACTCGGTTCAGGTCGGCCGCAAAGCGGGAGATAAGCTCCGCTAGCTTTTCCCACCGGGCCAAAGTTTTTTGCGCTAAACCCCGCACTGTCAGGGACTTCATGTCTTGGGCCAGGTCAGCCAGAAGACGAGTCCCATTTTGTGCCAGCGGGCGTTCATCTTGGAGCCGCAGATAGCCTTTGTTCCTGGCCTGAAGCCTGGTTTGGATGTTGGTAAAGAAGACACTAAGCTCCTGGTAGGCCTTCTCAAAATCGTTGCCCCACTTACTTGAAGGAAGACTGGCTTGAGCTACTAACGGGACCAGAGATCTTAGCCCCGACCCCAGATAGTTAAGCCTTCCCAGGGTGAGATAAACCCCCAAGACATTCACTGCCACCTCTTCTAAGTGTTGCGCCTCGTCGATCACCACGCCCTCAGCCTCCGGTAGAAGACCTTGGGTGGAGCCTGTCCGTTCTCTGACCAGAAGGTCCAAGAGGAGAAGGTGATGGTTAGTGATCACCACCTGGGCGTCACGGGCCTTCTCTTTGGCGTTCTCGGCAAAGCATCCAGAGAAAAGGGGACACTTCTTTCCTAGACACTCCTCACTGCCTACCGTAACCTGCTCCCTAAGGGGACCTGAGAGAGAAGACGGAAATTCTTCCAGGTCGCCGGTCTCTGTTTGTTCGGCCCACTGCGCTAGTTCACGAAAATGCCTGGCATCTTCTCCAGTCTCAAAAAGGCTACTCTCTTCCAACCCTAGCTCTTCTACCCGAAGGTTGCATAGGTAAGAGCTGCGCCCTTTAAGAACAGCAAATGAGAGCGGAAAGACCTTCTGGAGAAGTGGAAGATCTTGGTTAGCCAGTTGGTCCTGCAGGTTCTTGCGGGCCGTGCTGACTATGACTTTCTTGCCTGAATGGATGGCGGGGAGAAGATAGCCCAGAGACTTGCCAATCCCGGTTCCGGCCTCAATGACGGCGTGTCGCTCCTGCTCCAGAGCTTTTCTCACCATCTCCGCCATCTGAACCTGCTCTTTACGATATTCATACCCTTTCCCCATAGCCGGGGCTAAGCTGGCAAAAGCCTGAGATAAATCGTCTTTTCTCCTAGAGTCAGGGAACCTGGCTTTTCCCATGCTGACTGCCCTTACTCTTCTTCCTTGAACCGCGCGTCGCGCCAGTCCAGCGCTGCGCGTAAGCCTTTTTCCTTACGGATCTGGTTAAACGTCTCTTGCTCTTCAGTACGCGAGGTGTCAAAGAGCGTAACCAACTCCAGGTTCTGGTAAATGGAGTTGAGGAAGCCCATGTTCTCGAAGGCTCGGTTGATGGCGATCTTGTTGAACTTGACTCCAACCCGCGCAATGTTGATCAGCTTGCGCGCCATTTTCTCACATTCAGCCATGAGCCGGTCGTGCGGCACAACCTTGTTGATCATACCTATGCGCTCGGCCTCCTGGGCAGAGAGCATTTCGCCGGTCAGCAGCAGTTCTTTGGCTTTGGCCAAGCCCACACTGAACGGTGTGATCAGTACTGGCGGGCCGGTACCAAAGCGAATCTCCGGCTCGCCCAGAGTGGCATGCTCTGAGGCAATTTTAATGTCGCAGAGCTGAGCCAGCTCACAGGCGCCGGCTAGAGCATAGCCGTTGATGGCAGCAATATAGGGTTTGCCGGAGTGCCAGATCTTGAGAAAGGTATCAATGTTTTGCTTTAGTAACGAGCGCCACTCGTCAGCCGAGCGCTCATAGATCTCTGGATCGCCCTCTTTGCCCCCAATGTCAAAGCCAGCAGAAAAGGCCCGTCCGGCACCGGTCAGGATGACAACTTTAACCTCGGGATCATCCTCAATCGTATCCAGAACGTGGCGTAGTTCGGCCATCAGCTCAGGACTCAGGGCGTTCAGCTTGTCCGGCCGATTGAGGGTAAGATAGCCAATCCCAGCTTTTTTCTCAAAAAGTAGATTCTGGTAATCCATTCGCTCTCCTATGGACCGATAGACCGATCTCTAACCCAAAGGATAGGTAAAATCAATGAGTCACCAGTACCTCAGCCCCGATAGTTGAGCACGGCGGCCGGCTAAAAGGAGCTGTACACTATTGGCACCAACGGCAAAGGGCTGACACGTCTGACCACCTCACCAGGCACCGACACGTTTCCCCACTGGTCTCCTCTAGGTGACCGTATTGTGTTTGCCAGCAACCGAGGTGATAACTTTGAGATTTATACGATTCGGCCCAATGGAAGCGATCTCAGACAGCTGACCCACTCACCGGGTTTGGATATGCATCCGGTATGGTCACCCGATGGCAAGTGGATCTGTTTTGCCAGCGCACGGGGTGGGTTCAAAGACGAGCACCCCCTCACTGGCAACCCACAGCCATACGGGACCTTTATCTTATGCGAGCCAATGGTTCAGAGGTGCAAGCCCTGACTGATGATCAGTTTGAAGATGGCACTCCCGGCTGGGCCCCTTTGCCGAATATACCCATGACACCCTAGCCGAGTGTACCATCACCTCCTGATTGCCAGACCGACGGCTTCAGATCGCGCCTTCGGCCCGCGCCTCTTCGACATCCTTGTCCCCGTAACCCACAAGCTCCTTGAGGATTTCCTCGGTATGCTCGCCAAGTAGCGGCGAGGTCTTCACCTCGACCGGCGAATCAGAGAGCTGCAGCGGGCAACCAACAGTCTTGAATTTACCGCGTTCCGGGTGCTCAACCTCGACCGTCAGGCCCCGAGCGGCAAGCGACTCATCCTCCAGCAATTCTCTCATGTTGAGGACCGGGCCGCAGGGAACGTCGCTTTCGTTGAGGAGTTTCATTGCTTCAAACTTGGTGTGTTTCTGTGTCCATTCTTCGACAATTTTGAAACACTCATCCAGGTGTAGAATACGGGCCTCCGGCGTGTCGTAATCTGGATGGTTGATGAGATCCTCGCGTCCGACGAGCTTCATCAACGGCTCCCAGACTTGAGCCTGGATGATCACATAGATGTAGTCGTTGGGACCGCCGGGCTTACATTTGAACGCCCCGCCGGGCTGACCACCACCGGAGGCGTTGCCGGAACGCGGCACCGCCTCGCCGAAGGTCTTGTGGGGATATTGAGGATATTCCTTCAAGGGGCCATGTGCAAGTCGCTGCTGGTCGCGCATCTTAACCCGACAGAGGTTCAGCACCGCGTCCTGCATGGCGACCTCAACCCGTTGACCCCGTCTGGTTTTCTCCCGCTGCAAGAGTGCCGCCAGAATAGCGGCGACCAAGTGAATCCCAGTCCCAGAATCTCCGATCTGGGCGCCCGTGCTAGTCGGCGGGCCATTGTCCCAGCCCGTAGTGCTCATGGCCCCCCCCATAGCCTGAGCAACAGTCTCGTACGCCTTGCAGTCAGCGAACGGACCAGGGCCGAACCCCTTGCCGGAGGCATAGATAATGCGGGAATTGATCTCCTGGATGGCGGCCCAGCTGAATCCCTGCCGGTCCATAACGCCAGGGGCGAAGTTCTCTACCAGTACATCACAGGTCTCGATGAGCTTGCGGAAGATCTCCTTGCCCTTGTTGGTTTTGGTGTTGATGGTGATGCTTCGCTTGTTACAGTTAAGCATAGTGAAATACAGGCTGTCGACGTCAGGCAGATCCCGGAGTTGCTGGCGGGTGATATCACCCCGGCCCGGCAACTCGACCTTGATAACGTCGGCACCGAGCCAAGCCAGGATCTGGGTACAAGAAGGACCCATCTGGACGTGGGTCATGTCCAGAATACGGATTCCATCCAAAGCTTTTCCCATGGTTTTCCTCCTCGCCAAACAACATGTCAGTTTTGCGGTTACTTGTACCTTGTCTAGTTCCTGATGCAAGGAGGGGGATAGATAGAAGAAAGTAAAAAACGGATCAGAGGGAAGGACCGGCCTTGTACCGCTCCAGTTCAGCAAAATTGGCCTCCCGCAGCCTCTCTACCACCCAACGATGTCCAGCCGCGGCCTCAGAGCGATCCCGCCAATGCAGGCCGTAATGGGGATAGGTCTGCTCGGGTATTCCCTCTACGGTAGAACGAAAAACCGCTGTCCCAAAAGATGGAGCCTGTCGGCGCAGAGTCAGGTAGGGTGGGTACTTAAGGGTCGAGACCACAAAGTGGCTCTCTCCACTGCTAACGTTATCCTCCCACCCTTGCGGTTGCCAAAGCGGGCTAAAGCCAAAAACCCAGGCAACCAACAGGCTACTCCCCAACACGCCGAGGCTTACTAGTGTCATCGACATACCATAGGGAGAGCCAAAGGCCAGAGCAAGCAGGCCAAAGAAAAGACCAGCCAGGCTTAAAACAATGCCAGTATGGGTGAGGATGGCAACGAGTTTCAAAATATAGGCACTCGGCGGTCAGTCCTCAGCTTTCAGCTTTTCCTTGTACTCTCCACCTATCTTTTGCAGGGGTTACTCTTTCCCTGGGTACCTGAAGGAGCCTTTCCCTGTTCTTCCTGACCGCTAATAGCTGATAGCTGAAAACTTACTGCGAAGTTCCTATCGTCGTCGCCGGCGAGATAACGATATTTTTTCAAAATAGAGCACCACAGGCGTAGCAATATAAATCGAGGAATACACCCCGGTAGTAAAACCGACAAGTAGGGTAAAGGCAAACGGCCATATCACATGCCCGCCATAGACAAGAAGGACAATGAGCACCAGAATCGAGGTGCCGGCGGTAATAATGGTGCGGCTCAGCGTCTCGTTGATGCTACGATTAATGACCACAGCAAGCGGATCTCTGCGCATCTTGCGCTGGTTCTCGCGGATGCGGTCAGAGACAATAATAGTGTCATTCACCGAGAAGCCTACCACCGTAAGAATGCCAGCCAGCACCGGGAGGTCAAGAGATATTTGGGTGAGAATAAGTGCTCCAGTCACAACCAGAACGTCGTGAATCAACGCAATGACCGCGCCAAGACCAAAGCGAGGCTCAAAACGAAAAGCAATATACACGCCCATGAACAGGGTAGCAAAAATCACGGCCAGAAATCCTTTCTGGCGTAGGCTTCTACTCACTCTGGCCCCTACCGCCTCAACCCGTAGCGTTTCGAACGCCTCTCCGAAGGAAGAAGCAAGGGCCGCTTGGACGGTTGAACTCACTGTCCCCACTTCCGTTCCTTGCTGCTTAAAGCGTAGCAGAAAGGTCCTTCCGTCACGTCCAATATCTTGAATGGTAAGACCTCCCAGTTCCTCTGCCCCCGAGCTTTGCCGGACGGTGTCCGCCGTGGTCGGTTGGTCGAAGCGCACCTCTACCATTGTGCCGCCGGCAAAATCCACCCCGTAGTTAAATCCCCAAACCAGTAATAAGGTAATGCTGGCCAGGTTGATAACAGTAGAGAACACGGCAAAGAACCCGCGTTTGCTAACAAAGTCAATGTTGACATTGTGCGGAATCAACTCCATGTTTGTTTTCCTCGCCTGCGGCTCGGACCCGCCCACTTCGCTCGCTGACTAACGCTTCGCTTAGTTCCTCGCTTCCCTCCAGAGGCGAAACCCCGACTAGCAAGAGTTCTCTATGTCTATTGGCTTCTTAGGTACCAGTCTCTCCCTGGGTTTCCCGTTTGGCGTGGGCGCGGCGCCTCCAGCGGACAGCCCTTTGCCTTCCGGCACTGGAGCTGAGCAGCTCGTCCCGCTCTAGTAAGAGAATCCCCTGCCGCAGAACATCCGGGTCTAATGCCAGCGCCTCACAGATACGGATGAACGAGTATGGAGAGGACTCATCCCGGGATTCCACCCATTGCCGCGCTTCCTGCCGGTCGCGCACGCTGCTCTGGGAAGGCCGGGTGTTGCACAGGTCTGAAATCGCCCGTTCCAGAACCGCCAGCAGGAGCCGCTTCTCTCCTGAAACAGAAGCGCGGGCCTCAGCAAAAAACTGCGCAGGAAGAACATTGACAGTGCTGAGAAGAGTCAGGTTATTGACAAATTCCCGGTTGCGTCCCGGGACAGTTTCCTGCTGTTTGTTGTTGGCTTTCTGCTTTTTCATTTTCTCCCCAGAGAAAACCTATAAAATTTTCCCTTCCTTCGATTAAGCTCAGGACAGGCCATGCGAGTACACTTCTTTCTCTATAATTCTCTTCGCCTCGCCTAGAGAGACTAAGAGTCTCTTCTTTCTTCCTCAGAGACGAAGAGAAAGCAAGCCCGGAGGACACTTGTTGTCCTCTGCTTTATCCGGCTGTTTGCGGCTTTTCGGCTGACTGTACTTTTTTCTCTCAGCGTCTCCCTGACAACTCACTGCGCCTCTGCCAGGGCTCCTGCGGCAATTGGGTTTTTCTTAAGCAACTTCTTTTGACCCCTTATTGCTTTTCCCACACCTCGGGATTGACCGGAGTAGGCGGGCAACGATCGGCAAGGAACGCTACAAGATTTTCCGCCGCCAGAGTGGCCATACGGGTACGAGTAGCAATGCTTGCGCTACCAATATGCGGAAGGATGAGACAGTTTTCCAGGGAGAGCAGGGGATCATCTGTAGGAATCGGTTCCGGCTCGGTCACATCCAAAGCTGCCCCGGCGATCAAGCCGTCACGTAGGGCAACGTAAAGGGCCTTTTGGTCTACCACCGAACCCCGGGCAACATTGATTAGATAGGCGGTGGGCTTCATCAGCCGGAACTGGGGGGTGGAGAAGAGATGGCGTGTTTCCACCGTGAGCGGAACATGGACCGCGACAAAGTCAGACTCTTGCAGCAGGGTGGAAAGATCCGCGGGTGTGCACCCCAGGGCTTCCTCTACCTCCCTTTTGCGGGTGCGGCTAGTATAGAGGACACGCATGTCAAAGCCCCTGGCCCGCTTGGCCACCTCAGCACCAATCCTCCCTAGGCCGACAATTCCCAAGGTGGCATGGTGGATATCACGTCCAGCCATAAGAAGTGGCTCCCAGAACTGCCACTTTTCCTCTCGGACAAAACGCTCTGCCTCTGCCACTCGCCGGGCAATGGCCAGGATCAAGGCAAAAGCCAGATCGGCCGTAGTCTCTGTCAGTATCCCCGGAGTGTTGGTCAGCAGGACCCCCCTGCGCGTAAGCACAGGAACATCTACATTGTCATACCCTACTGCCATTATGGCCACAATCTTAAGTCGGGGAGCATGGGCAAGCAGCTCCTCGTCAATCTTTTCGGTGATCAAACAGAAAAGGGCATCGGTCTCCCGTACTTCCCGCAGAAGCACCTCCCGCGGGACTATCCCATTACCCTCCCATAGACTCACCTCTCCACACCCTCTGAGCAGAGAAAGCGCTTCTTCGGGAATCCGCCGGGTTACATAAATTTTTGGTGATGGCATGGACTTGGTCTCTCCTTGCCGATACTTTAACTTAAGCAGGGAGAGGATACCATATGCCTTAGTTATTCTGGTGAGTCAGCCAGAATCTTTGTTTTCTCAGGGAGAACATAATCGGGCTGCCTAGGTTTAATATGGAGAGAGAGTTTTCTTAGGAAAATAGCCATGCACTGTCATCACTGTGGATTCGAGGTCGCGGCAGATTTTCAATTCTGCCCAAAGTGCGGGAACAAGCTGAGCCGGAGTTGCCCGAAGTGTAGCTATGTCTGCTCCCCGGAGTTCCTCTATTGCCCCAAGTGCGGCACGGAAATCACCACGGTTGTCTCCCCACCCCCTACCAGTATCGCTCGACCTGCGACTCAGGCGGGTCTAGATCTCCTCACAAGGCCTAGCCCAGAAGTTGCGGAAGCTACAGAGGCGGATCGCAGACTGGTGACGGTGCTATTCGCCGACATAGTAGGCTTCACCAGCTTGGCCGAGCGGCTCGACCCGGAGGAGCTGAGGGGCTTGATGATGGGTTGCTTCCAAACCTTGGCCCAGGAGATTCGCCATTATGAAGGCTTTATCGAAAAATTCATTGGTGATGCTATTCTGGCCGTTTTTGGCGCACCGGTAGCCCATGAGAATGACCCTGAGCGGGCAATCAGGGCGGCGCTGGGGATGCAGGCGCGACTATTGAGATAAGTGATCGGCTGCTGCGCGGAGAAAAGAGCGCTCCCTCTGCGTCTTACCGCAAGCGCTACGGTTCCTCAGATATGGAGCAGGCGGTTTTCATTGTGGATAAATCGGGCATCATTCGCTATGCTCACATTACTGGCCCTGTTGGAGCCATTCCCTCCAATGCAGATCTTCTCAGCCAACTGGCTACACTTCAATAAGGGGAAAGCACCATGACGGTCAAGTTTGCTACGATTCCAGTAGTCCACCACTATCCTGATCTTCCTGACCTAGTCCACCAGATCGAGGCGTGGGGCTTTGAGGCCCTGGGCATACCGGACGCGCATTGGCTTTGGCCAGACTGCTATGTCACTCTGACTCAATGCGCGCTTAACAGCAAGCAATTGCGCTTGGGTACCTTTGTCACCAACCCCCTTACCCGCCATCCAGCTGTGACGGCTAGCGCCATTGCGTCGATTAACGAGCTATCGGGCGGCCGCGCTTTTCTTGGTATTGGTACCGGTGACAGCGCCGTTTACAATGTTGGACTCAAAGCTGCCACGGTGGCTCAGTTTCGTGAGACGCTTCTGACAATCAAAGGATTCTATACTGGGGAGACCCATTACCAGGGCAAAACCGTCCGCCAGGTATGGGTGAAACGGCCAGTGCCACTCTATGTTTGTGCCGAGGGGCCCAGAACCCTACGTCTGGCCGGAGAGCTGGCCGATGGGGTGATTGTGGGCGGCGGTCTCACACCCGAGGTTGTACAGGATGCTTATGCGCGAATCCAGGAAGGAGCAGAAACAGCCGGACGGCGGCTTGAAGACCTCGACATTTGGTTTTTTGCTAAGACTAATGTAGCCAATGAGGCTAAAGCTGCGGTGGACGAGATTCGCATGGCCCTGGCGGCCAGCGCCAACCATGCCTTTCGTCGCACCTTAGAAGGCAAACAGATTCCGCTCGAGCTCTGGGATCCTATTGAGAAGCTTAAGGCTGCTTACCGTCCGCATGAGCATGAGCAACTGGGGGCAGATAGGCTCCACGCCCGGTTAGTCGATGAGCTAGGACTAAAAGCTTATCTAGCCGAGCGCTTTGCCATTGTTGGTACGCCAGAGGACTGCATCTGGCAGATTGAGCGCACTGCGGCAGCCGGGGCTACCAAGATCTTCCTGGGTCCTATCACTGGAGATCCAACCAGGGTCCTGCAAACGTTTGCCAAGCAAATCATGCCGCACTTTCGCTAAGACCTTACGCCTCGCGAAACGCAGGCATAACGTCTTTGGCAAAGCGGCGTAGAACCTCTCGATCGTAAGGCTGAGGGAGGGAGATAATAAAGTGCTGAATACCAGCATCAACAAATTCCTGAACCCGGCGGCGTACCTCTCCTGTCTCTCCGCTAAGCTGTGGAGGACGTAAAGAGATAGACCTTTCTACCTGGGCCGGGTCACGGCCTACCTGGCGGCAGACCTCGTCAAAATTCGTACAGATCTGTTTTGCCGTCCCAGGGTCGCCGTCGCGCACAAAGAAATGCCAGATATTGGCATGGCGAGCGACCAGGGGCTGAATAAGCTTTGGCCCCATGCCACCAATCAAGATGGGTGGATGGGGCTTTTGCACTGCCTTGGGCTCAAACCTAGCGTTCTTAAGTTGGTAATACCTGCCTGTAAAGGTGCTCCGGTTCTCAGTGAAAAGCCGCTTGATCACTTCCACTGCCTCAGCAAGCCGCCTTGCACGGCCGCCCACCGTATGGAAAGGGATGCCATAAGCCTCATGCTCTAGCTCAAACCAGCCGGCACCCATTCCCAGGATCAACCGACCCCCGCTCACCTGGTCTATGGTAGCCGCCATCTTAGCCAAAACCGCCGGATGTCGGTATGTGTTGCCCGTTACCAGCACCCCTACCCGCACTTGCTGGGTCTGCGCGGCTAAGGCAGAGAGAAGAGTCCAGCCCTCAAGACAGGGGCCAGAGGCATCGGAATAGATAGGAATAAAATGGTCAAAGACAAAAGCCGTATCAAACCCCAGTTCGTCTGCCTCTTTCCACACCTCCAAGACATCATTGTAGGCCACATGCTGTGGGGCGGTCTGCACACCAAAGCGCAGCTTACCCACGGCAGCCGAAGCTGCCCGTGCTATCCTTGGTCCGGGGACAGGTCTAGCTAACGCCGCAGCTGCAGCCACAGCACTCATGTTTTTAAGAAAACTTCTCCGGGACATCCGCTTCGCTGTCATAAATTCCTCCCCTGTGTCAACTTGCGTTCCGTTTTAAGAATATCAGGCTGCGATTGGTGTAGGGGTAGGCCCCCATGCCTGCCCGCAGGAGGGAGGCAACCACAGGGGGTTGCCCCTATGTAACTAACGAAAAGGCCTCGCTTGCCTTATCAACAATCAATTGGCCAATGGCAAGTGAGGCGGTAGCTCCCGGAGAAGGCGCATTAAGCACATGAATGGCATGGTCAGTGGCAGAAATGACAAAGTCATCAACCAGAGCGCCTGCTCGGGAGATAGCCTGCGCCCGTACTCCACTCCCCCCAGGATGCAGGTCTTCGGCGCTAAGCTCAGGCAGCAGCCGCTGCAGAGCTTGGAGGAAAGCCCGTTTGCTCATTGAACGATACATCTCTCCCATCCCCGTCTTCCAGTACCGGCTGGCCATGGTCCAGAATCCCGGAAAGCTAAATACCCCTGACACATCCTTCAGCTTAATATCGGTTTTTCTATACCCCTCGCGAGCCAAGGCCAGGACAGCATTGGGACCAGCCTCAATCTTGCCAGTCACGGTTCGGGTAAAATGCACACCCAGAAAAGGCAAAGCTGGGTCAGGTACGGGGTAGATGAGGTTTTTGACCAGGTCCTGCCGCCGCGGAGCCACTGTGTAATATTCTCCACGGAAAGGCACAATCTGCAGGTCTAAGCTTGCTCCAGCCATTTGCGCCAGGCGATCGGCAAAAAGCCCACCACAGTTAATTAAGTACTTGGTGTGAATGGCCGCCGAAGAGGTCTCAAGCACCAAACCTCCGTCTGCACGCACCACCCTCTCTACCTGGTGACGGACTCTGATCTCTCCTCCACCCTCTTGCATAAGCCGAGCATAGGTATTGGCCACCTGGACAAAATCAATAATGCCAGTTGTGGGAACACGAAGAGCCTTGATCCCCCTGGCATAAGGTTCAATCTCCCGTAGTTGCTCTGGGCCAATTAACTCAAGCCCCTGGACACCATTAGCCTCTCCACGACGGAAAAGTTCCTGCAAACGGGGCATCTCCTCCTCTGCCGTAGCCACAACCACCTTGCCGCAAATCTCATACCGGATACCGTGCTGCTCACAGAACGCCACCAGAGCCTGGGCTCCGCGAACGCAGGTCTGAGCCTTGAGTGAGCCCGGTCGGTAATAGATACCTGAATGGATCACGCCACTGTTATGTCCGGTCTGGTGAGCGGCAAGCCTATCCTCTTTCTCTAGCACAAGGAGTTTCACCCCGGGGTAACGTCGAGTTACCTCAAGGGCTGTAGCCAACCCAATAATGCCCCCGCCTACAATTGTGAGATCAAACTGTGTTGTCATTGCTCCCCCAACCTTACTCAGAACCTTGTTGTGAGCAACCTTGCTCTAAACGTACAAAAGTGCTTTGAAGAATAGCACCCATACTATATTAGTTTACTTTTTATAGCAGCAGCGCCATCCTTGCGATAGGCTCAGGGTATGCTTGACGCAATAATGCTCAGAAGGGTTGGACTACTACACAGAAGGCAAGTTGATATTAGGGAATAGCGAAGGGCTTGCCAAAGGCTGGAAAAGGAGGATGAAATGGCGGATTTAACTTCGATGACTCGATCTTTAGGAGAACTCCTCAAAACCCATAAACATACGGTGGCTGTGGCTGAATCCTCGACCGGAGGGCTCATCTCCGCGGCTCTCTTGGCTGTACCTGGTGCCTCAGCTTATTTTCTCGGGGGAGGCGTAATCTATACGCTAGAGTCCAGGCGAGTCTTACTAGCCCTGCCGGACGAGGCTGTAGCCGGAGTCCGAGCCAGTACCGAAGAGTACGCACTACGAATGGCAAGAGTCATCCGGGAACGCCTGGAAACAACCTGGGGCTTGGCCGAAACTGGCGCCACCGGACCTACGGGGAACCGTTATGGAGACTCCCCAGGACATAGTTGCATTGCCATTGCAGGTCCGGTGGAGAAAGCTATCACCGTGGAAACCAGGCAGGCCGACCGTGAAGCGAATATGTGGACCTTTACCAGAGCCGCCCTGGAACTGCTAGAGGCAAACATAGAAAAGTAGGGGCAGGCACGGGGGCCTGCCCCTACAGACATATCACCAAACCTGTGGATTACTTACGCTGCTCTGTACGGCGGCTATGTTTCCTGTCTAGAGGTCAATTGGCAACTCAAGATACTCGTGGTAGATAAAGTCGCGGTGCTCCATAAGCAGCGGAGAAACTGCGGTCTGCACTACTGGGTCGGTGTTGGTATACATGGCTCGGAACGGCTTTGGCATTGGGCACAAGTCTTCAGGCAGCGGCTGAATAAGGGCGGCAAACGCGGCCCAGTAAATATCTAAGGCCGAGAGCTGATTGCCAATAAAAAACTGGCTGCCCTTGGCCCGTTGCTGCTCTAGCTTGGCACCCAAAAATCGTAGTATTTGGGCAACCCTGGCAGGAGCAGCCTCAGCCAGACTTGGCTCGTAGCCGTACTTTTTACTCATGTGAGTAGACATGGCGCGGGCCGCCTCGTTGCTGTTGGGGTCCGACAGAGTGATGTGCAGGAGCATCAAACGCTTAGACCAGCCGAAACCGGTCTCACCGCAGAGTTCGTTAGCATAGCCAAACATCAGGGTACGGTCCTCAATATTCGTGGGAACCAAAGAAGGATTCGGTGCCAGCCTCTCCGCCAAATAGAGCTGCTCTATCCAGGTGGAGCGGGGACGCTCGTCATTCCAAGCAAACACAGGAGCAGTAGCCTGAGCCGTCCACTCCTGAAGTGGAAGGTTCTGCCCGCCAATATCCTGGGCCACCCGAACGTACGGAATTTGTTTTATATGCAAGATACCCTTGGCAGCTTCGCTCCAAGGGCCCGGCACACCGGGCGAGAGCACCACCCTGAGCCCGGACATCTTCCTAGCCTCTTCAACACTGATATATTCAGCCATGGTTATCCTCCCTGTTCGTTACCATTCCTGTGGGCTGCCGAGCGAATAGCGGTAGAAAACGTTAATGGTCCGTTCCTTAAAAAACCATTGCCCTCGTTCCTTTACCAGGGTGTCGTCATAGCGGCCAACCGCTATCCAGATTGTGCCGTTCTCCACCACCTCTGCGTCGAAGTAGGTGGATGAGACCGCAGTGGTACCGTTAAAGTTAATCATGGGCTCAAAAATCTTGTGGCGCACATGATTAAACTCCCCAGAGCGCTGGCGAGAGAACTGCTCGTACCAAGCCTGGATAGTCTCGCGGCCAATGTGTTTCTGCCCACCTTCAAAAGAAACCGAAAACACCGCATTCCGGTGGAAGAGCCCACCAAGCTCGTCGAACCTTTGATGATCGAGCGCATAGCAGTAGCGAGCCACAACCTGACGGACACCCTCGTAATCATCCATAGCTCCAGCCGGAGTCGCCCGCTGTGCGGTTGAAGTCCGAACTGCCTGCTGGACCCGTTTGGCTGGCTTTTTGATCATCTTTGCTGCTCGCTGTCCCGCTTTGGTTTTCTTCACAGCAGGTCGTGTCGCCATGATTATCCCTCCTTTTGGGTGAGGGCGAAGCACTCACGAATATCCCCTATTGGCATTTTTAGAAGCGCTGCGTGAATGCTTCGCCCCTACAATGTTGTGTGGCTTGATTTAATCGCTGAACGCCTCACGCACTAATTCGGTATCCAGGTATTCAACCAGCGACTTTACTTTACCATCCACAATGTGCCAGACCCGGCAATAAGTGTTGTTATAGTCCTTGCCGCTTTTTGTTCGCGCTTTTCCTCGGGCCTGCTCGGCCACATAGTCTCCCTCGGCAATGAGATTATCAATGGTCATGACAATGCCGCCACCTTCGATCCGTGTGCCCAAGGCACTGCGCAGTCCTTCTAGGGCCGTTTGCTTTCCGCGGACGGTACCGGAGACTGGAGTATTACCAATAAGGGTGAAGGTAACGTTGTCATCCGCATTAGCCAGGAACTCATCTATATCCCCGCGGCCAAGCGCGGCCATGGCCTGGCGTACAATCTCTTTATTTTTCTCGCTTGACATAATTCCTCCCTTATTTAAGCGCTGGCCTATTCTGATACTGGGAACTTCTTTTTGTCAAGCAAGCCTTGCCACTCAAGCACTGTTCAGAAGCAATTGTCGGATTAAGCCAACAGGAGGCTCCTTCCCCCTGGATGGGGGAAGGCTAGGATGGGGGTGAATAGATAGCTGTGGCTCCGCGGTGGTGGTTTCAGTTTTAAGCCGCCGCAGTTTGCTGCTGCGGAGCAGAGATACCCATTGTTCCGAGCCTTTCCATCACTCGCTCGCTCATTAGCCCCACACGCGAGAGGTTATTCCATAGCGCGGAGTGAAAATCACGCTTAAAGCGCTGGCGGAACATGGCCTGCTCATTTTTCTGGGCCGTCTCGCGACGCAGATGCAGGATGTCTTCGATCTCGTTCTTGTTAAAGCCTACTGCCTCATAGGCCTCACGCGGGAACTGCCCCTGCAGCAGGCTCAGCATGCCTTCACAAGCAAAATCTTCCGCTTCGTGCCGTTCCTGTTCAGAGAGCTTCTCCACCTGCTCGGGCAGGCTCAGCATGCCAAAGCCCATATGGCGCGACTCATCGGATAGAATACGCTGGCAAATTTCGCAGATAATCGGATCCTGGCTGCTGTCCGCCAGCATGCGAAAGAGGGAGACCGCTAGAGTTTCGGCCACCAGCTGTGTACCCACGGTCTTCAGATACCACTGAGGAGCTTCCAGCAAACTGTCAAATAAGCGGCGGAGATAAGGCGCCAGGGGATAGACCACCTCGACCTTGTCGTGCAGATAGCGGGCCAAAACCTCAGAATGTCGAGCTTCATCCACTACCTGAGTAGCCAGGAAGAACTTGGCATCAATACCCGGCACCATTTCCACCAACTGAGAGCAGATCAGCATGGCGAACTCTTCACCGTACATGAGCTGGCTAATACGCCAGGCAGAGAAGTGGCGGTTGAGCTCGGTGCGCTGCTTGAGGCTAAGCCGATCCCAGTATTTTGTTTCATGGATGTCAATGAGACCATCAGCCACAATACCTCTATCCGGATCCGATTCCTGGCTCCAATCAATATCCTGTGAGGCATTCCACTGGTCCCGTTTGGCTTTCTCGTAAAGACCGCGCATGTCCTGATCTGTAGTCTCAAAACAATGCTCGAACACCGCTGAGGTGGCGGTGTTTATAGTATGAGGGTTGGGGTATGGGCCAGCCATAGGAGCCTCCTTAATATTACGATTAAGTTTCAATAATGAACGGTCAGGTTCAGATATAGTTCATCAATCTCCGAGTGTCAAGAGGTTAAAGTCAGAGGCAACATAGCTTGCTGAAAGCTTGCTAAAAGCTCGCTAAGACCGCTTTGTTGACAAGGCCGACATTTCGTCGACATAATCCCGTGCAAACGCGCGCGCAGACGCGCAAATACGCGCACACAGATGTGCAAATAGAGGTTATCTGTCTGGGAGTTTTCGCGTCCTCGGAGACTTCGCCTGGGCTCGCAGAAGCCCGAGTTCCAGTTGATCGACAACCCGACCGATTACCACAAGCCCTCCAACTCACTTCTGCCACTGCTTCTCAAAAAACACCCGCCCATCCACAGTGACCCTGCCCGTGAGCAGCATGCCCGTTTGCGAGATCCAGCTCTTGGTCTCCACCTGAACTATCCCCGCCGCCGGTAAGTCCAGACGGATAGTTGTCTCCCCCTCTACTTTGGCCCCATCTGGCCGGGAGATCGTGACACCCGCTTTGGCGCTGTGGTCCATCTGAAATATCCCACCATTAGGAAGGGTCATATGCTGCTTGGATCCGGTTGTGATGGCTAAGGTACCAGTAGCCAAGTCCCGCTCGACCTTCCAGCGAGGGGCAGAATCGACCAGCAAGGGGGTACGATTGATTCCGGGTTCCGGGCGACGGATCGGCGGCCCAGAGACAGGAGCCGCTGAAGGTGGCACTGCAGGGAGGCAAACAGAAGAAAGATGGGTCCCACCCCAAAAGAGACGGATCTCCGGGTTTGTGCGGGTCGGCCAGATGCGGGGAAAGTCAGAGCAGGACACACTCAGGCGCAGCCGATGTCCCTGGGGAACCAAATAAGAGGTGGCCCATAGGGGAATACGAAACTCATACACCTTCCCAGACTGCAGGGGTTCTGGCCGCTCGTGCGAACGGTGATGATCTCCCTTAAGCCAACCTGTGGTTATAAGCGAGGAGCTGCCGTCCGGTCCCACCACATTTAGCTTGGCAACCAAGTTAACCTCTTCCCCACTTTCCAATGCCGCATAAAGGATGGCTTCGGGGGAGCCAGAGATTTCTACCTCTTCTAGCAGCGGGTCGGTTGTATAGGTAAGAGAGCGGAGGTCATCTGGTCCCTGATCCAGCGGGAGCCCCACGCCTAGCCCGGTAGGATCCCACAGACCCGCCGTTACCCCCACTATGGGGATAGCCTGGTAGGTGTCACTGCCCTCCTCTCGCGGTGTTCCATTTGTCAGCGTTTCCTCAGCTGATAGAAAAAGCGTGCGCTCCTCGGTGCGGGCAATGGGCCACTCTTGCTCATGCTTCCAGGTCTGACTTCCCTGAACAAAGACGGTCACCGGAGGCTCATCCATAATACCGTTCTTCTCTCCCTTGAGCCAATGGTCCCACCAACGTTTCATCTCGTAGAGGTAGTCCACCTGCTCAAAGGGAGAAATATCAGGAGGGTTGTGCATCCAAGGGCCCATAAGAAACTTTTTGGGCACGGAGAGCTGCTCGTAGAGCCGTGGCATCAACTCAGGGAAAATGTCCCGCCAGCCACCAATAACAAAAGTAGGCACTTGGATCTTATCCACAGGGACGGCCCGGGACTGCCAGTACTCATCATGGGCCGGATGATCCTGCCAGGGAAAGATATAGGGCTCACCTTTCTCCAACCGCTCCTGCCAGATCCGATACCAGCGTCCTTCGGCATCCAGGTAGGTAGGAGGCATAAGGTTCATGGCCAGCATAAAAGAGCCCCAAGCCCCGTAAGCCCCCAGGCAGTTGAGGCAACCGCCTGGATAGATAAAGTCATAATAAATATCCAGGCTGGCATAAATAGGCACAATGGCCTTTAAGTGTGGAGGGTTCTGGGCAGCAATCTTGAGCGATGTGATCCCACCATAAGAAATTCCCCACACACCCACGTTGCCGTCACACCAGGGCTGGCGAGCAGCCCATTCGATAATCTCGGCCCCGTCTTTGTCTTCTCGGGAATCCATGGCTCCCCAGGCCACGCCGTCAGAGCTTCCCAGGCCACGGAAGTCCACCAGTAGGTTGGCATAGCCCCGCTCGGCAAAATAACGGCGAGAATGCTCAGACAAGGAGCCAATAAGATCATCCTTATGATAGGGGTAGTAATTAACAAGCGTAGGAAAGGGACCCTTTTCGTTCGGCAGATAGAGGTCTGCTGCCAAGGAGACTCCGTCACTGAGAGGAATCAACAGGTTTCTCTCTACCCGGACTTCATACAGCTTGTCCTGTGCCATGATACCCCCCTTTTGTTGGTGGTCACACCTAAACCCTTATTCCCCCCTCAATGATTTTCCACAATGCGGTTAGCCTACTCCCTCATTCCACAAACGTCAAAGGGAAATATGCTTTTTTTGACACAGACCTGGTTTCGCAGCAAAAAAGGATAGAGCCCAAGATGGAGCCAAGATGGAAATAGCCGCTTCCTCAAACCTATCAGGCCAGCCCAAATCGTATCACAGGACATTGGTACACGGGCACAGCATCGGCTAGCGCGTAGCCACCTGTGGCTGTGGCTAAGGTGATCAACCCCCGCGTGGTGTCCTGCTGTACGCTCCTTGGCATTCCGTAGGCAACCAGTTCCTCATTGCCGTACCGCTTGTTACATCTCCCGATTCTTCAGATGGGTGGCCGCTTCTGGTGCCAAGAAGTGTGGGCCTCATACGCATGACCTATCTGCAGAACCGTTGCCTCGTCAAAGGGTTTACCCACAATCTGCAAAGCCAGGGGCAGCCCGGAAGCGCTGAATCCACAGGGCACGGTCAAGGCTGGCTGACCAGTAAGGTTAAACGGGCTGGTAGCGGAAACCAGGGCTCGCAGCAGTCTAACCTCCCGGCCCTCAATCACAACAGAACGGGCATCGTGCGGTGGTGCTGGAATCAACGCTCCCGGTGTGATCAGGGCATCCAGGGAGGCGCAGACCGCCAGCATTTCCTGGCGGAAGCGGGCTTTGGCCTGCTGGGCTCGAACATAGTCCGTAGCCAGGGTAGGCTTGCCCCGCTCCAAGAACTTGCGGACATCCGGGCCATAGTCCTCAGCCTGTGTCTGGAGGTAGGGCTCATGCCAGACATTGGCCTCAGCATTCATGATCACCTGGGCAATGGACCAGACCTCTTCGAGGTCGGGCAGCTCGACTTCTTCAACGTGAGCTCCCAGACCTGCAAGGACTTGGACCGCCGTTATGAAAGCATTCCTCACCTCGGGATCGGTATGGTCAGGGAAAAAACGCGTAGGCACCCCAAGCCTCAAGCCCCTGATCTCTGCAGTGAGCTTGGCAGTGTAGTCAGAAGTTGGAGTCTCGCTTGACACCCAGTCACACGCATCATATCCAGCCAGCGCCTGCAGCATGAGGGCGGCGTCTTTAACGGTTCTGGTCATGGGACCAATATGATCAAGGGACCAAGCCAGAGGAGTCACGCCAAACAGGCTGATACGACCGTGGGTGGCTTTCAGGCCCACAATGCCGCACAGGGCGGCAGGAATACGGATAGAGCCCCCCGTGTCGGTCCCCAGAGAGCCAGCGCATAGGCCCGCAACCTCGGCCGCACCCGAGCCGCTGCTGGAACCCCCAGGATTATGTCCTAACCCCCAGGGATTGTTGACCCTGCCAAAAAAAGGGCTGGGAACAATGGTGGCAAACTCATTCATATTCAGCTTACCTAGGAGAATGGCTCCAGCGGCTTCCAGACGTTCAATAACCGTGGCATCGTAATCGGGCACGTTATCTTTAAGCACCCTTGAGCCACAGGTAGTCTTAATCCCCTGGGTAGCCACAATGTCTTTATGGGCAAGAGGGATGCCATGGAGGGGGCCAAGAAGCCGGTTCTGGCTGATCTGGGTCTCGGCCTCTCTGGCTTCCCGTAGCGCTCGGTCGGCCGTCACCGTAATATAGCTGTTGAGCTGGGAGTCCACTTTCTGAATGCGGTTTAGGTAAGCCTGCGTAACCTCAACCGGAGACACTTCGCGTTTCTTGATCCGTTCAGAGAGTTGGGAGATAGACTCAAAACAGAGTTCGTTTACCGCCATAGTTATTCCCCTCCTTTTTCTTATAGCGGACGGTCTTATAACTTCCCCTATAGCGGACTGTACCACGATCCAGAGCAGAAAGGGAAGCCGCAATAGACCGGCTTTTTTCTATACCGGACCCAGGTAAAGCGGATATAGTGTCAGGCCTTTCTTTGTTGACACATCCGGGTGATACTGGGGCAAACCAGGGTCGGTTCTGTATGTAGAATTCCTGACCTTGCTTTGTGGAGGAAATAATAATGACCCAGACCCGAGCCGTTCTGTTCGATTTTGGAGGTACACTGTATGATTATAGGACACTCGAGCCAGGCGACCAGGAGAGCCTAGTCGAGTTGGCACGCTGGGCTGGGGTGGAGGAGGAACCAGAAATTATTCACCGCTCATATCGGGCTGCGCTAAAGCGTGTGTTTTACGATTACCTCCCCCGTGCTTATTACTTACACCGTGATCTCTTTCGGGACGCACTACTGGGAATGGCAGAGAAGTTTGGAGTGACGCTTGAGGATGAGCAGATCGAGCGCTACCATGCTGTTCAGAGGGAACGGCGTGAACGCGACTTTGCCCTGCGGGAAGGCGCGCTCGAAACGCTGGAGACGCTTCGCGCCCGTGGGCTTCATCTGGGAATTGTAAGCAACGCCGATGAGGATCAATTGGCCCGCATGGTGGAGCTTATACGTTTAGATCGGTACTTTGACTCCATTTTGTCGAGCGAGAAGGCACAATCCTGCAAACCGAATGGCGCGATCTTCGAGCAGGCTCTTCAGCAAGCAGGCTGTGCTCCGGAAGAGGCTTTCTTTATTGGAGACTCAATCCACCAAGATATTGAGGGAGCGAACTGTGTGGGGCTTCGATCCATATTAATCTGGGATCGCGTTGATAGTGAGCCGCCGGACCGCGGGCCACGCCCGCATCACGTTATCCGACGCATCCCAGAACTTTTACGGGTTATACCATGAAAAGGAGGGGTCTCCCATGAAAGCTGCGCTTTGGCATAAAGCTGAAGAGATTCGCATTGAAGACCGGCCTGAGCCCACACCCGGACCGGAACAGGTTAAGATCAAGGTTAAGCGGGTGGGTATCTGCGGCACAGATCTGCATGAATACCTGAAAGGACCCATCTTTATCCCCACAGAGCCCCATTCGCTTACCGGGGTCAAGGCACCCCTCATTCTGGGCCATGAGTTTTGCGGCGAAGTGGTAGCCATGGGCCAGGGTGTGAAGGGTATTGTGGAGGGAACACGGATGGCCGTGGACGCATGCATCTATTGCGGTAGTTGTTGGTACTGTCGCCAGGGCTATTACGTCCTATGCGACCAGGTTGCCTTCACCGGTCTGGCCGCGCACGGAGCTATGGCCGAATATGTTGTGGCGCCGGCCTATGCCGCCTATCCCTTGCCAGACATCATCAGTGATGAAATGGGTGCCCTAATCGAGCCGATCTCTGTAGCCGTGCACGCTATGCGCAAGGCCGAGTTGCAGCAAGGAGACACAGTAGCTGTGCTTGGTGCCGGGCCGATCGGCCTGGTAACAACCATGGTGGCACGAGCGTCCGGTGCAGCGCGGATATTCGTGATCGAAAAAGCTAAGGCCCGGATAGAACAGGCCAGAGCCCTGGGGGCAACGGCAGTCCTTGACCCAGCCGAGGGCAGTCCGATTGACCAGCTGTATGACCTCACTAGCGGCCGTGGAGCAGATATTGTCTTCGAGTGCATTGGTCACAAAGACACCGCGCCCCTGGCCGTAGAGTTGGCACGCAAGGGTGGCAAAGCGGTGATTGTGGGCATCTTCGAAGAGCCGAGTTTGTTTTCCTTCAACAGCCTTATTCTAGGCGAGAAGCAGATCCGCTCAGCGCTGGGCTATGTGGGTGAGTTTGCCACCACCATCCAGCTTATTGCCGACGGCCGTTTGCAGCCGCAGAACCTGATTACGGGTCGTATCCGTCTTGACGACATAGTTGAGAAGGGTTTTCTCGAACTTATCAACCACAAAGACCGGCATGTGAAGATCCTGATTGATCCCCAGGCATAAAAGAGAGCCTACCAGGGGAGATCAACGATAAAGATGACGTCACCCAAGACACCGGGCTAGATCATCATCTTCTACTCCTGCAAAGCAGGTTTACCAGCCGGTTTGGCGACTCTGACGAAAATGCGTTTAACGAACATCCAGGACTTATCGGTGTCTTTTGGGAATTACTGCCCTTTGTCTGGGCACATAAAACTTTAAGAGACGCTAATGCGGCCTTTATTGACCTCCCTCTCAGACAAGTCGATAGTTCTCCGCAAAATGGGTAGAGCCACATGTCTGGCGAAAGGAACAAGGCTGAAGCTAATGAGGTAGAGGACAGGAAAGAAGATAAAGAGTAGTATCAGTACCCACCCATTAATAACACCAACCCACCAGGGTAGGCCAACGGATTCTGCCACGGCTCCTAGCAGGCCATTAAACGCGGCGCGGTGCTTTACTAGTAGATAGCCACCAACGCCAATGGCCGTCCATTTCATGACCCTGGCAGAAGGCAGGAGCTTTGGCAGCAGGATTCGTGTGCGAGTAACCAGCCCTAACCTTACTGCCTTTGTGCTAGCAGAGGTTGTTCCTACAGCCGCCTTAGCCGCTCTGCGGGCAAGAAGCTTATGACCACCCAGGGCAACCAATGTGATATCGGCAGCCGCCCACACAACGTCGCTGGGTTTGATCTCTTCTCCGAGCTGCCACTTGGTTTCGAGCCTGATAACATTTCCGGTCAAGAACTCTTTGAGCAGGGCAAATACTCGTTGAGTCTGCAAGCGACTGGCAACGCCATCTTCATCAATGGCGAATTGGCCAAGAAAATCGTTGCCATTGGCAAGAATGAGATTAATAGCAGCCCAGCCTCTTGGTACAGAATCAAGTTCTTCCCAGGTAAAAGATGGCTTCTCACCAATCCGAATCTCTTTTACCGCCCGCTCGATCGTACTTTGTAGTTCAAGAGCAGTACTCTCGTTGTAGAGATAGTACCACACAACCGGCACCACCTGCGGGTAGCCAAACTGGCGGATTATTTGTTTGAGTTCTGCAGTCTGACCAAAGTGGCGGTAAACGGCAAAGGCTTTACCGGGATACCGCTGCTCTGCCAGGTAGGCTTCGTAACCATAGTCGATAAGCAACGCCATCTCCCGCGACGTTGCTTCTTCGAGAGATCCAGTGGTAACAATACCCTCTTGCTCCAGCCGCATCCGCAGCAGCTCTTCCTCATAGGAGGTATGGCCAAACCAGACTGTGATCAGGGCAGTCCCAACCAGCGAAAGAATGAGCGACCACATCAATACTTTTCTTATGCGTTCCACGATTGCCTCTTTTTACGCAAATTATACCCAGTAGAACTAGCACGCCAGAGAACCTGGCCAGAGAATCTTGCCAAAAAATCTTGCTCGGATAGCTGTATAAGGGTAGAGTGAAGGGCACATCTCTAAACAGCAGCCATGCGTGCCTTTACTTCTGCCCGCTACACTGTGCCTCTGGGACATCACTCCTATCCTATGGATAAGTATCGCCTGGTGCCAGCCCAGCTCCTGGCCGAGGGTACGTTCAATTGGGACGAAATTGTCGAACCCCAAGCTGCGACCCTAGACGCGGTGCTGCGCGTCCATACTCCGGAATATGTACATGCGTTTGTCAACGGCACCCTAGAGCGCCAGGCAATGCTACGCATTGGCTTACCTTGGTCACCGGAACTGGTACGGCGCGCCTTTGCCGTCATCGGTGGTACGCTTAGCGCTGCCCGGCTAGCCTTGCAAGATGGAGTAGCGGCGAATCTGGCCGGTGGCACCCACCACGCTTTTGCCGACCATGGGGAGGGCTACTGTATCTTCAATGATATGGTCATAACGCTGCGGCGGCTTCGGACCGAGGGTCTGGCCAAGAAATTTCTTATCATTGACCTTGACGTTCATCAGGGAAACGGCACTGCAGCCCTATGCCAGGAGGACGCTGGGGTGTTCACTTTTTCTATGCATGGAGAAAACAACTATCCTACGCGCAAAGAGACCAGCTCCTGGGACATGGCGCTGCCTGACGGCATCACTGACGAGCGCTACCTCCAAGCTCTTGCTCAGGCCCTGCCCTGTCTACTGGAGCGCTGCAAGCCTGAATTGATCTTTTATCAAGCTGGCGTTGATGTGCTGGCTGATGACCGCTTCGGCAAAATGGCACTCACAATGGCAGGAGTTGCTGAACGTGACCGTCTAGTATGCGAGTTTGCCCGTACCTCTGGACTGCCCCTGGTTGTAACCCTGGGTGGTGGGTACGCGCGCGATATCAATCGCATTGTTGAGGCACACTGCCAGACAGTGAGGATAGCTAAAAGGCTAAACGTTCAGCCCCAATAGGATTAAGGGACTTTCCTATGTAGGGGCAACCCCCTGTGGTTGCCCTGGAAGTGGGCAGGCACGGAGGCCTGCCCCTACGGAGCATTACAAAACCAGCGGATTACCTATGCCGCTATGCATAGCGCCGAAGGACTGCGCCAAAGGACCCCTATCTGGCAAAAGCCGACCGTAGATTGGCGGCCGCCTCCTGAATCGCTTTTTTCCCCTGGTCCATCACCTCTCCCATGGCAAAGAAGCCATGGATCATACCGCTGTAGCGTGAATACTGTACTGGCACACCCGCCTCACGTAGCTGGGTTGCATAGGCCTCCCCTTCATCCCGCAACGGGTCGAAACCGGCGGTGATAACATGAGCTGGAGGCAGCCCTTGCAGGCTCTGCGCTCGCAAAGGCGAGGCATAGGGGTTCTGGCTATCAGAGTCGCTCTTTAGATAGTGATTCCAAAACCACACCATAGAGTCCTTGGTCAGGAGATAGTCATTGCCGTTCTCTTGGTAGGACACGGTGTTAAACGTATGGTCAGTGACCGGATAGATCAGGAGTTGGTAGGCCAGAGAAGGTATACCCCGGTCCCGTGCCATCAGCGCTACGGCGGCGGCCAGGTTCCCGCCCGCACTGTCACCACCAACAGCAATATGAGTCGGGTCTGCATTAATAGCTGCAGCCTGAGCCGCAACCCAGCGGGTAGCTGCATAGCAGTCGTCGGGACCAGCGGGGAACTTGTGTTCCGGAGCAAGGCGATAATCAACCGACACCACCATACAACCGGCCGCGTTTGTCAGCGCCCGGCAGACAGGATCGTGGGTTTCAATATTACCAATGACCCACCCACCACCGTGAAAGAAAACCAGCACAGGAAAGGGCCCGCTGCCCTGCGGTGTGTAGATACGCAGCGGAATTTGTCCGGCCGGACCGGGTATTTGCCGGTCTTCCACCTTGCCCACAGGCTCCGGTTCCTTGTTGGTGGCAAACAACTGCGCAATAGCCTGGCGCGCCTCTTCTACCCCAAGAGAGTGCAAGGGTGGAGCACCAGCTGCGACCATCTGATCGAGAAAGGCTTTTGCTTGAGGGTCAAGAGACATAATTTCCTCCTTTTTAGAAAAGTGTTAAGCGACAGCCATACCGACAAGTTACAGGCCAAACCTGACGGCTGCCTAGTGGCAACGGCTCTAACGCTACAAAGAATTGTCAGTGGAGTCAACGCAATGTTGTGTGGTTCAACCTACGCCGCTAAAAGCTACTACGCCGCTAAAAGCTACTACGCCGCTAAAAGCTAGTATGCTGCCAGAAGCTTTAATTTGTTTTTGGCGCTCTTGCCAATCTTGGTGCGGGGATAGCGATCGGCAAGAAACCCCAAGATATCCTCACCCAGGACACGCTCTTCGGCCGAACCTTCAGCAAAGCTAAACCCCAGATAAAAGAGGTCTGTGGGCTCCAGGGCCTTTGCTTTTTTAAGAGCGCCGAGCAAGGGAAAAGCCGAGGAACGGTACAGGTCCGCTAGCAGGTCCAGGGCTGGGTCATGGCGCCGGGCTGTGCTTGTTCAAAGTAGCGTAGCCCACAGTCCCTGAGCACCATATTGGCATGACCCAGGGCTGCACTGGCTGCCTCTATGACCCTGCTGTCTTGCAGCTTGAGCGCGCCCAAGACCAGCAGCACGGCCTAGAGTGAGGAGGTTCCGGAAGGTTTTGTCCAAGTTGACCTTTCAATACTTTTTTTACCTTATGCCATCCCCGCCATCTCGGCTCGCTCGAGGATTTTGCGGGCACGGGTCAGATGTGGTACGTCCACCATCTGTCCCTTAAAACTAAATGCCATATGGCCGGCTTTGCGGTTCTCTTCAAAGGCAGCCAGGATCTCCTTTGCTTCGGCCACATCAGCAGAAGAGGGAGAAAAAACCTCGTTAACAACCTCAACCTGGCTAGGATGAATGGTGATCTTGCCGGTGAACCCCATCCAGGCCCCCTCAAGGGACTCACGGCGCAGCCCTGCAGTGTCACGGATGTCGACAAACACCGTATCCAGAGGTTCAACCCCGGCAGCAGTGGCAGCAAGCAGGGTGACAATGCGGGCATAGCGGAAAACCTCCAGAAACTGGCCATTCTCATCACGGTTGCGCCGCGCCCCAATGGCGGCAGAAAGGTCTTCGGCTCCCCAGGAAATTGCCTCCACGCGTGGACCGGCCGTGGCAATTTCTTTAATGTTGAGCACCCCCTGGGGCGTCTCTGTGGCAATGACAACAAGCTTGACCTCACCTTGAGGGTAGCCGTACTGCTTTTCCAAACGAGTGAGCACGGCATCAATGGCCAAAACGTCGTCTTTGGTGCGAACCTTGGGGACAAGGTAGGAATCGGGTCGTCCCTGCATGGTCACTTCAAGGTCTTTCTCCCCCCACAAGGTATCTAGGGGATTCATGCGGATCATTTTCTCTTGGCGGCCAAAGTCAACGTTCTTTAGCCAGCCGGTAATAGTCTCCCGGGCTGAGTCTTTGTTCTCTGGCGTAACCGCGTCTTCCAAATCCAGCACCAGGGAATCAGCTGGCAAGGTCAGGGATTTTTGCAGCATCTTTTCGTTTGCCCCAGGAACAAAATGTACCGAACGTCGCAGTCGTGGCATAAAAACCTCCATGCTCCCCCCTACCCTTCCCTACCAGGGAGTAGAAGAGGTTGAGTGAGTTCAAGAAGATAGCTTGGGGATGGGAGCGAAAATGAAGCTGGTTATCACAGGATATTGAGCACTAACTATCAATTTTTTGCTTTAGGCCTGTGAGTTCTTCTTCCTCATCATAGCCCCGCGGCGGCAGTGCATAACCACCTCATCCCGTTGGTTCTTGGCCCGATGCTCAAAGGTGACAATACCCCACTGCGGGCGCGACCGGGACTCGCGTTTTTCCACTACCTCGGTCTCCGCATAGAGAGTGTCACCAATAAACACCGGCTTGGGGAACTCTACCTTCTCAAAGCCCAGGTTACCTACAGTGGTACCGAGCGTGGTGTCTCCTACAGACAAGCCCACGGCTAATCCCAGGGTGAAAATGCTGTTGACCAGTCGCTGGCCAAACTCCATACCCTTGGCGAACTCAGCGTCAAGGTGCAAGGGCTGCACGTTCATAGTAAGGGTAGTAAAGAGCAGGTTATCGGTCTCGGTTACCGTCCGTCCCGGCTGATGGATAAACTGATCACCCACGTTGAATTCTTCAAAATATTTTCCGGCCATGCTTTGCCTCCTTATGCTGCGCTTGCAGCTTTCTTACCACTTCCGCATCCCCCTTCCAAGCGCAGAAGGCAAACTTTGGCTATCCCTTCACTGCAACCGCCTCGATCTCAATCAGCAGGTCAGGAAAAGCTAGCGATTTCACTTCTACGGTAGTGCTGGCCGGTGGCTCTTGGCCAAAATACTCTGTGCGAACCTCCAGGGCCTCACTCAGCTTGCTCATGTCTGTCACAAACGTGGTAACCTTAACCACATCGTCCAGAGTTACTCCGGCCTTTGCCAGCACAGTTTTTATGTTTTCGAGAGCCTGCCGGGTCTGCGCCTTCATGTTCCCTTTGCCCACAACATTACCTCCGGGATCGAGCGCAACCTGACCGGAGACGTAGATTGTGTTGCCCATCTGCACAGCCTGGGAGAGGGGAAACCGGTCATCCCACGCCCAGCCAGGGTCATGAATCTGCTTTTTGGCCATAGCTTATCCCTCCTTTTCTTTCCCTTTACCACATTTTCACCACTTTATTTAGGCCACCAGGGAATCTCGGAAATTAGAGGAAACTCATTGCGGTTCGCTAGCTGGCTGTGTTTCCTCTTTTGCTGGTTCGGGTAGACGGATAACTCGGAGCGAAGAGGTTTCCTGGTCTCCTTTTAGACGGATCTTTTTAATCGGCTCAAGTGTCTCAGCATCATAAACGCTAAGATCAGGCTGGGTACCGCCAAGATAGATCTTGCGGCCATCACTGCTGATGTTGCCAACGTAGTAGGTGTGATCCAGAGTAACCCGTTTTTCGATCCGTCTTTTCTGCAAATCAACCTTGGTCAGGGTATTATAGACAAGATAGGCATAGCGGCGCGAAGGCGAGACCACGGATGTGAAAAGCACCTGGGTAGCGATTTCTAGCTCCATCCACTCCATAGAGCCGGTGGTAAGATCAAGGTTAGCCAACCCCGCCATGTTGGCGGCAGTGATGCGGTCTTGGGCAAAGTAGATACTGGAGAGAACGTTGCTTTGCTCGTAGAGAGGCCAAAGGGCGAACACGTCCGGATCCTCAATGTCAATGCGTGAATGATGCTTAAGAGGGAGGCTCTTCATGATCTTACCCGATTGGGGGTTGAGGAAGTAAATGGCATGGCCAGAGGCATAGAGGATGTCCCCCTCGGGGCTAAAAGCCAGCAAGCCAATCTGCCGGGGGACTTCAAAGGTACGCAGGGTTTCAAGGTTGTCTGTATCCACAACACGAATACGGGAGGGTTGTACAAGGAAACGATCGTCTTCCAGGCGAGTGGGCACCTCATAGGCAAAGAGCTCTTTGCCCTGCGGATGTACAGCCAGACCCACAAACATAACGCGTTCATTCCCCTCCCCTGAAACCAGCCTCCAGGTCTGCCCACCCGTCTCTATATCTACCACTGCCAGCTCCTGCCAGCGGTTAGTTACAACAAAAAGGCGCTTACCGTCAGGGTGGGCCGTAATAGTAGCAGGAGAGCCCGGACCTTCAAGGACAATCTCTTTACTCACCTCATCTGTATCGCCATCAACAACGTAGATCAGGTTTGGCCGGCTGCCGGTGATAATAAGGTCTTTCGCCCGGACGGGCGAGGAGAGCATAAGAAGGCCAACAAGACAAGCGCCATGGATAAGGAGCGGCATTGGCTAGTCTTCGGCACCGGGAAAGCTTGTTCCTAGCTTACGCCAGTCCTGGACTGCTGCAGCACAGCCCTTGGACCACTCTGGATAAGTAGTCATGGTATCCGGCACCTGCGCTGGCCACCAACAGGGGTCAGCGCACCCATAAAGATCGGATTCCATAGGCTGGCAGAGGCTGGCCGTACCGCCAAACGGATCGACTTCCCAGCCAGGGTCAAATGTGGTGGAGCAGCCCAGGGGAAACTGCATACCTACCACGTCCAGGTTTCTTCCCTCTGCGGCTTCAACCTGTACCCGGGCCTTACGATTTACAGGTTTCAGATGTTTCATAGATCGTCCTCCTAACGTAACGGGGGTTTAAGCCACCGGGGTACGGTAACAATCAGAAAGGCGCGGGAACGCAGGGGAAGAGCCCCAACAGGTGGAGGGTAGGCGGCTTCTACCCATATATCCCCAATATTGTTTGTGGCCATCGGACGCTGAGGATTGGGCCCTTCCCCCGCCGGGGTAAAGAGGCCGTTGGCGTCCACAGTTCCAACATAGCTAACGTCATCCTCATCAGGGTTACGGTAGTACTCGCTAAGGCTCCAGCGTGCAGCTACAGGACCAATGCGAAAGTCGTCCTGGGTACCGATGCCCCCGTCCGCTGCCCTGGAAAAACCTATGGCCTCAAACTGCTGCAGCTGTTTGGCAGCTGTAGTTCCACCCGTGCGGGCCAAGCCCTTCTCAGGCAAGACCCGGATGTAGTCCACTCCTCTATGCACAACAAGCAAACTCTCGGCCACGGTCTCTACTACTCGTACCTCACGGCTGCCAAGTGGCGCGTCAAGACTAATGGCTGCCTTTATCCTTAGGACATCTTTCCCTTCATGTACAAGGCCCGTCACCGTAACCCCCTGTCCCAGGTCAACGTCCCTGGGGTCAAGCGGGGCAGGAAAGTTAGCACCATAGATTTTGAGTGCCACCTCCTCTTGCCGGACATCAATGTGGTGCGGGTGGATGGCAAGCAGGAGTGGCCCTTGCCCACGGCGAAAGCGGGTCTCATCACCCCCCAGCTCGTCATGTTCTTTGTAGAACCAGCGCCCCTGCATAGTCTTACCATCAGGAGTGAGGTGGAAAACCTGACGTACGTCTGCCGCTTCATTACGCTTTCCTCGGACGCGCCAGGCAAAGCCGGTATAAAGTGAGGCCGTACCAACAACAGTAGCCGTTTTGCCACTCTCGTAAGTAAGAAAAAAAGATTCACGGTATCCGTTCTCAGTCTTGCTAATTTCGCCTTGACCTATATAGGCTCCTTTTCCTGGCTCATAGCCTACAGCTAACCACAAGCCTGTGGGGTCAAGTGGTTGGCGTACCTTCCACTCTTGCCAGGATTCGGCGCTGTAGGAAAAACGGCTGGCTAAGGTCTCGGCAGCCTTACGAAACTCGGTGAGCATGTGGATATTGCGCCCGCCAAACTGGTACTCGGCCATAGGATAGGCGCCAATATGAAAATCAACAAGGAGCTGCCATTCCTGTAGCTCGCGTCTATCAAGGGCAATACGGCCGTAGCTATGGCAGCGTGTACAGGTGGCTTTGATGTGCGGGTCAGGTACCTCTTCCACCAGCCAGTCGCGCCTCTCCAGGAGATAGGCAAAGTCTTTAATCTCCTGCGGCGCTAGACCTTGCTCATCAGAGAGGTACTGTACTAGGGTGTTTCTTTCCTCTCTGGTGAGGCGAAAACCCTGTGTCCGCTCCATGCGGGAGATAGTCATTAACCAGCCCTCAGGGGTTTTACGCTGGTAGCCAATACGACTCAGCTTTCCGTCCGTCTCTGGCTTATGACAGAGCGCACAACGCTGCTGTAGGATTGCTGTAGCCTCGGCTGCTAAAGAGAAAGCGGGAAACAAAAGCACTAGCAAGAGAGCAAGAAAGACCGGGCAACCCAGGGTCCCGTGGGGTTGGTGCTTCACCGTTATACCTATACCCATTGCCGCCCTCTCCACTAAAAAGCCAAGCCAATGTTTTGGTTAAAACCTGCTAGCGGTTCTTATGGTGTAAAAGGGACAACCCTGCAAGAGTTGCTGGCACCAGCTCACAGACTCGTTCTAGGGACTGGGGGTTCTTGGATTTTAGGTCAGTTTTGTCAACTACCCCCATGGACTCAAAAGAATTTGGGGATTAGCGCCGCGCCGGAGTGTGATTCTTTTCTAACCGCTCGGCTTGCCCAACCAGGACACCCAGGATGTCCTGTACATGCCGCAGCCGGTCGGCCAGACAGTCCTGCTCCTCAACTCCGCGGGTGGCAAAACAACCCCTCTCAATAAGCCCGATAAATGTCGTGGCCACGTCCTCCAGACGCTCCTCCCTGGGGTTATACCACTTGTGCAGCCCTTCACACATCCCCAGAATAGCGTAGACAATCAGCTTCGCGTCCATCACTCGGAATATGCCCTGGGCCATACCTTCACGCAGAATACTCTCTAGGTCAGCCGCAAACCGTTGCCGAACCTCTGTCATCTCCGCCCGTAGCTTAGGGGGTAGATAGCCTTCCTCGCCGTAGAACACGGTGAACAGGGCCAGGTTCTCGCCGATGGTCCGCAACAGGTGTTGCACTGTCCGCTGTAGCTTTTCCTCGGGTGGCAGCTCTGCGGCCAAGACCGGCTGGAAGTCCCGGGTGGTAAAGGAATCAGCCACTTTGAGAACAATTTTGCATAGCAGTTCCTGCTTGTTCTCGAAATAGCGGTACATTGAGGCTTTGGCCACCCCGGCTTGATGGGCGATTTCTTCAAGAGTGGTCTGACGGTAGCCGTTGCTGGCAAAGCATTTGGCCGCTACTTCGAGCAGATGTTCCTCAATGACCTCCCGGCGCGACATGGAGGTGGCGTTCTCTTCTGACTGGGTAGGCTGAAACTGATTCCGTTTGCGGATGGCACGACGTCCCTCCAGATCCTGGTCTGCTGCCGCGGCCTGAAGGGACGATTTTCTATCCTGACTTATTGGTCTCAAAATTACACTCTTTCTCTTGATTTAATAGTCTCAAAACTATACGCTTAGATATAAAGTTTTACAATCGTACTATATAAAAATTTAGGAAAAAGAGCCTACTCTAACCCCTGCCGGGTAGAGAGCGTCCTGATCAGAAAAGAGGAGGGTAAACGGGATGCTGCTGCAAAAGATCTATTGTCTAAAAGTTCTTGCCCTAATCAGCCTACTTAGCTTTTTCCCTATGGGGTCCCATGCCCAGAACGTAGACGGAGGAGACCCTCAGGAACAAATTCTCCAGCTCTTTTACCCCTACCGTCAGGGTGCTCCCCAGGTGGAGGAAATCACCCCAGGAATGACAATTAACCAAAACAACTTCCAGGTGGTGAAAATGATCCTTCCACCCGAGCTTTTACGGGTTGTTGAGGCCGGGGAGATGGAGATTAACGTTCAGGAGACCACCGACTTCCCGGTGCGTGAGGAGTATGTGGCCGCCACTATTGAGCATTTTGGTCAGGCCCAGCTGGGGGAGGGTGGAAATCTAAAGAACTATACCAAGGGGCTACCCTTTCCGCTTCTTGACCCAGCTGATCCTCAGGTGGGACTAAAAGCCGCCTGGAACTTTCGCTACCGGGACCTTGGCGACAGCATGCAGACCCAGGGGGTCCTAGACGTGCTCCATGAAGGAACCGTAGAAAGGAGTGTGGAGGCACGCCACGCCCGGCGCTATGGCATGCACCGCCTCAGCCCGGATCTCAACGTGCCGGAGTGGGAAGAGGAAGGTATATGGTGGAAAGAGATGACAATGGTGTTGCGGCCCTCGGACCTCGAGGGTACCCAACTCCTTACTGCCCATGCTGATGCAGACACCGTTGCCCACGAGAAGTGGACGTATAACCCTCAGTCCCGACGTACTCGTAAGGTCGTCCATAACCCCTTAGAAGCCACTTTCGGATTAAACCTCTTAACGGAAGACCACAAAGGCTTTGACGGCTACATTCGCGATCACAACTGGCACTATCAGGGAGAGCAGATAGCGCTGGTCCCGGGATTTCTTAAAGGGGGACGACCCACCCGTGGCGGGAAGAACGGCTGGTACCCAATGATGCCCTGGGAGTTACGCAAAGTGATCCTAATGGAAATCATCCCCAAAAACGCTGACCATCCCTACGGCAAGCGCCGCTTCTACATTGACCAACAGACACTTGAAGTCCTCTATGCTTTTGTCTATGACCGTGACGGCATCCATTGGCGTACCCTCTTCCACTGTTTTGCTAACCCCAAGTTTGACCCCAAGAATGCCGACGCGGGGGTCCCACTGCACGTTGGGAACGTGTGGATCGATTATAAAACTAACTATACCACCTTCTGGATCGAAGATGAAATACTCATGAACAAGCCCGTGCCGTCCAATATATTTACCGTAAAGGAGCTACTACGTAGGGGAAAGTAGCTGTCACAACGCTCTGTACGAAAACCTTTTTCTCCGCCTCACCCTAGCCCTCCCCGCCTACACATTAATTCCCTGCCCCGTGATTCTCCCGGCCTCATCCGCAGCTAGCATACCCGTAGTAGCCGAACCATCGCCGAGGGGGCGCCGAGGGGGCGCCGAGGGGGAAAGGCCCTCGCGGCTCTACGCCATTACAGAGTTATTTGCTTCGGCTTATTCTCTTACCGCTCATTTCTGTGAGGTCAGTAAAGATGTTGCCGCTGCTCTCCTCGACAGTGATGTCATTGCTCATGAGAATTCCTTTTCTGGCTAGGGGCGATTTTTTATTCTGACTTATTAGTCTCAAAAATGTACTCTCTTTATTGACTTATTAGTCTCAAAAATGTACTATATAGATATCCAGAGAGTCTCATGATTACACTATAAAAATCGCAGCAAAAGAATAGAAAAACCGGAGGTAAAGGACATGCAGAGCAGTGCTGTACAGACTATTTCTCATTATCCCTCAGTATGGGAACAGGCAATAGCATGGGCAAATAGAGAAACGGCAGAGGAAACCATTGTGGTTACCACGACTTTCCTACTTGTGGGATCTCTCTTCTTCTCCTTTTTCCAAAGTCTGCTGTAGAAATGCTGACTTGTTAAAGGAAGATAAAGGCTCAAAGCGGAAGGAGGGTTAACAGAATGCTACTGCAAAAAACTCCTTTTATAAAGGTTTTCGTACTAATCAGTTTACTAAGCTTTTTCCCCACATGGTCGCATGCTCAGAATGCAAACGGAGGAGACCCAAAGGAACAAGTCCTGCAGGCCTTTTACCCCTACCGTCAGGGTGTCCCCCAGATAGAGGGTGTCACCCCAGGAATGACCATTAATAAAGACAACTTCCAGGTAGCAGAAAAGGTTCTTCCACCCGAGCTTTTATGGGTCGTGCAAGCTGGAGACATGGAGATTAACGTTCAAGAGACCACTGACTTCCCAGTGCGAGAGGAGTTTGTTACTGCCACTATTGAGCACTTTGCTCAGGCCCAGCCCGAGAATAATGGAAATATCAAGAACTACTCCCTGGGGTTACCCTTTCCCGTTCTTGACCCAGCTGATTCCCAGGCGGGGCTAAAAGCCGCCTGGAATTTTCGCTATCGAGACCTTGGCGACAATATGCAGACCCAGGGCATGATTACCCTGATCAATAACTCAGGCAAAGTAGAAAGAAGCGTAGAGGCACGCTACGCCCGGCTCTATGGTATGCACCGCCTCAATCCAGAGCAGAATGTACCGGAATGGGAAGCAGAAAACATCTGGTGGAAAGAACACACCATGGCTCTACGGCCGATGGACCTCGAAGGTAGCCAACTCCTCACCGTCCACTCTGCTACAGACACCATCCCCCACGAGAAGTGGGCCTATAACCCCCAGAGCCGGCGCACTCGCAAGGTTGTTCATAACCTCTATGAGACCTCTTTTGGGCTAAACTTCCTGATCGAAGATCACTCCGGCTTTAACGGCCACATTGGCGACCACAGCTGGCGCTACCTGGGAGAGCAGATAGCCTTAGTCCCAGGATTCCTCAAAGGTACCCCGCCGGCTTCTGGCGGCAAGAACAATTGGTATCCGGCAAACCCCTGGGAGTTGCGCAAGGTAGTTGTTGTGGATGTTACTCCCAAAGACAGCAATCACCCCTATGGTAAGCGTCGCTTCTATATTGACCGGCAGACATTTTCCGTCCTCTACGGCTTTGTCTATGATCGTGAGGGTAATCACTGGCGCACCCTGTTCCATTGTTTTGCTAACCCCAAGTTCGACCCCGAGAATGCCAATGTAGGAGTTCCTCTGCATGTGGGAAACACATGGGTCGATTATAAAACCAACTATGCTAGTGTCTGGATCGAAAACAAAATGCTCATCAACAAGCTGGTGTTACCTAAGATGTTTACGGTAAAAGAGATGATGCGTATAGGGAAATAGCCCTCTGCTAGGCCAACGCCCTGTTTCCCCAGCCCCTAGTCCATAACCGTCCCGCCACACACATTAATCCCCTGCCCGGTGATCCTCCCAGCCTCATCCGCAGCCAGCATAACCGCCACCATAGGCAATCTCGGCCGGCTGCTCCCCGGTGCCGATTGCCCGCTGCATGGCGTCATAGATTTCCAGAATGACGCGCTTGGTGCGGTACTCGCCGTGTTTCTGTTCGTCCTTGCGCTTAACGATAGGGAAGGTCTCCATGATGTAGTCCACGTCGCTGCGGGAGATCCCGTAGAGGTGAAAGTAGGCGGCATCGAGTTCGCAACGCAACAGGAAGCGTCGTTCCTCGTCCCAACGGAATGGCGGACCGTTGTAGCCACAGTCTTTGGCAAACGGTTCCAGGTCCCAGGCAGTGTAGGTCAGCTCCAGAACTCGTGAAAATACCCACTGCTCCAAGCGCATACATGAACCTTCCCATACGGTAGGCCGTTTGTAGATGCTCGGTGATAGGGTCGGCAGCTGTGCTAGATAATGCCCCCGCAGATGTAACCCCGCAACCTTTTGTCGAGCAGCGAAATCAAGAACAAAGGAGTTTAGATTTCCTAATAAGCACATATTAAGCGAAGGAGACTGTGAGTTGGCAAGCCAAGGCACAGAATCGGTTAGCGCAGCGCATGGCAGCATGGCAGCAATCACCGTCCGCTCATTTGTGGCAGAGGTGACATCTTTTATCGCCAGACACCAGCGGGGCAGAGTGCCACCGCACCGATCTTTCACTGTTAAAGAATTAACCCAGAACATAGGAACGGCTACATAATACGGATCGGTATGTTCTTCTAAGCTGAGTGGTAAGGGTTGGTTTCTACGGACTCGGTTCGCTGGGTCAAATTGGATGCTTGCAGACCGATGGTCGTACATCCCAACCATCTTCCCTTCGTAAAGCGGCAACCATTCATCCTCTCCATGAACGAACCTATTTCCATGTAATTTGTAGTGCCTTGATTCCAGCTCGTCGGCGGAACGGTGAGATTTCATGGTTGCGTTCATCATAAACATGAGGGTCGGTTTTACTTGCCATCCCTCCTCCTCATCTTTGTGGGCCAGTATTGGTGCTTTTTGGTGGAGGTGCAGGGCAATCTTCATCTCGCGAGCTGAGCGGAAGAGAGGTGCTGTTCCTGTAAGGGGATTTAGGGCTCGGACGTCAGGCGGTGACATTGGAACATGTCTGCCAGAATCTCGTAGTTCATCAACTTTGCTTGCAAAGAAAACAAAATCGGTCGCTGCAGCAGTGCTAACAGCTCCAGTGAGAGTAAGTAGGCAGAACTTGTATCTGCGATCAACGCCAGGAAAGATTCCTTCTCTGTTCTCGAAGTCATAAAAGCTCACGAGTCTTCCCTGACCGTGCAGAGCGTTAAAATGGTCTTGCGAAAATGAGTCAGAGGCGAACCCAGAGGGGATCACCACCCCAACTCGCCCGGTTATAGAAATAACGCTGTGATGGTTTTCTAGAAACAAACGATAAAGATTCAGGCGGCCTACTGCTGACAGCGGAAACCGGCCACTATTCATCATAAAATGTTTCTGGCCTTGTATGCTCCGTACATAGTGCTGATACCGCGTCCAAAGATTAGGCAGCGAGGATTTAAACTCGGCTATGATCCTCTCTTTATCTTTCGCACTCTTGACTGCAAGAATATCCGGCGAGGAACTAGCGAAGAACTCGTTATCTTTCACCTCTTGCATGTCCCACGGCGGGTTGCCCAGCACTACGTCGAATCCACCACTCCAGCCTGCTTGCTCATTCTCTGGTTCCTCGCCATCGCCCGGAACGCGAAACACATCGGGGAAGGCTAGGTGCCAGTGGAAGAACTGGTAATGCTGGGACAGCCGCCGGATTTCCTCACGCATCCAGGGAGTAATGCTGTAGGGGTTGCGCTCGATCCTGCGGAAGACCTCTTCCGTAATAGGGTAGGAGAACTCCCTGGTCTTCTTCCAGACGAAGGCCGCGCACCAAGCGTCAGCCCACAAACGGCCATACATGTATCCGCTAGAGCGAACCAATTCTTCGTAGCGTTCCTGCTTGCGCCGCACTCCTTCGATCGTGTCATCGGCAATATCTTCCAGACTCATAAGGCCGGCGGCCAGGTCGCCCAGGCGCTGCCAGGGTTGATCGGTAGCATCAAACAGCGTGCCTTGTCCCTTGCGCTCTTCTTTGTTCTGTTTTCTGAACTTTCGGCACACTTCTTTGTTGTCGCCCTCGATGGGATCAAAGGCCACATCCGGAATACCTCGATGCAGCAGCACCGGCATCGCGCCCAGCAAGCTATTACCACACTGGATACGATGGTCCAAGAAAGACAACGGTTTGCCTGGCTCCAGAGCTTCCATCCAGAGAGCCACCTTGCACAGCTCAACCGCCATCGGGTTGAGGTCCACGCCGTAGATGCAGCGGCCGATAACGTCGCGTAGGGCTGTCCGAGTCGCCTCAGGCGAGGGTTCATCATCACCAGTCCGAATAGAGGCCAAGCGTTTAGCCATGCGATGGGCAGCGGCAATCAGAAAATGCCCGCTGCCACAGGCGGGGTCGCAGATCTTGAGAGAAAGCAAGGCTTTCTCAGCATCCCTTGCTTCCTTGAGGCAGTCCTGGATGACTGGATCGAGGGCTGAGTCGAGCAGACACTGCACAAGGCTCGGGTGTGTGTAATAACTACCGGTGGTCTTGCGCTCGTGGCCACTGGCGACTTTGAGCTCGAATGTTCCCGCCTCAACGTTCAACTCCGGGTGTAATTCCAACAATGATTCATACATGCTGCCAAGTTCTTCGGAGCCGAGGTTCTTGTAATCGACCAAGCGGCGACCATGGCCATCGATGGAAAAAGCCAGTGCGCGAACGGCATCGAGTAGGTCATGGTTGGCGATCTCGCACCCTTCCAGGTCGGGGATTGCCTGCTCAGAAAAAAGAAAGCTCCCTAGTGCAGGCAAGGCCAGTTCTGGACAGCCTGCGTCACTGCCGAGTTTCTCCATTACCAGCCGCAGTCCATGGAACAGATCAGCATGGCGAGTTCCAAGGCGGCGCTCGGCCAGCTGGCGTAACTTGGCTGTAGAATAAAAGCGCGTGTACCGCTCACGGGCAGCTGTATCGGCACCAGTATCCAGCAACAGACTACGATCCTCTGCAACAAACAGAAAGAGCAAGCGATACACCAGACGCAAGATCTGACGGTAGTAGTCCTGTGCATCCAAGGCACCCGATCGAAGCTTGTCTCGCAATGCCTGATTCGCCGTATACGCCAGAAATCCACGGCCAAGGGCGCTAATCGCCTCTTCCACCCCATTGCGGAGTTGGTCCAGCGCGCGAGTGCCTAGCTCCTGCGCCGCACGTGACCATTGTTCCAACCAGCATTCTTCGGGCCGGTCCGCCTCCACTCGTGACTGGTGACACAGGAGCCATAGCAGGACGAAGTCGGCATAGACCTCGCCCTCCATCATGGCTTCCAGCTCGAACTCCACGTAGGCCTGGCGGGTGAGACTGGCGTTGTCGTGGAGCATACGGAGCCGCAGCCCGTTCGAGACAAAACCCCACAAATGCGCATCGGAGCGGTTTAACAGATCCTGAACCAAACTGTGCGGGCTACTACGAGCTGCACCGGCAACACCCGGCGCACGGTAGTCCAGGTCTACCTGACAGCCCACCAGATGAACCGGCGCATGATGCCAGCTGTGGGAAATAGGGTAACTTTTGCCCTCCACCTCTATGGCCTTGGCGGTGAGGAGACGGCCGTAGCCCAGTTCTTGGAAGAGAGGGAGTAGCCAGCGCTCACGAGTAACGGTTGTGCCAAGGTCACCTGCGGGAAGCTTTGCCACCGACTCCTTAAAGGTGGCCCAGGTCCCCACGAGCCGGTTCCATGAGTGGTTGGTGGCCTCGTTGAGCTTCTGCCCTTTGTCCAGGTGATACGACTCTGGGGTCAGGCCAAGGAGACCGCGGTCACCATCGGCAATGCGCTGCAGCAGGTCAGCAGGGAGAATCGCGCCTTCGCTGTGGATCGTGGTGAAAAGATTGCGACGTTGGGTTTGCATATCGGTGATCGGTGGTCGGTGATCGGTGGTCGGTGATCGGTGGGTTGGGCCTGATCACTGACCTCTGACGACTGACCACTTTTCCTTATTTGTTTCGCAAGGATCTCATTAAACCGTTTAGCATCCGGCCGACCTCCCCAGTGCGCTCCAAAAGTCTCTTTGTCTGTTTCGTATTGAGATAATCAAGTCGCCCAGCAATTTGGATGTGAGTTTCCAATTCAGCAAGAGAACCATAAGCAATAGAAAGATGTTGGATCAATTCTAGAGTGTGTTGGCGTCCTGACCCCTCAGCAATATTTGCCGGAACCGAAACTGCCGCACGTTGCAGTTGACTGGTCAGCCCATACAATTCGCTTTGCGGGAAAAGCTTTGTGACCTGGTAACATTCGACAACAAGATCCATAGCCTTTTGCCAGACTTCCAGGTCTCGATAGCTTCTCAGATTCACCTCATGTTCTCCAGTGGAGCTTCGGGTCCTTCACTAATCACTGAAAACTGACCACCGACCACTCAAAAAGCGGCTTCCTCTTTGAGTTCTTCAGCCGGATAATCAAATACGGGCACCCTAAGCTTCCCTAACAATTCTATAAATGCACGCTTCGAGTACCCGGCGAGCTTTGCTGCCTGTCCCAGGGACAAGCGTCCGGTTTCAAAGAGCTTGACCATTAGGAGGAGCCGGGCCTCTTCAACTGGCACTTCTGGCGGCAGCTCAACTTTGAGTTCGTTCATCATGGTTGTCCTCCTTTCTGTGCGGATTCACATTTCTCTGTCCTTTGCCTACGGGGAGATATACATATACACCCAGCACATCTGGCGGAAGGTGAGGCTCGACAGTGTAACGGACATGCCGCATCCGGCTGGCTTGACGGACACGACGGTGCGCATGGAGCAGTTCCTCTCCTTGCTGTTTTGCAACCTGATCGAGATGCGGTCGCACCGCATCGAAACTATCGATCACCACACGTAGAAAGTGTGCCGCCTGATCTGGAAGCACGTTCGCCTCAGGCTGCACCTGTAGGAGCGCCTCGGCCTGCGTGGTATCTAGCCACTGCGGATTCTGTGGCGACCCAGCAAAGGCAAGCACCCGGCAATCCTCTGCTAATAAGGGAAGCTCTGCGTCACCACGGCGGGTGATGATATGATAGCGAAAGCGCACAAGCAGCACAGTCGTCCGGCGCTCCACACGACCTGTGCGAATCACCCCGCAGCGGCGGGCCATGCCATTTCCTAACGGATCAAGCGCGGTGTCCATGACATAGCTTGCCAGCCCTTCGACGATCGGATGTGTGCGGTTCAGGTACAGCTGGCCCTTCTGGATGGGGAGCTCGAAGCGAGCGGTGAGGCGGTCGCGGTTGCCAGCTGCTTCACGCAGTGCCCGTGGCGTCTCCCTGAGGTCAAATTCGGTGATTGCTGATCGGTTTTCAATGGTCAGTGGCCGGTGAGCGGTAGTCAGTGGTCGGTCAGTGGGTTGGATCTGATCACTGATCACTGACCCCTGACCACTCTCTGCTGACCCCTGACCACTCTCTGCTGACCCCTGACCCTTGACCTGCCTGATAACTGCTCCGTGGGCACGGGAGGCCTCTATGGTGAAGGCAGCCACGTCCACCCGCGAGCCGATCGCTGCCTGCATGGCACGCAGTTCCTGGGCCACTTCGTCAACCTTGACTGATTCCTGGGCAAACATGGTGCGAGAACGCTTTTCGCGCTCGGCAGCCGCGTCCCACCTGTGGAACAGGTCTTCTTTCTGTGGCCGGAAGAATTCTTCGAACCCCGGCAGATAGTTCTCCACGCTGCCCGCGCTTTCCCGCAACAAGAGCCCCTCAAAAATTGCCTCAACCACCTGCTCCGTATCGACCGGCACCGGGACCGAGATACCCAGCGAGTTACGAATCGCGCGGTGTTTGCGAATAAGCACGTCGAGTACGATGCCATCGATCTGGTTGTCAATGCCGTAGTACGTTATCGTGCAGACGGTCTCGCTGGGCTGTCCGTAGCGATCGACTCGTCCCTCACGTTGCTCATGGCGTGTCGGATTCCAGGAGAGGTCGTAGTGCATGACGGCGTCAAAGTGCTCTTGCAGGTTAATGCCTTCGCTCAGGCAATCTGTACAGACCAGCACACGCTTGGGGGATTGTGCGAGCTGTAACACCCGCTCCTCGCGCTCCGCAGGTGGGAGCAAACCGGTAATTGCCGCCACCCCGACACCCTTTGGTAACTGCTCACGTAAGGCAGTCGCAACATATTCAGCGGTCGGAATGAAGCGGCAGAAGAGGATCGGCTGGAATCCATCCTTGACCAGGGCCGCTAGGAGCTTCACTGCCTTTTTCAGCTTCTCGTCTTTCTCTCCCCGCAGGGCATCGGCCTCACGCGCCATCTCTAACAGGCGCCGCCGGTTAGACTGCGAATCATCTTCTTCCTCGCCAGGATCACTCCCTGGGGTGAGGTCTGCACCTTCTGCCGATTCGTCATCCACCAGATCAAAAACCGCGTGACGTCCAATCTGGTCGGCTTCGCCCGGCGTCTCGGTATCGGCGGTTGTAGCCCGGCTGCGCATGGTCGCGGCGGCAGCAGCGGGACTGGATGCCAGCGAGCGCAGCAGGGCCAGCGCTGACCACCAACGCACCCGTTGGCGGTGACGATTGCCGCCCGCAGGGTCTGCCACCGTTTCGCGCGCGTACCTCAACACACGATCAAAGAGCCGTTTATACTCGGTCGAGAGCCTATACGTCTCCTCACGGTCCTCCCGCTGCGGAAATGGGGTCTCTGCATCCAGGTAGTGGTGGATGTCGCCCCGCCGCCGCTGGGCAAAGTGCGCAGCGAGACGCCGGCGGTGGTATTCGTTCTCCCTCCCCCTGAGATCATCCGGCAGATTCGCAAACTCCGGTTGTAACAGCGTGAGCAGCGAGCGGAATGTCGCTTCGTTGCCGCTGTGCGGTGTTGCCGTAACCAGGATCAGATGCCGGTTCTTAGCAGCAGCAAGACCGGAGACTAATTGATAGCGCTGGTGCTGTCCCCTTCTTGCTTCACCCGCATACGCGCACGTATGAGCCTCGTCCACAATCACCAGTTCCGGGCAGGTGCGCAAGAACTCGTCTCGCCGGCGATCTGACTTAATAAAATCGGTCGAGACGATCACATACGGGTGCAGATCAAAGAGGGATTGGCCGAGCCGGCAGTGTCGCTCCAGGCGCGATGCCGTGCCGGGGAGCACCAGCTCAGCGTCGACGTGGAACTTCTCGCGTAGCTCCCCCTGCCACTGTTCGGCCAGCTGGGGTGGGCAGAGCACGGCCACGCGTTCGACCTCACCACGATCCATTAACTCTCGCGCAACAAGGCCGGCTTCAATCGTCTTGCCGATCCCTACGTCATCCGCAATCAACAGTCGCACCGGATCAAGCTTGAGCGCCATCAGCAGCGGCACTAACTGATATGGCCGCGGTTCCACAGCGAGGCGGCCAAACGAACGGAAGGGACCGGCACTGGAACGAAAGCCAAGACGCACAGCGTCGCGCAGCAGGTGGCAGGAACGGTAGTCACCCAGTTGGGTAGGATCCGGTAGGTCAAAACGTGCCGGTTCGACGCGCTCAAGCGCCACACAAATCCCCGTGACTTCATCCTCGGTCCCGCCCAGGGGACGCAGCACGAGCAAGTCTGTCTCTGATTCGGGCAGGACAACCCACTCCCTCCCTCGTGCCTTGACTAATGATCCGGCGGCGTAGCTCATGTCGGCCTCCCAAAGATGTGCGGGTATTGCGCGATCTTTACGGCCCAGTCGTCCCGATGACCGAAGCGAATCACCAGGTAGCCGTAATCCTCCATACACTCTGTCTGGGCAGCATCGCGTGCACTCTGCTCCGGATAATCGTGGGGAGGGCCGTCGATGTAAATCGCCGCCTGGCAGTCTGCGTAGAAAAAGTCGGGACGTGTGTGGCAGGCGTCGATCAATTTTTGCGCGTCTGACGGCAAGCGGTGGCCGTGTGCATCCAGATATTGCAACCAGCACCGTTCCAAGTCAGAACCAGCGAGGCGCATCAGCTGGTCCAGATGTTCCGTACGGGAGCGTGAGGCCGGGGCGGATGCCACATGTGCCTGTGTCCATTGCAGAAGGATCTCCCGAATGGCCTGACGGTCGAGCAGGGGATGGTCTCTCTGGTTGTAGTAATCCATCAGGCAGTCATAACAGGCAGCTTCACAGTCTTCGGACGCACGGGGTGCCCTGTGTTCGTCTTCTCCGGTATCGGGATGGAAATGACATAGGCGCAACGCCTCCTTGGCAATGCCAACAAACGCTTGTGGGTCGTCAAGCAGGCGCCGGAGCACACCGGCTCCTCCTTCAGCCGATTCGTAGAAGAGCAGCAACCGGCGGGGCTGCAGGCCGGAACCAGGCAGTGGTTCAGCCGCCAGTTCGTTGTCTTCGAGCTGGTACTGCACCTGGATTGCGCTCTTCAGTGCGGCCTGCAGTGAAGCCATGACAGCGTCACTATATGAGTCAGCCGGCTCAAAAAGTAGACAGTTCCGGCGATCTTCCACATAGGGAATCACCCGCGCGGCGCGTGCGGAGAACGGATCTTGATCCTGGTCCTCGTCAGCCATCTGCTCGTTCCGCGCCCAGTAGCCACGTTCTGTGTCAAGGACAAAGCCATATTGCTCTTTCTGTCTACGCCGCCGCCATCCAAGGTTGATGCGCCACAGCGTTGTCGCATGGCCGTAGGTCAAATGACCCAGAACGATTCCATCCTGCTCAAGGGTGGCCGTGCGGAAGGAAGGATGTCCGCCTACTTCGGCGAAGCGGAACCCGGTGACAATATCGTAACCCAGACGCACGCGTTCTTCTTCGTCCGAGTTAATCTTGTCGCGTCGTTTGGTGGAGACATTTTGCAGACGCAGGAGTGATGCGAGTGGTGTCCCAAGCGGCGTTTTACACCGCTCGCAGAGGTCCAGCCCCTCGCCATCAGTGATAGGGTGCAAGTAGCCACACTGCGCGCACTGCTTGGCCCGGCGCGTCAGCAACTCCTCATCTTCCACGGGGAGGATAACCTTATTGATGAGGTAGCGGGAGCCTTCATGATAGACAATGGCGCGTGGGCCGAATTCTGAGATCGCCAGGAAACGAGGTCGGGAAAGAAACTCGTCACGTTGTTTTGTTCGTCGCCCCGGAATATAAGCGGAGAGCGGAAGACGAGGGAAACTGTAGCCAGGCAGGAAGCCTTCACTGGCAAAATAGCGGTAGCTATAGAAATCTGACTGGACCAGCTCCTCCGTTTCCGTCAGGAGTTTGAGCTGCGCCTCTGCCTCCCGCCGCAACCGTTCAGCCTGAGCTTTGTCCTGGGCACTACGCGAGGCATCGCGAATGATGCGATCCTGGGCCTTGGCCTGAGAGAGCGCTGCGCGATATAAGCCGCGCCAGCGCTCGCACGCCTGTTCGAAATGCCGTCCAACCTGCGCAAGCACATCATCGAGCCAACGGTCTGTGTACCACTCTGACGTGCGCAATTCGTCAGCAATGCTCGCCAGTACCTGTGTCGCTCGCTCCCGCGCTCGTCGTTTTGGTCCTTCCGCTTCGATACTTGCTCGCGCGCTGTCGAGCAGGGCTAGGCTCGGATCTTCGCCAGCAAGGTCCAGGATATCTTTTAACGATTTCCCGAGGCTCAGACCAGTTTCTGCTAGCCAAATGGCATAAACATGAGCGCGGGCAAGGTCTTCGTTGGCGAGATCGAGACGCGGTGGTGAAACTGCGCCAGCCACCATGAGGTCCGGCCGTTTGAAAAAGTACTGGTCATGCGGGCTGCCTGTGGCACAATAGGCAAAGACCAGCGCAGGTTGCCCGCTACGTCCAGCGCGCCCACTACGCTGCGCGTAGTTCGCCGGTGTTGGCGGGATGTTCCGCAGGTTCACAACGTTCAGCTCGGCAATATCGACCCCCAGCTCCATTGTCGGAGAGCAGTACAGGATCGGGAGCTGTCCCTTGCGGAAGCGATCTTCACGATCAAGGCGCAGTTCGTAGGGTACCTGGGCCGTATGCTCGCGTGCCTCCAGGCCCTGCGTCTCTGCTGCAACGGTCCGATAAAAATCGACGAAGAACGGATTCGTTCGTCCACCAGAGGTAGGGGCGTTGGGCATGCGGATCGGATCATGAAACGCGCGTGTCCCATCGCCAGCAATCCAGTGCATCGCCGAGGCCGGGAGCTGGTATCCGGAGACATCGTCCTTTTCGTTTGGTTCACGGACAATTTCCACAAGACCAGCCACATGCAACCCCTTGAGCAAATCCCGAACGATGGTCTGCCTGTCTTCTAAACGCAGCGGACCGTTCCATTCTGGGAATGTCGAGCTGCGGCCGAGGTACTGCCCAAACCCGCCGCGGGCAGACATGTAGACGTTGCCGCCATAATCCTTCGGACTCCTAGCCCGGGGAAAGAGAATGGCAGCGTGCTTCATACTGGCAACTTCATTCTCATCAAGCACCCAGGGTTCGATGAGGTACTGGCTACTGAGCTGCTGAATCTTCTCCTGGTACTGGGGAGTGAGGGAATCGACTTTGATCGCCAGCTCACGCCGCAAGTAGTCAAGGAGCACCCGGGCGACTTTTATGCGGGTCTGGGCACTGGCCATGACAAGGGCCGGATGAGCGTCTTGCCAGACATCTGCGGCCTGGCAGACCTCGTTGAGCGACAGATATTGCATTTCCAGTAGACCACACTGCTCAAGGTTCGGTGAGAATATTCGCCAACCTCGTTGGAGATCACGATAGAGACGATACCCAAGCACCTCCCGCAACGCCCGCTGTGTTTCTGCCAGCTGCTGAAATCGCACGTTTGGATTGCTGGCATATCGTTCTAAAGGGAGGTTAAGCGCCTCGAACACTTTCTGCGTGAGGTCCGTGTGCGACAGCCCAGCCGGACTAACATTACGAACGGCGCGGTAGAGAGCAGAACGCAGCAGGCCAATTTCAATGAAGTCGTTAAAGTGCCCTGCCTGCAGGGACGCATCCTGCCGGTTATCAGTAAAACTGAGGAGCTTGCGCGCACGCTCCGGTAGGGTTTGGTCGTTCTGCAGACTGCGGACTGTAGACAGGCTCAAGATCGTGGTCGCTGTGCTCCGCCCACCAGAACCCAGAGAAGCCAGTTTCGCAATATCCGAAGCTTGTCGGGCGCCGTATGCAACGCCGCAGGAGAGGCAGAAGCGAAAGGGCGCCGGAAGATAGTGGCAGTCAATTCCAGTACCGCTTTCCTGACCCTCTGGTCCAACCTGAACCGGTTGTGGCAGTTCATCCCGCCGGGCACGCCGAACTCGCGGGACTCCACGATATTCTTCAATCCAGTCATCCGGGAGTTTTGCCAGCACATTTTCCGAGTCGCTGGGCCAGGGATCGGTTGTGCTGAAATACAAAAACCCGGCTTCACCTTCCTCATCACTGAGGCGATCGTTAAGGTCACGCGGCCTGAAAGCTTTTTTGCTTGTCTCTGTGCTGGAAGCCGCCCGGATACAGTAATACTCTTGCCCACACTCACGGCAGAAGACGAGCGGCAGCAACACACGATGACGATCCCCTGGGACATACTGTTGTCCATAGACGGTTACATGCCGCAAATCTTCAGGTTCGAGGGAGGCATACACCATGTCACCGCGGCTAATGAACTGGTGTAAACGGAAAGCGAAGGGCGGGAAACGTGTCTCTGGTGGGAGCTCGCAGGTGTAGCCAGCGAGTAACCCTTCCTGGAACACCTCGATGCAGCGTTGTTCTGGTACTCCGGTAACCTGGCTGAGAGCTTGGGCAGCACCGTCTTTACCAGAAAGACTGCGTGGCCGTGCCCGCACCAAACGGCCGCTGCCGGGCTCGGTACGAACGCCAAAAGTGCTTTCAATCCAGATCGAAAGCGGATCTTCGATAAAGGCCTGGTAGTCGGCAGGCGGGTGACGGTCTAGATCTGCAACTCGTTGCGTGAGCGCGGCAACAAAGGACTGATCATTGATGTCTCTCGCAGGAGTTGCACGCTGCAGGGTTTCACCAATGACATGCACGGGGCGAACCTCTGCACCGAATAGGAGAGAGGCGACTTCTGCGACCTCGGAACGTTGCTCGTCATAGGTGCCGACTCCTGCAAGGGTTGCAGATGTCCCAACACGTTGGAGATACGGGGCCGCAAGGGCATCGCGCACGCGGCGAACCAGCAGGGCAACATCGGCACCTTGCCGACCCCGGTAGGTATGCAGTTCATCAAGAACAAGGAACTGAAGGCCCTGTGCCGCTTGGATAAGGTTTTTTTCTTGCGGTCGTGTGAGCACAAGCTCCAGCATTACGTAGTTGGTGAGCAGGATGTCTGGCGGATTCGCAACGATCGCATTCTTCTGTTCGTCCGACTCCTGCCCGGTATAGAGAGCGAACGTTGCAGGTCCTTTGCGGTTGGGATAGCCGTAGCAGAGAAACTTCTCGAGCTCTCCATGCTGGCTGTTTGCCAGGGCGTTCATGGGATAGACAACGATCGCCTGGATACCACGACCACTTCCGCGCCGGAGCACATGATCGACAATCGGCACAATGTAGGCGAGGCTCTTGCCAGAGCCCGTGCCGGTTGTCAGAATGTAATGGTGTCCACCTCGCGCGGTGCGGATCGCTTCAGACTGGTGCCGGTACAGTCGTAGCGGCCGGCCTTCGCCCAAGCACTCCGGCTTGTCTTTGTCCTTGCGGAAGACCCCGCGGCATTCCTGGTGGAGCACCCCCGAGTCCACCAATTCGTCGATCCACTCGCCTGGCTCGAATGAAGGATTGAGTTGGATCAACGGCTCGGGCCAGAGCGCGCCAGCGTCCAGGCTTTGCTCAACATACTCCCTGATCCGCTGGTCTCGGATCTGGAGAAAACTTTTCGTGTAGGCGGCGTAATCGCGGGTGAGCTGATCGCGGAGTTGGAAGATCTGCATGATGGTCACCTCAATAAGCAGGACAGCAGTCGCTCACTCCTCAAAATCCAACCCTAACTGCCTTGTCTTACTCCCCTGCTGACCCCCATCCATAGGCTGCCAGGGCCTCCCGTAACCAGGGGGCAACGGTACCTTCGCCCCCCATCACATAGTAATCCAGGTAATCTTCTCCCATCCCTCTGAGGACTGCCGTCACCGTGCCGGCATACCGCCACGAGCACAACCACCGCTGACCGCTGGACTGGTGGACCCAGGCAATATTGCAGAGCGCGTGATACAAGTCCTCGTACCACTCCCGCTCCGTGAGGTCGGCAAAGATATGTTTCAGGGCTCGCATAAATGCGCCGTCAATGTCCGCGGTCATGCCTTCTCCAATATATCTATGTTATCCTATACGAATTTCCATTTAAAGAAATACCAAAGATTTGGGGTAAGCATTCGGCAACGCTTGTTTTCCTTGCTTCGTTTATTCCCCTCTGCTAAGGCAGGCTGAGATAAGAGGAGCAAAGCGCGGCCCACTCTCAAATCCTTATATGGGGTGATGTGGCTAACTCATAATGGCTTTTGGCCACGGAGGAAAGTAAACAATGGACATTGGCCTATCATTTCGTAACTATGGTGATCAGACCTCACCAGAAGTGATGCTTCGCATCGCCCAAGCGGCGGAGAACTACAGTTTTGCTTCCCTGTGGGCCACAGACCATGTGGTGGTCATGGAAGACTTCTGGACGGGAAACCCTGAAGGGAGAGCCGTCTTTGATGCTACCTTCTATGAGCCTGTGGCCACCCTCCACTGGCTGGCTCCGCAAACCAGGCTGCTCCTGGGGATTGGCGTTCTTGTTTTGCCCTACCGTGAACCGCTTCTGTGCGCCAAGATGCTGGCTGGACTGGACCGACTCTCAAAGGGCCGCCATGGCCGCTCTTGGGCATTTGGCTCAACCTATACCGATTTTGAGCGTTAGCAAACCAAGCGTACCCTACTAGTCGCGCAGCTTGAAGCGTTGGATCTTGCCGGTAGCCGTCTTGGGTAACTCGTCAACAAACTCGATCCAGCGGGGGCGTTTGTAGGCTGCCATTTTTTCTTGGCAATAGCCAATAAGCTCACGAGCTAGCTCCTCTGAGGCCACCTGGCCCTGGTTGAGGACCACAAACGCCTTGGGTTTGATCAAACTAGACTGATCGGGGGATCCCACCACGGCACACTCTAACACGGCCGCATGGCTGATCAATGCGCTCTCAATCTCAACCGGCGAGACCCAGATACCGCCCACTTTCAGCATATCGTCCGAGCGGCCAGCATGCCAGTAATAGCCCTCCTCGTCCACATAATATTTGTCACCAGTGAAGAGCCACTCGCCGCGGAAGGTCTGCCGACTCCTCTCATACTGATGCCAGTAGGAAAGAGCCGCCGTTTCTCCCTTAACTATCAGGTTGCCAATCTCGCCCTGCGGGACTTCATTGTCTTCGTTGTCAACAATCTTTAACTCATACCCCGCAAACGGTTTGCCACTGCTGCCCGGGCAGATATTGTCAGGCCCATTCGACAGAAACATAAAGAGGTTTTCTGTTGAGCCGATCCCGTCAATAATGTCTACCCTGGTTTTTTCCTTCCACTCGTGCCAGACCGGAGCCGGTAACGCCTCGCCTGCCGAGACACACAGGCGCAGGGAGGAAAGGTCATATTTCTCGGGAAATCCCTCAACCGCCAGCATGGCCGCATAGCCGGTCGGAGCATTGTAGAAGATGGTTGGCTTGAAGCGGCCAATGACCTCGAGGACACTCGTTGCAATACGGGGTGACCCGGAAAAGAGCACCACATTTGCGCCCACATACCATGGCAGGATGAGGTTTCCACCCATGCCAAAGGTAAAGAACAATTTAGCGGCTGCTAGGGTACGATCCTCCTCACGCAGATCCAATACATTCACGCCCCATAGTTGAGCGGCAAGCGGATAATCCTTGTGGGCATGAAGAATGCCCTTGGGCTCACCGGTTGTCCCACTGGAATAATGGAGCGAACAGAAGTCCTCGCAGTGCGTTGGCGCAGCTGCGAGTTCGGCTGATTCACCGCTGATCCAGTCGTGGTAGGAAATATTGCTCCTTTGTTGGCTTTGACCAATAACAATGACATGCTCCAGAAATGGCTGTTCATCACGGACTTCCTCAATGAGTGGCAATAGGGCTTCATGCACAATCAGCACGCGTGCCCGGCTGTCACGCAGCATGTAGGCATAATCGTGGGGCCTGAGCAGAGTGTTCATGCCTATAACAATCGCGCCGATTTTCACAGTGCCAAAGAAGGAAGCCACCCACTCGGGGCCATCGAGCGCAAGAATCCCCACAAACTCCCCTGTGCGAACACCGAGTTTTATGAGCGCATGGCCGACCTGGTTCACCTCGCTAGCAACCTCCTGGAAGGTCATCTCTCGTTCGAGGCTATACAGGGCAACTTTATTGGGACGTTCAGCCAGGTTGCGCTCTAGAATATCTACAATGTTGTAATGGAGGGGGAGGTCTGCTGCCTTCATACTGCTCTCTCCTTAGCATAACGCTCGCAGGAGATTTTGAGCGTGCGCTGATATGTGGATAATCGGGAGCTCACTGCTGATTATCTAGATAATCGGCAGTGATATATCAAGATATCGGCATAGCCCGAAAATAGTCATGGTCCGGCTCGCTGCCTAATTCCTATTTGCAGACAGCCACTGTTTGCAATATAATTAGAAAGATCAACTTGGAGAATAGGAAGTGCACCACATTTTCATAGTTTCTGATGGTACGGGAAGAACGGCCGAACAGACCCTAAAAGCTGCTCTCACACAGTATGCAGAAACCGCAGTAAAGCTAATGCACCGACCAGAAATACGCACCCAAAAGCAGGTTCTGCAGATCGTCAAGGAAGCTGCTCAGGTTGACGGCTTCATTGTTCACACGGTAGTTTCGGATGCATTGCGTGGGGTAATCGTACGCACCGGTCGTTTGCACAACGTTGAAACTATTGATCTTATGGGGCCTCTGTTGGCACAGCTATCCCATCAATTTGCTCATTCGCCATCTGGCAAGCCAGGCCTTTTTGGCAAGTTAAACAAAGAATATTTCCAACGAATCGAAGCAATGGAATTTGCCCTCCGCCATGACGATGGCCAGCGAGTCGACGAACTGTTAAAAGCTGAAATCGTACTTGTTGGCGTCTCCCGTACTTTCAAAACACCCCTAAGTATTTACCTTGCCTTCAAAGGTTGGTTTCTTGCCAATGTGCCGGTTATATTGGGAATGACACTACCCGCGATTCTTTTTGAGCTGCCTCCCGGGCGAGTGTTCGGCCTCACAACTGATCCGCGTCGTTTAGCAGCACTGCGACGAGCGCGTCACGAACACTTGGGAGGTGCTGCGGGAGAATATGCCAATCCCGACTTTGTGCGTCGAGAATTAATGTATGCACAACGAGTCTTCAACAACCATCCCCAATGGTCGATTATTAATGTGACCAACAAACCCATAGAAGAAATTGCCTCGGAAATTTTGGCCATGATGAGACAAACCCATTTGATGCATTTACCCGGCGATATCATTGGGCAGGATTAACACCGTCATGCCCCTGTTATCCCCTCAGGTGTTCGCTTAGATGCGGCGGGTCAATGTCCACTTGAGTGAACTTGCGCCTGGCCTGCAAGGAGAAATAGGTTAAGCGAACTGTATGGAACCTGAGAGCAACTTCGCAGAGGCAAAGCAAAGGATTAAGAAAGCAGGACTCAGGGCCGGAGCCAAGGTTGTTGGCATTGCGGCGGCTGACGCGTTCAATAGCTATGTGCCTCAGGGACACCGACCCGAGGATTTTCTACCAGGAGCAAAAAGCGTGGTGGTGGCCGGGGGGGACGGACCCACAGCCGGCGCCTGGCACTCTCCAGACCATGATGTGATGGAGAATATTGGCTATGACCTGCGTGAGAATGTAGCCGTGCATATTATGGCTGATATGATTGAGAGAGAATATGACTACTATGCGCTCCAGGCTCCCGCTCGTGAGGTGAGCGGCCATGCGCCACCCATGAGCATGATGCTGGCTGCCGTGCTTGCAGGTTTGGGGACGCGCAGTCTAGCGGCTAATATTATTCTGCATCCAGAGTATGGGATGCTCTATTACGCAGCTCTTATCACCACTATGCCGCTGCCCCCGGACCACCTAGTGGAACAAGA
>CBDCRK010000014.1:0-14521 GCA_965220955.1 uncultured Binatia bacterium (SeqCode) | reverse complement strand
TGCCCGCGACCCAACTCCGGACCCATTCTCAAGCACACCGCACTCTCTGCAGCGGGCAAACAGGCTGTTCTTAAATGTTTGTCCACACCTGCAATCAACCGCAAACTAACGCCAAAGCATCTGTCCGGACAGCGTCACAAATCCCGAAGACGCCCACGGGGGAGCGGGCGCCTTCCTAATTCAGCCGGCGGGACCGACAACGACAGAACTGATCTTGAATGAGCCCTTACCTTCAACCCACCTGAACTGTGCGCAAACCGTAAGCAGCGCTGACCCTCCGCCGGCTCCTACCTCTGAATTCACCAGCCGCTAGAATGATGAGCGCTGCGCTGGCGTGCCCCGCCAGAATCCAGGCAAGCTGACCAGGTTTCCTCACACCCGAATCCGGTGGCCCGGCTGTTTCCACCGTCTCCAAAACTGACTCCCCACCCAGCGCCTGCGGTGTACGGCTGGCAGTAGTAAGCACGTACACCGTCCCTGTCCGTCCGGTCACAGGCAACAGTTCCGCCGCCTGAGCATCCTCCAACCCCGCCAGTATTTCCCACTGGGCGCCGCCATCCGTGCTCATCGCCACCTGGCCGGACGATCCCTTGTGTACGCCTTCAGCCACAAAGCCTGTGGCAGCATACAGAACTTCCGGTTGCACCGGGTCCACCGCCAGGTCGCTGATGGGTCAACCCCGAAAGAACTGCGGGAAATTGCCAAGTGAAACTAAGAGAGGCATAACAACTCTGTACTCAATAGGTGGCGGAAAGTTATGCTGGCAAGCAGGCCTGTTCTGTTAATGCACGATTTAGTTGGGATCGGGTTGTTGTTTTTGATGCTCGAGATCTGGCAGCAGTGGAAAGCTGTGTGGAGCTTTGAGCCCCGTTGGTCGCGAGAGTTGGCCCGCCAGCGACGACGAGAAGCGCTGGCCGAGAGCCGGGCACTGCCAGGCTTGGCGCGACGACCGGTGTGTGCCGAGTGCCGGGCAGAGCCAGAGAAAAAAGAAGTGCCCGCAAGCCCGCCGCCCCGCTGGCCCGGCTCGAAGCGTGGCCGGCGGCAGGTCGTCAAGCCCACTTGGCAATATTGTGACGATCCGGACTGCCGGTATTATGGCTGGCCAGGCTTAGGCAATCTGAGAGCTAATGGCTATCCAAATGGGGGACGCTGGCGGCAGTGGCACTGCCAGGCCTGTCGTCAGTTCTTTATCGAAACTCGAGGCACGCCACTGTATCGGCGTTCGGTTGCCCCCAACCTGGTCCATCAAGTCCTAACCGGCTTGGCCGAAGGGCTCAGTCTTGAGGCGACGGCCCGCTTATTCGAGCTCGAGCCGGAGACAGTAGCCCAGTGGCTGGCCTTGGCTGCTAACCATTTTGAAGCCCTGTCAGCCTATTTGAGCCAGAACCTGGAGCTAGAGCAGGTTCAGTTGGATGATTTGTATGTCAAATTACGCCTTGTTCAAAGCAGTGACCGGACTAGCGTCCGCTGGCTGTACAACGCCATCGATCCGGTCAGTAAGTTTTGGCTGACTTTTCGTCTGGGTGAGCGCGGGCTAGGCACGGTCCAGTCCCTGGTCCATCAGCTGGTTCAGCAGCTGGCTCCTGGGGTGATCCCCTTGTTTCTGTCCGATGGGGAACGCAGCTTCGAGACTAGCCTACTGAGCCACTATGGGCAGTGGGGGCAGGTGGCAGACAGTCGAGGGCAATCTCGTCGGCGCTGGCTGGGGCTAGCCGAGTTTGCCTACGTCCAGGTTGTCAAGCGGCGCCTAAGACGGCGTTTGGTCAGCGTCAAGCACCGTTTGGTTAGGGGTCAGCTCAAACCGATCAAGGCCAAGCTGGCTGAGCACGGCTGGTCCATCAACACCGCCTTCATCGAACGCTTCAATCTGACCTGGCGTCAGCATGTGCCAGCCTTAAGGCGGCGAGTGCTGGCCCTAGCTCGCAGTGAGGCTGGTCTCCAACACCAACTCACTCTGGTTCAGCTCTATTACAACCTGTGCCTACCCCATCAAGGATTGCCTCAAGCCGGGCGGGAGGAGCGAGTTCGACCTCAGGCACAGACCCCAGCCATGGCTCTGGGTTTGACCGATCAACTCTGGCGCTTGGAAGAGTTGTTGTTGATCCGCGTCCCCCCATGGCCACCGGCCAGCCTGGCCTGTTCCAGCCTGCCTCGGAGCTGACAATCGAGCCAAAGCGCCCCAGAAACCAGACCCCCGCGCGTGTCATATGGACCAAAGCTGTCATTTTTGGCCGAAAATGGCCCCTTTTCGTCGCTGCAGCTCCTATCTGAATTCCCCGCAGTTCCTTCAGGGTCGACCCTAGGGGTACATTTCTGTTTAGGGGCGGAAGGTGAGATAATGGAGGAAGGGGGGTAAAGATGAAGAAAAAACGAACAGAAGCCAAAGGTAAGTTGATGAAAGAGGCAGAAAGCATCATCAATGAATTGTTGGCCTGGGAAGAAGAGGTGAGCAAGCCAAGCCTGAGCCAAATTGAAAGTCGGCTGCGTTTTTGAGCTGGAGGAGCGGCCTGTCCAGAATGTGGAACTGGACTTTTTCCCCCTAGATGAGGAATTAGAATTGTTGCCCGGCAGTTTGACGCCGCATGCGCACGAATGTCTGGTGCAGTTAGGGACGTGGGTGCCGTCATTTGCCTAGGCGGCCAAAGAGTTGGAAGCGACCTTGAAAGTAAGGGTTAGTGAAGCGATGAGCCGACATCGGACGCAAGCGGCTGGTCAAGCTTATGAAACGGTGCAACAGCGGGAAGTGGAGCGGATCGAGCAAGAAATACCGGAGGTGCCAGCGGGAGCGGACAAGATCCAGATCAGCGCGGATGGGGCCATGGTGCCCCTGGTCGGAAGCGAATGGAGGGAAGTGAAAACGGTGGCCATTGGAGAAATCGGTCAAAGCATGGGGGCGGATGGGAAGCGGCTGGTGCGGACCGACAACATTACCTACTTTTCTCGCCGGGTAGAGGCCCCCCAGTTCAACCGCCTGGCTCTGGGGGAAATGCACCGTCGCGGACTAGAACAAGCCCAGCCAGTGGCTGCCCCGGCCGATGGGGCGGAGTGGATCCAGAGTTTCATCGATTTTCATTGCCCTCAGGCGGTCCGTATTCTTGATTTCCCCCACGCGGCCGAACGGATTAGTGAGGTCGGACAAGCCACCTTAGCTCCAGACGAAAGCCAAAGCTGGCTTGAACAGCAACTGCATCAACTCAAACATGAGGGACCAGTCGAGGTCCTGGCAGAATTGCAGCGTTTACAAACAGACCAGGCCACCCTGGAACTTGTCTCTGATAATTTGGCTTATTTGCAAAAGCGAGAAGCTCACATGCAATATCCAACTTTTCAAGCTCAAGGTTTACCTATTGGCTCCGGGGTCGTTGAGAGCGCCCACAAAGTTGTGATTGAAACCCGCTTGAAAGGGGCTGGTATGCACTGGGCTCCCGACCATGTTAACCCTATGGCTGCCTTGCGGAACTTGGTTTGTAATGATCGCTGGCAAGAAGATTGGCCCAAAATCGCCGCCCAATTGCGTCAACAGACAACCGACCAACGACGAGTCTTAAGAGCAGAACGTCGGGCTCGGCAGGCGGCCCTGATACAACGGCCTGCCTCGTCAACCTCATCCACCACTCCAACTACGACCACCCTTAAACCTGTTTCTTCAACCAGTCAATCTGCCCAGAAAACTTCTCCCACCTCTCCTGACAAGCGTACTCCTTATCGCCCCCCACCCAATCATCCCTGGCGACGTTCTCCCATCGGTCGCGCTAGATTCCAATCCACCACTTTCTCAAAAAATTGACGGACACCCGCTCGCCAGCATAACTTTCCTGCGCCTATTGAGTATGGAGTGGTTATGCCACGCTTAGTTTCTTCTAGCAATTTCCCGCAGTTGCTTCGGGGTTGACCCAAATTAACCCCGTTTGACAAGGCAGACTATCTATAGCATGATGGCTTGCGGAATCTGATTCCGCAACTACTCCCAATTCCTATTGTTGCGACCCAATATTCCATCATCCTTCCGGCAAATGGGCGACGCAGCCTTTGCTTATCTTGTTGTTTGGACTGAACGTTATACTCAGCGGCCTGGCAAAGTAACAAGATTTCGTAAGGATTGTTGTTACTTTATGACGCCGCTGAGGATATTCATCATAACTTTTTAACCTGAGGAGTTAAAGAGCGCCTTATCAAGCTGGTAGAATAGAGTTTCCTTACCCAAAACCTACCGGCAATGAAAGGCGCTCAAGATGAGTATACTCGAACTGTTCTGTCATGTCGATGATTTTTGTCAGTGGATGGCTACCTGGGAGAATGCCAAGCTGTTGGGGGTGGCACGCAAACGCGGACCGGCGCCGCGTCTGAGCTTGAGTGAAGTGATGACGATTCTGATCCACTTTCATCAGTCGCATTATCGTGATTTCAAGGCATACTATAAGCAGCACGTTAGCCAGCATATGCGCAGTGAATTTCCCGGTCTGGTCAGTTACACGCGCATTGTGGAGTTGATGCCATCCGCCCTGCCAGCCTTGTATTTCTATCTGTATGGGCGTTTCGGCCAGACGACAGGGGTGGCATTTATCGATTCGACCCCGTTGCCCGTCTGCCACAACAAGCGCATCGGCCGCCATCGGCTCTTTGCTGATGTGGCCGCGCGCGGCAAGAGCAGTATGGGCTGGTTCTATGGCTTCAAGCTCCATCTGATTGTCAATGACCAAGGTGAATTGCTGGCTTTTCAACTCACGCCGGGCAATGTAGATGACCGCAAACCGGTGCCACAGATGAGCAACAATCTATGGGGTAAGCTGGTCGGCGACCGTGGCTATCTCTCGCAACCCCTCTTTGAGCAACTCTTCGAACGGGGCTTGCAACTGATCACGCCCCTTCGCAAAAACATGAAGAATCGGCTCGTTGTTCTCGACGATAAGTTGCTCACGCGTAAGCGCGCCGTCATTGAAACCATCATCGACCAACTCAAGAATATCTCACAGATTTTGCACACCCGCCACCGCAGCACGATCAACTTTGCTGTCAATCTCATTGCCGGTCTGATTGCCTATACTTGGCAAGCCAAAAAACCATCTCTCCATCTCTCTGACAAGGATTTGGCTTTCTTGCCAGCACTAACTTAACTCCGAACTCGGGTTTTTAGGTATTATATAACAATATGACGGACAAGAGGCATCGCACAGTCGTTGCCGTAGAAAGAGCAGTTGATGTTCTTCTATATTTGGCTAAGCGTTCTATTCCCGCTGGTGTGACTGACCTTGCTAAAGACCTCAACTTGAGTAGAGGTGCGGCTCATCGTTATTTGACCTCTCTCGTTGAAAAGGGCTTAGCAATCCAGCATCAGGAAACTGACAAATATTCTTTAGGGCCATCTGTGCTAATTTTGTCTCAAGCTTTTCTCCACCAATTGAGCTTCAGATCTCGGGCCCTGCCCTATATGAATGACCTCCATCAGTTGTCCGCAGAGACAGTTTCTTTAGCCGTCCGCTACCAGGACCGCCGCATATACGTTGATCAGATCGAGGGTACCAATCCGCTGCGCTATAAAGCCGAGATCGGGAAGCCGTACCATTTATATTATGGATCACCTGGCAAGGTCATTTTGGCCAATCTGTCGGAGCACGAGATTAAGACAATCCTCCAAGATCCAAATCTGCGACTGCCCGCCACGGATGCTCCGGTGGACCGAGAGGCGCTGCTTAAGGAACTGAGTCAGATACGAACACAGGGTTATGCAACCAGCATCGGCGAGACTCTGTCCGGCCTTAGCGGGGTCTCCGCTGTTATCAAAGATCATACCGGGGAGGTAGTTGGAACTGTCGGGATCAGCGGTTTATCTTTGCGGTTCACCCCGGAAAGAATAGCCGAGTTCGGAAGCATGGTTAAAGAGGCCGCCCAGGAAATCTCGAAGGAGTTGGGATATTTGATCGCGAATCGGGAAGAATAATGAACCAACGTCGTTTTTTGATAACCGGTGGCCAGGGTTGTGTTGGGGCCTGGGTGGCTAAAAACCTGGTGCAGGCCGGAGACCCAACGCTGGTATATGATCTGGATCTCGAGCCCAGGCGGATGGCGTTACTGATGAAACCAGAGGAGATTGCCAGCATAACGTTTATCCGGGGCGATATAACCGATGGCGAACAGCTAACTCAGGTCATTGGGGATAACGGCATTACCCGAATTATTCATCTGGCTGCGCTGCAACACCCTGACTGTCACGCTAACCCGATAAGGGGCGCTCAAATAAATGTTATCGGCACCTTGAACGTCTTTGAAGCAGCAAAACGTTTTCCAGATCAAGTGCAGCAGTTGGTCTACGCCAGTTCATCGGCGGCCATGGGCCCTGAAGAAGCCTATGAGGTCATGCCTGTTCCTGATGATGCCCCCCTGTTTCCGGCCAGCTACTATGGAGTCTTCAAGGCGTGCAACGAGGAGAGTGCCCGGATCTATTGGTTGAATGAGAGACTATCCAGTATCGGCTTACGTCCTGGGGTACTCTATGGACCGGGACGAGACCAAGGACGCAGCGCGGACCTGACAGTAGCCATTAAGGCGGGGCTAGCGGGACAGCAGTTCCACATCGACTTTGGCGGACGCATAAACGCCCAGTTTGTAGATGACGTTGCTAAAGCCTTCATCGCCTGCGCTAAGGCCGAACACAAAGGCGCGTCAACGTTTAATTTGCGCGGGATAGTGGCCTCAATCCCCGAGTTCGTGGCCGAGATCGAGCGACAGATCCCATCTGCCCGCGGACTTATCACCCATGGCCAGGAGCATATCACCGCACCATCAGACGTAGATGACAAGGGGCTACGTGGGCTCATCGGACAGGCTCCAATCACTCCCCTGGCTGATGGTATCGCCCAGACCAGAGCGATCTTTCAACAAATGGTATGAAACGGTTGGCTAACTCCATGGTCCAATCTTCACTTACCGATCGTGGTTCGTCAGGTCAGGTGGCAATTCGCCTATCGAAAGGAGCAAGCTATGTCTTTGATTGTAGGAGCCAGCACCTATTGCTATCTCTTTGATCACTCCTTAGATACTACATTAGAGCGCTTGGCAGCCATCGGCTTCAAGCAGTTAGAGATCATGACCTGTCCACCGCACGTCTGGACCAGAGATTTGGATGCAAAGGCGCGCCAGGAACTGCGCCGGAAAATCGAGTCCTATGGCTTGCAGGTATTCTCCAGCCAGCCCGGTATCTGGCCGGAGCTTTCATTAGCTTCGCCCAACCCGGGCATCAGAGGAGAAGCAATAAGGCAGATGAAGGAAAATATTCAATTGCTGCATGATCTTGGGGGTAAGGTGCTGGGCACCATGCCAGGAACGATGATTGGCAAAATAGGCCCAAGCAAAGAACAGGCGTTGGAACTGGCTCGGCAAAGTATCAGTGCCTGCGCAGACGATGCGGAACGCCTTGGCATAACCATTGCTGTCGAGAATGTACCCCGTGGCTTCGTTGCCACGGCAGACGACGTGTTGCAGCTTATTCAGATGGTTGGAAGCCCGGCGGTCAGGGCAACCATCGACGTGGGTAATGCCAACGTAATAGAACCGCCGCTGGATGCTCTGGAAAGGGCCAAAGAATACCTGGCCATGGTCCATTTGAATGACAATGACGGCCAATTTGAAAAACTACCAGTGGGTCAGGGGACGATTGATTTTGGAGCGATAAGCAACAAACTGCTCGAAATTGGATACACGCGCCCTTGTATATTGGAGATTGTCATTCCCGGCGGCACTGATGAAGATTTTCGGGTATCTAAGACGGCACTTGAAGAGTTGGGCTGGCAAACCTGAGTTTCAAGGGAGAGACAACATGACCAAAGAATCATTGACAGGTGGGGAAATTGTGGTTAGGTGCCTGGAACAAATGGGCGCGGACTATATCTTTGGAATGTGTGGTCACACCGGTGCAGCCATCCTTAGTGCGCTTGAGGATTCGAAAATTAAATTCATCAGCACCCGCCACGAGTCTATCGCTTCTCATGCTGCGGACTGCTACTTCAAGGCCAGCCATAAACCGGCCCTGGTTTTAACACACATTGGTCCTGGCCTGACCAATGCAATCACCGGTGTGGCCCATGCTGCCCTCGATTGCACGCCAATGCTCGTCATTGCTGGCGAAGTGCCGACGTATCGCCATGGCCAGGAGTCTTTTCAAGAGTTAAGCATGCATGCCGACGCCTCTCAGCACGAAATTTACCGTCCTTTCGTCAAGCGGGTCTGGCGGGTGGAACGGATCGACCTGCTGCCCTATGTCATGACGCGTGCTTTTAACACGGCTGTATCGGGCCGGTCTGGGCCGGTATTGATCAGCATCCCTATGGATCTCCTCAGCACAAAGGCCGACGTGGAGATACCAGACTTGTGGGAGCATATGGCCACCGGCTCTGGGGCAAGAGGCGATGCAGCCCAAATTGCCAAAGCCGCCGAATTGTTGGTACAGGCCGAGAGACCGGTCATTTTCGCCGGGGGAGGCACGCTGTTATCCGAGGCCAGCCAAGCCCTAACAGAGCTAGCCCATTATCTGAGCATACCGGTGACGACCAGCGTCATGGGCAAAGGGGTTTTTGATGAGCAGGACCCTCTGGCGATGGGGGTAACCGGAATTGGCGGAACCTCGGTGGCTAATAGAACAACCCTGAACGCCGATGTCATCTTAGCCCTGGGCACCCGATTTAACGAGCATGATACCTGTTCGTGGGACTCCCAATACACATTTGCCATTCCCCCCACCAAGCTCATTCAGGTTGATATCGAGCCCGGCGAAATTGGCAATCACTATCCGGTTGAGATAGGGATCGTTGGGGATGCCGCGGCGGTCCTGAGCGACGTACTGGCGGCAGTAAAAGAGACCGTACCTCAGCGGGATGTTTCGCCCTGGGCCAAGGAGCGGCAGGCCGAGATGACTGACTGGCGGCAGGAAGCGACCAAAAGCCTGACATCCAATACGACGCCCATCCATCCGCTGCGCGTTATGCATGAGATTCGGACCCTGTTGCCCCGGGATGGCATTGTGGTGACCGATACCAGTACGTCCAAGAGCATCACCACTTCGCAAATGGTGTGCTATACGCCCAGGACCCTTATTACCTCTGGCGGTGGCTGGGCGACCATGGGCTTTGGTCCACCGGCTGCTCTGGGCGCTAAACTGGCCTATCCCGACAAGCCGGTTATGGCGATAACGGGCGATGGTGGATTCACCGTTTTTCCGCAAACGCTGGCTGCGGCTGTTGAGTATGATATTCCGGTTATCTGGATCATCTTGAATAACTACGGTTACATATCGATCAGAAATATTCAAGAGGCCTACACCGGCAGCACCTACGGCACCGAGTTCAAAGTAGAGAAAACAAACCAGCCGTATAATCCCGACTTTGTGCAGTTGGCCCAGGCTTATGGTGTCCGGGCCAAAAGAGTAGAAAAAGCTGACGCCTTAGAATCGGCTCTTAAAGAGGCGCTGGCTGCGCAGCAGCCTTATATCTTGGACGTGGTTGTAGACCCCGAAGCACCACTCCCAAGGTACGGAGACTGGGATGCACAGGGATTGTACCTGGATTAGAGATTATGGGAGAAGTCGGGAAATACCCCAGGCTTACAAGTAAGCACGCTTGAGCCATGGGATGAAAGGCTAGCATCTCTTGCTTGTCTATACTCAAGCCGGCTTCTCCTGTAAGCGTAAGCGACAGAGACCCATTGAACTAGCTGAAGCTGCCTTGCCACCGCAAGGCCGACATTTACGCTCGGGTTTCTCACCAGTAAAGCTAAAAGCTGGCTGTTATTTGTAGAGGAATAGGATCAACACAGTGATTGGGATCGGCTTGATCGGCTGTGGGGGGGTGGCTCAGAGCGTACACATCCCCAATCTAATGAAATTACAGTACCAACAACGCCCTATTGTCGAGTTGCGAGGTGTGGTAGATGTGATTAAGGAGCAGGCTGAGATGGTGGGCCAGGCAACCGGCACACGCGCTTATCCCACGGTCGGCGCGATGCTGGACGATCCGGCCATCGATGCGGTTATGATCCTCACGCCTGAGACATTTCACGCTTCCCTCGCTATCCAAGCCGCCATGGCCGGACGACATGTTTTCATGGAGAAGCCCATTGCTACGTCCCCTTCTGCGGGTGAAGAAGTGGTGCAACGATGCGCCGACCAGAGCGTTAAGCTGATGGTGGGCTACATGATGCGCTTCGACTCCGATTGCAATAAGACGAGAGAACTCTTGAGCCAAGGACTCATCGGCCAGCCCTTAACCTGCAACTCGATCTACATCTGGCCAATAGATGTGGCCGATTATTATGGTTTGATCTTCAAGGCGGACAGCGATAATGAATTAGCAGAGGCGGAAGAGGAACGCCCAAATGTTCCTGACGACGAAATTCCTCCTGGCCTGGTCCGAGATACCTGTTCTCACTACATCAATCTTTTGCGCTATTGGTTCGGAGAGGTCAAGAGCGTTTGGGCCGATATTGATGAGCATAGACCTTTCATTGTGATGCGATTCGAGAGTGGCCTGCTGGCTACGCACCAGATCAGCGGTGTTGGGGAAGGCACGCGCGAGCACCTGATCACCGGCACGGAAGGCTACATCCGGACCCGGCTAGGCTATCCCCACATTCCCCTGGATTTTGGCAAGACCTCCTTCTTTTCTACACGATACCGAGAGTTACGAGAACCAGTTTTTCCTCGGGTCAATATGTACGAAGCAGAGTTGGAGCATTTTGTCCAGTGCATCCTTGAGGATCAGGAGCCTCGAAGCTCAGGCATCGATGCTGCTAAAGATCTGCAGGTAATGCGGGCCGTATACGAAGCAGCAGCAGACAGGCGAGAGGTCGAGGTCTGGAGCAAAGAAAGATGACACAGTTGGCGATCACAGGTGGAAACCCGGTTCGGGACAAACCCTTCCCTGCCTGGCCGGTCTGGGATGACACGGAGCTAGAGGCACTCTCCGAGGTCGTACGCAGCGGTGGGTGGAGTATCTTTCGGGGAACCAAGGTTAGGGCCTTGGAGACACAATTCGCCGCGTACCAAGGGGCTAAGTATGGAGAGGCGTGCATAAGTGGTACGGCCGCCCTGGAGGTGGCTTTAAGAGTGGCCGGGGTTGGAGCAGGGGACGAGGTTATTGTGCCGGCCTTAACTTGGGTGACCACGGCCAGTTCGGCCTTATTCGTCAATGCAACTCCGGTCTTTGTCGACATTGAGCCTGATACCTACTGTATTGCCCCCGAACAAATCGAAGCGGCGATCAGCGAGCGCACCAAGGCGGTCATTCCTGTTCATCTGTACAGCTGCCTGGCAGATATGGACCGCATTCTGGATATCGCCCAAAAGCATGACTTGGTGGTGATAGAAGACTGTGCCCACACCCATGGTTCCCGCTGGCGGGGCCAAGGGGTTGGCTCTCTTGGCGATCTGGGTTGTTTCAGTTTCGAGGCCTCTAAGACCATGACTTCGGGTGAGGGAGGAATGATCCTCACCAACAACAGGGAAATGAGCGAGCTTTGTCATGCCTACATTAATTCCGGTCGGTTGCGGAAGGGTGATCGCTCAAGCCAGCAGGTGCTGGGCCGGAACTATCGTCTGACTGAATTTCAGGCAGCTATCCTGCTGGCTCAATTGAACCGGCTGGACGAACATACGGAACAAAGGCAAAAGAATGCTCTTTATCTGGATAAGGAATTAGGCAAGATCCCTGGTATCAGCCCTTTAAAACAGGACCCGCGGGTAACCAGGCAGGGGTTCTATGCCTATGTATTTAAGTACAATGGCGAGGGTTTTCAGGGAGCATCGCGCGGACAGTTCATAGCCGCCCTTTGTGAAGAGGGTATCCCTATCAGCCCTGTTTATGAGCCGGTTCCCTTATCCGTCCTGTTTTCGGGCGCGGCATACCGGCAGTTGAGTCTGCCAGTGACGGAGCAGGCCAGCTACAGTGAGGCCGTTGTCTTGCCTCAGGCTGTCTTGCTGGGGACGCAAGCGGATATAGACGACATTATCGAGGCAATACGAAAGATTTGGCAGCATGCGGACGAGCTGGAGGATCTGGAGTTGGAAAAGTATAGAAATGTCGTGGCCAGAGGGCCAGATTTCTATACGATGCCGGCAAAGCCTTAAACATACGCTCTATAGAACCCGATTAGGAGAGGAATATGGAGCCTGTTTTTGAACGGCAACGGGCCACATTGCTCATGGAGCAGCAAGGTATGGACCTACTCCTGGGTATCGGCAGCCACAATGTGGGTTACCTGAGTGGATATTGGGGGCGGTCTCAATACGCTGAATTCCTGGTCGATGGAGAGCCTAACTTTGTCTTGGCTGCGCTTCCCAAAGATCCTGATCAGGCCTCGCTCTTCATCGCCCATGTGGCGGCCAAAGTGGCGAACTGGATGGAGGAGCAACGATACTACGGACGCAGTCCTCATCTGGAATCTCTCGCCCCAGGGATCTACCATTTTTTGTCAGACCTGGAGAAGGACACGACCCTGGCGGAATGTCTGGCCACAGCTTTAGCCGAACTCGGGCTGCCGGCCGCGACGATTGGCCTGGATCTGGACCACACGCCAGTTAATTTGTTTCAGGAACTAAGAGACGCCTTGCCACAGGCTACCTTCGTCGATGCTTCTAGCCTGTTCTGGCGTCTGCGCATGGTGAAGTCAGAGGAAGAGATCAAGCGGATCAGGAAGGCGGCCCGGGTAGGGGAGCTGGCCATGCAAGCGGCATTCGACGTAGCCCAGGAAGGGGTACGTTGGGGAGCACTGTGGGATGCCATTGAGCAAACCTATGAGCAAGAAGGCGCCGAGCATGCCTTTATTCACCTTGGGTTTGGCCCTAAGGCCAGGCAAGACGGTGCGGAGTGGGAATATGAGTATGTTCAGTCAGGTTGTTACCTTCCAAAAGAGACAGGAATTGCCAGGGACAAGCCGTTGTGGCGCGGCGACGTAGGGCGGATCGATCTGGGATGTTTCGTGGAAAAGCCCTACCATTGCGACTTAGCCCGGGTGGCCGTGGTTGGCGAAGCGACCGATGAGATGAAGCGGGTTTATGCCGCTATGGTAGAGTCCTATCGTAGGATTGCGGCAGCAATCAAACCCGGCGTCGAAGCCGCACAGCTTTTCCATATTGGCTATAGACCGTTGGCCGATGCAGGGTTGCAGCCCACGGTTGTCCTGTTAGGCCATGGGCTGGGGGTGGATACCCATGAGCCGCCCTGGTTGCTGCCGACAGATCATACACCCTTGCAGGCCGGCATGGTTTTGACTATCGAGGTGGTCGTCTATACCGATCAGCTGTGGAGTATGAACCTGGAGGACATGGTGTTGGTGACCGAGGAAGGTTGCGAGTTTCTAACCACCTGGGGTCATATTGATGGTCTACCGCAAATGGTGGTTATGTCTTGAATGATTGAATGAAGGAGGTTGACAAATGACGCTTGGTCTGGGAGCTTGCACTTACACTTACGTGTTTGACCATTCCTGGGAAGCTACTTTGGAGCGTCTCGCCGCTCTGGGATTCAAGTGGCTGGAAGTTATGACCGCCCCACCCCACATCTGGCCCAGGGATTTAGATCCTAAAGCTAGAGAAACGCTGCGCCGGCAGATTGAATCCTATGGGATGCACGTGATTTCCAGCCAGCCGGCGTGGCTGGAATTAAACCTGGTCGCCTTCAATCCGGGTATTAGAGCGGAAGTCGTGAAGCAGATGAAAGAAAATATCGAACTGCTTCATGACCTTGGCGGTAAAGTCCTTGATATCTTTCCCGGAAGGCGGGAGGGTCTGGTCGCCCCGCGTATGGAGACGGCCTGGGCTCTGGCCAAGGAGATCATCTCAGCTTGTGTAGAAGATGCGGAACGCTATGGGGTCACGCTTGCTATCGAGACAGTACCGCGCGGCTTTATCGAGACGGGGGCGCAGGCGGCCCAGATGGCAGAGGAGATCGGCAGTCCCGCCATAGGCGTGTGTGTTGATATAGCCAATGTCAATGCTGTCCAATCTCCGATAGCGGCTTTAGAGGAGGCCAAGGAAAGGCTGGCCCTGGTGCATCTCTCCGACAACTATGGCGAGCATATCCATGCGCCCATAGGCGAAGGCAATGTCGACTTTGCCGCAGTGGCCAGCAAGTTGCAGGAGATTGAATACGATGGCGTTTCGCTTCTTGAGGTCATGACTCGAGACAAGGTGGACGAAGCCTACGGCCAATCTAAACTCAGGTTGGAAGAGCTGGGCTGGCAGAGTTGACGGCTTCTCCACGGAGAATGGGTGCTGAAAGGAGGTCACATTAAGGAAGGAATAAACTGGTTTTCTGTAGGCGCAACATTTAGTTGCTTACGGGAGAAGCCGGGAAAGCCCCTTTGTTTTATCGGGGGTGATGACACCTCACTTACAGTGATAGGCTTCTGTTTTTTGGATGTTAAAGCCTTGCCCCGCTTCTCCTTGGAGAAACCCCGGTCAGAGCATTGGGGAAGCCCCGGAAATTTATACCGGGGTTTCTCACAAATGAAAGTGTGACATTAGTATTATCAAAGG
>CBDCRK010000013.1:0-124099 GCA_965220955.1 uncultured Binatia bacterium (SeqCode) | reverse complement strand
GTACCCGGGCAAGGAAACGCTCATCCATGGCCATCACCTCCATATCCTCGGTGGCAACCACATCTGCTGTACGTTTGTGACGGCGGATCAGCCCCATCTCACCAAACACATCCCCTCGCTTAAATTCTCCTAACCGTCGAGTCTGTCCCCCAGAGTTAATAAGCGCCTCAGCTCTGCCATTGATAACCACAAACATCTCATTTCCCACCTCACCCTGACGCACAATGGGCTGCCCGCGGGGGAAAGACCTTAACTCACCCATCAAGGCCACAATCTTGGCCTGGGAGGGACGCAGGTTTTCAAATATACTAATGGTCTTATGAGGATCTTTGCCCAGCTTTAAGTACAGCACATCCCACAAGGTGATAATGCGGGTGGTGGTAAGAAGGGCGGGCAGTAGCATAACGTCGGCAACCAGAGCCACCACCATGGTGGCGGCAGAGAGCAGACCAAACTCCTGGATAGGGACAAAGGTCGATAGACATAAAACAAGAAAGCCTAAAAACAGAATCACTGAGGCATATAGGGCCGGCTTGCCCACAGTGGAAAGGGTCGCTAATAATGCCTGTTCCTGGTCAGAGGTAGCTCGTACCTCAGAGCTCAGCCTGGTCATCAAGTGTACAGTGTTATCTACCGCTATCCCCAGGGCAATCGAGGCAATGATGCTAGTACCCGTGTTCAGAACAGCTCCCGAGACTCCCATCAAGCCAAAGAAAACAAGAATAGGGAAGAGGTTAGGAATCATAGCAATAACCCCTACCCGGGCAGAGAGAAACATGGCCGACATAATGACAAAGATAACCCCGGCAGCAAGAGAGAGGCTGCGGATTTGTCCACTGATAATATCACCAGTAGTGCGAGTAAGAAGAATCAAATTGCCGCTGGTGCGGACTTGGAGCTCAGGGGGAAAAGTCTGCTGGGCAAAAGCCTCAATCATGTCTACTGTGGCAGCAATGTCGCTGGCGCGGGAAAGAGTGGTGCGTACAAGAATGTTGGTACGGGTAAAGTCCAGGTTTATCACTCTGGAGAAGCTTTTGGGACTGCCAACAACAAGCGATATCACCGCCCTCAGTTGGGAAGGGTTTTCCCAAAAGGTTGTGGTTTCCTCTGCCGCTGGAGCCTCAATGATCTCCCCCTCAGGGGAAATAAGAATATCGCCTTCCCCTCCTCCCCCCTCCTGGGCACCTCGATCCAGAAGCTCACAGTAATCAACAAAAGAAACCGTCTTGTCCACTCCGGGCAGGGAATCAATATAGCGCTGGAGGTCTTTGATCCTACGCAGCGTGTCCCACTTTTTCATAATGTCTATCTCTTCGCTGTCAATCACCACATAAAAGGCCATACTACCAACCAGGTGGCGATTAATAGCATCAGTGGCCTGACGGATGGGATCGCGCTCGCGAAAGAAAGATTGAAAATTGGAGTCTACCTGAATAGAGAAAAGCTGCCAAACAGAAAGAAGGATGATGAGAATGCCAGCACCAATAATGGCGCCACGGTGACGAATATCCACCCGGCCCAGCCTTTGCAGCAGAGAGCTTATAGTGGGGGAATAAGCTTCTTCTGGCCGGGAGGGTAGGCTTATAAGAGCCAGAAGCGCTGGTACCAAGAGGACTGAAAGAATAAAGGCTATAGTAATGCCCACTGAGGAGTAAAGGCCCATCTCCTGGATGCTAACAATACGGTTAACCACCAGGGAGAGAAAACCCAGGACAGTGGTCAAAGCGGTAAGAAAGATTGGCGGGAGAGTTTTCCGTAAAGTCTCCCGCACCACCTCATCCACCGGACGGCCAGGCTGAGCCAGCTCATAATACTCAGCTATCACGTGCAGAGAGTAGGCCGTGCCCAATACTAGCAACAAAGGGGGCAGAGCAATGCTGCCAAGGCTAAGGCCGGCGTCAGTGAGCACCATAATGCCCAGGGTCCAGATTAGGCTTATAATCACGGTTAGGGCGGGGAGCAGCACCCCGCGCAAAGAGCGAAAGCAAATAAACAACACCACTACAATAAAGATCAGGATCAAAGGCACAAATCGGTTCAGGTCTCCCCCTAGAGCCTCTGCGGAGTAAACCTTAAAGTGGGGAAGGCCGGTATAATAGAGTTTTTCCGGTCCGTCTTCTTTGTTTACAATGGCCTGGATCTGACCATCAATGCCCCGGCTGATGAATTCGTCATCACTCATATCGGCAAAGAAAATGCTAATAGCTGCCGCTTTGCCGTCTGGGGAAACCAGGTTCTTGATATAAATAGGCCTATCAGCCAGCTTGTTTTTGAGTTCTTCCAGACCCGCTGGGGTAGAAGGAATCCTAGGGATAAGGGGAGGGGGATCCACTACATCAACAATGGGGTCCAGGGCACTGGTAAGACTAAGGACATCCTCCACTCCGTCAACTTTTCCAATCCCTTCGGTGAGGCGTTTAATCTTCTGCAGCACTTCTGGGGTGTACACATTATCAGTAATAAGGCCCACTACCCCGACCTCGTCACTGCCAAAAAGCTCGCGAACCCCATCATAGTATTCCTTGTCGGGATCATTCTTCGGCAGCAAGCTTTCTACTGAGCTATCGAGGGAAATATGCTGTGCATGGTAAGCAAAGAAGGCGGTGATAAGAAAGAGAAGAAGGAGAACGATCTTTGGCCGGTGAACAACTAGATTATATAATCGCTCCATAACCTTACCATTACACAATAAGACTTACTAGCTTACCATATCACCACAGTGATGCAGGTCAACGTTTGCCGGTAGTTTGCCTATCAACATAATGGCGAGCCGTGTGCTGGAGCCATAACTCTCTCAAGACCTATAAGCTGGTATCCGCGGTCCAGCAGCTGAGCCTTGATCGGAGAAGAGAAAAAAGGAATAAGTACAGGTAAAGGAGATAATACCAATGGTATTAAAGACCGAAGACGTTGGCCGGGTGCGGCGACTTACCCTAAACCGACCTGAGGCTCTGAACGCGTTTAATAATGAGCTATATAGGGCAGTCCGTGATGCACTTGGCAAAGCTGAGGAAGACTCCGGCGTTGCCGTGGTTGTCCTCACCGGTGAGGGACGGGCCTTCTCAGCTGGACAGGATCTTGCTGAAATGAGAGCAATGCTTGACAGTGGAGGCGAGACCTTCCAATTTCCGAGCTTTCTTTCACAACTCACCTCATTCCCTAAGCCGCTTATTGCAGCGGTCAATGGTCTAGGGGTAGGCATTGGCATGACCATGCTTGCCCACTACGACCTGGTGCTCATGGCCAGCAATGCCCGCCTGCGTACCCCATTTCCCCAACTCGGTCTCGCTCCAGAGGCAGGCAGTAGTGCTCTTTTTCCCAGGGTGATGGGCTGGCAACACGCAGCTTACACTTTGCTGTCAGGGCAGTGGCTCACGGCTGAAGAGGCACGCGAGGCCGGCCTTGTCTGGAAGGTCTACCCGGGGAGCGAGCTTTTGCAACAGACAATGGCAGTGGCTACAGAGATCGCAGCTAACCCCATCCCGTCCTTGATTGCCACCAAGGAATTGATGCTTGCCGGAGGGCGGCTTGAGCTTGCCAAACAGGCCCATTCCAGGGAAGTCGAGGCCTACAAGCATCTGGTTGGCGCAGCAGCAAACCAGGAAGCAGTCGCTGCGTTCCTGGAAAAGCGCGAGCCGAATTTCACCAAGATTCCTGGAGCCTGAATTGTCTTTTTGCCGAAATTCTGTTTCAGTTACAAAGATCGTTGAATTGGGTACATAAAAAGGGGGGCATGATAGCCCCCCTAAGGCTGCGACATTAGGGCCATAAGACGCTAAGCGACGGCCCTTTCGCCGAGCTGCTGAAGCCGCGGCATTACCTCACTGGCGAACAGGCGAAGGCTCCGCTCGCTCTCCTCGAAAGGCACCCCACCATAGGTGAATACACCCGTGAATGTGTCACACCCAACTCTGGAGCGGATGTCCAGTATTTTCTCGAAACACTGCTCCGGAGTTCCCCATACTTGGAGGTTGAGAAAGAAATCGGTAACCCCATCAGCTTTAGCCCCGCCCATCAGCTCGGCCATCTTGCCATAGTACTCGTAACCCTTAGTCTTGGCGAAGTGATCGCCGCCAAAGTTGTAATGTAGCATGGCCGATTTCCAGTAGGCGCCAATGTAGCGGCGCGCCATCTCTTCTGCACGTTTCGTGTCTTTATCACAGAACACCCAACCAGCGGCAACTGGCGGCGGCGCTTCAGCCCCGTTCACCTCACGGTAGACCGAGCGATAGCTATTAAGTTCTTCGGCTACACTTTCCCATGGCTTCTGCGGAATGATGAGAATGCCGATCCCAAGCTTTGCCATGATCTCGGACGACTCAGGTGAAACAGCGGCAGCATAGGTCCTGCCCTTAAATGACTTGAAGGGCTTAGGCCGGATGGCCTTGCGTGGCTGTTGGTAGAACTTCCCCTCGTACTCGCAGTAACCCTGTTCAAGCCCCATGAGCACCATATCAGCTGCCTCGACAAAACGCTCGCGCGACTCGCCCATATCCAAACGGAACCCTTCAAATTCAACCTGGCCTGCGCCGCGACCAAGGCCAAGGAGAAGACGACCGTCACTCATGTCGTCAAGCATAGCCACCTGCTCGGCAACGCGCATGGGATCGTGCCAGGGGAGCACAACCACCATCGATCCAAGCTTAATACGCTGGGTCCGTCCTGCCATGTAAGTCAGAAACTGCAGGACGTCGGGAACCATTGTGTAGTCGGTAAAGTGATGTTCAACACTCCAAATTGAGTCAAAGCCAAGAGGTTCAGCAAGGTCGGCAAGACGAAATTCATTCTTATAGACCTCGTAATCCGAGATCCTCTGATCAGGATTTTGGCAGATCACAGCCATACCCACTTGCAATGGGGTATCTACATTTTGTGCCGTTGGCATAACGAAGGACCTCCTTCACAAACTAGAATACGGAGTTCAATTTATAAACCCTTGAGTTTATACGTGTAAAAGAGGTCATTGTCAATATTAGGGTGGAAATCCCAGACCTAATTGACTTTGATCGGTTGGCAAGCGAGGAAAAGAGACTCTTTTAAGGAGGTTTCTGTGACACCTGATCTCGGCTTGTGGTACCTTTTCCCTGTGGCGATTACCATTGCCATTTTTGCTATGGCTACCGGAGTGTCAGGGGCAAACTTTTTTACCCCTGTTTATTTGCTCTGGCTTCGACTCGATCCTCAGCTGGGCTTTTGGCTTTCCTTGGTGAGCATGATCTTTGGCTTTTCCAGCGGCCTCATCCGCAACCTCCGACAGGGCACAGTGAATTTCTTTCTGGTACGGGGGTATCTTAAGATCATTATTCCGCTAACGCTCCTTGGCGGCCTGGCAGCTCCTTTTGTGCAGCCCGGCTTGCTTTTCCTGGCCTTTGCCGTTTTTGTTTTTGTATACAGCAGCCGTGTCTTCTGGATTCTTCTGCGCAGAGAAGGTGGATCTGATATAGTAAAAGAGGAGCGAATATATTGGGGGGTGGCGGCGCTGGGAGGATTTCTTACCGGCCTTATTACTGTAGGACTGGGAAAACTCATTATGCCACGCTGCCTGCGCCATCAGCAATGTCAGAGTCCGGCGGAGGCGGTCGGCACAACCGTTGCCCTAGTCTTTTTTGCCAGCATCTGTGCTTCGCTCGCCCGGCTCTCTCCTTCTCTCTTTCAGGTTCTCAGTACCGAGTATCAGCAGCTTTTTAGTATTCTCTTTTTTGTTGCTCCTGGGGTTCTCATTGGTGGGCAGATTGGGCCACGAGTGGCCCGCCGGATAAGCTATACTGTGCTTCGAGGGTTGTTGATTGGGGTTCTTTACCTGATCAGTGTACTCATGTTTCTGCGTTTCTGGCTTGGGGTTTGAATTTTGGTTGACAGGGTTAGATTGTCCGGTGATAATGCTTCCCAAAGCCTCTAACCGAGTGAGCGAATTCTGGATTCCCGCTCCCCGATTTCCCGAGGACAAGCTTCGCGGGAATGACTCAAACCCTTGTCATGCCTGCGTAAGCAGGCATCCAGGAAATTTACCTAATAGGAGGAAAGCCTGTGAGGGTCACGCAACATACAGGTGAGTCCGTGTCCATTGCCTATGACATCGGAGGCAGTGGTCCGTTGGTGGTCTTTCTTCATGGCATTGGTGGCAACCGCACTAACTGGGCAAAGCAGCTAGAGGTATTTGGCCGTCAGTTTTGTGCAGTGGCCTGGGATGCCCGGGGGTATGGAGCAAGCAATGACCCGCCAACAACGCTGCGGTTTAGCGATTATGCCGATGACTTGCAGCGCCTGCTTGACCATCTCAAGGCTGAGACCGCCCATTTGGTCGGGCTATCAATGGGAGGGATGATAATCCAGGACTTTTATGCGCGCTATCCTAACCGTGTGGCCACCCTTGCCTTGGTGGACACCTCACCAGGCTTGGGCACAGCCCCGGAAGAAGCCAAAAAAGATTTCCTGGCTCGCAGGCTGGAGCCTTTAGAGAGAGGACTTACGCCTGCTGACTTTGCCCCAGACCTGATAGAAGTTCTTGTTGCGCCAAGTGCGCCGCCGTCGGTACGGGAACAGTTGCAGTCCTCCCTGGCCATGCTCCGTCCGGAACCGTATAAACAGGCGCTCAAAGCAATTGTTAGTACGGATTTCCGAGCGGTCCTACCGAAAATCTCTGTGCCTACGCTAGTTATTGTTGGCAAAGAAGATCAGATTACTACCTCGGCCACCGCTGACTACCTGGCAAAAAATATTCCTGGCGCTGAGAAGGTGGTGCTTGCAGAAGCCGGCCACCTTACGAACATTGAACAACCAGAGGCATTTAATTCCGCGCTCGGGACATTTCTTGGCAAGCATGCCGATCGGGCGTCCAGAGTCTCTGCTGCTTAAAGGACTCTCTTAAAAACTAGGTCTGATTTTAGTAGTAGTCCTGGCGCATCCTCAGTTCTTCAAGCTCGCGCTGTTGCTCTTCAAGCTGCCGCTGCTGGTAAACCTGCAGCTTGCTCCTGGGATTGAACGGCTCCTCCAGTAACGGCCCCAGTTAAACCTCCCAGAGCCCCACCAATTGGACGCAGGGCCTTATTGCAGTTCTTCGAGGCTTTCTCTTGCCAGGCTTTCCCGGATTGCTGGCAAAAGAGCCTGGGCCGCACGCTCTCCTTCGATCATAGCCTCCTCGGCCCGATGGAACTCCAGCAGTTGGATATGCCGCAGATAAGGAGCAATCTGGAAATCAGGGGGATCTGCATCCAGGCGTTGTCTGGTGATACGATCCTGCATGACGTTGAGGGAGTAGAGCAGAACCTCGAAGATAGACAGAGACGACTTGCCTGATCTGCGTGAGAATAGCTTCCGAAACGGCTCTCCCCGACGTTGCCAATACTGCCGGAAGGTTTGATCTAGTCGTAGGTCTTGCTGAGAACGTACCGTCCTTCCTTGACCATTGGTATTTTTTCTTGGGCGCAGCAGAATATCAGCGTTAAGATTAACCGCGATCACAAGGTCCGCACCCATGGCACGGCAGACTGAGACCGGAACAGGGTTTGATAACCCTCCATCCACCAGCCAGAGCGACCCCTGCCGGACAGGGGTAAAGATGCCGGGCAGGGATAGGCTTGCCCGCACTGCCTTAACGGCGGAGCCGTTCCGGAGCCAGATTTCTTTGCCTGTACGCAAGTTAGTTGCCACGGTAGAAAAAGGGATAGGCAGATCCCCAATAGAGCGGTCTTGTATTAGATGACGTATAAAGGCTTCGATCTTCTCCCCTCCCAAAAGCCCGCTACGGGGAAAAGTAAGGTCCAGCATCCTTGCCATTCTCCGCCAATCCATACGGCGGGCTTCTTCTTCCAGCACGTCGATTTGTCCGGCGCAAAACGCCGCACCCACAAAAGCCCCAACGGACGCTCCAGCCACATAATCTATGGGTATCTCTGCTTTTCTGAGGCTCTGAATAACCCCGATATGAGCCCATCCGCGCGCAGAGCCGCTTCCCAGAGCCAAGCCCACTGTAGGCTGATGTTGGGAGAACAAAGAAGAAGTATGGTTCCTGCGCATGGCTGTTTCCACGTTATCTGAGGTTATCACAACATAACAGAGCCAGGAGGAAAGGGAAGCGGAGTTTGCTAGGCAATTAAGCGCTTGATCTTCGCAATAGAGAGAGATAGAGGACATTCTGTGGAGAGACGAGGAAAAAAGGCTAACCCCTTACTCTTAACTCTTTAGCAGGGAGGTGAAGCATGGGAGCAGTTTACACGGTAGCTCTCTTTGTCCTGGCTTTTCTTATTAGTGGAATTAAGATTTTGCGGGAGTATGAGCGAGGAGTGATCTTTCGCCTGGGTCGGTTGGTGTCCTCGCGGGGGCCTGGGCTTATCTATGTGATTCCCCTTATTGAGCGGATGTTGCGGATCGATCTCCGTACCGTAACTATGGAGATTCCGGTGCAAGATGTTATTACCCGGGATAATGTGTCGGTAAAGGTGAGTGCAGTACTTTACTTCCGGGTAGTGGATCCGAATCTGGCGGTGGTCCAGGTGGAGAATTTCCTCTATGCCACCCTTCAGCTCTCACAAACAACACTGCGCAGTATATGCGGGCAGGTGGAGCTCGATGAGCTTTTGTCTGAGCGAGAAAAACTTAATGCTCGCATCCAGGAAATCATTGATACCCAGAGCTCCCCTTGGGGGGTTAAGGTTGTGCTGGTAGAGCTAAAGCATATTGATCTGCCCCAGGAGATGCAGCGGGCGATTGCCCGTCAGGCCGAGGCCGAACGGGAGCGGCGGGCCAAGATCATTAGCGCCGAAGGGGAGTATCAGGCTGCCCAGCGGCTTTCCGAGGCAGCTCAGATCATTGAGCCCCGCCCCATGGCCCTCCAGCTCCGCTACCTGCAAACCCTTGGGCTTGTGGCCAAAGACAGCCCTTCTACTACCATCTTTCCTATCCCTGTTGATATGCTTACGCCTTTTCTAAAGCAGGAGCAGGCAGACTCGGGAGAGACTCAGGACCAGCCTTCTCTGCCAGAGGAAGATGCTTCTTGATCTGGAAAAGGAGCTTAAACCCAAAGAACTTTAGACTAAAAAAGGAGGGGAAACGCAATGAATAGATATATGTCACTGCTTGGTCCTAATGCCAAGGGACCCCAAGCCGCCACTGGCTGGCAACTTACCCATCTAGTGCCGCCCAGCGGCCTGTTTGGTGCCAATGGCATGCAGTTTGGCCCTGACGGCCGGCTCTATGTGGCCCAGGCTTTTGGCAGCCAGGTGAGCGCGCTTGATATTAGCAGTGGAAGCTGCGAAACCATTTCCCCTGTGGGAGGTCCCATTGTTGCTCCAGATGACCTGGCCTTTGATTCCCACGGCGCCATGTATGCAACGGAGGTCATGAGCGCACGGGTTTGTGCTCGTACACCCAATGGCGACACTCGTATTGTCAACGAAGATCTACCGGGAGCCAACGGTGTCACGGTCTACCAGGACCGGGTATTTATGGATGAATGCCGCCCTGGGGGTCGGCTCTTTGAACTCTACCCGCAAAGCGGCCAGGCGCCTCGTCTGATTGCTGGTAATCTACCTTTACCCAATGCTCTGATGGTGGGTCCTGACAATCAGATTTATTTTCCTGAGGTTGTGGCTGGAGAAGTATGGCGGGTAGCCATCGAGGGTGGCACTCCAGAACGGGTAGCCACGGGCCTGGCAACCCCGGTTGCAGTCAAGTTTAATCGACAAGGGGAGCTAGTTGTACCCCAGGCTGGCAGTGGTGAGATTGTTCGCCTTGATGTCCAGAGTGGAGCCAAGACCGTGCTTGCCAAGATCCGTCCTGGCATTGATAATCTTGCTTTTAGCCCAGATAACCGTCTCTTCATCTCGCACTTCATTGATGGGGGTGTGGCCGAGGTGGCCACAGACGGTAGCAATGCCGAGCGTGTATTGGTCGCTGCGGGATTAATCGGCCCGTGGGGACTTGCCTGTGGCACGGACGGAATGCTCTATGCGGCTGACGGGATGAGCGTTGCGGTCATATCTGCGACTGGCACCGTAACCCGATTAGGGATGTTGCTGGAGGAGGGCTCTCCTGGATTTCTTCGCGGGTTAGCAGCCGGAGCCTCGGGGGAACTCTATGTAACTACCTCAGGCGGTGGTGTGGCCTCTTACCACCCAGTCTCACATGCTTCCGCTGTGCTAGCAAACGAGCTCAATGAACTCTATGGCCTGGCGTGTACCGCTGATGGCACCCTGATAGTGGCCGAAGGAGGTGGGGGCAGAATCCTGGGGATTAACCCCGCTACTAAAGAAGTGTCGGTGCTGGCAAGCGGGCTCAGCCATCCGACCGGTATTGTAGCGGGTAGTGACGGAAGTTGCTGTGTCAGCGAAACTGGCAAGGGGCGAGTTGTCAGGATCGATAGCAGCGGCACTATTAGTCCTATGGTAGAAGGGCTTAAGGAGCCCCAGGGGCTAGCGGTGCGGGGAGATGAGCTGCTCATTCTTGATTGCGGGACTAAAGAGCTGCATGCTGTGAGTCTTGCCACAGGGCAGCGCCAGATCATTGCTTCCAATCTAGCTGTTGGTGCTCCTCCGGGTATAGAGCCAAAACCCCTTATGGGTGTGCCCGATTTGGTTCCGGGTCCGCTCAGCGCCTTTGCTGATCTAACCGTTGGAGCCGACGGCACAATCTACATTGCTGGTGATGGTGAGGGAAGCGTGCTTGCCCTCCGGCAGGTTTCCTAGTGCATAATCAAGAGACCTATTGTGCATCGTCCTGCAATAGAAGTCTGGCAGGTGTCCTATTCCCGTAGGGACGCATGGCTATGCGCCCCTACCGCGGTAACTTCAGCCACAAAGAAGTGATCGACACTACCCCTCATGTGCCTGGATGGATATGGTGGGACCCCGACCATTAAGGGGGCGGTGAAGCTCCTAGAGCCAGCCGGGATAACTGTCACGGGAGAGTTGGACATCGACGCGGAGGACGGTCCAACCCATCCATCACGGCGGCGCACATTCTCTACCGGGGAATGGCAATCATGCGGAACTTTTGAGATTACAAAGGGCAGACATACCGTTAGAGTCAATGGCAGAACCATCCCATTGTACGGAATGGGAATCTCAAGCTCAAGGTAAGTGTAGAGTCTTAGTTCACCTGATCCTGGGAGGTGTCTTGGATGGGTAATGGGAAGAGTGAGTCTTAGTCATTTTCGTTTCCTTTCTCTTGGGTAAGATCGTATGTAATTCCCCTCTGAAAGGCAAGAAAAAGGGGCTAGCTACTTGCGTAACTGGCCCCAAGGTCGCAGCTATTATGTATCTTTGGCTCCCTGTTGCCTCTTTTTACCTCACAGTGTCTAAAAAATAAGCAGAATCAGTTTATTTCTAGAATGATCTTGCCAAAGTTTTTATTCGCTTCCATATAGCGATGAGCTTCGGCTGCCTGAGCCAAGGGAAAGACGGTGTCGATGATGGGGTGAATGGTTCCGCTGGCAAGAAGCGGAAGCCAGTGCTCGCGAAATCTCTGGGTTATGGCAATTTTGTCTGTCAGAGACCGGCTACGCAGGACCGAACCAAAGACCTTTAGCCGCTTACGCAGAATGATCCCTAGGTTAACCTTGGCCTCTGCTCCGCCCATAAGTCCAACAAGAACCAGCCGGCCTCCGTCTTTCACACAACGTAGGTTCTGCTCCCAATAGGCCGCGCCAATAAAATCCTGGATGAGGTCAACTCCCTGCCCCTGTGTCTCTGCCCGTGCCCATTGAGCGAAGTCCTGCTCTTTGTAGTTGCATCCAGACATGGCTCCCAATTCCATCGTTTTCTGAATCTTTTCTGCCGAGCCAGCAGTAATGAGCACTCGCGCCCCTACTCGCTTTGCCATTTGCACCCCGGCGGTTCCAACTCCGCTGCCGGCAGCATGAATGAGCACAGTCTCCCCGTCTTTCAAGTCGCCTAGCGTAAACAGCGTCTCCTGGGCGGTAAAAAAAACCTCAGGCACTGCCGCGGCCTGGGCAAAGCTCCAACCTTCTGGAATAGGCATAGCCATGCCGGGATCCAGTACTGCCTTCTCAGCATAGCTGCCCCCACCCACCAGAGCAAATATCCTATCGCCCGGGGTAAAATCTTTTACCGCTGATCCCACAGACTCTACTTCTCCGGCCAATTCCAGACCCAGAATCTCGGACTCACCCGGTGGGGGTGGATAGCCGCCTGTTCGCTGCAAAGTGTCAGCCCGGTTCAGGGCTGTGGCTCGCACGCATACCAGTAACTGCTCAGCTGTAGGTATAGGATCTGGAACCTCGGCCAAACGGAGTACTTCGGGCCCGCCAGGTGAGGTAAACATGATTGCTTTCATGATGCCTACTCCTTCTGAAACACTGAGACTAGAGGCGTCTGCATGAGCATCTGACCATATTGAGCCAGCTTCTCCTCCAATACACCCGAAGAACCTCGGCTCAGCACTAAGCCTCCTTTTACTAGAACCCGTAGCATTTCTCCCAGGGCTCCGGTAAAGGTCTCTGGAGTCATGGGGATCTCATAGTTGAAAATATTGGCAACATAGATGACTTGAATGGAGGAAGCGGTGATAGCGCTGAGGTTGTTTATAGTTCCGTGGTGAAGGCGTATCTGGGTTGGGAGGAGAGAGGCCTGGGCACGAGACGCCTCTTGGGTACGTAGTACCTCTTGGGTACGCAATGCCGCAAGGATCTGAGCTGCCTCGATTACGTGCTCGCCAATCCATTCATAAGCGTGAACTCGGTCCAGCGCAAACACCCGCAGGAGGTCATAGGGCTCCAGGGCATTTGTGCCAAACCCTAAGCAGAGTCCCTGTGCTGGCTTGCTGGTTTGCACTACCTCCAGCAGATCTACCTGCGTTAGTGCCCGAACAAGATTGATGGTCTGGGTAAGGGCCTCGGCAATACGTCCGCCTACACTTGCCCGCAGCCCAGGGAATTCTACAATCAAAGAAAAAGCTGGATCATCATGCCAGGGTGCTTGGTCATTGGCATATACAGGTTCCTCAATAAACTCCTTCCATCCCTGGTCCTGCTTATATAGGTCTTTAGCCATGCTCTAACCGTACAACAACAAGTACCGCCGCGCTGCATTGGGGATTTCTTCCCATTCACGCGCCTTTTTAATCGTCCTCCCGGTCATAGACTTATCCCCTTTTGGGGCCACGTCTTTTCTTTTCTGCCTGTGTTGTACTCTCTGTGTCAAGGGCCAATAGACCGTGCCAGTCTTTGTCCCTTCTTCATGCCAGCTCATGCAGCAGCGCCTTAGCCTCTTTCAGGTCCGCAGTATCAAATCCCTCGGTGAACCAGCCATAGATCTCTGCCAGTATCTGCTGGGCTTGTTCTTTCTTGCCCTGTTTCTGCCATAGCCGGCTCAAGCTCACCACTGCTCGCAGCTCCAGAGACTTGGCACTCTGCCGGCGGGCAATATCGATGGCTTGGTGAAAACACTCCTCAGCCTCCGGTCCCTTTCCACTTTTGCCTTTTGCCACTTCGACTAAGCTCAGAACAGGCTTTTGATTTTTGCTTTTCTGTGCTAGTAGGAGTTCCCCCTTGAGTCGATACAGCTCCGCCTCATAATTCCGCTCCCCCGTATTGTTTACCACAGCCAGCGCCTCAGCCAGCACGTTCAATCCCTCCTCAGCCTGTCCTACTTTCCCGTACGCCTCGGCCAGTAGGACAAGCTGAAACGGTCGCCCCAGCTCCGCCCCCGTAGCCCGGTATGCGGCTAGGCCCTGGCTCATCTGAGCAATCCCTTCTTCTACTTGTCTTTGTTCGGCTAACATCCAGCCTTGCAAGGCAATCCCTAGCGCCAGCCACTGCGCGAACCCTTGCTCGGTCGATAGGCTAATGACTGTTTCTAGCCGTTCTTGGGCTACCTGCACCTCCCGGCGGAGCTGATGCAGCCGGGCAGAATGGTACAGGGCAAAAGCCAGACTAAAGGGGTGGGACAGCTCCTGGGCCAAGGTAAGAGCCTCGCGGCTCCTCTCTAGGGCCTGGTCTGGATAGCCAAGATACCATAGTGCCCAGGCTGCATGGACCCGACAAACGACTCCGGGGTCCTGCCCATGAAGAAAAGCCAGGGAACGATGTTGGTGGGGATTATAGAGGGCAATCCCTTGTTCTAGGTGTGTTTGGGCAGAAATCAACTCTCCAAGGTAAGGCAAGGTAATGCCCAAGGCGCCATGAGCCTCTGGGAGCAGGGTCGGGTTTTGCGCATGCTGAGCCAGTCTTAGGAGTTGCTCCCCCAGTTCATGGGCCGTCTGCAACTCTCCTCGCACAAGATAAAACCTCCACAATCCAAACAGTACCGGGAAAAGCTGAGGAGTCTCACCTGCCTGCTGACACAACTCTCGGGCCCGAGCATAGGTTCTCTCTACCTCTGGGGCTGCATAACCCTTGATGGCTGCCAGCGGCACACCCAAAGTGATTTGTAGCATGAGTTCTTGCTGAGTCCGCCCGGGGGTGTCTGGCAGAGTCTTGAGTAGTTCTAAACCCTTGGTAAAGTGACCCACCGCTTCTACATTGGCCGAACGCTCAATGGCTCTCTCGCCTGCCCTCTGCCAATAGGTAATAGCTTGCTCTCTAAGAGCTGCTTCTGTGTAATGATGAGCCAACAGCTCTGGCTGGGTCTTAGCATTCTCTGAGAATTGCTCTTCTAAAATTTGGCCAATCTGCTGATGGTACTGCTGCCGTTTGCTCTTCAGCAACGACTGATAAGCAGCATCCTGGATGAGAGCATGCTTAAAGAAGTACTTAGAGTGAGGAGGAAGTCCCCTCTGGTAGAGGATCTCGGCTTCCACTAGCCGAGCAAGCTCCTTCTGTAAAATCGCTTCGTCCAGAGGTGAGACAGCCTGTAGCAACTCGTAGGAAAACTCTCGTCCTAGGGTAGCTGCCAGTTGAGCTACTTCTCTGACCGTGGCCAGTTGATCCAGTCTGGCCATAAGCGAGTCTTGTAGTGTGGAGGGAATGGCCAAGGGAGGCAGAGGACCTGTGAGTTCATAATGACTATCTTTCTCTCTTAACAGTCCTGACTCCAGTACCATTTTGGTCAACTCTTCCACAAACAGGGGAACTCCGTCGGTTTTGGCCACCACTTGCTGGAGCACCTCGGTCGGCAGTGCCTTGCCTCCTGTTACTCTCTCAACCATTCCCTCTACCTGTTTGCGGCCTAAGCGGCTGAGGGTGATCTGGGTCAGGTGTGAGCGCATAATCCATGGAGGAGTAAAATCCGAGCGAAAGACAAGCACAATTAGTATGTGGGCCGTTGGTGCCTGGTCTATCAACAAGCTTAAAAGCTCCAGAGTTGAGGGATCGGCCCATTGCAGGTCTTCCCACACCGAGAGCATGGGCTGCTTCTCCACCTCCTCTAGTAACCAAGCTACCACAGCCTCCAAGGTCTTCTGCTTCTGCTTGTGAGGGGTCAGGGTGAGAGGTGGATAGCGATTGGGCAGCGGGAGAGAGAGCAGCGAGGCAAAGAGTGGCACGGTATCGTCCAGGGCAAAGTGATATTGTGAAAGGACCCTCTCTAGCTTGGCTAGCTTGTCCTCAGGAGAATCTTCTCTGCTAAACTCCAGCACCCGCTGCAATAGATCGATCACAGGGTAGAAGGCGCTGTTCTGGTAATAGGGTGAACAGCGCCATTCCAGCCTTGCGTGGGCCTCTCCCGTTGCTCGCTCTTTCAGCATCTGCACTAGGCGTGATTTGCCAATTCCCGCCTCCCCATTGAGTATCACTACCTGCCCCATCCCATCCTTGACGTGCTCCCAGTGCTCCAAAAGCAGCCCTAGTTCTTGCTCCCGCCCCACAAGCGAGGTTAGTCCTATGGTAGCGGCGACCTCAAGACGGCTCTGCACACCGCTCTCGCCAACGATTCGATACACCTGCACAGGGGTCGAGACCCCTTTCAACACACGCAGACCAAGGTTGTGGCAGGCAAAAAAACCTTTAACTAGCCGATAAGTGGCCGAGCTGATTACTACGGTGTTAGGCTCGGCTATGCCCTCCAGCCGAGAAGCAATGTTTGGGGTCTCACCCACAATGCCCATGGATTCCCGATATTCTCCTCCTCCCATCTCTCCTGCCACTACCAAGCCGGTATGAATCCCTACCCGCACGGATAGCCTTACCTCCCTTTCCTGCTCAAGGCGAACGTTGAGCCTGCCCATTTCCTCTATTATCCCTAGCCCTACACGTGCTGCCCTGTGAGCATCGTCTTCATGTGCCAGCGGATAGCCAAAGTAGACCAACAGCCCGTCACCAAGATATTTCGCCAGGTGTCCTCCAAAGTGGCTGATTACCCCTGCACAAACCTTCTGATACTCCCTCTCTACCTCGCGCAGTTCTTCAGGGTCGAGTTGCTCTGAGAGAGCAGTAGAATCTACCAAGTCACAAAACATCACCGTTAGCTGGCGTCGCTGAGCCTCAGATGCTTCATATGTAGCAGCTAGAAGTCCACTTGATTCAGTTTCTTCTTCTTGCTTTTCTTGTTGTCTCTGTGTTTTGGCGTGCTGAGGGATCGAGGTCTGTCTGGTGAGGGGTGTGGCACACTGGCCACAGAAAGCAAATCCAGGCGGGTTATCAAAACCACACTGTGGACAGCGGAGGCTAAGAGGATTGGCGCAATTGCCACAAAATTTCATTCCCTCTGGATTATCAAAGCTGCAGCTCAGACATTGCATATCAACTACCTTCGAAAATCATGTAGGAAGCTTGGGTGTTGCTTCTGTCCCTTTTTGCTCCTGGAACACTCCTCATGTCAATGGCTAATACTAAAATACACCCAGATCGTATAAGTTTTACTCCTCCATCCTCTAGATTCATTGGGGGAAGGTGGTCTATAAAGACAGAAAATCTGCCTCAAGGAGGAAATCATGGCTGGAGCGCTTGACGGAATAAAGGTACTAGAGCTAACGCGGGTAGGACCAGGAGCGTTTTGCACAATGATGCTAGCAGACATGGGGGCCGAAGTATTAAAGATTGAAACCCCACCCTCGGGCAAACTGGCAGGATCAGGGAATTCCCCTGGACCCAAAGAAGCCCGCAAGCTGGCTACAAACTTTACTAACCGCAACAAGAAGAGCATGACCCTCAATCTTAAAGACCCGGAGGGACAAAAGGTGCTTCATAAGCTAGCCGGGACCGCCGATGTGCTCGTTGAAGGCTATCGCCCGGGAGTGATGAAGCGTCTAGGTGGGGACTATGAGACCCTTAGCCACGTTAATCCCAGGATTGTCTACTGCTCACTCAGTGGCTATGGCCAGGATGGCCCTTACCGAGATTATCCTGCCCACGACATCAATTATCTCTCTCTGGCTGGGGTACTTAACCTGATCGGTGCGCCCGAGGGACCACCGGCGATTCCCCTAAATATTGTTGCCGATTACGCAGGCGCCTCGATGCATGGGGTGATCGGTATTATGTACGCACTTTTTGCCCGCGAGCGGACGGGAAAAGGGCAGTTGGTAGACATTTCTTACCTCGATACGACCCTCTCTTTGCTGGCTGCTACCCCTAATGTGCGGGACTATTTTGCCGAGGATGTTATGCCAGCCCGGGGCAAAGGCGTCTTTGGCGGAGGATATGCCTACTATGGGGTGTATGAAACCAAGGACAGCAAGATGATCAGTATTGGCTGTACAGAACCGTGGCTGTGGGAGAATCTTTGTGATGCGCTTGATCGACCAGACCTTAAGGACTGCGGTATGAAGGCTGGAGATTTTTCCCATCCGACGACTGATAGACACCGCTTGGCTCGGTCCGAGTTGCAGAAAATATTCCTCACCAAGACTCGAGAGGAGTGGTTCGATTTCCTGGCTAAGGCTGATGTCTGTGTAGGAAAGGTTTACGATGTGCCGGAGGTCTTTCAGGATCCCCAGATTCGCCACCGTCAGATGGCGGTCGATTTAGACCATCCGGTTGCGGGAAAAGTGACCCAGGCCGGTGTAGCGGTCAAACTCTCCGATACCCCGGGTAGCATCCGCAGCTTTGCCCCTGCTCTGGGTCAGGACACAGAGGAGATGCTAAAGGGGTTAGGATATAGCTCTGAGGTAATCTCGACTCTTCGACAAAAAGGAGTGGTGTAGATTAAACGATGAGACTTTCCTTCGATCGTGGTACCCTTGTTGTGCATGATGTTGTCGGCCTGTCTGATCTTCCCGCTTGTTTTAAATGGGATGATCGAGTGGACCGGTGGCGGGCACAGGCGTATCACTATCGGACGATTGTTGAGCATCTCAGACACAGAGGGAAAGAATTTGAGAACCGGGCACCAGCGTACCGAACCCTCCGGCTCAGCAGTCGTCTTTCCCTCTCTCCCCATCCTTTTCAAGAAGAGGCTGTGGCTGCCTGGAAGGAAATGGGAAAACGCGGGGTTATTGTTCTTCCCACTGGTGCAGGCAAAAGCCATGTCGGACAAATGGCCATTGAGTTGACCCAGCGAAGCACCCTTGTGGTTTCCCCAACCATTGACCTGATGAACCAGTGGTACGATCTTCTCTGCGCGGCCTTTGGCGTAGAAGTGGGACTCATTGGCGGGGGCTATTATGAGCTGCAGGATCTTACGGTTACGACTTATGACAGTGCCTACAGTCATATGGAGCGGTTAGGCAATCGTTTTGGTCTGATTATTTTTGATGAGTGTCACCACCTCCCTGGTGAGATGTACAGCCACGCTGCAGAAATGTGCCTGGGCCCGTACCGTTTGGGTCTAACCGCTACGCCCGAGCGGGCAGACGGCCGCCACACGCTCCTGGAGGAGCTAATCGGTCCCCTGGTCTATACCAAGGGTATTAGGGAACTAGCTGGCGAATACCTGGCCGATTATGTGATAGAGCGCATTAAGGTCACCCTCACCCCAGAAGAGGAAGAAGAATACCGCCGAGCACGGAGCACGTTTACTAATTTTCTTGTTGACCATGGAGTGGTTCTGGATGGTTTGGCTGGCTGGCACCGGTTTGTGCGCGAGAGTGCGATAAGCCGCAGAGGCAGACAGGCCATGCTGGCCCACAGGCAGGCCAAAAAGCTAGCGTTGGGAACCTCGGCCAAACTCCGCACGCTGGATTTTCTTCTTAAAAAGCACGCTCGTGATCGGGTGATCATTTTTACCAGCGATAATGATACGGTCTATGCTATCTCTGCCGCCTTTCTCATTCCTGTTATTACGCATCAGACCGACACCAAGGAACGTAAAGCCATCCTGGAAGGGTTTAACGGGGGAGAGTACCTGGCCCTAGCTACCTCAAAGGTTCTCAACGAAGGGGTGAATGTCCCCGAGGCTAGCGTGGCCATTATCCTCTCTGGCTCGGGCAGCACACGTGAACATGTGCAGCGGCTTGGACGCATTCTGCGCAGAAGAGAAGGCAAACAGGCCACCCTCTACGAAGTCGTTACCGCCCACACCGTAGAGGAAAGCATCAGCCGCAGGAGACGCCAGCACGATGCTTACCAGTGATCTGCTCCTGACCCGCAGCGAGGGACCCTATATCTTCCCGCGCTATATTAAAGTAGACGCTCCTCGCTATATTCGTCTGGCCGAGGATCTTATCAATATCTTTGTCCAGCACCAGGGGAAAACCAGGCGAGAACTCACCGCAGCCCTGGACCGCTATGCTGAGGACAGCACCGACTACCGTATCCAGCGGGGATTGGCCAAGCTTCTTGCCGATGACCGTTGTGAGTTTACTCAGCAGAGCGTGGCGCCCCCGGCTGAGATTCGCCACCGGCTCTTTACTCTAGCCAGGGAACACCACCCGGTTGTTCTGCAACCAGATCTCATCCATCCGGTGACAAAGGACGATCTTCTGGTCGAGGTGGCAACAGAGTACAAAACTGATCCGGAGCAGATTGCCTGGGCTTTATATGCCGATCTGGCGGAGAATCACCTCCTCTCTACCTTTGACCCCCCTTCTCCAGATTGGTTGCTCCAGCGCTATAACGTGGCCCTGGCTCAGGCGCTTCTCTATCGCTGTATCCAGATGAAGCTTAGCGTCTACCGCAACATTCCCAGCCGTTATAAGCAGCTCTTTAAGTTCATCAAGTTCTACCGGCTGATGCACACCATCACCGGGGACCTTGATAGCGGCTATGAAGTCACTCTTGATGGACCGGTGAGCCTTTTTCACCTCTCCCAGAAGTATGGCCTGCAGATGGCAACCTTCCTTCCCGCCCTTCTCTTGTGCAATAGGTGGAAAATGGAAGCCGAGATTGTTATGGGTGACGGTACCCAACGCTATTTCCCCCTGGATGAAAATGCTGGGCTCATCTCACATTATAACGACGGTACCCTGTATGACTCGCTTCTAGAGAAAACCTTTGCCCAGCGCTTTGCTCAGACCGAAAGCGATTGGCAGATGGAGCGAGAAGTGGAGGTTATTAACCTTAAGGATACGGTCTTTATCCCGGACTTTGCCTTCCGCCATGCTGACGGTCGCACCGCTCTTATGGAAATTGTTGGTTTTTGGCGACCAGAGTATCTGGAAAAGAAGTTTATGAAGCTGCGGCGGGCAGGACGGGAAGACATGGTGATTGCCATCTCGGCAAATTTAAAAGTAAGCGAAGAAGACCTCGACAATGTGCCCGGGAGTGTGTTCTTTTTTAAGACACGGATTGACCCCAAAGAGGTCATTGCCAGGTTAGAACAGGTGGGAGAAGCCTCTTGGACTTTTCCCGAGAAATACCTATCTGATAGGCAAGGTTCAGATGATGAACCGCAAAGTCACTAAGACACAAAGGAAAAAATAGGGGGGAATCTTTGTGTCTTAGTGCTTGGATAGCAACAAGACAAATAGGTATAATGCGGACAGGTTACAGCCGGCTCTAACATTAAAGAGAGGGGATCTTATGCAATTTGGCTTCGGTGCTTCAAATTTTGAGATGCTGGCTGGACAGTCTCTGGCTGCTGCGCACCAGGAGATGCTGGAACAGGCAGAGTTAGCGGACGAGCTGGGGCTGGACTCCATCTGGGTGGCGGAGCAGCACTTTTCTCCAGAACGGCAATGCCCGTCTCCTTTTATCGAGGGAACAGCCATTGCCGCACGGACAAAAAAAATCAAGGTTGGCGTGTATGCTACTGTAACCCTTGCCCACCCAATAAGGGTGGCAGAGGATGCTGCCGTGCTGGACGTACTCTCCGGTGGACGGCTCATCCTGTGCACGGGCACCGGCTTCCGGCAGGCAGAGTTTGATGTCTACGGAGTACGAAGAAAAGAAAAGCGCGCACGTATTAAGGAAATCATCGACATCCTTTATCTTGCTTGGGCTGACGAGCCATTTGTCTATAAAGGCCGGTACTATGAGGTCCCTAGCGCCAACTTTTCGCCTGGAGAGGAGACCGGACCGATCTCTGTTGTCCCTAAACCGTTACAGCCCTTCATCCCTATTTGGATGGCATCTTTTGGTAACGTTGGCATTAAGCAGGCCGCTCAGATGGATATTCCCCTTTTCACTTCTCCTTTGGAGTCTATTCCCCAGCTTAGAGAGCGCCAGGCTATGTATAAGTCAATCCAGGAGCAACTTGGTCAGAGCCAGTCCTTATTTCCGCTTATTCGCACAGTCTATGTAGCAGAAACTCAGAGGCAGGCTCGCAAGGATGTCGAGGAGCCACTCCTTACCCAATACCGCCGCTACAACCGCTGGCGGACCTTGTCTGAGGCTCAACCCACATTTGAGTCTATCACTTCCGAGCGATTCATTATTGGTGATCCAGACCACTGTGCCCGTGAGATCGAGCGCTATCGGGATGAGGTTGATGTGAATTATATTGTCTGTCGTATGACACTGCCCGGGCTGTCACACGAAAAGATGCTAAACTCGCTTAGGCTCTTTGCTCAGGAGGTCATGCCAAGGTATACTAAGAGCCCCTAACAAAATACGGTACATATTCATCTGAACCAATGGGAGTTCTCCCTCCGGTAGAATTGCGCTGTAGGAACAACCCTCTGACTTCTCGGCCGACCATTGATCCTGATCGGGTCCGCGCTCACTTCCATAACTTTGGCAAGTATCAAGCGCCAGAGAATGGCTCACCCCTTTACCAAGAACTGTCTTTTGGAGTGCTGGCTGATCCTGAGATGCTCGGTTTAGCCGCGCGCTGCTCACCGTCCCAGATGCCCCCTAATTTGTTGTTTGCGGCTGTGCACTATTTACTGCTCCGTGGTGCCCAGCATCCACTGCGGGATTTTTACCCGGACGTTGTTGTCAACGAGAAGGAGCCACGCCAGCCGTCAAAGGATACCTATGCATTGTTTCGCGAATTTGTCTGGGAGCATGCCAGCACTGTGATTGAGTTGCTGGAAACACGCTTAGTTCAGACGAATGTTGTCCGCCGTACAACGTGCCTGCTCCTTGATGTCTCAGGGACAAGCTTCGCAGAAATGATGCTAAATAGGAAATGGGCGAGGTGGCCAAGCAGCAAGGGATATTTCATTGTTACACGGTGCTCTGGTTCACTAGGGCATAAAGGATTCTGAGCAACCCGTTCAGACGTCAGTGCTGCAGCAAAATACTAATTGCAATTAAATTAGTATTTTGTTAGTATTTTACTGTTCGGATCCCCTGAAGTCTCTGCATTCATTGAATTTTCCGGCCAAGGCTTCCGGAGCAATAAAAAAGATGCACAAATTACTAATTTTAATTAAATTAGTAGTAAATTAGTAGATTCCTGTTTTCCTTATGAAAATCCCTATTCAGCCTCCAACCTTAGCGGATATTCTTAATGGTTTCGGAGACTCCTCTCGTGGGCGTCGAATAGGGGAGATTTTTGCTCGTGGTATTAGCCCCGCGCCAGACGGAAGGTACCGTCACTGGGATACTCTACGGCACACTCAGCCTCCGACGGGTCTCACGCTAGAAGAGTGGTGGGGTGGAATCAAGTTCGCCCGCTCTCAGATCAAACGGGAAGTTCCCTTAAAAGACAAGAAAGGCCAGCCGTTTTACTACTCAATGGTTGACCCAGTCTTTGAGATGTTGCACGAGATCGACCGGGACGCGAGCGGCCGGATCAACGTCAGCGAACAGATTACTAATCCTCAAACCAGAGATCGATATATCCAGAGCTCGCTCATCGAAGAGGCGATCACCTCGAGCCAACTTGAGGGTGCCTCGACTACACGGGAAAGAGCAAAAGCCATGATTCGCTCCGGCCGAGAACCGATGGATCAAGGCGAACGGATGATCTTCAATAATTACCGGGCAATTCAACTCATCAGTCGCTTCAAGAGTCAACCGCTCACGCCCGAACTCATTTTCCAAATTCACCGGACGATTACTGAGGGAACTTTGCCAGAGGGGAGTAAGCGCAACTATCTGAGACCTGCAGATAGTAGGTTCGCCGTTTACGATGAGCGTGACAACACTCGCTTGTATACACCTCCTCCTGCTAACCAGATCCCCAAACGAGTGGAGGCGATGTGTGAATTCGCAAACGGAGCACAAACTGGAGTCTTTCTTCATCCGATCCTCAAGGCCATCATTCTCCATTTTTGGCTAGCCTACGATCACCCATTCATCGACGGGAATGGTCGCACCGCTCGTGCGTTATTCTACTGGTCGGTTCTGTCTCAAGGATTCTGGCTCTTCGAGTTCGTCTCCATCTCAAGCCTCATTCGCAAGGCCCCCGCCAAATACAGCCGATCATTCCTCTATACTGAAACTGACGAAAATGATCTAACGTACTTTGTTCTTGCCCAGCTCAAGGTCATTCGACGAGGGATCGACGAGCTTTACCGTTACCTAGAGAGAAAAATCAAGGAGATCAGGGAAACCGAGCACCTCCTGCGATCGTCGGCTATACTGAACCATCGGCAGCTGGCCCTACTTAGCCATGCGCTACGTCACCCAGGCATGCGATACACAGTTCATTCCCATGAGACGAGCCACGGTGTGACTTATCAAACCGCGCGAACCGATCTTCTAGAGCTTGAAAAGAAGCAACTGCTGATCAAGGCGAAGCCTGGCAGAGCGTTCCTTTTCACCGCGCCTCCCACGCTTTCCGAGAGACTCCGTGATCTCTCATAGAGGGCGCTCTCTTATCCAGCCTTGTCTACGCATGTTCCGGATGAAATGTCAGGGGAACTCTGACCGATCCCACCGATTGGGAGTCTCTCGTACTGACCTTTCGCGGCGGGACCGATCTGTGTGGTGCTACAGCACTTGGGGAAGGTTCGGCTTTACTTGGCGGCAGGGGCCGAAACCGTGGAAGCTACATCTACCGGTGCCCGGCGGGTTTGCCGCTGCCAGCTCTTGATCTCGGGCGCTACTTCTTTGGCAAACAAACGCATGCAGCGCTCTACTTGGTCGTAGGGCTGGCTCTGGTAGCTGAAAACGCCGTTAACCTCGAAGTCACCAATAAGCTCACGCCGCTTCTGCAGCTTCTCGATCAACGTGTCGGGGGTGCCCCACAGGTTTGCCTTCAAGAAGTCTTCGGCCACCGCATCCTGGCCTGCTGCCTTGATTTGCTCTGCCGCTTGGGCATAGTGCTGGTATGAACCTTTAGTCTCGGCAAAGTGGGACCCGGTCATCTCGTAGTGTTCCATCACGCTCCAGTAGTACCCAACAACGTGACGGCGGGCTATTTCCTCCGCTTTTTTCCCATCTTCGTGGCAGACAATGAATTCGGCAATGTGCAGGGGAGGAGCCTCCTCACCGTTGTTAAGTGAACGATACTCCTGACGATAGCTCTCAAGCTGATCGGCCATCCTCTCCCAGGGCATCTGCGAGAATAGCATGGCTCCAAGGCCCAGCGATGCGGCCACCGAGAATGACTCGGGTGACATACACACCATGTAGCGGCGTCCCTTAAAGCTCTTAAAGGGCCGAGGGCGAACCTCGATCCGGGCCTGTTTGTAGTACTGGCCATCGGCCTCAACAAAACCATCTTCAAGCCCTTTCAGGATGATCTCTGCGGCTTCGTTGAAGCGATCGCGCGCCTCGGACATATCCACACCAAAACCTCTGTACTCCCGACGCGATAGGCCACGGCCCAGCCCCAACACCGCCCGACCATTGGATAAGTGGTCGAGGAGAACCATCTTTTCGACCACACGCATGGGATTGTTCCACGGGACAATGATTGCAGCGGTTGCTAGTTCCACACGCTCGGTTCGTGCGGCAATATAGCTCAGGTACTGCATGTTGTCCGGGCACATTGAGTAATCGAAGAAATGGTGTTCCACTGGCCACAGCATGTCGTAGCCCATTTCCTCGGCTTCGATTGCCAAGCGCAGTTCCTGTTTGTACATTTCTTCGTCGGAGTAGTCTTTGTGATTCTGGAACACAAGCTGAATACCAACTCTCATAGTGACTCCCTTCTTCTGTGCATACCGCCTCTGGTGCCCTTACTGAAAGCCGGCTGGTCGTAGCTCTCTTCTCTCGCTCTACAACCGAAATGACTTACTGGCTAAGGGCATCCACACGGTCAAAGGTTGATTTCTGAGCACAATACCTTAGTTGCCGGGGTGGGACAAGATATCAGAATGTGGCCAAAAGGTATTAACCCTATCTAGGAGGCTGACCAACTCGCAATGGCAATTCTCACCTATCCTACAGCTGCATAGCTCGTACCACGGAGGACTATATAACGTAAGATTAAGGTACGGCTGAGGTGGATACCCCGTGCCTATCCGTCCAACTTTCCTGTCTCCTTTAGCTCTTGCACCTGGGGGTCTTGGACAATCACAGACTCTCGGTAGAGGGCAGCAATCTGTTCCGGAGAATAGGACAGGTAGTGTTTAAGAATCTCCTCGTTGTGCTCACCAAGAAAAGCGCCACGAAAAGGAATCTCTACCGCGGCAGTGGAGAAGTGAAAGGGAGATTTGGCAATAGGGGTGGGTCCTAGAAGCGGATGGGGGACGTCCTGGAAGAGACCTCGCGCCTGGACCTGAGGGTGGGCCGCGGCCTGGGTAACATCAAGAACCGGCCCACTAGGAATACGGGCTTCGGCCAGAATCTTGAGCGGTTCCTCGTCGTTGGGAAACGACTGCAGCCATCCTTCAATAATTTTCCGTACCTCGGGACGGCGCTCAAGACGTTCTTTTTGGGTGGAAAAGTGGGGATCGGTAATTAGATCAGGTCGGCCCATGGCGCGGGCTAAAGCTGGCCATTGGTGCTCGGCTACGGCAAAGACAATGTAACCTTCCTTTGCCTGGTAAGTTCCATACGGGCAAATGTTAAAAAAATCTCCGCCAAAACGGCGCGGTTGGATTGCCCCGCGGCTCATGAGGTAGAGGGGAAAATTAATATAGTCAAGATAAATAAGTGCCTCAAGCTGGGAGACATCAATATACTGTCCCTCCCCGGTCTGCGCCCGGTGAAAGAGAGCGGCACAGATGGCCAGGGTTCCGTGGATGCCGGTGTTGGGATCACCAAAATAGTTCCCCACATAGGTCGGTGGGCCATCCGGCTCGCCAGTCATGTGCATAACCCCGCTCTGCGCCTGGGCAATAATGTCAAAGCTGGTGTGGTGAGCATAGGGGCCATCCTGACCAAAGCCAGAGACCGAACACATAATAAGCTTAGGGTTGATTTGTTTCAACGATTCGTAGTCCAATCCATATCTGGTCATGACCCCAGGGCTGTAGTTCTCTACCACTACATCCACCTTACGGACTATCTCTTTGACAATTTCCAACCCCGTAGGATGCTTAATCTCCACGCAAAGACTTTTCTTACCGGCACAGGCGGCAAGATAGAGTGCGCTCTGCTCATAATCAACAAGATGGATCTTGCGCCCAAGGTCGCCCTCCGGGGCCCGTTCAATTTTGATCACTTCGGCTCCCAAATCAGCCAGGATCCGAGTTGCCGACGGACCGGCAAGATACTGAGTAAAGTCCAAAACCTTAATCCCAGAAAGGAGCTTGATCTGTCCGTTTGGCGTAGCGCTACCATCACTTGCCATGGCTATTCCTCCTAATGCCGGTAATAGACGTTAATCTACTAAAACCTGTTGCCAGCAGCAAGGCAAAGGAGCCCTTCTCACCCTGACCCTCAAGAAGCTTTGACGCCTCGGGCTAGTAGGCTATAATAGACAAGATTTTGTGATGGCAGGCTGGGAAGACATAAATAAAGATACAGAGGTCAAAAAAATTCCCTACACTATCTCCTTTGTCCTCTTATTATTCCTGTTGCCTTCTCTTACCCATGCGACGGTATACGGATGGAAGGGAGAGGATGAGGTGATGTACTTCAGCAACTCGGCAGAAGACGTACCAGAGGCATACAGGGAGAAAGCTCGTACATTTACTTCCAAACTGGCGGAGCAAGAAAAGAAAGCCCTGGAAGCTAAACCGCTGGTTGCGCCACCGGTTGGGCCGATGCCAGCTGAGTCAGCCTACACACGGGGATTTGAAAAGGGTCTAGCCATGGCTTCTGAGCAGACGCGACTGGCTGGGGAGCTTGCTCGCACCATCCTGGAGAGTGTTCCTCGCCAGGCTCCTCCACGTATTATCGTGCGGTTGCCAAAGGTTGTGGTGACACACTCTCCTTACTCCTATGCTCGGCGTTCCAACGCCCGGCGTCCTTACTCAGGTTACGGCTACATTAGTCCTTACGCACCGTATGCCCCCTACTCCTCCTTTGGCTATTCTTACGGCTTTAGGCGCGGTCGCTTCCTTCCTCACTCGCACTTCTTTCCTCACACTCGCACTCGTCGCTCGGGTTATTTCTTTCCCCATGGCCATGCTTCCCATCGTGGCTTTCTCTTTGGCCACGGATTTGTTGTCAAATAAACCTGAATCTACAGAGGAGAGAGTAAGCTATGCTCATAAAAATACCTAAGGGCTGGGAGATCCCAGAGAGCCAGGCAACGCCGGAAGACATATACCTTAACCGCCGTAAGTTCCTTAAAGCTATGGGGTTCGTTGGCGCGGGCATGTTGGGACTGCTGACGGGTTGCCAGCAAGCTCAAGGGGAGTCCGAGCAAGCTGGCGCCTTACCCGGAGGCCGGCCTCCGGCGAGTAAGACAAGTAGCCTCTACCCGGCTAAGCGTAGCGAGCGTTTCACTCTGGACCGGCCTCTGACTGAGGAAGCCACTGCCGGCCGTTACAACAACTTCTACGAGTTTAGCCCCGGCAAAGGTCGGGTGTGGCAGCTGATTGATAGATTTGAGACCCGGCCCTGGCAGATTGAAGTAGCAGGGCTTGTCTCTAAACCCAAGGTCTATGACATAGACGAGCTGGTGCGCCAGATGCCGTTGGAGGAGAGGCTGTATCGTTTTCGCTGTGTCGAGGCCTGGGCCATGGCGGTTCCATGGACAGGCTTTCCCCTAAAGGCGCTCATTAGCCTGGTAGAGCCGCTTTCCTCTGCCAAGTATGTACGCATGCTCACATTTTTCAAACCGGAGCAGGCACCGGGACAGCAGGATGCCCGTTTCCCCTGGCCCTACTTTGAAGGGTTGACCATGGCCGAGGCCACTAATGATCTGGCGCTGCTGGTCACGGGTATCTATGGGCATGAGCTAAGCAAGCAGCATGGGGCTCCTATACGGCTGATAGTGCCGTGGAAGTATGGGTTTAAGAGTATCAAGTCGGTGGTACGCCTAGAGTTTATAGAAGAACGACCCAGGACGTTTTGGAATGACCTGGTGCCGCGGGAGTATGATTTCTGGGCTAATGTTAATCCTGAGGTTCCCCACCCCCGGTGGTCGCAGGCCAGCGAGAGAATCATAGGCACGGGTGAGCGGCGTCCCACCTTACTCTACAATGGGTATGCAGATTTCGTTGCCCCTCTCTATAAGGTATGAAAAAGCCCGGTGGGCTCTCCGAGGTGAGCCGTCTGTCACGACGAGAGCTGTTAAGAGTCCTGGGGATGACAGCCGGTCTGCTGGCTGCCCGTGCGTTTGCCGCACCTACGGGTGCCGCACGTGCGCGTGCCGCTGAAGAGAAATCAGTTTCTCCTAAACCCAAGGGAGGCTTGCAGTCGGTGAAAAGTGCATTTGTGTATACCGATAGGTATGTGAAGTACCAGTATAGCGAAACTCACCCGCTTAAGCCTTACCGTTTACAGCTCACCCATGACCTGCTACAGAGCTACGGCCTGCTGGGCCTGCCACAAAGCCGGGTGGTGGAAACGGTAAAAGCTCAAAGAGATGAACTGGCCCTATTCCACTCGCAGGCATACTTGGACACTCTTGCAGCGGCGGATTCAGGAGAGTATCGGCCGGCATATGCCAGGTATGGGCTCGGTCCTGGAGACAACCCGATATTTCCTGGGATGTATGAGTGGTCTCTCCTGTGTGCAGGAGGCACGCTGCAAGCGGCCCGCTTGGTTGAAGCTGGGGAAGTGAATGTGGCTTTTCATGTTGCTGGCGGCCTTCACCATGCCATGCGCAGCCAAGCCTCAGGGTTCTGCTATGTGAACGATCCAGTGATTGCTATTGCCGAGTTGGTGAGCAAAGGCCATCGTGTGGCCTACATTGATATTGACGTACATCATGGGGACGGGGTGCAGGCCGCATTTTACGATACTGACCAAGTGCTCACTATTTCCTTACACGAAAGCGGCCGGTTTCTTTTTCCCGGGACCGGGTTTGAGCATGAGATTGGCGAGGGTAAAGGGAAAGGTTATGCGGTGAACCTTACGTTTCTTCCCGGAGTAGACAACACTATCTATGAAGAGGGTTTCTCTGCCATTGTTCCACCGCTGGTGAAAGCGTATAAGCCTGACTTTGTTTTTACCCAACTTGGCGTGGACACCTTCCACAATGACCCTCTAGCTCATGGTAATCTCACCACCGCCGGGTTTACCCGAGTGCTGGAGCAGCTTAAAGAGTTGGCTCCTCGCTGGATTGCCACCGGTGGTGGCGGATACAACCTTGCCAATGTGGCTCGGGCGTGGACCCTGGCTTGGGGAGTAATGAACGGAGTGGAGATTCCTGACCAGCTGTCTGAGTCGGCTTTGTCTCTGCTTAATAAGGCTGGCTACAATAGAGCTACGCTCCGGGACCCTGAGATCAATTTGCCAGCTTCTCACCGTGCCCGCATTCGTGCGGAATTGGAGAGATCCATCACCTATCTGAGGCAGAACGTCTTTCCGGTTCACGGAATCAACAGGAAATAAAAAGATAGGAAATCTTCTTCTATTAGGAGAGAGTAAGGAAGCCATGGAGACGCTTGAAGGGATTGCCAAGAAGATAAGGGTCTGCACCGAGTGTGACTTGCACCAGGGGCGTACCAAGGCGGTTCCTGGTGAAGGAAATCCTCAGGCCGGGATCTTCTTTATTGGAGAAGGTCCAGGATTTACTGAGGACAAAAGGGGTCGCCCTTTTGTTGGTCAGGCCGGAAAGTTCCTGGAGGAAATGCTTGCAGTGGCTGAGCTCAAGCGGGAAGAAGTCTTTATTAGCAATGTGGTGAAGTGCCGCCCGCCTAATAACCGTGATCCCGGTCCTGATGAGGTTGATATTTGCACCCGTCTCTATTTGGAGCCACAAATTGCCCTTATCCGTCCTAAGCTTATTGTTCTTCTGGGTCGGCATGCCCTAGGGAGGTTTTTGCCGGGCTTAAAGATTTCCCAGGTACATGGTCAACCCCAGTGGGCAACGCTTCCTGACAATCGCGAACAGCTCTTTTATCCCCTTTATCATCCGGCTGCGGCCCTCTACCAGGCTGCCCTTAAGCAGACCCTGATTGCGGACTTTAAAAAGATTCCCGAAATCCTCCGCTCAGTCACCTGAGACCTGAAGGCTAAGGGAAGTCAGGCTAGCACGATTACTTTCACATTTCGAAGAATACCGGATAGGGAGGAGACCGAAAACGATCTGGTCCTCACGCAAGACCCCCTTATCCAGGGCCAGGATGCCCAATTCCTAGTCACCGGCGCCAACCCGGATGAGCAGGTCTCCTTCTTTTATAGCCTGAGCGGCAGTGGTGGCGGTCTCTGTCCCTCAGTACTCGGCGACCCCTGCCTTGACCTTCTTGATCCTGCTATGCTGGGCACGGCGATGGAAATTTCCACCTAGGCAGTCATTCTGCGCGGTGAGGAAGGTGTCGAGTCGATAAAGTCCAACATCATCACGGATACCATCCAATAGAGGCGGTGTTTTTGCTAATGGCAACTAACCGCTCGATTTTCATTTCTGCTTGGGTCATAATAACGTAGCTTCTCTTTAAGGCTTCAATCGTGTAACCTTGTTTGGTTTCTTTTGAGTAAAATTGTAAGCCATAATTATCTTGTATAGGAGGACTTCCATGAGTGAAGAAAAAGAACTACTCAAGCAGGCCTTTGAAAGCACGCCCACTGTCTTTCAAGCTCTGGCCGCGCAGCGCACGCACCGGGTCTTCAAGGGCTTTTCTAAAGATATCTCACAGCCTGAGGTCCACGGCGGCACCGGCCGCACCATTGAGATGAAAGGTCCGTGGTTTGAGCCCGGTACCACCCCGCTTACCTGGGAAGGCAAGGATGTGGCCGAGGTCGAGCCCCTCTCTGAGTTGGAAACCGCGCTGCTTCTGTGGGCTGCCTGCGGTCCAAACGGCATTGTTGGCGGCGACATTGGCGTTAACGAAAACCTCTCGACCATGGTGTGCATGGCTGGACGAACGGTTCCCGGTCCGTGCAACGATGCCGCCGTGAACATTATCTTTGCTAACGACAACGGTACCTTTCTCTATAAGCCAACTTACAACCGTGAGCGTCCGGTGGAAATCGAAACCGAGGAAGACTACGACAAAGTGCTTAAGTGGTTCCGCCAGGGCACCATTAAACTCTCGGATAAACGGCCGGATATCGATTGGACGGTGATGCCGGGTCGGCCGTTGGGCATTTATCAGGTCAACTCCAACAAGCCAGGCTCGACCGTGTTCTTCCCGGTCTATGGCACAGCGCACGAGCTCATTAACTACTTCTTTGCCGGGTTTGAGTTCCTTGGCTGGTATATTGTTGATGAAGAGACTATGAAGCCTGCAGGCATGGAGAAATGGGTCAATGATCCTCAGTATGCCCTCAACATGCCCTTTACCATCCGCCAGTATGAGACCTTCTTTACCCTGACCGAAGCTAATCCACCGGCCATGAGCGTACAAAACATTCGCTTAGCTGCCGAGGCCCTAGGTCTGGGAAGCTGGAACCACTCTACTAATATGGACCTGATCTTTGGCGGCTTTGATGCGGTGGCCCGAGCGGTTGGGTTTAAGGAAGAAGAGTTCACCCATACTAAGGGACTGGACTTTACCTATTCTACCATTAATGGGGGCAACAACTATGTGGGTATTCCCGGTGTGCTAGAGGGTAAAGGATTACCGGCGCCGTGGAACAAGGACCCAGAGACAGTAGTTGAGGAGATCTTCCACGACAAGTATAAGCAGGGCCATTTCTTTTCTGAGGGCACCGAGTTCCTTCCCATTGACAAAGGGCCATACAAGCCCGAGGTACTTGAAGCCCTGCGCAAGCATCCCAAATCACGTATTGCTGACTGGTGTGTAGACGCGGCCAAGGCAGTAGTCCGCTACTGCTTTGACAAATGGGGACGATACCCGGTTTACTTTAGCGACTTTCAGAACCCCTATTTCATGATCGAGGTCGGCCACGTGGATGAGCGCTACTACGACACCAAGAATATCTCCGGATTTATTAACAAACGCATCCGTGACCATAACCGTCAGTGGCACCAGAAAGTAGCGGGGGTCAAGAAGGCGGCATAGTGTGAAGATCCTTTTGAGCAAGGTGGGTATTGCTCACCTTGCTCTTTCCAATTGATATTGTGAAGAAAAATCGAGCACTGGTCGATCTCATCCGGACTCAATTGGCGAGGATCACCTCCTGATTCAAGTCGTTGTTGGGCCGCGTCAAGTGGGAAAGACAACGGCGCTCCAAGCGGCTTTGCATGGGAGGGGAATTTATAAGTCCGCGGATTACCCCGTGCCAATGAAACCAGAGGTTATTGCTGAGTGGTGGGGAGAAGCAGAACAATCAGCGGATCGCCTGCTCGCAATCGACGAAATTCAAAAGGTCACCGACTGGGCTGATGTGGTAAAGCAGCTCTGGGTCCGCAGTGCAAATATAAAAGTGGTCGTCACAGGACCCTCAGCCCTTTTAGTAGAGAAAGGGCTTAATGAGACATTGGCTGGTCGTTTTGAATTAATTCGAGCGGAACACTGGAATTATTATGAGGCAAGGGAGATTTTTGGATTATCGTTAACCAACTACATAGAGTATGGGTGTTACCCCGGTGCGGTACAATTCTTAAACGATATATCACGCTCGGGGACATATGTGAGGGACTCTATTGTTGAGCCCGCGCTTGGCAGAGATCTGTTGCAGCTCCACCCTGTAGATTCTCCGGCACTCCTGAGACAGATTTTTAGTGCTGCCGTAGCCCTGCCTGCACAGATGATAAGCCTCCAGAAACTACAGGGTACCCTGCAAGGACAAGGTAGTGTCCCCACCATACAAAATTATTTGCACCTTCTTTCATAAGCATTTATTTTAAGCGCTGTCGAGAAATACACTTCGTCCATGTTTCGTAGTCAGAAAAGCAGCCCCAAGGTCATTGTTCACGATAATGCTCTGATCAGGGCTTTTGAGAGGCCTATCGAGGGCCCTCTTCCACCCGAGCGTTTTGGCCGTTACTTCGAGAATGGGGTGGGTCGCCCAATCCACTATATCTCTGGCGGGCCCTGATAACACCGGTAGCTTAACCCTCAGGCAGCGCGTTCAACCTCCGCATTGATGCGGTCACCTAGTTCGCGCTCGGTGATTAGCAAATCGTATTGTGCCTGGAGGTTCATCCAGAACTGTGCACTATTGCCGAAAAACCGGCTGAGCCGTAGCGCGGTCTCTGGTGTGATGGCCCGCTTCTCGTTTAGAATCGCAGTAATGCGTCCGGAGGGGACACGTAAGGCCAGCGCTAACTTATTGGCTGACAACCCCCGGGCTGCCAGCTCACGCTTGAGAATACGACCAGGATGAGTAGGCATCATACTCTTTACCCCTTGTGGTAATCAACGATCTCAACATCGTACGCATCGCCCTTTCTGAACCAAAAGCAAATTCGCCACGGGCCATTGATTGTCATGGCCCACTGTCCTTTACGACTCCCCTTGAGTTTATGAAGTCCCACACTCCTCAAGGGACTCAGGTCCTTGAGATTGGTTGCCGCTTCAAGAGCAGCCAACAGGTCTTGGGCTGCCTCCCTGTCCATGCCGTGGAACCTGGAGGCTTTTCCCTTCTCGAAGAATTGCCGGCTAGCTGCGTTGGCCCAAGTCCGGATCACTTGTTAACTATACTACATAATGCGTAGTACGCAAAGAAATGGAGCAAATCGCTGCAGGGAAGGCTATCCACAAGATCCATGACATCACCTTCACCAAGCTAAGCTACCATGCGCAAAGTTATTACCCCTCGGCGGCTTGAGTTGCTTTACGTCATCAAGGAGAAGAACCCGTAGGTCTACCTATGAGCCGGCCCGCTTGCTGGGACGGGATCCCAAGAACATCAACAACGATCTTGCCATTCTTGCTAACATAAGGCTGGTAGAGTTACACAGAACAACGAAAGGCCGGAAGAAAGTCATTTCCCTGAGTCACCGTGAATAAGATTCAAGTCGAGATCGCTATCTGACCAAGCGATGCAGCAGAAGAAAAGTAAACTATGGCTGTCTCTGTGTGTCGGTTATCCGGGGCGCTATTCGTCCCACATTAAGTGCAGCCCATCCAAGAGCAAAGGCACGGCGTTCAAACCATTGCGCCCAAGGGCACCCCACTCTTGTTCAATCAGCAAGAACTGCCCTCGGAAAGTTCGGCCCAGAAAGAACAACTCTAAGATCTCTTAATGGGTGTGCTCTATTGTAAGGTGTATTAGGATGAGCCAATAGGTAACAGATAAACTCAAAACTTAACTCTAGATTTTTTCCACCAGTTTGGCTTCCTTCATGCTCGTATCCCCTTAAGAAACCTTTCATGGTATTCTCGGATACGATCCGCAGACCCCAGTTGAAGGAAGAATTCAGTCTCTTTCACAGATCGAGATCAAGTGAGCTCTACTGGTTCTCATACAGTTTTAAGGCTCGATCTTCAAACCTTGATAATCCTACTTCAGAAACTCCACAATCCGCCGGTTGACTTCCTCAGGCCTTTCCAAATGTAGAAAGTGGCCGGTGCCGGGGAGAATAACTTTCTCTACCCCTATGGAGAAAAGATGATCCATGGCGTTAAACACCTCCAGTCGGCCTGGACGATCTTTGGTCCCATGTAAGGCAAGCGTAGGGACTGGCGTGGGTGAGGTGCCCATGCGTTCTTGCAGCGCCTGCAGCGCCGGATCACGGTTGGCAGGATTTAAAGTGTGACGGTAGTAGTTGAGGGCCGCGGTCACCACCCCGGGCTGGCGGAAGGTTGCTTTGACACTTTCGATGACCTCTTTAGGCAGGTCATACTCTGGGGAAGCATCTCGCCACCAGCGTTCGAGAAACTCATAATCGTTGGCTGCTACTGCCTGCTCAGCAAAAGGCATCTGGAAGAAGTAGCCATGCCAGCCACCCTTGATCATGTCATAATTTGTCGCTAGAGCGCCGAACAAGGCGCCAGGGTGAGCGGCAGCAATAGTCACAATTTTGTCCACTTGTTCAGGGGCCAGAGCTGCCGCTCCATAGGTAGCTAGGGCGCCCCAGTCGTGTCCCACCACACAGGCCTTTTGGGCTCCGAGCGCCGTGATGAGTGCTGCGGCATCCTGAGCCAGAAGCACGGATTGGTAGCGCCCGTCTTGGGGTGCTTCCGTGGGCGCATAGCCCCGCATAAACGGGGCTACCCCGCGAAAGCCTGCCCGCGCCAAGGCTGGCAGCAGGTAGCGGTAAGTATGGGCATTGTCGGGAAATCCGTGCAAACACAGGGCCAGCGGGCCTTCCCCCATCTCCAAAAAATGAAAGGTGATTCCATTAGCTTTCAGGCTGCCAGTGCGAAACTCTGCCATAATCTTTACCTCTTATGTTTATGATGTATCCTTCCCTGCAGCACTTCACCTCTCTCTGACTCTCCCCCCAAGCAAATAAATCCCTTCCCCCTTGATGAGGAAAGGTTAGGATGGGGGTGAAAGCAGCCCTGCCAATCTTCTTGATGGGCTACCAGGTCATACCTATCCCTCTGAGCCCGCCGGGGAGGAGAAATTTTTGCAGTAGGAATGAAAATAAAGCCGTTTCCCACAAGATATTAAGCTGTTGTATCCTATGAATCTACCGTCACTATAGGAGAAAGTACCTTTTCTTGCAGCCAAGTGGAGAGATCGGTAAGACTCTTGGCATTAATCTCGTGCCCCATCTCGTATTCACGATAAGTGACCGGAATGCGTACATTACGTAGGGTCTCCACCGACTGGCGAGCACGGCCTACATCGACCGACTGATCTTGTGAGCCATGCTGGATAAGAACGGGCAGTTGCTCGCTGGCTGGTGAATCGGGCAAAATATCCAACAATGGTGGCGGTAACCAAGAACTCAAAGCCACCAGGGCAGCAAAGCGCTCTGGCTCGCCCAGAGCCAAACTATAGGCCATAACCCCACCTTGACTAAAACCGAGGACAATGAGTTTTTGCTTATCGATTGAGTAACGAGCTAGGGCGGCGTCAAGAAACTTCTGCAGCTGCTCCCGGGCAGCGACAACCGTCGGCAGGTCAAGCGGTCCACCCCTAGTGATGGGGAACCAGCCATAGCCCGCGACTCCAGGCCCAATAGCAAATTGCAATGGCCCCTGTGGACAGATCACTAGGAAACGGCCTCCACAGATATAGGGCGCCAGCCCCATTAGGTCTAAGGCATTGGCTCCCCAGCCGTGCAGTGTCAAGATGGTTGGATAGGGCCCCTCACTACTGGGCTCATAGATGGTGTGGATTAAATCCATACTTTATCCCCCATAAAGACAGAGATAGAGATAGAAAAAAGGGGGGGAAGGTCTCTGTCTCTGTCTGGTAGCTCTATCTGTTACGCCATCTGGGGTGGCTTAAGATCTGATCCCAGGGTGGAGTTGAAGACTTTAAACAGATGGTCAAGATCCCAGGTGCCCTGACTGTAGATTGTCTTGACCGGCTGTAGGTGGGAGTAAAGAGCAATGCGATAACCGCTGGCGCCGAATACTTGACCGTTGACATTCTGGGCATCGTCACTGGCAAGATAGATAATGATCGGGGCCACGTTGGACGGATCCATTGGTGAGCCCTCAGCCTGCTCACTGGAGGAAGTCAGTCCCATCTGCTGGGCAAAGTTGGCCGGGATAGTATCAGTCATACGGGTGGCCGCACCAGGCATAATAGCGTTGGTGGTGATATTGTACTTCGCCAGGGCGTTGGCGCAGCTAAAGGTGAGCCCTAAGATCCCGGCTTTAGCCGCAGCGTAATTGGGCTGGCCAGGCGCGCCCAGCGCTGAGCCGGAAGAGAAGTTGATAATGCGACCGCTACGCTGCTGGCGCATTGCTGCCGAGGCTGGTCGAATGGTGCAGAAATGCCCCTTGAGATGCACGGCAATGACCGCGTCCCACTCCTCCTCGGTCATATTGAAAATCATGCGGTCGCGCAGGATACCGGCACAGTTGACCAGAATGTCAATTTTACCGAACGAGTCGATCGCGCTCTGGATCAGGCTCTCTCCACCTTTCACCGTGGCAATGTTGTCGTGGTTCGCTATAGCTTGGCCCCCAGCGCCCTTGATTTCCTCTGCTACCTGCTGAGCCGGGGTTTGGTCGGAACCGCTGCCGTCAACCGTCGCGCCCAGGTCGTTGACAACTACTTTGGCTCCCTCTTTGCCCATTAGCTGGACAATGCCGCGCCCGATGCCTCTGCCCGAGCCGGTGACTACTGCTACCTTACCGTCGAGTTTACCCATGATGATTTCCTCCTTTGTTAGATTGTGTTTTATGATTATCCCTTAGGAAGCCCTAGGACACGGTCGCCGAGAATGCCTCGCTGGATTTCTGAGGTGCCACCACCAATAGTGAGGAGCCTGGCTCCCAGCACCGCCCGCGCCCACCTGCCACGGTCTGTAGCCAAGGGTGAACCGTGTACCAGCTGTGCATAAGGGCCGAGTAGCTCAGTAGCAAAGACAGCCATGCGCAGGTTAAGATCGCTGCCAGCGAGCTTGTTGATCGAGCCTTCGGGTCCAGGTGGAGTACCCTGCAACCGTTTGCTCAGGCTGCGGAACATATTATACCTGATGGCCTCACACTCAATGGCAAACTGAGCAAGCTTTTGCCGCACTGCCGGATCTTGACTGGCCGGACGGCCATTGATTGGAACTTTTTGCGCCAGGTTAATAAGCTCTGGGAGTTGGCGATGGACCGGCAACTCGGTACCAATCCCCGCTCGCTCATGCATGAGGGTAGTAACCAGGACCTTCCAGCCCTCGTTCATGGGTCCCAGGAGGTTGGTTTTGGGAACGCGTACGTCCTCGAAAAACACCTCGTTGAATTCTGCGTCGCCGGTGATCTGTACCAGCGGCCGTACGGTGACCCCTGGGGTTTTTATGTCCACAAGAAGACAACTAATTCCTTTATGTTTGGGCGCTTGGGGATCAGTCCGGACAAAGAGCTGAACCCAATCTGACCGGTGGGCGTTGCTAGTCCATACCTTTTGCCCGTTGACTATAAAGTAGTCTCCCTCTTCTTCTGCTCGGGTCTGAAGGGAAGCCAGATCAGAACCAGCTCCTGGCTCTGAGAGTCCTTCACACCAGATCTCTTCGGCGGAGAGGATCTTGGGTAGGTAGCGCTTTTTCTGTTCCTCTGTTCCCCAGTGGTAGATTGTAGGACCGGCCATCATGAGCCCCAAAGTGTTGGCAAAGCGTGGAGCTCGAGCACGCCCCATCTCTTGATTGAAGAGAAACATCTCCATCAGGCTTGCTCCGCGGCCGCCATACTCCTTAGGCCAGTGGATGCCTACCCATCCCCCGGCATAGGCTTTTTTCTGCCAGGTACGCTGAAATTCAAAGCGCACGCCAGCGTCGTAGACCTCAAAGCGCTCCGGGTCGTAGTCCTGAGGTCCATTTTCCTCAAGCCATTGCCGCAGCTCCTGACGAAACGCCTTCTCTTCCGCGGTGAAGTGAAAATCCATGGTATTCCTCCGGTATTGTCGGGTGGCTATACCTTAGCCTCTTCCAGGGCAATGGTAAAGTGGTTTATAGTGCAAGGTTATGATCAGATCCTTGCCCCTCTACTCTCCCTTTGAGGACGACCCCTTCAGGAGCGACTTATTCAGGGCGAGGGCGATTTCCTCTTCTCTTTGAGGAGGGGGTTAGGATGAGAGCCAAGTCAAAAAGTTCAGCACGAACGGAAAGGGAGGAAAGCCATGAGTATTACAGCATCACCGTATGCCTACCTGGCCTCAGGGTTTCACCAGATTGCCTTTGTAGTCAAGGACATTAAAGCTGGGCAGAAGTTTTTTCATGAACATATGGGGGTACCCCGCTTCTTTCTACTTGAGGACGTGAAGGTAAAAGAAAGGACCTATCGGGGTGGAGAGGGCAACTTCCACATACATATTGCCCTAGCCTATGCCGGAGACGCGCAAATCGAACTTATTGAGTATATCTCTGGGGAGAGTATCTACAGAGAGTTCTTGGAAAAAAAGGGAGAGGGGCTGCACCATTTGGGATTCATTGTTGATGACTACGGTAAGTCAGTGGGTGATTTCGCCCACAATGGTTACCCGGTTATCCAAAGTGGGCGCATTGGCAACAATCCAGGAGTACGCTTTGCCTATTTTGACACTGAGGCAGCCATTGGCTCTATTATGGAGATTTTTGTTCTGGATGATAATACCAGGAATATGTTTGACCGCATTAAACGCGGAGATTTTTAGTCCGCACGAATTTCCATCCAGACTGTGTACCTGGGCACTGCTGCAGGAATAACGTTGGCAATCTTCGGTTATCGGTTTGGTTGGTGTGGCTCTCGGCAGCGACTGTACGGCGTCCTAGTTTACCGGGGCGGTTTCACTCATCCGCCATAACTTTATTATAACCGTCCAGAGCCGCGACCCGGTAACACTCAGCCAAGGTGGAATAGTTGAACGTATTGTCGATAAAAAAGTCCATGGTGCCGTTGAAGGCTAAAACCGTCTGACCAATGTGGATCAATAAGGTACTGTGGTCCGATTTAGTCGCCCATCGTCGCCACCCCGTCACGGACGAGCGCTGCAATGGTCTCTTCGTCATAACCAAGATCGCGTAACACCTCATTGGTATGAGCGCCGAGCTGCGGCGCAGCCGTCGGTGTTCGCTTTTCGCCGGCTGTTGTAAAAATGGGACTGTTGATGGTCGTAAGCTTGCCATGATCAGGATAGTCCATGTCAACAAAAGCACCGGCAGCACGCATCTGCGGATCTTCGACCGCCTCGTCTAGCTTTGGCAAAGGAGCCCATTTGATGTCAGACTGCTTGAATAGCACCCGCCATTCGGCGAGATCCCGCGATACGAACTGCGATTGTAGAATCGCAAACAACGCAGCAGCATTCTCTGTTCTGGCCGCATTGGTCGCGAACAGTGGGTTGGTGGCCAACTCCTCCTGGCCGAGTGCCTGGCAGAGGTTCGGAAATTCTTTGTCAGGATCAAGCAACACAACCAAGAATGCCTTGCCGTCGCGGCTCAGATACCCTGCCGCAAGCGGGTTTGGGGGAGTTCCATCACTCCCGCGTTCCGGAAACGTGGCGTTACAGAATTTGGCCTGTAAATCGCAGGCATTTGCCCAGGCACCGCTTGCCATCAGCGACGTCCCAACCTTTAAGCCACGCCCGGTGCGTTCGCGGTGATACAGTCCGAGCAGGATCGCGCCGAATAGGGACATTGAAGTTGGGTGATCGCCCATCCCCGGCCGTGGCCCACCAGGAGTGCCATCCATGCCTACTACGCTCATCATCAAGCCCGATCGCGCCCAATACGCCAGCGCATCAAATGTCGGCGCATCGGCATCCTCACCCGTGTCTCCGTAGCCGGTCAGATGCGCATAGATGAGGCGCTCGTTTTCCTGCTGTAGGTGATCCCAGGTCAGCTGGAACTTTTCGAGCAGAGGGTGCTGGTAGTTGGTGACAAAGACATCCGCTGTCTTGACCAGACGGATGAGGACTTCCCGTCCTTGGGGTGAACTGAGGTCGAGTGCGATACTTTTCTTATTCCGACTTGTCAGAATCCAGGGCCAGTTGAGGTCTGCCTTGGCAAACCCCGGCAGATCAGCCATGAATCGGTATAGATCCCCGCCTTGCGGCCGCTCGATCTTTAACACCTCCGCCCCAAAATCCGACATGATCGTCGTCGACGCTGGCCCGGCGACGTAGGTTCCGCAGTCAATAACACGCAGACCAGATAGAATTCCATTCTGCATAATAAACTCCTTTAAGAAACTAGGCTCGTTGCTGTACTGTGGCATTCTGCCAGCAATTGGCCGGCTCGCCAAGGTTCAGAAGAGCCAGTGAGGTAGACGAAGACACTTACAGACATTACACACTTTTTTTCACGGGGTAGAACAACCCCTCAAAGAATCACTCTCAACAGTCGGTTGAAGACAAAGCCTGGCACCACCTGCTGTGCAGGTGGTGTTGATGCAGTCATTTAACGGTGGAGCATGCGCTTCAGTGCATTGTCACGCTCGGCATTAAAACGCTGCGAGATCTCTGCGCCGGGCACGAAACCATTGAAGCCATGAAATGCACCTGGATACACATGGAGCTCGGTCGGGACACCGGCCGCCAGCAGACGCTGAGCGTAGGTAATGTTTTCGTCTAAGAACAGGTCGAGGTCGCCCACCGGAATATACGCCGGAGGCAAGCCCGTCAGGTCAGTCGCTCGAGCGGCGGCGGCATAGGGGGACACGTCTACCCCGCCAGGCTCACGTCCAAGGTAGGCTCTCCAGCCCATCAGGTTATTTTCTCGGGTCCACACAAAGTTGTCAGGGACTGTCTCACTGGCAGGAGCGATGTTTCGGTCGTCAATCATCGGGTAGATCAGGAGTTGAAAGGCTACTTCCACTTCAGCCCGATCGCGTGTAAGCAGTGCTAGGCCAGCCGCTAGTCCACTGCCTGCACTCGCTCCGCCTATGGCAATACGTGACTGCTTAACACCGAGTTCAGCGCTATGGGCCGACAGCCACTTGAGCGCGGCATAACAATCCTCGACGGGTGCGGGAAAGGGGTGCTCAGGGGCAAGCCGATACTCGACTGACGCAACTACGCACTGCCCAACTCTGGCCAAATGCTTGGCCAACAAATCGTCTCGTTCGACGCTGCCCAGAACATAACCACCGCCATGAATCCACAGCAAGGCAGGCAAGGTGTCAGGCCGATCCGTTGGCTGATAAATCCGAACAAAGACATCGCCCTCAGGACTAGGCACCTGCCTATCCTCAGTGCTGATACCCTCGATCGTAGGAGCCTTGGCCATCTGGGCTTCAGCCAGTTCATCCATCATCCTACGCGCTGCTGGAATATCATGTAGCTTAATCCCACCTTTCGTTGCGTTGAGCCAGGTTTCAAGGGGAGCTGCCAGCTCTGGGTCTAGCCGACTAGTCATGTCCATATCGTTCCTCCTATCCGAATTCAAAATCTCTGCCTCAGAAAAATGCTACTGCATTTCGTGAAAGAACTCCTCGTTATCAACTGAGCGGTGTCATCGGTTCTCTCTTGAGAACTCTAGGTTCCCCATCTAGTGCATGTGCGGGAGCATGTCAAACGCCTGCGACTGAGTTGGAGTAGGATCTGGGTCGTTGGGTTTCCTAGTCACACTGCCCTGGCAGACTCCAGTGGCAAAAAAGGAGGGAGACTATGGATATTCCGCAGGGGGCGAAATCGCTCTTTAGATTGAGGGAAATGTGGCTTTTAACGTCTGGAGTCGCCGACTTGCCGAGCGGACACGTACCCCAGATCCATCCGTGGTTTTAGTCTGTATCAGAAAGCTCGCTCCGGTACGCTCACGCATCATTAAAGCCGATGTGCTAAGAGCAGCCTAACACTTTACCCCTAAAACTTTCTCCATACGCTTTCTTGCCCATTGTATCTGCCTAGTGCGATGCCGATTTACTTTACCGCATTGCTCTCTCACCCCTCTTCCGGGTAGGCACTCTCCAGGTTAACCAAAAGGTCCTCTTCGCTTCCGACCTCTAGTGAAGGGGGCTCTGAAGGCGAGGCAGCTTCTGCGGGGAGCTTCGGCTCAACAGCAACCGGCTGGGGTTCCCCCTGGGCAAACATAAGCTGTACTATGTCTGGCCGGGCATAGTGGCCGGTGCCATCGTTAATAAGTTTTCGCTCTACGATCTTTTCGAGATCAATCTCGGCATAAAGAATCTGTTCACCCTGCAGGGCTGGTCCGGCAAGAAAATAACCGTGGGGGTCAACAATAGCGGAATAGCCTACTAAACCGTGCACGGCGTTAATATGCCTCTCTTCAACCCCGGCTTGCTGGGTAAACCACTGGCAAAACGCCTCGTCCCACACACATGTAGCGCTAACCACAAATACCCCCGCTTCGAAGGCGTAATGACGGATAGCGGCGTCGATAATGCCGGTATGAAAGGGAGTCCGGTCTTTGGCCATGCCTGGCCACACGGCCAGGTGGATCTCCTCCCCCAGGCTGGCCAGAGCATAGCGAACTAACGCCATACTGTGCTCAAAACAGATAAGCCCGCCAATCCTACCGAGTTCCGTAGCAAAGATTTTTATATCGCTCTCATCTCCCATGCCCCAGATTGTTCGCTCGTGCTGAGTTGGCATGAGCTTTCTGTGACGACCCAAGATGCTGCCGTCCGGGCCAATAAAAAGAATGGTGTTGTAGAGAGTTCCACCTGCCCGTTCATTTATGCCCATGGCCAGGTAGGCTCCTGCGCTCTTTGCGGCCTTGCCGAGTGCCTCAGTAGCAGGGCTAGGGACTTCTACAGCGTTGAGAAAGAGTTGGTGATTAAGAATACTGGCATCACGCGCATTTAGCTGGAAAACCCATATTGGGTAGACGGGAATAAACGTCTCTGGAAAGACAATGAGGCGAGCACCACTCTTTCCTGCCTCTTGGATCAAGCGGCCGGCTTTGTCCGTGGTTGCCTCTCGGTCAAGGGCGACGGAAGAGGCCTGCACGGCCGCCGCCATAAACTTGGGAAACCGCCGCCCCATCGCCCTTGACCTGTGCGGTAATCCTTATCCCTTGATATTGAGCGAGACTCTGTTGCCGTGGGCAAGCAAATCGGCTACGGTCTGAAGAAATGCCCCGGCCGGTGCTCCGTCAATCACCCGGTGGTCAAACGTTAGGCTAAGCACCATCATGGCTCGCTTAGTAATTTCCCCTCTATAGACTACTGGCTTTTCCACAATCCGCCCCACTCCCAGGATGCCACTCTGAGGAGAATTAAGAATCGGGGTAAACCCATCCACCCCGTACATACCCAGGTTAGAAACGGTAAACGTGCCGCCCGAAACCTCCTCCAGCGCAAGGCGCCCGGCCCGGGCCTTCTCTGCTAGAGCACTCGATTCCTGGGCAATCTCAAACAGCGGCTTTTGGTCTACATGACGGATTACCGGCACAATGAGTCCTTCATCCAGGGCAACAGCCATACCTACATGGACATCCGGCAAGACATGAATGGTCTCGCCATCGAGCGCCGAGTTCATGCGTGGGTGGAGACGAAGAGCATGGGCGCAGGCCTGAATAATAAAGTCGGTATAGGTGGCGCTAAACTCTCGCTGCACCTCCTGGCGGCGGTCGATGAGTTGGGTCACGTCTACTTCGGTAGTGATAGTAAGCTGGGCGCTGCCCTGTAGGCTCTTGTGCATGCGTTCGGCAATTACCTTACGCATGCCACGCACCGGAATGGTTTCTGCTGTAGGGGATGGCTGCGGAGCTGCCGTAGGGGTCGGCGAGAACGGCTGCTGGGCTTTGGCTTCAATAGCCGTTTGTACATCCTCACGGGTGATGCGGCCACTGGGACCCGTGCCGGTAAGACGGGAAACATCAATCCCATGTTCTTCGGCCAAACGTCTGGCTGCCGGGGTAATGGGTTTTCTCTCTCCCCCCCCAGCCTCAGGCCTTCTTCCTCCTGCTCCAGCAGGTTGTGCAGCTGGAGCAGGAGCAGCCGCTGTTGCGGCCACAGCAGGGGCTCCTTGGTAACTTGCTGCCACCTCGGCCACATCCTCTCCAGGTTCAGCAATCACCGCTATCGCTTGGCCCACGGGCACGGTTGCCTCAACATTAAAAAGGAGCCTGGCCACAGTGCCGTTGGCCGGCGCCTCCACCTCATAGAGAATTTTTTCTGTTTCGACTTCGAACAACGGCTCGCCCGCCTTGATTTCCTCACCCTCAGCCTTAAACCAACGCTGGATGGTTCCCTCCAGCATAGTCAGGCCGAACTTGGGCATAACAACCTCTACGGCCACAGCATCCTCCTTCTATTACCCTGTCAGTTCCTTCACCGCCGCCTGGATCTTTTGCTCATTGGGTACAACAAAGGCCTCCATGGGCGGGCTAAAGGGAATGGGCACATCAAGGGCGGTGACTCTCTTTACTGGCCCATCCAGATAATCAAATCCTTTGTCGGCAATAATGGCGGCAATGTCTGCCGCCGCGCCACCGCGCGAATGCCCTTCATCTGCCACGACTACCCGGTGGGTCTTTTGCACTGAGTTAAGAATAATTTCCTCATCGAGGGGAACAAGGGTGCGAGGGTCCACTACCTCAACCGAGATGCCCTCCTTCTCCAGCGCTGTGGCCGCGGCCAGAGCCTGTTGCACCATCTGCCCAACGCCCACCACAGTGACATCCTTTCCTTCCCGCTTTACCGCTCCTTTGCCTAAAGGCACAAGGTACTCCTCATCCGGTATCTGTTCTTTTAACCGGCCAAGCCTGCCGTGTTCAAATACAATCACCGGATCGTTGTCTCGGATGGCAGACTTGAGCAGTCCCTTCATGTCATAGGGACCGGAGGGTAGCACTATCTTTAATCCTGGCACACTCATAAGCTGGCCATAGATTGTCTCCGAGTGCTGGGCCGCAGCCGAGCCCAGGGCCCCATAGAGTGTCCGGAAAGTAATGGGAATATCGGCCTGCCCACCAGACATGTAGCGGAGTTTTGCTGCCTGGTTACAGAGCTGATCCCAGCTACAGTAGGTAAAGCTGGCGAACGAGATCTCCACAATCGGCCGCGCCCCAGCCATGGCGGCTCCTACTCCGGCGCCAACAAATCCTGCCTCCGAGATGGGCGTGTTGCGCACCCGGTCTGGACCAAATTCACCCACCAAGCCGGTAGTGCCCCCAAAGAGCCCCGACTGTATATCCTCCCCCATAAGGAAGGTAAGGGGATCCCTCTGCATCTCTTCCTTTAAAGCCTCGTGGATCGCCTGGATATAAGTAATTTCATGCATATTCCACCTTCCTTCTTTAAGGGTTAGCAAACATATCTTCTAGCGCCTCTTCGGGGTTAGGGAGTGGGCTTTCCTGAGCAAAGGCTACGGCTTCATCCATCTCGCGCTTGACTTCGTCCTTGACCGCATCAAGTTCTGCCTGGGTAAACACCCCTGCGTCGGTAAAGCGTTTCTCAAATGCGACAAGGGGACAGCGCCGCTTCCAATCTTCGATCTCTTCCTGGCTACGATAGGCCCATTTGCCAAGAAGAGCTTCCTCGCCCACTACATGACCCTCCCATCTGTATGTCTTGGCTTCTATGAGCGTGGGTCCCTGACCTTTCCTGGCCCGCTCTACTGCCTGGACTGTGGTCTCGTAAACCTCAACCACATCGTTGCCATTGATTACGACTCCAGGGATATCGTGTCCTCGAGCACGGTCAGCAATGTCTTTGACTGAGGTTGCATCCCGCATGGCGGTAAACTCGCCAAAGCCGTTGTTCTCGCACACATAGACCACCGGCAGCTTCCAGGTAGAACCTATGTTAAGAGACTCATGAAATGTTCCTTCGTTAGAGGCCCCGTCACCAAAAAAGCACACGGCAACTTCCCCGCTTCCCCGTAGCTTTGCTGCCAGGGCGGCTCCGGTAGAAATAGGAAGACCAGCCCCAACAATGCCGTTAGCACCCAGTATTCCTATGTTAAAGTCGGCAATGTGCATCGACCCTCCTTTGCCCTTACAATAGCCGGTCTTCTTGCCAAAGATTTCGGCCGTCATAGGCTTGAGGTTGCCGCCTTTGGCAATCAGGTGACCATGGCCCCGGTGGGTGCTGGTAATATAGTCCTTGTCCGTAAGAGCAGCACACACTCCGGTAGCTGATGCCTCTTCGCCAATTGAGGCATGGATAAAACCGGGGATCTGCCCGGCTTTAAACATGTCCCGTATACGCTCCTCAAACTGGCGGATCTTCTGCATGGTGTGATACATCTGCAGCAGCTTTTCTTTGGGAATTTCCATAGGCTATTCCTCCTTTTTTTCTTTTTGCCTCAGGTCTGGTGGCTGTGGTCTTCTTCATAGCCCTAAACCCATAGTGTGGTCAATCCTCACCCTAGACCCCCATGCCAACAGGGAAAGATGACAGCAAGGAAGGTCCATGCTATCTAAGCGTTCAGCTATTAGCTGTCAGCACAGGGAAAGTTAAGAATTAAGAGTTAAGAATTTGGGAACTTTTAGCTCTTCAACTCATCACTCTTCACCGGTAAGCCCAGGGCTGACCACTGACGGCTGAAAGGTATGGGTAGCATCTTGGAACATTCTCCCCCATCCAGCCATATTCCGGTTATGTCCCAGGAAGTGGTGGCGCTTTTACGTCCTGCCCCAGGAATGCGTTTTTTTGATGGTACTGTAGGCGAGGGGGGACACGCTCGCTTTTTACTGGAGGCAAGCGGCCCAGATGGGCGGCTTGTCGGGCTCGACTGGGACGCAGAGGCATTAGAGCGGGCGCGCTGCAACCTTGCCTGCTTTGGCGAGCAATTTATTGCCGTACGCGAGAATTTTGTTGCTGCCCCGCGCGTTCTTGAAAATCTGGGCTGGAAGACAGTCAACGGTGTGCTACTTGATTTGGGTGTATCCTCGTTGCAGCTGGGCAAGGGAGAACGAGGGTTTAGCTTTCGCCTCCCGGGGCCGCTAGACATGCGCATGGACCGCAGGCAGGGACTACGTGCACTTGATTTGGTCAATGAAGCCAGCGAGGCTGAGTTAATCCGTATTTTGCGGGAGTTGGGAGAGGAAGAACGGGCTACCCGCATTGCCCGCACCTTGGTAATGGCGCGTTCCCGTACACTTCTGCCGACAACTCAAGATGTAGTAGCGGCTGTTGACCGGGCGCTGCGGGGAAAGAAGGTGAGAGGAGAAGTCCATCCTGCAACCCGCACCTTCCAGGCGTTGCGCATTGCGGTGAACCAAGAGTTAGAGCATCTGCAAAGCTTTTTGGCTAAAGGATACCAGCTTCTCAGCTCTGGAGGCCGAATGGTTGTTCTGAGCTATCACTCTCTTGAGGATCGCCTGGTGAAAGAGGCTTTTCGTCGTTGGGCTGCTTCGTGCCTATGTCCTCCTCACCTCCCGGTCTGCGTATGTGGGTGGTTTCCCAAAGTGCGTCTTCTTACTCCTAAACCCTTACGTCCCCAGCCGCAGGAGGTTGCCGCTAATCCCCGGGCACGCAGTGCCCACCTGCGTGCAGTAGAACGTTTGAACGAGGTCTAATAGTGGTTTATGCTTTATTACCAAGTTTTCTTTTCCTTACAGTTCTTCCTTACTCCAGGCCGCTCCCTCCGTTCTGTCCCTCCAGCCTCCCGGCTCTTCCGGTTCCCGCGTTTTTGCTGACATGGGGCGACGCTGTCGCCGGACCTCACGCCAATGAAAAGAGCTGGGCGGGCTCTGCAACCGGCTATAGCTTTCCAATAGAAGCTTTTTACTATCTGCTCGGCCAAAGCAGTGATTCCCAAGCCACATCTCCCAGCCACTGCGGGTACTCCCATCCGGGCCGGTAAGGATGCAAGGGACAAAAGTGGGCTGAGGCAATGTCTGCACTTTGTTTCCTCCTATCTGTGCGGGGGGTGTAGAGGGGCTTGGACTCCTCAGTCCCTTTGGCTCCTCCGCTCATAGGGGTAGCTCTGTGTGTCACCTCCCGCTTAAACGGACGGATGGACTGTTTCCGCTTGGCCGCTAGAAGTGATATGGTTCGCGAAACACCTTTCTGCTGCAGTGTCTTTTTGCCCTTCATTCTCCTGCTTCACCTTCCTTATGCTTAAGTTGGACGGGCAATTCATAAAATAATTCACTATCTTGGCCGCCTCGGCTCTTTGGCTGCCTTAGTTCCAATCACTCGAAAACACACTCGCCCGTGGCAAAAAGGAGCCAGATGAGGGCACTAATTCCCGAGATGCCCGCCGCAATATAAAACACTAAGTCCCAGCTGCCTGTAAATTTGATAATAAACCCAGTAGCTACCGGAGCAAGAATGCCCGGAATAGTGCCAGCTGTATTTGTAATTCCCATCAAAATCCCCGCATAGCGTGGCCCAATATCTAAATGATTCACCAAAAACCCTGCTGCCGACATGGCTATAGCTGCCAATCCTAAAGTAATGTATAACAGGGCTAGCCACGGTGAAGCCGTAGCAGACAGTAGCAGCAAACACCCGGCTGATCCCGCAAAGCACAAGCCCTGAAACCACTTACGCACAAGCGTAATACTAACACCGCGGCGAATCAGGCTGTCGGCTGTCCAACCCGCCCCGTTAGCCGTAATCAGCATAACCAGATAGGGAATCATGGCGTAAACACCCATTTCCTCTAGGGAAAATCCTTGCACAGTTACCAGGTAAATGGGCAACCAGGTGAGAAACATATACCAGGTCCATAAAGTGCAGAACTGGCCAACAACCAAAGCCCAAAAAGCGCTAGACAAAAAGAAAAGTCGCCAAGGGACTGTCTCCACCGGGTCAGCTGCGGGGGAACCCTGCTGGATATAGGCAAGCTCACCAGGGGAGACGCTGGGGTGTTCCTCAGGCCGGCTGGTTACCAGAAAATACCACAAAAATGCCCATAGCAGCCCTAACAGGCCGAAGCTATAGAAGACCCAGGGCCAGCCCCAGTGGGTCACCATCCACACAGAAAGAGGAAAGGCAATCATGAGGCCTAGGTAGACCCCGGTAACATCAAAAGCAACTACGCGGGAACGTTCGTGGGGTGGAATCCAGCGAGCGGTCATACTGTGAAGTGCTGGCGGAGTAACCCCTTCCCCAATCCCTAATCCTATCCTGGCTGCCATCATGAGTGGGACTGTGCGGGCAAAGGGTGTAACAAAAGTTACCAGCGACCACCAAATCACGGCAAAACCTAAGACTCCTTTGCCACCAAAGCGGTCGGCAAGCCAGCCTCCCGGAAGCTGAGTGAGTAGATAGCCGATAAAAAAGGCCGAGAGGATGGTGCCCATGACCGCAGGGTCCCAACCGAACTCTACCATAGAACAGGACCCACCACCGAGACGTTCACACGGTCAATATATAGGATCAGGGTACAGGTGAAGAAGAAAAGAACCACTGTGAATCGCTGCGGCCAGCCTTTGGGCTGAACAGCCACGGCGATATCAGAATCGAGAGCCATAAAAGTCTATTTCAATTGCTATATTACCCCAATATGCACCAGAGGACCAAGCTTTGTCTAGGGTAGGGGTAAAGATTTGAAAATATGTTCTAAGCTGACTTCTTCCTCCTGAAAATATTTGACATAACAGTGTTTGTTTTATACTTTATAGTGGACATTGCAAAGGAGGCACAGATAGCCTTGCAGGTGACAGTCCCGGTCAGCACTGAAGTGATCAGATTCAATCCTGACCGCACTATCAGGGGTGCCTAAAGAAGTAAGTGACAAAGGTTCATTCTTGGTGAAATGTGTTTATCCTTTTTTCTCCATTCTCGCCATCTTCTTGGCATAAGTCATGGCCTTTTGCCAGTCATACTCACGATAAAGCTGGAGTTTCTCTGCTTCCATTGACCCCTCGGCATGGAGCGCCAGAACTGCCTGATAGCCACCGTAGTCCGAGGCGGTAATATCTTGGATAAGATTCATTGCCTGCAGCCGCTCAATGCCTGAGGTTCCTTTCTTTCCTCTAAAGAATTGCTCAATGAGTGGGCCAGTCTCCTCACTTTGGATGTCCTCGTACCCTGGGGCGGTTACAAGAATACCACCAGCGAGGTCCTGCACATGAGAGAGAGCTTCGTGAAAATGAGAAGCAAAGTAGTGCTTAGCAATGTTGACAGCAGTTGGCTTGGGAATAACCATGCCCAACCCTGAGGGCACAGCTTCAAGGCAAGCCATATGAGTAAGTGAGCGAACCGTTTCGGCATAGCTTGCCAGCCAGAAGAGCTTTTCTCGCACATGGGCGGCCTTTTCAATCCCGTTGTATTCGGCAGCAAGCCGGCCTGCACCAACGAGCAGGTCGAGGAAAGGTAACTTGTAGGAAATGGCTGTGAGGCGATGATATTCAACAAAGGAAAGGGCTATAGCCCCGGCGAACTGCCATTCGCCTTGGAGAAAGATCCGCTCGTTGGGGACAAACACATCATCAAAGATTGTCAGTGTCTCGGTCATCTTTTGTCCAGAGCTAACGGGATGGTCAAAGGGATTGCGCTCGGTATAGCTGCCATAGCTGCTCATAAAGAGCTTAAGCCCTTTGGTTGCCAGCGGGATAGCAAAAGACACTGCATAGGGTTTATCGTCTTCGCCCATGGCCCGGGTGGGCAGTACAATCATCTCATTAGTATGGGTAGTGTTGGAAGTATGAACCTTGGCCCCGCGTACCACTATGCCATCGGGCCGTTCCTCAACTATACGAAGGTACAGGTCAGGGTTTTCCTGTTCTGAGGGACGCAGGCTACGATCCCCTTTGACATCGGTTTGTGCTAGGGCAAAGCTCAGATCCTGTTTCCAGCAGTAATCATAAAATTCTTTGACCCGACGATGGTAGTCGGTTCCCAAGACTTCATCCATCCTTTTGCTGGTACGCAGAAGACCAAAGAGACCGTCGCTTCCTACCACCTTGGCCAGAACTACAAGCGCCCCGCCTTCCCGGCAAGCGGTTTCAACGAGCTCGCTACGTTGGCGGAGGTCTTCAGCCGAGCGGGGCATAAGGAAATAACGACTCATTTCCTCTCTGGTTTCCGGGTGGCGTACGACTGCCAAGTCCCTAAAATCGGGATTATTCATAAGGCGGTAATCAGTGGCTTCGTGCTCAGTGGCGAGCTTGAGCAGCGGGTGTTCGGTTGGCTCTGTGAGCTTCTGGCCACGAAAGTAAATGGTTCGGTCATCTTTTAGACTCTCTTTGTACTGCTCAACGGTTCGCACAGCCATAGCTTGATCCTTTCTTGCTAGAATCGAGGCTCCAAACCCTGGATTGTTCTACTCCGCTTCAGGACAATTGGCAACCATTAGCCCGACCATTACCGGGTAGCCCGGCCATTACCGGGTAGCCCGGCCATTACCGGGAATCATTTCACCGCTCTGAGCGGTGCGCCGCCCGCCAGTTTTGGCAAGTGTTTTTGTTCCTGGTACACTAGGGCACTGCTTGAAGCGGTACGCCGCCCGGACGAAACTAATAAGGAGGATTGCTAATGGCTATGCCCCTTGCCCACATCAGAGTGATTGACCTCACCCGTGCACGCTCTGGCCCTACCTGTGTTCGCCAACTTGCCGATATGGGCGCACAGGTTATTAAAGTTGAGCAGCTCGATGACGAAGAAGGAGTCAGCCGGCACAACTTTGATTTTCAGAACCTGCACCGAAATAAACGCAGCTTAACCCTCAACCTAAAAGACGAGCGCGGAAAGGACATTCTAAAGAAGCTTATTACTGGGGCCGACGTTCTGGTGGAGAACTACCGTCCGGATGTCAAGCGGCGGCTGGGTATTGACTATCCAGACTTGAAACCTCTTAATCCCAGGCTCATCTATGCCAGCATTTCGGGCTTTGGCCAGACAGGACCGTACAAAGACCGGCCGGGGTATGACCAGATTGCCCAGGGCCTGGGGGGGCTTATGAGCATTACTGGCCATTCTGGAGGTGGCCCTTTACGGGTAGGAATTCCTGTAGCGGACTTAAGTGCTGGGCTTTTGGCTGCTCAGGGCATCCTTGCGGCCCTAATCGAGCGCGAGCACTCAGGCGAGGGCCAATGGGTGCACACTTCGCTTTTAGAAGCTATGGTATCTATGCTCGACTTTCAGGCCGCCCGCTGGCTTATTGGTAAAGAGGTCCCGCCTCAGGCCGGAAACAATCATCCCACGGGAATTCCTACCGGGACCTTTAAGGTCAAAGACGGCTATCTCAACATTGCGGCCAGCGGACAGCACATGTGGAAGCGCCTGTGCCCAGCCCTGGACGCCGAGGAGATCTTTGCCGACCCCCGTTTTGCTACGCCGGGCAAACGTTCGCGAAATCGGGATGAGCTGACGGTTGTGCTAGAGGAAAAATTGCAAACTAAAGGTGTGCAAGAATGGATTGAGGCTCTCAATGCCGCCGGTATCCCCTGCGGACCTATTTTGACTATTGATCAGGTCTTTGCCAACGAGCAGGTCCAGCACCTGGGTCTTGCCCAAGAGGTTCGCCATCCCCAACTCGGTCCTATTGAGGTTCTGGGCACACCTGTAACCCTAAGCCGTACCCCTGGCGGAGTGAGGAGTCCCACGCCAGAGAAGGGCGAGCATGCGGAAGAGGTATTAACCGAGCTGGGCTTTGGGGCTGAAGAAATCCTCGATCTGCGCCGCGCCGGGGTGGTGTGAAGGGTAAGAGCCCGGCGCGACGAGGTAGTTGCGGATTGGCGATATCTATAAGCTCGTGGGTGCAAATTTTTCCTAGGTAATCACTAACCACGGGCCGTGCGCGGCTGGGTGACCCTGGGCAGGTTCAGTCCCTCCCCGCGACCTTGGTCGAACAAGGGCTGGCTTATATCAGTCAGTGCCTGGAAGACAATATTGATTGCGTAAAGTTATCATCTCTCCAGTTCCCGTAGTAGCCGTAGGAGGCGGCAGCCTTCTTTTCCCTGAGCATCTGCAGGGGGCTTCGCAAATCATTCGTCCTGCGCATTACGAAGTCGCCAATGCTATTGGCGTAGCTATTGCCCAGGTTAGTGGCACCATTGACCGCGTCTTTTCTCTGGAAACTATGGATCGCACCCAGGCTTTGGAAGAAGCTAAACATCTTGCTCACCAGCGAGCCTGTGCCGCAGGCGCTGACCCCGAGGACATTGAGATTATCGACCTGGAGGAGATCCCCCTGGCCTACTTGCCCGGCAACGCGGTGCGCATTAAAGTCAAGGCGGCCGGATCCCTTAAATTGACGCCTGCCAACGCTGCCCAGTGAGAAGGAAGGTAAAAAGACATGCGCATTTCTGTTGATGTTGGCGGAACTTTCACTGATGTGATTGTCCTAGACGAAAAAACTAACCATCTAAGGCTGGAGAAAGTTGAAACCACCCCTCAGAATCCCGCCAGTGGAGTTCTACAAGGCTTCAAGAAGGCTGACACCAAACTTAGTGAGATCGACTACTTTGTTCACGGAACAACCTTAGGCATAAACGCCCTATTGACCCGCACCGGGGCTCGGGTAGCCATTGTGACCACTAAGGGGTTTCGTGACATTTATGAGCTCGGCAGAACCTCTCGCGACCCCATGTACGATTTTAAGTATCGTAAGCCCAAGACTTTAGTTCCGCGTGATCTGGTTTTTGAAGTCGAGGAAAGAAATGATTTTCAAGGCCAGGTTCTTACTCCTTTCCATCGTCAACAAGCCACCGCCGTGGCACGGCGGATCCGCGAATATAAAGTTGAGTCCGTTGCCGTGTGTTTTCTCCATAGCTATGCCAATCCTGACCATGAGTTGGCCATGGCAGAGATTCTTAGTCAGGAATGCCCCGGGGTTTTAGTTACCCTTTCATACCGGCTTAGCCGGGAATATCGGGAATATGAACGTACCAGCACGGCAGTGATGGATGCCTATATCAAGCCAGTGATCAGGGGTTATCTTGAGGAATTAGACGGAGAGTTACGTAGCGGAGGATTTAGTGGACCCTTTTTGCTTACCCGCTCAGGCGGCGGTGCTATGACCGTAGTCGCAGCCAAGGACCAGCCGGTTCATTCGGTGCTTTCCGGCCCTGCTGGCGGAGTTATTGGCGCTGCTTACCTGAGCGAGCTCATTGGCTACCCAAATCTTATAACGTTGGATATGGGTGGAACTAGCCTGGATGCTTCCCTGATCGTGGGTGGGCAGATGAAGGTTGAAAATGATGCCTACTTTGAAAGCTTGCCTATTTTTATTCCTACCATTGACATTAATACCATTGGCGCTGGTGGTGGCAGCATTGGCTGGATTGATGAGGGAGGCCACCTGCAGGTTGGGCCGCAGAGTGCAGGGGCGGTGCCGGGACCGGCGTGCTACCGTAAGGGCGGGCAACAGCCGACCTTCACCGATGCGGCTCTGGTTGTTGGTTACCTGAATCCCCAGAACTTCTTGGGTGGTGAGGTGAAACTAGACTCATCATTGGCCCGTAATGCTATTCAGCAGAAGTTGGCCGAGCGACTAGACCTGTCGCTTGACCAGACTGCTGCCGGTGTCTTGCGCATCAGTGAGGCAAAAATCACCGGGGCCATCAGAGAGATCTCGGTTGAGCGCGGATTCCACCCTAAGGACTTTGCCCTACTGGCTTTTGGTGGAGGTGGGGGGTTTGTTGCCGCAGGGGTTGCGCGAGAACTTGGCATCCCCAGGGTCATTGTACCTCCGGGACCTGCCAATTTCTCGGCTCTAGGCATGCTGATGGTGGATGTGGTGCACGACTTTGCTCAAACCTATGTTACTGATATGGAAAGCGTGGAGGTGGCAACAATAAACCACATTTATTCGGAGCTTACCCAGCGCGGCCAAGAAGCCCTGGCTCAGGACGGGTTTCAGCCCAAAGATCGGGCATTTGTTCACTCGGCGGAGTTGCGTTATCAGGGGCAGGAACATACGGTCAATCTTCCTATTCACGGACAAAACCTTGCTGCTAGTGATATGGCCAGGATTATTGACCATTTTAATCAAGCTCACCAAATTCAGTATGGACATCGCATGGATGATCCCGTGGAAATTGTCACCCTACGCTTGCGGGCAAGCGGATTGCTAACTCGACCACAGTTGCCTAAAGTAGCGGGAGGAATGGGTCATACGAGCAAGGCCCGCAAGGGGAGCCGCCCCGTGTATCAGCCTGGGCTTGATAAGCCGGTAGATTATGCAGTCTATGATCGCGACCGGTTGTTGGGTGCAGACCGTGTAGACGGACCGGCGATTGTTGAGGAGCTAAGTTCCACTACCGTCATTCAGACCGGGGATATGATGACGGTTGGGGAGTATGGTGAACTGATTATTGAGATAGGAGCAGAGCAATGAACACAGTTGATTCAATCACCGTTGAGGTCATGCGAAACTATCTTCTTTCGGCTGCACGGGAGATGACCCGCAACCTTATCAGAACATCATACAGCACTATTGTTTATGAGATACATGACTTTGGCTTAGGTATCTACGACCGGCAGTGCCGCATGCTAGCAGAAGCCCCCGGCCTAGCTATATTTACGCGGGCAAACGATTATGCCTTAAGAAAGATTGTGGAGTTTCTTGGGGAAGATAACATCTATCCCGGGGATGTTATTCTGCTTAACTACCCTTATTGGAGCTCAACCCACACCTTGGATGTCACAGCGGCCTCTCCGATCTTCTTCCGTGATCAACTGGTTGGCTTCACGGCGGTTAAGCAACACTGGTTGGATCTCAAGCAAAAAGATCCGGGCTATTGCCTGGACAGCACGGATATGCACCAAGAGGGCCTGTTTTTTCCCTGCTCCAAGATTTACCAGCGCGGGGTTCTAAATAAGGAACTGGAAGACCTTATTAGGTTTAATTGCCGCATGCCCGACCGCGTCATTGGGGATATGAATGCCCAGATCTCCTCGTGCCGAACCGGTGAGCGCCGGGTTAAAGAGCTGGTGGAAAAGTTTGGTCTGGATACCTTTGAGGCTGCGGTTGAACAAATTCTGGATCATGGGGAGCGCATTGCCCGGGCCCGCCTGGCAACCTTGCCCAAGGGAACCTGGTCAGCCGAGGACTGGGTGGATGATGACGGCATTGATAGAGATACCAAGGTCAAAATAAAGGCCACCGTTACCATCACCGATGAGGAGATGGTGGTAGATTTCTCTGGATCTTCGCCGGCCACTAAGGGGCCTATCAATATTCCCTTTGGCTGTACCATGGGGGTTGCGGCTCTGGTATTCAAAGCCATCACTACGCCGGACACTCCTGCCAACGAGGGCAATCTTCGACCTTTACGGGTAGAGGCACCAGCGGGTACCCTAATGCATGCAGTCCCCCCGGCAGCAACTTTTACTCTGTGGCCCGCTCTTCTGGCTACTGAGGTGATTACCAAGGCGCTTGCCCAGGGCATGCCCGATATAGTCCCAGCTTGTTCTGGGGGTGACGTTTGCAGCATGATGGGGATAGGCACCAATCCCCGCAACGGCAGAATGTGGCTTGAAGCCACCAACGAAGGTGTAGGCTTCGGTGGGCATGCGGGTGGGGATGGCGAAAACGGCATCATGCATATCACCGAGCCAGGTTGTCATAATAACCCCATTGAGGTTTTGGAGACCAAGGCTCCTCTGCATATTGAGAGCTATGGCCTGCGCCAGGATTCTGCAGGTCCAGGCGAGCATCGTGGCGGACTGGGTATAACCCGAGCCTATCGATTCCTAGCCGAATCGTCAGCCCTGACGTTGGTGAAGAAAACCAAAGCAAAGCCCTGGGGGATGACGGGTGGTTCTGATGGAGAAAACTGTCACGTTATTCTCAGGCCTGGTACCGATAGGCAGCAGGTTACTGGTATGGTCTACGAGAGCATGGCTCCAGGGGAGGTCTTGGTTAACTGTTCCGGAGGAGGTGGTGGCTGGGGTAACCCGTTCAAGCGCGACCCGGAAAAAGTGCTGGAAGATGTACGCAATGAGTATGTGTCCCTTGCCAGCGCCGGAGAGGATTATGGGGTAGTGATCGATCCCCAGACTCTGACCATCGAGGCCGCGGCAACAGCTGCCTTAAGACAAGAAAGATTGAGGGATTGGGATCGCATCTCCGGAGTTCCCTTAAGCACAGATTCGATGCGAAAAGATCAGTAGTGATAGCGAAGCTGGGCAATAAACAGGGAGTCCGCCTCAACCATCCCCAACCCAGCAGAGCCAGCCCCAAAAGAGAAGGCGTAAGAATATCCCTCATACTCTTCCTATTTTGCTTCTTCCTTTATCTCTGGAAACAGGTCTTGTTTAGGAGCGTGGGCGCGCTTCCAAACCATTACACTGCGGGTATAGTCGATGACTACCTGACCATCCTGCTTAACGCCGCGGGTCCGCACTTTGACAATCCCCCATTGGGGTTTTGACCGGGACTCCCGTTTCTCCACCACCTCGGACTCGGAATACAGTGTATCCCCGGCAAAGACTGGATGGGGCAAAGTGATCTGATCCCAGCCCAGGGCAAAGCCGTTTTCGCTTACATCGGCCACCCCCATGCCTGCCACAATGGCTAGGGTGAGGGCGCTATTGATCAGACATTGCCCGAATTCAGTCCGTTTACCATACTCGTTGTTGAAGTGGATTTGGTTGGTGTTGTTGGTCAGCAAGGTGAACCAGGTATTGTCGACCTCGGTGACGGTTCGCCCCAGCCGACAGCGGTAGATATCTCCCACCTCGAAGTCCTCGAAGAAGCGTCCTTCCCAGCCAGTCTTTACGGCCATACATTGTCCCTCCTGAGTTGATTTTAAAGGAAAATGTAGCATACTATTGGCGCTTTTTCATCAAGGTTTAGGTTAAGGAAAAGAAAGGAAAAACCATGCAGGGGCTTGAAGGAGTACGGGTTCTTGAGTTGGGATCTATGGTATCAGCCGCATATGCAACCAAATTGATTGCCGACCTGGGAGCGGATGTTATCAAGATAGAAGACCCTGAAGGGGATGGGGCGCGCCGGCGTGGTCCTTTTCTCCAAGGTGTGCCTGACCCAGAGAAGAGTGGTCTCTTTCTCTATCTCAATAGCAATAAACGGGGGGTAACCCTCAACCTACGCCAGGATGAAGGGAAAGAAAGACTTCGTCGCCTAATTGCTTGGGCGGATATTCTCATTCACAACTATTCCCCTCCGCTTATGACTGAGTTGGGAATCAATTACGAAGCCGTCTGCCAGATTAACTCCCGGCTGGTCATGTGCTCGGTCACCCCTTTTGGGCTCACTGGCCCGTACAGCAACTACAAGGCATATGAAATCAACGTGGCTCATGGCGGGGGCTGGGGTTGGCTTATCCCCACGGCTTCCGAGCGACCAGATCTACCCCCCTTGAAAGCCTTTGGTCACCAATCTGATTTCCAGGGTGGACTGGCAGCAGCTACAGCCTCCCTGGCAGCCTATCATCGGGCGCTGGAAACTGGAGAGGGAGAACATATTGACCTTTCCGTCCAAGAATACATTGCCTCTTTTCTGGAGCAGAACTTTATCTATTACACCTATATGGGCCAGGTGGCCACCCGTTTGGGCAAACGCCTCCTCTATCCCTGGGGAATTTATGAGTGTCAGGACGGGCTTATTTTTCTTGTGACCGTAGAGGAGGACCAGTGGAAGCGGCTGGTTGACATGATGGGTAACCCCGAGTGGGGCAGCTGGGAAATCTTTAAAGACGGGTTTGTTCGGGGAGAAAACCAGGATGTGCTTCAGCTTTATCTGGATAAATGGATGAAAGAGTGGAAGGTACAAGACTTGTTCTACGCCGGGCAGGAGCGGCGGGTCTGCTTTTCACCGGTATTTTCCATGGCCCAGCTGGCTGAGCAGGAACAACTTCGTACCAGGAATTTTTTTGTGCAAGTGACCCATCCCCGGGCAGGTACCCTCACTCACTTAGGTCCACCCTATCAGCTTAAAGAACCCTGGTGGAAGATTCGCCGCCCAGCTCCACTTCTGGGAGAGAACAATGCAGAAATCTTTGGCCTACCCGCGCCCGACGCGCCCGCGTACGGCTCTAACCACCAGTCCTCAGCTCCTTCTTCCGGCCTTCCTCTGGAAGGCGTACGTGTGGCTGACTTTAGTTGGGTTTGGGCCGGTCCTTTCGGCGCTTTGCAATTGGCCCACCTGGGAGCGGAAGTGATCAAAATTGAATCCCAGGCACGCCCGGACCTGGGGCGACGCCTACCCCTTCATCCCCCGGACATGGAGCCTGGTCTCAACCGCTCTGGCTATTTCAACCAGTGGAGTCAGGGAAAAAAGAGTCTGCTTCTCGAACTGAGCAAACCTGAGGCCATTGCCATTGCCAAAGAGCTGATTAAGAAGAGCGATGTTGTGCTGGAGAATTTTGCCACCGGTGTTATGGAACGTATGGGACTAGGTTACGAGGAACTAAGGACAATTAAGCCGGACATTATCATGGCCTCGATCTCCGGCTATGGTCACACTGGCCCTCTGAAAACCTATATGGGCTATGGACCGGCCACTGCTCCACTGACTGGCTTGTCCTCCCTCACTGGTTACCCTGGAGGCGCTCCTCGGGAGGTAGGCATCTCCTATGGAGACCCTAATAGTGGCATCAATGCGGCAGCAGCCATATGCGCAGCTTTGGTGGCAAGAAAACGCACTGGCCAGGGTCAGTGTATTGACGTATCCCTTTGGGAGTCCACGGTGGCGCTGCTGCCCGAGGGATGGATGGAATATGCCATGAATCATACTCAGCCTCCCCGCATGGGCAATTCTGACCCTTGGATGTCACCACACAACTGTTTTCGCTGTGCCGGAGAGGATGAGTGGATAAGTATTGCCTGCGGTAACGATAAAGAATGGCAGGCCCTATGCAAAACCATTGGGCAAGCGGAATTGGCCATCGACCCCCGTTTTCGCACGGCTAAAGACCGTAAGGCTCACGAAGAAGAGCTGGAGACATGGCTCACTGCCTGGACAGAAAAGCGGGAGAAATGGGAGATCACTCATACTTTGCAGGCTGCCGGTGTTGCGGCTTTTCCTTCCATGAGCAGCAAAGATCTGGCGGATGACCCTCATCTCAATGAGCGTGGTTTTTTTGCCCGGCTGCCGCATCAAGAGGTTGGCGTGCGCGCTCACACGGGCATTCCCTGGCGTCTTACCCACGGGCCTAACGGAGTACGGGCTCCGGCTCCACTTTTAGGTCAGGATACTGCCTATGTTATGCATGACCTGCTTGGATATTCTGACCAGGAGATTGCCCGACTCAAGGAAGAGCAGGTGCTCTATTAAGAGCAGGTGCTCTATTAAGAGCAGGTGCTCTATTAAGAGCTGAACGGTCAGCCGAGGTGCTAGCCCAGGTCCTATCTTGACAAATATCCTCCATCAACCAGGAGAGGACAGCCAGTAACGAACGAGGCTTCATCAGAGGCAAGAAAAAGGATAGCCTGGGCCACTTCCTCAGGTTGCCCGGTGCGTTCCATGGGATGTGAAGGGGCGGCCATACGCCAGAACTCGGCCACTTCTTCCGGCTTTGTCCGCTTGATAATATTGGTCTCAATTGCACCGGGACAGACACAATTAACCCGAATGCCCTCAGCTGCATAACGCGTAGCCAGAGACTTGGTGAGCTGTAGTGCGCCAGCCTTGGTGATATTGTAAGCAAAAGTGCTCGCGCCCTCCATCTCTTGTCCAATGAACGAAGAAATCGAGGCCAGGTTCACAATGGCTCCTTTCTTCTGCCGGAGCATATGAGGAATGACATGTTTGCAACACAGGAACATACTCTTCAAATTGATGTCCATGAGATGGTCCCATTCCTCTACGGTCATCTCGGTAATGTCCTTGGCTTGGTGGATACCCGCATTGTTGACCAGGATATCAACATGGCCAAACCCGGTAATGGCTTCCTGAGCCAGGCCCCGGGCAGTCTCTTCCTTGGCTACATCTCCTACAACCCTACGGTTCTTCTCCTTTCCTACTTCGGCCAGAACTTTTTCTAAGCTCTCCTGGTCAACATCATTAAGCACAAGCTGTGCCCCTTCCTGAGCAAAGAGTCGTGCGGTCGCCCGACCCATTCCACTACCCGCTCCGGTTATAATGGCAACCTTGTCCTGTAGGCGCATAGGGTTCCCTCCTCTTGTGATTTATTTATGGAATGTATGTATCATGGCTATCACATAGCGGAAAAGGTGATCACAGATGGTCAGAGGGCACAACGCGCTAACTATTGCCTATTCACCAGCCTATGAGATAGAGTCGGGCGCAGTTGAGAGATCCGTTAGCGTTAGAGGTTCAAAGGAACAAGTCGATGCTGACGTACTGTGCTATTCGGCTTTCTTCTGCCAGACGGGCGGGTGGAGCAAGCGCTGTTTTTCTTCTTTCTCAGCGTTTTTCCCTCTCTCCGTTTGCCTTTCTCTTAGGCTTTGTTGTTCTCTTCCTGTTCATAGTCTCTTGTGGTGTTCCGTCTGATTCCCCACCTCAGTTTAACAACACTGACCCGTCCGTCCTGTATGCTCCACACGGACAACCCGGCGCTTGGTTTAACCCTTGGCAGCCATGGGATAGGAAATTTACGGACATGCTCCGTTGGGGGGTATCCCACAACGCCTACACTGGTGAGTGGCGCGACTCCCCGGACGTTCCACGGGTAGAGAACAATGGCTCCTCGTTTGCTACCTCGGAAAACTCAGCATCGGTAACCTGGGTTGGGCATTCAACTTTCGCGGTTCACGATGAAAACGATGTGTTCCTTACCGACCCACATTTTGGCCAGCGCGCGTTTATACCCAAACGCTACCATCCTCCTGGAGTGCCGATCAGTTCCATCCCCAACTCTGCTTTTGTTGTTATCTCTCACAATCACTACGATCACCTGGATGCCTACACGGTCGAAACCCTGCCGGCTTCGGTGACATGGTTTGTCCCCATGGGGTTAGGAGACTGGTTTCGCCAGAAAGGGCGCCATGCGGTAGTCGAACTGGACTGGTGGCAAAGTGCACAACATGGACGCTGGCAGGTGACGTGCGTGCCGTCCCAACATTGGTCGTTGCGCATTGGCCAATCTGAGAACTCTACCTTATGGTGTACATGGGTTATTGCCTCCGGCGAGCGTACATATTTCTTCGCTGGGGACACTGGCTATTTCCATGGCTTTACCGAGATAGGAAAACGGTTTGGACCCATCGATGTTGCCATGCTACCCATAGGGGCTTATGAACCGCGCTGGTTTATGCGCTACACGCATATGAACCCCGCCGAAGCCTATAAGGCGTTTCTCGATATTGGCGCACGCTGGATGCTGCCCTGTCACTGGGGTACATTTGACCTGACGGACGAACCGATCGATGAGCCGCCGCGAGAATTACGACGGGTTGTGGCAGGTGCAGGTGGCCAGCTTGACCCAATCAAGATTCTCGCCATTGGCGAGCGCTGGAAGGTCCCCGAAGCACGGTAGAGGCAGGGCCCGCCATCCCAGGTCATTCAACCGATCGGTAAAGGACGGTAACTATTGCCTATTCACCAGCCTATGAGATAGAGTCGGGCGGATTGGGATACAAGCAGCTTGATATAAGAAATCCCGGAGCTAATCAAAAAGGAGAGAATTGATGGAAAACCTAACATCCCGCGTTTTGCTCGATGGTTTAGTTTTTCCCGAGGGCCCACGCTGGCACGACGGGAAGCTATGGTTCTCTGATATGCATGCAACCAAGGTTATGACTGTGGATCCCACGGGACGCTCACAGGAAGTTGTCTCTGTTGCCGAACTTCCGTCGGGTCTTGGCTTCTTGCCCGACGGCCGGCTTCTGATTGTTTCGATGAGAAACCGGCTTCTTCTTCGTCTTGACCCCGATGGGCTCCATACGGTTGCCGACTTAAGTCCCCTGGTCAGGGGAGATATCAACGACATGGTTGTTGATGCACAAGGCCGTGCGTACATTGGCAGCTTTGGCTTTGACCTTCTTAGTGGAGCTGAGCCCCAGCCGGCTAATATTGTGCTTGTGACTCCAGACGGAAAAGCACGCGTTGTGGCTGACAATATGCGGTTCCCCAACGGAACCGTGATTAGCCCCAATGGCCAGACCCTCATTGTTGCCGAAAGCTTTGCCAACCGCCTGACCGCTTTTGCGGTTGCTGCGGACGGATTGCTCTCTGGGCGGCGAATCTTTGCCGAGCTGGGCGAGAGAACACCAGACGGTATCTGTTTGGACGCTGGAGGCGCCGTATGGGTAAGCTCTTTTGGCACAGACGAATTTGTGCGGGTTACTGAAGGAGGTACAGTAACCCACCGTGTGCCAGTTTCTGGCAAGCGTGCGGTGGCATGTATGCTTGGCGGGGAGGGTCGCCGAACCCTCTTTATGCTGACTGCGGAGACAAGCATTGAAGAGCTTGCCCAGGGGAAGTCCGTAGGCTATATCGAAACCGCCCAGGTTGAGACCCCAGGAGCTGGCCTACCCTGAGTGGGATACAAGTAAGGTAGGGGCGAATCTTGTATTCGCCCCCTTCTTTGTTCCTAGCCCTTTCTTCGTTTAAGTCCGGCTTCCCGCGCAAACCGCTCCATTAATCCCAGCATTGTCTCATAGGGACGATAGTAGAGAAGGAGGCCGACCTCACGGCCAAAAGTTCCCTCTACTTGAGCCAATTCTCTATCTTAAGACCTGTAACCCGTCTAAAGTGCTCTTCATTGTTGGTAACAACCCCTAATCTGTGCACTAAGCCAGAAGCTGCGATCAAGATGTCTGCATCGCTAATCAATGCTCCACGCCTATACAAATCTGCATAGATCTCTGCGGCTTTGACAACAACTTCATCGGTGAGAGGCAAAATGATGTTCCTTGCGCAGAAACGATCAAAGGTCGTGGCTTGCCTAGTCGCCTCTCTCGCTTTCAGCCCACGGAGAATCTCAAATCGTGTGATGATCGAAAGCGTGAACTGGCCGTGCTCAGCCAGGTAGGCGCGAGCCCTCGGTGTCACAGCGGCGTGCCTTCGCATCATTGCTGAAAGGATATCGGTATCCAATATGACTTGTGCGATTGCCATTACGATGTTGGATCTCCAAAGAAATCATGACGGTTGAGGGCAATTTCCTCGATTTCACCAATCTGTTCGTCTGATAGCCCGTCATACACTTGCGCCGCTAACTCAAGCATGTCCTCTGCAGTCACTTCTGAGAGTGTCTCCACGACAAGCCGAACTAGCTGTCCGTCCGGTATTCCAGGGCGGTTCAGCGGCTTGAAGACTCCATGTTCATAGATGGCGTCAATGCTCTCTTTCATGGTTTTGGCCTCCTATGATCAGACCTATCCCATATCAAATCTATTATGCTTTCATTGACCATCGGTTACTAAAGTTGCCTTTTTCTCCTGACTTATGTGAGACAAAAGAGGTAGCATCCGCCTATCAAAGTGAGAGGGAAGGGCAACGGGTACAACCGCTGGACTGGTTTCAAGAGGGGAGCCGTGAGGGTGTGAGATAGCGGTAGCAGACTATGGCTATCATTGCAGTAGGAGCAACACCTTCCTTTCAAGAAGGATTTAGCCCTACTTCTGTTTAAGTCCGGCTTCTCGCGCAAACCGCTCCATCAATCCCAGCATATCCTCAAAACTGTCTGTCCACATAAAAAAGGCCAGTACTACATGATCTAGGCCTGCTTGTTGGTAGCGGGGCAGGGAGCGCAGTACATCTTCAAATGTCCTCTCATAGGCTGGTGCTGCATAAGTCAAAGAGCTGGGATCACGCCCGGCCTGCTCAGCTAGGTCCTTGATTGCTTGAATATCTCGGGGCAGCCTTTCCGGCTCTCGCCAGAACACATGACCATACCAGCCATCTGCAAGTGTTGCTGTCCGGCGAAAAGCAGCCTGGCTGTGCCCTCCAATCCAGATAGGGGGGTGAGGCTTTTGCACTGGCTTGGGCTCGCATCTTAGGTGCGAAAAGGTTTGGTAGCGTCCCTGGAAGTTGGGTTCCTCCTCTGTCCATAACACCTTCATGGCCCGCAGGTATTCGTCAGTCTGAGCACCCCGTTCATGGTAGGGAGCATTAAGGAAGGCAAACTCCTCGGTCATCCAGCCTACACCTGCCCCCAGGATCACCCGTCCTCGGGAGAGCACATCAAGGGTAGCCACCATTTTGGCTGTAACTATAGGATGGCGGTAGGGAATAATGAGTACTCCAGTGCCCAGGCGAACGGTTGTAGTGCAGGCGGCAACATAGCTCAGCACTGTTAGAGGATCCAAGAAATTGTCAGCCGGATCAATGGGAAATTTCCCCTCGGGGTGATAGGGATATTTGGAGGTCAACTGTGTGGGGATCACTATGTGATCTCCAACCCACAGAGAGCGAAATCCTAAGCTTTCAGCGTGCTGGGCCACTGTTTGCACCCGGTCTACCACCTGTTCGCGAGCATATGGTCCAATGTGGGGCAAAACAACACCATAGTCCATAATTTCTCCCTATTGGTGCTTTTTATACTAAGCCATGGAGGCCGTATTTTAGTGAAGTGACAGGCTGCAAAAATCGCTGCGATAGAGTTCTTGCAACTTTGTCATGTCCTCCGCTGGAAGCGGTTTCCCGCTGACAGCAATATTGTCTTCGGCCTGTTTTTCCGTGCGAATCCCTGGGATCACGCTAGAGACTGCTGGGTGGCCTAAGACAAAACGCAGCGCCGCTTGCGCAAGATTCGGAACATCTCCTTTGACAAGGAACTGAAGCTTCTTTACCGCGGCATTCACCTGAGTAAGCTCCTCAGGGGAAAAAGTCCCTCTGCGCCAGTCATTGTCAGTAAACTCAGTGGTGCTTTTAAACCTGCCCGAAAGGACCCCTCGCTCCAGAGGGACACGGGCAATAATGCCAATGTTCTCTTTCTGGGCAAGGGGGAAAAGTTTTTCTTCCGGGTCCTGGTGCAAGATGTTATAGACCACCTGCAGAGCATCAGGCTTACCTGTCTCGATGGCCACAATGCCATCCTCTGTCTTCTGTACTGAGACTCCATAAAAGCGGATCTTCCCTTCACGTTTAAAGCGCTCCAGCCGCTCAAAGATTTCTCCGCTCTGCATTACCTCAGGGGAAGGATTGTGGAGCTGGTAGAGGTCAATGGTCTCAATCTGCAAACGTTTTAGGCTCTGCTCAAGGGCAGAGGTGATATAGTCTGGGTCAAAGCTACGCAGCCCCTGGCGGATATGGAACTGATTTCCTCCTTTTGTTGCCAGGACCACCTCGCTGCGGCGAGTCTTGAGTACCTCGGCAAGCAGCTCTTCACTATGCCCCCGGCCGTAGGCATCAGCTGTGTCAATGAAGTTCAGGCCGAGGTCTATGGCCCTATGGAGCGTTCTTAGGGATTCCTGGTCATCGGTTGCGCCAAAGATCTCCCCGCCGATTGTCATGGCACCAAATCCAACTTCAGACACACGTAGACCCGTTCTTCCTAGAGTGCGATACTGCATAATCTCCTTCTCCTTATGGTTCTTTGTCTTCCCGGTCAGCTATGCTGTTCTACATTCTTGACTATTTCCTTGATAGCAACAATGCGTGGCTCGGCTAGCATACATCATCCTGGGCAAGAAGAAAATTGACAAACTGCTGCTTACCCAGATACACTTTGTCCACTCTGTCTGCCCTATGGGTTGGAACACAAAAAAAGGAGGGAAAGGTTATGGCTACATATTCCTTAGATGCTGTAGAAATCTTTGGTCAAGGTACCCTTGAGGCCGAGGGCGTTGTGATTGACAAGGAGGGCAATGCCTATGGTGGGGGCCGTAATGGCATCATTTATAAAGTCAGCCCTGACGGGAAAGTGAGCGAGCTTACCACTCTGCCTGAAGGCTCAATTCCCAACGGTATTACTATGGACCGCCAGGGTGACCTGGTTTACTGCGACCTGGGCAAACAAGCCATGATGCGAGTGACGCAGAGCGGGCAAGTCTCCATGATAGCTGACAAGGTGGGTACCCTGGCTCTCACCCTGCCCAACTTTGCTAGCTATGATGCTGAGGGTAACCTCTATGTATCCAACACTAGCACAAGTGACATTAATAAGGTGCTGGCGGAACTGTCGGATCCCCAGCCTAATGGAGCCCTGGTCTGTATCCGAGCTAACGGCAAAAGCGAAATTGTGGCTACCGGCATCTACGCTGCCAATGGCACAGCCATTGATCCCAAAGAAGAAGCGGTCTATGTGCTGGAAAGTTCCCGTAATGACTGTCTGCGCATTGCCATCAAAAAAGACGGGACCTTTGGTAAGGCTGAGGTCTATTCCAAGGACTTTCCTGCCTTGCCCGATGGTATGGCCTTTGACGTTGATGGCAACCTCTTTATTACCCTTCCCGGCATAGCTAAGGAGGGTGGGCTCACCCCGGCCAATCAGGTTATTCAGGTGGACACCAGTGGTAACTGGACTATGCTGATTGATGACCCGCAGGGGCAAAAGATATTTTTCCCGACCAACTGCGCCTTTGGTGGTCCGGGTCTTCAGGACCTCTATATTGCCAATCTGCAAGGAGACCATTTCAGCCGGGTTCATACCTCGTTTCGTGGTCATCCCCTCTATCACCAGAGGTAGGTCAAGTAGCAACAAAGAGGTGATCCTTATCTGAATCTGGGATGTTTATAGTCTCGTGCCCCAGTTTAATTCGGGCACGAGTTCGGTGTTGGGGTAAAGGGTTTCCCTGAAGCAAGGAGATGGTGACCATGAAAATCGGAATTTTTGTGTTCGCCACAGAATACTCGGCTGATCCGGCCATATTAGCCAAGAAAGCTGAAGACCTGGGGTTTGACTCTTTTTGGGTTCCCGAGCATCCCATCATCCCAGTAAAATCCGCCTCGCGCTATCCTGCCTCTGCAGAAGGGGCTACAATGGACCGGCTTTACGAGCAGATGCTTGCGCGGGCGTTTGCTCGCCGTTCTGATTCTTACAACCGTATTGTTGATCCCTTTATAGCCCTGGCGCGGGCTTCTGCTATAACCAAAACCATAAAGCTAGGGACTGCGATTTGTTTGGTCCCGGAGCATAACCCTCTGCTCCTGGCTAAAGAGATTGCTACCCTTGACCATTACTCTGGGGGCCGGTTCCTCTTTGGCATTGGCGCTGGTTGGCTCAAGGAAGAGACCGAGATCATGGGGGCCGACTTTCCCCACCGCTGGACTCAGACCGGAGATGCCATTCTGGCCATGAAGGAGCTATGGACCAAAGAGGAGGCAGAATATCATGGGAAATACTATGATTTTCCTGCGGTAAGGTCTTTTCCCAAGCCCGCTCAGAAGCCCCATCCTCCGGTTTTACTGGGAGGGACTGCCAAGAATGTATTTAAGAGAGTAGTTGAATGGGGTAACGGGTGGATGCCTGCACGAGTAATGGTGAAAGAAATCAGAGATGGCCGAGCGGCCCTAAATGAGCTGGCAGAGCAAGCAGGTCGAGCCCCCCAGTCCATAGAGGTTGTAGCTTTTGGCATGCCTGACCAGTTTAGAGAACGCGAAGAATTAAAGGACCTAGAAAAAGCCGGTGCCAGTCATGTAACCATCTGGCTTGCACAGACTGAAGGTCATGAAGCCATAGCTGAGATGGAGGAGCTTGCCCGGGAGATTCTTGCCTAATACATAACGGCATAAGTAACCCGCTGGTTTTGTGATATTTCGTAGGGATAGACCCTCCGTCATCAGGCTCGACATAAGGCATTTCGCTTGCAGCATGGCCCTCCCTGCCCTCTCCCTTGGCGAGAGAGGGCTAGGGTAAGGGGGCCTAAAGGACCTCTACCATTGTATATACCCCCATCCTAACCTTTCCCCACAGGAACTCGGAGGCCCAAGACAGAAGCTAAAAGCTCTCATTTGTTCTTAAGTGACCTATGCCCCCCTGCCTGCTCACCCTCAGGGTAACCACAGGGGGTTGCCCCTACAGGGGAAAAACCATTGAAGGATTTCTACCGTGCGAATCTAGGCTCCCTTTGCATCCGTTAGGTCTGCCAGTACTTCGGCAGGATGAGAACCAGAGTTGACTTTGTCGTAGGCTTTGCTTACACGTCCCTCCTCGTCCATAAGGTAGCTGATGCGCTTGGCGTAGCCAGCCTGAGCATTGTCACAAGCACTATAGGCGAGGCCCACCTGTCGCTCAGTGTCACAGAGGAGGCGAAAAGGAAAGTTTTGTTTTTGGGCAAAAGCGGCATTCTCTTGCACACTATCAAAACTAATCCCTAGCACTTCAGTGTTGAGGTCTTGAAAATAGCTGATCTGGTCGCGGAACCCGCGTCCCTCTGTGGTTCAACCCGAGGTATTGGCCTTAGGATAGAACCAGAGGAGCACCTTCTTGCCCTTAAGGCTAGAAAGCGTAAGGTCCTCGCCAGTATGGGTCTTCACGGTAAAGTCTGGAGCAGTATCACCAACTTTGAGCATATTTTCACCTCCTTAAGCTTTGGCCAGAAACTATACCATATAAAAGGCAGGAAAAAAGGCTTACTGCCTGCTTGCGCCTATTGTTGACAGTAGTCCGCGGCGCGCCTATAACCCCTCCAATGGAGGGAGATAGCAATGGCGGATATAAACTACGAGCCCGCGACCTGTGCCTATTGTAGTGGTCAAGGTAACATTGATGCCAACCCGTGTAAGGCATGTAGTGGTCAGGGCAACGTGCTGGTAGCACAACCAGCTCGAGAGTGTGTCCATTGTCAGGGAAAAGGCAAAAAGTCTGCCTACCGATGTAACTTCTGCCAGGGGACTGGTTGGGCCCGAGCGCGAAGATCAAGCCCATAATAAGGACAGAGAGTACAAGGACAATTTAGTCTCTATACCCTTGGCAATACTAGGGAACAGGAATGTTACAAAGTCAATGGACGTGTAAGATTCCTGCTGGAGAATATGTATTGACACCCTCTGGTGCCTGTAATAGACAGCAAGCGAGGGGAGAGATTCTTCGAGGCGGTCAGCAGAGTTCCACACAGATTAAGGCCAAAAAGATACTGTAAGGATCATTTATACGGAAAGATTAGGGGAGAAACCCTACAAATATAAATAAGGAGGACTAAGTATGTCTGATTACAGAGTCATATCATTGGACAATCATGTTATGGAGCCAAGAGATTTGTGGACGAGCAGAGTCGAGCCCAAATTCAAGGACCGAGCCCCACACATTGTCCGCCGCCCGGAAGATAATACCGACTGGTGGATGTGTGATGGCCTCAAGGGCCAAGGTACTGGAGCCGGGGCACAGGCGGGCAGGAGGTTTGAGGAGCCGGAAAAGCTGCGTTTTGCGGATAAAGTGGAAAACATACGGCCTGGGGGCTATATTCCCGAGGAGCACCTAAAAGACATGGAGACCGATGGGATAGATGTGAGCATAGTCTTTCCTACTGTTGGTCTTTTGCTGTACAGCGTGCCAGATGGCGAGCTCCTGACGGCCATCTTCAGAGCCTACAACGACTGGGTTGCCGAGTTCTGCCAGCCATTCCCTAACCGGATCAAGGGCGTTGCCATGCTTAACATGGACGACGTGCAGGAGGGTGTAAGGGAGATGGAGCGTTGCGCAAAGATGGGGCTGGCAGGGGCTATGATCACCGTATATCCCCCCGAGAACCGGGGGTACGATTTGCCAGAGTACGAACCCCTGTGGGCCGCAGCCGAGGACTTGCAGATCCCTCTTAACCTTCACATTGGCACCAATCGTCCGGGCCCGGGCCAGCAATTTGTGGATATCGAATCCATTAACCCTGCCTTCTTTACTAACGTGGACCACTGGGTTCGTATGTCCCTTGCCCATATGATCTTCAGCGGCGTATTCGAGCGTCATCCCAAACTACAGGTGGGGTCGGTGGAGATGGAGCTGTCTTGGGCCTCCCATTTCCTGGACCGGCTGGACTATACTTACACCCAAAGACCTCCCCATGGAGTCTGGCACCGATTTAAGGAGGACATGCTTCCCAGCGACTATTTCCACCGCAATGTGTTTCTTGGCTTCCAGGAAGATGCCCTGGGCATAAGGGATCGCCACATTATAGGGGTGGATAATCTCCTGTGGGGCTCAGATTATCCTCATTTTGAGTCTACCTTCCCAAGGAGCCGACAGATCATTGAGGAAATTCTGGTGGAGTGTACTGAGGAGGAAAAGGCCAAGATTGCCGGTGGGAATACAGCCAGGGTATATCATCTCAACTAGGGGCCAGAGGCCCTTAGTAGCTTCCTCTTAGGCTGATTTTAGTGGGTGCTCCTGATGAGGTCGAGTTGACATTATTCGGGGAATGTACGGCGTGTGCATCATCACTTTCCAAGGATTCATGACCCTTGTATATAGAACAGGTTGGAAAAATGCAGAACACGATTGGAGGGAATATGAAAAACGAAAGCAAGTACACGGCGGTTGGGACCATGTCGAACCAAGACTGGTGGCCGAATCAGCTGAACTTGAAGATTCTGCGCCAGAACTCTCCCTTGTCAGATCCTATGGGCAAGGATTTCAACTACGCTGAGGAGTTCAAGACACTTGACCTCGATGCCCTGAAGAAGGAAATCGAACAGGTGATGACGACGTCGCAAGACTGGTGGCCGGCCGACTACGGCCACTATGGGCCGCTCTTCATCCGGATGACGTGGCACGCCGCAGGCACGTACCGCATCACCGACGGCCGCGGCGGTGGAGGCTCCGGCTACCAACGCTTTGCGCCCACCAACAGCTGGCCCGACAACGCGAGCCTGGACAAGGCGCGCCGGTTGCTCTGGCCGATCAAGCAGAAGTACGGCCGGAAGATCTCGTGGGCCGACCTGATCATCTACACCGGCAACGTTGCCCTGGAGTCGATGGGATTCAAGACCTTCGGCTTCGGCTTCGGGCGCCCGGACGTCTGGGAAGCCGACGAGACGTACTGGGGGTCTGAGGGCACGTGGCTTGCAGACGAGCGCCACAGCGCCGACGGGGAAATCCAGGGGCCTTTCGGCGCCGATCACATGGGCCTGATCTACGTGAATCCGGAGGGGCCGAACGGCAATCCGGACCCCCTCGCTGCAGCGAGTTACATTCGCCAAACGTTCAAGCGCATGGCGATGAATGACGAGGAGACGGTTGCCCTCATTACCGGCGGACACGCGTTCGGCAAAGCACATGGTGCTGTCCCTGAGGACTACGTCGGTCCCGAACCAGAGGGCGCCAGCATAGAGGAGCAAGGCCTCGGCTGGAAGAACAGCTTTGGCAGCGGCAAAGGCAGCGATACGTTCACCAGCGGATTGGAGGGCGCCTGGACCACCAACCCGGTGAGGTGGGACAACAATTACCTGGAGAACCTGTATGGCTACGAGTGGGAGCTGACGAAGAGCCCTGCCGGCAAGTCGCAGTATGCTCCCAAGAATGCATCTGAAGTGGCCACCGTGCCGGATGCGCACGATCCGTCGAAGAAGCACGCCCCCATGATGCTCACGACGGACCTCTCACTGAGGATGGACCCGGTCTATGCGCCGATCACCAAGCGCTTTCTCGAGAACCCGACGGAGCTTGCAGACGCCTTCGCCAGGGCGTGGTACAAGCTGATCCACCGCGACGTGGGCCCCCGCAGTCGGTATCTTGGCCCGTTGGTCCCGGACGAGCCGCTGCTGTGGCAAGACCCCGTCCCCGACGTCGATCATGAGTTGATCGGGGCGCAGGATATCGCCGACCTCAAGGCCAAGGTCCTCGCATCGGGATTGTCCGTTTCCCAACTGGTCTCGACCGCCTGGGCGTCGGCGGCATCGTTCCGCGGCACCGACAAACGCGGTGGGGCGAACGGGGCGCGCATCCGCCTCGCGCCGCAGAAAGATTGGGACGTGAACAACCCGGCCGAGCTGGGGAAGGTGCTGCAGACGCTGGAGCAGATCCAGACGGAGTTCAACAGCTCGCAGACCGGTGGGAAGAGGGCCTCCCTCGCTGACGTGATCGTCCTCGCCGGGTGCGCAGGCATCGAGCAGGCTGCGAAGAAGGCCGGGCACAACGTGCAGGTCCCGTTTACTCCGGGACGCACGGACGCGTCGCAGGAGTGGACCGACGTGGAATCGTTTGCCGTGCTCGAACCCACCGCAGACGGGTTCCGCAACTACCTCCGAGCCGGACACCAAAAACGGGCGGAGGAGCTGCTGGTGGAGCGGGCAAACATGCTGACGCTGACCGCTTCCGAGATGACGGCGCTCGTTGGCGGCATGCGCGTCCTGAATGCGAACGTCGGGCAGTCTGAACACGGCGTCTTCACCAAGCGGCCTGGGACGTTGACTAATGATTTCTTTGTGAACCTGCTCGACATGAACACCGAGTGGCAGGCGTCCTCCACATCTGAGGACGTGTTCGAGGGACGCGATCGCGGGACCGGTGATCTCAAGTGGACCGGCACCAGGGTGGACCTAGTCTTCGGTTCGAACTCCGAACTCCGAGCGTTCGCGGAAGTCTACGCATGTGGCGACTCGCAGCAGGCGTTCGTACGTGACTTTGTGGCTGCGTGGGACAAGGTGATGGATCTTGATCGCTTCGACCTTGCCTGATCTCAGCAAGGTGCGGTTGGTGCTGCGACGCAATGAGAGCACTCGACGGGAGAAGGAGCGCCGCCGTCGTGACAAGCTGGCTAAGCTGCATGAGCAGGCCCAAAGACGCAACGCCTTTGTGAGCGAGTCCCGTAAGGCGGACCCACAAGCGGGACTGCGCAGCGTGAGCGCGTGGGTGAGGCGGCATAAAGTGTCGGCCTTCGTCCGGGTGGCCCTACACCAGTGCCGCCTCACGCTCGAGGTTGACCCCAGCGCCCGGGCTGCGGTGGCCTTGTTGGATGGCTGTTATGTCTTGGAGACAGATGTGGCTGATACGACCATGGCGGCACAGACCGTGTACGATCGCTACCTTGACCTCCAGGAGGTTGAACGGGACTTCCGCACTATGAAGACTGGCCAGCTAGAAGTCCGCCCCATCTTTGTCCGTAAGGCCCAACGTACGCGTGCCCACGTGTTTGTCACTATGCTGGCCCTGAAAGTGGTGCGGGAGCTACGTCGCCAATTGGTCAAGGCGTTCGGCACCACCCACACCGACAGGCGGGCTGTCACCCTCGAAGAGGCGTTGACGGAGTTGGGTCGGCTTTGTTTACTGAAGTATGAGACTGCAGGCACTGCGATCACGGGGCTGCCCCGCCCCGACGAGCGGCAAGTCGCCATCCTAGCAGCGTTGGGTACATCACTACCAACTCACAGCAACCTTCGGCAAATGTAAGCAGACAGTGCCGACCCCCAAGTGTCCCGTGTCCTCAATGAACTCGGAGAGTTAGCCATCACTTTCTGCTTAAATCGCAGGGGAAGATCCGTCTGACCAAGCCTAACCCACTAGTGCCGGCCCAAAGGAGAGGGCCGGGTTTAACGAGGCTCCGGTAAGGGGCCCTCCAGCAAGAATATCAAAAGCCATAACCAGCCCAATCCCGAAACCAGCGATAATCCTGAAGGCCCCTCTCTCGTCCACAACTGTGGCAAAAATGGTGAAGACTAAAAGAAAGGTCAGGATAATCTCAATGCCCACCCCGGTGCCAAAGCCAACCCCCTCGGCTAAGGCTTGGCCGCCTAGATTAGCCTCTGTCGCTCCGGGGACAAGAAACAGCAGCAATAGCGCCGCGAGAGTGGCCCCCAGGAGTTGGTATACAATATAACCCACACCCTCCCTCACTGACATCCTTCCTGTGACCAAGAACCCGACCGTGACTGCAGGGTTAACATGGCCCCCGGAGATATGTCCGATGCAGGAAATCATTAGAGATTATCGCAAACAAGCTTTAAACCCTTATTTTGCAAGGGATTGATGGCATTTTAACAAAAAAGGGAAAATTCCTGATTTCATCAGGGGTTGAAGGTTGTTTGTTCCTTATTCCCGATAATGTCTATTACAGCTAGAGTGAGGCCATGGGCCATAGCGACCCCTATGAGTCCCGCTTGTCCATTGATAATGGCTGCCCCCCAATAAAAGTCAGGGCAAAGGTGGCAACCAATTCCGCTACCCCTTTCGACATTGTGTTTTCCATGTCCCTCTTCCCTTCTCAGCCTTGCAGTACCCTCTGAATCTATCCTTCCTTCATTACCAGCATTTGTAATGTGGCAGCTGTTATTGCCAAATTCTGCTACTGTCAATGTTGAGAGTTGAATAAGTACCCCCTCAACCTGCCTGCTCCCTCTTTACTATACGCTGCGAGTGTTTACAACTCGTCGGAAGCGGTGCCTCTAAGGGAAGATCAGCAGCTTGAAACAGAAAATGTCATGTTGTACATTAGCAGAGCAATTGTCCCGGCGTGTCCTAGACGTCAACGCTATACCCTTTGCTCGGGTTGTTTGAGGCTTGGCAGGACCCAGCAGGAAGAGGTGAGAAGGCTTTTTAGGTGAGGAGGTGCACTATGGATGTCAACGACGTACTCCAAATGTTATTTCGCTGGATCCATTTGTTGGCGGGGATTACTTGGATTGGACTACTATACTATTTCAACCTGATTAACGCTCATTTCCAAGGTGCTCTTGCGGCCGATGTCCGCAGGCAAGTTGTCCCGGAGATCATGCCACGCACGCTGTGGTGGTTTCGCTGGGGAGCGATGTTTACTTTTCTGTCCGGTCTCCTGCTGATCATCTGGAAGTACTTCGTCTTAGAGGGGGCTAGTGGTTTTACCGGACAGGCTGGGCTCTTCACCTCAGATCCTGGGCTGTGGATTACCCTGGGCGCGCTCTTTGGCACGATCATGTGGTTCAACGTTTGGTTCATCATCTGGCCGGCACAGAAGAATCTAATCACCTGGACCAAGGAGAGCCAGACTCCACCCGAGCAGCCGACCGTGGCCCGGAGGGCACTCTATGCCTCAAGGACCAACACCTTTCTGTCGGTGCCGATGCTTGTTGGCATGTTACAAGGAGCAGCCCATTATCCCACTATCAGTTTTAACTGGTACTGGCCCATTATCGTTCTGGCTGTGGGCTTTGGTCTGGCATACTACATGATCTTTAAGTTTGCGTCCGGTGTGGCAAAGACCTGGCCCTAGCGGGCCCGATTGGCTGCAAACGTAAACGTTATCTCTTTGGTCTCTTTTGCCTCTAGGGAGACCTTCTGCGAGTGGGTGCCAAACCGCTCGTGCCATGCACCAATGACGTACTTTCCTGGGGGCAGTTTCTTGAGCGCAAAGGAGCCGTCGGTTTCGCTAAGGACAAAGTATGGATGGTCAATGACCCCGATATACGCTTTCATCCAGGGGTGGACATCGCACTTGATCTCTATTATGGCCTCGGCTTTGTCCACAGCAATGGTGCGTGAAGAGCCCTTTACCCCCAGACTAAAGTTCCATTGGCGTGAGTTTTTTGGCAGACCGTGGACATTGTGCGCCATGAAATCACTGTTCAAAAAACGTATGGGTTGATAGACCTGGGCTAGGGCGATACGAGGCAGGAACATACACCCTTTCTGGTCGATGATCACCGGCTCCCCGGAGATGGCAAAAACCCGATCCCCGAGCCCTTCCTTCACATACACGACCACGTTCTGTAGCTTGCCGTTATTGACAAGGACATCTTCAGCATACACCAGCCCTGTGTGTTGAGAGGCGCACTCAGCCCAGCCGCCCAATTGCAGGACAGCCTGTTCGGGCACCGGCCCGGTGAAGAGAACCTTTCCGGAGATGGTGCCCGCTGTGGAGAGATCAAGCGATGTAACCTCCCGGGGAGGCGATTTTGGCACCTCCTCTTGGCAGGCGACCATAAGAAGGAGTGCTAACCCCATTGCCAGGTCTACGTGAAGCGTCAAACGATAGACTTTACCCACAACAACTCCACGTTTTGCTCGCACCTGCACCTCTTAAGGACCTCCTGTACGGCACGGGGGAACTCATTGGCCAGCTTTGACCAGCGCGCAGCAGCTTGGCTGCAGTCTGAGCTGGCTTCAGTAAGGAGCGAGCGGGACGAGCCCAAAGGCCCGCCCTGCATCATGAGGCTCGATGTGTCAGCCGTTACGACAGAGAAGCGTCGAGTGTCTCAACCGACGGGGCAAAGTAGTAGGAGCCAGAGGCCGGGTTGCTGTAGGCGGTGAGCCGGTCACGGACTTGCCCGTTAACGCCATACATAGCCGCCATCCGCTCGCGGAGTGGGGCCTGGCTCTTACAGAAGGCTATGAAGTATAACCCCACGGTGCCATCATGGAAGGCATACGGGGTAGAGCGCCGCGTAATCTCATCACGTTTTGGCTTTGTAGCGTCGGCCGTTTTGCCCTCCCGCAGCTCCGTGTGGGAGAGATGAGAGGTTGCGGGCTGGACTTCGAGACGGGTGGAGTCAGCCTTGGTGCGGCCGAAGACTTTCTCCTGCTCTGAGACAGGTAACTCCTCGAAGGCCTCAAGGTCATGAACCCAGCGCTGGGCAATAATAAAACTGCCGCCGGCTCCCGGCTGCCCATCAGGAACAATACCAACCTCACGATCCCGTTCGGGCGGATCAGGGTTGCCCGTCCCATCGATGAAGCCGGTCGCGTCCAGAGAGTCGCCATAGATAAAGGTCATGGTCTCACGGGCGACTCTCATGTTCCCCTTGAGCGCCTGACGGGCGTCCCACTGGGTTTTCCAGACCTCGTCTTTTTTGTTGCTATTCATCCAGAAAAGGAGCTCTTCCTGGGTGCCTTTTGCCTCCTTACCGCTGCCATCGATCGACCTGATGGTCTCATACGGTTGGAAGTCGTTCGGAACGTCATTAGTCAGGTCTTTCAGGAGCGATGGCCCGAAGCCAAGAACTAAGTTGATGTTCTTGGCCGCGCAGTCAGAGCGCAATTTCTGAACGACGGACTTGATGACCTGGAGATCAGCACCCTCCATGCGGCTCAGGTGCACAAACCACTGGTGCTGGCCCATGTCCCTATTAAGAATCGCGGGTTGTGGTATAGGCATCTTATCCTCCTCTTATATAAAAAAATTCGAGTGATCCTATTAGCTCAGCTCAGCCTCTGCTGTCAAGATCTTTTCTATATATGACTGTTGTCTATCATTTCATCTGTTATAAAGTCTTGTGCTTAGCAAGAGCTTTAGGTCAATCTTCTTGACATAGCTTATACTAGTTAGTTAGGGGTTCAGACATAAGGAGGGAAATGTGAAAAGTAATGACTGGAAATATCTAGGGGAAACAGTAGTCCTGGCTCCGGGACCCATACAGGCAGCCGAGTCTACTTTAAGCGGCAAAGGGAATTGGTACCCGCTGGATCCCTGGGAGTTACGCAGAGCCGTAGTGGTCGAGGCCAGGTCTAAGAAATCCCATCCGGTCTATGGTCGTCGGGTTCTATACATTGATCTGCAAACTTACACCATTCTCTATGCTCTGACTTATGATCGTGAGGACAACCATAAGCGTACTTTTTTCTTTGTGTACTTCCATCCAGAGTTTAACCCCTGGGAGAATGAGGGGTGGATTCCACAACTTGCCGCCCAGATATCCATTGATTATCAGCGGGAACGAGCCTCCATCTTCCAGACGCATAAGGTTTTATATAACCGGCCGCTGAAAAATACCCTGTTTAACCGAAGCGCCCTGATGCGCTATGGGAAATGAAAGGGGGACACTGTGGCAGAGTTCGATGCAATTATCAAAGGAGGAACCATTGTGGATGGGGCGCGGGTACCGCGTTACCGGGCCGATCTTGGTATCAAAAATGGCAAGATTGCCAAAATTGGTCGCCTCAATAGCAGCGATGCCCGCCAAGTGCTCGATGCCTCAGGGCTGATTGTGGCTCCGGGGGCCATTGACCTGCATACCCACTATGATGCCCAGATTCACTGGGATCCTTACTGCTCTATTGGTAGCTGGCACGGGGTGACCTCAGTCACCATTGGCAACTGTGGATTTGGCTTTGCCCCGGTGCATGCCAAGGATGCTGAGCGGGCTATGCTGGCGTTGTCGCGTAACGAGGCCATTCCCCTAGAGCCCATGAAGGTGTCGATGCCTTTTGACTGGGAGACTTTCCCTCAGTGGATGGATCACCTGGACCGTGTTCCCTTAGGAATTAATCTTTCCCAGCTTGTTCCTGTTACCCCCATTGTAGCCTATGCCATGGGAGGATTCACTGAGGCGAAGAAGCGATTGCCAAATGAGACGGAAATGGGAGAAATTGTCCGGCTGCTGCATGAGGCCATGGACGCGGGAGCTGTTGGCTGGGGAGCCCAACGTCTGTTTCCCGACAGCATTGCTGCGGTGCAGCGGGACTATGACGGCACCCCAATGATCTCCGATGTGCTGCCGGATGAATTTTACCTTACCCTGGCCAAGGCCCTGAGTGAGAGGGGCGAGGGCTGCATTCAGTTTACTCAGGCTGGCGGCAATTTCCAAGAGGGAATCCAAGGTTTGCTGGGTGGTCTGGAGCGAGACTTTGGCTTTAACGTGCAACTGGCCGAGAAAAGCGGGCGACCGGTATTGTACAACTTGATTGCGGCTAACGACCAGTTTCCGCAGTTCTACCGCTCACAGCTCAAATTGTTAACTGAGGCCAATGCCAAAGGAATTCCGGTGTTTGGACAGGCAGCAACAGTACGGGCAAATTTCACCCTTACCTTTGAAGACTGGAACCTGTTTGACAATAGCCCGGTGTGGCGTGAGGCTACTCTGGGTACGGTAGAAGAAAAGAAGGCAAAATTGGCCAATCCTGAGACCCGCCAAGCAATGAAGGGAGAGTATAACTCAGGCCAGGTGGTTATTGACATCTTTGGGCAGGTTGCCAAGTTCATTGCCAAGAAGGTAGACCGGCCAGCCCTGAAGGAGAAGTATGAAGGGCTGGCGGTGGAACAGATTGCTGAGAAGGAAAACAAGCATATTATTGATGCGCTTTTGGACCTCTCGGTGGCGGACAACCTGAAAACAGAATGGCGTACGCCGCTGCTCAACCTCAATGTGGAGCACCACAAGGAGGTAATGACTTCGCCCTATACCATTGCTGGGTTGTCCGACGGTGGGGCCCACATGAAATTTCTCACTACAGGCGTGTGGCCCACGGATTTGCTGATGTGGATGGTGCGTGACACCAGAGCGCTGTCTCTAGAGGAGGCACATTTTCGCCTAAGCGGATTGCCAGCCTGGGCGGCAGGCTTTAAGGACCGTGGCCACCTGCGCGAGGGCATGGCAGCCGATATTGTAGTCTACAATCTGGAGAAGCTAGGCATAGGGCCGACAGAGATTGCCTACGATGTGCCGGCCGGAGAGTGGCGGCGGGTGCAGAAAGCCGAAGGCTACCGCTGGATTATGGTCAATGGGCAGGTGACCTTCGAGGATGGCCAGTGCGCCGGAACCACTCCGGGCAAATTGCTCCGTCATGGCCAGGCTTGTTAGTTAATCCAGAAATGGAGAACTGTGCGCGGGTATGATCGGGTGCCAGCCTTGTTCAGCACTAACGCCCGGCACCCGCGCAATTCTTAGAAAGAATGGATTTCTCTTTACTCGGGTAAGCCAAACATTCGTGAAAGGGAGCGAACCTCTTCTTTGCGCCAGGGTAACGGGGCCGGGTCCTGGATCATCTTAGCTGCTTTGAGATTCTCTACTACTTTTTCATCCCGTTTCATTGGTACTCCATACTCACCCTCAAAGTAGAGAGTCTCAAAAGACGGTCTGGGTCTTTGTCCTCCTGCTTCCCATGATTCCGCCGGATAGCCAACAAGCATAGCATACAGGGGCATCCAATGGTCCGGAACCTTAAACGCCTTTTTGGCGTTCTCAGTGTTAAACGCGGTAAGCAGCGCGCCAAGCCCCTCATCAAATGCCGTTAGGAGCGCCTGACACATGGCCACTCCACTATCCATAGCCACGGCTACAGGCAGTATCTGGGGGTCTTTGGTAATAGGCTCTAGGATCTGCTTCCACGCCACCTCTTCGATAAATCTGTAGCTCCAACCATGAGTTGGGTTGAGGGCGCCCACATCATACAGCTCCTTGAGCGTGTTGCCATGGCTTTCGGCAATGCCATTTAAATTGCCATAGAAGTAAATGTGAACCGGAGCAAGGTCGAGCTGGAGGGTTGTTGTGGGTACCTTTAAGGATTCCAGTAGTTCAGGGGAGATTTTGTCACGCTCCACAACAACTGCCCGTAAAAACGTAGCGTTTACCGCACAGGAGGCAAGACGGGCCGCCTCTAGAATGGTCTGGATTTTTTCTTTTTCCACAGAGCGATACGGGACAAAATAACGGATTGACCGCCTACGGCCAATAACTTCTTTAAACTCCATATCTGTCTCCTTTTTGCGTAGGATCTTGCATTTCCTTACAGCAGGGCGGGTTTCCTTTGTCAAGATGAGCAATACCTTGACTTTCTGAGGAAAACATTTAAGTTGGGTTAGCCTCAATATAATCCTACATCGGTAGTGACTGACCCTACCCGGAGGGGGGGTGAAATCTACATGCCAGGGGTGCGTGTTAAGGAAAATGAACCCATTGAGAGTGCTATCCGCCGTTTCAAGAAGCAATGTGACAAAGCCGGTATCCTGCAAGAGCTAAAAAGACGGGAGCACTACGAAAAGCCAAGCACTCGGCGCAAGCGCAAGATGATAGCGGCCAGGAAGCGGGCGATGCGCCGGGCTAGTCGCAATTTCTATTAAGAAGCCGTTAGCTTCTATTAAGAAGCCGTTAGCTTCTATTAAGAAGCCGTTAGCTTCTATTAAGAAGCCGTCAACTTCTGCTAAGAAGCCATTAGTTGTCAGAAATAACGCGATCAGCTGTCAGCTTTTAGGATGGGGAAGAAATTGATTCAACAAGGTCTCCCTCCTTTCTGTTGATAGCTGACTGTTATGACTGGCTGCTGAGGTCTTAAGCTTTACCTATGGCTGATAGGATTCCCGAAGACAAAATTGCCGAGATTCGTGCTCAGGCGAGCATTGTGGAGGTCGTCTCTAGTTATGTAACCTTGCGTCATACAGGTCGCAGCTATGTGGGTCTATGCCCTTTTCATGCTGAGGACACTCCCTCTTTTAATGTGAACGAGGAACGGGGCTTTTTTCACTGCTTTGGTTGTGGGGTGGGAGGAAATGTTTTTACCTTTCTCATGCGAATGGAGGGGCTCTCCTTTCCTGAGGCAGTGCGTGGGGTGGCTGGCCGTTTTGGGCTTTCTCTCCCTTCCTGGTCCCGTGATCCTCGCGAGAAAGAGCGGGAGGATCTCTATCGGATCAACACTCTGGCAGTAACGTATTTTCAGAGATCCTTGTGGGCAACACTAGGAGACGAGGCCCGCCGCTACCTTACAAGCCGCGGCCTGACAAAGGATACGGCTGAGCGGTTTGCCCTGGGCTATGCTCCGCGTTGGGATGGTGGTCTAGCCCGCTTTCTTCAGGAGCAGAGGGTGGCCATGGATAAGGCGGTGCTCCTGGGGTTAGTGGGGGAGCGCAGAAGCGGTGGATATTATGACAGATTCCGCCACCGCCTCATCTTTCCTATCATCGACGTGGTTGGCCGCACCGTAGGCTTTGGCGGTAGGCTTCTGCCCTTTTCCGGAGACCAGCGGCAAACCTTACCGAAGTATCTCAACTCGTCTGATTCCCTGCTCTATAAAAAAGGTGCTTCTCTTTACGGTCTTTTCCAGGCTAAAGACGCTATTGGCCGTAAGGGCCGGGTACTTGTAGTTGAGGGATATATTGATGCTCTGGCCCTAGTCCAGAATGGGTTTCCTGAGACTGTAGCCATACTGGGCACTGCTTTGGGTATCGAACAGCTCAAGCTCATGCGCCGTTTTACCCAGGAGGTAGTCGCCTTTTTTGATGGGGATACAGCCGGCGAAAGAGCAGCGCTACGTAGCTTTTCTCTATGCCTAGATGCAGGATTATGGGGAGGAAAAGGAGCGTTTTTACCTCGGAATCATGACCCCGACAGCTTTGTTCGACAGCATGGCAACGAAGAGACAGAGAAGCTTCTCTCTCAAGCTCTCCCTTTAGCCGATTTTTACCTTGACCGAGTTGATCCCGGTCCCGGAGCTTCCATGGCGAGACGAGTACAGGTTGCAGCAGAGGTAGCTCCATTACTTCACAAAGTGAAGGATCCTTACGCCTTTAGCAATCTGGTGCGTAAAGCTGCAGAACGGCTAGAGGTCGGAGAAGAAGTGTTCCGCGCTTCTTCCTCTCCTCCACAAGAAAGAAGGGAGCGGGAAAGAAGAAGCAAAACCTCTGCTCTTGAAGAAGCGGAGCGGAGCCTGATTGAGTTTATGTTGGCTGATCCCAAGATTGTCCCTGGTATAGAAACCGAAGATATATTAACCTTATTCCAGACACCACTATACCGTGAGCTGGCTGAGGAAATTATGATCTCCTGGAAAACAGCTGGTAGTGTTGAAGCAGGGAATTTTCTTGACCGCCTACCTAAAGAAGTAGCCAGCCGTGTAGCCAGACGGCTTATGGAAGGCATAGAGGGAACAGAGGAGGAACATCAGCGTTTCTTGGCAGACTGTCTAGTGGCCCTACGCCGCCGGCAGCGCCAGACGGCAAGTCGCATGCTGCGACAGGAAATTGATAGAGCAGAAAAGCAAGGAAGCGCCGATTGGAAAGATCACCTCAAACGCTGGCAACAGCTAAAGACGCAAGACCTCCTCCCTAAAGATATAGTAAAGAGCCACATATAATGAAAATTCATGACCTGTTCGTTTCTCACGAGCGTACCTTCTCCTTTGAGTTCGCTCCACCCAAAAACGCTGAGGCAGCTGAGGAGCTGTTTGCCACGGCTAGAGACCTTAAACTTCTTGGCCCCTCGTTCATTTCCGTTACTTATGGAGCGGGAGGGTCAACCCGTCGCAACACCATTGATGTGACGTGCCGATTTCAGGAGGATCTCAGCATGGTAGCCATGGCTCATCTGACCTGTGTTGGGCATAGCCAGACTGAATTGTGGGCAATCTTGCAGGAGCTTAAAAGCCGGGGAATAGAAAACCTTATGCTGCTCCGTGGAGACCCTCCTAGAGGCCAGACTGACTTCACCCCAGCTCCTGATGGCTTTGCTCATGCTGATCAGCTTGTACGGCTAGCACGCTCGCTTGGTGACTTCTGTATTGGGGTAGCTGGCTATCCTGAAGGACACCCCGAATGTCCCAGCAAGGAACGCGACCTCGAGCACCTGCAATACAAGGTCGACTGTGGAGCCGACTTTGTGGTCACTCAGCTTTACTATGACAACCGGGACTACTTCGATTTCGTTGAGCGAGCAACCCGGATCGGCATTAAACTCCGCCTCATCCCTGGCATTATGCCTATCACAAACTATCGTCAGATCACGCGTATTGCCCAGTTGTGCGGCGCCTCTATACCAGCCGAGCTTAAGCAACGCCTGGCATCTGTCTCTGAGGATCCGCAGGCCACCCTGGAGGTCGGCGTTGATTGGGCTTGGCGGCAGTGTGAAGAACTGCTGGCCAATGGAGCTCCGGGAATCCATTTCTACACCATGAATCGATCTTTAGCGACTCAGCGTATTTTCACCCAGCTACGCCAGACAAGTGTGGGAGCTATGCTGCCACCAGTCTGATCAAATCTGTCCTAAGCCAGGTCAAAGGGCCTGTTCTATACCAGGTGGGGTACAGGGCTTGCCGAGTAATCGGCTTCAATGGTAGAATTCCCCATGACTTCTTTTGTACCGCGGTCAGCAATACGGTCCGAGCGGAGAACTCCGAACGAGTAGCGATGCAGATCGCCGGCCACACAACCAACAACATCTTCAACCATCATCATACCATCAACGAAGGGAATTCGCAGGAGGCAGACCGCAGACCGCAGACCTCTGCCGACTGCCGGCCGTTAGCTATCCTCTGTATACGGGCCCATAGCTCAGTTGGTCAGAGCGGCGGACTCATAATCCGTTGGTCGAAGGTTCGAGTCCTTCTGGGCCCATTTGGGTACAAGCCTACGAAAGAGGAGGCGCGGCAATCAACATCCAGACAATATGTCAGGCAGCGAGCCTTTCGGCGAGCTCTTCGGCGAGCCCTTCAACAAGGCTTGGGGCAGGCTTGTCCCGCAAGTCAGACGAAAGGAGGCATCTCTTGGCAACCCAAGTGGACCTCTTAGCCTCTCTTCAGGAAGTGGATCAACAGATCCGGCAGAAAGAAAAGCATATGAACGATCTGCGGCAGCAGGCCGCGACCCTCCTGGAAGAGGCGCAGGCAAAGGAGCGTGAAATCCAAGAACAACAGCAACAGCTGGCAACGTGGGAGGAGAGACACAGGGAGTTGGAAGGAAAACTTAGCCAGGAAGAGGACCGTATCAAAGACAAACGCATGCGTCTGTACCGCGCTCGTAATGAGCGGGAACTACTGGCCTTGCGTCACGAGATCGACCTCACCAAAGAGGGCAACGCCCGATTGGAGGAAGAGATCCTGACTCTTCTCGACCAGATAGAACAAGGCCGTACGCAATTGCAACAGCTAGAGGAAGGAGTGGCAACCAGTCATACACCTGCGGCTGTAGAGAGATCGCAGTGTGAGGAGCAAGTGGCTGCTCTGCGGGCAGAGATCCAAAACTGCCAGAAAGAGCGTGACCGGATCGCTGTGGGGATTGAGGATCGTCTTCGCCAACAATATGAGCGGATCTTTTCTCGTCGTGGTGGAGTGGCTGTAGTAGAGATTCGGGGCGGCACTTGCCAGGGCTGCCATATGCATATTCCTCCCCAGATGTGTAATGAGATGCAGACCGGCCGCAGTATTTTTCTCTGTCCTCACTGCAGCCGCATCTTGTACTGGCGTCAGGTTGAAGAGGAAGTGCAGGAGACCTAGATTAGAGCGCTAGAGGAGATCGAACGGCCGCTCGTCTGCGTGCGTAAACGCTTGCGTACGTAAACGAGAGGAAAGTCCGGACTCCACAGGGCAAGGTGGCCGTTAATGGCGGCCCGTCGTGAGGCGGGGAAAGTGCCACAGAAAAGAGACCGCCGCGTCCCGCGACGCGGTAAGGGTGAAAAGGTGCGGTAAGAGCGCACCAGATCCGTCAGTGATGGCGGATGCTCGGTAAACCCCACCTGGAGCAAGACCAAATAGGAGGAAGTCGTTTTAGACAGGGGTAGCCTGCTCCTTTCCTCCGGGTTCGGTCGCTTGAGTCTGCCAGCAATGACAGACCTAGAGGAATGGCCGTTGCTCTCTCTTGTTAGGGGAGGGAACAGGATCCGGCTTATAGATCCCTCTGGCGCTTCTCTCCCCCCTCTTGACCGTATCCTCACAAAAGGAAATATAACAGCAGGTCCCTCCTACCTTGATCTCCTGGGGGTGATTGAGGTGACTGATAAGGCCCGTCTGGACCGTTTCGAAAGAGGACCCCTTTCTTATTTACATCAATAAAGCCTGGCTCAAGCAGAAATACTAACCCTTTAATGCACACCTTAACCGCAGGGTGCCACAAAGGAGAGATGATGAAGCATCGACTTCACGCTACGGCGGTACAATGTCGCTCTTGCTTACAGAGCCGCTCTGGTTTATGGACCTGGGTACTGTTGCCTGTGCTGCTTATGATCTGTGGGGTGGCAGTTCTGGTGCAAGCGAAAGAACTCGCGATTGTCCAGAGGGTTAACTACACCCCCGCAGAGGGGATTGGCCAAGTGGTGATATTCCCTTCTCATGAGGTTACTTACCATCTCTCTTCTCTGCCTCCGGACACCACTAACAAGCTTCCTGCCCGTTTCTACGTGGACCTCAGCCCGGCCAGACTCGGCAGTGAAGTACCTCTAAGCCTGGCGGTAGGGGAGGCAGGGGTGCGGCAGGTGCGGACCGCGCAGTTCAGCGCTACCACCGTACGCGTGGTGCTTGACGTTGACGAAGTGGAGGACTGCCGGGTATTCTCGCTGGCTGATCCCTATCGAGTGGTTGTTGAGATCAAAGACGAAGACCAAACCTCGGTGGGAAGGCACCAAGATGAACTCGCCGTCCTGCAAGAACTCGGTATTCATACAACCATCCGTCACCCCGACTCCTCTCAGGTAGAGCCAGATATCGTTAAGCCCTCACTGTTACGGCCCACGGAGGAGGAAGACGATGAAGACATGCTAGAGTCTTATACTGCAAGCCGGGAAGAAGGAGAGACTATTCTGGAAGATGTTGTTACTCTGGAAGAGGCCTATAATCTGGCTTTCAGCAACGAGGAACAGATTAAGATTGCCGCAAGAGAATTGGCCAGAGCCAACCTTCTTCCCTGGCGGGCTGTGGCGCTTATGACCCCACGTGCGAATATCATCGGCACCTACCGACGAGAGAAAGATGAGATTGCTTTCCAGCCGCCGCCGGAGTTTGAAGGTGTCTTTGGTGGGTCCAGCATCATTAGCGCGTTAGAAAGCTGGCAGGGGACCTTTACCGCTACCCAGCCGCTTGTTGAACCTACCCTCCTCCCCTCCTGGCGCCTGGGCAAAGACAGTGTCAAGCAGAGCCAAAATAGCTACAAGTTTACCATTCGGGAAGTGCTCTTTGGGGTGGCCCAGGCTTACTACAATGTGCTTAGGGGGCAAGAGTTGGATGAGGTAAGTTTTCAAACCCTCAAGCTGGCGCTGGAGCAACTTAAGAGGTCTCGGGTCCGCTTCCGCGTTGGCGAGGTTACCAAGACGGATGTTCTTCGGGCAGAGGTTGCGGTGGAGCGGGCCAAGCGAGCTCTGGTAGAGAATGATAACCGGGTTGAGCTAAGCCTCAAGGTTCTGGCCCGCTCCATTGGGGTTGCTGAGCCTCTACAGGTGAGAGCACCCGCTCAACTCCCCCCTGCTCAGGGCACGTACCAAGAATTCCTCGACCAAGCGTACCAACAGCGAGAGGATCTGCGAGCACAGGATTTCGCGGTACGGGTGGCCATGCAGCGCAAAAACCTGGTCTTAGCCCGTTATTCGCCAACGGTTGAGACCCAGTGGCGGTTTCCCCGCCTGAGCGAGCCGAGCTTTGCCCAGCCTGATAAATTCTGGACCCTGTTTCTCAACTTTGAGATGCCCCTCTTTGACGGTGGCAACCGTGAGCTCGATTTGTTGGAAGCAGCAGAGAACCTGACCGAGACAAGGCTGCAGTACGACCAACTCAAGAAGGACGTCTCGGTGGAGGTGCGACGCGCCTTTCTGGCAATACAGACTTTGGAAACCACCCTGGAAACGCTCAGAAAGGAGGTCGCGCTAGCGCAGGAGAACTACAATATCATCTCCAAGCAATACCAGGTAGGCTTGGCCACTATCCTTGATGTCAACACCTCTCTCCTCAGCCTCAACGAGTCACGCACCGATTTGACCAACCAGAGCTACGCTTACCAGGTAGCGCTTCTCGCCTTGCAACGCGCAATCGGCACTTTTGGTGAGCAGTATGTGTCTAGACCTTAGTTGGAAGGAAGATGAGGCTATGCCTGCTTTTCGCTGCCCTGAGGTTTGGTTGCCACAATCACCTGAAAGCACTCCCCGCCAAGTAAACGCAAAGATTTGATCTGGAATCCTGCTTCCTGCGCCTCTCGGGCAGCCGGGTAACGAAGCCGCTGGCGTGGAGAAACGCCTAAGAGCAGCCAGGGGAAAAACCAGGCAAAGGCCAGGGGCTTTTTCCACCACTGCCGTGGGGTATTGTAATCCAGAAGGAGTAAAGACCCTTCAGGAGAAAGGGATTGCCATGCTGATTTAAGAACCTTTACCCGCATAGAAGAAGGGTTGAAAGCCGAGAAAAAGAGAATCTTACCCTTAGCTCCAGGCGGAATATGGGCTAGGGCTTTTTTCTGAAGCCTCGCCTTTCCTCCCCAGGGGCAAAGAAGCAGCGATTCGAGGAGACGGGCAACAAAGGGACCGCCGGCATTAGCGCTGTCCGTCATTCACCAAGGTTATAAATTCTTCGCGGGTCTTCTGTTGCGAGCGGAAAACCCCAAGCATGTCGCTGGTAACCACCAGGGAATTTTGTTTTTCTACCCCACGCATGCGCATGCACAGGTGCTCGGCCTTAAGCACCACGCCAACGCCGTAGGGATCCAACACTTCCATCATGGTATTGGCAATCTGGGTAGTGAGCCTCTCCTGGACCTGTAAGCGCCGGGAGTAGACCTCGACCAAGCGGGGAATCTTACTGATACCCACAATCCGCTTCTTGGGAATATAAGCAACGTAAGCCTTGCCGAAGAAGGGAAGGAGATGATGATCACACAACGAGCCAAAGTCGATGTCCCTCACCAGAACCATCTCCTGGTAGTCCTCCCCATCGAAGAGCGCATTGTTAAGCACTTTCTTTGGGTCTTGATGATACCCCCGGGTGAGATACTCATAAGCACGAGCCACCCGGTAGGGGGTTCGCTTGAGCCCCTCCCGATCCGGGTCTTCCCCTAAGGACTGTAAGATCTGACGAATAGCTTGCTCGATTTCCACTGCTGCCCTGCCGTCTTCCTGCGCAAAGACCTCTTCTTCTTCAAGGTCAGGCTCTTTGGTAAACGAGCTGGAAAGCAAGCTAATATCCTTTTCTCTCTTTTCCTTCATTCGTTGCTTATTCCTTCCCTTCTACATACGAAACACACCTACCCCGGGATCTGGAATGGGTGCGTTTAGAGACATAGCAATGCCCAGAGCGAGAACGTCTCGGGTCTCAAGGGGATCAAGAACACCATCATCCCAGAGCCGAGCTGTGGAGTAATAAGGGTTTCCCTCTTCCTCATATTTGGCCAGTGTAGGTGCCATGAACTCTGTCTGCTCCTCCGAAGTCAGAGTTTGCCCCCTGGCTTGGAGCTGCTGAAGCTTGACAGTAAGAAGCACATTGGCCGCCTGTTCCCCACCCATTACCGAGATGCGGGAGTTCATCCACATGAAAAGGAGGCGGGGGGAGTAAGCCCGGCCGCACATACCATAGTTACCCGCACCGTTCGAAGCTCCAATAATTACCGTAAACTTAGGCACCTGAGCATTGGCCACCGCATGCACCATCTTGGCCCCGTCCTTGGTAATGCCCCCCTGTTCATATTTTTTGCCCACCATGAAGCCGGTGATATTCTGTAGGAAAATAAGGGGAATCTTCCTCTGACAACAGAGCTCAATGAAGTGAGAGCCTTTGAGTGCCGACTCCGAGAAGAGCACGCCGTTGTTGGCAATAATGCCAACTAGATAACCGTGGATGCGGGCAAATCCGGTAACTAATGTGGTGCCATAGCGGGCCTTAAACTCATGAAAGCGACTGCTGTCAACAAGGCGAGCAATCAGTTCGTGTACATTATAGGGGGTGCGCACATCCCGAGGAATAACACCATAGAGTTCAGCTGGGTCGTAATATGGGTCTTCCGGTTCCTCTCGATCCAGAGGGAACTTTTGTGGTCGAGGGAGATTCTCAAAGATCGAACGGCAGATCTCAAGGGCATGCTCATCGTTCAGTGCTAGATGATCAGAGACCCCGGAAAGGCGTGTATGTACATCCCCCCCACCCAGATCCTCAGCACTCACATCCTCGCCGGTAGCCGCCTTCACTAAGGGAGGACCACCAAGAAAAATTGTACCAGTCCCCTGCACAATAATATTCTCGTCTGCCATTGCCGGTACATAGGCCCCTCCTGCTGTGCACGAACCCATTACCACTGAGATCTGGGGAATGCCCATAGCCGAGAGGCGTGCCTCATTGTAAAAGATACGACCAAAGTGATCGCGGTCAGGAAAAATGTCCGCCTGATAAGGGAGATTAGCTCCACCCGAGTCAACAAGATAAACACACGGCAGGCGATTCTCCTGGGCGATTTCTTGTGCCCGCAGATGCTTCTTCACCGTCATAGGGTAATAAGTTCCCCCTTTGACGGTAGCATCGTTAGAGACAATGATGGCCTCGCGGCCATGGATTATGCCAATACCCGTGGCAATACCCGCGGAGGGGGGGTCATCGTACATACCATAGGCTGCCAGAGGGGAGAGCTCGAGAAAGGGGGTATGAGGATCAAGGAGCCCTTCAATTCTCTCTCTAGCCAGGAGCTTGCCCCGGTCCTTATGACGCTGACGGGATTCTTCCGGGCCGCCAAGCCTGATCCTGGCAACCTCCTCTTTTTGCCTGGCCACCATTGCTTCCATGTGTTGCTTGTTGGCTTGGAATGTTGAGTCGCTGGTACGGATTTTTGTTAGCAGTCGCTCCATGCCTGTTCCTCAGCAGTATATGCCTACTCCTTTTCCCCCTAAGGAAAGATCGGAATAAGATGGCATTAACTCTGCGGGGTTAGGATCTTATACAAATGGCTGTCCAAACCGCTCCCTATGCGCAACCCGACTTAGCCGTTTGCGGACTTTCTTTTTGGCCTTCTCCTCTTCGCTGGGATAACCAAAGGGGATAAGGGTGACTAGTTCTGCCGCTTCAGGAATACCAAGCAGCTCCTTCACCTTGGGCCGATCAATCAGGTGTACCCAGCAGCTGCCAATCCCTTCTCCCCAGGCAGCCAGCATCATACACTCTACTGCTCTGGTGCTATCGAGTTGAGGCATCCTTGAGCCTTCCATGACCACGGCAACAGCAAACGGGGCATTGGCAAGATAAGGACCCGAAGAAGCAAGGGCACCCAGCTGTGTAAGCCTCTCTTTGTTTTCTATAGCAATAAAATGCCAAGGCTGGCGATTGCGCTGGCTATGCGCCTGCTGCCCAGCCTGAAGTATCTTCTTGATAATCTCCGGCGGGATGGAGTCAGGCCGAAAGCTTCGCACCGCTGGACGGGTTTTTATACACTCAAAAACGTCCATGGCTGCCTCTAATTCATAACATGCGGCAATATCTCCTTCCCATACAACTCAACCTGCTCTATCAGGTCTTCCGAGGAAGCTAGCGGGAAAAGCACGTATTTGGTACATCCGGCCTCCACATACGCCTGGATCTTCTCCACACACTCTTCCGGAGTACCAATGGCACAACGGGCCGGCAGGGATTCGAGCGGTAGGGGAAAGCTCTGGAAAAACTTCTGTGCGACCTCCTGGGTCCGAGCGCGGTTGCGACTCAGGTAGGTTAAGATAAGCACACCCGCCTCACGAGGGTCAATCTCGCGACCATACTGGGTTCCATAGGCACAGAGCTTTTCCATGCTGGTCTTGAACTCTTCCGGAGTGACAAAGGAGGGGAACCAGCCATTCCCGTATTTGGCAGTACGCTTTAGTGCCATGTCGCTATTGCCGCCGATCCAAATGTCGAGCGATCCCTTAGCCGGTCGCGGCTCAATGGTGACATCTTCAAACTGATAGAAGCGTCCCTGATGGGTCACATGCGGCCCGGCCCAGAGCTTGCGCAGAACCTCTACCCCCTCCTCCATCCGTGCGGCCCGCTCTTGACGAGGGATCCCGCAGGCCAGGCAGTCCCGTGGGTCGCCGCCTAAACCCACTGCCATAATTACCCGTCCACACCCACCGGTAATATAGTCAAGAGTAGCATAAGTTTTAGCCACCTGTACCGGGTCACGGGCCGGAAGGGTTAAAACACTTGGCCCCATCTTAATATGCTTGGTACGGGCAGCAAACATTGCCATAACGCATGAGATATCCAGACTCGGCTGGCGGGAGACAATGTGATCAGAGAGCCAGATCGAGTCAATACCCAGATCTTCAGCTCGCTCTGCATATGAACAAATCGTGTCCGGGCTCGGCATACCGAACTGCCACAGGCCAAAACCAATACCAATTTTGATACCACCCATTTTTTTCTCCTAATGGTCTCGTCCCCACATAGAGGGAAACAAGAAATTCGTTCCTGCCTGGGGGCACTCTAGCAAAAGCGCCTAGCATTGAGAAGCCTAGAAAAAGGGGGAGCTATCTAGAGCCTGTTCTCTTCTGATTGAAGAGTAAACAGAAGAGAGCTTGATTTTAATTCTCTGTGGGAGCACGGTAAGACAAAAGGGCTTCGTCCTGCTATCCAAACAGCGATATGACGAAAAAATACCTTCGACAAGGTGAGGACTAGCCATGCCCAACGAACATATCCACGAAGAGCCGCTAGACGAAGAAGAACGACAGTTGGCTAAAGAACTGGAAGCTGGAGAGTGGGTTTCCGATCCTGACTTTCTTCGTACAGGTACGTTTGTGGAGACTATCTCCGCACTCGAAATGGCTACCGACGAGCTTGCACGCACCCGAACGGACTCGTATCGCTGGAAATGGGTTATCCTGGCACTGCATAGCGCCTTACAGGGCATGATGGTCTTAGCGCTTGAAGGCAGTAATGGCCTCAGAGTGCTGAAACCAAAGGACGCAAAACGATGGCTGGACGCTTACGAAAGCCGTGCACCACTTCCGGCGGATTTGGAAATGGACAACTTTCTCAATCTGTATGAGAAGATCAAGAGCGACACCATTCTTTTTTATGTGACCAGCAAAAAGTTTACGCCTGAAGGAACTCAAGGAAAATCGATCGAGGACCTCAACCGGCTCCGAAACCAGTTTGTTCATTTCACTCCATGCAGCTTATCCCTCATACTGAATGGGCTTCCGGAAATGACTATTGATTGCCTCAACATTGCCCAATTTCTCGCCTGGGACTCAAATAATATAGGGTGGCCCAAAGACTTGGTTGAACGGGCAGAAAGAGCGTTTGCATCCGCGGCTGAAGCGGCACAGGAGATAAAAGAAGCCTACGCTCTCCCGCCTCAGCTATGAGATCATTACTCCTGCGTCAGCGCTGCTACTAGGCGAGCAGACGGACACAATTCTAGCCGAACTGGGCCTGTCTACGGACACCCTTTCACCCATGATCTAGCCTCTCTTTACGTCTATTCGATGCCCAAGGTTGTTTCCGCCAAGAAAACCAATTATTCCGCCGATGACCGCACCAACCGGGGCAGCAGCTATGGCCCCGGCAGGCCCCATAGCCAAACCCATACCGGCCGCCATCTTGGCCCCTAGAACTGCCCCGGCAACAGTTCCCCCGGTCGTGCATATTATTTCCGCATCGTGTGTTCGTGCCATTTTTGCCTCCCTCCTGAAATTGTATATTATTCATTCGCTGAAATTGACCTTCTCTACTTCCTTTACATCCTTAATCGCCAGGGAATAGCGGCGAAAAAACTTTTCCGCTCCTCGTATCGTTTGAGCCTACGTTCGAGAACTTGAAGGTTTTCTTGCGGGCCTCCGAAGGCGGTTTTCATCTCCTCAATGTGATTCCTGTACTGTTCATCAAGGCTGTCCGCAGCCTTTTGAAAGGCTGTCAGTGTTTCGTCCCAAAACCTTTTGACTGTCTCCTCAAGAGTCGACAAAACTCGTTTTTCAACAAACAGCTCTCCAATTTTTTTGGCCAAACGATATCGCCAATTGCCTGCGAAAATCCGCCATACCAAAATCTCTTGACCCAAGTCTCTAGAGACCTTATGGTTTAGTGTTTTGCTACCTTTTTCTGCTTTGTGTTCTAATTTGCAAACTTCACCAAGGATCAGCTACTCGATTCCTCTGTCTTTAATAAATCACCTTTTCCTCGGTCAACTTGTTGATCTCCTCTTCTCCCATTCCCAGGATTTCCTTAAACACGTACTCATTGTGCTGGCCCATCACCGGCGCAGCAGAGCGCAGCTCGCCAGGAGTTTTGCTCAGGCGAAACTGGAGCCCCTCATAGGGAGCAGGGCCCATCTCCTTGTGCTCCAGGTAGTGGAAGAAATCCCATGCTGCCAAACGTGAATCCTGGTGTAGGTCAAGACAGTTCTGCACCACGCCGGCAGACACACCGGCTTTCTGGAGTTTCTCCATGGCCTCCTCAGCTTCCTGCTGTACTGTCCAGCCCTCCACTAGATGATCGAGTTCCTCGGCATGATTCAGGCGCTCAAGTTGTGTGGCAAAACGGGCATCACGGGTCCACTCCGGGGTGCCGCTTACCTGGCAGAACGCCTGCCATTCTTCATCGGTGGAAACAGAAATAACCAGCCAACGATTTTCTCCCTGGCAACGGTACGCCCCGTGCGGCGCGGAGCGAAAAGAACGGTTACCCTCACGACCAAGGACGCGGCCGTTGACTCGAAAGTCAAGAAGCGCCGGAGTAAGGAAGTGCAAGGAGGCCTCGTACTGTGCCATATCAATATACTGTCCTTTCCCGGTTCGCCGGCGATAATCGATGGCCGCCATCAGTGCACAGGCAGCAAAGCGAGGAGCAATAAAGTCAGTGTACGCCCCATAAGGTGGTGCCGGATCTCGGTCGGACCAACCGGAAATGTGATAGAACCCGGAGAGGGAAGCCATGAGCTGACCAAAGCCGGGGTAAAGCGCGTGTGGGCCGGTCTGTCCCTGCTGGCAAGTGGAAAGCATAATGAGATTGGGGTTAACTTTGCATAGGTTATTGTAGTCCAGGCCCCAGTTGCGCATTGCCTTAGGGGTAAAGCTCTCTACCGCTACATCGGCCCAAGCCACAAGCTTTTTGGCAATCTCTTGGGCCTGGGGTTTCCCCAGGTCAAGGGTAATGCCGTATTTGCTGGTGTTTAAGCTGGCAAAGAACTGGCTACGATCAAGGCCCGGCTGACCGTCTCGCCAGGGCGGAGCAAGGCGCAGAACGTCGGGCCGCACATGCGACTCGACGCGTACCACCGTCGCTCCATGGTCGGCCAGATATTTGACGGTTATGGGACCTACACCAACCCACGAGAAGTCTGCCACTTTAATGCCTTCAAATGCGTATTTGCGATTCATCCTTCTCTCCTCCTTTAGATCGCTCCTATTCCCTTTAACAGACCCACCTTTTCTCTGCTGTGTCCCAGAAGCTGGCAGTAGATATCGAGATTATGTTCGCCAATCTTAGGTGCGCGGCCAGCGACTTTGAGTGGTGTCAGGCTGAGCTTAGCAAAAGGACCAGGATAGAGGATTGTCTCCCCCAGGTCTCCATGTTCAATAGGAACAAAATACTCACGAGCAGCGAGCTGCGGGCTAGCGACAATATCATCAGCAGTAGCTACTGGGGCAAGCAAAATGCGCCTTTGGAGTGCTCCCTCATAGATCTCTGCCTTGGTCATAGTCATAAGAAAACGGGTGACCGCATCTTCAATAGCATCAATCTCCTGTTGTACCTTTTCCCCCTGTTCGTTCATAAACGTTGCCGGTCCCCAGGTACTCCAGTCTTTCTCCCGCATAAAGTCCGGTGCCATACCTTTCTCGTCCATCCAGTTAACAAAAGCTTTTAACGAGAAAGCCAGAGGGCCTCCTGCCAGCAGGATTGTGATGTAGCCATCTTTACAAGGAAAAACGGTGCGCTGGCGCATTCCCGCGGAGCCTACAAACACGCCGTTGCGCTCCACCGAGCTCCCGTGCAGAATGGGGAACGCCTGCTCGTTCATAAGTGTCCACACAACACATGCCTGCATATTCACTACCACATGCTGCCCTTCGCCAGTGATCTCCCTGGGGTAGTGGGCAGCAAGCGAGCCTACTGCGGCTTCCACACCCGCGTGGAAATAGCTCTGCAGCAAGTTCATGCGTACAGGCGGGCGGTCCTTTTCGCCCATGAGCGACATCATCCCACCCAAGGCCCAGAGGACTAGGTCGTCTGCCCGGTAGTCACGACCGGGGCCAGCATCGCCAAAGGGGGTAACAGAAGTAAGGATAATACGGGGATTGAGACGGCTCAGGGCCTCATAACCAAGCCCCAGCCCCTCCAAATAACCCACCGGAAACGACTCAACTACAAAATCAGAGATTTTGACAAGGTCGCAGAATATCTCACGGCCGTCAGCCGTTGTTAGGTCCAAGGTAATACCTTTTTTGCCAGTGTTATAGGCATACCAGAAGAGGCTCTTCTCCGGGTGGGCCTCATCCTTGTAGAAGGGAGGGATATTGCGGGCAGAATCACCACCTGGTCGTTCAACCTTGATCACCTCAGCACCCAGATCGGCGAATACCTTGCCACAAAGCAGTCCCTTCTCGTCGGTCAAGTCGAGCATGCGGTAGCCAGCCAATAGTTCGCTGCAAAACCCTTCCTGTGCCATGGTTTTTTCTCCTTTGCCCAAGTATCTGGGGGACTTTACTGCCCAAAAAGAAAGTAGTCAAGCTAGGCTCTAGACAAGACAAATGAAATTGTGCTATCAGAGGCACCCTAAAGGAAGAGGGGTTCAGAAACACCTCTCAGCGCAAGCGGAAAGATCTTCTCGATCATAGGAGAAGTCAGTAAAAGGCTTTGGGACTAGGGCGGTAACAGGTAAGACTGCCGACCCATCCGCTATAGGGTTCAGAGAGCATTTTTCCAACGCGCGTACCGCTTGGATCCGGTCAAGGACCGAGACGGGGCAAAGGCAGTCTAAGAGTCCGATAGTCCAAGAGTCTAAGAGTCGGTAGAGAGAGACTTTTAGACTTCTCAGCCTGCAACTCCTGGACTCATGAACCTATAAGGCCCTCCAGGCTCGGTCCCAGGAGGGTTTTTTTATGCAACAAAAGATCACTGTGCCGGAAATGCTGCGGATGAAGACTGCGAGACAAAAGATCACCGCGCTAACGGCTTACGATTACTCTTTTGCTCACATCCTTGATGAGTGTGGGGTCGATGTTCTGCTGGTGGGGGACTCTCTAGGAACGGTTGTCCAGGGAATGGAAACAACCCTGCCGGTGACTATGGACGAGATAGTTTACCATGTTAAGCTTGTTGCCCGGGCGCGACCGCGGGCCCTGCTTGTAGGAGATATGCCGTTTCTCTCCTATCAGACGGGGGTCTGTGAGGCAATTGCCAACGCGGGCAGGCTTCTCAAGGAAGGTGGTGCTGAGGCGGTAAAGCTTGAAGGTGGGGTGAACGTGGCCAGGGTAATCAGGGCCATTGCTAACATGGACATCCCGGTGATGGGTCATATTGGGCTTACCCCCCAATCTGTCCATCGTATGGGCGGGTACAAGGTACAGGGAAAACGCCAGGGACGTCGGCCTGGGCAGCGAGAACGACTCCTGGAAGATGCACAGGCAACGGAAGAGGCCGGGGCCTTTGCCCTTGTACTCGAAGGAGTCCCCTTAGACCTTGCCCAGGAGATTACTGACAAGCTTACTATTCCCACCATTGGCATTGGTGCTGGGCCATACTGTGACGGACAGATCCTTGTGATCCATGATCTGCTGGGTTTAACTAACGGTTTTACTCCTAAGTTCGTTAAGCGTTATGCGGATCTACGGGCAGTCATTAGCCAAGCGGTGCAGGGATATGTCACCGATGTGCGTGCCGAGGTGTTTCCTGCCGAGGAACACTCTTATCACTAAACAGGGTAGATAAAACGGGCTGCCCTACGGTTTGCAGGTAGGCTATGGAGATTATTCACCATATCTCTGAGATGCAGCAATGGTCAGACAAACAGCGCTTTGCGGGCAAGCGAGTGGCCTTTGTCCCCACTATGGGATTCTTGCACGAAGGGCACCTTAGCTTGGTGCGAGAAGGAAAGCAAAAAGGCGATGTAGTTGTAGTGTCGATATTCATTAATCCCCTGCAGTTTAACCAGCAGGAGGACCTGACTAAGTATCCACGCGATCTGGAAAGCGACCAAAAGCTTCTGCAGGAGCTTAGCGTCGATGCTCTCTTTTACCCTGAGGCTGCGGAGATGTATCCGGAGGGTTCTCAGACCGCTGTCACCGTGGAAAAGGTGAGTGAGCCTCTGTGTGGTCGCTTTCGTCCAGGCCATTTCCGCGGGGTGGCCACCGTTGTGGCCAAGCTCTTTAATATTGTTAAGCCTCATGTAGCCCTTTTTGGTGAAAAGGACTTTCAGCAATATGTGGTGATCAAGCGCATGGTCAAAGATCTTAACTTTGACCTTGAGGTCATTGGCATATCCACAGTGCGCGAGGTAGACGGTCTGGCGATGAGCTCACGCAACGCTCGCCTGAGCCCCGAAGAGCGGGCACAGAGTCTGAGTCTTTCTCGGGCGCTCAACGAGGCAAAGGGCATGGTGCAAAAAGGAGAGTATCAGCCTGCGGCCATTTTACAAAAGGTTGAGGAAATCATTACCCGGGAGAAGAGTGCTCATTTAGAATATGCCTCCCTATGCCATCCGGAGACCTTGGAGGAAGTAGCTGAGCTCTCCGGACCCACCCTGCTTGCTCTGGCAGTATGGGTGGGCGAGGTAAGGCTAATTGATAACACTATTCTTGTCCCCAGGGTAGGATAATGGCCAAACCACCCACAGCCAAAGAGAAGGTTATCTGCGTTAACCGTAAAGCCCGGCATGACTACATTGTCGAAGAGACCCACGAGGCCGGTCTGATGCTAACCGGTAGCGAGGTCAAGTCTCTGAGAGAAGGTCGAGCCAACCTTAAAGACAGCTATGGAAGGGTAGACCGGGGTGAAGCGTTCCTCTTGAACGCCCACATCAGCCATTATCCTGCTGCCCATCAGTTCAACCACGACCCCACTCGCACGCGCAAGCTTCTTATGCACAAACGGGAGATTCTGCGCCTCATGGGAAAAGTACAGGAGAAGGGGTTGACCTTGGTCCCGTTACGCCTATACTTTAGGGATGGGCACGCAAAAGTCGAGCTAGCCCTGGCCCGCGGCAAAAAGCTCTACGACAAGCGTTCTGCTATTCGTGAGCGTGAAGTGCGCCGAGAGATGGAGCGGGCCATGCGCAGACAATAACTGAGGGGGCGATGTGGGTTCGACGGGGGCTGGAAAGCCAAGGTTGCATGCCGGGGTCCTGGATGCCCGTAAAACACTCAGGCTGCAAAACTAACTGCAGACAATAACGAATACGCCCTGGCTGCCTAAGCGCGGCCAGCGTCTTACCAGTTCGAGCCTGTAGGGTTGGCTAAGGCGACGCAAATCAGGATAGGGTTTCCTTCTTGCCGAAAGAAGGCGACCCGAAATTTATTTCGGCTGGCCTAGCTAGATCCTGCTTGTGGGAGCTAGTGGGGTGAGAGCAAAACACCAGCTACGCATGTAGGAGCCTTAGGGGGACCACCTTTGGACGGGGGTTCGATTCCCCCCGCCTCCACCATTCACATATAATTCTTCTCTCTCGTTGATTTAACAGGATTTATTTGCTTTCCTTGCAGGCCCGCGCCGAGGGCGAGGCGCGGCACGCCAACTGGCGGGCCAGCGAGGGATGCGCGGGCTGTTCGGATCTGGAACAGCCGGTGAGGAGTAGCCCTGTGACGTAGGCCAACAAGAGGCTGAGGCGGAACGGCTGCCAAGTAAACATTCCTTCTCCCCGGGACACACAGGAGTCCAATTTCGGCTTTCGCGCGGTCTGAGGCGAGCGGTATCAGGTGCGTCCGGCTTGCCGAAAACGGGTTCCCGGTGCCGGTGGGTTCTCCGGTGGTCCGACAAAACACTGGGCGATCGACATCCAAGAGGTCGCAGTTTCACCCCGTACCTGGAGGGTCGTATCGGCAATGTTGCGCACCTGGGTCACAACCTGGCAGAACTCAACCGCCTGGCCCTGGATCGTGTTCTTGTCTTGGGCCGGGTTCCACTCCCAAATTTCGCCCGACGGTGCGCTGAGCCGGACATAGGGTAGGTCGGCAGGAACGGGCAGCCCTCGGTTACGAAAGGTCCACGCAAAGGTATTGATGCCGATAACGGCAACATTTTTGAGGCGGTCGGTAGCGCCCCGCTCTTTGCCCAACACATCATACACGGCCTGAGCGTGGGCCCAGGTTTCCATTAGCCGGGCGCTAATACTTGAACGCACGCTCATATCGGGGCCGACCCATTTGACCCGCATCTTCGGATCTGCACTGGCAAATCGGTCCGACATCTCGGTGTAGAACTCTCGCCAGCGCTGCAACAGGGCGTGATTGTGGAGACCATCCAGCCAGTCATGGGTGGCGTACAGGCGGCTGGTGCCTTTTTTGCTTGCCTGTCTGAAGGTCTGGATAAAGTCGAGGAATGCCTGACTGTCTTGCAACGAGAGATCTGCCAGATAGTTGCCGAGATGGATGTGGGCCAGCACGTCGTTGATGGTCCAGTCCTTAAACTGGGTTTTTCGACTCCAGTCGTGGTCTTCCAAGCTGTTGAGCAGACCAAAGAAGGTGTCGCTCTCTGCGCGAAAATCGAGCGCTTGGTATAACATCTGGTGTTGTTCCTCATTCCTCATGATCGTTGGCCATTGGTGTCTTTATCAGGAATCCGCACCGAATCCGAACGATCTGGTATAGCCCAGGTAGAGCCCCCATTCGTCAAGGTCGAACTTGTAAGCGAGCTTGGGCGAGCGGACCGTCAGGGCGTCTCCCCTATCGAGGTCAATGTTGTAGCCAGTGTACTGGAGCCGCACGTCAAAGCGGTTCGTCAGACTCCCGAACTCCAGGCCAATGCCGACCAGCCATGGGATGACGCCCTGATCTTTGCGGAGTCGGCCGGAGATCCCGGCTCCGTTGTCAAAGGCGGCCTCAAAGGTTGTATCGATCCAATGAACCCCGGAGAGCAGGTAGACCGACCGGCCCGCGCCAAGGAAATCAAGCGCCTCGGGCACATACCCCAATCTGGCGTTGAACCCAACACGGTGGTTTTTTTCCAACCGCCATCTGCCGGGCCATACGTTGCGGTCGCCCGTCCCCGTGCCTCTCAGAAACCCTCTTATACGTTCATTGAAATAGAGCGTCCCCTCAACCTCGCCCGAAAGATACACCCGGTCGGACAGGAACCGGCGGTACCCCACAAGCATTGTGAACGCGCCGACGCTTTCTTGTGTGTCGTCTTTTGCTTTCACAGAGGAAGCCGGAGCAACCTTAAGGCTCAGTTCTTTTGTATAACCCACATCGGCATACTCGTGTCCGAACGAAATTCCGCCAAAAAATCCTTCCGTTGCGTCGGCCGTTTCATATGTCGCGCCAATAATGCAAAATGTCACAACCGCCACAAGGCGGCGCAGACGGCTCACCTGATGCCCAGACATAGCGTCTCTCAGTGATAAGATTGCCGTACGTTGTATGGCTCTGTAAAAGTCTGTCTCGTTGTTATCTGTGTTACCGAATTCATCCTGTATTATTTATAGAGCGGTTGTCCTAAAAAACCAGTCCCTCCCCTGGAACCACCGCTATCGGGACCAAGGCGAAACAGCCCCCATGTGGGCCTCTAACGGGCTGCGCAACAGCAGTGGAACGGTGGAACGTGAACAGCGTTTTCTGTTTTCCTTTAAGCAGGGCATGCACCGGCTGGTGTCAGACGAAAATGTTTCCCCGTGGCAGAAGTAGGGCAAGTGAGTTATTGCGCCAGCACCAACTTGCCAAACACCCTGCTCGCCACCAGGTCGTGTAGGGCGCGCTGCGCCTGGGCTAAGGGATAGGTCTGATGCACGACGGCTTTCAGCTGTCCTGAGGCAAACAGCGGGCCCAGGGTCTGGGCCATAGCCGGGATGTGGGTCGCCGAATTGCCCAGGGCCATGCCGTAGATGGCCGCATCTTTGAACAGGGCCGTCCCGACCATAAACGCGGCCTCAGGCGCTTTTGCCGTTCCGGTGCCGATCAGGACAATCCGGCCATTCTGAGCCAGGGCGGAAAAGTCTTTGGCCAAATTGTCGGTGGCAACATTCTCAAGAATGACCTCTACTCCCTTGCCGTCGGTCAGCCGTTGCACCTCGGCCGCAAAGTCATGGGTTTTATAGTTGATCACCAGGTCGGCGCCCAGGGCTTGTATCTTGGCCGCCTTGTCTGCTGAGCCAACGGTGGTGATCACCCGCGCGCCAAGGACTTTTGCCAGCTGCACGGCGGCCACGCCGACCCCGCCGCCGCCAGCCGAGATGAGCACAGTCTCGCCGGCTTTGAGCCGGGCTTTGTGATGAACCGCAACATACGCGGTATAAAACGGGACCGGAATGGCCGCGCCTTCGGCAAACGAAAGCGTATCCGGCAGGGGGATGGTTTCCTGCCCTGGCAGGCAGGCTTTCTCGGCATAGCCGCCGCCGTTGATCGAGCGGCCAAAGACCCGGTCGCCGACGCTGACGTGGCTGATGCCGGCCGCCACCGCCTCGACCTCTCCGGCCACATCCGTACCCGGAATATACGGCAGGGGCAGGCGCTGCGGATAACGTCCGGACATGCGGACGAGGTCTGCCGGGTTGATGCCGGTGGCCCTGACCCGAATCAGGACGTGTCCGTCTCGAAGTTCGGGCTCAGGGGCGTCTTCCAAACGTAAATTTTCTGGTCCGCCAAACTGGGCGGCACGCATAGCTTTCATGGGCGTCTCCTTTCTGCTCAGTATGCTTATCGCCCCGGACGATTTGTGTAAACATCGGTGATATCTCAGCTCACTCGACCTGCGTTATCACAAAGTTCTGCCAGGCCTCCTGCCAAATGAGTCGCACCGCTTCCCCTACCCTAGGAAAGTCTCGGACGACCGTCTCGCCCTGCACCCCCCGCAGGAACTCCACCCCCAAGGTGGTCACCGTGAAGGTCGCCCGGCCTAACTCCACCCCATCGGCCAAGGCCCGTACCATATGCACCCCGTCCCCCAGCAGGTTCCAGTTGAACAGCAGCCCAAAGCCATTGTCCCGGTCCCCACAGATATCCTCGGTGTCGGCCCGGTCCGTGCCATACGCCGCCTCTATGCGCTGGCTCCCGTTTAAGATGGGGAGCTCAACTCTCAGTGCGGTTTGTGTCCAGTCAAGTGGTTTGGCTTGCCCTACTTGGGCCACTCACTAGCTAGACTCGGCCCTATCCCTGAGCCTCTCTCGCTACCAAGCTAGGGAAACCCCAGGCTCTCACCAGAGTAAGAAATATCCCCACTAGCTGAGCCTATCACTCCCTCTGCACTTCCATCTGCACTGAAAAACCTGACCCACTTACCTGCCCCAAACTCGTTCAGGAGGCAATATTGTCCCCATACCCCACTACTTCCTACCTCTGTCTCGTGCTGCCAATTGAAGGTCAATAGGAGGAGGTTGTAGCCCTTGTCTACCAACTCTGTCCACTTACAGTTGCCTACCCTCACAGCACCCTCAGCAGGAGCTCCTCTAACTGTGCAAGCATAATAGAACCAGCCTGCCTGCTCTGTGGGATTAGTCCCTAATAGGGTGACATAGAAAGAGTTGGTGGCTGAACTGGGAACGCTGGGATCTACAAAGGTCGCCGTTGTATTCAGGGTCAAGGCGTCGGGCTCAGGAGTACCACCGCCGCTGCCGCCACTGCCCCCACCGCTACCGCCCCCGCTATCACCGCCGCCACTACTACCACTACCGCCACTACCACCGCTGCTACCACCACTACTACCACCAACATGAATCGTCACGACCGTCGTAGCGGGACTGCCCACCTCCACCCCGGTCGGCAGCGGTACACCGAAGTCAAGGGTGACCGTCTCAGGGGCCTCCTCCTCTTGGTCGGCCAGAGCGATGAAGGCAAAGGTCCGTTCACGTTCCCCGCTCTCGAATACGATCGTGTCCGGCACGCCTGAGTAGTCAGACGCCTCCACGTTGTCCCCCGGCGTGGCGGTCAGCGGAATCTCCACTGTGCGTTCCGGGTCCTTGTCCAGCATCACCGTGACCGTCGCCGCCGTCCCGCCCTCGGTCGCCGTATATTGCCCGGCACCAAAGGACACGGCGACACCCGGCGGTGGCGTGGGGTGGGGTGGCGTGGCGTTCCTCACCAACCGGTCGGTAATATCCGGCGCGTTGTTACCGACCAAGTCCTGGACGGGCGTAGCGTCCGTTCCGTCCGGCGCCGTGTAACTCAACCTGACCTCGTCGCTCGCTCCGACCGGAGTGAGGAGTGTCAACGTTACCGTACTGTCGGCTATCGAAACGCCGGTGACCTCGCCCGGCGCACCCCCGACAGTCACCGAGAACGCATCGAATGCCGGCTCCGAGCTCTCATCCAGCATTTCGTCATAGCGCAACGTCAGCGTCGGGCCATTGACTACAAGCGAATCGTCACTGCGAAAATCCTGATATGGCCAGACTCCATCCACCTTGTGCTCCTCGGCGTTCGTCAGCTCGTCGAGAATCAGCAGCGCGTCATAGTCGTCGCTGTCGCGGATGGTCCCGTCGTGCATGTGCAGCGCGTCGGCGGCGATGCTCAACCCGTCGGGGGCTTCGTCCCCCGACGGAGGATCATCATCCCACCCGAGGAAATACAGGGCCCACGCCAGGAATCTGTCGAAACCCTCGCCGACGCTATACCTGAACACCAGGACCGGCGTCCCCGACCCGGTCTCGTAGTGCGCGGCTCGCTCATAGGGGCCAGTGCTGTCGAACGTGAGGAAGAGGTGCGGTGTGCCCGTGACCGTGACGCTCTCGCTGAACGTCACCTCTATCTCGATCTCTTCCCCGCCGGCGTAGGTGTCCAGGGCTGCGGGCTCCGAGCTGATCTCCAGGCTGCTCACATACGGAGCGGAGGTCGTCACCACCTGGTCGGTCAACGCCGCGACGATATTGCCCCCTTCATCCCGGATGGGACGAGTTTCGACGCTATAACTCACTGTCACCCGATCGGTTGTGGCCACCGGCGAAGCCAGGGTGAGGGTGACGAAACGGGCGCTTATCGCTCTGTCGCTCACCGCGCGGGGCGCGTCGTTCACCATCACCGTATAGGCGCTGGCTGGCGTATTCGAGTACAGCCAGAGCGTTTCGCTGTAGGTCAGCACGAGGTGGGCGCCGTGCACCGCCGCCGTCCAGAGGACCGGCGTGATGCCATCGACCCTTCTTATGTAGTGATCCCGATGCGCCTCGTGCGCCAAGTCCGCATCAATGTCGGTATTGTTCCTTTTGATGCTGCCGCCGTTCAGCTTGAGAGCGTTGGCGTTAATCGTTAATCCATCGGTGTCTTCGTCGGTTTCCGTTACGGTGTAGCGAAAAACCAGCTCCGTCGAGGGCGGGCCGCTTTGATAGTCGGCTTGGCGGGTCATGGATTCGATCGGCAGGTCGATTTGCGGCATGCCGGTGACGGCTACTTCCTCGCTGAACGTCACGGTCACTTCGATAATGTCGTCAAGTTTGTATCTAAATAACCCGTCCGTGAAAGCGACCTCCTCGACCCGCGGTATGGCATCCTGGCCCTCAACCGGGAGCGGGAGCAGCACCGCCAGCAGGATGAGCGTGACGGCGGCAAGGGGTCGAGGGGAGGGACAGCGCGAGGACACTACGCTCATTGCTTCGTCATAGGAAAACAATTCCATAGCCCACTTTACTCGTGCATCGGCAATCATAACCAATCGCTTCCCGGATTGATAGACGCGGGCCGCGCATGACCGGCCCCTATAGCATGGCACCTGTCTCTGGTGGAGGGAGGCCGGGCCGTTGTAAGGACCATACGCAGCTGGCGTAATAATCCTGCTTATTCACCAGTACCACGCAAAGGGACTCGGGCGGGTGCACACTGCGGAACGGCGCCGGCGTCCTCCCCTACCGCATCATCGACCGTGGCTGAACTAAGCTTATCGCCCCGGACGATTTGTGTAAATATTGGTGAGCAATTCACAACAGGAGGACAGTGCGATGGAATTTGTGGACGTTGAAGCGGCCAAGAACAGTCCTGGGCTGCGTGGCGCGTTTGTCGGTGGGGCGCTCAGCCCGTGGGGCGAAGCGGCCAAGGGGTTCTTTCATATCAAGCAGATTCCGTGTGTGGGCACGCGCTATATCCCGGACGGTGACAACACGGTCCTGGTCGAATGGACCGGGGTCGATAGCGGACCGGCGATTGTGTACGAGAACGAACCCGCCCGTTCGGGCTGGGCCGAAATTCTGCTGCTGGCCGAACGGCTGGCTCCCGAGCCGCGGCTGATTCCCGAAGACCCGGCTCAGCGGGCGCTCATGTTTGGGCTGGCCCACGAGATCTGCGGTGAGCTGGGCTTTGGCTGAAGCATACGGCTGGTGATGGTTGACCGGGCACTTGATCCCAAGGTCGAGTTTCCCATGAACCCTGGTGCCGCCCGGTATCTCGGCGCAAAGTACGGCTATCGACCCGGCCTCGGTTCCCAGGTCCGCAAACGGACGATTGAGGTCTTGCGGCTGTTGTCCGAGCAACCGCACGCTCAGAAAGGCCGCTTTCTGCTCGGCGACAGCCTGACCGCTCTGGACGTGTACTGGGCGACCTTTGCCGCCCTGGTCGCGCCCCTGCCGCCGGACAAATGCCCCATGGTGGAGGGGCTGCGCAAAGCCTTTGAGGCGGCTGACCCGGAGATCAGCAGCGTGCTCGATCCAGCCCTGGTCGAACACCGGGACTTCATCTATGACGAGTATCTGGTGTTGCCGATGGAGTTGTAATAGGGAGCAAGTATCGGCAGGATGATCAGGGACAGGCCGAACGCCCACATCAACAGGAGGCGAGTATGCTTATTGACGGAAAATGGATAGACGATTCGCAGGCGCCAAAGTCGACCGACTCCCAGGGCCGCTTTGTCCGTCGGGACTCCACCTTTCGCAACTGGGTCACGCCGGACGGCTCACCCGGCCCCACCGGTGTAGGCGGGTTCAAGGCTGAGCCGGGGCGCTACCATTTGTATATTGCCCTGGTGTGTCCCTGGGCGTGTCGAACCCTGGCCTACCGCAAGCTCAAGAAACTCGAAGACGTTATCTCGGTGTCGATCTCCTTTCCGGCCATGGGTAAAGAGGGCTGGGAGTTTGGCGAGCACCCCGGTTCTATTCCTGACCCGCTGTACAACATCCGCTACGTCCATGAACTCTACACCCGGGCTGACCCGCATTTTAGCGGCCGGACAACCGTTCCGGTGCTGTGGGACAAAGCCCAACACACCATGGTCAATAATGAGTCGGCCGACATCATCCGCATGCTGAACAGCGCCTTTGACGCCTATGGCGACGCCTCGGTCGACTTCTACCCGGTGGAACTGCGGGCGGAGATTGATCGGCTCAACGAGCGCCTGTACGAGGCCCTGAATAACGGGGTGTACCGCACCGGCTTTGCGGTGTCCCAAGCCGCCTACGATGAAGCGGTGACCGATGTGTTTGGGTGTTTAGACGAGTTGGAGCAGCGGCTTGAGGGCCGCTCGTATTTGCTCGGCGAGCGGATCACCGAGACCGACTGGCGGGCTTTTGTGACGCTGATTCGTTTTGACATTGCCTATCACGGGCTGTTCAAGTGTAACCTGCGTCGGGTCTACGACTATCCGAATCTGTCGGCCTACCTCAAACGTTTATACCGGGTGCCGGGCATTGCCGAGACGGTTGATTTTCACCACATCAAACACGGCTATTACGGCATCGGCAGGGTCAACCCGACCGGCATTGTGCCCAGGGGTCCGGATCGGATTTTTGTGGCTGAGGACGGCGTGAGATGAGGCGCTATTCATCGACAACGGCTGCGGTAGGGGTGACCGACCGGTCGTCCCTCCAGGCTCAAGACGCAGCTATTGTTCTGGGGAAGGATATGCTTTATCTGCGACCTCGCCAGCTGTTTCTAGACCGGCAACTGTTACAATAAGTCAATACGAATGCCTGACCCTTTCTCTCTAAGCTGGAACGGGGTGTAGGGCAGTCCGGTAGCCTCCCCGCTTTGGAAGCGGGCCGTCGCTGGTTCAAATCCAGCCACCCCGATTTAATCTTGGGTGTCTTAATGATATAAAATCAGCCTGTGAAACGATTAAAAGTTTTCTCCATTCATACAAAAGGAGGATAGTCATGCGTCCCAGATTAGTAGCAGCCCTTTTAGTATTTGGTGTTGTATTCCTGTTCCATCAGATGGCCCATGCCGCTTCGTGCGTGCCGGTGCTGGCTGGTCAGGACAAGGCGTTCGGCAACCCCTATTGGCAGTCGGGTTATTACCTGAACGACTTGATGCACCCGCACCCGCACGAGACCTATCCAGAGGTCGAGCTGACGTGGAATCCGCACGACGCGAGTGATCTCGTTGGCTACAAAGTGGTGGCTGAGGATGCCTACACGACCGACGGCAGTCTCTCGCAAAGTTTTAACACACTCGCCAAAATGCCGCTGACCGTGACAGTGGGGAAAGACACGCGCCAGGTCAGGCTACCGAACATGGCGTCGCAGCTCCGCACATGGGTCGTGTATGCCCGGTTTGATGGTGGGGCATTGTCAGATGACCCCATTGCATCGACCACGCTTATCTGCGGACAGGATGTCCGCGAGAATCGTTCTAATGATGCGCCGTATGTGTACGTTGATCTCGTGAACACAGACGGGATGACGCAGCAACCCGAGGCAATCGGCTATTCCGACTGGACAGACTACGGGTGCCATTATGCTTTGCCGGATGAGTATGCCAGGGGAGTTGATCCTAATTCGATTTATGGACAGCCCGCGCACTATCCGTTCACGGGTTCGTGGAACTGGGGTTTCCCGGTGGTGGGGGAACTCGTGGATGATTCGTATGATGTAGAAGGTCTTTCTTATCTCCGTGAGTGTCTCAGTGATAAACCGACCGCGCATTTGGCCGAAGCCTGGGATATTGAGCCGATCAGATTCAACCCTGAGGCGAGTGATGAGCAGGCGACGGAGCCACCGACCACGCCTACGGGGCTGACCGCCACGGCGTCCCACGACTCCATCACCCTCACCTGGGACGACCCCAACGACGACAGCATCACCGGCTACGTGGTCAAGCGGCGGATGCGTAGAGGTGGCAACTATGGCACATGGGGGGAATTGGTAGCGGACACGGGCAGCGCCAGCACCACGTACACCGACGATAGCGTGGGTGCCAATGCGCGCTACGCCTACCGGATTAAGGCCATCAACGAGCACGGGGTGAGCGGAGTGAGCAGGCGTTCAGACTGGGTCCGCATAGATACGCCGTAGAACTTTGTGATTACGGATGTGGAATAAGGGCAAGCACAGCAGCGGGTAGGGGCGTGACTCCTGCCCGCCGTTTATTGCCTATTATCGGTACTGAAGACGGGCAGCGGTAAATCAAACCTTCAGCACGTCAAAAAATACGTCCAATTCAGTCTGCCGTTCGACTGACTTAAACTGCTGCAACCATTCCTTCGATTGTGGGACAACCGCTTCAAGGTCGGTGGGTTCTTTGCTCTCCGTGAAGCAGGTCATCAGCGTCGGAATTTCATCCCGCAGGTCAGCATCCCGGCCACCTGCGAAGCCATCGTCTGCCACGGTATCTTCGATGTCATGAATATCATCCAGACCGTGATACAGATACGTCAGGCTGTCCAATATGGGACGGTATTGCGTATCTTCCGGAAGCCCGGCAAAGCGGCTTGCCAAGCGGAATAGCGCACCCGTATCACCGAGCGCAATGCGTTGCCAGGTTTCAATCTTGGTCGGGCGTGGATATAAGCGGGCGCGCCATTGCAAAACTTCGGCTTCGGCTATCTCGGCCCCCATGTTGATAATGGCTTTCATAATGGCTGGCTGGTCGATGAATTGCGTGGATACGAAGGTACACAGCCAGGCGGCGGAACACGCAGCAGGAATCCGGCCATAGCGACAATGGACGGCCCTTTGCCCGCGACGTACTACGTCATGGTCCATAATATCATCGAGCACGAGTGAGGATTCATGTAGCAGGTGAAGGCCAGCAGTACGGAGGAGGAACTTTGGGAGGACGAATGGGGGTCAGGCATGCATATTGACTTATTTACGGATAAATCCACGACAGCGGCATATGCGGAGCTGGGGTAAAGAGCGCACAGCCGGCGAGCGGTGTCATACCCCATTTGGCCGATGCGCCCATCTGCCCGTCTCCTTGCCTACCAGGCCATGGCATAGGTCGGGCGACGCGGGTCGGCGCCAGCCGCCAAGACGCCACTGTGTGGGTCGCGTTGTGTGATCACTGCCCCAATGCCGCAAGCACCAACGCGGTTAATTTTATGCCCCAGGGCAGCCAACGCCTCAGCCACCGCATCTGCAAAGCCCTCTTCGAGGTTGAGGACACCGGGGTAGTAGACACGCGGGTAAAACGAGTTGGGCATACTCTGGGTCGAAAAGCGGGGTGCTTCCACCGCTTGTTGTGGATTCATACCGAAGACCAGGACGTTGAGCATCAGTTGTAAATTGGCCTGAGTCTGGTCGTCGCCACCTGGGCAGCCGAAGGTCATGATGGGTTGGCCGTTGCGGCAGACCAGGTAATTCACCAACGTTGTACGGGGCCGTTTGCCGGGTTGTAGCCCGTTGGCGTGCGCCTCGTCGAGGAAAAACATCTCACTGCGGGTGCTCAGCGTACAGCCGAGTTCCGGCACGAAGGCCGATTTGCGGAACACGCCGCCACTTGGGGTGATACAGACGATATTGCCGTCGCCATCGATCACCGCCAGATGGGTGGTACCTTCTTCCGAGGCGTTTGGGCTATCGGCTGTCGCCACCGGCGGCGCATAAGACGAAGGGGCCGATGCCCCGGGTGGATTGCCATACGCGGGAAGTTCCGGGCACGCCTGCGCGCCAACGCCTTTCACCCGTTCTGCAGCGTATCCCTTGTCGAGCAGACCATCGAGCGGCACGGCAGCAAACAAGGGATCGCCATAATAGCGTTCGCGGTCGGCAAAGGCGAGCTTGAGTACCTCGGTGATGGTATGCACGTATGCCGGGGAATTGTGCCCCAGGGTGTGCAGATCAACGTGCTCCAACATGTTGAGCGCTTGCAGAAGGACGGCGGCTTGCGTCCAGGTCGATTGGGTATGGATGGTGCAGCCGGCAAAGGTGGTGTGAATGGGCGTCTCAAAGCTCGCCCGATAATGCCCCAGGTCGCCAAGCTGTAAGAACCCGCCAGACACGTTCGGAGAAGGCAACTATGCGCCGGGCGATTTCCCCTTCGTAAAACACCGCCCGCGCAGCCTGCAGGCCGTCCCGACGCGAACCCGGGGTTTTGCCTTCAGCTTCAACGAGCAAGCTCAAGGTTTGGCTGAGTTGGGGCTGTACAAACAGGCTCCCCACGGCCGGAACCTGCCCCCCGGGATAAAACACCGCCGTACCGCCAGGGGGGTAGTGTTTGAATTGCGCCAAGGTTTCCGGACTCTGGAGCATGCGGTACATGTATTCGTACATGGGAAAGCCGCGCTCAGCGTAGTCGATAGCCGGCGCCAGGACCTCTCCGAGCGTTTTGGTGCCGTAGTTCTCCAGGAGGCCCAAGTAGGCATCGACAACCCCTGGGACGGTAAAAGACAAGTGGGCCTGAGCGCCCGGACCGGTGGGAATCTTGGCCAGACCGCGGGCGCGAAAGGCGTTGATGGTAGCGGCGTGTGGCGCCACGCCTTGCCCACTCAGGGCGCGTAGGTCGCCACTGGCAGCGTGATAGAGCATGCCAACCCCTTCGGTAGCAAGAGAATAGGACGCCGTTGGCTCGGTTACGGCCGCCGCCAAGCCGGCGGCCGCAGCGGCATCGAAGGCATTGCCGCCGCTCAGCAGCATGCGCATTGCGGCCATCGACGTCAGATAATGGCCGGTAGACACAATACCATGTGTGCCGTGTATTACTGGCCGGCCAGTGGTGCGGGTCACGTCGGTATGTTCACGATCGTGCTGTATTGCCACAAGTCACCTCCTTTGCAACATAGCCCAAGATTGGTGTTCGCCCCGTTACGCTGACGCGTCTTGATGAGGCAACATTTATTATTGATATATTAACAGAACAAACTAGTTTTCTATCATGAACGGGCCGTGGTGATCCACCATGCCACGAGCCGGTTGTTCAGAGAGGCTGAGCCAGGCAGAAAAACCTTATCATCGCGCTGCATGCGTGGTACTCTGGCCAATTAAAAGGCTTCGTCACGTTCACGGAGAGTGCACAGACAGGATAATCTCAGGATAATCTAAAGTTAAGCCCTAATTTGACGTTTGGGGGCTCTTGAGTTGACACCCATGTGTCAGGGCGGCCGCGGGCTTAAGGAGTTGGTACTGTATGAAAACCGTTGGTCGGCCTGCCGCAACGGCCGGTGAAAACGCCGTGGCGCAGGGCGCCTTGCCGCCGCACCGGAGGAAGGCCGCGCAGCATCGGGAGACACTCTGGGCCACCAGCCTGCATGTCTTTGTCATTGTCGGCTTTGCCGTGGCCCAGCCCCTGTATGACCTGCTGGCGCGTCAGGCCGAATTTTTCATCTTTCAGAACCTTGCCCGGGTAGACATTCTCGCCCTGGTCGTGATCCTGAGCGTGCTCCTTCCGCTCGGCCTGGTCGGCGTGGAGGGGCTCATCGGTCTGGTGAGTCAGCGGCTGAGGCGCTGGGTCCACAACGCGGTTCTTGCATTCGGCGTAGCGCTCACGATCTTGCCCGCCCTTCACCCGGTCGATGCGGTGCAGGGCATTTTTCTGGTATACGGAGCATTGGTGCTTGGGACGTATACGGCCCTGCTCTACGCCTTCTTTCGGCCTGTCCGGCTGTTCTTCAGCCTGCTGTCTCCGGCCGTGCTGGTTTTTCCGTGCCTGTTCGTGTTTGCCTCGCCGGTCTTTCGGATTATCTTTTCGGAGGACGCTTCTTTTCCGCTTGAGCGTGTACGGATTACGAATCCGCCGCCTATCGTTTTTATTATCCTGGACGAACTCCCCCTGACTTCGCTGCTCAACGAACACCGCCAGATTGATGCGGCTCGCTATCCCAATTTTGCAGCTCTGGCGCAGAACGCGACCTGGTTTCGGAATGCGACTACCGTCAGCAACACAACCTACCACGCGGTTCCGGCCATCCTGACCGGCAACTATCCCAAGCCCGACCGCCTGCCCCACGCCATCGACCATCCTCACAATCTGTTCACCCTGCTGGCCGGGACGTACAACCTCAATGCGTCCGGCCTCCTGACCCAGCTCTGCCCGGCCCGCCTGTGCCCGCAGGTCCAGGGAGGATGGCACCGCCTGCCGTCCATGCTGTCCGACTTGGCAGTCGTCTATCTCCATCTCTTGCTGCCCCCGGACCTTCGGGTCGGGCTGCCGTCTATCGCTCACAAGTGGAATGGGTTTGCCGGCACTTCTGGCCCACGCGACCCCAACGCCGCCCAGTTAAAACATGTGAGGCGTTGGGCAAGGCAAGGTTTCTCTGATCGCCGCCGGCAAGGGCTGGATTTCGTCCGCACGATTCAGATCACGGAACGGCCGAGTCTGTACTTTCTGCATATCCTGTTGCCGCATTACCCCTATCAATATCTCCCGTCCGCGAAGGGCTATAGCCATGAGAGGGGGATGCCGGGCCTCTCAGGCACGAACCTCTCGGACAGGCGCCACGCCCCTGACACCTGGAATGTGCTCCAGCTCTATCAACGCCACCTCCTCCAGGTCGGCTTTGTGGATACCTGGCTGGGCGGGCTGCTGGATCATCTGCGGGCAATTGGCCTGTACGACAAGGCGCTGCTGGTTCTGACCGCAGACCACGGCGTCAGTTTCCGACCGGGCGACTTGTACCGTCAGCCGACCCGGACCACCTTCCAGGACATCATGTCCGTCCCCCTGTTCATCAAAGCGCCCTTTCAAGCTCACGGCCGCATTGACGACCGGCCAACCGAAACAGTCGATATTCTTCCCAGCCTAGCCGACATGCTCGACATTGACGTTCCCTGGGCCGTTGATGGACGCTCGGCATTTGGTTCGCCGACCGAACGGGCTCCCCGGATCTCCCGCTACCCGGACCATCAACCGGTAGTCTTCACGGGCTTGGCTGAGGCTCTGGAACGTGCGGTCGCGCGTCAACACCGCCTGTTTGGCTCCGGCCCCTTCTTTCCCGGTCTGTTCAGGCTTGGCCCCCACTCCACGTTGATCGGCAAATGGACCGACGAGCTCGGAAGCGTTGGAGAAGCCCCGGTGCGGATTACGATTGACCGACCGGACTCCTTTACCGACGTGGACCTACAATCCGACTTCATTCCCGCCCATGTCACCGGTCAAGTCACTCCTCCGATCCTGGAGGGTCAGCCCTTGTCACTCGCCGTGGCAGTCAATGGCACGATTCAAGCGGTGACTCAGCCCTGGAACGTACCAATTAACGGCAGGCATGGGAGCTGGTCGGCGGTTGTCCCGGAAAGCTCGTTTCAGACCGGCCGGAATACGGTCGAGGTCTTTGTTGTTTTCGATACTGCAGGACAAGCCACTTTGGCTCGCGCAACCGGAGCGCGCTCCCTTCGGTCGGAAACTGATGCCGTAGTTCGCGGCTGGTGAGCTGGCCTGGGTTGTCAATACGAATGCCTGTCCCCCCCTAGGCTTGCCCAACCGTCACAAGGCGGCGCAGACGGCTCACCTGATGCCCAGACATAGCGTCCCCCAGTGATAAGATTGTCGTACGTTGTATGGCTCTGTAAAAGTCTGTCTCGTTGTTAGCGGGCAAGCCCGGACTATATGCCCGTCACGTCAAACCCTAATGCCCGAGCAGCCGTTGCCTGCTGGTGGTCGTGAGTCGCAAACGTCAAAGACGGAACGTGACGCTCTTGCAACAACAGCGCACTGGCAAGATGGATGGCGTCCAGTGTCTTTACCGCAGTCGCCATGGGGAAGGCTGCACGCTGGAGAACCGCCTGGCTCACTCGGAGGGTTCCCAGCCTCCGTTCTATAACTTTGAGTGCTTCGTGTGCCTGTACAACGCCGTTATCGTCCAAGACAGACTCAAGGCGAAGCCGGTCAATGGCACGTCGTGCCTCAACGCCCATCATAGCGCTGGAGTAGGCCCGCTCCCACGTTCCCCGCATCGGCAATCGCTTGGCTTGTCCGAAGAGGATCCGGAGCACCACGCTGGTATCCAGATAGACAATCAACGCTGGTCCCGGTCCTCTCTGAGCAGCTTCACCACATCGACCTTTTTGCGAAGCCGGACGGGTTTTGGCCACGCGCTCTCGCGGTCCGTGATAACAGGCCCTTCAATCCCGAGTTCATCAGTATCCTGCATGTAAGGAATCAGTCGCGCAACGGGCGTTTTCCGATCACACACAACCACGCTCTCTCCCTTACGGACCTCTGACAGATAGGCACTCAACTTCGCCTTCAGCTCCGATACCATTACCTGTTTCATGGTCTTGTTATGACTAGATATAGTCTCCTTGTCAAGGAGCGGTGCTGAACGGTCGGGTCTGAACAGCAAGGGCGACGCCTGCCTCGCTCCGACTACCCGTCTTCATCGCTGAAGACCAGATAACCGGCCGCGATGTAATGATTCAGCTTCATTGGGACATCTCTAACACCTTTGAACACTATGGTCCTGGCGACTTCAGAATGCTGGGTTGGGATTCCTTGAGGAATTTCGAAACTCCTCCCTTGTTCAATTTTAGAGAGCTTGATGAACGACGGATGCAGAAACAGCTTCTGAATTCCATGCCCGAAAAATTGTTCAGTCTGACGTCCGAAGAGCCGATCTCAGTAGACGCGATGCGGCGTGAGCTTGCCAACGGAACCGCTGCTCGATTTTCAGATCTCGATAAGGTCGTTCTTGAGCTTTTCCAGGGGAAAGAAATCGATATTCTTCGCCCTGATGGCAAGGTTCGCTCGCGTACACTGACTCGGCTGAGCCCCACAGACCGGATTGCGTTTCCCACACAGCTATTACTTCCAGGAACCTCACGCCGACGTTAACTTTGTTCGTGCAAACGAAAATGTCCGACAGTCAATTACGAAAGCAACGGAAATGTCCGATTACGCTCAGCTAATCGCAGACGCTACAGGACTGGCGGAGTTGTGTCTGTAGATTATCCCGCTTGTATAACCAGTGTCAGTATCATTTTACCCGAAAGGAAAATTATGACTGCTAACGTACGTTCCAAGCGTATCCTATGCCTTGCAATACTCCCGTCAAGCTGAGTGGCCGCTGTATAGCTGGCAAAGAGATTTGGGAGGAAGGGCGGGTTGGGGACTGGATTCGCCCCGTAAGCGCTCGGGACCGTCAGGAAGTATCGGAGTGGGAGCGGCAGTATGAGGATGGGAGTGATCCACTGTGTTCAATCGACGTCATTGACGTAGCCGACTGTAGATACAATGCACAACCTAAAGATTACCAGCGAGAGAATATGGCAAGCCTTGACCTCAGAATCCTTACTGGAAAAAGATTCGCAGTGTCACTACGGGAATGAACTGACGCAATTCGATTGATCTCGGTAGCACCTCATCTGACGAACTAAACTGGGGATCAGCTGCCACGTCATATGGACAGAACGCACAGGGTCCCGGACTCATCGGAATGCCCTATTCCCTTGATAATCTCGTTGCGTCTTATCAGGGTTAGACGATCTGAAACTATATGTATCCCAACCTGGTAAAGCATCCTCGGCAACAATAAGCGAAGCGTACAGGGCCGGTTTCAGTGATGATGCGAACTGACTATTGGCTTCTGTGTTACCGACCCCGTTTATGCAACGCGTCAGTACCTGCTACAACCTAACGGCAATTACCCGATTGGAGAAAGTTTTCTCATTCGATCAGCCTTGGCGAGCCCTTTCGCGGCTATGCTTACAAACTCATAGCCGCCATCATCAGAATTGTTGACGGAGGAATGACACAATGAGCGCAACCCGTATATCGCGGTGTTTACAGTCGGCCATTCCAACGCATTCGCCGGAAACGTTCGTCCAAAACTGCTGCTACGGCACGACGTAGCTGAAGTCGTTGATAGTCCGCTCCGACCCCGTACAGAGCGACATATCTGGCCTCGCGGAACTTCAACTACGAAAGTCTGAACAGAATGCTGGATGGGATGGGAGTCGGGTATGTGTATTCCTGGGCCGTCGATACTGGGTCGGACGACCTTCCGACCGCTCGTGACTTACGATGCCAACGGGATTCGAGCTTCGGTACGACCGGGTAGCGAATACGGCCCTGTCTTGGATGACGGTCTCAGGCGTGTAATGCGCGATGCCAATGAACGCCGTATTGCCCTTGACCGATGTACCCCCGAGAAAGAACCCTTGGAATGCCAGCCGTACGCTGTTGGTTGCCCGGATACTCTACAGAACGCGGTGTTGCGGTTGAGCATATCCTCGCCGGTACGGCGGAACAGAAAACCACTCCGCCGCTATGAACTCGGCTACTTTGACATGTTCAAACTGCCCCACGATGGCGATATGTTCACCTCCAGAGCAGAGGTTATTGCTGACGCCCTTACTCGTCAAGCGCAGAAAGTGGCCTATATTGACGCGAAAACCCCAGGCCGACGCCAACCAGCGGGAGGGTATATTTATGAAAGTGTAGTACTATTAGGTTTCACGAAAAAATCCGCTGCCACCTTCTTTGAACTCCTGCCATGAGTCCGGCGCGAAACGTTTGGTCAGATGTCCGACTGAACAATGTCTCCCAACTGGCGGGATTCGCCAAAAAAGATGACCTTGAATACTTTCTGGAAAAAATTTGATCGGATCGAAGTACGTCACGGTGGGTCAGAGACCTGATAGGCCCAGTTGGTGGCTGTTTATAAACCACCAACGGTAAGCAGAAGAAGAAGCACTCCCCGGACAAAGAGACAGCCATGAATAAGTCAACATGCATGCCTGACCCCTAAGCCTGCCACCGCCGGCTGGTTGCAGAATATCTTGAAAGGCAATGGGGCGATGTTGAGATTGTTCATCTGGGATAATCGGTAACTCCGTAGGTCGGATGAGCCGCAGTCGTAATACGACGGTCCGGTTTCTTGGCTTACGCTGTGCTAATCCGACCTACAGAGCTGATTACCCTACTCGCGACGATGACAGAAGAACGGTCTAAGGCAAATGTCGTTATTTACCTTTTGAGGGGGCGTTTCCGCGTCCGCCTCCAGAAGGATTACCCGTTGTAGAAGGCCAGTTCCTACCACTTTTTCCACCGCTACTGCCTTTACCTCCACCACTTTTTCCACCGCTACCGCCTTTACCTCCACCACTTTTTCCACCGCTACCGCCTTTACCTCCACCAGAACTACTTGATTTAGCCATCATTTTCCTCCTCGCTAAACGCATAACAACTCGAATTTCTATAGGCCGGATGAGCCGGAGGCGTCATCCGACAAGCCGGGGTTCTAACGACTACATGACGCATGAGCTTTATACACGGTCTCTCTGAGTTTGTCGAAGGGGACCGGCGCCGTCAGCTCCGTCAGCGCGGACGTGGACCAGACTTTATTTCATGCGTCCTGCGGAAGTCAAGAGAAGAAAGTCATTTATAAAGGAAGTCCGTTAGGCCGGTATCGATGCAAAAAGCTGCCTTCTGGTAAAAGCCTAGATTCGGCTGTTCCCTTAGGCACACCAGTTTGATCATCGTGACATCCCGACCCTGGGTACTCGTAAAGTATTATTGCCAAGCCGATGGTGGGAATGGTATAAACGACTCAATCAAATCGGCGGCAAACTCAATAGAACCTAATCGTTTCATGTATTGTTCAGATGGGCGATAGATCTTCAATCGAGTGGACGGACGCAACCTGGAACCCTGTGACGGGCTGCACCAAGATTACGCGGGGCTGTGACAATTGCTACGCCGAGCGCCTCGCTGAACGGTTCCGCGGCATTCCCGGACATCCCTTTGAAAGCGGGTTCGATCTAACACTTCGGCCAAAGCGACTTTCCCAGCCACTCGCGTGGAAAAAGCCGCGCAGGATCTTTGTGAATTCCATGAGCGATCTCTTCCACAAGGAGGTTCCAAAGGAGTTTATCGATCAGGTGTTCGATACGATGGAGACGGCCGACCGGCATATTTTCCAGATACTCACCAAGCGTAGCTCGCTCATGAGAGATTATTTGCGGCACCGATATGGAACATACCTTACACCGCAGCATATCTGGTGCGGAGTGTCCGTCGAGGATCACACATCGACCGCCAGGATACAGCATCTTCGGACGGCACCAGCGTCGGTTCGCTTTCTCTCCATCGAACCGCTACTAGGTCCAATGGGAGATATCGACCTCGAAGGAATCGCCTGGGTCATCGTCGGCGGGGAGAGCGGCCCAAAGGCCCGGCCCATGCAGCCCGAGTGGGCCCTCGACATTCGGGACCTCTGCGAACGGGAGGGGGTTCCCTTCTTCTTCAAGCAGTGGGGTGGTCCAACGCCGAAAGCAAAGGGACGTATATTGGAGGGAGTCGAGCATAACGGGAGACCCAGGTATCTGGAGGCGGGAAAAGATAATGGATTTCAGATGGCATCCTGATGAACCCCCGCCCCTGATTGAGGCGCACAGCAAGGCGAAACTTGATGTCTTGCGCAGCTACCTTCACGCTTATTTTGACAGGCTGGGCGTTCACCCGTCTCGCGATGAATTCAAACTTGATCTAATTGACGGATTCGCCGGCGGAGGTGCGTTTCAGGACGGCGACACGACCGTGTCTGGCACGCCTCTAATAATGCTTGAGGAATCCAAAGCCGCGATAGATAGGCTGAGTCGAGCCCGCACCAAGCCTTTACGCTTCGATTTCAAGCACTATTTTGTCGATAAGGAAGCCGCCCATACAGACCATCTCCGAAAAGTCTTGAGCGAGCGCGGCTATCAAGTAAATGACGAAAAAATCATTGTCCGTAACAGCCGCTTCGAGGACGTGGTGGACGACATTATTGCCGAGGTTCGCCGCCGGCAGCCACGAGCCGGACGCTCGCTTTTTCTTCTGGACCAATGTGGCTTTTCACAAGTGGAACTTGCGCTTGTTGCCCGAATTTTTCGGAGCTTGTCTGCGGCGGAAGTCATTCTCACGTTCGCGGCGGATACTCTTACCAACTTTCTTACGGAGGAACCGGCAATTGTTAAGGCAGTCGCCCCACTCGATCTGACAGAAAAACAAATACACGACTTGGTCCAGCTCAAGGAGGGTGATGGCGGAAGGGCGCTTGTTCAAAGGGTGTTACGGGATCAAATTCGCTCAGTAACCGGTGCGGCCTATGATACTCCATTCTTTATCCGACCCGCACAGTCTCGTCGCGCCCTGTGGTTCCTCCATCTATCGAGGCATCCCACAGCGCGGGATGTAATGATCCAATGCCATTGGAACAATTTTAATACATTCGAACATTATGGTTCTGGCGACTTTGACATGTTGGGATGGGACTCACTGAAATCCGAGGGAACCTTGCCCCTGTTCCATTTCGAGGAGCTTGAAGCCAGGGAGATGCGGAGGCAGCTTCTCAACTCGATGCCTGGAGAACTGTTCAGCTTGGCATCCGAAGCACCGATCACCATAGACACGATGCGGCACATGTTTGCGAACAGAACCGCTGCTCGATTCTCGGATCTCGACTCGATCGTGCTTCAACTTTCTCGAGAAAAGGAAATTGATATTTTGAGCCCCGATGGCAAGGTACGCTCGCGGGCGCTGAAGCGGATCAGTCCCACAGATCGGATCGCGTTTCCCACACAGCTATTACTTCCGGGAACTTCACGCCGGCGCTAACTTTGTCCGTGCAAACGAAGACGTCCGACAGCCAATTACGAAAGCAGCGGAAATGTCGGATTACGCTCCGCTAATCCGACCTACGGGACTCTCTTTCTTATGGCAGCTCTAATCCCTTTTCCCAAGACTAGACTGCCAAATCTGGCCTATAGCATGTGTTCGTCTTTTCAAAACTGGTTACGCCGATACAAGGAAGCTCAGGCTGAGCGTGCGGAGGCACGCCGAGATGCGGCAACGCAAAACCGAAAGTCAAGGCCGCCCGCCGATGAATCTATAACGCTCCGTTGCCTGTGTGCAGTAGAATTCTACTCACCATCCCATCTAGACGAGTTGGAGAAGCGCTTCTTCAAGCTGGGGTGGGCTGAACGAGACATGTTTCAACCGGAGGACCCGCTCAGTTGGCTTTCCAGGTCACGTCGGGACGGCCACCTAGGTTGGAAGACCCTCGGTTATATTGTCGATAGACGGAATAAAGATGTTGATCTTCCAGGTTTGACACGTATTGTACCTTTGCCTTCTGGCGTTGACCATGCTCATGCTATCATGGGTCTCATTACTCCCTCCCTAGGGGTCTTGGCAGTCTGTTTCACGTTCAATAGCCAGCGCTCCACAGTATTTGAAAGAGCGTTGCAAACGGACCGGAAACCCATTTCCAAGAAGACGCGAACGGGTTGGCGGCATTACCTTCCTGGATCTCAAAAATATCACCATCTTCATCAAATCCGGCAGGATCTAGTAGAACTCTCAACAGGGTGGTTTAGAAAATATCTTCCCGGCTTGTTTTCATCCGGTCAATTACATGGTGGCGTGCCTACATGCGAATTTCTGACCTTCCGTAAGGTTACTCCCATACCCTCTCCACAGGAGAGAGGTCCCGATGCTCCACTATATCTGATGATGCTTGGGGTATACTGGGGCAACGATGCATGGATTGATGCCAGAAATCCCGGAGTGAAGTTTAATCTTCCGCATTCTATATTTTTCGGTCCTCCTAATCATTGTGTTCTGACAGCCAAAGAGTCCGAGATAGACACCGGCTCAGGTCATCACTATGAACATATGTTGCGGACTATCCTGAGTGCGGTCGGCCTTCTACCTTTGCTGATCGGTTATGAGTATCGGATGCGTAAAATTCGGGATTCGACAGCGGCGGCATCAGTACGTGCTAAGGACGTTGCCACCGTACTGAAGGAAATGGCAGCATCAGATAGCATCGATATGTTGGCGGTAATGTCTGAGTTGGCAGCCGGGCAAGGATCGTGGTTGTTGAGAAGGTTGATAGAACTCAAGCCAAAGGAGATTAAGAGCCAGCGAGCGGAGTCCTTGAAGCAGCTTGTGCATAACATAGTGAAGGGTAGCGCACCTCGGCTGCAAGAGATACATCGCGAGACGCGAGAGCAATTGGCGCAGTTCGGTTCGCTGCTGGGCGCGAGGGAAAACATTCTGCTTCAGCGAAAAATCAAATTCCTCACCTGGATACTTATTGTCCTAGCGATCATGTCTGTTGTGCCGGAGGCAATTAGCCTATTGGCGGAAATCTACGACTTGAGCGCGATATCCAAATTTGTAGATTCTCTGGTGTCGAAAGTTCGGTAGATCGGATTAGCCGGAGGCGGAATCCGACACCGCCGGCGTATCGGTTATCATTAACGCTCCCCCAACCCTCCGCGCTGTGTCCGTAAAGTACTGAACCTCCTCGGGTGTCAGCGCCCGTCCTAGCACCCCCCGTTCCCGATACGACAACCATTTCTTGAGCACCTGATAGCCGCCCAGCTTATAGCGCCAGACCGCAGCGGGGACGTTGCGCCAGTAAGCGTTGCCGTTCAGGTATACGTCGAAGGTCGTGTTGCCGTGTAGGGGCGACGCATGCGTCGCCCCTACCAGAGCGGTGCGTTCGTCCGCCGTGTAATCGCGTTCAACACTGTGGCCTTGGCCGGGCATCACGGCATCGCCCATCCCGTAATGTCCCCATCCAGCAGTCAGTGCGAAGTCGTCCCCGGCCATATTGCGCCCGTCCACCGTGGAGGGAACGGCAATGGTAGCGACCTCCGGGCGCAGGGTTCCGGTCGTCACGCCGGGGACGGGCGTATCCGGGTCAAGCAGGGCAGCGAGTTCACGCCCGCGTGCTGCCGATTGGGTGAGCGCTTCCGCTGCGTCGGACGCGGGCAAGATGCTCGCGCTCCCAGGAGTAGACCAACCAGGAAGCGGAATGCGGGGCCAACCCATCCTGAGCGCCCCAGCATTGGCCTCACGGTAAGCAGGGTCATGCAGCACGGCCAAGACATGGTGAAACAAGTCCTCCACACCCAAGTTGAGGCGGTCGAGATAGCGCCTTGCGGCGGTGGATAGGTTGGGGCGGCGGTCCGTCTTGTTCCT
>CBDCRK010000012.1:0-31920 GCA_965220955.1 uncultured Binatia bacterium (SeqCode) | reverse complement strand
CCCATCTCTTCCAAGAGCACAACCATGTCGAGCATGCCCAAGCCCAGACCCCCCTGGGCTTCAGGAACCAATAGGCTGGTCCAGCCCAATGCAGCCATTTTGCGGTGTAGCTCGCGCGAGAAGCCTTCCTTGTCCTTGAGCATCTCGCGCACAAACGTTGGTGGACATTCCTGAGCAAGAAATTCTCTTGCCGAACGTTGTAGCAACTCTTGTTCTTCTGACAGTCCAAAGTCCATGCTTCCCTCGTCACGCCGATTTTGGCATTCCCAAGCCGCGCTCGCTGATAATGTTCTTCTGAATTTGTGAGGTGCCGCCACCAATGACCAAACCCAGAGTAAACATGAACTCATACTGCCAGACACCATGGTCAACAACATGGGCCGAGCCGCGGGTCAATGGTCCGTAGGAATTTAGAATCTCCAGGGCGAGCGCGCAGATGTCGTGGTTGAGTTCCGTACCCACAAGCTTGTTCACCATAGCGGCGACCCCCGGCGGGCGACTCTTAATGGTGTCAGTGAGCTGACGGTAGGAATGGTATTTCATAGCCTCTACCCGTACCAGGAGATCAGCCAGCTTCTGGCGGATGGTGGGATCCCCAGCAGCTGGTTTGCCATAACGCTGGTGCGAGCGGGCCAGACGAATAAGGTTCTGCATCATTAGCTGGGTACGAGTTGTAGAGCCTAGCAGGTTGCGTTCATGAAAAAGTGTAGCATTAGCCACTGCCCAACCCTGATTGAGCTCTCCGATCAGGTTTTCACGCGGTACACGCACATCCTCAAAGAAGACTTCGTTGAATCCAGAGTCTCCGGTCATTTGTACAAGCGGCCGCACAGTGATCCCGGATGTTTCCATGTCAATAAGAATATAGGAAATACCCCGGTGCTTAGGGGCATTAGGATCGGTGCGCACCAGACAGAACATCCAGTCCGAGAACTGGGCGTTTGATGTCCACACCTTTTGACCGTTAACAATAAACTCGTCCCCCATGAGTTCCGCCCGCGTCTGTAGCGAGGCCAGGTCTGAGCCTGAACCAGGCTCGGAATATCCCTGGCACCAGATCTCTTCGGCGGTAAGAATTTTGGGCAAGTAGCGCCGCTTCTGTTCCTCGGTGCCGTACTGGATAAGAGTCGGCCCAAGCATTTGGATGCCAGAAGCTCCAACCAGACCCGGAGCCCGGGCCTGGACCATCTCTTCGTTGACAATAGTCTGGCGCATAACATCCGCACCCTGCCCCCCATATTCTTTGGGCCAACCCATGGCCACATAGCCGGCGTTATAGAGCTTATGTTGCCACTCCTGGGCTAGCCTGATGCGCTCGGGATCGTGTGGTGACAGATCGCTGATGGCTTTGTCTTTCTTGAGCAGGTTATGCTTCAGCCAGGTACGGACTTCTTTACGAAACGCTTCGTCCTCTTTGGAGTATGAAAGATCCATAAGTGCTCCTCCGTGCTGATCCCCTCACCCTGACCCTCACTATTCCCTCTCCTGCAAGGCAGCGGAAGAGGGCTGGGTGAGGGCTCCATTTAAGAAATACTGAATGCCCCCTATCTTTGTCCCCAGCCTTCCTGATACGACGAGAAGGGAAGGTCTGTCAAACCCTGTTGGTTTTCTCTTAAGGATAGCTGCCCTTTAAAAGAATAGTGGAAAAGCAGACGGCTCTAGGCCGAACTCCTGGCAGATTTTTTCCAGTTCATCTTTAGTATCTTCCCAAAAGGGCACGCCGTCCTTGAGTCGGGTTTCTTTCCGTTCCTGCTCCAACTCACCAGGAAGAAAAATTCTATCCACCCCCGGGGCACACTCGGCGTTTTTGATTTGACGGATCAACTCATCTATCCGTGCTTTGAACCGGTCTTTGGGCATGAATATCTCTACGTCAAACGCTGCCAAGAGATGCCCTAGATTGGGACGAGCAGCGGGTTTGTCCAACACCTCCGGAGCATGATCTCGGCCAAACCCGGCGTCAGTGAGCACACCGCAGAGGATTTCCATAATCACAGCCAAACCATACCCTTTATGACCACCCATCACCGGCCGGGGGATAAAGCCGCCCAGTAGTAAATCCTGCCGTTTGGTCTCTTCGTTAACAGCCGCCCGCTGCGGCTCTGTTGCAGTCGCGGACATATCTAGCACCACGGGTCGTTCCAGTCCTGCGGGAATAGCAAAAGAGAAAGGATTATTCCCCAGGACTGGTGTTACCCCTCCCCAGGGGGCAAGGCCGATCTTGAGCTCAGTGTTCGTACCAACGAAGCCAATGTAATCTTCCCTAAGCGCCATCATAGAGTAGTATGAGGCTACCCCTAGAGTGGCGGTATTGTGAACCCCCACCAGCGCAGTCCCCTCCTGTTTAACCTTTTTCAGACATAGCTCCATGGCTCTTACACTGACAAGCTGCCCCATTCCTCCATCTCCATCAACAAGAGCAGAACGGGATGTCTCCTGCACCACGGTGATGGTAGGCAACGGATTAATTCCCCCGGCGCGTAGGCGACGCAGCAAGCTTAAGAGACGAGCAGTCCAGAAGCGATCGAGGCCATAGGGATCACACAGGGCGCTATGCACCTGGACATCAGCAATGATGGTTGCGTCCGCTTGAGGGATGCCGACATGCTGAAAGAGGTCCTTATAGAAAGTTCGCAACATTTCCACCGATACTTTGACCTGCGTGGCCATAGTTTCCCCCATAATGCGATATCTGACGTCCTTGTCTTGACTTAATCAAGGGATCAGGCGTACAGTCAACCCTTGAGGGCATCCTGCCCAAAGAAAAATTTGCAAGGAGGTATATATCATGGGTGCAGCAGAGAACAAAAAGCTTGTCCAGGACATGTTTGCCGAGCTATCCAAAGGAAACGCCGAGGCCTTTTTGGGCAACATGGCCGACGATGTCCGCTTTACTATTATTGGCTCCACCAAATATTCTGGTACCTGTAACGGCAAACAGGAGCTGATTAGTAATGTCTTGCAACCGTTGACCTCTCAGCTTGAAGGTGGCCTTGAGATAGCGGTTGATAATCTTATTGCCGATGGGGACCATGTGGTGATGCAAGGCCGGGGCAAGTCCATAGCCAAAAATGGTAAGTCCTACAATAACACCTATGCTCAGGTCTTCCGTATTGCCAATGGTAAGGTGCAAGAGGTGACTGAATACCTCGACACTGAACTGGTCACTTCGGTGTTCGGCAAGTAGAGTGTTATCATTGTATTCCTGGTTCCCTCCTTTGAAAAAGGGGGGAACATCAAGGGCGGATGCCCACCTTAAAACAGATGCCTCCTGCGGACACCACCCTACTGGCGCGCATCAAAACAGCCCTCCAACCCCGGGGGTTTAATCTCATTGGTACTGCTGAAGCCACAGACTACGATCGCCTGGTTCCCCCGCAGTACCGGGTTTCCTCGCTTTTCCCCGCAGGTAAAACCCTCATTGTCATTGGTAACGGCGGAGGGGACTTGTGGAGGGCGTTTCAGATCTATTGTACGGCACACCCGGATTATATGCAGGAGCACGATCATCCGCTGGACGATTACACTGTGGAGATCATTGAAGGTTTCCTCTCCCCTCTCTTTTCCCAGGCGGGAGTAGGCCACCACTACCTCTATCCCTTTCGTTTTACCACTGAGCCGGTTTCATTTATGCACCTAGCCCAGGCTGCAGGGATGGCAGAGCCGAGTATTCTTGGCGTGGTTCTCCATCCTGTCTTTGGTCCCTGGATAGCACTGCGGGCAGCGGTGTTTGTTGATATAGATCTCTATGAGCCACCTCCAGCCCCGGATTTTGATCCCTGTCCCTCATGCACCGAACGACCCTGCATCACTGCTTGCCCGGGACGGGCAGTCAATATAGAGAGCGGCTGGGATATTCCCGCCTGCGTACATCACCGTCTGCGGGTAGAGGGAGACTGTATAGACCTTTGTTACGCTCGCTATGAGTGTATATACGGCAGGGAGCATCGCTACCCATTAGATGAGCTACGTTATCATCAGCGGTGGAGCTTTGCCCGGATGAAAGAGTATATGCAGCAGAAAAGTTAAAGAGAGGGGGATAACTCGCCCTGGGCGGTAGCAGGGATTTCCTCGGTGGGTTTATGACTTTCTTTCAGGACATTCCCATAACGATTTTCCAGTTCTACAAATCTGGCTTCTAGTCTTTCCATAAGGCCAGCAAAATCTTCCAGCCTCTTAGTAAGATACTGTCTCTCTTGATCCGACTTGTGCAGATCCTCCTCAAGTTGACGTACCCGCGGGCTAGTAGCAATGAGATAATCGCTGCCACCCGAAGACAGGAAAAATGCTGTGGCACCACTACCAAGGATAGTGCCAAGCAAAAGACCAAACAGAAATCGTAAGATCACAGTCTCTCCGTTCTACCTCAGTGGGTAGGAAAACCACTCCCCTGCTGGGGTAAAACCAGCGGCAGAGAGCAAGCCATCCCACCCTTCCCGCTGCTGTCCACTCACCTGAGCCTGAAACATGCGACAGCCCTTCTTCCGTGCCCGCTCCTGAGCAAAGGCAAGCAATCGTTGCCTAATCTCTCCTCCACTCTCCGCCGTGATCACACCATCCAACACCGCGCAGAGCCCACCCTGGACCAGCAAATGACGGTAACCCACCATTACCACCCCACAGACCTCACCGTCTTGCTCGGCAACATATAGGTCGTACCCCAGGTCACTGACAAGGTGGCGAAAGAGGCGAACAAGCGCTTTGTCTGACGGCCACTCCCGCTCTTCTACGCGCTGCACCAGAGCCATGACCGCGGCAAAGTCTACCCGCTTTCCCCGACGGATCTTTAGATGATTGGCCTCCACGGCTTGCCGGTTTTACCACAAAATAAGAGTGACCGAAACCCATTGATCAGCAACGGTAAAAAGTCTAGGTTGGATTTTGTGCCAAACATATCTGCTGAGCGCACGATTCACCACCTCAAGATTGATTCTCTTGCTTATGGTCCCTACGGAGTGGGTCGGGTGGCTGGCCGGGTGGTTTTTGTCCCTTTCACGGTCCCGGGAGACGAGGCGAAGATAGCCATTGTTGAAGAGAAGAAAGGATATGCCATCGGCACTTTGCTTTCTCTATCTCAGCCCTCTCAGCAGCGGCGTGTTCCTCCCTGTCAGTACATTCCCCAGTGCGGTGGCTGCCCCTGGCAGCATGTCTCATATGCGGAGCAGCTGAAGGCCAAGGAACGACTTCTACGTGAGCACCTGCATCGCATTGGCGGTCTCTCCGATCCTCCGCTTCTCCCCATCATCCCTTCGCCAAACGAGTGGGGCTATCGTCATCGCCTGCGCCTACGCTTTGATGACGAGAAGAGGTTGGGTTTTTACCAGGCACGTTCTCACCAGGTAGTAGAAATTGCCACTTGTCTTATTGCCGAAGAGGTCGTGAGTACTCATCTTTCCTTGGCGCGGGAGTGGCTTGCTTCATTGTGCACCACAGTACGTCGGGTAGAAATTATAACCCAAGGACCTACTCCCAGGGAGATTTCTGCCCGAGGCGATTCTGCCCGAGGGATTCCCCAAGGGACTCCTCCCCGGGTCATTTTGCTGGGCAATGCTGAGGGGTCGTTCTACGCCAACGACGAGGCGGTGAATGCCGCGTTTCTGCAGGCTCACCCGAGTGTTGCTGGGCTGATCCTCTTTGGTCGTAGATGGCGGCGTACATGGGGAGATACCCGGGTAGCCCTCGATCTGGGAGTGGACGGGCTCTCCGTGCGGATAAGCCAGAGTGGGTTCACCCAAGTGAACCCGGCGGGTAATCGAGAGCTAATTGCGGTGCTGCTTGACCTGGGGGAGTTTTGCTCTCAGCAGCGGGTTTTGGAGTTATACTGCGGAGCAGGAAACTTTAGCCTGCCCATTGCCCACCGAGTGCGCGAACTGGTCGGTGTCGAGCAGAATCGTGTCAGCGTGATTGACGCGGGGGAAAACGCCAGGGGGCAAGGATTCACCAATTGTCGTTTCTTGTGTATGCCGGCTGAAAAGTCGGTACGGGCCTTGGTACGGCAAGGGGAAACTTTTGATACGGTTGTACTGGACCCTCCACGAGCGGGCGCAGCCGAGGTGATGACGGATCTACCGCAGTTGCAAGCGCGGCGGATCCTCTACGTGTCTTGTCACCCCGCTACTCTTGCGCGTGACCTACGCATCCTGGTCAGGCATGGATATCGCCTACACCGCGTACAGCCGCTTGACCTTTTTCCTCACACGTATCACCTGGAAACGGTAGCCGTGTTGCTCTTGACTTGAGATGTTCTGACCCCTATCTTGCTTTTATCTTCCGAGGCTAGGGAGGCACAGACGCGCATGACAACACAACAGAAGCCGAAAAGACCCAATGTCACCCTGATCCCAGCCAAGGGAGTTGCCCAAACGATTAATTATCTCTTGGAAGACAGATGTGAGCTGGAATGGCTTGTTGCTATTGGACGAAATAAAAAGGGAGAAATCTTCTTTTACGATACGGGTGGAGACATCATCGAGGATCTCGGCACTCTTGACTACCTCAAGCAGCGCATTATCAGGGCACACTTTGGCGATGAGTGGGAGTAGAGTCGGGGGAGACCTTTCTGAGACGAACCTCATTAGGCAGGTCTAACGACCTGCCTCTATTCCTCTTGCTCCACTGGAGTGTGGGCAATGACCTGATCTCCGTCAGTGGAGAGGGGAACTTGGTCTAGAAACTCGCCACAGGGCGGGCCAAAGATACATTCTCCGGTGTCTGGTTCATAGCAGGCACCATGGGTAGCGCACATAATGTAGCGGCCGTCTTCGGTGAGGAACTGATTCTCCAACCAGTCCATAGTCATGGGTACATGACAGCAGCGGTTCACATAGGCATAAAGCTGGCCGTTGTGGTTAACCAGAAAACATTCGACTTCTTTTTCCTGGACAAGCAGAATAAATTTCTTGGTTTCTCCTGCGGCCAGTTCACTGACCTGTGCTACCACCACACCGTCTTGAGATGCTTCTGCTTTCCGTAGCATAATGACTTCTTATCTTAATACCAAGGACCAGGCAACGGCGCTCGTGCACAAACTTGTGTATGAGCAGAAGGATCAGCCATTATTGGGGAGAATCCTCGATCTTAAGGACTTTTACATCAAAAATCAGGGTCTCGCCCGCCAAGGGATGGTTAAAATCTAGTACTACTGTCTCCTCTTTGACTTTCTGGACGCGCAGGCGATGTGGGCGGCCGGAAGCGTCTTTTGTCACTAGCGGCGTACCCACTTTACGAGCTTCTTCGGGAATCATGTCTTTGTTGACTTCCTGAAGTGCATTGGGGTCTACAGGTCCGTAACCGTCTTCTGGAGAGAGGGTCACATTCTTGGTCTCCCCTACCTTAAGGCCCAGAATCGCCTTTTGCAGAGCCGGCAGAATTTCTTGCCCTCCCTGAGTGTAGGTTAAGGGTCCCTTCCCTACGTTAGTGTCGACTTGGGTTTTGTCTGGAAGGGTCAAGGTGTACTCAATGGAAACACGGTTTCCATCCGCAACGGTCATAGCATCTCCCTCCTCGCTCGCCGGCGAACTTGCAAAAGTGAAAAGTATGATGGTGATGCTTACTAGAGTCTCCCTGAGACCCCCTCTTCGCTTCCAAGCTCTCATGGTTTCTTCCTCCGCCGGTAAAAACAAAAAAAGGTCTCCAGGACCAGAGAAAGGTCCTGGAGACCCAAAAGCTCCCTCGCAGCTCTTAATGCACCAAAAAATTTTGCTGTAACAAACCTATTGGTCAATGTCAAGGAAAAGAACCTCTGGACCGGCCCAGCAAAGCTTCTTAACCCCTAGCTTTGACTGCAAACTTGATACAACCTTGGTGGTCTTTGATGAATTGGCTCTTACGGAGGGAGCAATATCAACAACGGTCCTGTCCTCCCTCCTTAGCAGGATAGGGGTGAATTAGAAGATGCTATTCTCCCTCGGTATCGTTTGCCGACACATTCAGGCCAAACGGTTCCAGAGACGGCGAAGGGTTTCCACTGGTGATAAGCTCGGCTATGAGCTTTCCCGTAATAGGAGCCAGGAGGATGCCGTCGCGAAAGTGACCGGTGGCCAGGATAACGTTGTCCAACTCCGGAGCTGGGCAAAGGATCGGTCGACCGGTAGCGGAGTAGGGTCTAAGACCAGCCCAGGTGCGACCGAGAGGTCTTTTTACCAGTGCCGGTATAACCTCCGCAATCCCGTCAAGAAAATTTCTTACCGTCTCTAGGGTGACCTCTTTATCAAAGCCAACAAACTCAACCGTTGAACCAATCAGCACCTCGCCGTTTAACCGGGGTACAAGGAAGTAATCGCTCCAGGCGACGAGATGATGGAGGAAATCGGCCCGGCAGGTCACTATTTGTCCCTTTGCCGGCTCAACCGGAATATCCAGACCAAAAAACTTTCCCACTTTGCCGGACCAGCCTCCGGCAGCAATAACCACCTTCTCGCCTTTGATCTCCTCGCCCTCGGCACTCACAGCCACAACTCGTGAACCTTCTTTCTTCACTCCGGTAACCGCTCGGCCGGTAATAAATTCCACACCCAGCTTCTGCGCACCAACGGCAAGCGCTTGGGTAAATCTAGGGTTGTTCAGGTGGGGATCGCCAGGGAAAAAAACCGCCCCACGGAGCTCACGAGTTAGCTCGGGCTCAAGTTTCCACACGTCTTCTGCGGACAGCCATTCAGCAGGCAGGCCTTGCTCGCAACGCAGATTGTAGAGAGCTCGCAGCTGCTCATCATCCTCGTTGCTGCGAACAAGCTTCAGGAGGCCATACTTCAGGTATTCCGAGTCAATGCCGGTTTTTTCCTTTAACTCTTGGACAAGAGGCTCGTACAGTTCAAGGCTCGCTCGCTTGAGTTCAAAGGTCGGCCCCCGAAGCTGCGATCCACTGGCGACCGCCAGGAAGCCGCCGGCGGCTGAGGATGCTTCTTGGCCCGGCTGGCCACTATCAATCACTACAGTGTGAACCTTTGCTCGGGCAAGATGGTAAGCAATAGAGCAACCAATAATCCCACCGCCAACAATCACAACGTCTGCTGTCTCGATCATACTAGTCTCTCCGTTTGGATTAATGTGTGCGCAGCCATCTTAACGCTCTACTTCTCAGAAGGAAAGGCTGAGGCCGTCTGAACCTCAGCCGTACATTTTCTTCCGGAGAAAGAAAAAGCGCTTGCATTTGGGTAGGGCTTAAGTCTAAAAAGCATGAGAGAGAAAGGAGGGAGAACCATGGGAGAGCCTGTTGTTGTTATTGAAAAGAATGTGCCGGTATCTATGCGGGATGGAGTAGTGTTGAGGGCCGATGTCTTTCGCCCGGCGGCCCCAGGAAAGTATCCCGTTATCCTACAGCGTACCCCTTACAATAAGGGCCTCACCACCATTGGCATGCTTATGCTCGATGTTATCCGGGTGGCCGGCGAAGGCTATGCCGTGGTGATCCAGGATTCGCGAGGACGTTATGCCTCAGAGGGACAGTTTTATACCTTTCGGGATGACGTTAATGATGGATATGACACGGTCGAGTGGTGCGCTGTGCAGCCGTGGTCTAATGGTAAGGTGGGCATGTATGGCGCCTCCTACGTAGGAGCTACTCAGTGGCTGGCGGCAGTAAGCAGGCCGCCACATCTGCAGGCTATTTTCCCGCTCATTACTGCCTCTCATTACCACGAGGGTTGGACTTATCAGGGCGGAGCTTTTGCCCTGGGTTTTAATGAAAGCTGGACAATAACTGGACTGGCGCCAGATACCTACATGCGCCTAGCGAAGACAAACCCCGAGTTGGGTGACGGGCTGGGCAGATTGTTCCAGAGTATCAACGACATGTGCCAGTGGTTTGAGTACCTTCCACTCAAAGACTTTCCTCTTTTTGGCGAGGCGGCCAAATACTTTTATGACTGGGTTGCTCATCCAGACGATGACGAATACTGGGCACCGTGGAATATTGAGGCCCAGCACGACTCCATTAGTGTACCCGCCTGCAATGTAGGCGGGTGGCATGACATCTTTTTGGGTGGGACGATCCGCAACTACCTGGGCATGCACGAGCGGGGCGCAACCTCAGAGGCCAGGCAGGGGCAGAAGCTTGTTCTTGGTCCCTGGCATCATACGCTGCCGCTCAATAACGTGGTAGGCGAGGTAGACTTCGGTCTTGCCAGTACGGCCCTGTCGGTTGACCTTGACGGCCTGCATCTCAGGTGGTTTGACTACTGGCTGAAGGGTGAACAGAACGGCCTCCTGGAAGAACCGCCGGTGCGTATCTTCGTTATGGGAGAGAACAGCTGGCGCCATGAGAACGAGTGGCCGCTGGCCAGGACTAAGTATACGAACTATTACTTTCACAGTCAGGGCAAAGCAAACGGGCTGAGGGGTGAGGGCCTGCTCAGTCCTGAGCAGCCGCGCAGCGAGCCGGCTGACGTTTATGTTGCTGACCCGCGCAATCCTGTGCCAACTAGAGGTGGAGGGCTGTGTTGCTGGCCCGCGGCAGTGCCGGGTGGCGCCTATGACCAGAGAGCGGTAGAGGACCGATCCGATGTGCTCGTTTACACTACACCCGTGCTGGAAAAAGACCTTGAGGTAACGGGACCGATTACGGTCACGCTCTACGCTGCCACAAGCGCGGTGGACACCGACTTTACTGCCAAACTGGTTGATGTTCATCCTAATGGCTATGCCCGTAATTTGACGGACAGTATTATCCGTGGTCGCTACCGTGAGTCGTTTGCTAAAGGAAAACTTCTCAAACCAGACGAAGTGTGCGAGTACACCATTGACCTGTGGGCAACGAGCAATGTGTTTAAGGCCGGACACCGGATTCGGGTAGAGATTGCCAGCTCGAACTTCCCTCGCTTTGACCGTAACCCCCAAACCGGCGAGGCAAGCGGCGAGGCGAGTCGCCTGGAGCCGGCCTTACAGCGAGTTTTTCACGACGAGTCACGGCCATCGCACATTGTGCTGCCCATTATTCCGAGGTAAAGCGATGTCTGGCTGGTGGCTTTGGGAAAGGAGGAGCAAGCATGATCTATGAGCTTAGGACCTACACCCTTTATCCTGGCAAAGTCCCGGAGTTTTTGGCAGTTTTTGAAAAAGAGGCGTTGCCAGTACGCGAAAAGTACTCCAAGCCAACAGGCTGGTGGTACACCGAGATGGGCGAGCTCAACCAGGTGGTGCATCTATGGGCATACAAAGATTTTGCCCACCGTACTCAGGTTAGGCAGGCTGTGGCCCAAGATCCAGAGTGGCAGCAAGTCGGTGCCAAGCTAGGACCCCTGATTATGAAAATGGAAAATAAGATCCTGACCCCAGCGAATTTCTCGCCCCTGAAGTGACCGTGGGCCTTAAACTCTTGTATAACTTCCTTTGCCTGGGGGAAGGAGGTCTTGACAATATGGACTTTATATATCCATATTAATTTGTTTTAGAGAAACGGCAAAGGGTTAGATATGACTGAAGGCATACTCCAGGATACTTACAATCGGCCAGTAAAGGACTTAAGAATATCTGTTACAGATAGGTGTAACTTTCGTTGCACTTACTGCATGCCTTTAGACGAGTACGTCTGGATTGAGAAAGAAAAGATTCTTTCCTTTGAAGAGATTGTGAGGTTGGCCAGACTCTTCATCCACTTAGGGGTGGAAAAGATTCGGCTGACCGGTGGAGAGCCGCTGGTGCGGAGGGATCTGGAACAGTTAATAGGTAAGTTATCATCCCTCAGTGGCTTAAAAGACCTATGCCTAACAACTAATGGTTCGCTGCTGGCGGAAAAGGTCCCTGCCCTAAGGTCCGCCGGGTTAAAACGCATTAATGTTAGTGTTGATACTCTCGATCCGGAGAAGTTTAAGCGTATCACCAAGAGGGGTGATCTAGCAAAAGTGCTTGAGGGTCTTTGGGCAGCAAAGAGAGAGGGGCTACAGCCTATAAAGATAAACACAGTTGTGGAGCGCGGGGTCAACGATGATGAAATCATTGACCTAGTAGAGTTCTCCCGCAGCCATGGATTTGCCATTCGTTTTATTGAGTATATGGATGTGGGCAACGCGAATAACTGGACCTCGGAGAAGATGGTTTCCCAGCAAGAGATTCTTGAGAAGATCCGCTCCCGTTTCTCCTTAAAAGAAGTCGGGAGAGAAGATGGCAACGCCCCGGCGGTGGACTATGAGTTGCTTGATGGGAGCATAGACGTTGGCGTTATTGCTTCGGTCAGCGAACCTTTTTGCTTTGGTTGCACGCGGGTGAGGCTAACGGCCGACGGAAAGCTGGTGACCTGCCTCTTTTCCCAACAAGGCTATGATCTTAAAGGACTTTTGCGGAGTGGGGCCACAGACGAGGAGATCACAGAAATTATCCGGGCGATCTGGCAGAGGAGAAAGGACCGGTACTCGGAAGAGCGGCTTGAAGCTTTACGCTCTGCTACCGGTTATGACCCCAAAGAACACCGGAAGATGGAAATGATCAGCTTGGGAGGGTAAGCTAAAGGGTCCCTTCCTTGATTCTTTAGAGCCTGTAACAAAATGGCAAGCCAAAATGACAAGTGATGTTACCGACTCGTTATTGGGCAAATAAAATCCCCTCTCAATGAAGCAGTTGGATAAAGTGGTAAACAACAAGGTTTTAAAGAGGCCCTACCCGGCCCTTTTGGATGAACTCCGTGCGGAGGCAGAAAGTGGTAGGGGAGCTGCACGCAAGCCTCCGTGGCTAAAGGTCAGGGCCCCAGGAGGGTCCAACTATCGTCGCCTCAAAGCCTTAGTGAAAAATCTTGATCTTCACACCGTGTGTGAGGAGGCCCACTGTCCTAATGTTGGAGAATGTTGGGAGGCAGGAACCCTAACGTTTATGATCCTGGGGCGGGTTTGTACCCGTAATTGCGGGTTCTGCGCCGTTACCTTTGGCAAGCCTCCGGTCTACGATACTCAGGAGCCCGAAAGGGTAGCGGAGGCTATAGGGAAACTCAGGCTCCGGCATGTTGTGGTTACCTCTGTTGCTAGGGATGACCTCGCAGACGGCGGAGCGGAGATTTTCGCGCAAACAATCTGTAAGATACGAGAGAGCGATCCAGAGGTCACGGTGGAAGTCCTAATCCCGGACTTTAGGGGATCGTATCAGGCCCTGGCTAAGGTAATAGACGCTGAACCTGATATCTTGAACCATAACGTAGAAACCGTTGCCAGGCTCCAGGAGGTAGTTAGGCCCTCGGCCCAATACGAGCGATCGCTGTTGGTTTTGCGCGTGGCCAAGGAACTGGCGGGTAACACCCTGACCAAGTCCGGCATTATGCTCGGTCTGGGAGAAGTCTGGGACGAGATTGTTCAAACTATGGCCGATCTGAGAGAGGTGGACTGCGATATTTTGACCATCGGCCAGTACCTGCGACCGTCGCCGCAGCATCTTCCTCGGGTGCGATATTATACCCCCGAAGAATTCACTGAGTTAAAACGGATTGGAGAAGAGATGGGCTTTGGCCATGTCGAAGCTGGCCCCCTGGTCCGCAGCTCCTATCACGCTGAGCAACATGTGCCGTGAAGCCGTTAAGATTTTCACTCTTCCCCCAAAAGTAGCCCGCGAATATTTTCGGGCTCCCCTATAAGATCAGCCAACTTGCTCAAAGAGGCGTCAACGGTTAGCGCAAACTTCTCTGTTCCTCCATATCGTTCCATGGTTTCCGGGGGTACGAACTTGAAGAGAAAGCTGGAGGTTCCTGGGGGAAGACCGGCAAAGTGAACGGTGAGTATGCTGTAGTCCTGGAGCAACAGCATGGCTAGGGCTGCTGCTGCCTCGTAGGGAACAATCCTTGGTTCGCTAAGGCCGGCTCTCTCCATAGCAATTGCCAGAATGTCTTCTGCCAGTAGCTGCGCTGTGACCGGGGTCTCGTGGAGTCTGTTGCCCAGGATCTTCTTCAGCTCTCCAGCCAGCCCTTTTGTACACTCCACCAGGGCAACCACTCTCTGAGGGTCATACCGCTCCAATGACCTCACCGCAGCCGCGTACAGCATAGGGCGGGCTTCAAGGGCAAACTCCAAGCCTTTGGCACGGACCCTGGCCACAAGATCCTTGCTGCCGGCCATCAGTCCCAGCCTGGGCCCGTAGGTGCCATATTTATCCAGCCCGGTGGCTCCTATATCAACTCCCAATTCCAGCATCTTGGGTTGGTTGAAGATTGCCGGGCCAACCCGTGCGCCTCCTGCGTCGTCTACATAGACGGGGACTCCCTTCTCCCCAGCCAGGCGGATAACCTGCCTCAGCTCATCCAATGGCATGAGGTCATAGGTGACTGCCAACCGCGTTAGCGCCACCAGCGCAACCCGCTCCTCTCTCTCCAGAGCCAAGGCAAAGTTTTCTAGCCCCACCGTATCAACCAAGCGAGCTCCCACCTGCTGTGCCGCTCGAACAATCGAGGGGTGGCTATAGCCTACCGACACTCCTACTACCGTGTCCCCTGGCTTGACCAGGGTGAAATGTGTGGCCAGGGTAGCGGCGGTCATCCGGTTGAAGAGAGCTACATCATGCTCATGGGGCGAGCCACCCAGGTGTTCCAGGGCCAGAGCCTTAAGCCTGTCAAAGTGAACAACGGGTGAAAGCTCATCGTCTGCCAACTGCCAATCCTCAGGTTCAAACGGTAGAGACCTTTCCAACCCGGTAAAGTTGAAAAGGCTATCCTGCCCTTTTTCACGAATGTTGTTCTTGATGATTTTCCAGGCCCTAGTGAGTTTACGGAAATCCTCGTCGGTGCTGCTAAGTATACTTCCCCGAGCATAGGGCAACCCAGGGGCAAACGTGTTTCCAAATCTATCTTTGTCCATGTCTTTCTCCTTTTGGCAGTGTCAATAACCGAGACATCGCGGGAGCCCAGGTTAACCCCATAGAGTTTACTCTCATCGGGAGTAAGGGCTAGAGCCACTGGAGCATCTCCTCCCTCGATAGGGGCAGAAAGCTGTTGTTGGGAGGAGGTATCAATGACAGAGACGCTATCGGAAGCTTGATTAACCACATAGGCTATACTCACAGCTTGCTGCTCAGGCAGCCCCGTGCCACTTGCGGCCACCACTGAACGGGTCAGTAGTAGTGGGGCTAAAGCGTACGGTGAGGGTCTGGCTTTGCCCGGCTGCTAAGCTCAAGGAGTCCCCGGAGACAAAGCTAAAGGGAATGGGAGCGCAAGTGTTACTAGTCAGGGTCTCTTCCCCAATGTTCTGCACGGTCAGAGTAAGGTCTTTGTCGCTGCCAACAAGCAGGTCATGCAGAATGCCACTTTTAGCTTTGTTTTCTTGCTACCTGGACATCACTCCCTTTCACACTCCCGCCTACAGGGCGGGCACCATCCATAGGGCGGCTTGGATATTCGGCAACCCTCAGCTATCTCCTTGGGCAATGACAACTTTGTTCTCATTGTACCGTTTCATATATCTCAGCTGCGGAGTTTACTCAAGTTTAGAATGTGAACGGACACTAAACCTGAGCCAAACAGGCTGTACAAAGAAGTGTGATCATATAATCTATCCCAATGATGAAAAGGACCTCATACCCCTACAGGGAAGAATCAATACAGCCAAGATAAGGAGTTAAAGAGCATGAACAACGTCAAAGTGGAAGGTCTCAATCACGTGGATGCCTCACTGAATTACTTGGCCGACACAGGGGAGAAGCCAGTATACTATCTGTACACGCCACCGCCTGGCACGCCCCAACGGACGGGGCAATTCACCCAACATAGGATGCCCATTCATGATGGTCGGCCTATCCTCGAGCAGCTATCTTTGGATCAGCAAGGAATCATGCTGACGCGCCACGAGACCGCAGTGTCGGATTTCTACAACGCTCAAGAGGTGCGGGCCGTCTACTACCCGGAGGTTGAGCGGCTGGTGAAGGAAATCACTGGGGCTGTCAAAGTGTTGGTGTTCGACCACAATGTGCGTTGCGCCCCAATAGCCAAGCGGGGCGAGAACGGAGTACGAGAGCCTGTGATGGCTACGCACAATGACTACACGGTCCGCTCCGGTCCGCAGCGGGTGCGGGCCCTACTGGAGGCAGAGGAGGCCGAGGCACGGCTAAAGAATCGTTTTGCGGTGATCAACGTCTGGAGACCAATCAGAGGACCCGTGCAGGACGTGCCGCTGACGGTATGTGATGCGCAAAGCATGGCGCAAGCGGACTTTGTAGCCACTGACCTGAAGTACCAAGACCGGACGGGCGAGGTCTACTCGGTCACCTTCAGCCCCCGCCACCGCTGGTTCTACTTTCCGAACATGCAGAAGAACGAGGCCATACTGCTCAAGTGTTACGATTCCATGGACGATGGCCGGGCTCGGTTCACGGCCCACAGCGCGTTTGAAGACCCAACGAGTCCGGCTGATGCCGCAGCCCGAGAGAGCATCGAAGCACGTACTCTGGTATTCTTTGGGCCGGAGGCCAAAGCCTAGCTCTAAGAGGCCAGTAGGACCCATACGGTCATTTTTTATTCAGGGGCTTGCCCTGTAGGCGGCCTTTCGGGATACAAGGGTCCGCTTGGTTCTTCTTATTGCCGCGGAGCGACCGAGTTGACCGATGGGTTCTCTAATGGATTATTATGCTCCCCAGACCGTGCATGTCCTATTGTGCTGGCGGGGTCTTTCGTTGAACTAGAGATAAATGCTCACAGGCCAGCACCACCTGGTTGTGTTGGTTGAAGACTTCAAGCTGTTCGGCTATCAAGCCAAGATCAGGCCGCTTAGGGTAATCCCGCTTTTCTTTAATAGTTACCCGCACGTGTATGGTGTCGCCGATGAAAACCGGGCGAATGAAGCGCACTCGGTCGTATCCGTAAGAGAAAGCCGCGGGATTGACCTCACTGGCCGTCATCCCTGCGCCTATGCTCAGAGTGAGCGTGCCATGGGCCACCCGCTGCCCGAATTCCTGAGTCTTAGCCCATTCCGCATCCATGTGATGGGGAAAGAAATCACCGGTCTGTCCTGCATGGGTCACAATATCGCTCTCAGTGATTGTGCGCCCCAGCGTCTCACGGAACGCGCCAATTTCGTACTCCTCGAAATAAGTTGTTTTAATCATAGGGGCACTCCTCCTATGACTTACCAAACTTGCTTGGCCTCAATTTGCCATTTCACCTCACACCTCCATTTCTACCCCCCTTCCGCAAAGCCGAAAACCCGTGTAAATTCGGCCCCGTGGAGAAGGATGGGGCCCGGTGGCCCCACCGGTCTTCAAAACCGGCTTGCGTGGCGTAACGTTGCGCGGATGGTTCGACTCCATCCCTTCTCCGCCATGACTGTTGTCGGCTCACACAATCCAAGGCAGAAAATGGTCGGGGAAAGCGGCCCTCTAATTTTTATCAATCTGCGTTATCAACGGGGTAAAGCTAAGGGTCTCTTGGATACGCCCCTTAGTCTCTTGGGCCTCCTTGATCGAAGAAAAAGGACCGATCAAAACTCGGTGCCAGGACTGCTCTAGGTTTTTCACCTCAACCACCGAAGGGTGGTACCCTTGCCTCTGCAGACTGCGTACAGCGCGCTCGGCCTCTATTCTGTCGAGAAAAGAGGCGACCTGCAATCGATAGTAGCTTTTGCTCGCCGCAGCTCTGGTCATAGCCTGAGCTGGTAGTTCGGAAGTCGGTCGAGCGGATGCGACGGTCATGGCCATGTCGGGAACAAACTCGACTAGGTGTCGCCCCAAGTCATGGACCGCTTTTTCTATTTGGTCATCCAAGACATTGTGGAGGGCAATGATCGAAGCCGGCACCACCCCTAAAGGGGAAAAGGGCACACCGCCAGCATGAATTTTGGTTGTGTAGGACGCTTCTACCAACGGGCTTCCACTTTCGGCGTCAACAAGACGGATTGCTCCCCTCAGGATCAACCGGGAGTACACCGCCAAATAGAGCCTAGTCGTGTCTAGTACTTCCCCATATACCAGCCCATTGCATCCAAGTCGTCGCCCTAGAACCTGTGAAGAAAGGGTCTGCCACTCTTCGGGCAAGGCTCTTAAGGTGGTGTCAATTTCTGTAAGCTCAACGTCATGAAATTTTCTGACGCTTAAATGGCTATACACACTCCGGCGTACGCTTTCCCCCAACCCAGGTTTATCTGTTTGGTTGGTGAAAGGAAGGACGCAGACTTTTTTTGTAACTGGGCTGCGATCAAGCCAAGCCGAAAATGAAGCACTTAGAGGAGGGTAGCGAGCCGTAGGAGCACAGGCTGCCAGAACCACCACCAAGCCCCACACACCACACCGCGAGACGTCCACCTCCACCTCCTTCAGGCCACTAACGTCTGCCGTCTGGGAACGCTTCCACTTTTATATACTACTCAGAGCCTGGTCTGCAAGCAATGCCTCAGCTTATTCTATGGACTGGAAACCGGCTCCGATTGACAGGCTACTTACCCTGGCGGTAGTTTAGAGCCAGGATTGAGGTTAATAGAGGAGGAACAGCTATGGCAACCGCAGGCTACGCCCGGCCAGAGATGTTGGCAGAGACCGAGTGGCTGGCTGAACACATAGACAATCCCAATGTTCGTATTGTGGACACGGACACCCGAGATGCCTACCGCCGGGCGCACATCCCTGGCGCGGTAACCTACCGTGGTCACCACTATCTCAAGGAAGAGGAAGGAGCTCTGCATATCATGGGCCCGGAGAAGTTTGCCGGGGTGATGGGCGAGCTAGGCATTGGGGATAACACCTTGGTTATTGCCTACGATGGGTTTGGCGCTCTTTATGCTACCCGCCTTTGGTGGGCGCTAAATTATTATGGGCATATGCAGGTGAAAGTTCTGAATGGTGGTTGGAACAAGTGGTTAGCTGAGGAAATGCCTATTAGCAATGCAGTGTCTAGGCCCCCGAACACAACCTTTACGCCACATATCCACGAAGAGTTTATGGCTCAATGGGATGATGTGCGTACCTCTATTGGACAAGGGAACCGTGTGCTTCTTGACGTGCGCTCGGATGCTGAGTGGACCGGCGAGAACGCCCGGGGCACCAAACGGGGAGGACGCATTCCCGGGGCAGTGCATCTCGAGTGGCTTAACTATATAACCGACGACGATCGCAGAACGTTTAAACCGGCGGTGGAACTGCGGGCAATGTTTGACAAAATGGGCGCAACACCAGAAAAAGAAATCATTACCTATTGACAAGGCGGGATCCGTGCGGCGCACGGACTCTTCACCCTGCGACTTCTTGGTTATGACAGAGTACGTAACTACGACGCTTCCTGGGCTGAGTGGGGAAACCGAGAGGAAGGCCCCATAGAGCGTTAGGAGACCCATGACAAGAAGCAAGAGGCAGACCGTCTTTTTCTTTCTCGTCTTCCTGGCCTTCTCTCTTGTTTTTCTAGGAGCGCGCGCGGCCCTGGCCGAGGGAAATGGGGCTAAACCGAGTGGCCCTGTCAAGGGTAGCCTCATTCTGGATATTGCGGGAGAAGAAGGCGTCGAGGCCCAGGCGTGGATTTATGAAGAGAACGGACAGACCCGTGTGGCCAGTGTCAGGGTTGGGGAGACGGTGGAGCTTGAACCTGGTACTTATCGGGTCGAGTTGGATGTGCTTGGTGGCAGGGTGACCAGGACGGGTGTTCTTATTAGGGCCGGACGTAGGAGTACCCTGGCCATCGGCGAGGTGGCTCTGCTCTCGGTTAATGCCCTCGACAAGAAAGGGGAGGACCTAGGGTTCGGTTTTGAGGTATACGACGGGGTCTCGGGTGACAGACTCGGGGCTTTCCTCACCGGTGAAACCGTTCTTGCTTATCCTGGGGTGGTGGACGTTAAAATTGCTACTCCTCCGCAGAGCCAGTGGTGGCGCCAAGTGGAATTACGCAGCGGTGTTCATGCTAAACTGGAGATCAGAGAAAAGGTGCTGGGAGAGTTACTTGTCCGTCCTCTAGTTGAGGGTAGGGATATTAGCACGGCCAGCGAAGTGGTAATCTACCAGCCTGGCACCCAGAGGGAAATAGCACGTAGCAGCGCAGGCAGAGAACACCGTTTTTCTCTGGAAGCCGGACCTTACGACCTGTACGTTACCAACCTGACCGGCCGGGGTAAGCCCTATGTCTTGGAACAGGCGGAAGTCAAGGGAGAAGAAACCGTAGAGAAAACCGTTTCTCTGGATCAGGGGTCGTCCCAGTAATTGCACAGCGGCTGCCCAACTAATCTCATTTCTCTCCTCGGTTCTTGCGCAGCAAACGCTGTAGCTCCTCTTCAAAGTCCTTGCCATTGGCATGGCCATTGCCACCGTTGCCCTGTGTCTGCATGGCCTCAGCCGTGTCCTCTGGATCACGCTCCTCGAGTTGCTTCACGTAGGCGGCCACATTGGGATTTTGTGCTATTGCCTCCACCAGCCGTGCATTAAACTCCTTGGCCGCAGACTCTAGCTCGGTTGTGTCGATAGGAAAATCGAGGAATGAGGCTAGCCGCACAATCAAAGCATGTGCTGCTTTAGGGTTAGGAGAGATGGAAACGTAGTGGGGAACATTAGCCCAGAAGCTAGCAGAAGGAATGCCGGCACGACGACAGGTGTCATTGGTAACACTTACAACACCGGTGGGACCTTCGTAACGAGACCGGGTGAGCTGTGGCAGCTTGGCTGCTAAGGACGGGTCATTGGAAACTCCGATTACCCGAGTAGGGCGAGAGTAGACCACGTCGGCCAAAAGCGCGCCCAGGGTGACCACCATAGTCACCCCGCATTGTTTAGCTAGGTCGAGAATAGCGCCGGTAAAGGTCTTCCACTTGAGTTGAGGTTCAATGCCAAGGCCAAGGATCAGGTTTTGCTCGGAGTTGGCTGCCCGGCTATAAAAGAACTCATTGGCTGGCCAGGTAATTTCACGGTAGAAGCCATCACGAAGCTTCACCCGCGGCCGCACCGTGGTGAAGTCATAGAACTCCTCTGGGTCAAGGCTGGCAAACTTGCGGGCTTGCAGATGCTGAATAAGAAACTGCATCGCATGGGTAGCCGCTCCGCCAGCGTCGTTCCATCCAGCAAAAGCCAAGACCAAAACAGGGTTGGTCAGGGAGGGTTGTTCGTCAATGGTAAGTACGCTCATCGGAGCCTCCTTTTTCAGCTATTGGCATATAGTGTATAGCCTGCCTACATGGCTGGCAGCTGAATGCTTACCAGCAATCTACCTTCTTTAGCCGGGTTTGCCAAGAGAGAAAGTAGTGTTTCTCATTTCCTTGCTCAGGGATTAGCCCCGCTCAGCTCCGCCTCTCTGACTGATGCCTGGTTTAGTTCCTCGGTACCTTCTTGAGCAGCATCTCCAAGATCTGATCCGACATCACATTTTCAGCTTCGGCCTGAAAATTGAGGAGACAACGGTGGCGGAGAGCAGGCAGGACCACATCAGCTATGTCTTCATAGCTCACATTGACCCGACCGTCGAGGAGGGCGTTAACTTTGGCTCCGAGGGTGAGCGCCTGAGCCCCACGGGGACTGGGACCAAAACGGAAATATTCATTCACCTCAGGAAATGAGGCAGTTCTGTTGCCAGGGGTCGCTGCGGTAACAAACCTGACTAAGTAGTCCTCGAGCGGTGGGGCAAGAAATACCTCCCGCACGAGCGCCTTCATGGCCTCGACAATGTGTGGAGCTTTAGCAAGAGGCAGCACTTCCTTTATCTGGTAACGTGTTACATAGGTTGTTCTGTTTAGGATCACCTTGAGTTCCTCAGGGCTTGGTGCATGAATGACAACCTTGAAGAAAAAGCGGTCCATCTGGGCTTCAGGCAAGGGATAGGTTCCCTCCAGCTCAAGCGGGTTTTGGGTGGCAAGAATAAAGAACGGAGGTGTAAGCTTATGGGTCTCACCAAACACGGTGACCTGCTGTTCTTCCATAGCTTCGAGCACCGCGGACTGTGCCTTTGGAGTGGCGCGGTTGATCTCATCGGCGAGGATAATGTTGGCAAAGATAGGACCTTTTTTGAATTCGAAGTACCGCTGGTGGTCTGATTCTGCCAGGATCTGTGTGCCCACGATATCTGAGGGCATCAGATCCGGGGTAAACTGAATGCGCTTAAAGCTCAATCCTAGTGCCTCGCTGATCGACTTCACTGTCAAGGTCTTGCCCAAGCCCGGCACGCCTTCGATAAGTATGTGGCCGCCAGCAAAAAAGGCGATGAGCATCTTACGGACGGGGTCCCGCTGACCAACAATGACCTGACCAACTTCTTTCTCAATAGCTGAAAAGATTTGACGGAACTGTTGAACGCGCTCTTCTGGAGTCATGAAGCAAATTTCCTGTACTTTTAGGGGTTGAACTCAGTCTGCCTCTTCATATAAACAAGATATCTCAATATTAACCTTTATGTCAGTATAGTGCCTCTGTGCCAGCCTCAACCCCTTTATGCAGATCAACTTCTCTCTTACTTGCAGAAACAGTCGATCCGAAGCTCGCGATTGTACGAGCGACCCTCATTAGTTCATCCCTAAAGCCTTCATGGCTGCGGTCAGTGGGTCACTGTAGAAGACCGGGTCGACTCGTTCCATGATGTTTGCTGACACGTCCAGGAAGTGACGCTTGTTCTCAATCGGAATCAAAGCACGCCGAGCTCCGTTGTCCATGCCTATTTGCAGTGGCTCAGCAAGAGAGCGGACTGCTTTAATATTTCCCTGGATGCTGAGGTCACCGAGGATCAGCAGTGCCGGCAAGCCTGGATGTTTCTTGATAGCAGAGTAGATGGCTACCACCAGGGCAATGCCGGCATCACAAGAGGTACGGTTAGTTAGCAGGTCAATGGCCTCAACATAAAAATCCGTTGTATCAAAAGCCTGAGCGATTCCCATGTTCACCTTATGGCCCTGGATGTAAGCAAATGCCCTCTGGATCGATTCCTTCATGGTGCTGTCAATGCCGCCGGCTACCCTCAGCTTGCCTGTGCCGGGCGAGCATCCGACCTCAAGTCGATACAATCCTACCTTGCCCTGGTTATCTACCGAAGCAGTGTAAATCGAGCCGGGCGCAAGCGGGTCAGTAGAGATCAAGTCCCGTCCGCCTTCTTCCCGCACCCCTACGTAGCGCTCCTCTCGGGTCTTGCTGTCGACGTAAGAAAAAGATGTTTGATAATATTCGAAGGAACCCATCTTTTTCAATTGTTCTTTTACCCGTCGACGTCCTTCGAGAGCCAGATCCAATAGCTCCGCCAGATCTTCTTTCGTGACCTCACCGTGAGGGTGGACCAGCTTGATTAGACCGGACACTGTTTTGCGTACAGCCTTCACATCGCGCGCGTTCAGGTGCGACCCCAGGGAAAAGTGATGATCGACTATCTCCGTGAAATTGTGCCGACGTAGTTCCCGCAGGGCCTCGGCCAAATAGTCAACAACGAATCCGTAATGGTCCGTAAAAAATTCAATTTGCATCTTCGGCACTTCCCAGCCAGGCAGGTAAAAGTGGATGCGGTCGAGGAAGGCCATGTCCTCCCGGATCACGTCCGGCATCGGCGTAAAGAGATGAGAAGATCGGACCATGACTTCAATGGGCTGGTTCGTATTCCCAAAGAGCGCAATTGATGCAGGCCCCGACAGAGCGTCTTTCCCTCTGGCAAAGGTACTGGACTCGCAGTAGGTCTTGAGGGTGGTGACAACCTCCTTAGACATCTTCTGAAGATCCGCCACCTCATCAAAAGCCACAGCATCCCACAGACCGACCAGGCCCATTTTCCCAGTGGCCATGTTGTAGAAGAGGTTTGCTACCGTGGTTGGGCCTGTCAGAAGGATTACATAGGGGCTGATTTCCTGATACGCATACGACTTCCCTGTTCCGCGAGGGCCAAGTTCCACCAAGTTGAAGTTTTGCTCACACAAGGGGATCAGTCTGACCAGAAAGAGCAGCTTGAGCCGTCGGTCAAAGTGGCATGGCTCCATCCCCATACTGCGAATAAGGAGGTCTACCCACTCATCCGTACTAAACTGGCAGCGGCATTGCCGGTACTCTTCAAGGTCGAAGGTCGCAAGCTGGATCGGCTTCATGTCGTCAATCCAAAACGGACTGCGCTTTCCTCGAGCTTCCTCGTCGTACTCATGGCGAATATCCACCTGAGTCCACACACCGCCCGTAAGAAGTCGGTCGTAATCTCGGACATAGCGCTCCGGGATATGAACATATTTATGGCCAAAGTTCAGGAGTTCGGCCCAGTATTTGTCGTCGTCGGAAAGGTAGCGGACCTTAATCTTATCGATGAGAGTGTGCTTGCCCTTCTCCCGGACGAAGGACTGTGCCTTGTTGGCCTCGTCTGGACGTACAAAGTTCTCGGCCAGCATCGAATTGACCACCTTCAACCCCGCATCAATGGCCACAGGGTCATCGGTAGCGCAATATCTTCCAAGCAGGTACTCAAGGACAAAAACCGGGACGTTGGCCCCAACCTTCACCTTTCTGACCAAGTCCTTACGGACCACTTTCCCGGCAAAAACTGATGTCGCTTTCCGATCGAGTTCAGGCATCTGCCATCCCCTCTCAAATGGCTATGGCCATCTCTATCTTGTCCAAGCGCTGCAGTTCGGCTCCGCTCGTTGCGTCCAGCAGATGAATAGTCACCATCTTTTGTGAAGGCTCTTTTGTGATCATCAAGGTTATGGTGTTTGGCTCTAACACCCTGGAGTCGTCTTCGGCTGGCCTAAGCTGCACGTCGCCGGTGGCTTCTTCAAACCCGTAGGAGGCACTGACAGGTGTCGAGAGATTATCTCCTCTCACCCGAATTTCTATTCGTACCTTCGGGGGCACCAGCTCAAACAAACCGGAGGTCGAGCCTTTGACCTGCACCGAGAAGAACCGAGTACTGATTTTTTGGCTGCCAGGGATCATGGTCCATGTCATCTCACTGGCAAGACCAACGACGCGTTTCTTCTTAGGAGTTAAAGAGACCACTGGAATGAAGAGTTCTTGTGGCGATAGTCCCCCATGGAAGTAGGCTTTTGCCCCGCCTTTCACCTTGAAGCAGGCAAAGTTCCAGGGTGTAGCAATCTCCATCTCACTGACAAGGCCGAAATTAGAGAGCCGGGCACGAAGGTAGGAAGGATCAGCTGTTCCCCCACGTCCTATCCACACCCGCCGATGGAGGTCCGCTGTATCGCCTCCGGGGGCGTCAATCTTCATGTCGCTACCCAACTCGTCGCCGAACAAATAGCCATGATCCGCAGTGAAAATAATATTCTCCACATCCAAGTCGGTAAGTATCCGAAAAGCTCGATGCAGTTGATGCAGGAAGTCGTCCATAGTCTGGCGGGCCAGAGGCACGTTGTCCTCTTCGCACAAGGCATCGATTTCCTGAGAGGTGATGAGGATCAGATCGGCACCACGAATTCCCTCGCGCACCTTCTTTTTCGGACTGGGGAACAAATCGTCGAGCCTGGCATCAAAGGCTTCCACTCCTGCGTTGGCCTTGAAGAAATTCACGCGGCCTTTCCGATCCTTGAGCATAGTGCCGTTGATTTCAAGGGCCAGCTTGCTCTCTCCTAAGGAGACTACGGTGACCGATTCCTGCGCGCCGGGGAGAAGTGCAGCCATACCAATCTCGGTGATGGTTGGAACAGTTCCTATCGCGGCCTGAATCTCCAGGTCGAATTCTGCCGAAAGGGTCTGGGCCAGTTCGCAAGCCATCTCAAATCGTAGGGCGTCTACCCACACATAGGCCGTTCTTCCCTCAGCGATCTTCGGCTTCACCTTTTTCTCAAAGATCTCGGTCTGGCGAAGAGCACCGGCCATTTGGAAATTTCCCCTCGTGGTAACGCCGCAGGAAATTCTCGGCCAATACCGACCCGACCTCCATGTATCGGTGTCTGGCCTTGGAGATGAGCTGCTCCAGCCCGCAATGGCGGTCTCCAAGGTCGAAGTCGAAGTTGTAGCATCGACGCTCCATGTGCCGGTGATATGTGTCGAGTAAACACCAGGGACGGTCGGTTTCGGTATAGGCGCTGAAGATGGCCTTAGCGTCGGATGTGGAGAAATTCATCTCCTTCGCAATCCGGTCGGCCTCAAGAAGAACCTGACCGGACACAACAATGAGCGCCCACTGCGCCTGGACATCGGGTAGATACTCCGACCAAAAACTGGACTGCCGCGCCTTGGCCATCTCCACCAAATCGCTGGTTGTCTCCTCCAGCAACGCGGTCTCGATACTGCGTTGCAGAGCCCTTTCCACTTCCAGGCATGTCTCCACACTGGCAGTCTGGTCCCATTTGAAATCGATGCCAGATAGACCAAGCTCATTCTCGACCCGGTTGGCATGAATAATGTAGCTGTCGCGGAGGTCGCGCCTGAGCCGCCAAGTCCTGGCCAAGGTGGTACACGCCTCACGCGTCGCAGGCCTCGACGCAATCTTGACAGTAGTCAATTGGCTTGGGACTTCTCCCACGATGCCTGCCACCAGATCAGTGGTGAGAATGTATCGTGCGAGCCGCACGCGATAGGGATCCGGGGTCTCGCCGTCCGGTAGTTCGACCTCAAATGAGCTCTGCAACAACAAGGCGAGTTCAGGGCCAGCCCCTTTATCTACAATGTCCGTATCGTAGCGGTCACTGGCGAGGAACGCCAAAGCAACCTCCTGGGGATTGCCAGTATCAAAGATGACGGATACCACCCCCTTGGTAATACCTTCACCCTTTTCCGCTAGTCGATCAAGGTCGGCCAAAGTGAGCTTGCCCGCCTCCACCTGTTTTTTCAATGGATACTGCCGTCTCTTCCCCCAGGATGGGCTTGAGGGCGTTGCGGGCAATAATGGAGAGCCGCGTGTTTCGGATCGGCGGCTGCTGGCCTGGCTTCATAATCACCCCGGCGACTTCGACTTCAGCCAAGGCACTGTGAGTTTCCGCAGGGTCCAGGGGAATATAGACCAGCAAACGGGGAGGTTCCAAACCGCTCAGAAGCGGTTCGATTTCATGACGCAGGGCAAAAAAGCTGCCTTCGTAATATACAACCCTCGTGTCAGGGATGCTCAAGTGGTCTACAGCCTCACGGTAGTGACCTTCAGGGTCATACCAGACTGCCAGCCCGTGGTCGTCCACCTGCCTGGCAATCATGCTGCGGAGATAGGCGGTGACGATGCCCATATCAGATTATCCCTTTAAGCCTCAACAGACTCGCTTTGCCGATAGCGGAAGACGTTAGGACTGGGTATACTCATGGCTGTGCCTTCCCCTTGATAATGTTTTCTGCCCAGGCCAGGATATGCTCAGCGGTCTCAACGGCACGCTGGTAGTCTTCATCGGTGACTTCCCCGGATAATCCTGGATAACGGGCCTCAACCGCGTAATCGCTCAAATCAGCTACCTCGTCGAGTTCATCAGGCCACGGGATCCCGGCGGTCTTCACAAGGGTGATTAACTTGGCAAGGTCGTGTGTGTACGGAAAAATGATCCCTTTTTGCACCAAAACTGCCTTGATGCTTTTTTCAGCCGCTTGTTGAGCATGAAAGCATAAAGTTTCGAGGAGGATTTCTGAAGTAACCTGCTGGCGGGCAACAGCCAGGTCGCTTCTGGCGTGGCGGAGCCAATCCTTAGGGCTGCCAGGAGCGGGAAGATTAGGCGGCATAGATTTCCCTCCCCTCACGTAAAGCTGGGTAATACACCAGGCTAAAATTGTCACTGTATTGGCGCAAATCGCTCTCGGTTGCCACAACTACATCTAAGGCCAGACCGAAGCCAATCATGTTTCGGTAGATTCTCTGGGCTGTGTGCCGTCTGTGGGTATCATCAGGCACAACGACCAACACATCGAGGTCACTGTCCGGCCCCATATCTTTCCGGGAAGCCGAGCCAAAGAGGATAATCCGCAGCGGGTGAGCGACCTCGACAATGCGTCGAACCAGTTCGTTGATTACTTTCGGGTCAGGCTGCATGTTCAACTCCCTTGGGCTCTGCAAGTGCTGCTTCCCTGTATACACTCATCCCATCAATCTCTTCTCACTTGGAAAGTGTATCAGGAATAATCAAGGCTGCCACCTGTTTTTCCACAAGCTCATCTGATGCCAGTACAACATTCCGAACAGCTTGGACATGGCTCTGGGTCCATGGGTAATCGATGGCCTGAGGGTCGCCGTCCAGATATCCTGCGGGTCTATCGCCGCGATGGATGATATCGTTCCGACGAGCCACAACGTTCTGCACTTGTTGTCGTAAGCTGTTTTCTGGAAGACCAACGATCTGAGCGATCTGAGTCCATGGTCGTTCGATCCCTAAGATCTCTAATACCTCAGTGAGACCCTCCACATTCGAAAGGGTTTTGCGCTCGAAATGCTTAAGTAGCAGTTGTTCGAGACGACTGTTTGGATTGGGATCTTGAACGATTGAGAGGTAATCATCCAGGCTCAACTGAATCTCGCGCAGGTGTTTCTTCGAAAAATTCCGTTGCTTGACGAGAAAGACCTTGAAAAGGTTCCGTCTCAGAAGATCGTTATAGTAAACATCCATCGCTGCACAGGCCGCCACGATTGCCTGCCGCAGAAGAAGCGAAAGGTGAGCAGGCCGGAAGAATGTTGGCCGAACATCAGCATGCTCGCGCACAATTCCAAGAAACAAGTCGTTCAGTAAAAGGATTAACTCTTCTTCCTGGCTAACCTGTAAAAGAACCCTGGCTTGCGCGATCAATTCAGCTTGAATCTTTGGGCTTCCTTCTGAAGCCAGAAGCCGATAGACTTTCAGAATAGTCTCAGCTGACCTGAAGTTGTTTTCAAATGCCGTGCTAGGAGTCACAGATTTACTCCAGGACGACCTTCATTCCCTCAGCGATGAGCTTCATTAAGTGATCTTGTAAGCGACCCAGGGCCTCTCGGACCGATTCTTCGGAGTCTAGGGCCTCCTTGAAAAAATCGCTAACACGAATGCGTTCGACTTTCTCTCCTGGAGCGGTCAGCTCTCGAACACGCTGAAGTACCTGGGCCCGTAGGTTGGTAACCGCTGCCAAATCCGACTCCATTTGAGGGATTGTGGCTGAGCAATTCCGACAAATGACTATGTCCACAGGCAAGTCCAGGGAATGACAGGTCCGGCTTGTCAGAGGAGCGAGTGTAGGTTCCTTAATTTCTTCTGGGACATCAGCCCATTCGGACCGGCCTTTGATCTCTTCAACCGCCTGCTCGAAGGTTTTAGTTCGTTGCTCATGAGTGTCCTCGTAGATCGTGCGGTAGGCACGTTCGATCGCTTCGGTCACTGACTTAATCTTGCTCCTGGATTCGTAAAACTCGCTGCTCTCTAGGTCTGCGCGAAGCTTTACAGCATGAAGGCTATCGGTGTGGTCTTGCGCCCGCTGCTCAACTACTGGCCACATCTGCCCTAGAGCTGTCCGCGCTCGGTCCAGAACCTTGAGACCATCTTCTGAAGTCGCTTCCCGTATTTTCCATACTTTTTCGCGCGTGCCTTGGAAACTTTTCCCTTCTCCAGCCAGAATTCGAACGCAGTCATCGCTCGGACTGTCAAGAATAGTCTGAAGAGTCGTCCGGTACTCATCTAGGATATCGACAACGGGAAGGTGGTGAGCCTGGGCGACAGCCTCGACTGAATGAAGGGCTTGGCGCTCATCGGCCGCTAGCTTCTGGAAGGCGGTGGCGATAGCCGCCTCTTCGACATCGACTTCCTCCCCAGTTAAGGCCTCAAAGTGCTGGACAGCTGTTGTCAAGGTCTTCAGGTCGATGGATTCACGAGGAGCGAAGGAGGCTGCTCTGAAGGCTTGATTGTTCGTAAACGGAACTCGGCATTGCGGGTCCTGGTGATTCCGAAACCGGCGGCCCTGGTGGGTCACCTCTACGGAACCGGCACGGAGGAGAACAGCCAAGACCAAGCGTAGCATATCACGCTCCCAGCCATAGCCGATCCCCTGAAAATAAGCTTCCAGATCTCTGCCGGTGATCTTCTCTCCATAAGCGTGCTGTCGCTTGATGTAGTCGAGAATCTCTTTCGCAACTTCCGTTGAGGGATTGGGCGCAAATCTCGCCCCTTCCTTGATAACTAGGTTGAGGCCTTGCTCACTGCCGTAAAACACCTGGGGCAGAGCGTTCAAGTGAACAGCCTTAAGGATCTCTTCGGCCTCATTCCCCTTTAGAGGACGGGCGCCCATCCTAAGCTTGGGATACAGGTCTGGCACAGCGAAATCGAATAGGTTCTTGAAGACATCACCAATCGATCTTTCGGGACCGGCCCCGTCCTTGGAAACACCCCGGAAATAGCCGACCCCTCCCTTGAGGGTTTCTGCTATCTTTTCGCGAAGCCTGTTCTGGATTCGGAGGACCTCGTTCTTCTCGCTGGCCAGGAGGGATGATTCTTCAGGGGTAATCTTGCTTTGGCCCCGAAGTTGCTCATACTTGGCGACCATCTGCCGTGATCGGTAGAGGTCCACGATGAGATTATCGAGTTCTGGAGTCAATTGGACGATCCAAAAGATGGTGTTCCTATATAGGTCCCCGTTGCTGTCAAATCGCCATCGCTCACTCAGTTCCTTCCGCTCATCCTCGTCATTGGCGACATGAACCGACACCGGCACCTGCCCCTCATCGCCAATCTTTGCCCCATTCACCGAGGCACTGACGCGAAAGTTCCTGAGGTTTTCGAACCGGTAAGTCCTCAGCCTGGGATCCGAGAAAAGATCGCCAATGATCTCGCGGAGGATCTCATTCCGGTCTTTAGGTTTAGGATCAAGGCTGCGGCGCTCTGTATCCCAGTTCTTCTCCTGGGCTGTCTGAAGCTTATATCCCTCCTCAGTGTGCCGAACAAATTGGGCTTCTGCTAGCATATAGAGGGCTCGCCGTATTTCCTGTATGGGAGAAAGACTGTCAAGGTCGCCATAGAGGACCGCCGCTAAGTTCGCCTCGGTCCGCGGAAGATCTCGCACGAACTCAAGCAGACAGACCGCCTTGGCCACCCGTGCACCCCAGGGGTCATTCGAAAAGCGCTGGGCGATATCGCTAATGTCCTTCTGCCGTTCGGTCGATAGATTGCCCTCGACCAGCTCGAAGATTTTATCCAGGGTCACCAGCGTACCGATCGACTCGTCGGCGAAATGAGTACGTTCACTCACCAGCATCTCGTAGGCCTGCTTGATAATGGTGCGGTTGCTGCCTCCTAGATGTTTCGGTGCCCCCGGTTGGAGCCTGATGCCTGACATAATGTCGATGGACAGCTCAACATAATGGGGCAGGTATGGATAGAACTTGACAAAATCAGCTTCATTGACATCGCTCTTTCGGGAGGTCCGCTCCAGGCGACAAAGGGTGTTCAGCTGGCCCTGGCATTTGGCAAATCGTTCATTCAAGACTGGAACAGCCTCAGCCTTCTTGGCCAGGACACGCCGGGTGGCGACCTCGCGAATATCTGCCGGTGCTAGGTCGATGTGGTATTTGAAGCTATCCTGCAGCTTGGCGAGATCCACCCGCTTCGAGTCGATGGCAGCCACGACTTCGTCTAGCTTCTCCTGGGATGTGACAATGATCCACACGGGGGCGATCGCTTCCCGAGTCTTGACCTTGTTCTTACTCACCGGGCCGAACTCGCGGACCACCGCCTGAAGATCCAGGATCTTGTCCGCACTTCGGGCAACGTACTGACCCACCTCATCGATGATGAAGACGACTGCTTTGTCGGGACGCCGCCGGGTAGTCAGCTCAAAAGTCCGCTCGACTAGCTTTCGAACCGTGATGTCTGCACCCTTTCCCGCCAGCGATCTAGCCCATGAATCGGGCTGCGGGTATGTTGAGGAATCCATCTCATGGAGGATGGCACTGGACTCGTTGAATCGCCCGCTCATCTTGCGCCGGATGCTCCACTGGCCTTGTTGTTCGCCAAAGAGCTTTGCGTATTTGTTTTCGAAACGCTCACTGAACTCATCCAGTTGACCGTCGGCCTCCAGGCTGATCTCTAACTCGGCAACATCATAATCTTCGGCATAGCCCAGTTCCCTGAGCAAGACTGAATACATGACCTCGGCGATACGCTCAGCTCCTTTTCTTGCGGCGCGGTCCACCGAAACGTCGAACATGATGACCTCGGTGGGGATTCT
>CBDCRK010000011.1:0-95683 GCA_965220955.1 uncultured Binatia bacterium (SeqCode) | reverse complement strand
CCAGGAATTCTGTCCCCCGGCTCTGATCTCGAACTCCTCTTCGCGGTGCTCCAGTCCGAAGGCGAAGTTAAGCGGGGAGTAGAAGACGCCCACGTCGAACGGCCGGGAGATGTCGAGGTTGAACACCTTGTCGAACTCCCGGTAGCCGCCGGGCCGGTACGACGTCGGAATGTTCGTTCGCATGGCGGCAAGTTGCGGGTTGATGGTGTTGTGCATGAAGAAGTCCACGCTGTTATGGCCGAAGCTGGCGCTGGCGTCATAGAACCAGCCGTTGAGCAGCGCGTACTCGCTCTCGATCTCCCCACGCAGGCCAAAGGCGATACTCCAGTCCTCGACGACCCCGCCATAACGTGGCGTAAATCCGCCCGGAAACCGCTCGTTGAAGGCAAAGCAATGGCCGGGCAAGCCTGCCAACGCCGCACTGTAGTCAGCCGCGGGGTTCTTCGCAATTGAAGGACAACCCCGACGGTCGTCCGACAGGTCGGCGACCAGAATATTCTCGCCCCCGTCGAAGATTCCCCCGCGGGTGTTGGGATTCCGAAAGAAGAAGCCGCCCTCCACCTTGCGCTCGGCATAGTTGCCGAAGGCGTACAGCCGACTGTTGATCTGCTCCAGGTCTAGCCCCAGGTTGCCGAAGAATTTATAGTCGTACTGGACCTCCGGCGCGCCCCAAATCTGCGTTGCGGGCCGGCGCACATCCGTATTCCCCGCTTCAATCAAGGCCCGGGCATCGTCGCGCTGGGCGCTGCGGCTGGTCTCGTCAGCATTCATCAACTCGAAGCTGAAGTTGGCAAAACCGCTGTCAGTCAGCGGCAACCCCAGGTTGGCGGCGACGTTCACCTTATCGCCGTCGCCGTGGTAGTTCTGGCCCCAGCTTGTGTGAACCGACAAGCCCTCGGTATCTTCCCGCAGCACGAAATTCATGACGCCGGCGATGGCGTCTGAGCCGTACTGAGCTGCGGCGCCGTCGCGCAGCACTTCGACACGTTCGAGCGCAATGACCGGGATGGTGGAAATATCGGGCCCGTGCGACCCGTTCGAAATACCTCCAAACTCGGGGATCACCGACGCGCGGTGCCGACGCTTGCCGTTGACTAGCACCAACGTGGAGTCCGGCGACAGCCCGCGCAAATTCGCCGGGCGAATGAGCGTTGCGGCATCGCTGATGGGCTGCTGGTTGACGTTGTAGGATGGCACGGTCGCCGACAGCAGCGAGTCCATGTCGCGGATGCCGTAGGTCTGGAGGTCTTCCCCCCGAATGATGTCCACCGGCACCGGAGAATCCTGGGCCGAGCGGCCCACAAGACGCGACCCGATTACCTGGAGTACGTCGAGTCCGACGGCCGGCTCTTGTTGCTCCGTGTCTTGCGCTGCGGCCGGCTCTTGCTGGCTCGCCTCCTGGGCTGCGGCCGTTGACGCGCCCATCAGAAGCAAGAGCCCCGTCACGACCCGACATTGCCAGGGCTTCGGTTTCATCTCCGGCCCTCCTCAATGTTCGTTTGCATCGCTCGCCGTTTTTTGCTGCCTCCCACACTAGAACTCGAAGCCGGCGCGCACATAGTAGAAGCCGCCGTTGAAGCCGTAGGGCGAGGTTTCCGGGTATTTCAGGCCGGCACCAGTCGCTTCCGGGTTTCTGCGCGGATATTGGTCAAAGACGTTCTCCGCTCCAGCCGCAATGGTCACCGCTTGCATGAACGGCTGGTGCAGGAAGGTGTACGAGGCTTCCACATCCATCAGCCAACGCTCGCCGGCATTATAGCCGAAATTGCCATCGGTCGGGTAGTCGAGGAAGCGGTCGTAGAAGTACAACCGGGACAGGAAGCGCCACGGTCCGTAGTTGTGATCGGCCGTCAGCGAGAACCGGAACTCGGGCAAGCCCTCTTCAATTTGCCGCACGAGCTTGTCACTGATGAACTCCGGGGTACGGCTGTCCACCTCGGTCTTGTTCCAGTTTCCAACCAGCGTGAACTGGGTGAGGCCGACCATTGACTCCAGCGGATAGGTCGCGACGACGTCAACGCCCTGCGTGGTGGTGTCGAAATCGTTGGTATAGAACCGGAGCACCGAGATCTGGTTCGGCCCAACTACCGCGTCGAATTCCGCCCGGGTAATGCCTAGCCCGGCGAGTTCATCCGCAACATTGAATCGGCTGCTGCGGACGATGCGGTCCTGCATCTTGATACGGTAGTAGTCGAGGGTGGCCTCAAGCTCGTACCAGTTGAACACCACGCCGGCAGAATAGTTGACGGATTTTTCCGGGGTCAGCGGCTTGGCGCCAAAGAAGGCCGAGGCGGGATGGTAGGCGGGAAAGGTTGCGTCGTCTATCAACATGCCGTCTTGAAACGAGGTAGTGATTTTGTTCACGTTGGCCTGTCCCGGCGTCGGAGCGCGGAAACCCGAACTGACCGCGCCGCGCATGGCCAGCATCTCCAGCATCTGCCACCTGGCCGACACCTTCCCGTTGAGGGACTCGCCGATCGGCGCGTCAAAGTTTTCGTACCGCCCCGCCACGCCGAGGGTGACGGATCGAACCACCTCAGCTTCCAGGTCCATGTACAGGGCATAGTTGTTCCGTTGGTAGTCGCCGACAATGTTGGGTCCGAATCCGGTAAACCCGTTCGAGCCGACGCCAAGCCCCTGAGGCCCGAACCGGTCGAAGTCGGCATACCAGGAGTTTTCGCCACCGAGTTTAACCTCGTACTCTTCAATGTGGTACTCGAACCCAAACGCCATGTTCAGGGGGGAGTAGAAGATGCCCAGATCAACCGGCTTGGAAATGTCCAGGTTAAACGTTTTCTCAGACTGGGAGACGCCGCCGGGCCGGTATTCCGTCGGGATGGCCGTTCGCATGTCGGCCAACTGCGGGTTGATGGTGTTGATCATGAAATAATCGACGCTGTTCTCGCCGAAGTAGGCGCTCACATCGTAGTACCAGCCGTTGAGCAGCGAGTATTCGCTCTCCAGGTCTCCAGTCAGGCCGAAGGCGATACTCCAGTCCTGCACATAGCCGCCGAAGCGGGGTGTGAAGCCACCCGGAAAGCGATCAATGAACGAAAAGCAGTCCGGGCCGTTACCAGCGACTTCCCCAAACCGGGGTACGTTGCCGCGGATAGGAATGTCACGGCAGCCGCCGGACCTGCCATCGGGCGACAGGTCGATTACCTTGACGGTGGGCGTGCCATCCGCAAGAGCGTCGCCTCTGAACACGCCAGACCGGGTATGGGGATTCCGGAAGTAGAAGCCGCCCTCCACCTTACGCTCCGCATAGTTGCCAAACGCATATATGCGGCTGTTGATCTCCTCCAGGTCCAAGCCCAGGTTACCGAAGAACTTATAATCGTACCGGACCTCCGGCGCCCCCCAGATCTGCGCCGCCGGCCGCCGTACATGCGTGTTACCCGCCTCAATCAGCCGCCGCGCGTCGTCGCGCTGCACGCTGCGGCTGGTCTCGTCCGCGTTCATGAACTCGAAGCTGAAGTTGGCAAAGCCCCTATCGGTCAGCGGTAGGCCCAGGTTGGCCGCCACGTTCACCTTGTCCCCGTCCCCGTGGTAGTTCTGGCCGTAGCTCGTCTGGACCGTCAGGCCCTCCCGGTCTTCTCTCAGCTTGAAGTTCAGCACACCGGCAATGGCGTCCGAGCCGTACTGGGCCGCAGCGCCGTCCCGCAGCACCTCGACCCGCTCCAGGGCAATGGACGGGATGGTGGAGATGTCGGCCCCCTGCGACCCTCTGGAATTCGGAGCACCCAGGAAGTTGATCACCGACCCCCGGTGCCGCCGTTTGCCGTTGACCAGTACCAGGGTGGAGTCTGGAGGCAAGCCGCGCAGTGTGGCCGGCCTGACAAAGGTGGCCTCGTCGCTGATGGGCTCCTGGCCGACATTGTAGGACGGCACGGTCGCGGACAGCAGCGAATCCATGTCCCGGATGCCGTAGGTCTGCAAGTCTTCCCCCTGAATGATATCCACCGGAACCGGAGAATCCTGGGCCGAGCGCCCGGCCACGCGCGACCCGATCACCCTGAACGCTTCGAGCCCTATGACATCCTCTTGCTGCTGTGTGTCTTGCGCTACGGCCGGCTCTTGCTGGCTTGTCTCTTGCGCTGCGGCCGGCTCTTGCTGGCTTGTCTCTTGCGCCCCGCCGTTCGGTGCTCCCATCAGGATAAAGAAGCCTACCAACATCCCGTATTGCCATGTCTTTGCTTTCATTTGGTTTCCTCCATGTTCGTTAATGTTCGTTTGAATCGCTCGCTCTACTCCGCTTTTCCTGTCTGTTTCTCCAGGGGCGACGCATGCGTCGCCTAGAACTCGAAGCCGGCTCGCAGATAGTAAAACCCACCGTTGAAGCCATACGGCGAGGATTCGGGATACCTCGCGCCGACTAGGCGCGCATAAGGATTTCTGCGCGGGTGTTGGTCGAATAGGTTTTCCGCGCCGAACGCGACAGTCGCCGCCCCCATGAACGGCAGGGTCCTGAAGGTGTACGAGAGTTCTGCGTCCGTGAGCCAGCGTTCACCGGCTGTGAGGGGCAAGTTGCTGCCCACATGATCTTCAAAAAAATTGTCGTAGTAATGCACCCGGGTCAGAAACCGCCACGGTCCCCATACGTGGTCGGCCATGACCGAGAAACGGAACTCCGGCAGGTTGCCTTCAAGCATGAACCGTTTATTCCTATTGATGCTTTGGGGGTTAAAGCTGTCGACCTCGGTATTGTTCCAATTCCCCACTAAGGTCAGCAGGGTGTCGCCGGTGAAGGTCTCCAGCGGATAGGTCGCCACCACGTCAACGCCTTGGGTGGTGGTGTCGAAATCGTTGCTGAAGAAGCTCACAAACGAGTAACTGCTCGCGTCTGAAACGCCCTGGGCCAGCAGCGTAGCGACATCCGCCTGAGTCAATTGGAAAGGGCTCGTCTGCCCGATGCGGTCCTGCACCTTGATCCGGTAATAGTCGACGGTGACCTCCAGGTCACCCAGGCTGAACACGGTGCCCACGGAATAGTTGACGGACTTTTCCGGCTTCAGCTTCTTGCCACCCTTGAGGGCCGCAATCGGGTTGTCCGGAGGTAGGGTGGCCCGGTCTGCCAGCTCGCCGCCGTCAAACGCGGTCGTGACATTGCGGACGTTGGCCTGCCCCACGGTCGGGGCGCGAAAACCCGAGCTGACCGAGCCGCGGACAGCCCAGCCGGCGAGAAATTGCCAGCGGGCGGAGACCTTGCCGTTCAGCGTGTCTCCTACCCGTTCAAAATCCTCATACCGCCCGGCTATGCCCAGCATGACGTCTCTGAGCACCTCGGCCTCCAGGTCGAGATAGCCGGCGTAGCTGCCCCGGTCGAACGTGCCGGCAATGTCCGGCCTGAAACCGGGAAAGCCGTTGGAGGCGACGCCGAAGCCCTGCCGCGCGAGGCCGTGTTCACGGTCGTCTATATACCAGGAATTCTCCCCCCCGGCTTCGACCTCGAACTCCTCTTCGCGGTATTCCAGCCCAAAGGCGAAGTTGAGCGGAGAGTAGAAGACGCCCACGTCGAACGGCCGGGAGATGTCGAGGTTGAACACCTTGTCGAACTCACTATAGCCGCCGGGCCGGTACGACGTCGGAATGTTCGTTCGCATGGCGGCAAGCTGCGGGTTGATGGTGTTGTGCATGAAGAAGTCCACACTGTTGTGGCCGAAGCTGGCGCTGGCATCATAAAACCAACCGTCCAGCAGCGCGTACGCGCTTTCCAACTCCCCGCGCAGGCCAAAGGCGATGCTCCAGTCCTGCACATAGCCGCCGAACCGGGGCGTAAACCCGCCCGGAAACCGCTCGTTGAAGGCAAAGCAGTGCTCGGGCAACCCCGCCAGCGCAGCCGTGTAGTCGGCCGCGGCGTTTGTTGGTACGGCGGGGCAGCCTTGGCCGGTCCCCGACAGGTCGGCAACCCGTATCGTGGGCGTGCCGTCTTCAAGAGGGTCGCCCCTGAACACGCCGCTCCGGGTGTTGGGGTTACGGAAAAAGAAGCCGCCCTCCACCTTGCGCTCCGCGTAGTTACCGAAGGCGTACAGCCGCGCCTTGATGGCCTCAAGGTCGAGACCAAGGTTGCCGAAGAACTTGTAGTCGTACTGGATCTCCGGCGCGCCCCAGATCTGCGCCGCGGGCCTTCGTACGTGCTCATTGCCCGCCTCGATCAGAGCCCGCGCATCGTCGCGCTGCATGCTGCGACTGGTCTCGTCCGCGTTCATCAACTCGAAGCTGAAGTTGGCAAAGCCGTTCTCGGTCAACGGCAGGCCCAGGTTGGCCGCCACGTTCACCTTATCGCCGTCCCCGTGGTAGTTCTGACCCCAGCTTGTGTGTACCGACAGGCCCTCCGTGTCTTCCCTGAGCCTGAAATTCAAGATACCGGCGATGGCGTCCGAGCCGTACTGAGCCGCCGCGCCGTCGCGCAGCACTTCGACCCGCTCGAGTGCAATGGACGGGATCACCGAAATATCGGGCGCATGCGACCCGTCCGAAACACCGCCTCCCAGGAAGGTGATGACCGAGGCGCGGTGCCGGCGCTTGCCGTTGACCAGCACCAGCGTCGAGTCCGGTGGCAGCCCGCGCAAATTCGCCGGGCGAATGAGCGTTGCAGCGTCGCTGATAGGCTGCTGGTTGACGTTGTAGGACGGCACGGTCGCCGACAGCAGCGAGTCCATGTCGCGGATGCCATACGTCTGCAAGTCTTCGCCCTGAATGATATCCACTGGCACCGGAGAATCCTGGGCTGAACGCCCGGCCACACGCGAGCCGACCACCTGTAGTTCTCCGAGCTCGACGACTTGCGCTTCCTGCTCCGAGGCTTCCTCGGCTGTGGACGAATCTTCCTGAGCCGAAACTCCAGACGCGAGTAAGCAGACAACTAAGGCATAAAATAGGCATTTTCCGTAGGACATGCCTCTCTCCTCCTCCTCCTCAACATATAGGATGGGACATTCTATAGGACATATAGATTGATACCATCCCTTTGTCCACCTGAGGCCATGATGAAAACAGCGAGAATATACTTATCCTTTTCCAAATGTAAAGATGGCACGGTATATGCCAGGTATAATTCTTGGCATTCCCAGATGTTGCGGGTCTCACAAATAAAACTTTGTGAGGATGCGATGAAGGTGGTAGTTTTGTACACGTCTCAGGTCAGAGAAGCCTACTTTAATCGTTCTATCAGGGCGGAAAATGAGGTCTTAAAATCCTCAAAGTATTTCTCGACAACAAAAAAATATTGCGCTTCTGCATCATTGTAGCCGACTGCCATTGTACATTCAGATAGACTCCTCCTGGAGATGAGGTAGCCAAAGACCAAAAGAGCCAGCAGCTGCCAGGCAAATGAGGCCAGACAGGGCCACCGTGGCAGGGGCTCCCAGGTAGCGGGCAAGCAACCCCGCCAGAAGGCTACCCAGCGGAGCCATTCCCATAAACATTATAGAATAGAGACTCATAATTCGACCTCTTAGATGATCGGGCACCAGGGTTTGAATGAGGGTATTGGTAGCCGTCATCTGTACCATAATGCCGGAGCCGACCACAGAAAGAAGAAGCAGAGATAGCCACAGGCTGCGAGAAAGAGAGAAGAGGATAAGGCCCACACCAAACCTTCCCATGGCAAAGGGAATGGCCCGGCCCAGCCCGCTGGTCTCTCCACGCCAAGCCAGATAAAGAGTTCCAACAATTGCCCCTACACCCGAGGCGCCCATCAAGAGACCAAACCCCTGTGCCCCGCTATGGAGGACTTCTTCAGCAAAAACTGGCATCAAGACCACATAGGGCATTCCCAGAAGACTAACCCCGGCCATGAGCAGCAAAAGAGTACGGATAGAAGGAGTGTGAAAGGCATAGGCAAGACCTTCTTGGATATGGGCAAAGGTGGACACAGAGGAAAGAGGGGTAGGCCGGGAATCAACTCGCATAGCCAGGAGTCCGGAAAGGACTGCAATATAACTTAAGCCGTTTACCAAGAAGCACAGTCCTTCTCCCGTGCTTGCCACTAGCACCCCGGCTATGGCGGGACCAATAATACGGGCGCCGTTGAAAAAGGAAGAATTCAAGACAACCGCACTCAGGAGATCCTCTCGCCCGACCATCTCCACAACAAAGACCTGACGAGTCGGCATATCAAAAGCTCTGACGACCCCCATAAAGAAGGCAAGGATAAAAATTTCCACCACCGTAATCCAGCCGCTCAGAGTAAGAAAAGCTAGGATAAGGGCTTGAGCCATGGCAAGGCATTGGGTAATAGTCAGGACTCGGTGGCGATTAAATCGATCCGCCACCACTCCCCCAAGTAGCCCCAGAACAAAGACCGGGGACTGCCCGGCGAAGCCAACAAGACCCAAGAGAACCGGAGAGTGGGTCAGCCGGTAGACAAGCCAACTCTGTGCCACCTCCTGCATCCAAAAGCCGACCAGGGAAAAGAGCTGGCCAAACAGGAAGAGACGAAAATTGCGGTGCCGCAAGGCCCGCAGGGCGGAGGGGCAGACGGCGCCCACCCCAAAGCTCTTTCTCCTCCACCCTTACTTCTACCCTTCTTCCAGAATTTTCTTGCCCAGCCAAAAACAGATGAGCGCTTTACGTGAGATTCACTTTACTGAAGCAATTTCTGTTAGCTTACTGATAAGTGTAACCCAAGAAATGATTACTCTTAAAGGTTGGATTAACCGCGAAAATGCTACTGCCTCTACGGGCACGTTGAAACATCATGCAGAAAGATGGCAATGACTGGTATATTCCTCCCAAGCAATTTGGTCAGAAGATACTTGTCGAGAAATACCTTGTCTATCCTATCTTTGCTGGTCGTCTTAACTGAGCCAACAACTTCCGAAGAATGTATAGACCTGGTTTCCGAAGCAATAATGGTTCTGTTGCGAGAGAAAACCACATCCAGTTCGTAAGACATTTCGTAACCAGGATAGCCTGATATTGGATAGCCTGATATTGGGATATGAATGTTTCGAGGTTCGCACTCTAAGCCCACTTCCTGAATGATAAGTTTGACTAGCGTTTCGAAAAGTTGCCCTACACGCTTTCTCGATTGGTTCGGATTATCGAACGAGTCACCGATACTCCCGATGGCTTGCTGGACAGTATAGACTACCTTACTAATCTCTTTCGACTCTATGTATCGTCTGTTGCTTCTTCGGTTAATGACTGCTTCTTGACGCCGCCTGAGGTCTGCAAGAAAGAGAACGAACCTTTCAAAGGCAGCCTGGAAATCTGTGATTGACTCGACAAACAAATCAACGTTCAGAGGACGGGTAATCTTGTGTCCATAATTCTCATTGTATTGGTAAAAGATGTAATTGGGATGAGAGGGAGAGACAATGCGCGTTGGGTGAGTCCTTTCCACAAAGGACAGGAAGGCATGACAAATCGTCAGGTAATCATTCAGCGCTCTAAATGCTGACTTGTCTTGAACACTCTCCTGCAAATCTGCTAGGGTTGCTTCCTTCATCGGATGGATTTTCTACGTTCAGTGTTTTCCCCATCGTATTGGATCCATTTTTCCATCGGCCAATCTTCAACCAGTTCGATTCTACGGGCTGCCCATTGGCAATACTCAAGGGCGATATCACACCCTTTCCACTTTCGCTTAAGCTGCTCAGATACAACAGCCGTCGTGCCTGATCCGAGAAAGGGATCAATCACGAGACCACCAGAGTTTGAAGACGCCAGGATAATTTTTCTTAAGAGCTCCTCAGGCTTCTGAGTAGGATGCGAAGTTTTCTCGTGCATTCCGTTACATGTCGTAGGGATTTCCAGAACATCTTTTGGCTTAGCTCCCCTCGGATGTGGCTGCCAAAGTCGATTTTTACTACTACCCCTGCCATATTGACTGGTCTCAGCCTGTGGATGTTCGGGATACTTCAGGGTATGATTCCCATAGGGAATCCGCACATTGTCAATATTAAGAGTGAACTTCCTGCTTTTCCTAAAGTGCAGGATGCTTTCATGCGAGCGGCCCCAATCGGCACCTAAATTAGCTTTATTCTTATAGTGCCATACTAACCACCGACAGCCTTGAAAGAACCGCAACGCCGGAAGTTTAAGATCGGCCAATATCTCAGAGAATCCACAGACATAGAGCGTTCCAGTCGGCTTTAAAACTCGAGCTGCCTCCTCCATCCACTGGATAGACCAGCTAACGTATTCTTGCTGGGATTCAAAAGTATCCCATTCCGCTTTCTTGATGTTATATGGAGGATCAGCAAAGATAAGGTCAACGGATTCACTTTTCAGGGAGCGTAGCCAGGAAATTGCATCTCCAACCCAGATTTCTCCCTTAGGATGAGAGTAGAAGAGAGCAGGGACTTCTGGATTTAATTGAGTAGGGTCTATTTGAACACACGATCCTTTAAGCACTGGCTGGCCAAAGAACCTGGGAATCTCTTTGTTACGGATGTAATCTGCTAATGGTTCTCGTATCTCTTCTTTCCTTAGCTCTATCTTTTTGTCCATGTTGCCTCCCCCAAGACTGGATTGTAGCCCACTCAAGGTATAATTTCATCTCCTTCTGTAGCCTGGGAGGCTACCGCTACTGAGTCTTCGACAATCTTCCCATCCTTAAACACCACCCGCCGCCTAGCAAAGCGAGCAATATCTGGCTCGTGAGTAACAAGAATAATTGTCAGGCTGCTCTCACGGTTCAAGCGGGTTAAGATTTCCATGATCTCATGGCTGGTTTCGCTGTCGAGGTTGCCCGTGGGCTCGTCTGCCAGGAGTAATGCTGGGTCATTGACCAGCGCGCGAGCAATGGCTACCCGCTGTTGCTCACCACCGGAGAGCTGGCTAGGATGATGCTGCTGGCGACCGGCAAGCCCAACCGCCTGAAGCGCGGCTAGTGCCTTCTCACGCTGGAGTTGAAAAGGAACCGCACTATAAAAAAGAGGAAGCTCGACATTCTCCAGCGCGCTGGTACGCGGCAGCAGGTTAAAATTCTGGAAGACAAATCCGATCCTGGCGCTGCGTAGCTCTGCCCGCTCATCCGCACTGAGAGACGAAACCTCTCTCCCGGCAAGAAGATACCGACCACTTGTGGGACGATCCAGGCAACCCAGAATGTTCATCAAAGTAGATTTCCCCGCACCCGAGGCACCCATAATGGCCACAAATTCTCCTTGTTCGATTCTAAGCGATACTCCGTGTAAGGCCTCAACAGCAACCTCACCTAGGCGATAGACTTTGAGCAAATCCTCAACAACAATGAACGAAGCCACGCTGCTTTTACCGCCGGGAGCGCCAGCGCATCCTAAACCCTGGCAGTGTCACCCGTGAAGTGGCCGACGAAGTAGAGCGAAAGCTGGTGACTACTTCGTCCCCCTCTTTCAGCGTGTTGCTCACTAGCTCGGTGAAGGTGTCGTCGGAGATGCCAGTAACCACCGGCACTGGACGCAGGTCTTTTTGTGGGCCAAGAACCCACACTCGCTTGCCCTCTACATGGGAGTCCTCCTCCTTGTCGGGACGAAACCGCAAGGCAGCCAAGGGCACTTTCAGGGTGTCTTCCCGATGAGCCACCCGCACCGAAACCGTGGCCGTCATTCCCGGCTTAAGCGCAAAGTCTGGGTTATCCACATTGATGACCACATCATAGGTAACCACGTTCTGCACAATAAGGGGAGAGTTGCGCACTTGCCTTATGGTTCCCCAAAAGGCTCGCTCCGGGTAGGTATCAACTGTAAAGGACGCGGTATTTCCTTCGGCCACTAGGCCAATATCGGCTTCACTCACGTTGGCGTTCACTTGCATCTTGGTAAGATCGCGGGCAATGAGAAAAAGGACAGGCGTCTGAAAGCTTGCCGCTACCGTCTGCCCTACGTCCACACTGCGGGAGATCACCACCCCATCTACCGGCGAGAGAATATCCGTGTAGCCCAGGTTGACCCGGGATTCTTCCAGGGCGGCCTTGGCTTGTTCTACTTGGGCATTATCCAGTTCTAGTTGAGCCTTGGCCTGCTCGTAGTTACTCTGCGCGGTATCGCGATCATCCTCAGAAATCAGGCTACGCCTAAGGAGTTCCTGCATCCGTTCAAGCCTCAGCTTTTTGTAGGTCAGATCTGCCTCGTCCTTTTTTATCTTTGCCCGGGCATTGGCCAGGTTTGCTTCGGCCTGCCTGACCTTCATAACAAATGGGCGAGGATCTATCTTGGCCACAATCTGTCCCTTTTCAACCGGCGAGTTAAAATCTACATGGATTTCTTTGATTGGACCTGACACATATGTTCCTACCTGCACAGTGGTAACCGGGTTGACCGTACCTGTGGCTGTGACCACTTGAGAAATCATCCCCCATTCCACCTTGGCGGTAAGGTAGCCGACTTCCTCCTCTCCACTCCTCACCCACCAATAGATCAGAGCCAAAAGGAGAAGCCCCGCTAGGAAAAGTCCGCTCCTTTTTCCCATCAGTGAATACTATTCTAAGTCGGAGCTGGAATTAAACGGCTCTTCGGCCTTCCGTCCAGGAAAGCGCTCCTCCACCACTGTGTAGAGAACCGGCAGAAGGAAAAGCGTGAGCACCGTAGAAAGGCCAAGCCCACCTACAACTGCCCGGGCAAGCGGGGCATTGGCCTCACTACCCACGTCTAGCCCCAGGGCCATGGGGAAAAGGCCACCAATAGTGGTCAAAGTAGTCATGAGAATAGGACGGAGACGGGTCCTCCCTGCCGCAATCACGGCAACAAAGAGGGCTTCCCCTTTCTCCCGCAGCTGGTTGGTGTAATCCACCAAAAGCACTCCGTTTGACACCACAATACCCACCATCATGATCACCCCCATGAACGAGGTGACCGAAAGAGAGGTACCGGTGAGAAAGAGCGCCCACAGTACCCCGGCAAACCCCAAAGGAACGGTAAACATAATCAGAAAAGGATCCAGGAGCGACTTAAACTGTGAGGCTAGAATCATATACACAAGAAGTACAGCCAGGGCTGTAGCAAAAGACAGGCTGGTAAATGCCCCCCGTTGCTGGGCGATCTGTCCGCTCAAATGAAGGCTGAAGCCTGCCGGAAGCACAAGCTGGCGAAACTTTTCCTCTAACTCGACGGCCAAAGAGCCTAGATCCCTACCTGTGGGGTTGGCATAGATATGAATCACCCGCTCTTGATACTTGCGCTTGATCTCGATCGGTCCCACACCACGTTCAATGTGGGCAAAGTTTCCTAGGGATATGGGCCGGCCACCATCGACAGTAAGAAAAACCTTGCCCAGATCCTCTGCCCGGCTACGGAAAGGCGCCTGCAAACGAACTAGGATGTCATACTCATTGCCACTGACCGGATCGGTAAAGACTGACGGGCTGTGGATGCTGCCGGTGAGCGAGGTGAGCACCGCTTCCGCTGCCTGTTTTTCGCTCAAACCTAACTCCCCGGCTTTCTCACGATCAATGACAATGCGGTATTCAGGGTAGTTGTCTTCCCGGTCAATGCGGACATCGCTAAGCCCAGGAATAGAACGCATGAGACCGGCAGTCTCCTCGGCAAGTCGACGCCCCTGTTGCAAATCATAACCAACAATTTCCACGTCTATCGGGTCCTCAGAGCCAAAGTTCATAATGAAACGGGTAATACCACCTTTGGTGAAGTAGATAAGCGTGCCGGGAAATTGGCCCGCCATCTTCTTACGCACCTGATCCATCACTACCGTGGTGCTCTCCTGGCGCTGATCCGAGGGAGTAAGATAGACCGACAGTCGACCCATATGAGGACCACTGTTGCGACCAAACACCGCCCCCCGACCACGGGTACGGGTGCCTATGTCTGCTAATATCGTGCGGGTAAGGTCTACGGGGATAACACCGCGAGTGAGCTGTTCCATTTTGTCCAGGATCTTTTCGGTCTCCTCGATACGAGTGCCAATAGGGGCGCGGACATAAATGCGGAACTGGCTTTCGTCCGACTCGGGAAAAAATTCCTTGCCCACAAAAGGGAGAAGGAGAAGCGAAAGACAGAAAAAGCCCAGGATGGAGGTGACCACCCCAAAGCGGTGGGCCAGCGCGCGGGTGAGAGCCTGTTCGTAAAGGCTATCCATACGAGTAAAAAACTGCTGGCTTAAGGCATACAGCCGTTCTCCCCAACGGGAAGAATCCAGGTGGTAGGCTTGCTCCGGTTTCAGCAGGCGACGGGAGAGGACGGGAATGACCGTAAGGGACACAAGGTACGAAGCCCCTAAGGCAAAGGCAATGGTCAGAGTGAGGGGAATGTAGAGGAGACGGGCTATGCCAGAGAGGAAAACTACGGGGAAAAAGACAGCAATGGTGGTAGCAGTAGCCGATAGAACGGGAAGAGCAACTTCCCTGGCGCCGTCCAGGCAGGCGTCCAGAGGTCTCTTGCCCTGCTGCAGATGGCGATAGATATTTTCCAAGACAACAATCGAATCGTCTACCAACCTACCCACAGCCAAGGTGAGTCCCCCCAGGGTGAAGACGTTAAGCGTCTGGCCGGTGAAAAAGAGAAGAATAAGCGCGCTCAGGATGGAAAGCGGAATAGCAAGAAAAATAATCAGGGTAGAAGAAAAACTACGCAAAAATACCAGAATGATAATAACCGCAAGAAACGCGCCCTGAAAGGCCTCGCGTCGCAGACTGCCGACGGCGTTACGAATGTATTCTGACTGGTCGAACGTAAGCGCAAGGTTTAGTCGGCTGGGAACTCCTACTAGACGGGAGAACTTGGCCCGCACCCCATCCACCACCTCAACGGTGTTCGCTCCTGGTTCCTTTTGCACAGCAAGGTATACCCCCCGTACCCCGTCCGCCTTGACCACGTTCGTTTGTTCCTCAGCCCCGTCTTTTACCTGGCCAAGATCGCGAATGCGGATAGGAACACCGCCCGCCCTTTTGACAATAATATTTTCCATGGGTTGGACCAGGGAAAATTGGGTGTTGGTATAGACATTGTAATCCATAGGACCGATCTTGATATTACCTGCCGGGAGGATGAGGTTGGCCTCTCTGACTGCCTCTACCACATCCAGGACCGACACCCCTTTGGCAAAGGCTCGTTCCCGGTCCAGATCAATGTTGATCTGGCGTATTTCTCCCCCCCTTACAGTAACGGCCGCTACGCCTGACACCTGCTCAATCTGTGGAGCAATGGTGTTGTACGCTAAGTCGTAGAGACTGCGCTCGTCCAACCCCGTCCCGGCAAGGGGGAGAAAACAGACCGGGATATTGGTGAGATCGCGCTTAACCACAAAGGGCTGATCGATACCATCAGGAAGGTCGGCAGCAATCTGCTGGACCTGTTGAAGAACCTCTACCATAGCCGCATTGACGTCTTCTCCCCAGCGCAGCCACACATCAACAAGCGAAATCCCCTGACGAGAGCGAGACTCCACGTGGTCGATGCCCGTTACCGCGCTGACTGCTTTCTCAACGGGATAGGTAACGCTGCGCTCGATGTCCACCGGACTGGCCCCCTCATAGCGGGTACCCACGGTTAGAACGGGCAACGTAATATCAGGAAAGAGGTCAACAGAAAGACGGCTCAAAGCCGTCATTCCTAGCACCAGAACGGCAATAGCCGCCATCAGGATGCCAATAGGATTGCGCAGGGCCAGACGGGCAAGAGACACGTCTATACCTCCTCTCCGGCAATTTCTACTGGTGATCCCTCCTCTACCTTGTCCGCCCCAGCAACAATGACCCGATCCGTGAGAGCAACTCCTTCGGTTACTTCCACCTCATCCCCCTGCTCATATCCCACTTCCACAGGGGTGCGAGTAGCCCTACCCTGCTGAACCACATAGACCCAGTACTCCCCATTTCCCCCAGGAATCACCGCCTGCCGAGGAAGAAGAAGGGCATCTTGATGCACCTCGGCAATAAGACTGACTCGACCATACATCCCGGGTTTAAGCCGAAGTTCGGGATTAGGAATGTTTACCTCAGCTTCCAAAGTACGGGTAACCAGGTCCAGGGCTGGAGCAAAGCGGACAATCTTTCCTACAAAAACCTCTCCAGGATAAGCGTCCACCTCCAGGCGAGCGGGCAGCCCAAGCTCTATCCAGCGCACGTCGCGCTCTAGGACAGGAACATTGACCTTAACCGGAGCAAGGCGCATAAGCGTTAGAATAGGTTCTCCATCAGAACGGACCTGGGCTCCAGGATCAAGATAGCGCCGAGCAACATAACCGGGAAAAGGGGCGCGAATCTCCATATAACCCAGGCGTGTGTTAGCCACAGCTAAAGCTGCTCGCGAATTTTCCAGCCGGGCTTCGGCCACACTCAGCTCCATCTCTGCATTGTCCCGTTCCTGACGAGCCACAAACCCTCGCTCAAAAAGCTCAGCATAGCGCTGCCAAGAAATCCGGGCGTTCTCATAGCGGGCTTGCGCATCCCGTAAGTTGGCCTCTGCCTGCCTGACATGATCTTCCAACTCTGAGCGATCGATTGTGGCTAACAGCTCTCCTTTATTGACACGGTCTCCCTTGTCCACCAGCACGGATTGCAAACGCCCGCTTACCTCCGTGGGTAAGATGTCGGTCCGCTCTATGGGTAAGATGTCAGCCGTGTAATGCAGAGAGACTTCCAGGTCGGCCACGCGTGGCGATATTGCCCGCACCAGAAGTGGAGGGCGAGTAGGCCGCTCCAGCGCTGGAGGAGTGCCGCTGCGCCAGAAGAAGGGAACAAAAATAACCAGAATAACCAGAATAACCAGGGCAAGGGCCACAAAGGCTCCCCACCACCAGGAGAGCAGTCCCTTCATACCCATTTGCAGTTAATGGCAAGTGTTGGATGACTGAGCAGCGTATAACTTAGGCTCATTCTTCCTGCCTCTTCTATAGCAAGTCTATACCGACTGCCCTCTCTAGTTGGGCGAGAGAGGTTTTGTAGTTGGCTTGTGCCTGCACATGGTTGGCCTGTGCCGTGGCTAGCAAGACCTCGGCCTGGGTCAACTCAATGATGTTCCCTATTCCGGCAGAGTAGCGTCCCTCAGCCATATCCAAATTCTCCCGCGCCTGCTTGAGTGCCGTTTCGCTAGCAAAGATCGACTCCTCTGACTGACGCACATTAAGGTAGGCTTCACGCACTTCGAGGATAATTTGTTGTCGCAGCCCTTCAGTCTGCGCTTTAAGAGCCCGCAGCTCCGCCTTAGCCTCACCGACCTCGGCTGTGGTCAGGATGCTATCAAATAGAGGAAAGGTGAACGCTAGCCCAAGGTTCCACCCAGGCCGAAGGGGAAATTCCCTGCCGGTCCAGTTGTACCGTGCGCTGCCCGATAGGTAAGGCAAATATTGCTTCTGCAGAAAAGAGACCCGCTCGGCCGCGGCCTGTTCCTGGGCTATAAGGCTGCTCAACTCCGGCCGTACGGCATAGGCCCGGCTAAGGAGACTGTCTGCGTCCAGGTCTACCTCTTGATATGCCAGGTCATCAACAAGATCAGCCACAAGAGGAGAGGTTAAGCCCATAGCATAGCGCAGGTTCTCCCGAGCAAGGGCTACATTGTTGCGAGCCCTAACCAGGGCTAAAGTCGCATTGGCCACCTGCACCTCAACCCGAGTCACATCAAACCTAGGGGCAAGACCAACCTCATACCTTGCTTCCGCTTCTCGCAGGAGTCCTTGGTCCCGCTCTAGAGTTTCCTCAGCCACCTGTAGAAGACGTTGGGCAGAGAGAACGTTGTAGTAGGATTCTTTGACGCTGAAGATCACGCTTCGAGCCGTGGTTTTGTAGTCGGCCTCATCAGCGCGCTTAGAGGCCAGGGCAGCCTGAATGGAGTCTAAGTTCTTGCCAAAGTCAAAGAGCATCTGCTCCATAGAGAAGGACGTGCTATTAAAGTTAAAGCGCTGGGAAGTTTCACGCCTTTGCCCTTCTCCTATTTGCCCTCCGCCCAAGATGGCCGTAAGCGGCCGTTCCTGGCGGTTAAAGTTATAACCATACCCACCCCGGGGCAAGTATCCAGCGACTTGCTGCCACACCCGCTGATAGGCGGCATCCACCTGCGCCTGTGCTCCTTTAAGAGACGGGTGCTTTTCCAGAGCAATCCCCACACATTCCGCTACTGTAAGGGAAGAATCAGAAGGATCTGCCGCTTCTCCCCATACGGGAAGAAGGCACATCATGATACCCAACACCGCTCGCAATATAGCTCTCATGATTTCTCTCCACGGATGTTGCTCGATAGGTATATGCTATTCTCCTCTATTACACGGGAGGATGCTACCACGGTTGAGCGATCTTAAGAGGTAATGTTCAATGACCCTAGATCAACGCGGCAGAAATCCTTCGTGGGGTTTCCTCAAAGACAACATTAGCTTTAGGTCTGGCTAGATGTTGTCCATTCTCCAAGAATATTTCCAGGCCCCGCGCTGGTGAAATTTTGTCCGTATTGTCGATCAAAATGAGCAGGGGTTTACCTTTCAAAGATGCCCGAATTCTGATGATAAGGTTGTCAAATGAAAACTGCTTGAGATGGGTGGTGTGAGGAAGGAGAATAACTTTATATGAAAAGAACCTCGTGGGTCGTGATTAGTGTGCTTGTTGGCCTGATGGCAGTAGTGGTCTATTCTAGCTTTCAGATCGGGGGTATGAGATGCGAGGTCTGTATCCGATTCCGTGGACGGGAGGTATGTCGTGCCGTCGATGGAACAACAGAAGCCGAGGCACTTATGGCAGCCACAACCAACGCGTGCGCACGCCTGGCCTCGGGCGTAACCGATACCCTGGCCTGCGAGCGTACCCCACCAACGATGTCAGAGTGTCGTGCCCAGTGAAGTCTGGTAAAATAATGGGTTGATAGGCTTTGCCACCAGCTCTGGCTTCAATGGGCAGAGACGCTACCGAGCGCCCAGGGTGGTCAGGCTTCTGAGCACATGGAATTGACACAGGACGAAATCCGTCGAGAAGAGGGAGAAGTGATGCGCATAACATGGTCATACGCAGGACACTGCGTCGACGGGTATGAAAAACTACTCGGATGCTACAAAGACACGGAGTTTGATTCGCCCAGACGCTCGACTGTGCCACTTCTCGAATCTTGGCGCAATCCAAGCCAACGAGCGAGGGAGCTATCTGAAGCTCTGAACTTCCCGCTGTCTGATAGAATCCTCCTGGATTTCGACCACACGGTACCGGTTCAGCGCGGTAGGGGCAAGCCGTCTTGCACGGACTTGATGCTGACTTCAGAAGAGGTTTCGCTCGCCATAGAAGCGAAGTGGACAGAGCCAAGGTATCCGGACGTTGACACTTGGCTTAGAGAGGGGTCAAAACCATTGAACCGGATTGAGGTTCTTGAAGGATGGCTTGACCTGCTAAGGCTATGCTCTACCAACAGGCTCCGAATAGACGACATACGCGAATTGCCCTACCAACTCGTCCACCGGGCGTCGTCGGCCTGCTACTCGGATGCTAAGAGTCGCTGGCTTGTTTACCAATTGTTCGATGTGGACTCGGAGAAGTGTAAGACGTACCTCAGAGATCTCCGAAAGCTCGCGGTCATATTGGCCCCGGGTCCGAGCCTGCGAATCTGCGCTGCCTCGTACAGCATTAAGCGCACTGATCAGCAGATCGAACTCGAACGGAGGTGGGATGCGCGCGAGCGTCATCTGCATGAGCCTGGGCGTGCCGGTTTGAGAGACGGGAGCCTGCTCACCGTCCAACTGGAGAAGGCAAAAATTCTTTAGGAGCCAGCGTGCCACGCCATCATAGGGTAGTTGGTGGGAAGAATGTCGACCCCGTGGAAGCAGAAGCCCTGCGGCTGCATAAGCCGGGCGTGTTGGATAATGTAGCAAAAATGACAACATTTCTGGCCGCGGATGGCGCCAGCCATGTCCTGGGACAGATGGTCAGTGTCAGTGGCGGGTATTCGGTGGTATAAGTCGTGGATCGTTCTGCCGAGTTTGCGTCTCATCCAAAGCCTCTGCCGCAAAGGCGGATGGCGCCTTATTCATGGTTCACGCTGTTGCAAGCGTTTATTACAACCGCAGTGACATTCGGCGTCTGGTTTTCGTTTGCCATTTTCTTTGTGGCGTTATTGGAAGACTTTGCCTGGAGTCGCGCCGAGGCGTCGCTGGCGTTTTCCATTGGCAATCTGCTGCAAGCGTTGCTCGCGCCCGTGGTTGGCGTCCTGACAGACCGCATGGGCGCGCGTCGGGTTGTGAGCACGGGCCTAGCACTGATTGCGCTGGCGCTGGCGGGGTGTAGTCAGGTGCAGACGCTATGGCACTTTCTTGTCCTCTTTGGCCTCGGTGTCGGGAGCGGAGTGGCGCTTGCCGGGCCAGTGTCACACTCGGCACTTTTGGCGGATTGGTTTACGCGCCAGCGTGGTGCTATCATTGGCTTTGCCTTTGCGGGTATGGGGATTGGCATCCAGTTGGTCGGGCCTCTGGCTCAGTATCTCATTTTGCTCATTGGCTGGCGGCAGAGTTTTATGGCGCTGGCATTGGGCATTGCGGCCTACACGGTGTTTGTTGCCTTCACGCTTCGTAATCACCCAAACCTTGTGGGACTGGAACCCTATGGCGCGTCGGAGCCCGCTTCTTCTCAAACCACAAGGTCTCAGAATCCCCCCAAACCGCAACACCTCTGGACGGTGCGCGAGGCGCTAAGGACTCGGGAATTCTGGGCTTTGTCCATGGCGCAGGTGCTAATTCCGGTGGGGATCTTTCCCATTTCAGTACACCAGGTGGCGTATCTAGTGGATGCGGGGTTTAGCAAAGTGCTGGCAGCGGCGATTCTGGGTCATATGGGGTTCATGAGCGCCTGCGGGCGGGTTGTGTTCGGGGCCTTGTCCGATCGTTTAGGCCGGTTCGGCGGCGTGACGTTGAGCGTCCTCTGTTCGCAGATTGGCATTGTGGTGCTATTGGGGATCAACGGCACCGCGGTCACATGGCCACTGTATCTTTACGCGTTTTTCTTTGGGCTCGGCTATGGCGCGCGTGGACCGATTATTAGCGCGATCACAGCGGATTTGTTTCCTAGTCGGCATTTCGGCGCTATATTCGGCCTCATGAGTATTGGCCACGGCATTGGCGGCGCTCTGGGACCCTGGTATAGCGGCTACGTGTATGACCATCTTGGGGCGTACACGCCCGCTTTTGTTGTGGCGCTCCTGGCGCTCTGCGGGGTCATCTGGTGCTTTTGGCTTGCCACACGCCGTCTTGTGCCAGGTTAAGGCAGGTTAAGGCAGGTTAAGGCAGGTTAAGGCAGGTTAAGGGCTCGCGGAGCCTACTACGGTTTACGCACAGTGTTATCAACCTGATCAACGATGTGACGGAGCTTGCCGATGCGCTGGGGCAGGAGAAGTTTCACCTGGTTGGACATGACTGGGGGGCTATTGTTACCTGGCATGTAGCCCTGCTGCGCAAAGAGCGCTTGCTGAGGGTGCTAAGATTACGGGCAATCGGTTGTGGGGTTAACAGTAGAGATGAAAAGAGAAAGCGACAGAATAACATATAAGTTGCCCATCCTACTCTATGCAGCGAGAGGGTCTGCTCTTTCTGCCTTTCCGTTCGTTGTCCCTCCCTAATGCCCCAAGCCAGGAATCTCTTCCAAATGCGGCAAGGGGCGACCCAGCACATCGGAAAAAAGAGTGAGCACGCGCAGCGTTATCCCCCAAATAGTCTGATCGCCGAAGCGAATCGCTGGGTACCGAAGAGAGGTGTTGTCCGTAGAAAGACTTAGAGATGTTCCGTTCCTGCCATCCCAGGGGTGGGCCAGCGGCATCCAGTACGCCTCAGCCACTTCATGGTTGAGGATCAGCGCTGAAGGGGACGGCCCCAGGTAATAGACAAAGGGAAAGAGGAACAGGGGCTGTTCTCGGCCGCTCAGCCAGATTGAGAGCGGGGATAGCGAACCAAGTCGGTGCGAGCGCTCTAACGTCAGACCCACTTCTTCGTGCGTTTCTCGTTCGGCTGCTTCCTGCAAGCTTGCATCCTGAGGCGAAGCGCGCCCACCAGGGAAAGCCATATGCCCCGACCAGGGATCGCCGGGCTTCTGCGCTCGACGAATCACACATAGTTTCAAATCAGATTCGTGACCCGCCAACACCATTGCGACTGCTGCGCAGTTGCGGTCAACCTGAAAGCTCGTCACAGCAGGCTTATGCTGGGCAAGGGCCTTTCGTATCTCTTCAATACCGAACAAGGAAACCTCCTTACGGAAATATTCAGGCTGCCGAGCAAGGCGGGTCCTCGTCGGCACTTGGTTATTCGTTGCTTGAGCGTCCTAGATGACACTGGCCTCGCTATAGCACAGAAAAGTGAGAGACAACAAGAACTCAGAACCATTCATCACCTTATCGACTTTGAGGTATCGCGTTACAACATTGGGAAACAGCAGGAGCAGACGGCAGGGAGCAGCCACCCTGGTGGTCGCCAGAATTATGAGAAAATTCCCAAGTCAGCCGACGGCATAGTAGGTGGCGCTCAGGCAGAGCTAGTGAGGCACTCCAAGGCCGAAAGGCGGAGCGAACAGATAGGCCGAGCCGTAACGATGGTCACCGAAGGCCCGAACCCGTGAACCCGGCCCGATGTCTGGCAGGCGGTGGCGTTTGCCGCACGCATAGAAGGTGACCTGCCTGCTATGCCCACCTGTTTCGTCTTGCCTTTCCCCCCAATGTGCTATAATCACCTGGTATGGAATGGCTAACCGATGCTAGCAATGCTCTCCCCGAACAAGGAAGAAGCCAACGAGTCAAGCTTACGTTGAGCAATCGGAGAAAATTGTTTTATGCGTGAACTTACTCTCACTCTGCCCGATGATCTATATGCTAAACTCCAAGCCAAAGCAGCAAGCAGAGGGATGGCTCTCGAAGGATTTATCCTTGAGCACCTAGCAGAGGAAACCCCATTCACAAAAGAACAAGAGCAGGAAAAATACCGTCCGCACCAGGTCCTTCGTTCTGCTGGGCTTCTACAATCTCTTAGTCCAGACTTGATCACAACCTATGTCTCTGACCCGTCAGCTCCCCGTCAGAGTCCTATTCAGGTACAAGGGCGACCTCTTAGCGCTGTTATCATTGAGCAGCGAGCTACTCCAAAGTGACTACCTACTTCCTGGACAGCAGTGCTGTAGTCAAACGATACGCTATGGAAAAAGGCACTACTTGGGTCAGCAGCCTCTGCGACCCTCAGAGTAGTCATATCATCCTCATTGCCAATGTAACCATAGTCGAGGTGGCTGCCGCCTTGGCCAGCAAGCAGCGGTCTCAAGAAATGACACCCGAAGAGTATAAGCAAGGGATGCAAGACTTTATCCGTGACGCTTCCAGCCAATATCAGATTCTGGGTGTAGACCAGCAGGTCATCACTCTCGGTGTAGACCTTACGGGTAGGCAAAGACTGCGTGGATACGATGCTATACAACTCGCGGTAGCCCTCATCGCTAACAGGACCCTTGTCAGCCAGCAGCTTGCCCCTTTGACTTTTGTCTCTGCGGACCAGGACTTGCTCACGGCAGCCAATCATGAAGAGCTGAGCGCAGACGACCCTAATCAATACCCATGACCTGCATTCATACCACAGAGACCTGTAGGTTGAGTTGAGTAAGAGCGAAACCCAACATCTTTTTGCAGAGTCTACATTCCGGGACTGATCGTCAAGCCGGGAACTCTTAAGGGCATCCTAGATAACGCGGCATTCGTCAGGCAGGCGAGCAAAGGGGAATGGGAGAGGATCTATAAATCATCCTCCCCGCCGCCGCATTAGCTCAGCATAGCAGTAGACAAGCGCAAGTCCGCGGTAGGGACGCCAGGGCTCGGCCACAGCCCGCATCTCAGCCTCGGAGGCTCGCTCCGCTTTGCCCAGTAATCCCTGAGCTAAGTATTTGACTACACCCAGATCACCCCCGGGAAAAGCATCAGCCCGGGCCAGACCCCGCATTAAGCAGGTTTCTGCGCTCCAGCGGCCAATTCCTTTAATTTGCGTCAGCCGTTCGACCACCTCCTCATCAGGCAGTGCGGCCAATTCCTCCTGGATCAATATGCCCGAGGCAAAGGCCTGGCCTAAACGCACCAGGGTGCCAGCCTTGGCTCGGCTCAGACGAAACCGCTGCAGTCGCTCTTCGGTCTCTACGGTAAACCGCTCAGGTCCGGGAAACGCATAATAGGTCTCGCCGTTAACCCTCCACTTATTGCCAAAGATCTCGACCAGCTCTTTCTTGATGGAGTAGGCAAAGGTCAGGTTGACTTGTTGTGATAGCACCGCCATAACCAGGGACTCAAACATAGTGGGGCTGGCAATAAGCTTGAGACCACGAAAGCGGGTCACCAACGGAGCGAGCAGTTCATGCTTGCGGGCCAGACGATAGAAGGGCTTAAGGTTCAAATCGGTACAGAGAATGTGGCGGAGCTGAGTAGCAAACTCGGGTCGCTTGAGGTCGGTCTTACGTGTGCCTTGTAGCTCCACGCATAGAACAGGCTTGGTGATCGTGCCTTTATCAGTCACCGTTGCCAGTGCCAGTTGCCCGTCTACTGAGAGCAGGCGCCGATAGCTGTGGGACTGAACGTGATCAACATTCTCGTCCTTGAAGCGAGTAAACCGTGCGGTTGTCAGAGCAAAGGAATAGGGTGGGAGGGGAGTCAACGACAAGCTAAGTTGAGACAAAGTCATAGGGCATCCTTCTTCAGCTTTATAGCAGGTCTCTTAAGCTCGGCGCTCTTCGACTCCGCCCCTAGCGCGGCTACGCTGCTCATGAACAAACCAGTATAGTTGCCCACCCCTAGAGACACCCCCAATCCGCTGTTAGCTGCTCCCAACTACTTCCTCTCCAGACCAAGAAAAGCTAGGATATAAATTTAATGTTACACTATCCTACCCTGCTACGCTCGATCAAGGACTTTAACTCCGGCCGCTACTTCGAGGCGCACGAGCATCTGGAAGAGGCGCTTGATGAGGTTGAGGAGGACCTACGCTGGGAGCTATTCGTCGGGCTCATGGAGAAAAAATGCTAGGTCCAGGCTTGGAGAAAGTGTCTCTGCTGCCGGACGTGTGCGCTGGGGTGCGGCTGGAGAAGCTGCGACGGCGCGTGCGGGAAGACCTTGCCAGCATTGGCGGAGTGCAGGATCGGATAAAGAAGGAACCGCCTCGGATTATGCTCATGCCTGGGAGTTATGGATAAGACCTTGTGAGAGGGTCAGGATGAAGCAAAATCCTGCTCAATAATAGAAGGAGGAAGAAGGAGTGAGCCAGTGTCTTTTTTGTAGTATGATTGCGGGTAAGGTTAAAGGGGAAATTGTTTACCAAGATGAAAAGGTCGTAGCCATTAAGGACATCAATCCTCAGGCTCCGGTCCATCTTCTCATTATACCGTGTAAGCACATAGCTACGGCTTTGGAGATTAGCGAAGAAAATAGAGACCTGGTAGGCCATATTTTTTTAGTGGCTAATCGGCTGGCTGAAGCCCACGGGATTGCCAAAGAGGGTTTTCGCGTAGTCACCAACTGCGGGCCGGCGGCGGGGCAAAGTGTGTATCATATTCATTTTCACTTGTTGGGAGGACGGCCAATGAAGTGGCCTCCAGGATAATGGCACTAACCAAAGCTGGGCTTCAGGTGACCAGCCACCAGGACAGGGTTCAAAGAATAGCAAGATATACTTGGATCAATAGTGAGGGAGATGAAGTACCCTTGCTTTCCGAAAACGAGGTCTATAATTTCACGATCCCCAGGGGTACCCTCACTCCCGAAGAGCGAGAGGTTATTAATCACTATGTGGTTGCGACCACTTTCCCCGCCGGCGGGGAAACTTGAGCGCCTCAGCCAGGCGGCCCAGAAAGTCCGCCCGGGGAATCTCCTGGGCCCCCAGGCTTTGCAGGTGGGGGTTAGTAATCTGACAGTCGATCATCACAAACTGCCACTCCGCCAGCCTTTGGGCCAGGGTAGCAAAGGCCACTTTGGAAGCGTTGGGCGCTCGGGCAAACATGGACTCACCAAAGAAGGCCCGCCCCAGGCTGACCCCATATATTCCCCCCACCAGCTCCCCTGCCTGCCAGGCTTCGGCGGAATGGGCTAGCCCAAGTTCGTGGAGGAGAACATAGGCATCGATCATCTCTGGGGTGATCCAGGTCTCCTCGCGACGTTTGAGCCGGGTACCGGCACAGGCCTGAATAACCTCGGGGAACGCTTGGTCAAAGGTAACAGTAAAACGCCCTTGGCGCAGCAACCGCCGAAGACTGCGGGAAACATGAAAGTGGAATGGTTGCATAATACATCGCTGCGGTGGGCTCCACCACAGGATCGGATAACCCGGTCCGTACCAGGGAAAGATCCCCAGGGTATAGGCCAAAATCAGGCGTTCCGCACAGAGGTCTCCTCCCACAGCCAAAAGCCCTTCAGGATTCGCCCACTCCGGGTTAGGGAAAGCAAGATCTGCGGTAAGCTGATAGACTGGCATTGTCAGCCACGGGAGCATGCGCTACGCGCACGAATTAAATCGCCCAGTCCTCTTTCCGTGCGTATGGCGCACGCTATTCGTGCGTATGGCGCACGCTATTCGTGCGTATGGCACGCTATTCGTGCGTATGGCGCACGCTATTCGTGCGTATGGCGCACGCTTATGGATTGCTATGTTTTTTCCTCTTTTTCCCGCGCCTCTCGTGCCATTGCTACCAGCACGGTTCGGGCATCTTGGACATTGCGTGCCTCGCGGGGAAACGCCAGGCGTACTCCGTGCATCCGCTCACCGGTACGCACACGGACACGAAAGCCCAGGCGATCTACCGACATCATCACGGCCTCATCAGCCCTAACACCAGCATACACCCGACAGAACAGACGCAAGGCATCAGCATGATCCTGGTTCATGTGGTCAATAATCCCTGGGGCCGCATCCGCCAGGGGGTCAGGCTCGGCCACGGTGTAGTCCGCAGCCAGCACCCAGCCCATGGCGCCAAAACCGCCCACATAATATACGTCCGTGACCTCCAGTCGGTAAAAGTCAAAATCGTCGAAGTCTACCCAGGCTGCAGCGTTCTCATGACGCGCCAGGTATGCGGTCCGTATTGGCTCCAGGTCGGTAGTTGCTAGCTCGGCTACCTGTCCCATCAGGGTCACACGCGCGCCAGCTAACGGATCGCCAGTCCAGCCCGGCTGCCTTACCAGTAAACTCGCACGAGGGTCTTTGCGCAGGTTCTGCGTATGTACGGCCATACGACTGATCAGGAACACCGGTCGGCCGTAGGCGTCAAGGCTATAAGGCATCACCGAGCCGAATGGCCAGCCGGAATGTTTACACGACACGGTCGCAAGCGTGCCAGTGAGGCCGAGGTACGTAAGGGTACGAGCACGCTCGGCAAAAGACGGCTCCGGCAAGCTGGCAGACTGAGGACCGCTGCTTAGCGGACCGCTGCTTAGCGGACCGCTGCCTATATGCTGACTACCAACAGAATCCTTAGCCATGAGATCCTCCGGATTATAGCCTCTTACTCCCAAGAAAAGGACAAGGGTGAAGATTATACCGTGTAGTGACCAGGGAAGAAACAACTGGCGGCGCTTACAGAATGGCCTGGAGACCCTGAGCATGGTCTGGGGGTGCACTACCAGTCAGCATTGACCCCCAGAGGCGCATGGCCTCATCACATAGACGAAGAGCAACCATGCTGTAACTCAGCTGGCGCAGTTTGTCACTGATCTTTTGTGGCGAGTCTTCAAAGCTTTTGGCCGCTTTCCCTCTAGCCCTATTATCTCCCTGGGGTTCGAGACAGAACTAAGGGAAATTAGACCCATATCAATTGCAATAATATTAGAGAGTTTCAATGATTTTTCGCAGTCCTTCGCCAAGCTTCATTAAGTTTGCTTGATATATGAATCGGTCCCAGCCAATACAGAAGTGTTGTACGCCCAGTTGAATGTAGCGTTTTGCCTGCTCAACCTCGCCAATTTCGATCCGTGGAGAAACACCATATTCTATTGACTTTTTGATGACAAGTTCTTCAAACGGCTGTATCTTCGGTGTATACATAAGACTTGGTTCGCCTCTGGAGAAGCCAAAATCGGCTGGTCCCCATTGGCTCATGTCAACACCTTTTTCGTTTGCCGCATTTAGAATCTCATCAATGTTATCAACGGTGATGTTTTTCTCAATCATGATCAAAAACACAACCGAATTAAGATCTTCAAGGTAGCCCTCAGGATTGTAACCAGCTAATGCAGGGCGACGAAGTTTGACGCCCATATGCCCGCCTATATCAGGGTTATCTGCTCTAATAGCTTGATGGCACAGCCGAACATCCTCTACTGTACGTACATCCGTAAAAAGTACTGCTTTAAACCCAGCACCAAGGGCAGCTTGAGCCCAATAGGCTTGGCTTTTCTGATCGGGCTTTATCATGAGGGGTAAGTTACCACACTGGCCGGAACGCGCCATGTGGTAGAGTAAGTGCATATCAAAAGCGGAGTATTCAGCACAAAATTCGCCGTAGTCGAATAAACCAGTATCTCCAATGATCTCAGGGAGGTCTGGATCGGCTGAGAGATAGTGCGTACCCATAGTTGGTTTTCCTTGGGTTAGTTTCTCGCGAAACGCATTGGCCATTATCATAGGACTCGTTCCTCCTGTTTTTAGTCGTGTGCGGAGTACGCCTTGGGGTCGTATACAAGATACTCGTCCTGACCAAGCCTGCCCACGGCACGTATCACGATTGCCTCTAGGTGCGGCAGGACTAGCCTGATTTCACCCCTAGGTCAAGATAGGCAAGAAGCCATACTCTGCTGAGCTTCAGGAAGGAAAGAATAGGGTCGTGTCTGGAAATTTGATAAAATGTCTTCTCCTGTAGTGTCTTCTCCTGTAGGATGATGAGGCTAGTGATCAGACCACTAGCCTCACCTACTTTTTGGCGCTCAAAACTAGATTTTTTGCCTTGACAAGGGAAAGAGAGGCAATTACCATTTTGGACAATGGAGGTATATATAAATGAACGCAGCAACGTATTCAGACACCGTAGCTTATGCTGGGGCTAGCGCCCGTGCTGAGTTTATCCGTCAGACCTACAACCATTTGGCGTTTGCCATTCTTGGCTTCATTGGTGTGGAGACTCTCTTACTTCAGTGGTCCGGGGCGGAGGGACTTGTCCGTATAATGGTGGGTGGCTACTCCTGGCTAATAGTGCTTGGGGCTTTTATGGCCGTTTCCTGGCTGGCAGATAGCTGGGCTCGTTCAGATACATCGCCCCAAATGCAGTATTTGGGACTTGGCCTTTATGTTGTGGCAGATGCTGTTATTTTCTTGCCATTGCTTTATACTGCGGCGAATTTTAGCTCGCCTGACGTTATTCCCACAGCCGGGATCATGACCGGACTTTTATTTGTAGGCCTGACCTATACTGCCTTCACAACCAAAAAGGATTTTTCCTTTCTCCGCGGTATTTTGTCACTAGGAGGCTTTGTGGCTCTGGGGATCATTGTAGCCGGTATTATGTTCGGTCTCAGCCTGGGAATTTTCTTTGCGGGGATTATGGTTGCTTATGCGGCTGGTGCTATCCTATATACTACCTCGAATATTATTCATCACTATCACACCGGTCAACATGTTGCGGCCGCGTTGGCTCTTTTTGCCTCGGTAGCGTTGTTGTTTTGGTATGTACTGCACATTCTTATGTCGCTTGCCGATAGTGATTGATGACTGGGTACTGTGAAGGCAAATCAAAGAACGAAGGAAACAAACAGGGTCGCGTTAGGCCCAGGATTTTCACCCTCCTCACTCGATGGGGAGGGAACAAACAGAAGGACAAGCCCTAAGAACCGTCCTTCCTGAAAACCTCTGCTTCTCTACAGTTTAGTCCAGACAATCAACGCGAATCAGCTCGACCTTGGCCCCCCGCAGTTCGGTATTGTAAATGAAACTTTTGGTATTGGGCTGGTAGGTAATGGCTTCCTGTTGGGGTAATGACCTTAATTTGATGAGATGGTAGTCCTGCCCTTCTTTAAGTTCGTCACTGGACTTCAGGGCGGAGGTTGCCAGATCAAGGCGAAACTCAAAGGCGTGCTGATAGGTTAAGGCCAAGAATTTGGCGCCACTAGGCGCAATGTCAAATGCGGTGACAATAAGGCCCAGAAAATTGGAATGAAAAGCAGCCAGGTAGGGAAAATCAATCTCCCCCACCAGGGTGAGGGACTGAACACGGTCTTGGCTATTTCTCCACTTCTCGCGCTCCAGCTTAAATAGCTTTGCCGGAAAGGTCCGCCACTGCCCAAGATCAGCCTCTTTTGTCAGAATATAGATATCCCCGTTTGGATGTATAGCCATCCCCTCTGCATTATGAGGCCGATCTGGATAGGTAAGAGTCACCCTGTACAAAGGAGCAACGGGCCCAGCATACTCACCCTTTTCCTCAATAACAAGTATCTGGATTGTCTCTCTGGCCGTATGGTTATCCCCTATATCGCCAATAAAAAGACAGGATTTGTCAGGCGAGCACGGCCCAATACCAAGGTCCTCAAAATCGGCATAACTGGCATCAAAACCTTTGATCCGCACCGACTGGGTATGGTTGCCATGAATGTCGGTGATATAAAAAAATGGACCACCACCCGAATCATTGATGTGATAAAGTCTATTGGGAAACTTTCTGGAAGCCGCCAAGCCGCTGGCCTCACGGATAATCGTATGGTCCAAGGTGCCGGTTACCGTACCCTGGCTCCAGTTGCGGCATAGGTCGGCTAGGGCAGTGCTGGCAAAGAGCAGGCTCCCAGCCGCGATCACAATAAGGAGCACCCCAACCTTCATGAGACCGCTATAGCAGTGTCATTTGTGGCCGTGCCAGACAAACCCCGTGACCAACTGTTACTATATGGCTCCGAGGCGCGAACCTGGGCAGTATTCCTGGCAGTATTATTATCTATACTCATCGCCGCAGTCACCAATGAGTCGATATAGATCCTGCGACTTGTCTAGGACGGCCTGTATTCGCTTATGATCCTCGGGGTCAAGTGTGAAATCAAACACACGAGCATTGTCCTCCCGGTGGTCTGTGACGCCTAGCCGCACACCAACAATGACTCCGGCTACCGTTGGTCGGTCCAGAATGTACCGTACAGCCACATTGGCAATACTTACTTTGTGCTTGTTGGCAATATCCTTGAGCACCCCGAGCAGCTCTTGAAACAAACCCCAACCACCCCAAGCGTCCACCATCTGTTTATATTTGCGCAGGCTAGCCGTGTTTAGCATTCTATACCCAGGCTCAGGTTGTCCCAGGTATTTCTCGGACAACAGGCCGCCGCAGAAGGTCCCATAGGTAAGGAGCTGGACATTGTGCTCCCGGCAGAACGGAATCATTTGCACTTCGGGCCGTAGGTCAATCAAGGAAAACTGCACCTGATTGGACACCACCTTGATCCCGTTCTCAGTAATAACCTTTAGGTGCTCGGTATCAAAGTTGGTCAGACCCAGATGCCGGACCTTGCCTGCGTTCCGGAGATCAGACAAATGGGCAAGGGCATCAAGATAATTGGCATTGCGGTATTCCCACCAGTGGAACTGCAGTAGATCGATGGTCTCAACCTCCATCCGCCGCAACGATATGGCAATGTTTTCCTCAACAATCTGCCGTGTCATGCGCCCGGGCCGAGGAACCCACTTGGTAAAGGCCTGGAAGCCAGAGAGTGCCTCTGTCCCATGCAAGGCTGCCACTTGGCGCCTGAATTCACCAATAAAATCCTCCGCCGGACCATAATGGTCCGCCAGGTCCCAAGTGGTAAAGCCCGCCTTGAGGTAGTCAAACATGTTCTGAATGGCTGCCTTAGGGTCAATAGACCCATGGCCGCCAGAGACCTGCCACATGCCGTTTAATAGGCGACAAATGTGCAAATCAGGGGTAAACTGAAGCCTGCTTTCTTCAGACAGCTGCATATGTATAGATCCCTCCATAAGAAATTGGGAAGCAGAATCTAGAAGACACTCATTGTGTTGGCAAGCTCTCAGTAGCCCGGATGAAGCAGCGCGGAATCCGGGGCAACAAGACTGAAGGCAAACATTCCTGGATTACGCCTGGATTACGCCTGGATTACGGGATTACGCCTGGATTACGCTTGGCTGCATCCAGACCACAACTCTTTGGTTACGCAAATCCCAATAAAACAGCATTGGTTATTAAAAAGCAATAGATCAATGGTTGATTCTAACGGACTATTTGCTAAGCTCTCTAACATAGTCACCTGTGCAGAAAGGAGGCCCTTATGGCAAAAGAAGCTCAAGCCCGCCCGCTGGTGGCCGTTGGCCATGTGAGCTTACGGGTGAGCGATATTGCCCCGGCTACTGACTATTTTGTCAGGCTTGGGCTACGGCATATCCATCAGACCGAAACCATAGCTGTTCTAGAGTTACGGGGAGGGACGCACCTGGTGCTGAGACCGGCTGAAGAACCCATTGTGCCCAGGACCAAGGCGCCCTTTGATTTGATGGTGGACGATATTATGGCAGCCCGGCAAGAGTATGCGGATATGGATATGAATCCTTCTGAGATTGAAACCGGGGTAGTCCACCGTTGGTTTACCATTATGGGGCCAGATAGCTACGAGGTCACAGTGACCTCATCGCACACGTCAGGCAGAGCCGTGTAAGAAAGTCTGAAGGTAAACAAATCTCTTACCAAATTGTCTGTGAATAAAATGCCCGGATAGCAGAATCGGAGGTAACGAGCGCGCAGGCGTGCAGACTGGCAGTAGCAACAATGGTGCGGTCGGCAGGGTCGCGGTGATCCCAGTTGAGTTCGAGGTTTTTGATCCAGGTCTGGACGTCTATAGGGAGAATATCGAGGCGGTCGATTTGTTCCAGTTTATCCGTGAATTCCTGGATGGAGACCGGTATGAAGAGTTTTTCTTTTTGCATTTTGATGCCGATTTCCCAGATAGAGATGGAGCTGAGGGCAATGCGGTCGGCGTCTGAGATTGCTTGTGCCGCGGTTTGAGACAGCCGCTCTTGATCCAGGGTCCAGAAGATGAGGGCTGAAGTGTCCAGAACAATCATCTCAGCTCTCCCCATTCGTCGGTGGTCGGTGTATTGATGTCTTCGCGGTAGATGACTTTGCCCTGAATGGTGCCGAACACCTCTTCCACGGTCTTTTTCTGGGCAATAGGCTGAATGCGTAAAACGGGGCGATTGTGATCTGTAACGATCAATTCTTCGCCGGTTTCCTCAATATTGCGAAAGATCCGCAGCATATTGGCTTTCAATTTACTTTTTGAAATGGAAGGCATTCCTTCTCCTTATTTGAATATTATGACCGTAGTTATGACCATAGTCAGATAATATTTATCAATCACTTTATTGTCAAGGTAAGGTATATTTTTTACTTCGCGGATGTTCGACAAATTCAGTATTTTGTCGGGCGGTCTCTTTTTCAGTGCGAGCACCGACAGACAAGACTGGCTCATAGAGTCGGAAGAGCGGCAACCATCACCAGGAACCTATGTCAGCATGAAGATGGGTATCTATTCGCAAAGAACGACCACGGAGGTGTTTGACGCCTACACTTCCGGAGAGGGAGAGTACGGCTTTTCTCGCACCCTGGTCCCGGTCAAGCTTGCACAATACGGCAATGAACAGTTAGTTTCCCGTTCGCAGGCAAGAAGAGTCCTGGCTCGCTTTGATAAATTCAAGGAAATCGTACTGGATTTTTCCGGGGTACCGTTTATCGGGCGGGCTTTTGCGGATGAAATTTTCCGAATTTTTTGCCGGGAGCATCCTGATATTCATATCTATTCTATTTCTACGAGTGTCGCGGTTGAGGAAACGACAAGCAGGGCGCGCGCTTCATTGGAAAATTCTGACTGATTTATAGTTTTTTCCACAGTGGATTCGATGACGCCTTTCACATTGCCTCCCAAGGGTTGGTAACGGCGACGTCCAAACCATCGAAGTCCACCACGTTCCTCGTCGCAACAGCGAGATTATGCGTCTTGGCCGTCCCGGCGATCAGCGCATCGCCCAGATGCAGGACACGGCCGGATCGATGTGCTTGCGCCCTCAGAGTAGCTGCCTGCTCAGCTTCTGGACGGTCCACCGCCAGGATTCGGTCCTCGTACTCCATGACGAATGCCAACAACGCAGCCCTTATGCGGTTGCGGCGTCGCCCCAGCGGGAGCAGATTCAAGCCAAAGTCCAGCTCATGCAGGACGATAGTCGACAGCCATAGGTCGTCGTGAGCGGCAAGGAACTCAACAACCCGCGAGTCCGGCGCATCCTTTGTCAACTCCGAAACAACGTTAGTGTCGAGAAGGAAGCCGCTCACTCTATATCGCCGTTGTTGAACGGAACCTCGCGCCCGGGCTCGCGACGGCTAGGAATATCAAGATTCACGCCCCGGGGTATGTTGTCTATCAGCCACTGGCCCATGGGTTTGCGCTGCGACTGCTTCTCGGCCCATACGTGCGCGGGGACTACCACGAAGGACTTACGTTTGCCGATATGTTGAGGCCCCTCCTCTTCGGCGAGACGCAAGATCTCGGAAAGGCGAGCCTTGGCCTCGGCAACGGTCCAGGTCTGGCAGGGTGTAGAACGGCTCATGATCCAGCCTCCAAATAAGAATTGGTCCAATATAGACCATATCGGCCTTTCTTTCAACAGCAGCGCTGCAATAGATACCCACGGGGATGCGATCGGTCTGCATCGCAGAGGCATCGGCCGAAGCCTTCGAGCCAGACAGTAGCATGGTTCAATTTCCCCACCGCGGGCTATAGCGGTTTGCACTTGAGTGGACATCAGAATTTGAGAAAGGTTGCGCTTTCCTATCACCACAAAGCGTAGGGGCGAATCTCGTATTCGCCGGCCCGCCCGCGACCTTGCACAGTGGGCGATCACGCGGCCAGGATGGCCGACAGGATCGCCCCTACAAAACAGGGAGCAGGATCATCAACAGACGCCTACCCAAATGAAAGATGCTATAAGCCGGCATTATAGTAGTCTTGACATTGAGAACACGCTATACGAGATGGACTACCGGCAGCCCATAGGTCGGATTAGCGTAGCGCAATCCGACAGTCTTGCTAATCCAAGAGAATTGTATGAAGAACATCGTCGTTTGCTGCGACGGAACCGGCAACGAATACGGACGCAACAACACGAACGTTGTGGAAACCTACGATCTGGCCGTAAAAGACGCGTCCCAGGTCGCGTACTACGACCCGGGCGTAGGCACGGGCGGCTGGGAATACCACGAAGAGAGTGGAAAACTGACATCCCTGGCCGACCAAGCGACCGGCTACGGGCTCCAGAAAAACGTCGAGGACGCCTATCGCTACCTGATGGGCTGTTACGAAAGCGGAGATCGCGTGTATCTGTTCGGGTTCAGCCGTGGCGCGTTCACCGTGCGTTCGCTGGCCGGGATGCTTTACAAATGCGGACTGCTCCGCGCGGACGCCGGGAACCTTGTCGAATACGCCTCGAAGGTTTACAACACCCCCAAAAACACCGACCTTGCGCGCGGCTTCCGCAAGACGTTCGGCCGTGCCTGTCCGGTCCACTTCATCGGCGTGTGGGACACCGTAGCGTCGTTGGCACTGAACGCGGGCAAGCGTTTTCATGACGCGCGGCTCAACCCCGAGGTTGTCCACGGCTTCCACGCCCTGGCCATAGACGAGAAGCGAAACGATTTTCCGCCTTTTCTCTGGGACGAGCGCAGGGTAGGGACGAATCAGACCCTTGAGCAGGTCTGGTTCGCGGGCGTCCATGCGGACGTAGGCGGCGGGTACAGCGAACGCGGGTTGTCGAACATCGCCTTGCATTGGATGCTCGGCAAGGCGGTAGCGTGCGGGATGCGGGTAGAAGAGGATAGGCTTGCGGATCGCGTAGGCAACCCACATGACAAGTTGCACCAGTCGTTTACGGGTTTCTGGATTTTTCGCGGCGAAGAGGTCCGCAAGATCCCGGCAGGAGCGAAGATCCACAAAGGCGTATTCAAGCGCCGGGACAATCCTAAGAACGACTACCAGCCGGATAACCTGCCGACCGCATACGAAACCGTGGAGTAGGGGGAGGTAGGTTACGCTCGTTCCGTGAACAAGTCCCGGAAGCTCTAGTTTTACCCCGTCTACTTGACGGGGACGTTTACGCATTTATCCCCTGCTAGGAACAATGACATCCTGAATCTTCTTCTCGAAGCCCTCGATCAATTTGCGGTTGGCATTGACCCGGGCGGGGTCGATCCGATTTTGGTGACGAGGCCTAGCCGGGTTGCTGGCGGTGGTGGATGAAAGTTGGGACTTTGGGCGGCAACGCTTAAACGGGTGGGACCTCAATCAGGGTGGCGGTAGTTTGCGGTTCGGGGATTGGGTCGCCGTGTTCGCGGAGTGATTCGAGATGTAGGCTGAGAGCTTCGCGGATCAGTTCTTCCACTTCGATTTTTGTGTCTGCGGCGGCTATGCAACCGGGTAAATCGGGCGCATAAGCGGAGTAGCCGTTGTCGGTTCTTTCGATGAGGATAGCGTATTTCACAGCGATTCTCCTCATGGGCTTTATCGCGTCTCTAACTTTTAGCCTCCTCCGTCTCCGCTTTAGCCTCTTCACCCGCCACCCCTAGTTCGGAATGCGGAACGATCTTCCCAAGGGTTCAAATCCTTCCACGTCTTGAGCGCTGAGCTTTCGGCGGACTTGCTCGAACAGACGAATCGTCTCGGGAGAGTACAGATGCTCTCCACAGCGCAGACAGACTTCCGCAGGGACGGTCACCGTAGCGAAATTAACACCCCCACGGAGGAGCTTTTCGGTCTGCTTCGCAACGACTTCTCCACTACACACCGGGCACTTATTGAATGGAATCATCTCTGCCTCCTTGTACGCCAGTTGACCCACCGTGCAGGGTCGGGCCGATATGTCGTGATCAGGACTGCCGATTCGGTTTCCCGATTGTAGAGACTTAGGGGTCAGGCATGTATATTGACTAATTCTTTATCAACCCCTTCTGCTAGGCTTTCCCTTTTTTGCTTGTTCGCTTTCCCATTTCCGGGCGGCGTCGAGAGTCGTCACGTAACCTACCTTTCTTGATGTGGCCGCTTTCCCCAAAGGCCTCTTTGTGCTCTTGCTCGCGCCATTCGAGATCGTTGGTTATGCCCGTATGAACAATCTTGTTGCCCTTTTTGAAGTGATATTTGTAAGTGTCTCTGGCCATGGTCCAAACCTCCTTGACTAGAATTGGAACTGGATACAGTGTAAATAAAAAATCCATATCCAACAATGCCCATTATCGACCACGGAACCTACCGGCCGCATTCCATACGGTGAAGGAGGCGGCTGTCGGGTTACGCTCCGCTAACCCGACCTACGGTTTTAAATGTTGTTTCAACTCCTGAAAAATGACGGCAGCTAGGCTTTTTATGCAGTCCTGGATCGCCCCTACCGTAAGCCCATTGCTGAAATGCTTGCATCCATCTAGGAAAGCAAGAGCGGGAGGTGAGTCTTCTTTGTCAATGACGTATTTGGGAGTCTTCGGACGGAGCCCAGAGAGGATTGTGTTAATATAGTCGTCGCGAAAGGCAAAACCGATAAAAAACGCTGCCCCTGCTTCGCGTACCACAGCTCGTAGATGTTCATGGAATTTGATGAAGGGCTCCTCGTTGGGCTCTCCTTTGAATCCTGGATACAAGATTGAGTGTTGTTGGGGGTTTCCGGTATAAAGGTCGCTACAAAGAATTGTATTGCCTCTGCGTTGCCAGTCCATGGACCCGTGTAGTTTGGTCAGCCGTCCGTGATACTTAGGGGGTCCGCTGGGTTCATCCCAGAGGGCGGTATTCAAAAACGTATGCAAACCATCGAACTCTCGACCTGTTGTCGTCCTTATTTTGGCTCTATTCACGGCTGTTTCCAGCACCAGATCATAGTTCGTTGTGAAAATCTCAATAACCGGGTCAAGCCCTTCGATATGCCGGAGGAGGTTAACCCAATCCGACAACTTGTTCTCGTCGGGACGCTTCACATAGAATTCATGTACCTTGGCATTGATGCTATCTCGTAGCGGTGTTAAGTGATTAACGCTGATGTTGTCTATCCCTCCCAAAAGCGGGTTACTCCCTCCAGGAAGCGCGTTGCCATCCAATTGGTTAAGACGATTCTTCGCCATGATCCATCCCTCTATAGTATGGGTAGCGCGGGACAACGAGAAATACTCTTGAAGTTTATCAAGGCTCCACAGGACTTCTTCAATATCGATAGGCTGTCCATCCTCCTTCTGCGTCATTAGGAATTCACGGACGAGGGTGAAAAGGGGTTGCTGTGTTATTTCCTTGGGAAGACGCTTGAAGAACTCGACAGTGGTCGGATACTGATCTGGATCAACAGCGGCTGAGCCTCCCGCACCTACAAAAACTAAAATCATTTCTTGTCCTCCTTACCAGTTGAACGCTGGGTGTTCCAGATTCAATTGCTCCCGTTAAGTCCTATGCTTCTGGAGAGCCTGTCGTATCTTCACCCCAGATGCGGGAGATAGCAGCCTGAATCTTCTTCTCGAAACGCTCGATCAGTTCACGGTTGGCACTGACGAGGGACTGCTCGGCCTCGATTTCGACTACAATTTGGGTTTGGGTTTCGAGTGGTGGTAAATATACATTTAGCCTATGCGCATTATTTCTATCAAGTGAAGGAACGGCGGAGGTTCTTTCTCCCAAGCTTCTTAAATCTAGTGATTCAAGTAAAAAGAAAATATATTTTTTGCTGTTACCTTTGAAATCCTTAACAAATAGGGAGGTATTATGAGGCCAGTAATTTTCTTTAATGAAACAAACTTTACCAATTGTTCCACTTCTCCCAGTAACCACGCCTGGACCAGAATACTTAAATTCATTGTGGTATCCAATAATACCGTTTGAACCAACAACAGGATATTTGCCCTCAACAAAATTTTTCTTTGGAAGGTCGTGTCCCCTTTGCAGAGTCAGCACCTCCCCCAACGCTACCAGCGGCCAAGCGGGATCAATGGGGATATGCGGCCTATAATTTTCGACCACCGCCCGAGCGCCGTCTATCACCTTCTGGTAGCCCTCTATCTCCGCCACGATTTCCCGCTGCACTTCCAGCGGTGGGAGGGGTATTGGAATCTGCTCAACGATCTTTTGGTTGATCTTCGGCATGCTTCCGGCCGACCCGACCGCGTTCCGAGTCAGGTATTCTCGAACGGAATCGCTCTGAAGAACACATAGGAGAAATTGACTCGTAATCTTCCCTTCATCCGCCCGCACACGAATCATGAGGTCTGGATAAACAAGGTTTGATTCATCAACGTCGAAGAGCGCAGCGGTGCCAACCAACTCTTTGGTATTGCCACGCTGAAGATAAATGTCACCCCGCCGGCATCGGCACGGTGAGTCAAGAGAGATATTCTCGTCGAGATACTTGTGCTGAGAGATGTCCAGCGTTCCTGACGTTGTGGCACTCAGCGAAAGAACTTTTAGGTCAGTTGGATAGGGAACAGGTTTTCCAGAGTATCCGTTCCTCGGCTTATCTTGAATGACCTCCCCCAACGCCACCATCGGCCATTTGGGGTCGATTGTGAGATATTGGGTTTCTCGTTCCTTGTACCGCTCCCCGCTGAGGTTGTATTCCTCGTTCGCGGCTAATTTCCCCTTCTCGACGATGAGCCCATACGTCGGCTCGAAGTCGCCTAGTGCTTCGCCCGCCCGCACCCGACGCAGATATTCAGCGAGTCCCGCTTGTACCTGCGGCAGGTCGTTTTTGTCAATCGCCCGGCGCTGGGCGCCCAGGTCGTAGCCGTCGTGTTCGACCTTGAAGAAGGCGATACGGTTGGTCTTCTTTGCCAGCGATTTGTCGAGAATCAGAATCGAGGTCTTGACCCCGGAGTAGGGCTGGAACACTCCTGCGGGCAGCGAGACCACGGCAACAAGAAACTCCTCGACCAGCATTTTGCGCAGCTGCTTGTAGGCGTTCTGGCTCTGAAAGATGATGCCTTCGGGTACGATGATGCCGGCGCGGCCCGTGGGCGTCAGGTGCTCGGCCATGTAATCAACGAATAGTACCTCGCTGCGTTTGGACTGCACGGAGAAGCGGTTGTGGGGCCGGATACCGCCTTTGGGTGACATGAACGGCGGGTTGGCCAGGATCACATCGGCGTACTCGTTCCACTTGTCCTCGCTGGTGAGCGTGTCGTACTCGTAGATGTGCGGGGCGGCAAAGCCGTGCAGATACATGTTCACCAGCGACAGGCGCACCATGTCGGGCGAGATGTCGTAGCCCTCGAAGTTGGCGGCGAGTCGGCCCCGCTCGTCCGGCGTCAGCGTGTCATGGCCGTGTCCGCCGGTGTTGGCCGTGCGGATGTGCTTGTAGGACGAGATCAGGAACCCGCTGGTGCCACAAGCTGGGTCAAGCACGGTATCGTCCTTTTTCGGATCAATGACTTCCACAATAAAGTCGATGATGTGCCGCGGGGTGCGGAACTGCCCGGCGTCACCCTGCGAGCCGAGGACAGAAAGGAGATATTCGAAGGCGTCTCCCAAGCGTTCGGAGTGATCGTAGGTGAACTCGTCAATGACCTTGAGAAAGGCGCGTAGGGTCTCGGGGTCGCGGTAGGGCAGATAGGCGTTGTTGAAGATGTCACGGAACAGCGGCGCAATGCCGGGATTCTCCGGCATCCTGGTAATAGCCTCGGCGTACAGGTTCAGGGTTTCGTGTCCGCCCAGGCCGGAGCGCATCAGCTTGGCCCAACCGTAGCGGGCAAACTCGCCAGCAAAGAACGCGCGCTCGCCGCCCAGCTCTTCGGCCTCGGCGTCAATGTCGTCCATGAACTTGTAGATCAGCGCAATGGTGATCTGCTCGACCTGGCTCTTGGGGTCGGGGACTTTGCCCACGAGGATGTCGCGGGCGGTGTCGATGCGGCGTTTGGTAGCGGTGTCAAGCATATACTGTGATTTTTGGGATTTGTAGGATTAAGTGATTTTTGGGATTTGTAGGATTAACCGGAGCCTGTAATCGACACGTTTACCTCAACCTCACACCATTATGCCAAGCTGCCGCCGGACCTCGCCGGTGCCCACAAACTGCGACAGCAGCCGATAGTTCTGGTGCTCATATCGAATCTTGCCGGCGATGATCGCCGGATGGACCTGCAGTGCATGGGCCAGATTCATGACCGCCATGGGTGTCGGACGCTCCCGTGCCGCGCTCGCTTCCCAAGCCGCCCTAGGAACGAGGGCCTCGGTCGCCCATTCGTCGGCCTGCACCTCTCTCGGGTCTTCCCGCCTGCCTTCCACCCCACGTAACGTCTGGTCATCGACAAAGGCATTGCCCTGGTTGTTGTCCAGGTGGCGACCCACGTGTGCCAGTTCGTGCAACAGGCAGAACCAGAAATTGTCGATCCGGTCGTAGCGCAGGGTCAACCCGACCACTGGCCGCCCATCCCTGAGCCGGAGCGCCGCTCCGTCGAGGTAGGTCCTCGGCAGATGCGGCACGCTCACTAGCGCGATGCCATGTTTTGCCAGCACCTCCCTGGCCAGTCGCGGACCGTCTTCGAACGAACTCAACTGCGCAACCTCCCTGAGAAAGTGCGGCATCACGGTGCCAGGTATGTACTCTGTCTTTGGCGAGTTCTCGTTCCCCGTCGCTAGAACCTGCCAGCACCACGCCTTAAGGGCATAAGCGTCCACCTTGGCGTTTGCACGCATATGATCGTTCTTCCGGTAGAGGGCAGCACAGGCGACATCCGGCCCCCCCCGCCCGGTCAATCAAATCGCGCATAATCGCCTCGGCGTGCTCCGCCAGGTTGAGACCATCTCGAATCCAGCTCAGCTTCGCCATGTCCTTGACAGGAAACCGACTCCAATTGATGTCGGCAAGCGAATCGTCCAGGTCTACATCCGGATCGCGCAGCAATACATCCGCCGGAATACCCAGATGCTTATGGAGCGCCCGTGCCATCGGCATGGTGAGGGCACGCTTGCCGGAGAGCACCTCGGACACCTTTGCCCGGCTCCCGATGAAGGGGATAAGGTCACGCGGTCGCAAATTGCCCTGCTCCATGCGGAACTCGATCGCGGCGAGCGGACTCGGATAGCCCATCGGCTCGTGCTTGCTCTCATAGAGTTCAACCAGATCGACGAGGATGTCGAGCTCATCGAACTCCGGGCTGCCGGGCGTCGCATCCATTAATGCGTCGATCCGAGCCAGCGCGTCCTCATAATCCTGCTTGGTCCGGACCGGCTTGATCTTTCCAGTGGCCATCTTACACCTCCAGAACATTCACGAGGTCATATTCGGCATGTGTTCCCACAAAGCGGACATAGACAATGCGTCCCGGATAGTTGATTTTCGCCACGAGCCGATAATGGTTACCCTTGATGTTGAAGACTACCCGGCTGTCACCGAGAATGCGGGCATTCGGGTATTTCTCCTTTATCTGTACCGGCGTCTCCCACTCCTCCTTCACGACCTCCCTATACCAGGCAAGCAGCGGCTCCTCGGCGTCCGCATGCCGCTCCCAACACTCCCGCAACCTCTTCTTGCTGATGATCCGCATAGCGAACTATGAATTGTTCCCAAAATGTTGTCAAGTATAACGATTCTAAAACATCAATGATGAATACACCTCCAGTAATCATGGGTCAAGCAGAATGTTGGCTGAACAACACTCTTTCAGGCACTTGAGTAGCCATATCACCATTGTCCCGGATTCCCCCGCGCCTGAGAACGTCAAACAGGCCAAAGGGTTGGCAGGAGGGCTGTAACCGGTTGAGGTCGCCTCTCCGTTACGGCTCTAGCGATGTAATCACAAAATTCTGACTATAGCGGTTTGCACTTGAGTGGACATCAGAATTTGAGAAAGGTTGCGCTTTCCTATCACAACAATGCGTAGTGGGCGTAGGGGCGAATCTGGTATTCGCCGATCCTGCCCGCAGGCGGCGCAGGTATTCACCAATCTCGGCGCTGGCTTGCGGCAGGTCGTCCTTATCAATCGGTCGGCGTTGCGCGCCCAGGTCGAAGCCGTCGTTCTCTACCTTGAAAAAGGCGATGCAGTCCGTTTTCTTCGCTAGCGCCTTGTCCAGTATCAAAACCGAGGTCTTGACGCCGGAGTAGGGCTGGAACACTCCTGCGGGCAGCGACACCACGGCAACAAGATACTCCTCCACCAACATCTTGCGCAGTTGCTTGTAAGCGGTCTGGCTCTGAAAGATGATGCCCTCGGGTACGATGATGCCAGCGCGACCGTTGGGCGTCAGGTGCTCGGCCATGTAGTCCACGAATAGCACCTCGCTGCGTTTGGACTGCACGGAGAAGCGGTTGTGAGGCCGGATGCCGCCTTTGGGCGACATGAACGGCGGGTTGGCCAGAATGACGCCGGCGTACTCGTTCCACTTGTCCTCGCTGGTGAGCGTGTCGTACTCGTAGATGTGCGGGGCGGCGAAACCGTGCAGATACATGTTCACCAACGACAGGCGCACCATGTCGGGCGAGATATCGTAACCCTTGAAATTGGCGGCGAGGCGGCTCCGGTCGTCCGGCGTGAGCGTGTTGTGGCCGTGCTCGTCGGTGTTGGCCGTGCGGATGTGCTTGTAGGACGAGATGAGGAAGCCGGCCGTGCCGCAGGCCGGGTCAAGCACGCTGTTGTCCTTTTTCGGGTCAATGACTTCCACAATAAAGTCGATGATGTGCCGCGGGGTGCGGAACTGCCCGGCGTCGCCCTGCGAGCCGAGGACAGAAAGGAGATATTCGAAGGCGTCTCCCTAGGCGTTCGGAGTGATCGTAGGTGAACTCGTCAATGATCTTGAGAAAGGCGCGCAGGGTTTCGGGGTCGCGATACGGCAGATAGGCGTTGTTGAAGATGTCACGGAACAGCGGCGCAATGCCGGGATTCTCCGGCATCCTGGTAATAGCCTCGGCGTACAGGTTCAGGGTTTCGTGTCCGCCCAGGCCGGAGCGCATCAGCTTGGCCCAGCCAAAGCGGGCAAACTCGCCAGCAAAGAACGCGCGCTCGCCGCCCAGCTCTTCGGCCTCGGCGTCAATGTCGTCCATGAACTTGTAGATCAGGGCGATGGTGATCTGCTCGACCTGGCTCTTGGGGTCGGGCACCTTGCCGACAAGGATGTCGCGGGCGGTGTCGATACGGCGTTTGGTGGCGGTGTCAAGCATATACTGTGATTTTTGGATTGCCTTGATTCTTTTGCTTGAACTTCTTGTTGGTCACTCTTTTGAATTCAAGACTTCTGGCGCCAAAATTGATGAGCAACCCGACCTCCAGATCGTATGCCTCCAAATAATTGATGGCCTGTGCCAGATGGACGTCTTCCAGGTGGATAACAGCCTTCAGTTCCACACAGACAACATTGTCTACCAGAAAATCCACCCGTCTCGTACCTACTTGTTGCTCTTTGTAATAAATGGGCATTTCATGTTCACGGCTGAAGGCAATACCTTGATCCGCCATTTCGATTGCCAATGCTCTTTGATACATCACCTCCTGAAAACCATTGCCCAGAGCAGAATGCACCGTCATGGCACATCCGATGATCTTTCCGGTCAATTCCGAATACTTCTGCTCCTTCCTCATCATCTCTTAATCACTAAATCACCCAAATCACAGTTCAGACGAATTGGTTGAGGGGTACATAGTCTTTCACATACTCGGGAATAAGCGCGCGGTATTTCTTTGGCACAGCCCGGAAGTCGCGGGTGGAAAAGACCGGATTCGTTGCGAGGTCGGTGAACTGCCGCTTATCGATGATGTTGCGGGTGTAGCCGTCGGTGGCGTAAGCCTTGAAATAGGTCTTGAGGGCTGGGATGGACTCGAACTCTTCGGGCTTGTGGTCGGCAACAAACTTGGCGAATTCTTCTTCCAGTAACTCGTCCTTAGACTTGAAGCGGGGAATGAGGTCGAAGACCTTCTCCAGAATCTCGCGCAGGGTCAGGCGGCGGTCCACGGCGGCGGCTTGGCGCAGCTTGGCGAGGGTATAGTACTCCTCGGGTTTGTCGAAAACTTCGCGGTTGACATAGTCGATGACCCGATCCCACTGCCCAGCCATAACGGCTTCGGCAATAATTTGGTCTTTCCGTACGGCATCCTCGAACTTCTCAAAGAACATTCGGTCGATCTTCATTCCTTTGTAGCCGATGGTCTCTTCCTTGACCATCGAAAGGATGTCGCGCCCCAAATGCTCGTAGGTTCCATAGAGTTGAGGGCCGTTGCCGCTACCCTTACCCCGAGGCCGGGGCAGCTTCAGGACCTCGTCGTAGTTGAACTCGGTCTCGAAGTACTCACAGTTGCCAAAGAAATCGAAGAGTTTGAAGGCGGTTTTCCACGGCTTGGCAACGGCCTCCTTGAGGTTGTTGTCGAAAAGTTGGTCGAGGAAGTTGTGCCTGCGGGTACCGCGTCCTTTGATCTGGACGAAATCGGTGGGTGAGAAGATGGGCCGGAGCATGCCGAGATTCAGGATATCGGTGCAGTCGTAGCCGGTCGTCATCATGCCGACCGTCACGCAGATGCGAGCCTTGCTGGTCTTGTAGTCGGGCAGGAAGTTGCCCGAGCCGAGCAGGTTGTTATTGGCAAAGTTAATGGTGAACTGCTGGGCATCGGGTATCTGCGAGGTGACCTGTACGGCGAAGTCGGATTGGTATTTGCCGGGAAACATACGGTCGGCCATCTGATTGAGGGTCTGGGCCAGCTTGGCCGCGTGGTTCTGGCTGACGGCAAAGATGATGGACTTGCCGACCTCGCCGCTGATCGGGTCGCGTAGCACATTCTCAAGAAAGGTCTTGCAGAACAGTTGGTTGGTGGCTTCGGAAAAGAAGCGTTTCTCGAACTCCTGCTGCTTGTACGCTTCCTGCTTATCCTCGCCGCTGTCGTCTGTGAACAACACAACAAAGCCCTCTTCGGACAGGAGTTCGGTGGTTACTTCCGTACGCGCGTCCACCACGGTTGGGTTGATCAGAAAGCCGTCCTTTACGCCGTCGAGCAGTGAGTAGCGAAAGGTCGGCTGTCCGCTCTCGCAGCCGAAGGTGCGGTAGGTGTCCAGCAGCAGCCGCCGCTCGGCCTCGCGCAGGTCCCCCGTTGTGCGGTTGGTATGGTCGAAGCCCCTTAAGTAATCGCGGGGCGTTGCGGTCAGGCCAAGCTTGTAGCCAACGAAATAGTCGAACACCGCGCGGGCGTTGCCGCCAATCGAACGGTGCGCCTCGTCGGAGATTACCAAGTCGAAATCCGTAGGCGAGAAAAGCCGCTGGTACTTGTTGTTGAACAGCAGAGATTGGACGGTACTGACAACGATCTCGGCGTGTCGCCAGTCGTCGCGGCTCTCCTTATAGATGACCGTCTGGAAGTCGGCCGAAAGCAGGGTGTTGAAAACCTTGTGGGCCTGATCTTCCAATTCCAGCCGGTCAACCAGGAAGAGCACACGGCTGGAATTACCCGAGCGCAGGAACAGCTTGATGACGGCGGCTGCGGTGAGTGTCTTACCCGTGCCGGTCGCCATTTCGAAGAGAAAGCGGTCGCTGCCGTCCTGTACCGCGCGTTGCAGGGCATGAATGGCCTTGAGTTGATAGGGACGCAGAAAGCGTAACCTGTTGGCTTGGATGAAGCCGGGGCGTTCGTCTTCGTTCTTCCACGCCGCCTCGGACGCATAGCCGGGCCGCTGGGTGAGAATAATATAGTCATCATCGACCTGCTCATGGATCAGGCGCTGCGGGTTGGGCGTGATCTTTTGGTAGCCGTCCACCGAGTCGGGCGTCGGGAACGAGGTGATGATGTAGGGATTGCCGCGTTCCAGATCCCAGAAGTAGTGCAGATTACCGTTCGAGAGAATGACAAAACGGCAGTTCAGCGAGCGGGCGTACTTGCGGGCCTGCTCTTTGCCGACCAGAGGACTCTTGTCCTCCGACTTGGCCTCCAGAACGATGAGCGGCAATCCCTTGGCGTCGAGAAGGAGAAAGTCGATGAAGCCCGTGGCGGTTTTATCGAAGTCGTCACCAAATGCGTCGAGATCGGACGCCTTGATGGTGACGCTTGGTTCAAGGCAGATGTTGGCGGGTTTGTCTCCTTCGGCAAAGAAACGCCATCCGGCCGCTTCGAGCAGTTTGTTGATCTTGATACGGGCGGTGGCTTCGTTCATGTGGGTTCAGCGCCTTGCGGCGGATGTGAGAGAAAGAATATGCGCTTGCTCAATCTACCAGGAAACGGCTGGGAACAAAAACCCCCAGTCCCCTCGACCAGGGTGCGTAACACCTGATCCGTCCCCTGGTGTTGGTTTTGGGCTTCTTGCAATTCGGCCAGATGCTCAATATACAATGCGCCCTGCAGCCCTAGCTCTCCAGCATGAGTTGTGTATAAATGTCAGGCGCTTTGGAACCTTCACCCCAGCCTTCTCCCGCCCTCTTGCGGGGGAGGGGACAGATTATAAGGGTAAGGGTAAGGGGGAGAAAAAAGGTTTTCGTAAAAACTCTCAATGGCAGACCACTATGGAAGAGCAAAAGATAACGCGAGAGCTAACAGTACGGGCAGTGCTGCTGGGGCTAATGCTATCAGTAGTCATGGGGGCTGCCAATGTCTACCTGGGCCTAAAAGTGGGGATGACGGTATCCGCCTCGATTCCGGCAGCGGTCCTGGCCATGCTAATTCTGCGGGGGGTCTTTAATAGCGGCACTATCCTGGAGGCTAACCAGGTGCAAACGACAGCCTCGGCGGGAGAATCACTGGCAGCCGGGATCATTTTTACCGTGCCTGCCCTGGTCCTAGTCGGGGCCTGGCAGCAGTTTGATATGCTGCTAACAACACTGGTGGCCTTCACCGGGGGCCTGTTGGGAGTCCTGTTAATGATCCCCATGCGGCGTGTCTTTGTGGTGGCCCCAAATCCAGAATTGAAGTTTCCCGAGGGCGTAGCCTGCGCGGCGGTGTTAGAGGCGGGAGAAAAATCTCAGACCGGTCCCCAAGAGGCCTCCTTGGTAGTCCGGGGAGCTATGTTTGGTCTGGCCTGCAAATTTCTTGTTAGCTTCTTGGGTGTCTTGCAAGGAGTACTGGAGGGCGCGATTGTACTCGGACACCGCATCTTCTACTTTGGGGGAGAGATTTCGGTGGCTCTGCTGGGCGTGGGGCTTATTGTCCGGCTCAACGTGGCCCTGCTGGTTTTTATTGGCGGAGCGCTTAGCTGGCTGATCGCCCTTCCCCTTGTGGGCGCCGATCCTGAATTACTTAGCAATCCGGTTGAGAGTGCCTACCAGATCTGGTCCCAACAGGTGCGTTACATGGGTGTGGGCGCAATGGTTGTAGGTGGGATTGCAGCCATTATCCAGGTCCGGCACGGACTTGTCCAGGCGCTGCAAGAATTGTTTACAAGTGCAAGCCGCTCCCAACAATCACAACCGGCACAACCGGCACAACCGGCACAACCGGCACAACCGGCACAACCGGCGCCCGTCGATGACCCCGACATTCCCTTCGCCTGGATTGTTCTACTTGCCTTACTCTGCACCCTACTGGTTGGTGCCATCTACTATATCCTCACCGGACATTTGGGGGTGACGCTAGCAGCCACAGCAATCATGCTGGTGATGGCATTCTTTTTCACCGCGGTGGCCAGTTATATTGTCGGATTGGTAGGAAACTCCAATAGCCCAGTCTCGGGCATGACTATCACGGCTATGCTGTTTACTGGTGCCCTACTGCTGATTTTTGGCTTCACCGGTAAGGCGGGCATGCTCTCAGCACTGGGAGTTGCGGCCATTGTCTGCTGCACCGCCTGTACTTCTGGGGACATTTGTAACGATCTCAAAACGGGTCAGCTGGTAGGCGCCTCACCGCGGCGGCAGCAAATCATGCAGATTGCTGGTGTGGCCGTGGCGTCCTTGATAATGGCACCAGTACTGCAGCTGTTACACAACAATACTCCCGGAGGTATTGGCGGCAAAGAGCTTGCGGCTCCCCAGGCACAGCTCTTTGCCAGCCTGGCCCAAGGATTCTTTGGTAAGGGCCAGCTACCATGGGATATGGTTGCCATAGGTGCAGGCATTGGGGTTGTACTGGTGATTGTAGACAAGATTCTGGAGGCACAAGAAATTTCTTTTCGTGCCTACTTGATGCCAATTGCCGTGGGCATGTATCTGCCCTTTGGCCTGTCCGTGCCCATCTTAGTGGGCGGGGTCCTGGGTTATATCTTAGCTACAGGAAACCGCCGGGAAGCAAGGGAACCACGCCTGCATCGCGGAGTCCTCCTGGCCTCGGGTGCCATTGCCGGCGAGGCGCTAACGGGAGTGGGCATTGCCCTGCTTGCCAGCATAGGCATTGCCCGGCTCAAGCTTGGCCTCCCCGATGATCTCCTCACCTTCTTCACCGTTGTTGCCGTGCTGATCACGCTAGTCTTCTTCTATCTGGGGTCACAGCCGCGAGAGTAAGATTTTCTGGCGCTGATTGCCTCGGACAATGACCTGCTAGAGGGCCCTAGGTGCAAACAGACGGGGAGGGCAAGCCATGGAAGGAGAATATCCCAAGAAAGTCGGATTGCCAATATTTAAAAGCCCGACCCCTTACCCCTATCTTTCCTCGAGGTGCGGACGTCCTCCTGGCTAAACAGGAACGAGAGAAGGACAAAGCGCTGCCCCCTCGTTACCTCAAGGGCTTCATGTAAGAGCGATCCGGAGAACACAAGGGCGCCCCCGGTGCCGGGGCGGTAGAGATGGGGTCCGTATTCTGGAAACCGCAGATGTCCGCCTTCATATCCTTCATTGAGATTCAAAGTGAGAGCAAAGCGGCGATGCGCCGTCGAAGGACTCAGGTTGTCGCGATGCGCACGAAAGAATCCCCCCGTTGCAGCGTCGTAGCAAGCAATCTTGAATCCTTCAAATCGCGTAGCTCTAAACGAGAACGCCTTGTGTATCGCCGGCATAAGTCGACGGCCAACTCGAAAGGTGAGCGTGCGCAGAAGCTCTTCATCCGTCACAATATGATCTCGCCGTCGCTTGGCGCCAGGCATGAGAGTATCCTCACGGTGCCCTTTGCGGGAGTGCTCCACCCCCGTCTCAACGTTTCCTTGGGTTCTCCAAACTTCGATCAAACGCTCGCAGAAATCCCTTTCGAGCACTGCCGGAACCAGGAGCACCGGTGCCTGCATCACAACCTCTACGGGCTCGAACTGCGGGATCGCCTCCAGGGTTGCAAGGATCCTCTGCATCGAAGACTCTCGATCTGATAATTGATGCACATCAATCACCCGAAGGTTGGGGCCAAGGACAAAAATTGTCATCGTCCCGCTAGCATCCACCCCATAAGACGAATGAACCGAACCTTCTGCGTCTGAAAGAATCGGAAAGGAAATCCCGCGCTTGACAGCATTCTGTTCGTTTACGGAAGGCGCGTCCTGGTTTACCGCGAAGATCAATATCGCCTCCGCTACGCATTTCCTTAGTGCTTCCCCGAACCAGACAAGAGTGTCCAACGACTCCGTGCTCCCGTGCCTTGCATAGAAGAAAAGAACCGTGGGCCTTCCACCTGCCCACCCATAGAAGCGCATTGGCGTTCCACCCTGCCGCGGCAAGACAAAATCAGGGGCCCAGTCTTCTCGAACAAGCAATTGTTTCCCCCATGCCTTCCGTTGGTTTATTAAAGGTACACGCCTCTACGAAAACATTACTGTCAGCTATTAACAGCCGTTGTCAAGCGATTGCTGCACCCAGATTCTCCCCCGTTGTCCTCCATCACCAGCGTTAAGCAAGGCGGCAGAAGAGAGGAATTTGTGAAAAAAGGAGGCAAGCTGCTCAAGCACGCTGGGCTACACATGCGGCTTGACACCCGCAACGATGTGTTCTTGCAAGGCTGGGACTTCTTCTCCCAAGTCTATGGCTCGCTCGGGATGAACCCCCAGCCATTGGGGTGTCTGGCATGGTTACAACTTGAGGCGTTCGGAAGGCTCTAATTCCTTCTCCCTCTGGGAGAGGGCTAGGGTGGGGGAGCCGAATCGAGCTCTGACATCGGGCTCCACCCTCACCCCGACCCTCTCCCGCCAGCGGGAGAGGGAGCAAAAAGAGGTGACTCTATTTGATGCCGTAGAAGTTGATGACATTATCGCCAACTATCTTCTGCACACCGTTTTCAGGAACATCCTTGAGCGCCTCAGCAATGAATTCCCGGGAGTTCGGCCAGGTAGAGTCGGTGTGGGGATAGTCAGACGACCAGGCAATATTCTCTGGCCCAAAGATCTGCCGGGTAAACTCCACGTTGGTGCCCTCAAACTGGAAAGTGGCCATCACATTGCGCCTCATGTATTCGCTGGGCAACATCGACAAGGTCAGCCCTTGAAAGTACCGCAGCCGGTCGTAGGCATGGTCCAGCCGATACAGGAAATGGGGGATCCAGGACACATCGTTTTCTGCCGACACAAGTTTGAGGCGAGGGAAGCGTTCCAGGACGCCACCGGCAATCAGATCGGCAAAGCTGAGCTGAACCTCCTGGGGTACCTTCATATACAGATGCAGAATCCGGCGCGCGTCGAACTGTACCCCACTCCGGCCAGTCCCGATATGGAGGCTTAAGGGTATCTGCAGGTCCTGGGCTGCGGCCCAAAAGGGATCATAGTCGGGTGAGCTATAGGGTTTGTTGTCGGGCGGACTGCCCCAAATCAGCGCGCCACGCAAGCCCTTCTTGGCGATGCGTTCCAGCTCGGCGACCGCTGAGGGAATATCTTCGAGCGAGATCACTCCCAGGCCAACCAGCCGCTTGGGGTTATAGCTGCAGTACTCGGCCGCCCAGTCGTTAAACGCTCGAAAACAGGCGTTCTGCAGCTCACCATCATCCAGGCCAAACAGCGGCATGCCCATCGAGGTGTACAGAACCTCACCACTCACCCCATCGGTGTCCTGCTCCTCGAGCCGCCCGGCCGGATCCCACACACTCTTGGGCGCAGCGTCAAAGCCCCGCTTGATGTGCTCGGGCAACTCCTCCGCGGTCTTGCCCGAGCCAAAAAACCCTGAGACTGGAATCGGGTTAATATTTTCACAGGTAAAAAACTCGCCGTCTTTGCCCTCATGCCCCCGGATGGTGCGCGGGGCTCGGTCCCGAAACTTGACATCCATCCGCTCCGCCCACATTGTGGGTGGCTCCACGAAATGGGAGTCTGCTGAAAAGATACGATACTCCGCCATAATGCGACCCTCCTTAGGTTAATGAGCCGTCCCCGGGTCAACTGGAGACGGCATGTCTCTTCTTTTTCTCAGCGTAACGGCATCCTACGCCTTCCCGGAGTATAAGAAAATAGGTTTCAGCAGAAGTCCCTCTCTCCCTTGACAGTTGTTGCTGGGATTAGACTTTCCCGCCGCTAGTGTGCGGCCAGGGATAAGCTTCCATTCCCGCTCTCATCGCTCCTTCTTAGGTAGGCCAGAATTCTTTCTTGTCACCTCAGATTGACATCATAGCTCATCCTCTGTCTAATCTCGGCTGAGGAGAGCAACTGGGTCCTTATTGCAGGCTCAGAGGACCTGTGGGGCAACGGAAGGAAGAGAGGTGCCACTGGCGGCTTGTCCGCCGGTACAAAACGACACCGAGAAAGTTGTCTGAAGTGTATTATGAACGAACACAGTACGGATAGCGGGAGAACAGCCAGAAGCGAACGCTTCTTCTACGGCTGGGTTATTGTCGGCATCCTGTTTTTCATCTCCATTATCGACGGTGGGTTCACCTATACTTTCTCGACCTTTCTCAAGCCGCTCACAGAAGACTTTGGCTGGTCACGGGCCGAGACTGCCGGTGCCTTCTCCCTGTATCTGCTCGTCGCTGGCCTGGTATTGCCCTTGTGGGGTTGGCTCATCGATCACGTCGGCGCCAGATGGGTCTTTCTGCTGAGTGCGCTCATCGATGGTGTAGCGCTGGCACTCCTCAGCGCGGTGCACAGCCTCACCACCTTTTATGCCTTGTACCTGTTTTTGGGTGTAGGTCTGGCGGGGATAGGACCCATGCCCGTGGGCAAGGTCATTACCCAATGGTTTGTGGCCAAAAGAGGTCTGGCAATGGGCATTGCCCTGGTCGGTACGAGCGGCGGCGGGCTCGTGCTGGTCCCACTGGCCGGTTTTTTGATCGCTGAATACAGCTGGCGGGTCGCCTACCAGGGGTTAGCCGCACTATCCCTGGGCGTGATGCTCCCGCTGGTTTGGTTTTTTCTTGTCGAGACACCGGAGGAAAAGGGGCTGAGGCCGCTCGGGCAGGCCAGTCCTGCTGGAGATGCGGTGGAGGCAGGCCAGGAGCAAGAGCAGGACTCCAGAGACTGGACGCTCAGAGAGGCGCTGTCCACACTGACCTTCTGGCTGTTGGGGGTAGCCTTTTGTCTGGGGCTGATGGCCGCTACAGCCATGAACACGCATCAGGTCGCATATCTGCAAGATGCCGGGCTGAGCCTGGAGTTGGCCTCGACGCTTGCCGGGGTGACCTTGGGCATGAGCATGGGCGGGCGGTTTGCGGCTGGTTGGGCAAGTGAACATTTTCCTCATCCCCACCATATTTTGGCGGTCTGCCTGCTCATGCAGGCGGTGGGCATCGGATTAGTGCTGGGTCTGAATGTATTCGGCTTTTGGGTCCTGGCGCTGTTCGTTCCGCTCTTCGGCCTAGGCTTCGGTGGGATGGTTGTGCTCTGGCCCTTGACGGTCAGCCACGATTTTGGCCGACGGTCTTTTGGGACCATTGCCGGCGTGCTGGGCACAGTGATACTCTGCATCGGGGGAGCTCTGGGACCGGTCATAGCCGGTGCCATTTACGATAACACGGGAAGTTACTACTGGGCGTTTGTGGCCTCTATCGGGGTACTCCTTGTAGGCGCAGGTGCTGCCTTAGCGGCTCCAGAGCTGGGTACCGCCCGTTCAGTTGTCACTCTCGGCTCGGTCATTGAGCTTGAACAGGAGACCTAAGCGAGTGGACGAACCCAGCACGAGTAGTGGGATAGAGGCGAAAAGCGAGCGCTTCTTCTTCAGCCCGCAACTTGGACGAAAGTATGTAGAAAATACCACAGAACGCTTAAACATCTTGTTTCTGCTTCGGTCGCTCAACTTGCTTGAGGACGGTTTTGCGTAGCCGGATCGATTGGGGTGTTACTTCCATCAGTTCGTCCTCGCCAATCCACTCACTCCCTTCTTCTAGTCCCATCTGACGGTGGGGCGTAATGATGATATTCTCATCGCGGCCGGCGGCGCGTACATTTGTCAGTTTCTTCTCGCGGCAGATATTGACGTTGAGATTCGTATCGCGTGAGTACTCACCGATAACCATGCCTTCGTACACGCGTGTGCCCGGCGCAATAAAGAGGAGCCCCCGTTCCTGGATATGAAAGATGGCATAGGGAGTTGCCTCGCCCTCGCGATCCGCCACCATAGCGCCGTTAGTGCGACCCTGGATCTGCCCATACCAGGGTGCCCAGCCATCGAACAAAGTGTTCATAATTCCAGTCCCCCGAGTATCAGTAAGAAAGCGAGAGCGGAATCCGATCAAACCGCGCGAGGGGACCGAGAACTCAAGGCGTACACGTCCGGAACCAGCATGGATCATTTTGATCATCTTGCCCCGTCGTATCCCCAGGAGCTGTGTGACTACCCCAATATAATCCTCGGGAATGTCAATCACCAGCAGCTCCACTGGCTCGTGCATGGTACCATTGATCTGGCGCGTTACCACCGTTGGCCGGGAAACTGCCAGTTCGTATCCTTCCCTGCGCATGGTCTCGATGAGAACGGCGAGTTGCAGCTCACCCCGGCCGGTGACGCACAAGGCATCCGGGGAATCGGTCTCCTCGATTCGCAGGCTTACGTTCCAGCGCTGCTCCACCATGAGCCGTTCCCGCAACTTACGAGAAGTGACAAATTCTCCCTCCCGACCAGCCCAAGGAGACGTGTTAACGCTAAAGATCATGGTGATGGTGGGTTCATCCACACGGATAGCCGGTAGCGGTTGCGGCTGCTCTCTGTCAGCAATGGTATCACCAATATAGATGTCTTCGATTCCCGCCACCGCAACAATGGTCCCTGCCTGGGCAGTATCGAGTTCGATGCGTTTCAACCCGTGCCAGCCGAAAATCTGTGTGACTTTAACTGGCTGTTGGGTGCCAGCGGCCCGGCAGAGAGTATAAAATCCGCCGGTCTGCAATATACCATGGTTAACTCGTCCAATCGCCAAGCGGCCAAGATAGTCGTTGTAGTCCAGGTTATTAACCTGGAATTGTGTTGGCGCTACGGGATCAACTAGCGGCCCCGGAAGCGCCTGGATAATCAGATTAAACAGGGGTCGCAGGCTGTCGGCGGGCTCTTGTAAGTCACGGGTTGCGGTACCAGCACGGGCGTTGGTATAGACTACGGGGAAGTCTAGTTGCGCTTCGCTGGCATCAAGATCAATAAATAAACCATAGATCTCATCCAGCACCTCACTGATACGGGCATCTGAGCGATCAATCTTGTTAATGCAAACTATGGGCGGCAGTGCCAGATCCAGGGCCTTTTTTAACACAAAGCGAGTTTGCGGCAGAGGCCCTTCAGAAGCGTCCACCAGAAGAATAACTCCATCGACCATAGCCAGGGTGCGTTCCACCTCGCCGCCAAAGTCAGCATGGCCGGGGGTATCAACAATGTTGATCTTGACGCCAGCATACTCAATGGTCGTGTTCTTGGCTAACATAGTGATGCCGCGCTCACGTTCCAAGGCAAAGGAATCCATGACCCGCTCCACCACCCTCTCGTTGGCGCGGAAGATGCCGCTCTGGTGCAACATGGCATCGACCAGGGTAGTCTTGCCATGGTCCACGTGGGCAATAATGGCAAGGTTACGGATATTTTCTCGCCGGCTTGATTTAGCGTGCCTTGTCATTAGAGATATTTTCCTATCAGCACAAATACAAAGGGGGCCCACTGGCCTCCCTTCTAAATCAGACCACAGGACATTAGTACACTAATGTAGGGGCGGTCCGCGATCGGCGACCCTGGTGATCGCCCCAGGTGAGGGACCTCTATAACAGGGCAAATACGAGATTCGCCCCTACCACAGAGGCCCGGACCTTCTGCACCAATCTTATGTGGTTCGATTTAGATTGAGTCGTTTAGGGATAACTAAACTATAACAGCCGAGGTCTCTGGGCTCAAGAGCGGGTATCCCCTTGCCTGCCCTACAGTCGTAGCGTGTGCCGGGCACACGAAAAGAGGGAGGCTTCACTTGATTCGTACACGTAGCGCACCCTACTGATCGGCTGCCGAAGAACAAACCACTTCTCTAGACACCTCCTTCTTCCCTGGTTATAAGAGGGAGGGACAATATCCCTTTCTCTGTAGACAGGAAAAATTTTCTTCTTTGATACTTGCCCTGGAGTACTACTATATATAGACAGGATAGATATGGTAGCACAATATATAGTGTAGAGACACGCATTTCCACGGAAAATATCAGAGAGCCAAAAATTTCTCTCTGTTGATACGTCTGACCATTAGGAGGAAACAAGTGGCAACGCAGGGGCAGCGGAGCGTCGGTTCGACAAGCTCGCAACAGGGCTGGATTAGTATCGAAGGGGCACAACAAAATAATCTCAAAAACATTGACCTTAAGATTCCGCTGGGCACGCTTACCGTGATTACCGGGGTATCGGGATCAGGCAAGTCTAGCCTAGCCTTTGACATTCTCTATGCCGAGGGGCAGCGGCGTTATGTTGAAAGCTTTTCCGCCTACGCCCGCCAGTTCCTTGATCGCATGGAGAAGCCTAATGTGGAAAAGATCGAGGGCATCCTCCCGGCTATTGCCATTGACCAGAACCGACCGGTCAGAACCTCTCGTTCCACCGTGGGCACCATGACCGAGCTGCATGACCATTTAAAACTTCTCTTTGCCAAGATTGGTGTGCTTCACTGCCGGCAGTGCGGGCAGGTGGTAGAGAGAGACTCAGCCGAGTCGGTGTTTAAAAAACTGACCGCAGCCAAACCCGAGGGTAGTCGCTTTCTTGTTACCTTCATGGTCTCTGCTCCTCCCTCTCTACCATGGGAAGAGATCAGGGACGGACTTCTGCGCTCGGGCTTTTTCCGCTTGGTAGAAAACGGCCAGATTTTGGATGTGCAGGAGTTAGCTCAGCGGCCTTCAGGAAACGGTCATTTCACTGTGCTGATTGATCGCCTGGTCCTGCGGCAAACCCAAAAGAAGCGTATCCATGACTCCCTTGAGCAGGCGTTTCGCTATGGCAAAGGGCATCTGACCCTTATCTTTCTCGACCAAGAGCATAAGGATGAACCTTTTTCCAACCAGCTGGCCTGTGCCCCTTGCCAGATCAATTATAAGGAACCGGTTCCCAATCTTTTCTCGTTTAACAGCCCTCTGGGCGCGTGTGAAACCTGCCGGGGGTTTGGCCGGGTGATTGACATTGATCTTGATCTAGTAGTGCCCGACCCTGCTCTGTCAATTAAAGACGGAGCTATTAAGCCCTGGCGGATTAAGGCAGCACAGTGGGAACGCCGGGAGCTCAATGAGTTCTGTCGTAAAAAGAAGATTTCGCTTACGGTTCCCTGGCAGGACCTAAAAGAAGAACAACGCCGTCTGGTTATGGAGGGAGACGGTGATTACTACGGGGTAAGGGGCTGGTTCCGCTGGCTGGAAACCAAGACCTATAAGATGCATGTACGCGTGTTCCTGGCCCGCTATCGGGGATATTTCCTGTGCCCAGTGTGCCATGGCGCCCGCCTACAACCTGAGGCCCTCCTCTTCCGCGTAGACAACAAAACTCTGCCGGAAATCAACCAGCTGAGCATAGGAGAATGCTACACCTTTTTCCATGACCTCCAGCTTGATTCTTTTCAGGACCAGGTTGCCCATCTGATTCTGGAGGAGATCCGCAGAAGGCTCCGCTACTTGGTGGAGGTAGGCCTTGAGTATCTTACGCTGGACCGTCAATCTCGTACCCTCTCTGGTGGCGAGCTAGAAAGGGTGGACCTTACCACCGCAATCGGTTCTTCTTTAGTAAACACCCTCTACATTCTGGACGAACCTTCCATTGGTCTGCACCCTCGGGACAGCCACCGTTTGGTGCGCACTCTTAAGGGCTTGCGGGACAACGGCAACACGGTGGTAGTGGTGGAACATGACCCAGAGATCATCAAAGAAGCCGATCATATTATTGATATGGGACCGGGAGCCGGGGAAAGGGGAGGAGAGGTCGTTTTTGCCGGATTATACAAAAAACTCCTTAAAGATCGTCTCTCCTTAACCGGTAGGTATCTCGGCGGTCGGCTTTCTATCCCGGTAGCGAAAAAGAGGCGCTCTCTCCGGCCCGGCTACAGTCTCCAGATCCTGGGAACCCGTGCCCATAACCTAAAGGATATTGATGTAGAGATCCCCTTGGGACTCATGGTCTGTGTTACCGGGGTCTCGGGCTCGGGAAAGAGCACGTTGGTCGAAGAAGTTTTGTATCGTGGGTTAAAAAAGCTCAAGGGCCAGTCGGTTGGTATTGCCGGGGGGTATCGAGAGATTCAGGGAGCAGAACACATTACCGAGGTTATCCTGGTGAATCAGGCCCCTATTGGTACGACCCCGCGGGCCAATCTCCTCACCTATACCAAAGCCTTTGATCCCCTACGTCGCCTGCTGGCCGGGACCGAGCTGGCCAGGTTGCGTGGCTATTCCCCGGGAACCTTCTCTTTCAATGTTCCCGGTGGGCGTTGCGAGACGTGTAAAGGGGAGGGATTTGAGAAGATCGAGATGCAGTTCCTCTCCGATGTGTATGTTCCCTGTCCTGAATGTAACGGCACCCGCTTCCGTTCAGAGGTCCTTGAGGTTGAGTACAAAGGGAAAAACCTTACCCAGCTCCTCGCCTTTACTGTGGCCGAAGCGCTGGAATTTTTCTCAGGAGAGCGCGAGGTAGAAAAACGCCTCTTTCCTCTGGCTGAGATAGGCCTGGACTATATGCGGCTAGGGCAATCGCTGACTACCCTCTCTGGTGGGGAGGCGCAACGGCTAAAGCTGGCCTCGCATATTGCCCAGGAGGGAAAAGGCCCTACCCTGTTCCTCTTTGACGAGCCCACCACCGGCCTGCACTTCCACGATATCCAGAAACTTCTCTCCGCCTTTAACCACTTGGTGGAACGCGGCCACACCCTCCTTATTATTGAGCACAACCTGGAAGTGGTGAAGTCTGCCGATTATCTCATTGACCTGGGGCCAGAAGGAGGAGATAAGGGAGGCAGGATTATAGCTACCGGCACCCCCGAGGAGGTTTCTCAGGTGAAACCGTCCTATACGGGCCAGTATCTCAAGCACTACCTGGCTGCGTCCACCCCCGCCCGTTTCTCTCCTACCCTGAGCGTGGTTGAGTCCCGGCCCGGCTATCCTGCCCAGATACAAGGACAAAACGGTGCCATTAAGGTTGTGGGGGCCAAGGAGCACAACCTGCAGAATATTTCCTTAGAGATTCCCCGCGACGAGTTAGTGGTGGTGACCGGACTCTCGGGCTCGGGCAAGTCCACACTTGCTTTTGACATTCTCTATGCCGAAGGGCAGCGACGGTATATCGACAGCCTCCCGGCTTACTCACGCCAGTTTATGAAGATTATGGCCAAGCCTAATGTGGACCTTATTGCTGGGGTTCCTCCCACAGTGGCCATCGAGCAGCGCACAAGTCGAGGAGGAAGAAAGTCTACCGTTGCCACCATAACGGAGATCTACCATTATCTACGCCTCCTCTATGCTAAGGTTGGGGTACAGCACTGCGTCAACTGTGCTCAGCCCCTCTCTCCCCAGAGCCGCAGCCAAATCCTGGACCGTGTGCGCAAGGATTTTCCTGGCCAGGAAGTATCGATCTTTGCCCCGGTGATAAGAGGGCGCAAAGGATTTCACAAAGAGGTTCTGGCCGGGGCCCACAAGCTAGGCTTCAAGCAGGCCCGAATTGACGGCACGCTGGTTGCGCTGAAGGCAGGGATGAGTCTGGTTCGCTATAAAGAACACAACATCGAGATTTTTGTGGGCGCGTGTGAGACTCGCGGCAAACAGGTCCAACAGCTGGAAGAAACCATTACTACGGCGCTGCGTGTTGGTAGTGGCGCGCTCTATGCGCTTGGGGCGGGAGAGGAGCGGACATACAGCGAGAGACTCTTTTGTGTTCCCTGTGGTCTGGGTTATGATCTTCTGGATCCCAGGCTATTCTCCTTTAACAGTCGCCAGGGAGCGTGCCCGGAGTGTACGGGCCTAGGCTTTCGCTGGGAGCTTGACCCGGAGCTGATTGTCCCAGATCCAGAGAAATCCCTGGCCCAAGGTGCGCTTCTGCCTTTTACCCAGCCGGATTTTAGACGCACCCATCAGCGGCTTTTACAAGATCTGCAAAGATCCGGGGTGCCGCTTGATGATCCCTTTGCCGGGCTAAGCAAAAAGCGGCAGGAATTAGTATGGCACGGAAACGGGTTCACTGGCGTCATGGACCTTCTCAATCAGGCTCTGGAAGGAGAAGAAGAGACCGAGAACTACTATTATCTCTCCCAGTTTCTCAGTGAGGCCACCTGCCCGGCCTGTCAGGGCCGCCGTTTGAATCCGCGGGCACAAGCGGTAAAAGTGAACAATAAGGCCATTGGGGAAGTTACCGCCCTCTCTGCCGAGGACTGCCGGGAATATATGGAGCGCCTTCCCCTCTCGCAAAGAGACAGCCTGATTGCCGAGAATATTTTTAGGGAAATCATTCCCCGTCTTACCTTCCTTAACGAAGTCGGCCTTTCCTACCTTACCCTGGACCGGCGGGCAGACACCCTCTCCGGCGGTGAAGCGCAACGCATTCGCTTGGCGGCCCAGCTAGGCTCAAACCTCCGCGGAGTGTGTTACATTCTTGATGAGCCCACAATCGGCCTCCATCCCCGGGATAACCTCAAGCTGCTGGAGACACTGCGTAGTTTGCAGCAGCGGGGAAACACGGTGGTGGTAGTGGAGCACGACCAGGAAACCATCGAGAGCGCGGACACGGTAGTGGATCTTGGACCCAGGGCGGGCGTGCACGGCGGACAGGTGGTTGCAATTGCTCCGCCCGCAGAGCTATCCCAACATCCGGACTCGCTGACCGGCCGTTTTCTTGGCTTGCACCGCCGCCGCCTGGGCCCGCTCCGTCCCCTGGAGGACCGTCCACGCCTATCGATTTTGGGGGTCAGGGAGAACAACCTCAAAGGGATCGATATACACATTCCCCTGGGGACCTGGGTATGTGTCACAGGAGTTTCTGGCTCAGGCAAAAGCACCCTGGTGCAAGAAGTCCTTTACAAAGGGCTGAAGAGAAAACTTGGACTGTCTGCCGGTAGAGTAGGAGCCCATAACCAGATGGTGGGGGTGGAGGCAGTTGAGCGGGTGTCTGAGGTAGACCAGACTCCGATTGGTAAGACTCCCCGCTCGGTGCCTGCCTCGTATGTGGGTTTATGGGATGAGGTTCGTAAACTCTTTGCCATGCTCCCCGAGGCCAAGCTGCGTGGCTATAAACCCGGCCGCTTTTCTTTCAATGTCAAGGGAGGCCGCTGCGAGACCTGTGCCGGACAGGGAATGATTAAAATGGAAATGAGTTTCCTGCCGGACGTATACGTTGCCTGCGACGTTTGCCGGGGCAAACGCTATAACGAAGAGACCCTCAGCATTGCCTATAATGGGAAGAACATTGCCGATGTTCTGGAGATGACCATTGAAGAAGCGGTAGACTTCTTTCACAGCGTACCCAAGGTTGCCAGGTCACTCCGACTGCTTAACGATATGGGTATGGGCTACATCACTCTTGGGCAGGCCAGCAACACGCTTTCCGGCGGGGAGGCACAGCGGATTAAACTGGCCTATGAACTGGCCAAAGAATCCCGGGGTAAGACCCTTTATGTGCTTGACGAGCCCACTACCGGCCTGCATTTTGCCGACATTGAAAGCCTGATCCATGCGCTCCACCGTCTGGTAGATCTGGGCAACACTGTGGTCACTATTGAGCACAACCTCGACATTATCAAAGAGGCCGACTATGTCATTGACCTGGGGCCAGAAGGAGGCGAGAAAGGCGGTTCTATGGTGGCCTGCGGCTCGCCGTTTGACCTGATGCGCGACGGCCAGCAGTCGTATACGGCACGGTTCCTGCGGGAATATCTCAAGGAAGATAGTAAGGTAGACAGCGCCCACCATTGATCTAAATCTACTCTCGTTCTGTCATTCCCGCGCAAGCGGGAATCCAGAAATGTGGGGGGCGAATAGATTCCTGATCCTTGATTTCTCAGGGACAAGTTTCACAGGAATGGCACAAGAAGGAAAGTGTCTAATGGGAATAGTCAAGACCACGGGTCGGTCCACCACTTTTATCTCTACCGAAACCTTCACCCAGGGTGAGTTTAAATGCTGGGTAGAACGCCGCCCACTAACGGATATTAACCGCTATGAACTCATCGATGGAAGGATTGTGATGACACCCCCGGCAGGTTGGGGTCATGGAGAGGTCGAGGCCAGAATTGTTCGTCTTCTGGGGAACTTTACTGAGGAACACGATCTGGGGCGGATCTTTGGCTCTAGTACAGGCTATGATTTGCCTTCTGGCGAAACCCTTGAGCCCGATGTCTCATTTATCTCACATGATCGCTGGGCTAAAGGGCCACAGGTTCGGCGGGGGCAGTTTCTTAGGATTGTACCAACGCTTGTGGTGGAAATTCTTTCCCCGTCTACAGCCCGGCGTGACCGTTTGGAGAAAAAACGGCTCTACGAAGCCAACGAGGTAGAGGAATACTGGCTGGCTGACCCTGATCGCCGTGAGGTGGTGGTATTCCGTCTGGTCAGAATGAAATATACTTCTGGAACACGCTATAGTGCAAGCCGAACTCTTCGTTCCCGGGCCCTGCCGGGCTTTGCTGTTGCCGTCCGCTTACTTTTTCCCTGAGGTTTCCTCTCTAGAACGAGCCTGACAAGACTAGGCAGCCCCAGAATCTTGCAACAAAATAGGACCAAAAAAAGGAGGACCTTGACATGAAAGGAGACATGAAAGGAACTGCTCGACTGCGGCAGTTGTTAAAAGAACCGGGCCTGCTCGTTGCTCCAGGAGCCCATGACGTGATGAGCGCCAAAATTGTTGAGCAAGAGGGGTTTCAGGCCGTCTATTTGGGCGGATTTGCCTCCTCGGCAAGCCTGCTTGGCATTCCAGACCATTCGCTTATTACCATGACCGAACTCCTGACCCAGGCCCGTCATGTGGCTGCGGCGGTGGATATCCCTATCATCTCGGACATGGATGACGGCGGGGGAACACCGTTAAGTGTGCAACGTACTATCCGTCTGTGTGAGCAGGCCGGGCTGGCTGCGGTACACTTGGAAGACATGATCCCTGGTAAACACTTTGTTGGTCACCGCGACCGGCTTTTTGCCAAAGAGGTAGCCATAGAAAAGATCAAAGCTGCGGCAGACGCCCGTACCGATCCCGACTTTGTTATTATTGCTCGCACCGAGGCTTTGGGGGTAACCTCGATGGACGATGCCTTGGAGCGTGCTCAGGCCTACGCCGAGGCCGGGGCCGACCTCCTCTTTGTCACCTACCTCAAAACCCAAGACACTAAGAAGGTGGCAGACGCCCTGCCAGCCCCACTGTTCAATGTGGTGATTGATACGCCCAAAGAAGAGTTAGAACGCCAGGGGCTGAAAGTGGCCATCTATCCTGTGCAGTCCTTGTTTATTGCTTACAAAGCCATCCGCGATATGGTCAAGGACCTGAAAGAGACCGGCACCATCCCCAACTATCAACAACGGACCTGTACGTTTCAAGAGTTCAACGAGTTTATTGGTACAGTGGAAGCCACACAGCTGGCCGAGAAGTACCGAATTGTTTAGACCAAAGGAGGGAGCCATGCCTAGAGGACCGGCAGAACAACACAAAGAAGAAGTCGTCCGTGCCTATTTTCAACGAGTCACTCAAGGAGAGGTGGAAGGCATCCTGGAATTGTTTCACGACCACGCCATTGTGATCCATCCACTGACAGAAAGCGGCATTAAAGGCAAAGCTGCCTTGCGCGCCTTTTACCAGAATCTGACCGCCAATCTGGTTGATTACAGCGCCAGACCCACGGATATTGTCATCGAAGGAGATAAGGTGGTGGCCCCACTTCACTTAGAGGGCAAGACCAAGGACGGGCAGCCTATCACCATGAACAATCTCAACTTCTATACCTTTGCTGGCGAGAAGATCCAGTCTCTACGCATCTACATGGACACGCATCCCTATAGGGCGGCGCTCAGCGGTACACTCAGGAACGAATAGGAGGAAACATGCGCAAATATGGTTCAACGGTTTGGCAGGCATTGGTAGGTTGTGCGGTTTTGCTATTTGTGGGTAGCGCAGGTCTTTCTTATGCTGACACCAACAACAAACCCACAGTCCGCTTTGGCATCCAAACCGCCCAACAGGTGGAGGATCTCAACGATCTCAGCAAACTCTGGCAGGAGGCCGAAGAGTTGGGGTTTGACTCTGCCTGGACATTTGACCACTTTATTCCTATTTTTGCCGATCCTAAGGGTCCCTGTTATGACGGCTGGACGCTTCTGGCAGCACTGGCCGCCAAGACCTCGCGCATGCGTATTGGCTGCTTGGTTACAGGCAACACTTATCGTAACCCGGCGGTGCTAGCCAAGATGGCCACCACGGTGGACCACATCAGCGGCGGGCGGCTGCAGCTGGGCATTGGGGCTGCCTGGTTTAAGTTGGAGCACCAAGCCTATGGTATACCTTTCTATACGGCCAAGGAGCGGGTTGATCGCATGGAAGAGGCAGTACAGCTGATCCGGATGCTGTGGACAGAGAAGGAGACAAACTTTACGGGGAAGTATTACCAGCTGGTCGATGCCCCTTTTGAGCCCAAGCCGTTGCAGAAACCCTATCCTCCCATTCTCATCGGTGGCCGGGGTAAAAAATGGACCCTGCCCATAGTTGCCAAGTATGCGGACGCCTGGAACGCTGGTGGCTTAAGCCCCGCTGGCATGGCGGAGCTGATTGAAGTTCTAAATGGCTACTGCAGGCAGTTTGACCGCAACTGTGCTGACATTGAGAAGACCTTTGCTACTCTTATGGTCTTAAGTGATAATGAGCAAAAGGTGGATCAGGTAGCCCAGCTCGTTGCCCAGGCCCGGGGTGTAACGCCTGAGCAAGCCCGGGCAACAATGCTTATGGGAACAAGCGAGGAGGTGAAGGAACAAGTACAGGCCTATATTGATGCTGGGGTAGAGCACATTATTATTGCCATGCGCCAGCCGTATGACCGGGAGGGCCTGCGCCGCTTTGCCCAGGAAGTGATGCCAGAGTTTCGGTAGACGGGACCCTCACCCTAGCCCTCTCCCGCAGCTTTGTGGGAGAGGGAATAACCTTGATGGAAGGCAAGAACCTATCGTATTTTGCCCATCTCTTCAGCTAAATCAGACCACAGGACATTAGTACACTAATGTAGGGGTGGTCCGCGGTCGGCGACCCTGGTGATCGCCCCAGGTGAGAGACCTCTATAACAGGGCGAATACGAGATTCACCCCTACCACAGATGCCCGGACCTTCTGTACCAATCTTATGTGGTTCGATTTAGTCGGCGCTCGAAGTGTTCTTCCACCACCTCAAGGACCGATTTCTTGTTGTTTCCTAAGGGAAAAGCCGCCCAGCTACTGGAAGGCTGGCAGGACCTCTTGGGCAAAGAGCTTTAGCGTTCCCAAAAAATCGTCCTGTGCCAGGTCGCTAAAGATTATGGTAAAAAGGGTCACCCCTTTGCGGTTTTTCTCCTTAATGCCTTCAATCACACCAGCCGGAGTGCCCCGTAGAGCCGTCTTTTCCAGATTAGCCAGACGCCCCAGTGTCTTCTGAGCCATTGGCCATTTGTTCTGAAAGTCCTGCTCGTCCTTGCCCAGCACTCCAACCACTTGTTCGGAGATCTCAATCTCTTCAGGGTTACGACCCACCGCTTTGCAGTGTTCGGTAATCACACCCCACTTCTTTTCAACCCGGCTGGCCACCGCCGCCGGGCAGTTCCAGCGGTCGGCATGCTCGGCAACAATACGCAGCATCTTCTGCTCTGCCGCTGCGCCAATGGTAATGGGGGGATAAGGTTTTTGTATGGGCTTAGGGTTGTTGTAGGCGTCGGCAATGCTGTAGTACTTGCCTGTGTACGAAGCCTTTTCCTCGGTAAAGAGCTTCTTGATAATCTCCACTCCCTCCTTGAGCTGACTGGCCCTTACCCCACCGGAGGGAAAAGGATAACCATAGGCTGCGTATTCTTCCTCCATCCAGCCGGCCCCCAGGCCTAACTCCAGTCGTCCGCTGCTAACATTGTCTAGGCTGGCAGCCATCTTGGCAAGAAAAGCAGGATTACGAAAAGAGTTACAGATGACCAGGCTACCAATACGAATACGGCTGGTGGCGGCAGCCAGAGCTGACATCACTGTCCAGCTTTCTAGAAAGTCAACCTGCGGCAGGCCCCGTGTCCACATGTGGTCGGTAAACCAAACCGAGTGAAACCCGTATTCCTCACAGGCCAGCACGCGTTCTTTAAGCGCGGGAAAGGGAAGCCCAACCTGGGGCAGGAAAAGGCCAAACTGAATTTTCCGTTCCATCTCCTCCTCCTTGACTTGGCACAGATCCCTAAGGTCTACACTTCTTCGCTGTCTGAGGTCAAGCCACAGAAGACCGCGCCAGAAAACTTTGTTGTTCAGAATTGTTTAGAACCTGAGTAACATGATAGAAGGAAGAAAACCCTTTTAGCTCTAGGGTGGACCCGTGAACCTTAAACTTTTTCTCATGGCCGTACGCGCGGCTTGGCGCGCCCTCAGACGCAATAAGCTGCGCTCAGCACTCACCATGCTGGGAATTGTTTTTGGCGTGGGAGCGGTAGTGGCAATGGTCTCTGTGAGCCAAGGGGCCAATATAACAATCCAAAAGCGAATAGGCAGCCTGGGCACCAACCTGCTTATGGTCTTTGCCGGCTCTACCACCTCCTCTGGAGTGCGCTCAGGGCATGGTGGGGCCGCAACTTTGACCGTGGCCGATGCCCGGGCCATTGGCGAAAAATGTCCTGCGGTTTCTGCCGTAACCCCGATCCGGCGGCAGAATATGCAGGTAATCGCTGGTAATCAGAATTGGAACACCACGGTCTATGGGGCAGGCACCGATTACCTGCAAGTGCGGGACTGGCCTCTTGCCTCTGGTCGCTTCTTTACTCACCGGGAAGAGCAAGGCGCAGCCAAAGTCTGTGTGATTGGCCAGACGCTGGCTAATGACCTTTTTGCTCCGGGGCAAGATCCCATAGGTGTAACTATCCGTATTCAGAATGTTCCTCTCCGCATTATTGGGCTTCTTACTCCCAAAGGACGGACTGGCTGGGGATACGATCAAGACGATACCGCCATTGTCCCTTTCACCACGGCAGAGCGAAGGCTCATGGGATCGGAGATTCTAGGCAGGGTAAGCTACATCTTCGTCTCTGCCCATTCCCCTGCCCAGGTAGCACAAGCCGAACAAGAGGTCCGCACGCTTCTGCGCGCGCGCCACCGTATCCTCCCCGGACAGCAGGACGATTTTACTGTGCGCAACCTCTTGGACATCGCCGCTGCCTCTGCCGGTGCTAACCAGGTAATGACCAACCTGCTTACTTCCACGGCTTCGATTGCCCTCCTTGTGGGGGGGATTGGCATTATGAACATCTTGCTGGTTTCAGTTGCCGAACGCACCCGAGAGATCGGTCTCCGTATGGCCGTGGGGGCCAAAGCCCGCCACATTCTCTGGCAATTTTTGATCGAGTCTACAGTGCTCAGCTTGGTGGGTGGAGTTGTTGGCATCGGGCTAGGCATTGTCAGCGCCAGGCTGGTCACCTATTTTGCTGGTTGGCCGGTTCTACTCTCCTCCACAGCTATGGTGGGTGCTTTTCTTTTTTCCGGAGCTGTGGGTATCTTCTTTGGCTATTATCCGGCCTATAAAGCCTCACACCTCGACCCCATTGAGGCTCTACGATATGAGTAGGAAAATCAACCCTGAACCTACACCCTTGACCGATCACCTCTCAAACTTCATCATCTTAGAGAAGGCGGGGATAGCCAGGCCGCAGATTGTGGCAGCGATCAAGGCTAGGGCCTCGTAAAAGCTTTTAAAGTAAGAGGAGAGCCAGTTATGTTTCTCTTTGGATTTCTTGTTGGAGCCGCAGCAGCAACCGTTTTTATTTTATGGAATAATGGTGAGCTACTCATCCATTTGGCAGAACAGACCAAGAAAGTCTCAGACAAGTTCTGGGCCTGGCAAAAAGAGAAGACAGACAAGTAAGGGCGAGGCATACGCCCATGGCGTCGCGACCTCTTGTCAGTGCGTGCCGCTGCAGGCTTCGCCCTTCTAACGCGACCGTTGAACCCCGCTCTTGGCACAATACCTTTGCACGGGACAGAGGCTACACTTGGGCGAAGTCGGATGACAAATCCGCTGCCCCAAGGCGACTAAGAGATCATTGTACTCGATCCAGTACTGTAGGGGAAGTTTTTTGCGTAGGGTCATCTCAGTCTCTTCGGGTGACTTGGTTTCGATATAGCCCCAACGATTAGAGATCCGGTGTACGTGTGTATCCACACAAATGCCGGGTTTATTATACCCCTGAGTGACAACCAGATTTGCCGTCTTGCGGCCCACACCTTTGAGCTTTAGAAGTTCGTCAATTTCCTCGGGCACCTTCCCGCCGCATTGCTCCAGGAGGGTACGGGAGATATCCAAAACGGTCTGCGCCTTGGTGCGGTAAAAGCCCACGGGATAAATCTCCTTCTCGATCTGGCCTTGGGATAGGGTAAGCATTTCCGCCGGTGTGCCAGCAAGCGCAAAGAGCCGCCTTGCTGCTGGGCCAGTGGTTTCGTCCTTAGTGCGCAGACTCAAAAGACAAGCAATAAGAACCTGATAGGGATCACGGGAGAGGGAGGCCATCTGGGTAACAACCGGCGCATCCCAGGTGGGCACTGCCCGTCTAAGCGCACTTATCACCTGGTGGATATTACGCGGGGTGACCATGAGAGGAAGAACCCGTTTACTTGGTGGGCAGGATAACAAAGGAGTAGGGAACGGCGCGCCGTGCCCCTACTGCGCCATAAAGCGAATTCGGTCTCCTTCCTCTAGCTGCTTTACCTTGCCTTCGTAGAGTAGCAGGTGCAAATGGGCAAGGGTCTCAAAGGTGGCGGCAATCATATGAAAGAAGGGAAGCTTGTTGCTGGAGTCGAACACCTCCACTGCGATCTGGTGAGCCGTCTTAGGCTGCCTTAGGATCGCATCGCGCATCTCCTGTTTGCGGTATTCGTGGTGCTGGATAATTTGCTTGGCACGATAGCGGTGATCTTTATATACCGCACCATGAGCGGGCAATACCACCTCTACGTCAAGCTGCTGTACTTTTCTCAGTGAGTTGATAAAGTCGCCCAGCGGGTTCTCCGGCCCACCAGGATAGACGCCCACATGCGGGGTGATCTTGGGTAGCAGATGGTCGCCAACAATGAGGGCCTTGTCCTGCGGTAGATAAAAACAGCAGTGACCGGGGGTATGACCAGGTGTCCAAACCACCTGGAGTTCCCTTTGACCTATCTGGATAACATCCCCATCGTTGATTAGCTTATCAGGCAGCGTAGGCGCGTAGAGCGAACCCCACGCCCGGCCAGGTGTAGGCATTTCCTCCGTTGAGTCGGGCAGGGGGACACCATGGAGGCGAAAAAAGTCCAGGGCTTCAGGTGGTGTCCCAGTAAACGTCAGCATGCGTTTGACCCGCTCGACTTCCAGAGTGTTAAGGTAGATCTCGGCACCGGTGAGTTCTTTGTATGTGCGTGAAGTACCAAAGTGGTCCGGGTGGTGATGGGTAGAAATGAGCTTGCGGATAGAGCTGGGCGAGCAACCCACCATATCCAGCGCTGCTTTGAAGGTGGCAATGCTGTCATCGCTGCTCATTCCGGTATCAATCAGCGCCCACTCTTCCCCGCTCTTCACCAGGTATATGTTAACAATGGTCGGCCGCGTGGGTAGCGGCAAGTAAATCTCATAGATCCCAGGAGCAACTTCACGAACCTTGGCCTCCGCCTCGCGGACCCTGGCTCCCGCTTCACGAACCTTGGCTTCGGCTGGCATTACTCGTGCACCTGATCCTTGACCGGAAAGGTCGCCTTGATCTTCACCTTCCAGCGCGCCACCGTTCCATCCTCAACCACTGCCATAATGTCGGTGAGCTGGGCCTGGTAGATGCCGCTGATTGTTACCGCTGCTCGCGATACGGCCAATGAAACCGCTTCTTCAATGCTATTTGCTGAGGAACCCGTTAACTCAATTGTCTTCTCAACCATATGAAGCCTCCCCGGGCAAAACACAGTAGAGGGACCTTGTAGCACGACACCAAGGCAAAGGGAATAGGCAAGCGTTGAGCAACGCTTACGTTGCCTAACGCTTAGGTGATAGGACCGGCCCCGTCAGAGTTTAGAAGGCGGGCCCAGAGGGAGCCCTTGAACTGGGCAAACAGCGCCTGTGGGTCAGGCGCCTTTTCGTTACTGATGAATCGTTGCAAGAGCAAACCGTTGAGAGTTGCCATAATGAGTGAGGCGTCCGGTGTTGGGTCTATAGTGTAAACAAAGCTGCCCTTTTTCCGTCCACGCTCAAGAATGGCAGCAAGTAAGTTACAGTAGACATGGTATAACCCGCTCACCCGTACAACGAGATCTTGCGAGCCCTCGTCTTCACGCAACACTAACCCCATAATAAATTTAACCGAGTATAAGTGGTTACTAATAAAATCGTAGTAATCGTCAATCAGTTTCTCAACCTGTTCTTCTTCGCTTAGCCCCTGCAGCACCTGATCGTCAATAATGTAAGGTTCAAGCGAGCGCTGCAGAACTGTGCGAAAGAGGTCCTCCTTGCTGTCAAAATGCCACAGGATCAGGGCCTTGCTAACTCTGGCTTCCTTAGCTACCAGAGCTAGCGAGGTCTTACCATAGCCATGCAGGGAAAACAGACGGGTTGCTGTCTCCAGGATCCTCTCGCGCGTGTCCACCAGCCGCAAACTAGGGAAAAAAAAAGGTTATGTCAATATTTGCCCTAAGCGGCCTCAGCCATCGGATGGGTAGCAAATGTCAATCCATCCCTATTGTGATCAATCACAACCTGCGAGTGTTCACCGACTTCACTAGCCAAGATCTTCTGCCCCAGAGCCGTTTCGATCTCCTTCTGCAACAGACGCTTAAGAGGCCGAGCACCGTAGGCTGGGTCGTAGCTCTTGTCGGCAAAGTACTGCTTCGCCGCAGCGCTTAAGCTAAGCTCAATGCGCTGCTCGGCAAGCCGAGCACGCAACCGCCCAAGCTGGATGTCCACAATCTGTTTGAGATGTTCACGTGTAAGGCTGTGAAAGACCACAATCTCATCTACTCGGTTGAGGAATTCCGGTCGGAACTGTCGCCGCAGCGCCTCCAGCACCTCGCGCTTCATCCGCTCATAGGTATTGGGATCGTCGCCTTCGCGGTAGCCCAGGATCAGGTGGCTGCCAACATTGGAAGTCATAATCACCACCGTGTTTCTGAAATCCACGGTGCGACCGTGCCCGTCGGTCAGCCTACCGTCGTCAAGGATTTGCAGCAGCACATTAAACACGTCGGTATGTGCCTTCTCAACCTCGTCAAACAAGATTACCGAGTAGGGATGCCGCCGCACTGCCTCGGTGAGCTGGCCCCCCTCTTCATAGCCCACATACCCCGGAGGAGCACCAATCAACCGGGCTACGGTATGCTTCTCCATATACTCAGACATGTCAATGCGCACCATGTTGTTTTCATCGTCGAAGAGAAACTCGGCTAGGGCCCGGCCTAGCTCGGTCTTGCCTACACCCGTAGGGCCGGGGAAGATAAATGAGCCGATCGGCCGGTTGGGATCTTTAAGCCCGGAACGAGCACGGATCACCGCGTCGGCCACCGCCTGTACGGCTTCTTCTTGACCAACAAGGCGCTTATGTAGATGCTCACCCAGGTGCAAGAGTTTTTCTTTCTCTCCATCGAGTAGCTTCACTACCGGAACGCCGGTCCAGCGAGACACTACCGCAGCAATATCGTCCTCATCTACCTCCTCTTTGAGCATGCGCGCCTGACCCGCCTCTCCCTGGAGTTGCGATTCTTCGGTGGCTAAATCACGCTCGAGCTGAGGCAGCCTTCCATATTGGAGTTCGGCTACACGATTGAGATCATATTCCCGCTGGGCTTGGTCAATGGCAACCTTAGTATTCTCGATCTCCTCCTTTAACCCGCGCAACCGACCAATAGCATTTTTCTCCATCTCCCAGCGGGCCTTGAGCTTATCAGTCTCCTCCCTGAGATCAGCCAATTCTTTCTCTAGCTTGATCAGCCGTTCGCGTGAGGCTTGATCGCTCTCCTTACGCAAGGCCTCCCGCTCAATCTCCCACTGCATCACCCGTCTGGAAACCTCATCAAGCTCCACCGGCATGGAGTCGATCTCGGTGCGCAGCCTAGCCGCCGCTTCATCCATGAGGTCAATGGCTTTATCTGGCAGAAACCGGTCACTGATATAACGGTGGGAGAGAACTGCAGCGGTGACCAGGGCCCCGTCTTTGATGCGGACTCCGTGATGCACCTCATAGCGTTCTTTTAATCCGCGCAAGATAGAGATAGTGTCCTCGATGCTAGGCTGATCGACCAACACCGGCTGAAAACGACGCTCCAGCGCCCGGTCTTTTTCCACATACTTGCGATACTCGTCCAGCGTGGTTGCCCCAATGCAGTGTAGCTCCCCGCGAGCAAGCATGGGTTTTAAGAGGTTGCTCGCGTCCATGGCTCCTTCGGCAGCCCCTGCGCCCACTACTGTGTGTAGCTCATCAATGAAGAGCACCACCTCTCCTGCTGATTCTTGCACCTCTTTGAGCACTGCTTTCAGCCGCTCTTCAAATTCGCCGCGGAACTTAGCTCCAGCAATAAGCGCGCCCAGGTCCAGCACCACAAGTTGCTTGTTTTTGAGGCTTTCAGGGACATCTCCCCGCACAATACGCTGGGCCAGACCCTCAACAATAGCGGTCTTGCCTACTCCAGGATCACCGATCAGCACGGGGTTGTTCTTGGTCCGCCGAGAGAGTACCTGAACAACCCGGCGAATCTCATCGTCTCGGCCAATGACCGGGTCAAGTTTGCTCTGGGAAGCCAGCTTAGTAATGTCGCGGCCATAGCGCTCGAGCGCCTGGTAAGTGGTCTCAGGATTAGGACTGGTCACCCGCTGGTGACCCCTCACCTTCTGCAGCGCAGCCAGTAACCGCTCACGAGTGAGTCCGAGGTCACGCAGCAGCCTACCCACGGCGCCACTTTCTTCCACTATGGCCAGCAGCAGGTGCTCCACGCTGACATACTCATCTTTGAGACCTCGGGCTTCATCCTCCGCTTGCGTGAGTACATGGCCCAGCCGCTGAGTAAGATGGAGCTGATCCGGTCCGCCCGAAGGTCCGGAGACTTGGGGAATTCGGTTAAGCCCCTGTTCAAGCCGTTCTTTAATAACGGCCAAAGGAACTCCAGCGTTAATGAGAAGAGCGGGTACGATTCCCTCGCTAGATTCGATTAACACCGCCAACAGATGCTCGACGTCTACCCCTTGATGGCTGCGGCGCATTGCCAGAGACTGAGCACTGCGCAGGGCCTCTTGGGATTTCTCCGTAAACCGATTAATATCCATAAATAAGATCATTCTCCTTACGATTTCTTAATGTTACAAGCAGGGAACAACCCCAAAGGGATTGTTGTCTACAGTTTTTTGACTTTAGATGTCCTAAAGAAAAGCTAATCACTTCCGGGAAGGTGTCAAGGTAAGAAGAAAGCCGCTGCTAGAAACCACCCCGAAAAAAGAAATTGATATTCTCTTCCAAGACGCCTTAGGAAAAGGCAAATTGAATAGGCAGGACAACATGTACAAACGCAAGGACAGCTTTTACAATAGAGCCAAACAGGAAGGCTATCGTTCACGGGCGGCCTATAAACTCCAGGAGCTTAACCGGCAGTTTCAGTTATTACACCAGAGAGACCGTGTGGTCGATTTGGGTTCTTGGCCCGGAGGATGGCTGCAGGTTGCCTCTCGGCTTGTAGGTAAGGAAGGCAAGGTGGTAGGGATTGACCTGGTCGCGCTTGATCCGCTCCCTGGGAAGAATGTTACGATCCTGCAGGGAGACGCGAGCGATCCCAAGATGCAGGAACATATTCTCACCCTTCTTGGGCACAGGGCAGACATTATTCTCTCTGACATGGCACCAAAGCTGAGCGGCATCAAAGAGGTAGATGAAGCGCGAACCATGGAGCTATGCCAGACAGCCCTTACCTGTGCTCAAGGGTTATTAAGATCAGAAGGACGATTCCTGGTAAAGTTGTTTATGGGAGCAGAGGCTAAAGGGTATGTAAACGAGGTTCGCGGTGTTTTTCAGAATGTTAAAACCACCCGCCCGGAGGCTACTCGTAAAGGGTCAGCAGAAATATATATGGTAGCCAACAAGTTCAAGCCTGGGTCAACCTCTCTTTGAAAGCCCTTCAAGCTTTCGAACAGGCTCAACCCTACCTGTGCCCTGAAGCGCGGTTAGAATAGGATTTTATCTCAAATCCGCCTGTCTTTGCCTCCCCTTTTGAACTGATCTCCTTCCCTATCCCTTTTCAAGGTGTGGCAATCCCGGTAAGCTGGGCCCTAGTTTCCCAAAGTAAGGAGGGCTCGACTATGAAAGTGCTGTTCGAAAAAAAGGGACCTATTGCTTATGTCACCATTAACCGACCAGAGCGGCTCAATGCCTGTGACTTCGAGACTTATGAGTTGTTGGCTCAGACCTGGCGCGAGTTTAGAGACGACCCTGAACTATGCGTAGGCATTCTGACTGGGGCAGGAACGCGAGGCTTCTCTGCTGGTAGCGATGTTAAGGCCAACTATGTTGAGCGTCCCAATGAGGAGCCCCAGAACCAGCTTTTTCCTCTGCTGTTCGACCTCTATAAACCCATCATTGCTGCCATTAACGGTCATGCTAACGGCGGCGGCCTGGAACAGGCCCTAGCCTGTGACATCCGTGTAGCTGCTGAGCACGCCCAGTTTGGTCTTGGCGAGGTACGTCTGGGCTGGCTACCAGGAGCCGGTGGCACCCAGCGGCTTCCACGCTTGATTCCCTTGGGCCGAGCGCTGGAGATGCTCTACACAGGTAACCGTATTGGCGCCCAGGAAGCGTTACGCCTGGGCCTGGTCGATTATGTTGTGCCCATGAGCCAGCTTATGAGTAAGAGCGAGGAGATTGCTACAGAGATTTGCAAGAGCGCGCCCCTGGCAGTGCAGAAAATCAAGCAGGCGGCCCTGCGTGGCCTAGACCTATCGCTTGCTGACGGGCTCAAGCTGGAGCGTGAGCTATATAGCTTCCTGCAGAACACCGAAGATGCCCGCGAAGGCGCCCAGGCCTTTGCCGAGAAGCGGCCACCACAGTGGAAAGGAAGATAGAAACGCATAGGGGCGAAGCATTCGCAAACAACATGACTCAACCCTTTCACCACTGCTAACTCAATGCTTCGCCCTCACTATCGACATAGCGTCGCAGCACATACATGCCGTCGGGTGTGAAGGGCTGGGTTTCTGCCCGGCGTAGAATTTCATCGATTTTCACAAATTCCCCACTCTCGACCTCTTCCTCTTGCAAGACAATCTCCCCGTTGTAAACACAAGAAAAGACCCCACCCCACTCACAGACATTCTCATTGACAAAGTAAAAATCAAATAGCCAAGTAAGGGGCACACCGCGAATACCCATCTCTTCTTCTAGCTCGCGCTTGGCGCCCTGTTCATAATTCTCGCCAGCCAGAACCACCCCCCCCGCAGCTGGATCGTAGTAGCCGGGAAACACATCTTTGGTTAGGGTTCGCTTTTGCACATAGAGTTCACCCCGTGAGTTGAACACCAGGACGTAGGCGCTCCGGTGAGGCAGACGCTTGGCACGCATCTCCCACCGCGGCGCCGCGCCAACAACATTATTGTGCTCGTCAACAATGGTGACGATCTCGTTTTCTGTACCCATGATCTCCACCCAATATAAAGCTGGCAAAACTTTAAGGAAGCGTTTGTATAGCGAACATTAAGCTTGTTTACCCTAAAATACTCATCTAGCTTCTAAGTGGGTATCCCTTCTGGGGAGTCTAGATGCTAATATCATCTTAGTGGGCCTTAGCATATACCCAACCGGCTCAGACAGCTGCTCCTCCAGGACCTTATTTTTTCTATAGAATTATTCTAAATAAGACTAACTTTATACAACAAAGGAGAGCAACATGGCTGTGGTTGAGTACAAGAAGCAAGGGCACATTGTCATTATCACCATGAACCGACCCGAGCGTCACAATGCTATGAGTGAGGGTCTACTTCTTGGCTTAGCGGAGAGCTGGCAACAGTTTGCTGCCGATGAGGATGCCCAGGTGGCCATCCTCACGGCAACGGGGAGCTCGTTTTGTGCGGGAATGGATATCAAAGAGCGCCTTGCCAGTGGTAAACCAGGGTTGGGGTTGCCACAGGTTTCCATCAGGGACCCTTTTTGGTTTGAGGAATTGGAGAAACCAACGATTGCCGCAGTCAACGGCTACGCCCTTGGGGGCGGTTTCTTCCTGGCATCCCGTGCTGACTTTCGCATCGCTGTTCCCTCGGCCATCTTCGAGATTACCGAGGTTGTTCGCGGCACTATTGCCGGCTACGAGGCGGTGCTCACGCGGGAAAATTTGCCTTATGCCATTGCCGCCGAGCTTGCAGCCGGAGGCAGGCTCACGGCAGAGCGTCTGTACCAGGTGGGGTTTATCAATCGGCTAGCAGAGCCAGATCAGCTGCTGGACACAGCCGTTGCCTTGGCAACAGACCTCCTACAGCGACCACCGCTGGCAGTTGATTACAACCTCCGCCTGGTTCGAGCCCTGAGTAGACTAGCTTTGCCTGAAGACGTGACCGAGCAAGCGCGGCAATATAGCCGTGAGCTCCAACACTCAGAGGACCTTAAAGAGTCGCTACGGGCGTTCATAGAACGCCGTCCTCCGGTCTTCCGTAAGCGCTGAAAAAACTTATACACACCTTGACAGCACTATAAGTCTCGTCATACTCTCCCGCAAATGAAGCTGAGCATTAATCTGCGAAATTGGGGGCCACAGTCGACACCCGAATTACTGCTTGCGTGCGCTCGTGCCGCTGACGAATCGGGGCTCGATACTCTGTGGGTAAATGAACACATTGCTATTCCGCCTGATTGGTCGAGTGGGGCATTACCGGACCTTGCTATGGGTCGGATCCTTGACCCACTAGCAACCCTGGCCTTCTTAGCTTCGGCCACACATCGTATTGGACTGGGTACGGCTGTTTTGCTTCTGCCCTACCGCCCCGCGCTGCCCACAGCCAAGTGGGTGGCAACTATTCAGGAACTGTCTGGCAAGCGACTTCGCCTTGGCGTGGGTGTTGGATGGATGGAACCCGAGTTCCGCGCCTTGGGGGTTGAGCGCGCTCACCGCGGTAGGATCACCGACGAGATCCTTGCGTTCCTCCAGCGTTGCTTCGAGAATGACGTGGTGGAAGCAAACGGACAACCCTTTCTCTTTCGTCCACGGCCAGAACGCCCTCCGATCTATATTGGCGGAGCCCCGCCCCACGGCCATCGTCGTGCTGTCCGCTTCGGAGACGGCTGGATTCCAGCCGGTATTGAGCCCGAGGAATTGAAGAGTGGCATCCAACAGTTTCACACACTCTGCGCCCAGGCTGGCCGGCCTCCCCTGGAGGTCGTTGCCATGAAAACACTGCCCCTGGATGATCCTAGCAAAGCCCTAGACTATGCCCGCCGATTTGTAGATGCTGGCGCTACCCATCTGGTTCATACCCAAGGCTACAAGGACGCAGAGGAATACCAACGAAACGTTGACATCCTCGAGGAAAAGATACGTCCTGCACTGGCTAGTTAGAGCAAGACAGAAAAAACCTTTTGCTGGAGGAAAGACAAAAGCTCAAGACGGGGCAAGGAGGCAAGCGATGCTGAAAATACACTATCACCCATTGTCCACATTTGCCCGACGGGTGCGCGTTACCCTGATCGAAAAAGGAATTGAGGCCGAACTAGTCGAAGTCGATATGGTAGCAGGAGCACATAAAGCTCCTCCTTATTTGGCCTTAAACCCATATGGCCGGGTTCCAACCCTTGAGGAAGACGGGTTTGTGCTGTACGAGTCCACCGCTATTCTAGAGTACTTGGAGGTCATACGTCCGACCCCACCGCTGGTACCTACCGACGCCCGCGGGCGGGCGCTGGTAGCACAGCATATGAAGGTGTGTGATCTGCAGCTCGCCCGCCAGACAGGAACTATTATTTTTCCCAAGCGCTTCTTGCCCCAGGAACGGTGGAACGAGGCCGCAATGGCGCAAGCCAAGCAGGAAATTGAAAACCACTTAGAAATTCTTGAACCGCAACTCAGCGGGAAAGATTACCTGGTGGGTAACAACTACAGCTTGGCAGAGGTTTGTTACACCCCCTTTGTGGAGTTCTTTCCCTTAATGGAGATTACGCCCCCGCCCAATGTAGCGGGGTGGACGAGCCGTATGCTTGCACGGCCGAGCGCCCAAGCCACCAAACCGGTGAAGTGAATCCCTATGATTCACAGGTGGACGGCCGGAGTTTACCAAGTGATGGGGTGCTGGATGTAGAACGGCACTGTCAAAGGTTGCCCGTTGCCCCAGCACCCACCAACCGCATAAACTCGTTACGCGAACTTAGGAACCAAGGCAGCGTACTGATCTAGAAGTGGGAATACTTTATCCTTCCCCTCAGAAGGCACCATGAAGACTGCCCGTTCAACGCCCTGTTCTTGATACTGTCGTAGCACCGGCTCCTTGTCCGGGGCTATAAACATTGTAATCGACAGATCATCTTTCGAGCGGCCTGCTTTCTCGGCTCGACCCTGTAGGTCTTGGATAGTCCCTGGCAAATCTTGGACACCAAAACTGCCGGGAATCCAGCCATCACAATAGTTCACCACTCGATTGAGCCCGTTCGAGGTATGGGTTCCAAGAAGAATCGGAGGATGGGGTTTCTGTACGGGCTTGGGATGACACCAGACCGGATCAAAATTCACAAACTCCCCATGATACTCAGCATTCTCCTCGCTCCAGATCACCTTCATGGCCTCAATCTTCTCACGCAACACCTTCCAGCGCCGGTTGAAGGGCGTCCCGTGGTTTTCCATCTCCTCGGCATTCCACCCACCGCCAATACCAAAGATAAGGCGACCGTTTGAGAGCTGATCGACAGAGGCCACCTTCTTGGCCAGCACAATGGGATCGTGCTCGATCACCAGGCAGATACCGCTGCCGACTTTGATATTCTTGGTAGCCCCCGCCGCAGCCATGAGAGAGACAAAGAGGTCATGGGTGTGCCAATAATCTTTGGGTAGATCACCGCCACCAGGCCAGGGGCTGCGCCGACTGGCGGGGATATGAGTGTGTTCGGGGTACCAAATGGACTCAAAGCCACGTTCTTCACAGGCAACAGCAAACTCATCCGGGCGAACGGTATAGTCAGTGGCAAAAACTGCAACACCAAGTTTCATAAATCCCTCCTAGGTAATAGTGACGATTCGCAAACCGCCCTTATGGATTTCATGCCAATTCCTATGGACTGTCAATGAGGAAGAAGAACTTTTTTTCGCTCGATCTCCCTCCTAGTCTAGGCCTTAGCGCTCGGCCGCCCTGACACCGCCTCGTGCCAGCGCGTCAGATTCTTTTGTTCCGGCTGAATGCGAAGCTTTGAAACCCGACCAAAGTCAATGGCACACAGCGCCGTAATGTCCGCTATGGTATAGCGATCTCCGGCAACAAAAGGACGGTCGGCCAGCACTTCATCCAGCCAGGCAAGGCTACTCTCGGATGCTCGCCGCGACGCCTCAGCATACTCTGGCACCTGCTCAATGCGCCCCTTGAAAAACTCGTGCCGGTGACGGAAGGAGTTGGCAATGGGCAGCAGAACCTCTAACTCCATGCGGCGCTGCCACATCTCCACAATGGCCTTATCGCGGCCGTCAACACCCATCAGCGGCGGATCCAGCTGTTGTTCCTCGAAATAGCGGCAGATAGCTACACTCTCAGCAATATAGGTTCCGTCATCCAGCTCCAGGACCGGGACCGTGCCCATGGGATTCTTTTTGCGAAACTCAGGGCCGCGGTTGACCGCACTGTTGAGGTCTACCTCCTCGTAGGGAACCTCGATGCCTTTCTCAGCAAGAAAGATACGGACTCGTCGTGGGTTGGGTGCTACTTTACTATCGTAGATTTTCATAGTGGCCTCCTATAATAAAAGTCGCAATGAGATGATGATATTCTACGTGGGACTAGGAAAAAGATCTAGAGCATAAGCAAAGGAGCAAGGGTTACAAGTGTGGCATGACCTCCTGAGCCAACAGTTCCAGGTGCTCCATATCATCAAATATCGGATTTAGCATTAGGTGCTGGGCACCAGCCTGAACAATCTCCCCCAGTTTATCGATACACTCAGCCCGGCTACCCCAGACGGATACCCGTGAGGCCATCTCGGCGCTCTTGTAACGCAGGGCAAACCATTCGCGTAAGCGACGCTCGGCACGGTCACGATCATTGTCCACTGCAACATACACCCGCTTGGAGACCGTAAAGGTCGCCGGATCACGCTGGGCCTGGTCCAGGAAGCCTCGCACCAAGCCATACTGCTTGACAAAGTCAGCCGTTGAGGATGAGCCAGCACCCATCCAGCCAGCGCCATGACGCACCGCCCGCTTCAGAGCCACTGCCTCACGAGCACCAAACCAAATAGGCGGATGTGGCTTTTGCACCGGCTTGGGTTCCATAGAAATATTCTCGAATTGCCAGAACGTACCCGTAACCGTGGCTGCCGGTTCGGTCCACAGGGCCTTCATCACCTGCAGGCCCTCCACAAAGCGGCGCGCACGCTGCTCGCTGGCAAGGCCGAAAATACTCTCCGGAACGTGGCCACCAATCCCAACCCCCACCGTGAGCCGACCCTGACTCATCTGGTCTAGACTGGATAAACTTTTGGCCAGCTGCACAGGATTACGCAAAACCGTCAGCAGCACCGAAGTTCCGAGACGAAGTTTGGAGGTAAGCGCTGCCACATAAGTGAGCAGACTTACTGCCTCAAGGATGGCAAAGTCGCCAACAACCTGTTCCTGCACCCAGAGGCTGTCATAACCGAGCGTTTCGGCTTTTTGCACAAAGTCCCGGATGAGCTGCATATCAACCGGTGAGTCAAGAAAAACTTGTGGAATCGCAATACCACAGGGAGTGTTGTCAATAGCCATGGGTCCCTTCTCCTCTATAATCTTAGGTCTTTGTGGAAAATCACAATACCAAAGTCAGGATAGAAGAAAAGAACGGCCGTTAATCTTTTAACCCTAGGCCCCCTACCCCCCTTGCCTCCTGGGATGGCCTCATCTATTCGTCCTGGCAAGAGGGAAAGAAATGAATACTTATCTTTACGAAGTCGCCGGCCGCCTGATTGCCTTTGATACGGTCAGCAGCAAGAGCAACGCCCAGGCTATGGAGTATCTCGGCAACCACCTGGAAGGCTGCGGGTTCCGTGTGTCGCTTCAGCGGGTTGAAGTAGCCGGGTTACCCAAAGTCAATTTAATTGCCTGTGCTGGTCCGGCAGAACCTAACGGGCTTATTATCTCCGGCCATGCAGACATTGTGCCGTTCGCGGGTCAACCCGGTTGGGAACGAGACCCCTTACGGCTGGAAGTTGAAGACACCCAGGTATACGGCCGGGGCACCTCCGACATGAAAGGATTTCTTGCCCAGTGCCTGGATGCAGCGGCCAGGCTCGACCTGACTACGCTGAAGCGACCCTTGCTCTTCATTTTTACCGCTGACGAAGAGATAGGCTGCCTGGGCGCCGCCCGGCTGGTACCGACTCTACCCGAGATCCTAAGCGAAATTCCCCAACCCCGCCTGGCCTGGATTGGGGAGCCGACCTCCTACCAAGTCTTTCATACCCACAAAGGCGTGGTCCTGTTTAAGGTGAAAGTACGGGGCCGTGGCGGCCATAGCAGCCTGCCCGAGCAGGGAGTGAACGCGATCGCCGTAACGGGAAAAGTAATTGAGACCATCGGGCAGTACCAGGGCGAACTACGCGCCCAGCGTTCTGCGGAGTTCGCCCCAATATTTCCTGAATCCCCGTACACTACGCTGAATTTCGGCACTATTACCGGTGGCACGGCGGCAAACATGATTGCCGAAGAGTGTTCTCTACAGGTTAGCTACCGTCCACTGCCAGATACCGATCCCCTGGCAGGCTACCACGAAATGACCCGACGCATACAAGAGATCGACGCTCGGGATTATGGCTCTCCTGACTACCAAGCAACGATTGAGTTGAGCGAGCCGTTCATTGTTCCACCACTCTTGTCCCCACGAGGAACCTCGTTGGAGACGGCTTTGTTTGACATTCTCGGCAAGAATACCAGCGGTGGCGCGCCCTTTGCTACAGATGGGTGCCAGCTCACCTCGGCAGGTATTGCTTCCTTAATCTGCGGGCCCGGGGATCTTGAACAAGCCCACCAGCCCAACGAGAGCATCCGACGTGAGTCCTTCGAGAAGGGGACAGATATTATTCTTTCAGTAGTCAACCGGCTGTGCGGGGCTTGGCCCAAAGGAAATGTGTGAGGCATGAAAGAGGAAGGGATTGCTCGCATCAACGAACAGCAGCAACAGATTTTCGATAATCTCTACTACCGCTTCTTGGAGCCGCTGCCCCAAGACGTTCTCGAGAGGATGGAGCGCAGTGTGGCGGCGGCTGCCATTGTCTCAGGCGAGACGGTTCTGGATGTTGGCACGGGTACGGGAGCCCTCATTCCTCTTATCCAACGGTATCATCCCTACCGGGTGATAGGCTGTGATCTTTCGGCCAAGATGCTGGAGCAGGTAGCGCGCCGCTTTCCTAGAGTGGAGCGCCATCAGTGCGATGTCCGCGACCTGCGGCTTCCCGCAACGTCTCTTGATGTGGCCTTCATTAATGCGGTCTTTGGCAACATTGCGGACAAGGAAGGCGCCATGAAGAACATTGTCCGCATGCTCCGGCCAGCAGGCCGCATAGTGATCAGCCATCCGGAGGGCCGAGCCTATGTGGCGCGTATTTCCCAGACAGCCTCTTTTCCCATCACCCCCTTCCCTTCTGAAGACGAAGCTCGTATGTTTCTGAGTCCCTTCGGGCTCACCGTGAGCGGTTACGTGGATGAAGAGAAACTTGCGCTGGTGGTTGCCACTTTGGAGGCCAGCAAAAAACCCAGCAACGCGAACTAGAAGATTGCGCTTCGACATCTTGATGTAAGAGCGCCTACTCCCCTTGCCTCCCCGGTATATAAGCTGGAATCATAGGGGTTAACCAAGCCGGCACGTGTCAGCGGTACAACACCATTGCCGGGGAAACCAAGGTATCCTTCAGAGTGGCTCTATACCCGTCTTCCCTCCTAGACGCCGTAGTCTCTCATCCACCGACACCCACTCGGCTCGATCGCTGAAATAAACATGAGCCTGGGGGGCGCGATCAATCTTGTCATGGAAATTAGCTAGTGTGATGTCGATCTGATCCGGATGCTCCGTCAGCTCACAGAACAGAGAACTGCCGCACCGGCTGCAGAATGACCGTTGACCGTGATCCGAGGACGTTGACCGTGATCCGAGGAGTGGTAGGTGCTCAGTCCTTCGTCTCCAGAGGTCAGACGGAATTGGCCCTTGGGAGCCGCTACCCAGGTTACGTAACCCGCCCCATTAGCCCGCTGGCACATGGTACAATGACAATGCACACAGGACGTAGTGGGCAGTGCAAGCTCAAAAGTGACGGCTTCACAGAAGCAGGACCCACGAACAATGCCAGGCTTTTCTTCGTATGATCTCATGTTACCTCCTAGAATATCAATGACTGTCTAACAGAAGTAGACCGCCCAGTGAAAGTTTATTATCACTATTAGATACATTTAGATGACTAGCTTGGATCAGACTCACGATCTGTACTCTTTTACACTTGCAAGTGAGTGCCTACATAGGCGCCTTGAACGGAGTTACCGGCCGTCCCTACCTGCCGGCAAAGACTGGTTTACGTTTCTCCACAAAAGCCCGGGCAGCCTCTTTGGCATCCTCGCTACCGCTGAGATCATGGGTCATGTTCTGCTCAAAACGGTAGCCGTCGCGTAGATCCATAAACTCGATGGTATTCATGGCATGCTTGGCTAACCTGATCGCAAGCGGGCTCTTCTCGGCAATCGTCTGAGCCAGGGCTCGGGCTTCAGTCATGAGCTGGTCCGGAGCCACAACCTTCTCAACCATCCCCAGCCGGTAGAGCTCTTCGGCTCCTATACGTTCACCGGTGTACATGAGTTTCCTTGCCTTGTAGATACCGAATAGGCGCTGGGTATGGCGACCACCACCCAGGAGTCCCACATCGATCTCAGGCAGGCCCAGCAACGCCTTCTCCGAAGCAATCAGGATATCGCAAGAGGCAACCAGGGCCAACCCACCCCCCAGGGCCGGGCCGTTGATAGCGCAGATCACAGGAACCGAGCACTCCAGAATAGAGTTAAAGGCCTCACGCGCTGCCCGTGAGTGGGCCCACATGGCACCATGGCGTGGCTTTTGTTCACCCTCTAGTGAGGCCGAACGGGCCTTCATATCCGCACCCGCGCAGAAGCATTTTCCTGCTCCAGTGAAAATGGCCGCACGCACATCCGAGTGGTTGTTGAGCGCGTCAAAAGCAGCTTGGATCTCATCGAACATTTGCCGGTTCATGGCGTTGACCGGTGGCCGGTCAATAGTAACGGTGGCGATATAGTTGCTAATGTCGGTCTTAATGACTTGTGCTTCCATAATGGGGTCCTCCTTTAGCTTTGGGCTAGAAGTGAGTTCGCACAGCCTTTGTTTGCTATAGATATCCCATAACATGGCCGATATACTCTTCCGCAAGGGGTCTGGTCAAGAAAAATCGAGAGGAACAAACAGAAGCAAGACAAGAGAGGAGAAGCCCGAAAGACGCTGGCAGAGGTCTACGACTGGTTCACCGAGGGGTTTGACATCGCGGACCTGAAAGAAGCGAAGGCATGGTTGGAACAGCTGCCATAAAACACTGGGCGTTTGACTTGCTTGAGGGCTAGCTAACGAGATCCTTTTCAAACGGTTACCAAGTAGGAATAGGCCCCGGGCAGGGCTGTTTACCTCCAGAAGCCAAAGCCCCCGCTAGCATCAATTGATTGCTTTTTCAGTTCGAGTGTGGGACAACTACTTCGCTGGCAGAAGAAAATAACCAAAACCAGGAGGGAGCCCAATGTCACGAGTCAGTGCTGTCCCGTTCGAGCAGGTGGATCCTGAGCTACAGGCCACAATGCGCAAGTATGACAAGGCGATCGGGGGCTCAGAGTTTATGCAGGTCTTTGCCCAGACTCCGGAAGCGTCTAAGTCTTTCTTTAACTTTTACTTTCCTCTTATTACAACAACCCGAGGCCGTGTCAACATGAAGCTGACGGAGTTAGTACGGCTCAAGGTAGCGGAAAAGAACGAGTGCAATCTTTGACAGAGTGTCCGGGTTGCCTTGGCAAGGCAACAGGGCTTAACCGAGGAGTTGGTTGCGGAGTTGCCCCACTACTCTCAGAGTGAGCTGCTTACGCCTAGCGAGAAAGCTGCCATTCGGTTTGCCGAGACACTGGCCGGAGACCACCGTCAGGCCTCTCAAGAATTGTTTGACGAGCTACGACAGTATTTCACCGAGCCAGAAATTGTAGATCTGGGATGGCGAATTTCGATGTTCGTGGGCTATGGACGTTTTATCCATGCCCTAGGTTTAGAGCTAGGCCAGACCTGCCCCCTCTCTTTAGCCGCGAGTGAAACCCAAGCTGCCGCCGACTGAGCCCTCCAGTGAAACTCTTGACTTGCTCTGACTGCGGTGTGTAAAGAAAAGTGGCGAGGGGTCTTATGGACTTCAAATCTGAAGCAATCGATGTCGCTGATTATCATGCCGCGGTCGAGCTGTTCTTTGAACGTGGCTGGACTGACGGTCTAGCGGTAGTACCGCCAACCGAGGACCTGGTTGAGGCCATGATTGACGCTTCCGGGCGAGAACCGCAGGAGGAGATAGGTGAGATTTCCCCGGTCCAGGGAGTTGCCACCATCGAGAAGCTGGCAATCAACAGCGTCATGGCCGGGTGCCGGCCAGAGTATTTTCCCATCATTATTGCTGCGGTTGAGGCCATGCTCGAACCCGAGCATAATCTGAACGGGGTCCAGACCACTACCCACTCCTGTGTGCCCCTGGTGATTGTTAATGGTCCGATTGCTAGAGAACTTGGGTTCAATTCCGGCGATGGTGTTTTTGGCAGTGGGTTTCGGTCCAACGGTACGGTGGGCCGAGCAATCCGCCTGATCCTATGGAACCTGGGCGGCAATGTCCCTGGTGAGGTAGATAAATCGACTCAAGCCCATCCGGGTAAGTGGAGCTTCTGTATTGCCGAGAAAGAGGACGCCAATCCCTGGACGCCACTGCATGTTGAACGTGGTATGGATATGGGAAAAAATGCGGTAACCGTGTTCAGTTGTGAAGCGCCCCACTCGGTTCTGTGCTACGGTACCGCTAAACAGATGCTGGCAGCCCTGGTCAGCTCTCTTACTACTCTGGGCAGCAATAACGTCCATGCTATGGGTGAGACCTTAATAGTACTCAATCCTTGGCAGGCACGGCAGTTTCATCAAGAGGTCTGGTCCAAACAGGATATCAAGATGCACCTATGGCAACATGCACGGACCGCTCTGGGCCAGATTAAGGCCGTGGATGCCCTGGGGATAGCCGGGCAGTTCTGGCCTAAGTGGGTGGATAGAGAAGACGAGCATTTTCTGGTGCCGCTTACAGCCCGACCCGAAGATATCCACTTAATGATAGCCGGAGGGGAAACCTACTTTGCCGCGATCTGTCCCGGTTGGGGTGGACTTGGCGGGTTTGCCATAACCAAGGAAGTGAAATAATAAGCTGTCAGCTTACAAAAGAAGGAGGAATTATGCGGGTCTTAAGTCCGGTTGGCGAGCCTCGTCGCTTTGCCGAAAAAGATCTTAACAGTAGTACTAAAGGGCTAACCATTGGTTTGCTCAACAATGGTTTTGGCAACAAAATCGCCGGGATGTTTTTTGAGCGGCTAAATGAGCTGCTCAAAAATGAACCTGGGGTGAACGAGGTGAGGGTATGGCACAAACCGATGTTTACCCGGCCTTCGCCTGAGACCCTCATTGATGAGGTGGCCGCAGGCTCATATCAGGCCGTGGTTGGGCTTTGTGCTTGAGGGTCGTGCACGTCGGGCTGTATGCTCGACTCTGCCAAGCTGTGGAAACGCGGAGTACCGGCGGTAGCCGTGGCCTTTGATACTTTCCTGACTGCGGCTAAGGATCAGGCCAAGGCTATGGCTATGCCCGATATTCCCATTGTTGTGATTCCGCATCTCAAGGCTGGAGAAACCCCCGAAGACTTCCGCCAACGGGCCGAGGCGGCCTTTGCCGAGATTGCCGCCCACTTACAACTTGGCCGCCCAACCTTGCAGGCAGTGGCCGCTAAAGCGGTGGCCGGAAGATAGGAGAGGACTTATGCCTAAGCTCGAAGTTATTGATCCCGGCTGGTCGTACACTGCACGCTACACTTTTTCTCCAGCAGTGAGAAAGGGCAATCTGTTATTCATCTCCGGGCTCACCGCCACCGACGACCAAGGAAACATTGTTGGCAAGGGCGACATTGTGGCCCAAACCCGGCAGATCTTTGAGAAGATCAAGGCCCTTCTAGAAGCAGCGGGTGGCAGTTTCGACGATATTGTCAAAACCGTTGACTATATTATCACCACCGAGGGCTACCGTGGCACGGCTGATGTGCGGCGTGAATATTTCCGCCACGGCTTTCCCGCAGCCACCGGCATTGTGGTCAAGGAACTGCTGCGGCAGGATGCCCTGATCGAGATTGACGCTGTTGCCGTACTGGACGACAAGAAGCAGGGATAGTCTATGTCAGCCACAACTAAATATTTCGAAGACTTCCAGGTCGGCGAAAAATTTCATACTCCAGCCAAGACTCTTACCGATGCCCACTTCCTGTTCTTTGCTGGACTCACCGGCGACAATCATCCCATCCACTATGACAATGAATATGCCAAGACCACCCGCTTTGGGAAACGGGTTGCCCATGGGCTGCTGGTTACCGCTATGACCGCAACTGGCGCTTCAACCCTGTCCCCGTTGATTGAAGGCTCCATTGTTGCCTTTGTTGAGCAGTCATCCCGGTTCCTCAAACCAGTGCTGATTGGCGACACCATTACGCCAGAGTCGGAAGTGAGTGAGCTGATGCCCAAGACCAACGTGGGCCTTCTCCGGCTTACTACCCGAATCACTAACCAGCGAGGCGAGATAGTGCTGGAGGGAACCCACGCTTACTTAATCAAGAAACGACCACAAGCATAATAGCCAAGCAGACCATTAGTCCATTTATATAGTCTATTCATAACAGAACCATGAGCAAACCTGACAATCTAAAATCATGAGGAGGGAGTCATGGCAATAACCCAGGGGAGCCAAGCTATTCACAAAGTTGTTGTAGAAAAAGATCTGCCCATGCGCACGCGCGATGGGATCCTGCTATACTCTGATATCTATCGGCCAGATACGGCAGGCCAGTTTCCGGTTTTGGTGGTACGCACGCCCTATGATAAGAGTCAGAACATGGGTCTCACTGAGAAGGACTACTTCCCCGAGCGCGGCTATGTAGTGGTAGTACAGGACACACGCGGCCGGTTTAGCTCAGAAGGAGAATTTTACCCCTTCATCCATGAAGGTCAGGATGGCTACGACACTATTGAGTGGGCCGCGGGCCTACCCTGCTCTGACGGCAACGTGGGCACCGTGGGCCAGTCCTATATGGGACTGGTACAGTACTTTGCTGCGCCCCAACGCCCCCCCCACCTAAAAGCCATGAGTCCAGTGTCCGGTCCGGTGACATACTATGAGAACTGCGTTTACCGTCGCGGTGTGTTCGAGCTAGGCTGGATGCTGGCCTATTTTACCTTTATGGCGCGTAACACTCTGGAGCGCAAAGGGTTGTATGAGAAATATCGCCCAATGCTGGACAGTTACCTTGCCCATCCCGAGCTGCCCATCTCTTCTCTCAAGAAAGAAGTTTACAGCCACCTGCCCTTACGTGATTGGGGCGAGCGACTCAAGGATGGAGCTTCGTACTTTGCCGATCTCCTCCAACACCCGGCTGATGGGCCTTATTGGCAGGCAACCGACCTGCGCCAGCAGTTTTACAATGTTAATGTACCCATGCTCCATGTGGGTTCTTGGTATGATATCTTCCAATATGACACCCTGGCCTTGTATAGCGGCCTGCGTGAGCAAGCAATGACGCCTGAGGCGCAACACGGGCAGAAGCTTCTGATGGGACCGTGGGCTCACCTCCTGCCCTATTCCGTGCCAACCTCCCGTGGCACTGGAGACATTGACTTCGGGCCCGAAGCTTTGCTCGAATTGCATGCCATGCAATTACGCTGGTTTGATCACTTTCTCAAAGGCATTAGCACCGGTGTGCTTGATGAAGCACCGGTTCGGCTTTTTGTGATGGGTGACAACCGTTGGCGGGACGAGAACGAGTGGCCTCTAGCCCGCACCCGTTACACCAACGTATACCTGCACAGTGGCGGCAAGGCCAACAGCCTGCGAGGCAATGGCAAGTTGTCTCTCGCCACTCCTGGGGAAACGCCGTCGGACCGTTATATTTATGATCCCCAGGACCCGGTTCCCACCCGTGGTGGCACCACGCTGGGCCTGGCAGCGGGTGTGCTGGACCAAACCAAGGTCGAGGAGCGTCAAGACGTGCTGGTTTATACCGGCGATCCTCTCACCGCAGATATGGAAGTGACTGGCCCAATCTCGTTCAAGCTCTATGCTGCTTCCTCAGCGCCGGACACTGATTTTACTGCCAAACTGGTGGATGTGCGCTCCGACGGTTATGCCCAGAACATTGCCGAAGGCGTGATCCGTGCTCGCTTCCGCGAATCGCAACTTCACCCTACATTAATCACGCCAGAAAAAGTGTACGAATACACCCTCGATCTCTGGGCCACCAGCCATGTTTTCAAGGCCGGACACCGCTTACGTCTGGAAGTGTCGTCAAGCAACTTCCCCCGTTATGACCGCAACCCTAACACCGGACATGATTTCGGCATGGACGCTGAATTACGCACGGCTGAACAGACAATCTTCCATGATAGTCGTTATCCGTCACACCTCGTCTTACCAGTGATTCCGAGGTAGAGGAACAGAGAGGAAGAAGTGCATCAACACTTCTTCCTTGATTTGTTTTACCTCTCTTACCCTGTTTACGCAGGGAGTAGCACCCCATTACTCAAGAGCAACCTTTCCAGGACTTACCAAACTGGTTAATTTCAGTGTAAATCCCCCTTCTGAGAGTGTTAAGGCTAGACAGATAAGTACAGCCAAACAAAGGCAAAAAAGGACCAGATGCCCGATCCAATATACGCAGAAGCATCAGAGTCCGACGTAGAGCTTATCCAGTCCGCTGCTACAGAAAGCTGGCACGCTGCCTATAAGGATATCTATCCAACTGAATATATATCCAACTTCCTGCAGCAGGCGTATTCCACCGAAGCCCTTCTTGAGTCAATCTCTAATCCTGGTTCAATCTTCCTCGTAGCTAAGAACAGAAACCAGGTTATTGGTTTCTGTCACTTTGATGATATGGGCAACGGGCCGGAGTTACTGCGGTTATATGTCATCCCAAGCGGCTGGGGCGCTGGTATTGGCACTCACTTACTACACCTTATAGAATCATCCTTGATTGCTCGTGGCCTCTCTGAATACTTCTGTTATGTCCACAGCCAAAACGAAATCGGCAAAGCCTTCTACCACAAGATGGGTTTTGTTCATAACCCAACACATGATACACAGGAAGACTGGTACATGTACAAAAGACTGCGGCAATTAAACAAGCTATGACAGACCCGATAATTCGCCCTTTGACTCTTGCTGACCGAGATGCGGCCCTGGCCGTGATCAACACGGCTGCTCGCTGGTACCAGGAGTTCCTACCAGCAGAGGAATTTCATGATCCTGAGATGACGCCCGCGCAATGGGATGCGGAAGCTCAGCGTATGACCTGGTACGGCGCCTTTGTTGCAGAAACTTTGGTAGGCGTTATGGGGCTTGAATATGTGCGCGAGGCTGCCCTCTTGCGTCATGCCTATATTCCGCCCGAATACCAGCGTCAGGGGATTGCCTCGCACCTGCGAGAGCACCTTGAGCGGCAGATTCGGGGAGTACACAAGATTGTGGTGGGCACCTACGCAGGAAACTACAAAGCCCGAAGGATCCTGGAGAAGTCAGGCTACCGGCTCTCAAACGATTCTGAAGCTATGCTTCGAGCTTATTACGCAATCCCTGAAGATCGTCTGAAGTCTTCGGTGGCTTACGAGAAGGCTATCTGAATTTTTCGGTGAACCAAGGGTAGACTGGAGCTAGCCGTCGGCAGGCTCCGGGTGCGTCCATGCTCGCCTGGCCTGTGCAGCTGGATGTGGGGCGCGCAGCCGGGTATGCCCTGGGCCATAGAGTTTCTCCCGAAACGTCCCTTCCTGATACTCCTTTTGCATCAGTCCCCGTTTCTGCAGTACCGGGACCACGCCCTCAACAAAGTCCTCATATGTGCCCGGGGTGATTGCGAACGCAAGGTTGAAGCCATCCACTCCAGCCTTGACCCACTCTTGGAAGCGGTCGACCAGCTGCTCCGGGGTGCCCGCAAGCACCGGCCCACCGCCGCCAATCCCAACAGATTGGGCCACATCACGCAGTGTCCATTTCCGGCTCGGATCGGCCCGGGTGAACATATGCATCAGCGTCCGGGCCGCGTTCGTCTCAATGTATTCGAGCGGCTGATCAGGATCGATCTGGCCAAAATCGATTCCGGCCCAGCCGCTTAGCAGGGCCAGCGCTCCATCGTGACTACTCTGGGCAAAGAACTCGTCGTACTTCCTGCGCACCGCAGTTTCCGTGTCGCCGGTGATTGCCTTAATGTAAGTGAAGAAGAGAAGATCCGCTGGGTTTCTCCCCTGCTGCCTGGCCTTCTCGCGCGTCTCCCGAATGTAGTGGGCAACCACCGACGGGTTGGGCCCGCCGATAAACACGCACTCCGCATGCCGCGCCGCAAACTGTTGCCCGCGGGGCGATGCCCCGGCCTGGTAGAGCACCGGAGTGCGCTGCGGAGAAGGTTCAGAGAGATGGCAGCCGTGGACGGTGTAGTATTTGCCTTCATGGTGGACATCCCACACCTTGGCCGGATCAGCATAGATCCCACGCTGCCGATCTTTGACGACCGCTCCATCCTCCCAGCTGGCCTCCCACAGCTTATAGCAAACCTCGCAGTACTCATCGGCCATGTCATACCGTTCGTCGTGTTCGGGGAGTCCCGACCACCCGTAGCTGCGGCCAGCGCTCTCCAGATACGAGGTGACAATGTTCCAGGCGATCCGCCCCTTTGTCAGGTGATCCAGAGTCGAGATCAGGCGGGCAAAGGTAAAGGGATGATACTGGAGCACCGAGCTGGTGAAGGCGAATCCCAAGTGTTTCGTGGCGTAGGCCATGGCCGGAATCAGCACCATAGGATCATTGACCGGAACCTGGGCCGCTTGTGTCAGCGCGGCCTCTCGGTTGTTGTGGTAGACATCGTACACACCGACCACATCCGCCAAAAAGAGGGCATCAAACTTGCCCCGCTCCAACAGTTTGGCCAGTTCCACCCAGGTATCCAGATCAGTGTACTTTTCCATCCGGTCGTCCGCCCGCACCCACAGTCCAGGTGACTGATGCACCACACAGTTCATATGGAACGCGTTAAAATAAATGCGCTTGTTCATTGGGTTTCTCTCCGTCTAGGTCAAATTTGAGCTTCAGGGAACAATAGCTGAGCCATCCTTTGCGCTGGAGCAACTCGCTCGCCTGAGGGAATGCCTACCGCTTCCAAGTGATCAGCTAGGCGGCGCGCCACCTCAGCCGGTGGATTATATCCCCCGAAGGGATACACCGCCGGCCTCTCACTTACACACTTTTTGCGTATAGCCCCTCATTTGTTGTCTGCGTATAAAACACCTTTCTCCGTCAACTCTGCTACCTGCTCCTCGGTATATCCGAGCTGTTCTTTCAGCACCTCGGTGTTATGCTCGCCCAGTAGAGGAGCCTGAAGGTTGGGTAACTCGGGAAAAGCCGAAAACTTAAGGGGAAAGCCGGGAATGGTTACCTCACCCAAAATAGGATCCGGAACCGTACGGACCATGTCCCGCGCCTTGAAGTGTGGATGATTGAGGGTATCAACAATCGACATTACTGGACCGGACGCAACACGGTGCTCTTCTAATGACTTTAACGCGGCCTCGTCGCTGGGAAAGGATTGTAGCCAGGCCTCGATCAGGGCAATCAATTCTTTTTGGTTTTTGCCCCGGTCTACACCGGTAGCAAAGCGTGGATCGTCGATTAATTCCGGCTTGCCCATGGCCCGCGCCATGCTGGGCCACTGCCGGTCAAGCACCAGAATAACAATCCAGCCCTCGGGTCCCTTGAAGACTCCACAAGGGCAGACCAGAGAGTGATGGGCGCCCATACGCATGGGGACAAACTCCCCGCCGCTGGTTACATGAGCCTGGACGTTGAGTTCGTGCATATGATACATGGCGTCAACCATTGCTAGGTCAATATGCTGTCCCACTCCGGTTTTCTCGCGGTAATACAAGGCATAGCCCAGGGCAGCAAACGCATGTACCCCACTGCCAATGTCAGCAATGCCAAGGCCTACAAATTGGGGAGGGCCGTCCGGAGTGCCTGTCATGTGCATGATTCCGGAGAATCCCTGGACAATGAAATCGTAGCCGACTTTGTGGGAGAGAGGACCACGGCGACCAAAGGCTGAGACCGAGACCATAATGATCCGGGGGTTGATTTTCTTGAGCGACTCGTAATCAAAGCTGCGTTTCTCCATTACTCCGGGGCCGTAATTCTCTACCACTACATCCACTGTGGGGATGAGAGAGCGGAGTACATCCAGGGCTTCAGGTTTGGCAAAATCCAGGCATAAGCTTTTCTTACCGCGGTTTTGTTGGATGAAATAGGCACTGCGCTCATCTTTGACAAACGGCAGTATCCGAGCAGGGTCCCCCATAGGAGCGTGCTCAACCTTGATAATATGGGCCCCCATTTCTGCCATAAGTCGAGTGACTGTGGGGCCAGCAAGATACTGAGTAAAGTCAAGAACACAACAGTCAGAAAGCATTAAGGGCAGGATGTTATTATCCATGACAAACCCTCCGCAAACTTACAACCCCTTCCTGGATCCGTTAGTAGCAGTCTCCAGGAAAGTAAGGGTCAGAAATGACTTGTGGGAACAAGGTGGGAACCGAAGCAGCCTGAGTGGGCTCAGAAGAAAATGGGAGAGCAAGGCGAGCCCCGCTCCCCTTAAAATCTACTACATGGCTACCTGGTTCAGGAACTGCCGCAGCGCTTGGTTAAACTCGTAGGGTTTTTCCAGCTGGTAAAAGTGTCCCACATCCTTAATCACCCGCAGCTCGGCATTGGGAATATTATCGGACAGGACTTTGTTGATCTCAACCGTGGTTCCTTGATCCTCTTCTCCAGCAAGGACCAGGGTTGGCTTGCGAATGTTCTTGAGCTGGTCCCTGACGTTCCAGTTAAATACTCCGTTGGGATCCTGGCTAGCGGCCATAAAGACATGGCTAGGAAAGTTGGACTGAACCAGGAAGTGGGCCTTCATAAGGTCAAGGATCTCCGCTCGCTCTCGCTTGGTTTTGGCCGAAACCGTGCCTTCCAGGAGTTGGGTGAAAGCTCCCTGATAATCCTTCTGAAAAGCCTCTGCAGCCTCGGGCGGCATGTTTTGGCCAACTCCGGTTCCGCTGCTGACAATCACATTGCCCAGCACTCGAGCCGGATAATCAAGGTTGAACTGCATCGCGATCATCCCACCAATGGAGTTTCCCACCAAGACCGTCTTATCGATCTTTAGCTCGTCCAGCACAGCCGCCACATCTTTAGCCATCTCTTGAATAGCATAGCCCTCCTGCGGTTTGTCCGAACGACCATGCCCTCGCTCATCAATCACCACACATTGGTTGGTCTGGGCAAAGGGAAAAATCTGAAAATACCAAATATAACCATTAGTAGAAAACGGATGCAGGAAGGTAACCGGCACTCCCTGTCCATGGCTTTCATAATAAACATTCACTCCATTGTTTTTGGCATAAGGCATAACTTCCCTCCTTTCACAGACATGTTGTTCTTTTCTATCGCACTGCTCTGCTCATCTGTCAATCTGCTTCCCCACTCCGCTCAGACATAGGCCTCAGCCCGACCGACCAGATCTTGGTCTGTCGAAGGTTGCATAGCGATTGTAGGCAAAAGGCATTCGTGCTAGCCTTCTGCCTTACGCGAACCAACAGAGTTTTCACTGGGCACATTGGATGATTTTTAACAGCACCCTCACCCCCTTGGGGAGAGGGTCAGGGTGAGGGGAAGAGGAGAGCAATAATGGCACTCCAGGCTTCTAGGACTTGGCAGTCTGACAAATTCGACCCCATTATTTTTGAAGTCTTGCGTAACGCCTTTGCCGCTGTCTGCAACGAGATGGCTTTGGTGGTAGCCAAGACCGCTTACTCCACACCGGTCAATGAGGGGCGCGATTTCAGCGGTACGGTTTACGACGCCGAAGGTGGACAGGTCTCTCAAGGGGAATTTGATCTCCCGGCTTTTGTGGGTGTCACCCAGATAAC
>CBDCRK010000010.1:0-52945 GCA_965220955.1 uncultured Binatia bacterium (SeqCode) | reverse complement strand
TGCTCGGGCAATCATTGCCGTTGCCGAGGGCATTGGCAGGTTCCTGGGTGATGCCCAAGCGAACCTTGATAAAGAGATTCCTCGCCCCTGGCTAGAAACCGCCTTGCTCCAAGTGAAAGGAAACCTTGAGTTTGTCCAGAACGATATCAAACCGGCAATGGCAGAACTTGAGGACCCAGTAGCCAAGGAGTTGGAAGCCGCTATAGGCAAGATGGCCAAGGCCCTGGAAAAGCATAAGGCCTTTCTTGAGACACGCCAGGCCCAGGCAACAGATGCTTATGCTCTTGGTGAAGAGACATTTCTTAGGATGCTGGCACAGACCCAAGGGGTTAAAGTTGATCTGAAGACTCTGGAGGCCATTGCTCAGGCAGATTTGGAGCGCAACCTCAAGGCCCTCAGCAAGGCAACCCAGGCCATGGATCCAGACAAGCCCACCCGCGAGGTAGTAGCCATGGTCCTAGCCGATAAACCTTCTGTCAACGGTATTCTTAACGAGGCGCAGAGACAAGCCACACAGATGCGGCAGTTTCTCCTTGACCATGACATTGTCACCATTCCCGGTAATGATCTTGCCGAGGCAAGAGCCACTCCACCGTTCATGCGCTGGAATTTTGCCTTCCTCGATAGTGCGGGCCCCTTCGAAGAGAAATCCCTGCCCAGCTTTTATTATATTAGCCCCCCTGACCCGCAGTGGTCTAAGGAAGAACAAAAGGCCTACATTCCAGGAAAAACGGCCCTTTTGGCGGTGACCATCCATGAGGTATGGCCTGGTCATTTCCTTCACTTCCTCCACGCCAAGCAACTCGACTCAGTATTTCTCAAGAGTTTCGGAAACTATGCTACGGTCGAGGGCTGGGCGCACTACACCGAGGAGATGATGTGGCAGGCCGGTGTGGGCAACAAGGACCCAAGAGTCCACATTGGACAGCTGGGCAACGCTTTGCTTCGCAATGTACGCTTCATCTCGGCTATTGGCCTTCATACTAAAGGAATGACGGTGGAGGAATCGAAGCAACTCTTCGAGGACCGGGCCCTGCAGGATCCTGGAAACGCACGGCAACAAGCTGTACGCGGCACCTTTGACCCCATGTACCTGAGCTACACCTTGGGCAAGCTAATGATCATGAAGCTTCATGAGGACTGGAAGGCAAAGATGGGCGATGCTTATAGCCTTAAGGCTTTCCACAATACTTTCTTGTCCTACGGCTTGGCCCCGGTACCGGTAATCCGTCGAGCCATGCTGGGTGATGACGCTGGACCGGTCCTATGATGGAAAGGACAATCCCTAAGGTATAAGGTATTCGCTGTGTTTGGTAGACCGCAGCACCAAAGCACCAAAGAGGTCGTGCTACTCTATGATATTCACCGAGGCAAGTCTCACTACCGTCACCTACGAGGACAAGAAGAGCCCTATGAGTTTGTGAATGAGGATAAACTCTTGGATGATTTTCTGCGGAAGGGAGAAGACTCTACGGGAAGCCTTGAGGCGGGTAGGTCCAGGAGATCTTACTCCCAGGGAGCCAGGGCTTTACTTTGAAAGTGTGGAAGCGTTAAGGCAGATATTAGCGCAGAAACGATTTGATGTGCTGCTGGCCATAGTGCGTCATCAACCCAACTCGGTGAGGCAATTGGCCGAGGGTGATAGGTCGGGACTACAAAAATGTAAGTGAGGATATAGGAGTGCTGGAGACCTTGGGCTTAGTGGAGCTGAGGCAAGAGGAGGGAGAGGAGGGGCTAAGGCTCCGAAAGTGCCTTATGAGGAGATCGAGATAACGATAGATTTACGGCCTTTGAGCAAAGCCCAAGCCGCATAGCGCCTCGGCCGCCAGCACCGCGCTTTCCTCGGGAAAAGTACATCTATTTCACCCACAAATTTGCCATAGCGTGCTTATCCCATGCGATTTTAGTTGAAGGCTGGCCAGCAAGCGCTTGGTATACTCCGCTCTTGCGCTACACAAACGCGAAAATACAGCACTATTACCCGATCACCCATCTTAAGCTGTCAACTTTGAGTAAATAAGTGTATAATGCTGAAATAGACAATTTTGCTGAAGAGCTGGTAGTGTCTTACTTTGAGCCGAAGTGTCCTAATTTGCCAGGCTAAGTATTTGATTTTCCAATCGCTCAAAAGCTTGAAGTGTCTGAATTAAGACACTACCGAAGAGCTTGATAATTTGACTTGCTGCGTTAGATTTGCCTTTGAGATAGGCTTTTTAGTGTGATGGAGTACTGAGCAAGATGGCAATTAAAAGCTTCGCGTTTTGTGATTCGTTTTATGAATGGTCTCTTGAGGAAGTAGCTTTCTCAGACTTCAACCTTCTTGTTGGAATCTCTGGAGTTGGCAAGACGAGAATACTTGAGGCGCTGGAGACTATTCAAAAGGCAGGCCTTAGGAGTGCAAGAGATGCTAACGGTTGCAAATGGACACTCCGCCTTACAGTGGGAGAGGATATTTACGCTTGGTCTGCAGAAACCTTGAAAGTGAGCAAGGACCCAACGATAATGCCTGCCGACGCAGATAGGGAATCAGGTGATAGAAGCGATGACTCGCCAGAGTTCATTTTTGAGGAAATTGCGCAGTTTGGAGGAGATGCTTTAGTGCGTCGATCCACGGATGAGTTCGTCTTTCAAGGATCTCCCTTGCCAAAGCTGAAGAGAACGGAGAGCGCAATTACATTGCTGCGTGATGAAGAGACAATTAAGCCTATTCGTAGAGCACTCAGACAGTTTATGTTCAGTGAACCTGCTGATCTTTTAAGCGGCAGTCTTCTAGGAGCCGGTACTTCAGTACTAAACAGCGCGCGAGCACGCTACCAGACGCTTGCTTCTCTTCGCGAAGCAACTGACCTCCCCACGTTTATTCGAGCGTATATTCTGCAAAAAGACCATCCTGATGCGTTCCAGGAAGTTGCTGCACAGTTCTGTGAGATATTTCCTACTGTGGAAGAGGTGCGTGTCGATTACCTCTCTGAGCTCGATCCGGCAGGAGTGATGGCTACTGCAGCACCGTTGGCACGTTTCAGTATATTGGGCGTTGGCATAAAAGAGCGAGGTGTGGCACGATTGGTCTGCACCCCTCGTCTGTCATCTGGCATGGTTCGTACCCTCGTCCATCTGTTCGAGCTTCATCTGGCTCCCTCGGGAACTGTCGTTGCAATAGACGAGTTTGAAAACAGTATGGGTGTTAATTGCCTGCCAGATATAATAGATCGTCTCCTGGAACGAGGACGAGATCTTCAGTTTATCGTCACGAGTCACCACCCCTATATCATCAACAATGTACCAACCGAATGGTGGAAAATAGTGACCCGTAGAGGAGGGGTCGTGTCAGTAAAGGATGCCAAGACAATTCCTGCCCTGACAACAGGTTCTAAGCATGACCGATTCGTTCAGTTGTTGAATCTGCAGGAGTATGAGGAGGGTATAGCCTGTTGAATGTCTATATTCTTGTGGAAGGTCGGCGAACTGAGAAAGCTGTCTATCGCTCCTGGCTGACATCCCTCTTTGACCAGCTAAAGGAAGTTCAACGAGTTGAAGATATTAAATCAGATCAATTCTATATACTTGCTGGAAACGGATATCCATCGTACAGGGGTAGGATAGCATCAAGTGTGGAGGACATTAGGGAGCATGGAGGGATCGACCATTTCCTAGTTTGTATTGACGCTGAGGAGTCCGTGGTAGAGGAGAAAATCGAGGAAGTTCGCCAGCTGGTCATTGGGCTTCAATATAATACACAGCTGCACATTATCGTTCATAACTGCTGCATAGAGACATGGTTCCTTGGACATAGGAAGCTCGTACACCGATCTCCGGGGGGCTCTCGTTTACGCGAATACATAGATTTCTACAATGTAGTTGTACATGATCCGGAGAAGATGCCCAAGTTTAAAGAGTTTATGACTAGACCGCAATTTCACTTTGCATATCTTCGTGAAATTTTCCGAGAGCGTAGACTGACCTACACGAAGCGAAATCCAGCTGAGGCAAGCAGCTTGACGTATTTTCGAGAGCTACAGCAGCGTTTTCGGGAGACTGGCCACATCCAGAGCTTTGGTGACCTCCTCCGTGTTCTTCGTACGATGGGAGCTGAATTCTAGGGACTCCCGCCTTACCCTCTCAACAAACTCACTCCCCCCTAAGATCCGTTCATCACCCGCATAGCCTTCTCGCCCCCGCCGCAATACTTGCACAGCCGCCCAACCTCCGACACTCTGAACTAACCCACCTCCTTGTAAGTCTGGCCGCCAGCACTGTGCTTTCCTCGGGAAACATAGGGCGGCAAGGTCGGCTATCTGCCTTGGCCTGCACTCTCTGCAACATTTCTGGCAATAGTGGTGCACCGTTTTTTGCACTATTCTCGTAGCAGGGTACGATGCGGCGATTTCTACAGTGGCACGAGAAAAACGTGTGAATTGATAAATGAATTCACACATGCAAAGGACTAACTATCCGAAATACAAAAGAAAATGAAATACCTCTATCAATACGTAGTGTCTATTTGTTTCTCAGATGCACGCGAGAGCACCTGGTTTAGCCCCCACGGCTGCAATGCAATGACGACTACTGGTCCAGCCCAGCAGTATGAGACCTGACATTGTGGCTGACCTTAGCAAAATAGGTCATGTTTGGGTTAGTCATGGATTCAGAGACCTTGGAGTCAAGCCGGTGATCAAGAGTTTTGGTAGCCCATTGACCAATGGCCACAACTTTGTCCAGGTCAACACCGGTTTCAATCCCCAGGCCATTGAGCATGTAGATAAGATCCTCGGATGCAAGATTGCCGGTTGCCCCAGGCGCGTTGGGGCAGCCACCCAAACCACCCGCGGCACTCTCAATAATCGAGACACCCATCTCCATGGCGGCGTAACAGTTGGCAAGCGCCATCCCACAGGTATTGTGAAAATGGGCTGTTAATATTGAAACCGGCACCCCTTCGTCTACGCATGCCGGAATGAGCGCCTTGATAGCTTGGGGTGTGCCAACTCCAATGCTGTCTCCCAGTGCTAGCTCATAGCATCCCAGGTCATAGAAACGGGCTGCTAGCTTGGCAACCGTTTTGGGGTCAACCTCGCCCTCGTATGGACAACCCACCACACAGGAGATGGCTCCCTTCACTTTAATGCCGTGTTGCTTTGCCGCGGCCACAACAGGGGCAAAGCGCTCAAAGCTCTGTTCAATCGAGCAGTTGATGTTGGCGTGACTAAAGGACTCGGTAGCGCTGCCAAAGATGGTGATGTATGGCACTCCTGCTGCGAGCGCATCGTTAAAACCACGCATGTTTGGGACTAACGCGCTGTATTCGACCCCCGGTTGTTGTTTGATCCGTTGGGCAACTTGATCGGTCTGCTGCATAGCAGGAATCACTTTGGGACTAACAAATTCTCCCACCTCAATGGCGGGAAACCCGGCATCGGTAAGACGGTCAATCAGTTCGACCCGAAAGTCCACGGGAACAAAGTGCTTGAACCCTTCGAGTCCATCTCTTGCCGTCAGGTCAACAATCTTGACTTTAGTTGGCAGCTTCATCATAGCCTCCATTGTTTACGTTGTTTACATCATCCCACCACTGGCGGTCTTTGTTGCCAAAAGCCCGTGGCCTGTTCAAAGGCCCAAGCTAACTGCAGCACACCCCAATCGTCCTGATGTCGCCCCACAATCTGGACACCCACAGGCAGACCTTCGGCAGTGAAACCACAGGGTACCGAGATAGCAGGGAGGCCAGTTACCGTGATGTAATAGCAGGATTTCATCCAATCGAGATAGGTATCCATTTTTATCCCATTGATCTCGGTAACATAGCGCTGCTGTATATCAAAAGGTGGCACCTGATTGACCGGGAGGATGAGGAATTCGTAGGTATCCATGAATTCTCGTACGCGGTGATACAGTTCTGTCCGCTTGCGTTCGGCCTGTCCGATCTGGGGGCCGCTTACCTTTATCCCCTCTTCAATATTCCAGATCACGGTGTCCTTCATCTGCTCTCGGTGGGTTTGGAGCAGCTCGGCAAAGGCGAGTTCGAAGCGCCAGGCCCTCCATACCCGGAAGGCCTCATCCGCGTCTGAGAAGTCCGGTTCGCCCTCCTCTGTCACACAGCCCAAGGACTCGAACACCTGCCGCTGTCCGTCAATGACCGCTGTTACCCGTGGGTCCACTGGCAGCCCTCCCAAGTCACGGCTCCAGGCGACCCGTACCCCTTTGAAATCACGTGCCAAAGAGCGCCTGAATAGACTTCCTGGCTCTGCAATCGCGATGGGAGCACGTGGGTCGGGTCCAGCAATGGTACTCAACATAAGCGCGGTATCCTGCACCGTGCGGGCCATAGGACCATGTATCATTAAGGGAAACCAGCCCACCAGATCAGGCCATATCGGTACTCTGCCGGGAGAGGAGCGAAAGCCCACCACATTGCAGAAGTTGGCCGGATTACGCAGTGAACCGCCCAGGTCGCTCCCGTCTGCAATAGGCAGCATTCCGCAGGCCAGGGCGACTGCTGCTCCACCGCTGCTGCCGCCACAGGTCTTGGTAGTGTCATAAGGATTGGGGGTTTCCCCAAACACTTCGTTGTAGGTTTGCGAGCCAGCTCCGAACTCGGGCGTGTTGGTTTTACCAATGGTGATAGCCCCGGCTTTCTTCAGCCGCTCCACAATGAGAGCATCCTGATCGGGCACAAAATCCTGGAAAATAGGGGAACCGAACGTAGTGCGGATGCCCTTGGTCAGATGGAGGTCCTTGTGCGCCACTGGAAGCCCGTGCAGCAATCCCATCTCCTTGCCGTGTACAAGAGCCTCGTCGGCGCTAGTAGCCTGATCCATGGCCTGCTCGGCCAGCAACGTGATAACAGCGTTAACCCGTGGGTTAACACGTTCAATCTGAGCTAAATGAGTCGCCATTACTTCCCTGGCGGAAAGATCCTTGGCGCGAATACGACGGGTTAACTCAGTGGCTGTCAGAAAGCAGATCTCTGGGCTAGACATGACGTTCTCCTCTTTTGAACTTTAACTTGATGATCTGCTGAGACGAATCGACTAAATTCCGATTCCTAACTTCCATGCTATCTTCATCTATGGTGTAAGATAGAGCAAAAATGAGTTCCTTTATTTTTAGATGTCTGGGATAGCTGGACCCTGCTAAAAAATCAAACTGATATTTTTCAATAAGAGACAGTGAATTATATAGAAAAGCGGCGCTCGGGGATAGCTTGGCGGTCAAATACCTGTTTTCATTGAGTTGTGCCGCGCCGTCGGTTGTCAAGCGAGCATCGACTGAGGTTGTAGGAGAAGGGCGAGATGGTTGCAGAATTACTAGGGCACTTTTTCTTGCTGTGTTAGGCAAGTTGTGATACTAATATATCTCATTAGTCCAATCTCTATAGATTGTCGAGCAGCTTTGAGAGAGTAAGGCCCCTTCGAGCCGCTCGTTGGCTCAGGGGCCTTTTCTTATGCACAGGAGCGGAGTTATGGCAAAGAAGCTGTATGTCGGCAATCTTCCCTATGATGTAGACCAGCCAGAACTAGAAGAGCTCTTCGCTCAAGTGGGCACCGTCGAATCCGTAAACATTATCACGGATAAGTTCAGCGGGCGGCCCCGCGGCTTTGGCTTTGTGGAGATGGATTCCGAAGAAGAAGCGGAAGCCGCGATTAAGCGCTTTGACGGGCATGAGCTAAAAGGACGGGCGCTTAAGGTCAACGAGGCCCGATCCCAAGGAGAGCGATCTGGCGAAGGGCGTCCTCATGGTGGAGGCGGAGGATACAGAGGTGGACGGGAACGGCGTTGGTAAAGGCTATAGGTGCCATTGTCTTTTGGCATAGGTACTTTCATGTCTCCCAAGTCTCTCTTGGGCTAGGGGGAGCACTCTTTCCTCTGCTTTATTCGAAGAGGTGATTATGAGCACGCGTCTATTTGTTGGTAACCTTCCCCCCCGGCTTTGCTTTCCCGAGCTCGAAGAGTTATTTGCCGAAGTGGGAAGGGTGCAGGAGGCGGATCTGGTGACGGACTCCATCACCGGCCGCTCACGGGGGTTTGGCTTTGTGGAGATGGCGTCCGATGAGGAAGCCCAGGCCGCGATTGCTAAGTATCACGGCTACGAACTCGAAGGCCAAACCCTTGTTGTTAATGAAGCCAAACCCCAACGTGGAAGCGCCCTGCCCCGCGGTGGAGACCGTCCACTACAGGGGAGAGACCGCTCCGCCCCGGCATTTGAGCGTCGGCCGCCCTCTTCTGCCGGAGGGAGACTTTATGTGGGGAACTTGCCTTATACAGCAACCTCTCAAGACCTCCAGGATCTCTTCGCCCAGGTCGGCACTGTGGCTTCGGTCAGCTTGGTTACGGACAGAGCTTCAGGCCAATCCAAAGGCTTTGGCTTTGTGGAGATGGCCTCAAAGGAAGAAGCGCAGGCCGTGATTGAGCGTTTTAATGGATATGACTTAAAAGGACGAGCGCTTAAGGTCAACGAAGCCCGACCCCAAGGAGAGCGACCTGGTGGAGGACGCCCTTCGTTTGGGGGTGGTGGTCGTGATCGGCGCTGGTAAAAAGCAAGAAGTATCTCTGGAGGAGAAAGCCGTCATCTTATGTCACCTTACGTTACCTTAGGGTAGCGTGGGAGTTTTTCCTGTGCCGGCTCTTCAGACCTTTCCTAGAAACATTTCTGACAGATCCTTTTGACTTTTTACCAATTCTCTTTTCCCTCTCGCGGATCTCCTCAAGCGTCTCTACTGCCCGGCGAACGTGGGGAATGGTGATAGAGCCGCCCACAACCAGGATAACATTGAACGTCTCAAGAAATTCTGCGTCTGTTACCCCTTCCTCGGCACAGCGAATCAGATGGTAGGTAATGCAGTCGTCACAACGCAGCACCGCCGAAGCCACTAAGCCCATTAGCTCCTTGACTCCGGCTGAAAGGGTGCCATCGGTGTATGCCTGGGTGTCCAGGGCAAAGAACCGCTTGATCTGTAGATTGCCGCTGCCCAGGAGCTTTTCATTCATCTTGGCGCGAAATTCGTTAAAGGCGTCGAGCTTTCCAGCCATTGAGTTTCTCCTCCGTTAAAACCGGTCGGTCAGGCGTACGTTCACCGCATGTCGTCCTTGAGGTCCTTCGATAATGTCAAACTCTACTGTTGCTCCTGGGGGAAGAGACCGATCTCCCTGTCCGGGAATGCCGGTAAAATGGACAAAAATCTCCTCCCCTTGCTCGGACTCAATAAAACCATACCCACGGCTAAACCATTGCACGCGGCCCCTGGCCTTGCCCACGGAGTCCCATCCAACAGCCTCAGCCTGTCCGGTCCAATAAGCCGCCGGAATCCGTACCGATGTTACCGTCGGTGTATCCCAGGCCGTGTGGGGATAATCGGAGCGTGTCTCCATCAGGGCACGCAAATCCTGCCGTAAGTCCTCAAGGGTAGGTCGCCCGACAAACCACCAGCCATTGTAGATTTTGTAAATCATTAGGTCCGGAGCCAGGCAAAAAGTGTGGGGAATCGCTACATTAGGGTATTCTCCCTCGGTGTTGTCAACAATACCCAGCTGGTGGATGGCGGTTCGGTCCTGATCGCTAAGAAAAGGAAAGGTCGCACCCAGTCCCGCCCGATAGGCGGCAGCGACCATGGGTGGGTCAACGCTTATAGCCACCAGGCTGACATAACTGAGAGTGATTTCCGGGTAAAAAGTTGTCAGTTGGCTTAGTTGCTGTCTATCCCTGGGGCAGAAAAAGCCACGGTAAAAAACGACTATCAAGGGTCGTCCTTCAGTGAAACCTAAACGCTGGCTGAATTCATCAGGGGCCGTAAGCTGTGAGAGCCTTAGTATTTGACTCTGGTGGTCCGGTAGGGCTAGATCAGGGAAGCGTTGGCCTGGTTGCAGGCGTGTGCTCATAGGCTCCTCCTGCTAAGCCAAAACTCGCGGAATCTGCTGCTGCCAGCGTTGTTCAAAAACAAGAGTGCCATTGTGCTGCGCCTGCAGGTCAATCTCCACATCAAAAGTTGCTTCGGTGCAGCTCACCTGGAGCCGGCTGTCTATCACAATGTGCCAGTCTGCGCGTTCCCACTCCAGGTGACGGCGCATTGCCGCTTTGCAGCTCAAAGGATCGTCCTCACAAATGGACAGTTCCTTATGATTCGTTTCAGACATAAGCAGATCATGCTCGGTCAGCTGGGTTCGTCCCGAGACTTGCACTACCACAGTTGTGGTTTTGTCAACCATGTTGTGATGGACTGTGTATTCTCTGGGACCTCCTTCGGATTGAGCCGGAGCAACTGGGACTTCAGGCTGGCCAAAGGCCGGAGCCGGTAGTTCTGGCTGGCAAGGAGGGATTACCGGGAGCATCAACTGAGAAGGGTGGGCCGCGTCATGGTAGAGGGTCAGCCCAGTGCGCTGGGGGGAGGGCCAGGCCAGGGGCCAATCGGCTCCCGCAATACTCAGCCGCACCCGATGATCAGCGGTAAAGACATGTGAGATGCTGCTCAACTCCAGTTCAATGGGGTAGATCTTCCCGGGGACTAAAGCGCTGGGGTGTTCGTGACTTTCACGGTGGGTCAGGTTCAAGACTGCCCGCGAGACCAGGAGCGAAGCTCCATCCGGGGCCACATCACACAACTTAACGGAGAGCAGAGCAAGAGGCTCTGAGGCAGCCACATATAGTCTTACTTGGGGAAAGCCCAAGACTTCCAGCGGTTCCTTTAGTGCCAGACTGTTAAAAGTCACCGAGCAGGCATCATCAGGGCGTTGGTCCCTGGGCAGGCCACTTGGCTGGTAACCGGTACACCAAAACGGTGCGGCCATGCCAACGGTCAGAGGGCCATCCCAGCGGTCTGGTGCTACTTGGGCTAATGGTTGCGAGACAAACACGCCTCCCTCGCCCAGATACCAGGTTTGCAGATCTGTGCGGGCTACCGGCCATTCGGTCTCAAAACGCCACCGTCCAGGGATAGTGTGCAGATAGGGTTCTGGGGGGCGAGACTCTTGTACCCAGATGGTCAGCATCGGCTCGTCCATAATGCCGGTATCAATTCCCTTCAACCAGTAGTCCCACCAACGAACTACTTCACGCAGGTGGTCGATCTGCGGGCCAGGATGAGCCACATGGGGGATGTCGTGCAGCCAGGGGCCAATCAATCCCTTCCGCGGCACGCACAAGTGCTGCATCATGTGGAGTACAAAGTTATGGTAGCTATCGGCCCAGCCTCCAATAGCAAATACCGGACAGTGAATGGCCTCCCAGTTCTCACACAAGGACCCCTGTTGCCAGTAATTGTCGCGGGTCTGGTGGTGAATCCATTCAAAAGGCCACTGTGGCGTGTGCTGCAAACGCTCTTGCCACAGGGAGTACCAGTGCTCGCCAACCACCTCCGGCAGGGGGGGTAAGGCATTTAGGGCTACCATCCTTCCTGCCCAAGCCACCGATTCATTCACCGGCAGGCAGCCACCATGGTAGTGGACATCGTCGGTGTAGCGGTCAACCGTAGCATGCATGGCAATAATGGCTTTAAGTTGCGCTGGGGCATGCATGGCGGTCTGAATGGCAGTGATGCCACCGTACGAAGAGCCCCACATACCTAGCTTCCCGGTGCACCACGGTTGGGCGGCTAGCCAGGCCAAAGCCTCGAGACAGTCCTGCTGTTCTTGGAGTGTATATTCGTTCCCGGCAATTCCTTCTGAAGCCCCGGTTCCGCGGACATCGAGACGTACTCCCACATATCCCTTGCGGGCCAGGTAGCTGTGCGTTCGCCAATCCCTGGGAATCTTGTTGTCGTCTTTGCGATAAGGGTGATACTCCAGGATTGCTGGAAAGGGTCCCTCGTTAGGGGCATCGGGCAGGTACAGCATGGCACCAAGTCGGATGCCATCCGACATCGGGATCTCTATATTTTGGATAACACGAACCGGATAATCTGTCCCATAGTACTTTCGCATAGAAACAACTTTTATCAAGTTCAGGACCTGCTGGCCAGTGTTCTGCTTAACCCTGGGAAACGAGAAAGTTAGATGTATGAATTTTCTTTATAAGCCCTTTTTGGTACTATTTAGGCATGAACAGAACACGAGGCAACGCACCTGGCAAGAGCTACCGAAACGAGCCAAGGGATTGCAAGCCCGTTACGGAGCGCAGTAAAATGTAGTTCTTATGGCAGAGTCAGCCATTACATAGGAGTCTTATCTGTGCCTGCCAGAATTGCTCGGACTGCAAACACCAAGTTATGATCCTTCGGTCCACGACGAACTGCAGTTCATCATTGTTCACCAAGTCTATAAGCTTTGGTTTCGCTTGCTTATCTACAAGGTTCGCGCCATTATTGCCCACCTCGACCTCCACCAACTGTGCGAAACCATGATGGAGTATGACGAACAGTTTTGTGTCTGGTGTGCTCGTCATGCTCTGATGGCTGAGCGTCTGATGGGTGCTAAGCCGGGGACTGGCGATACCAGTACAGGCCGCTTGATGGGAGGCCAGTCTTTCCAAGAGCCTGGTGTACGCTATTTACAGGGTCGCGTAGGACTGCGTTTCTTTCCCATCCTCTGGGAGGTCCGCACGCGGCTGGGGGGAGGGTCTTATGGCGGATGATCTACTAAGCTGGCGGTCTGAATTCCCTATTCTGGAAACCTCGACCTACCTTGTCTCCCACTCAATGGGCGCTATGCCGCGGGCAGCGCTTGACTGGCTGCGCGAGTATGCGGAGGGGTGGCAGCAAGAAGGAATTGCGGTATGGGAGCGTTGGTTGCCGTTTTTCGAGGAAACAGCCGACCTTGTAGGACAATTTTTGCATGCTGAGCCTGGTAGCATGGTGATGCATCAAAATGTGTCTGCTCTGTTCAACGCTGTGCTTTCCTGCTTCGATATTGCTGGCTCACGCAATAAGATTGTCTATTCTGAGCTGACGTTTCCCACGCTAAAATACAATATCCACACTCGCGCACGATTGGGCGCACGACCAGTGGAAGTGCCCTCTCCGGACGGGATTCGGCAACCAGTAGAAGGATTTTTGGACACGATCGATAATGAAACCCTTCTAGTAGTCCTGGACCATGGCATCTATCGATCGGGCGCGCTTATCGATGTAGCGCCGATCATTCGGGCTGCGCATGAGAGAGGGGCACAGGTTGTTGTCGACGCCTATCAGACCGTGGGTGTGGTTCCCATTGACGTGCAGTCTTGGCAGGCAAACTTTGTAATTGGTGGTTCGCACAAGTGGCTCTGCGGCGGTCCTGGGGCAGCATTTTTGTATGTCCGTCCGGACTGGTTGCCCTTTTGCCGCCCGCAGGTTATGGGCTGGTTCTCGCAGGAGCGACCGTTCGATTTTGCTGATGAGGTTGATTACGCTCAGAGTTCCCGGCGTTTCCTTGGGGGTACCCCGGGTATTCCAGCCCTGTATGCTGCCCGTGCCGGCTACGAAATCCTTCTTGATGTTGGTGTTGGGGGCATCCGAGAAAAAAACGTCCGGCTGTGTGAGTATCTTATTGCCGGCGCCGATGCCCAGGGACTACAAATACACACCCCACGAGATCCAGCAGAGCGAGGTGGCATGGTGTGCATTGACTTCGAGGGTGCGGCAGCCGCAGAATCTGAGCTTATCCGCCGGCGATTCTTTGTTGACTATCGACCACGTTGCGGGCTGCGCATCTCGCCACACTTCTACACACGCGAAGACGAGATTGACATGGTGCTGGCAGAGATCGGGCGGATTCGCGGCGGGAAATGCGTTTGATATTTGCCGAGGAGCAGGACCTCACTATTGTGCGCGAGGATGTGAAAGGCTTGTGCCCAGTTGCTCGGCTTGTCTCTTACCATGCCCTACCTCTAAGGTCCCCTTTCAGCATTATTGAGGGCGTGCCGGTGTAGGCTGGCCACCCGCACGGCTAGTTTGCCCCCGGCAGGGGGGCAAAGTGCATGCTAATGACAACCCACTCCCCAGCGGGCCGCGCATAGGTCACCATATACTGCCCATGAGTCGTGGTTACTGTGCCTTCTTTGAGTATGGTGGTTAACTCATAATTCCCCCACGCCACCCCAGTTGATCCCGCTACCAGATATTCCGGGTACACGGGTTCGAACACAGCGTGCTCATTGGCCTCGAAATAGTCCTGGACGGCTCGCCGGTAGGCGGACTTGCCCTCGGTAGGAAATGGCGAGTACAGGCCATACAGCACAATGTCCTCGTGGATGGGGGCAATGGCTGCCTCAAGCTCCCTCGCGTTTAGCGCCTGGATTTGTGTGTTAAAAGTCTTTATGAGCGCTTCTTGACCCTGCTGCCCCCAAACTGGGGTAATCCCCCCCAAGCAGATAGTGACAACGACCACACTGAGGATTCGTGCAAGGTTCATACTCGGGCCTCCTTTCTCCTACTGGTTGCTTGCTGCGAGCCAGTTTTCGTCACATAAGCGGTGAGAAGTCTAAGGCAATCAAGAGCCATTTCCCTTCCACCTGGGCATAAGTAAATGTATACCGTCCATGGAGGATGCGTCGTGGCCCAACCTTCCGTTGTTCCGTAAGCGTATAGTGTCCCCACGCTAAGACGCTCGTTCCGGTCAAAGAAAATTTCGGGTTCACCGGTGCCCATCTGGCATAGTCATGGTCGGCAAAATACCCCTCTACAAGTTGTCGAATGGCCGCTCTGCCCTTCACGGCAAAGGGAGACAATGTTCCAAATAAAACCGCTTCCTGATGGGCCGCTGCAGAGAAGGCCGACGGGTCCTGCCCGTTAAACAAGCGAATGTCCCTATCGAAGAGCTTCTGTACGTCCGTAAGGTCCTCTGCCTGGGCAACCACCGTCCCCAGAAGAACCAGTAAGCCCACCCCAATGAGCATCATTCGGCTTCTGCCGTTCATAGCTTCCTCCTGTTCTGGAATTGCTGAACATCCTTCTCCCTCCCCCAAGAATAAACCTCCAGTGAGCCTTAAACTCAAGGGCCTCCTTATTCCTGTCAGCCTATCCACTTCAGCAAAAATGAGAGGGGGACACAAGGTGTCTATTACTGGGAACTTGCTAATGCCTTTTCATAAGTTTTTGGGCGAAATCCGCGCATAGGTTGGCCGTTAATAAGAGCAAAAGGTACTCCTCTCTTTAGCTTATCGAGCTGTTTTTTGCGGTGAGCCGCCCTTTTATCTTTTTCGATATCATATTCCTTGAACGAGATCCCTCTTGAGCGCTTCCTCAAAGCGTCCCATGTCAGTGTTCTTTTCATATTTGCCTCTACGAGGGTTTGCAACAGCCATCTAACTCAGCGACACGGTCAGTCATTCATTGGCACTAGTGGATGCTGGGGGGCGCAACTTGTTCGGGTCGAACAGCCAGCCTCCTCTGATCACTCGCCAGATAGCCTGCGTGTTGCGGATATCTTCGAGTGGGTTGGCATCAAGCAATACCAGATCTGCTAGCACCAGGAGCCAGTGTCCCGAGGTCGTCCTCAGCGTCGACTGCCTGTATCCCGGATCGAAGTGACCCCATACGCTAGAAACGCCTCCTGAATGGTATCATCCTCATGCGCACTCATATCGAATAACCCGGGAATCGTAAACCGTTTCTCGCCATCGACGGTCATGGTCTCTGGTGGCAGCTGGGATCCCTTCTCAGCATCAATCCAGCGAATACGCCTCTTCTCGATGAACACGGGGGTATCTGGCCCGAAGCTCTCCGCCGCAAAATCAAGCGCACGCACCCGACGGAGCAGCAAGGGAGGAGCTGTTGGCTACGGCAACGCGAAACCGGGTGATGACTGTCGGCCGCCATCCACAGGGGCCTCGCACGTTTCTGACGTGAAGCTATACCGTTGTCTTTTGCAGCGTCTCTTGTGATATACTACGGTAGTTGTTTTGACCGGTTCTCAAGAGGTGGGCGATGCCTTTGACCATTTCTCTACCAGACGAACTCCTGTCAAGTGACAGGGATGACATTGCGCATCAGATTCTGGAACAAGTTGCGCTCGACGGATTTAAGTCGGGCCAACTCACCAGCGCACAAGTGAGACGCATCTTAGGATTTGAATCAAGGCTTCAGGTCTACGAGTTTTTGGCCGCTCACAGGGTTCCCTGGGTTGATTACGATGAGGAAGAGCTCCAGCGTGAACTTGAAACCCTGCGAAAACTGGCACCCTGATGATGGTGATTGCCGATACAGCGCCCATCAACTATCTGGTGCTGATTGGCGAGCAGGAACTCTTGCCGGCTCTCTTCGGTCAGGTCATCATTCCTGAAGCGGTCTTGCGAGAACTTCTGGCGGCAGCTACCCCTCAAGAGGTTCGGCAGTGGATTGTCAGCCCTCCTCAATGGCTTGAGATGAGAAAAACCACCATGGTGCCGGAGGCGAGTTTGGCCCATCTCGACGAAGGGGAAAGAGAAGCCATTCAACTTGCAGAGGAATTGAGAGCCGATTTGCTTTTGGTGGATGAAAAGGCTGCTCGACGAGAAGCGGTCAAACGTTATCTTGCAACTAGCGGAACACTGGGAGTATTGGACCGAGCGGCGGAAAAGAGCTTGGTTGATTTCTCCCAGGTCTTTCAATGTCTCCAGCAAACCAGCTTTTACATGTCATCTGCCGTTGAACGATTCTTTCTTGAACGTGATAAGCAACGAAAAGCCAGCCGAAAACCGCCACAAGCGTGACGGTAGGGTTGTGCGTGTTTGCGCAATACCGGTTCGGAGCGCCTGGCGGACCTTTGGACAAGCCAGGATGGGTTGGCGATTGTTGGTAGTGACCGTGAAGAAGTAGATGTCTCCAGAGACTAGAGCTCTGCGGTTATTGGGCATAAAGAGAACCGTCTGTTATAGAACCTGGTGCGCAGGGCGCACCCTACTAGTTAAGGTGATTATTCATCTATTTGGCTCTTGTAGGGTGCGTCCCACGCACCGAAAAGAGCTTATTTCCCAAAATCTTCCTCCTTCCAGTCATCAGTTGTCAGGCGACACCGGCGGTAGCCGAACGCAACGCCGGTAGGGCGTCGGCTTTGATATAAAGTAGGCATCCCTCAGGCGAAGCGGGCTGGTGTTGGGCGCCAATGGGAAGCCGCAACCATGAGCCCTTCTTGTACGTGCCATGCTCGTCTTGGAACGAGCCGTCGAGCACCAGGATCTCGACACCGCCTTTACGGACCTGAGGACCAACAGTTGTACCGGGCGCCCAACGTTCAAGCCGGGTTATGTCGGGAAAACCAGGGTTAGCATAAAGATTCTTTGCCTCAATGCCAGGCAACGGGTCAGATTCCCAGGGGAGAGCATTGATGTCGAGAACCACATGGTGGCGGCCAGAGCCGGCATATTGGCGCAGCTTGACAAAAAGCACGCAGCCTTCGCGGGAGAAGGGCGCATGGCGGAAGCCTTCTGGGTTAAGAAGGTAGGTTCCTGCTGGCCAATCTCCGTGCTCGTCAGAGAAAGTGCCCTCCAGCACCAGTATCTCTTCTCCTTCGGGATGACTGTGGGCCGGAAACGTGGAGCCCTTCTCATAGCGTACAATTGAAGTGACCTGGCCCGACTCTGTTCCACCCAGAAGGTGCAGGCGCTTTCGCCATACCGTTCCGCTCGGGCTTGGCTGCCAGGTCATAGCGGCACTGTCCATCACAGCACGCCGGCGCATATCGGCATTAATTGACTGCTGGGGAGATGCGTCTTCTCCTTCCATAGTTCTTCTCCTTACCCTTCATTAGGAACAGGTCTAAAGCGAGGAAAGATTGAATTACCCCCCCAATGATCTTTCTTGCAGACGATCAAGTGTTGCCAACAATACCTGACGATATTCCTTTGGTTTGTAGGTATTGACTCCCCGTTTTACCTCTTCATTCAACATTTGAGCAAATTCACCAATGGCATGAAAGCGATGATAGGCTTCCTCCGTGCGAACAAGCGGAATGATGGTTTTATTCATGAGCAATGGATCTGCGTCCACTGGGAAATATCCCTGCTCAACAGCACGATCATAATCTTTAGTTCCGGGAATCGGGGAAAATGAAGACAGCCGTACTTGTACTCCTAAGCTATGGGCATAGAGAATGGTCTCAATGACTTCATCCAATGGTTGGTTAGGCAAACCCATAATAAGGTAGGTCTCTAAATCCCCAGGTTCGTATCCTGCCCTGGTTAAGTTATGGACAGCGCGGGTCATTTCTCCAGGAGTAATCTTATTATGCATATCGCGACGCCGTTCTTCAGCAACAGATTCTAAGCTCACCCGAATTGTTCTAAAGTTGCACTGGTACATTAGCTCAGCCAGCTCTTCATCAATGTAGCGACCGTGCAGTCCGTTGGGGGTATGAAAACGAATCTGGCACTTGCTTTTTAAGATTTCATGTAAAATGGGTTTAATGTGTAGTTTGGCTTGCATTAGCAGAGCATCATCGTAAAACGCTATATCGCGCACCTGAAAACGACGAGTTTGGGTGAGGATTTCTTCCACCACTTTGTCGGCTTGACGTTGGGAAAATGCGCTGTCTATCTTGTACGTTGCACAGAAGGTGCAGCGAAAGGGACAGCCGCGAGAGGTCATGACAGTCAAATAGTCGGTCTTGCGGAGTAGATCAAAAGCAGGGTAGGGAAAATCATCCAGGTGAGTTGGAAAACTTTCTAATAATTCTGGCATCTTAAACATATCGGCCAATAATTCAGCAAGTTTGTATTCACCCGGTCCGGTGAGCAAATAATCCGGCTTTACCACACGGGAGGCATGCTCCGGCATCAGCGTGGCATAAATCCCCCCTAATATAATCGGCACTCCTGGAAAAACTTCCCGACAAATTTCTACGACTCGCTTTGGCCCCATATACCAGTAGGTCATAACAGAGGTGACCAAAATAACATTGGGACGACTACGGGTTGTCAGTTCATGACGAAAAATATCTTCTGGCAACCCATAGCGGGCAAACCGGCGGGGGATAAAGTTGATGCATTCTGGTGTTGGGATAATTTCTCGATAGAGGTGACCGGTACCATATTTGCGCAGCTTTGGGGCCTGCCGATTTTGACGACACAATAGCTTCGGGTGCCATTTGTCCAGACAATCGATAAAGTCTACCCAAAGACCCCGCTCTTGTAGAAATGAGGCAATGTAGAGCAGGCCAAGCGGTTTGCTCCAGAGGTCATAGGCAGTAAAATCATAAATCCACGGGTTAATACAAAGGACGGCAGGGGATTTCATTGTGCTAAAACCTTATGTTGTTCTTTATTGAGGGCCAACTTCATAAGTACTCGCGCATAAATTTTCAGGTGTAATGAATGCTCATAGCGCCGATTTCAAGGTCTTGCAGGTCTTCTTTATACCGCAGAACTTTTGCTTGGGTACTTAATGGTCTACCTTTTTCCTCCTATATCACAACAACATTCCACGCAACCTTATTCTATTCTACCAGACCCAGGGTTGTGCCTACGCTGGCTGACCGCTAATATGGGCCAACAAATCTCAGAGCAAATAAAGCCCAAGGAGGACATTATGCACGTTGGTTACGCCCCAGCTTTTCAAAACCCAGGAAATGCACTCCCCGACGACGAGGTCTATCGCCAGGAATTGCGACTTGCCGAGATGGCCGAGCCTCTTGGTTTCGACTCCGTATGGTCTATTGAACACCACTTTACTGACTACACCATGTGCCCTGACGCTTTACAGTTCCTTTCCTATATGGCTGGAAGGACCAAGAACGCCAGATTAGGCACAATGGTGGTTGTGTTGCCCTGGCACGACCCGGTCCGGGTTGCCGAGCAGGTCTCGCTGCTCGATCATGTGTCAGGGGGTCGGCTGATCCTGGGCCTTGGCCGCGGGCTTGCGCGGGTTGAATATGAGGGGTTTCGCATTGATCAAAACGAGGGCCGGGAGCGCTTCCTCGAATATGCCGAACTTTTGCTGAATGCGCTGGAGAAGGGCTACATGGAGGGGGGTGAGGCAACCAAGCAGCCACGCCGCGACATTCGGCCCTATCCGTTTCGCTCCTTCCGGGGGCGTACTTATGCGGCGGCGGTATCGCCTGAGTCAATGCCCATTATGGCTAAGCTTGGCATTGGCCTTCTGGTGATTCCGCAGAAGCCCTGGGACGTGGTTAAGAAGGACTTCGAGGTCTACCACCAGGTATACCGGGAGGTGAATAACACCGAGCCACCGCCGCCTTTTTGCGGGGGCTTCTACTATGTGGATGAAAACGCCGACCGGGCTGAGGAGATGGCTTATAAATATATTGGCGCGTATTACCACACCGCCATGAAGCACTATGAGATGGCCTCCGATCACTTTGGTTCGCATAAGAGCTACGAGTTCTACCGTTATGTCCACCAATACATCGGGCGCCATGGCCTGGACGGAGCAGCTAACGATTTTGTTAAGCTTATGCCCTGGGGCACGCCTGATCAGGTGCTGGAAAAACTCTCATTTATTCGCAATACCATCAATATGAACGGCATTATGGGTAACTTTAGCTATGCTGGAATGCCCTACGATGAGGCCGAGCGCAGCCTCAAATGCTTTGCCAAGCATGTACTACCGGAGCTTAAGAAGTGGGACACTGAGCCCTTGGTGGAGCCTGCACCGCTTACTGCCCCGGCCCAGGCTGCCGCAGATGCCTGAGTGCGTTGCGGTGAGCCTGTCCCTCATGTTTGCCCGCTAGGGGGATGACCCATGGCCGATCTCGATAAGTTCCGCTCGGAAACCCATAAATGGCTTGTGGATAATGTGCCCGCCTCCGTTAAGGGTACCTCGCTTTCCTTGGGCGAGGGAAACTGGGGAGGGCGTAAGGCCACCTATCCGAACCCCGACATGAAAGTCTGGCTTGACGTCATGGCAGAGCGGGGCTGGACGGCCCCCGAGTGGCTCACCGTCTATGGCGGAGGCGGGTTGTCCAAGCCAGAAGCCAAGATTCTGCGAGAGGAGATGGCAGCTCTCAGGCTCCCTCAGCCGCTGATGGGATTTGGGCTTACCATGATCGGCCCCACCCTCCTTGAGTATGGCACCGAGGAGCAGAAGCAAGAGCACCTCCCCAAAATTGTCCGCGGGGAGATTCGTTGGTGCCAGGGCTACTCAGAGCCTGGCTCTGGCAGTGATCTAGCCTCCCTCCAGACACGAGCCGTGTTGGAGGGAGATTACTATGTTATCAACGGGCAGAAAATCTGGACTTCCTATGCCGACCTATCTGACTGGATGTTTCTGCTGGTGCGCACCGACCCCAGGCGAAGAAGCACGAAGGAATAACCTTCATTCTCATGGACATGGCTTCGCCAGGTGTTGAGGCCAGGCCGATCCGACTGATCAGCGGGTCTTCGCCCTTCTGCGAGACCTTCCTTGCAGATGTGCTGGTGCCGGCCAAGAACGTGGTGAGCAAGGTCAACAGCGGTTGGACCGTTGCCAAGGCATTACTTAACCACGAACGGACTATGATTGCATCAGCTTTCGGTAGCGGTTTAGGCAAGAGGCGGACTATCCGCGACTGGGCCCGTGAGTACGTCGATTTTGCAGGGGAGCGGGTTGCAGATACCTCCCTACGCAGCCGTATGGCGCAGTACGAGATGGATAACCTTGCCTTCAAGTTAACAGCCGATCGGGCGCGAGACGCCGCCAAGGCCGGCCTACCACCGGGGCCCGAAAGCTCGATGTTCAAGATTTACGGCACCGAGCTTAACCAGCGCCGCCATGAACTTCTTGTTTCGATTGCAGGTCCCCAGGCCCTGGGCTGGGAGGGCGCTGGCTTCGAAGAACAGGAACTCTTGCTAACGCGCGATTGGCTCCGCTCGCGTGGCAATACCATCGAGGGCGGGACAAGCGAGATTCAGCTCAATATTATAGCCAAGCGGGTGCTCGGACTCCCGGACTAGTTAGGTGATATCCTGTAGGGGTAGGCCCCCGTGCCTACCCTCCTCCAGGGCAACCACAGGGGATTGCCCCTACTAATCCAGCTTGGCAAAACCACTGAATTCAGCGCGGCGCGCAATTCGGACCCCAAACGGCTATAACAAACAATTTCAGGAGATTCGTTGTGGAACTTGTTCTCACCGAGGACCAGGAACTCCTTGCTAAGACGGCGGCTGACTTTGTCCGAGAGCGTTCGCCTGTCAGCCGGATGCGCGCTCTTCGCGATGCCCAGGACCCGCTGGGCTTCTCTCGGGAGCTGTGGAAGGAAATGGCAGAGTTGGGTTGGGTTGGTATTCTCATTCCCGAGGCTTACGGTGGCGCCGGAATGGGCTTAGCCGATCTGGTGGTTGTCCTTGAAGCTCTTGGACGCAACCTTGCTCCCGAGCCTTTTCTCTCCACTGTGCTCCTTGGTGGACAGCTTCTTGCCAGGGCAGGAAGTGAAGCGCAGAAGCAGACCTGGCTTCCTAGCATAGCTATAGGAAATGCCATCCTCACGGTTGCCTACCAGGAAGCCCGCAGTCGCTACGACCTCAGTCGTGTTGCCACCAAGGCAGAGCCACAAGGCGAGGGCTGGCGGCTCTCGGGCGAGAAAATCCAGGTGCTCGATGGCCAGACCGCGGACAGTCTCATTGTGTTGGCTCGTACGGCTGGCGAACAAGACGACCCAAACGGGATCACGCTCTTTCTTGTACCCCAAGGCGCCCCAGGGCTTACGGTAACGCCTCAGCATCGAATTGACAACCGTGCGGTTGCCCTTGTTTCCCTGGATGGTGTTGCCGTGGGTTCGGAGGGTATGATTGGGGCTTCAGGTGAGGGATTAAAGATTCTCTCGCAGGTGGTTGATAGCGCCACGGTCGGGCTCTGTGCTGAAATGCTAGGGGGGATGACTCAGATCTTCGACAACACCCTGGCCTACCTCAAAACCCGCCAGCAGTTTGGGGCGCTGATTGGTTCATTCCAGGCGCTCAAACACCGGGCGGCTAGGATCTTCATGGAGGTTGAGCTTGCTCGCTCCACCGTCATGGCTGTCGCCCGAGCAGCAGATCAGGGCAACAAGGAATTCACGGCGCTTGTCTCTCTAGCAAAGGCATGCTGTTCCGACGCTTTTGTTCTTGCTGCCAATGAAGGAATCCAGATGCATGGCGGCATAGGGATGACCGACGAGCATGATATCGGCTTCTACCTCAAGCGTGCCCGTGTGGCGGAGATGACCTTTGGGGATGCCGCCTGGCACCGGGAGCGCTGGGCCAGGTTGCATGGCTATTGAAGAGAGCTGTCCTCTTTACTATGTGACTCGACTCGACAGATATCATCCAGAAAGACACTCTGTCCCCATCAAGCCTTAAAAAAGCCTAAGCAATCATTATTGAGCATTCCTTTAGCTATACCTTAGCGTCATCCTGTGGTACAGATAGAGGACAAACGGTACTAGGGGGGAGCATTATGCAGGTGCAAGAGTTGAAAAACACGGCTGCTACAGAAGATGTTGTAGCGGGTTTGCAACAGGACGGGTGTGTTATTTACGCAACCTTGCTACTGAATCTCTTGTGGATAGGATTTATGGTGAACTCAGGCCCTTTATTGAAGCTACCAGATTCGGACGTGACGACTTTGCTGGGTTCCACCCACAACGTACCGGGAGCCTGATTGCCCGCTCCCAATCCTTTCACCAGCTTGCCCTGCAGCCTTTGGTGCTTGACACAGCCGCCAGGATGCTTGGTCCTTAGAGATTATGCCAGTGTCTAGGGGTAGCCAAAGCTCAGCTATAGCCAGTATACGGGAGAGGGTTGAGCAGCTGCCCTCGTCGAAGATTCGAGACGTTGCTAATGCTAGCCTGGGCTTGGAAGGACTGATCCCCCTCTGGTTTGGCGAATCGGATCTACCAACTCCAGATTTCATCAAAACCGCTGGGGTCAATGCCATGATGCAAGGGTGCACATTTTACACCCATAATCGCGGCCTGCCCGAGTTACGAGACTCCCTCTCTGATTACCTGGGGCGAATCCACCGTTCTCCTGTGGACCCAGCCCGTATTACCGTCACGGCCTCGGGGGGCAGTGCGGTCAACCTGGTACAGCAGATTTTAACCGACCCCGGCGCCAATGTTGTTGTGGTGACCCCAATTTGGCCAAACTTGGTCGAGACAATTCATATCATGGGAGGAGAGGCACGCTTGGTTCCCCTCTCCTTTGGCCAGGATACCTGGACATTGGATCTTGATCGTTTGTTCGATCAGGTTGACAAGCGCACCGTTGCGCTCCTGATCAATTCTCCCAATAACCCCACGGGCTGGATCATGGATCGAGAAGATCAACTGGCAGTGTTGAATTTCTGCCGTCAGCATGGCCTCTGGGTTATCTCTGATGAGGTCTATAATCGTCTAGTCTATGATCAGCTGGTGTCGCCGTCCTTTCTTGACATGACCGAGCCAGACGACAACGTTATTGTTGTCAATAGCTTTTCCAAGACCTGGGCCATGTCCGGGTGGCGACTAGGGTGGCTTACCGCTCCAGCAAGGCTGGGTTCGACATTAGAGAAAATGATCGAGTTTCACTATTCCTGCCCGGCCCATTTCAGCCAGGTTGCGGGACTTACTGCGGTTGCCAATGGTGAAGATTTTATCCGCAGCTCGGTGGAGCGGTATCGGAATACCCGCGATCTGTGCATTGATCGACTGCAGGCTATGCGGCGCGTTCACGTCCACCGACCCCGGGGAACCTTCTATGCCTTTTTTGCTGTTGACGGCATGAGTGACAGTGTGGAGTCCTGTCGGAAGATGGTACATGATGCGCGGGTAGGCTTAGCGCCCGGCGCCGCCTTCAGTGCAGCTGGCGAGGGGTTTCTCCGGCTATGTTTTGCCAACTCAGTGGAAACCCTGGATGAAGCCCTGGATCGTTTGCAACCGATTCTTGACTAGACGGCGTTATGCCAGAGAAAGACGGTCGGCATCCAAACGTCCTCCTCACAGACCCCAAATGTGAATACAGTAAGATTTGACCTGTTCAATTCGAGAGCAGTGTACTTCCCGTTCGGTCGAGATCATTCTGGACCTGGAGTATTACTTGGGTGCCAGCCGTATATTCATCCCATAACGGCTCAGAGGATAGGGGGCTGGCTGACTGACAAAAGTTCGGGGGCTTGTATGTGTCTCTTTTCCAATGTTTTAGTAGAGAACAACGAATTTTATACCGGAAGAAGGAGATTATGACTAGGACCCAAATGGTTGATCCCTCAATTTCACGCACGCCCATTGCGCTTGATGCCAAGGATCAAGCCACTATCTGCGTGCTGTGTAGCCACAACTGTGGCCTTAGGGTTGATGTGACTGAGGGTCGCATTGAGAAAGTTCGTGCGGATGAAACCAACCCCATTACCCAAGGCTATATCTGTAACAAGGGGTTTAGTATTGACTCCTATGTGCACCATGCCCAGCGACTCACCCATCCCTTGAAACGCAAACCAGGGGGTGGCTTCGAGCCGATCAGCTGGGATCAGGCCATCACCGAAATTGGCACAAAGCTCAAGGCTATCATTGACCAGCATTCTCCGCGCTCCGTAGGCCTGGTGGGTATAGGTGGGCAGGGAAACCATATGGACGCGCCTTATGGAGTAACCTTCCTCTCTCTTATTAGGTCGCGCCGTTTCTTCAACGCGCTTGCCCAAGAGAAGTCACAGCACTGGCTGGTGCAGAAGTGGATGCTTGACGGTTCATCGGGAACCATGCTGCACCCGGACCATAACCGATCGGACTTTCTTTTGATCCTAGGCACCAACCCCCATATCAGTAACCGTGGCCATAATCCGACTGAGGCACTCAAACGTATTGCCCGTGATCCAGCTCGGCGTATGGTGGTGGTGGACCCCCGCATAACCGAAACCACCCGGCAGGCTGATTGTCACCTACGCGTTCGTCCCGGAACCGATGCCTATCTGCTTCTGGCCTTGGCCGCTACCATTATTGGGCGAGACCTGGGTGACGCCAACTTCATTCAGGACAAAACCGTGGGTTACCACGATATAAAGGCTTGTCTGGCCGCGGTGGATATCGAAGAAATGGCCCGTCGCTGTGGAGTGGAGGCCAAAGATATTGTGGCTACGGCCGAGGAGTTTGCCCGCGCCCAAGCGGCTTCCATCCTATGGGATCTGGGTGTTGAGCAAACGGTATTCTCAACGCTGAACTCATACCTTATCCATTTGCTAATCGCGGTAACCGGCAACCTGGGCCGGCCCGGTGGCAATGTCTTTACCACAAACCTGAACCCGCCCACTACTGACCCACGGCGGCACAACGAGCCGGAGCGAGCCCTGGCCTCAGGAATCCCGGCGATTTCAGCCTTTACGCGGCTGGGCGTGCTATCTCCAACGCTTGTTCCTGAAGAGATTAGGCTGGACCATCCTGAGCGGCTCAGGGCCATCATTGTGGAAGGCGCCAACCCCTTGCTTTCCTATTCGGACACTCAGGCCTGGCTGGAAGCGCGTCAGCAACTGGACTTGTTGGTGGTTATTGAACCTTCTATGACCGAGACCGCGCAGGTGGCTGACTATGTCCTGCCCACACCGGTTGGCTATGAAAAGTGGGAAATGGCTAGTTTTCCGCGTGGTTTCCCTGGAGTTCCGGCGCAGCTCCGGCCTCCTATCTTGCCGGTCCTGGGAAAGTCATTGCCAGAGCCTGAGATTTATGTGCGGCTGGCTGAAGCCATGGGCTTGGTCCCCGAGCCCCCGGCAGAGATTCGCGAACTTGCTCCTGGGGCGCTCGAGCCAGTGGGAGCAGCAAAATATATCCAGACCTTGCAGACGCTGGCCAAAGATGCAAGGTTCCCTGCTCCACTCTATTGGGCTTACCGAACCTTAGGGCCGCATTTGGACTCCCCAGCCTTGGTCACCATCTGGTTTCAGGCCATGATGAATGGCCTGGCTCGCAAGGATGCTGTGGTCCGTTCCTTGGGTCCGGAGTGGCAGGACAAGGATGCTTTTGCCATTGGGACGGAGGTGTATGCCCGTTTGCTTGCCCATCCCCAAGGCGTAGAAATCGCGCGTTTGAATGAAGACATAAACCTTGAGGAGCGCATTGGATTCGCCGACGGGCGAGTGCGCCTTGCTCCCCAGGAAATTCTGGGCGAGATCGAACGGGCTAGGGCAACCGAACCTGCGCACGACCCTGAGTATCCGTTTGTTCTTGCTTCCGGGTTGCGCACTCGTTGGACAGCCAACACCATCCAACGTGATCCCACTTGGCGTAAGGGTCGGGGGCCCCATTGTGCCCTCAACCTCTCTCCAGGAGATGCCAAACGCATTGGTGTTGCCAACGGTGACACGGTTCGGGTAGTTACTAAACGCGGCCATGTTGAATTACCCTCAGTTATTGATAGTAAACTCATGGATGGCCATGTCTGGATGCCCAACGGATTTGGCATGACCTATCCGGTGGGAGAGGGTGGCTATCTGGGTCCTGGGGAAAAAGTCGGGGGGAACATGAACGCGTTCACCCAGGTGGCGGACCGTGACCCCATCAGTGGCTGTCCCTATCACCGCTTTATTCCCTGTAGGATTGAGCGGCTGGCAACTGCTGCCGAACATTGACGCAAAAGGATGCTCCTGGCCATAAGCAGCTAGGCGAAAGGAGGAGATCATGGCAGAAAAATGGCAAATCTCAGGAGATTACTTTGAATCGTGCAACTGTGACACTATTTGTCCCTGTCTGATTCAGAACCCTCCCCCACGCGGGCGCTGTGACGCAGCCCTGGCGTTTCACCTGGCTGCCGGCAGCTATGGACAGACCAGCCTGAACGGACTGAACGCAGTGGTGGTTGTCTCTTTTCCCGGCCCAGGCAGGATGCAGGAGGGAAATTGGACGGCAGCATTGTATGTCGACGAAAAGGCATCTACAGAACAGCAGGAGGCCCTCAGCGCTATTTTCTCCGGCCAAGCGGGCGGTCCCATGCAGCTTGTTGCCGGCCTAATCAGCAACTTTCTGGGGGTGAAGACCGCGCCCATTACGTTTGAGATGGACGGCAATAAGCGGCGGCTGAGCATTCCTAACATCCTGGAGATTGACATTGAGGCCCTGACCGGCCGGGATGGCACCGAACCGTTGTGGGTGACCAATGCTGCCCATCCGGTCTCGCCGCAGCTCTCGCTGGCCAAGTCTCACACCTATCGCTATGCCGATCACAATCTGGCCTGGGATACCAGCAACACCAACGGTCATTTCGCGCCGTTTAGCTGGCAGAACTAAAGGAGTATCCTCTATGGCTACCATGCCGCTTAAAGCTACCATGCCGCTTAAAGAGGTTGACAAGATTGAGATTTTGACAATCCTGGACAATAGCATTGATTTGCTTTTGGCCAGCAGCGAAAAGGTCACACGTCTACCGCTGCCAGCAGACGCGTTCAACAGAGAGAGCTTGGTTGCCGAGCACGGGTTTGCTGCGCTGGTCACCGTTACCAGTGGCAACACGTCCGAATCCCTGCTCTTTGACGCCGGTTTAAGCAAAAAGGGCCTTATCCATAATATGGATGTGCTGGAGATCAAACCCAAAGAACTGCACACCATTGTGTTAAGCCACGGGCACGCCGATCACACCCAGGGGCTGATGGGTATGGTCGAGCGCCTGGGTGAACGCAAAATGCCGCTCCTGCTGCACCCTGACGCCTTTTTGGAACGGAAAGTGATTTTTCCCGATGGTCATGAGATCAACCTGCCGCCACCGGACCGGAGTATCCTCTCGCAGGACGGCATTGAATTTATTGAGGAGCGAGAACCATCGTATGTCCTGGGCAAGCTAGTCTTGGTGACCGGCCAGGTCCACCGCACAACGGATTTTGAGACCGGCTTCCCCCTGCACCATGCCCTGATCGAGGAGAAATGGCAGCAGGACCCCTATATCCACGACGATCAGGCAGTGGTTGTGAACCTTAAAGACAAGGGCCTGGTTGTTCTCACCGGCTGTGGTCATGCCGGGGCAATCAATACCATTCGCCAGGCTCAGCAACTCACCGGGGTCCAGAAGATCCACTCGGTGATTGGCGGGTTTCATCTCTCGGGGCCCCTGTTCGAGCCGATCATTGCGCCAACCGTCACCGCCCTCAAGGAGATGAACCCAGAGATGGTTGTCCCGGCCCACTGCACCGGCTGGAAGGCCATCCATGCTATTGCGCGTGAGCTGCCCCAGGCGTTTGTGCAAAACAGCGTTGGCACCCGTTTTGTGCTCTAAAGTCAGGTTTCTCTTTTCTTGGATTAACTGCGGGGCTGTGCTCCCTTGGGCCGATATTTATGTCCCAATGCCTCTTCGTCCCGTAGGTACTGGGCCATACGCTCGTGGCTGAAGCCATAGGGGCCGCTGCCTAGTAGCGCAGCCTCGGCAATAGCCAGCTCCTCAAATTCCGACTGCTCCCCTAATCCTTGTTCTACCGGGAATGGGGACGCTTTCCAGGCGTCGAATCCCCCCTGCAAAACCGCCACCTGTTGATATCCCATATTCCTTAGCGTGGGTACAGACAGCGGAGATAATTTCCCCTTCCGGCACATAAGGATGAGAGGGGTGGCTTTATGCGGAACCACTTGCTCAATCTGTAGATCAAGATTCCCTCGGGAAAGCCAGCGGGAGCCGGAAATATGGGCAGTGGCGAAATCTCCAGCACTGCGCAGATCAAGCAGTGCCAGACGTTCACCTAAGACCAGCTTAGATTGCAAGACCTCAGGAGTAATAAAAGTCGCTTGGGCGCTAGCCTCGGCTAAGCCCGGAATCGGCAATTCTTGGGGTTCCACGCCCGCCGGTAGGCCCTGTAGGAGCTGAGCCATCCACACTGGCTGGCCATAATCGATTTCCTGGGGCGCGCCCGCCTCAAGGCTAAAGCCCTGGTCTGCCCAAGCCTTGGTGCCGCCGTCCAGTACACAGACGTGCGGATATCCTGTACCCTGGAGGAGAGACGCTGCCAGAATAGCCCGCGTGTGGCCATCACACACAGTAATGATGGTGGCATTCTTCACGCCTACCAGACACTCAACCAGCAACGCCGCCTGCGTGCCAGGACAGAAGAGCGCGCCCGGGATATGGCCGGCCTGGTACTCGTCAAACTGGCGCACGTCCAGCAAATAGAGGAGCTGACCCTCTTCTTGGCGAGCCCAGAGCTCCTGGGGAGAGAGAAAGGGAATATTATCCTCGCTTGCCACCCGCTGGGCAAACTGCGCACAGGCGGCCTGGCTAGCAGCCAAAACCGCAGGGATGACGGTGCCTGAACCCGATTCCAGTTCCTGCCCATAACCAGCAATTCGCCACGCTCCGGTTCCGCCTTTGAGGGCATAGACATGGGCAAAGCCCATCCGTCGCAACAGGTGCGCTCCCAGAATGCTGCGGGTCCGACCAGCGCAGTTAATAATGATGGGGCGATTCTGGTCCCGGACAATATCGGTAGCAATGAGGGCAAGCTGACCCCCAGGCGTGCAGTAGGCCCCAGGCAAATGCGAGGCCTGAAATTCCGGCTCGGTACGTGTATCAAAAATATAGAAATTTTCTCCCCTTTGGAGACGGGTATGAAGTTCTTCCACCGTGAAATCGGGAATCTGTTCCTCAACCTGAAGGCGTTCTCCGTACTCTTTGCCGCGCAAACTCCACCCGTGGATCGTTTCATAGCCGGCCGCTTGCCAGCTTTTCAGGCCGCCGGCCAAGATTGACACGGCCGTGTATCCCAGCGTCTCCAGAGTAGTAGCCGCACAAGCCGAGCGCTGGCCAGTGTTGCAGTAGAGAACCGTTTTGACCTCTTTCTTGGGGACCAGTACGGAAATATATTTCTCAAGCGATCCCCGCGGGATACAGTTTACGCCGGGGATCTGTCCCAATGAGAACTCTCCCCAATCCCGCACGTCAATAACGGCATACAATTCATTGCTCTCTAGCAGGGTCTTCAGTTCTGGCGCATTGATTACGGTTGCCATGAGGGGCCCTCCTTTAACTTGAGATGGCAACCACATCTACGGTGGTGTTGGGGGTCGCAACTGCGACCGAACCATATAGCGGTCACCGCCGTTTATAGGTCTCAACCATCTCTTTAGCCTGAGCCTCACTTAACCCAACCAGCTCAAAGCGCAGGTGGGCCCGGTCAAGAACCGGAGGGCCCTCACGGACTGCCTCGGTATCTATGGAGCCCTCCATGCTCACATCGGCCCGCTGCAAGGGGAAGCTAGAAGCTCGTGCCAGTCTCTCCATCATTAACACGGCACAGGCCGTAATCCCGGAAAGGAAAAGTTCGGCTGCGTTGATCGCTTCCCCAGGACCGCTGTGGTCGTGAGAAGCCATGTCGTCAGCCACAAAGTGGTTAGTACGAGCACTACATAGGGCCCGTCCAGGGGTTCCACTGCTATAGGTCCGAACCTGTGCGGTAATATAACGCTCGCTCATACTATGCCTCCTTATTTAGTGCTATCTATTTTCTCCCTGCTCAGCACCCTATGCCCACCCTGCTGCTCCTGCTACTGTGCAATGGCGGTGACCTCAGGCGTCTCTTGACATCAAGATTAAAGACTTGACCCTATTCTTCCACAAACCCGTGGATTACCTGACCACGCGAACGCGATGGTTTTCACTATCGGCGATATAGATCGCGCCATCTCGACCGATCACAACACCATGGGGGCGATCTAGACTGGCCTTGGTCGCGTCGCCGCCATCTCCGTCCGGACCTCGGCGTCCTCCTGCGACCGTCGTTATGATTCCAGTAGCAACATCGATCTTGCGGATGGCGTGGTTCTCCGTATCCACTACAAAAACGTTCCCTTCGGCGTCACAGCGGATCGCCTTGGGACCGTTGAACGTAGCCTGGATCGCTGCTCCACCATCGCCAGTGTAGTCCTTCTCACCGGTGCCCGCGACGGTAGTAATCACGCCGTTGGCACCGACTTTTCGGATGCGATTGCCTTCTCGTTCGCAGATATATGTATTGCCCTTGCCATCGATGCAGACTGCCCTCGCGCCGAATATTCCAGCCTTGGCAGCAGGTCCGCTATCTCCTGAGAACACCTTTTCGCCGGTACCAGCGAATGTGGTGATTACCCCTGTGAGTGTGTCGAGTCTACGTATCCGCTGATCCTGAATGTCGGCGATTAGAAGGCCGCCGTTGCCGTCGAGCGAGCAGTCGTTCGGCTCGCGCAACTGTGCTTTGACTCCAGGGCCGCCGTCGCCACCATAGCCAACTGTCCCGTCCCCAGCCACGGTCGAGATCACGCGTGAAGATGCATTTATCTTCCTGACGGCCGGACTGAAGCGTTGGACGAAGTATAGGTCGCGATTCGCATCAACCTGGACGGCATAGGGCTCTTCAATCTTCCCATCCACTGCGGGACCTGCATCACCCGAGTAGCCCTTCTCACCGGTTCCCGCAATCGTCGATATGATTCCTGTCTGGAGGTCGACCATACGAATGCAGTAGTTGAAACAATCAGTCAGGTAGAGATATCTTCCGGAAGCGTCCAGATCAACGTGAAAAGGATTGTTGAGCAACGCGTTGGTCGCCGGTCCACCATCGCCTGCGTAACCCTGCTTGCCTGTGCCGACGATGCTTGAGATGATCTTAGTCATGGATTTTCACTCTTGTTGGAATATTCGAGATTACGACCTCGCACAGGCTACCCGACTGGAACCACAATGTCCATGCGCCTGATAGATGAACACGCCCGTCGATTAGAATGACAAACAGCGATGGAATAATTTGGTGTGCCTTCTGCCCCATATGGCTTTATTATATCAGCCATATGGCGCTCTGCAAGTTTTCCTACAACAATGCAGAGCTTGGTGTTCTTTCGACTCGATGGTTTCCTTGCCTGGACCACATTGACAAATACGCGCCTTAAGTGTCAGATGGAAACCTATAATTTTTTGCTATAAACAATTCGTGCTGTCCCCACTCAGGATAAGGAGGAATAATGCAATACGATCTTATTATTCGTAACGGCACTGTTATTGATGGATCGGGGCTGCCGCGCTTTCACGCCGATGTAGGCATAGTCCATGGCAAGATTGCTACCATTGGCAGAATCCGGGATGGCGCTAAGGAAGTCATCGATGCCGAAGGCCACATAGTAGCGCCGGGCTTTATTGATGGTCATACCCACATGGATGCTCAGGTATCCTGGGATCCCCTGGGCACTTGCTCCTGCTGGCACGGTATTACCAGTGTGGTGATGGGAAACTGTGGGTTCTCGCTGGCTCCTTGCAAAGAGAGCGAGAAGGATATGGTGATGCGCAATCTTGAGCGTGCTGAAGATATTGCGCCCGAGGCCATGGAGGCTGGCATCAAATGGACCTGGGAGACCTTTCCTGAATATCTGGATACGGTCGATCGGCTTCCTAAGGGTATCAACTATGCTGCTTATATGGGCCATTCCGCCTTGCGCACCTACATTATGGGCGAGCGGGCCTTTACTGAAGAAGCCAGTGAGCAGGATTTGGCCTTGATGAAACGTGAGGTACGCGATGCCATCCGAGCTGGGGCCATTGGCTTTACCACCTCGCGTACACGTAATCACCAGACGCCGCAGCGGCAACCCGTTGCCAGCCGCTTGGCAACCTGGGATGAGGTGCGACAACTGATCGGGGTGATGGGAGAGATGAATGCTGGCATATTTGAAATCGCCGGCGAGGACACTGGCCTTGATCCGGAACGGATCCGCGATTACCAGACTCGCCTGAAGGCGCTGGCTGTTGACACCGGCGTGCCTATCACCTTTGGCATGTTCAGTCGCCGTTTTGCCCCTGACTACTGGCGTCCATACTTTGCCATGGCGGACGAGACTGCCGCGGCAGGTGGACGGATGTTCATCCAGGTACACAGCCGGTCACTTAATGTAGTGCTCTCGTTTGAGACCAACACGCCGTTCGATAGGTTGCCAACATGGCGCAAGCTCAAGCAGATGCCGCTGGCGGAGAAGGAAACGGCCCTGCGCAATCCCGAGTTCCGTCGCCAACTGGTTGAAGAGGCCCACCAACAGGAGGATGATGGTGGACGTGGGGTTGGTCCCGAAGCCCGGGCAGCCGATTACAAGTGGCTATTCCTGATGGACAAACCCAATCCGCCGCACCGGTCGATTGAGGAGATTGCCAAAGAGCAGAACAAAGATCCGGTAGACGTGATCATTGATCTGGCCCTAGAAAAGGGCTTAAAACAATTCTTCTTGCAGCCCTTGGCCAACGAGAACCAGGGCGATGTGCTGGAGATGATGAAGCATCCCCGTTCTGTGGTTACATTCTCAGACTCCGGCGCTCATGTATCCCAGATCATGGACTCTTCCTTGCAGACCCACTTGCTGAGCCATTGGGTGCGCGAGAAACAAGCCGTAACGCTAGAGGAGGCGGTTCAGATGTTGACCTTTGTGCCCGCCTACCACTGGGGCCTTGCCGGACGCGGCTTGCTGCGTGAGGGATGGGCTGCTGATGTTGCTATCTTCGACCCCGATCAAGTGGGGCCAAGGATGCCAGAACTAGTCCATGACCTTCCTGCTGGCGCCCGGCGTCTTAAGCAGAAAGCAGCCGGCTTCTTAGCCACCGTGGTCAACGGTGAGGTGCTGCTGCGCAACGGCGAGCACACCGGCGCTTTACCCGGCCAGTTGATTCGCGGTCCGTTGGCCCGTAGGTAAAACCCCGTCTAGGACAGATACAAGAAGTCTCTTGTATCTGTCCCTTCTTTTCACACCCGTCGTATCCATCCATTATCACCAATACTCAAGGGGGAGAAATATGAAAGTCATTGCCGATCTATAGGTTATGCCCGCGGAGGGGTCTGCTGTTTCAGAACCAGTAGAAGCCTATTGTGCATGGATACAAGCCGTGCTTTTGGAGCCCTAGTGTGTTATCTACTCCCCTATAACAGAAAAGGAGGGTTACGCGATGTCTTACGACCTGCTTATTAAGAACGGCATGGTGATCGATGGTATTGGCACTCCAGGTTACCGTGCGGATGTGGCAGTTATCGGAGGAAAGATAGCTGAGATCGGCAAGATCAAAGAAGGGGCCAAAAGAATCATCGATGCCTCCGACTTGATCGTATCTCCCGGGTTCATTGATCCCCATACTCATTATGATGCCCAGATCTGCTGGGACCTTCCCCTCACCTCTTCTTGCTGGCATGGGGTGACCACGGTGGTGATGGGCAACTGTGGGGTTGGCATTGCCCCTTGTAAGCCTGAGGCGCGAGAGATTGCCGCCTGGGATCTGGTCAATGTAGAGGGAATTCCCTTTGAGGTGCTCTCCCAAGGGATCGCCTGGGAGTGGGTGAGTTTTCCTGAGTATATGGCTGCCGCCCAGAAACGGGGGTTAGGTATTAATGCTGCTTTTTTGGCTCCGCTGACGCCTTTTCGTCACTATGTTATGGGAGAGGAGTCGATGGAGCGGGCAGCTAGGCCTGAAGAGATTGTCCAGATTAAGGCTTTACTGCATGAGGCTATGGCTGCGGGTGCCTTTGGCTGGACCACCACAACGATTCTGCAGCATGTAGGTTATCAGGGTCGGCCTTTGGCCTGTCGTCAGGCCAGCCCTGAGGAGCTAAAAGCTTATGCCAATGTGCTGAAGGAGTCGGGCCGGGGAGCGATTGAGATAGCGCTTACAAAGTCTGGTGGTATTCTTGCAGATGAGGAATATGAACTCCTCGACCTCCTGCTCACCGAGAGTGGGCGGCCGGTGACCTGGTTGGCATTGGTTGTTCGTCAGGATCTATCCGAGTCGTATATAGAGTCGCTGCATAAAGCTGACCCGTTGATCAAACGCGGAGGAATTCCCCAGGTGAACTCCCTACCGATGACCAATGAGTTCAACCTGCATCGCCCCTTCCTGTTTGGTAGTCATCCGTCGTGGAAGCCGGCCTTCAATCAGCCGGTCGAGGAGCAAATGAAGGTTTACCGCGATCCGTCCTTTCGCCAGGCATTCCGCAAGGAACTAGAAAAGCCACGGGTATTTTCCGGAAAGTGGGAGCTGGTCGAGGTCAAAGAGGTAAACAATCCGGCCCTGAAGCCCTTGGAGGGGAAAACAGTGGCGGAGATCGCCCAAGCAAGGGGTAAAGATCCTCTTGACACCTTTTTTGATGTGGCCCTTGAAGACAACCTCCATGCCGAATACCTTATAGCCCTGTTCAATGTTGACGAAAAGCGGGTTTCTAAATTGATTACGGATAACCGGATAATGATTGGCCTTTCTGATGGTGGAGCCCATGTGGACATGCATGACAACGCTGGCTATTGTACCTACCTGCTGGGCAACTGGGTGCGAGAAAAGCAGGTGATGACGCTAGAGAGAGGGATTCAACGCCTCACCTCTGAGCCGGCCAATTTCTTTGGTATGCAGGATAGGGGAAAACTTGCTCCGGGGATGGCGGCCGACATTGCCATCTTTGACCCTAATACCATTGGCCCAACTGTAAGCCCAATAAAACACCAGGAATGGCGCAGTGATCTTCCCGGTAGTGGCCGTCGCCTGGTGTGGCCGGCCGATAAAGGGGTGAAGTACACCATTGTGAATGGTGCGATTCTATACGAAAACCAAAAGCACAACGGAACTCTTCCCGGACAAGTGCTGCGCTCAGGCGGTGGGCAGTAAGAACGTCGGTAAGGATACTTGTCTATGGCAAAACCCGATGCCGGGGAAGGACGAAGCCATACGCTTTCCGAATATGCGTCCAAGCAGCTTTTGGCGCGCTATGGAATCCCGATCGCTCGGGAGATCTTGGTTGCTAGTCCCGAGGCGGCTGTCCAAGCGGCTGCCCAGATCGGTTTCCCGGTTGTAGTCAAGTTATGCGGCGACCAGATTGCCCACAAAACGGAGCGCAACGCAGTCCGGTTGGGCTTGGACAACGAACAGGCTGTAGCCCGAGCTGCAGCTGAGCTTTGGGATCGGCGCCAACCCGAAGACGGAGAGGTTTCTCTGCTGATTGCCGAGATGGTGCGAGGACGGCGCGAGTTGATCGCGGGACTAATTCATGATCCTCAGTTCGGTCCCTGTGTCCTTGTCGGGCTGGGTGGTATTCTCACTGAGGCGCTGGGCGATGTTGTCTTCGCACTGGCTCCCTTGGAGCGGGACGAGGCAAAGCGCATGGTAGCGGGACTCCGTGCCAAGCATCTCCTGCTTGAGCCCTTCCGTGGCGAGAAGCCTGTTGATCTCGACGCGCTAGCCGACATTCTGGTTGGGCTCGCTCAGCTTGCTATTGAGCGTCCCAATGTTCACAGTGTCGACATCAACCCCTTGATTGTAGTGGCGGGTCGGCCGGTTGCCGTGGACGCACTTGTGGTGATCAATGAAGCCCCAGCAGAACAGCCAGTGGCTTCCGCCTCACCGCTTTCTCCCGAGAAAATCCAAGAGCGCTTTCACCCCTTATTTCATCCGCGAGGCATTGTAGTGACAGGAGCGTCGGCCCATCCCGGGAAAATCGGCTTTGTCACTTTGCACAATCTCCGGGGCTTTGGCTATCAGGGCGAGGTCTTCCCGATCAACCGTGATGGCACTGAGATTCTTGGCGAGCTAACATACCGCGACATCTCCGAGGTTCCTCCTGGTAAGGCAGACCTGGTGTTTATATGCACACCAGTGTCTGCCAACGTTGGACTTCTGCGAGCATCTGCCCAGATTGGCGTGCGCGCTGCTTTCGTTGCCAGCGGCGGTTACCGAGAGACCGGGGAGGAGGGATGGCAACTTGAGCAGGAGCTGGTTGAGACAGCAAATGAACTTGACATACTGCTGGCAGGCCCCAACGGCCAGGGCGTGATCTCGACCCCGGTATCGATGTGCGCGCAGATTGTTGCTCCCTATCCGCCCCCGGGTTGCATCTCAATAGTGAGCCAGAGTGGCAACTTGCTTTCCTCGTTTCTCAATTATGCTGTGCAAACTGGCATTGGCGTTAGCAAAGCAATCTCCTGCGGTAACTCGGCGCAAACCCACATTGCCGATTACCTTGAGTACTTTGCCGCCGATCCCGAAACCAAGGTAATCCTGGCTTATCTTGAGGGCATTCCTGATGGTCGGCGCTTTATTGAGGCTGTGCGTTGCCTCACTCCACAAAAGCCCCTGGTTTTGCTCAAGGGTGGTATTGCGTCCGAGGGCCAGCGTGCCGCACTATCTCATACGGGATCTCTGGCAACGGATGATCGGGTATTTCAGGGCATCTGTCGCCAGCTAGGGGTGCTGCGCGCTCCAACAGTCGAACACGCTTTCGAGTGGGCAGCAACGCTGGCAACGCAGCCGCTCCCACATGGCCGGCGTGTCCTGGTTTTTACCACCGTTGGCGGTTGGGGGGTGCTCACAGCGGATGCCTGCGCTGACGCGGGACTCAACCTGATTTCCTTGCCAGCAGACATTGAGGCCAAGATCAACACCATGGTGCCGGCCCGCTGGAGCCACAACAATCCTATTGATCTGGCTGCAGGCGAAACGCGCGATACCGTGCCAGAGGTCCTTGACCTGCTTTGTGCCCATTCTGAGGTAGATGCAGTGCTGTACTTAGGCCTGGGCATCCAGGCTGCCACGGCCGCACTCTTTAAGGCAGGCGCCTTCTATCCGGAGCATGGCCTGGAGCGGATGGCGGATTTCCATGAACGTCAGGATCAGCGCTATGCCCTTGCTGCCGCCGAGGCTTCGGAGCGCCATGGCAAGCCAGTCCTTACGATCACTGAGCTTGTCCACACCGACCGCGGGTACGGAAACAGTGGTCCGCTTACGGTTCGCGAGGCCGGACGTCTTTGCTACCCTAGCGGCCACAGAGCCGTAGCCGCCCTGCGCGCCCTGGTAGACTATGCTGAGTTTCAGGGCCGACACGGCGCTGGCACAGGGTGAAGCTGGCAACCATTCGCTGTTGTGCTCACCATCTTGGTCTTTGTTGGATCAAGGTTTGGCTACGCAGAGGCTGTGTGGTGGGTTCTCAGTGATTGCTCAGCAGCGAACCAAAGCCGTAGAGCTTGTCGGTGAAACCCTTAGCTCGATAGGCGCGCCAAAGCGTTGCTGTATTAGTGGCAATGACCGGCTTGCCCAGCCATCCTTAGACACGGAATAACTGGCCAGCAAATCGTCAACAATCTTGTAGAACTGCTCCCAGTTGCACTCACGGAAGCTATGGTTGCGAACAATATGGGTGAACTGCTGGCCGCAGCCCACCCAGAAACCCCATTGCCGATCTATATCCAGGACGGCGGTCCGCTCGAGAACTGCACTAAGTGACAGATTTGCCAAGGAGGTTTCCAACCTCCTGCTCGACTACCGTACCCTTGAAGAAATCGGGATTCAGCGCGGTTACAAATTTCACCGGGTTGACAAAAACGAAGTTTCGAAAGTCTTCCCCACTAATGACGCCTTCCTCCACGAGTTCGTACGCCTCTGCGGCGGCATCGCGCATATCGAGTAAATCCCAGTGGCCAAGATCCGAGCCATAGATGGCATTGAGGCGGGAACCGAACGGATGCTTCTGAGAATCAAAAGCCCAACCGGTCACTCGGTCGTCCCCTTCTCGACGTTCAAGGGAGAGCACCAATAACAAGCGCAAAAACTCTGGGCGTTTGCTGATATGGGTGGCCCAGTTCTGGATAACACCCCAGAGATCGTTTTGATTGCCTGTCTTTGCTGTATTTGCTGCGGTGGCAAACCATTGGTCGGCTGCCCGCTCTATAACGGCGGCTAACAGCCCTTCCTTGCTGCCAAAGGCCCAGTAGAGCGAGGCTGGCTGAACACCGGCTGCCTTACTGATCTTGGCAATACTTGTTGCCGAATACCCATTGCTGGCAATGAGATCAAGAGCGGTGTCGAGTATCCGTTCGCGGGTCTCCGCGCCTTCGCGATACCGCCCTACCTTTTTCGTTTCACGCTTCACTCAAATGACCTTGTACCCACGGCCCCAGAGCGCGTTAATGATTATGCGGCCATGTGCTAGCGCAGACTCTTTTCGTTTACTGTCAACTGTAGATGGATTGTGCAGTGCTCGTTGCAACCATGGTGAAGACGGGACAACGGATCTAGAATATACATTCTAGTTTTGTCAAGAGGAATTTTTCTCAGGCAGCGAAAGACGGCTTCCGGGTCGGGAAGTAGCACCTGGTTATATGATCTTGTCGAAAGAGTAGAGGTCACAAGGGGGGTACCAAGCGGAGTGGAACCCGAAAGGAGTAGGGAGCAGTGGACCTGAAGGGTCAAGTTTGCTAGAAGCAGGCATCCCTATGATCGCTGGCCTCGAGGCTTTTATCCTTTTCCTGGGTTGAGGATGGCAAAGAAATCCGAGCAATCCCCGGCCGCATCCAGTCAGCTCTCACCGCAGGAACTCGCCCCTGTCTTGGCCGAGTTCCTCAAACGAGCGGCTTACCCTCCTGAGGTTCGACAGGTCCAGATTGAAGGCCTCCGCCTGCTGACCGGTGGTGCCTCTCGACAGACCTGGTCGTTCGACGCCATTATTGAGCGCGCCAACGGTCAGGTTGTTACGCTGCCCCTTATACTCCGCAACGACCCGCAGGAGGGACCCCAGGCCTTCATGGAACGGAGCCTTGAGTACCATGTCCTCGAAGCGGCCTATGCAGAGGGGGTACTGGTCCCGCAACCTCACTTCCTGGGCGATGAAAGCCTGGGTGTGCCGTTCTTTATCATGGAGAGAATCGAGGGGGAGACCCTCCCTCGACGGTTATTTCGGGATGCACGCTATAGTCAAGCCCGCCAGGTCATAGCAAGGCAGTTAGGTGCTATCCTAGCACGCATCCATCGTGTTCCTAACGAGAAATATTGCTTGCCAGGGCTTCCCTCTCCCCAAGCTGGCAATTCCCCGGCTGAGGAAGAAATTAACCGCTATGAAGAAATGTATCGCACTATGGCCCGAGAACCCCATCCAGCCTTCGAGCTGGCCTTTCGTTGGTTGCGCCAACATCTACCACGGGAACAGGAGCGGGTGTTCGTCCATGGAGACTATCGCCTGGGCAATATCATCTTCGGGTCGGAAGGGGTGCGAGCTATCTTGGATTGGGAACTGACTCATATTGGCGACCCCATGGAAGATTTAGGCTGGATCTGCGTCCGCTCCTGGCGTTTCGGCAACGATCATCTGCCGGTTGGTGGCATGGGTACCAGAGAAGAGTTCCAACGCGCCTACGAAGAAGCCGGAGGGTATCCAGTAGACACGGCACGAGTTCATTTCTGGGAGATATTCGGCAACCTGCGTTGGGGAGTCATCTGTCTGAATATGACCCGACCCTACTTGGATGGCCAGAATCCAAGCGTTGAGCTTGCCGCCATTGGCCGGCGAACGGCAGAGACGGAGTGGGAATTGCTTAAACTTATGGAGGGATGATGCAAGACCGCCCAACGGTACCCGAGCTGTTGCAGGCTGTAGTGTACTTACTGGATGAAGAGCTAGTTCCTAACCTGACCGGTTCTCGCCAATTCTACGGCCGCGTTGCTGCAAATGTGTTGCGCACTGTCATACGTGAGCTCGAGCACGAAGAAGAACAGCTTGCCGCTGAGTGGAAGCGTCTCGATGAGATCTTGCCTTCTTCAACAGAGTACCCCCCCACCCGGGCTGGGCTGCGGGAAGCAATCCTGCGGCGGACCGAAGACCTCTGTGAGCGCATCCGGCAGGGTGATGCTGATGCTGGTCCGTACCGTGATCAGGTCCTAGCCCATGTGCGTCAGAGCGTGCGAGAAAAACTGCTTGTAAGTGACCCCAACTGGCTAAGCCGCCCAGACAAGCAGTGAAATTTGCAGTTAAGAAAAATCTTGTCCTGGAAACTGCTCTCTAACCTCTGCAGTCCTCTTTCAACTGGTGAAGGTTGAAATCTGGTAGATTCATATCTTCAACACGGACTTGACCGTATTTTTTTACCCTGTTCTAATATCGACTTATGGCCCAGCCCGTTCACCGACTGCTTGTGACCGCTGAGGAACTTTTCCAACTCCCCAACGATGGCTACAAGTACGAGCTGGTCGAAGGAAAGCTCATCTCCATGGCCCCAACCGGAGGAAAACACGGAAAAGTGACTGCGCGTTTGACCTGGTTGCTTGCTGAGTATGTTGAGGCTCATGATTTAGGCGTTATCTGTGGGGCAGAGACTGGCTTTATTTTGCAGCGAACCCCAGATAGGGTCCGGGCTCCCGATGTTTCCTTTGTGGCCAAAGCTCGCATTCCTGCCACTGGCGAGCCAGAAACCTATTGGCCGTTTGCACCGGACCTAGCGGTTGAGGTTGTCTCACCCTCAGACCGCTTTGCTGACATTGAGGCCAAAGTGGGTGAGTATTTCCAGGCGGGCACACAGCTAGTGTGGGTCATTGACCCTGGAAGCCGGAGCATTTTTGTTTACCGTTCCGCTCAGGGTGTCCGCACCCTAGGGGAAGCCGAGGAACTGAGTGGTGAAAACGTGCTGCCAGGATTTGCCTGTTGGGTAAGCCGGTGTTTTGACTAGTACTGATTGAAGGCGTTGACTGGGGTGAGCAAAGACGCCCTTTCTCACTCGATAGGGTATCTAGCTCTATAACCGCGCACCTGCCGGAGAGACTTTTAACGACCTTGAAATTGCGGCTGGCGCTTTTCCAGAAAGGCACAACGACCTTCGGCGTAATCGTCGGTCTGCTGAGCATAATAGAGCGCCTGTCCTTGGTACCCATAGGCAGTCTCGGGAGAGGCCTCCCAGCCATGGACAATCGCCGACTTAGTGTAACCGTAGACCTGTGTGGGTCCCTGTGCTAGCTCACGCACCAATTCCATGGTTGCCTCTTCGAGCTGCGCTAATGGCACAACTCGGTTTACCAACCCCCAACGTTCGGCTTCTTGAGCTGAGAGCATGGGAGCCAGGAGCGCCCATTCCATGGCCTTGCCAATGCCCACAAATTGCTGCAGCAGACTGGTGCCAGTGGCAATACCGCGCTTGACAAAAGGAATACAGAGCGTGGCAGTATCAGCCATCACCCGCAGATCGCAGCCCAAGGCCAGGTTAAACCCGGCCCCATGGGCATGCCCGTTGATCATGCCGATTACCGGTTTCGAGAGCGCCCGCATACGGGCCACAATCAGCGGCCAACGACCTTCGCCCTGTACATACTGCTTCACTGGGTCGCTATATCTGCGATCCGGTTCTCCCGGCTCGGTCATGCCACGCAGATCGTCTCCTGAGCAGAAAGCCCGCCCAGCGCCAGTCAAAATTACCACGCGCAAATCGGGGTCCCGATCACAATCTTCGAGTGCCTGTAACAATTCTACTCCCACTCGCACATTGAGAGCATTCAAACGCTCTGGACGATTGAGGGTTAAACGACAAATCCCGGCCTCTTGTTGCACCAATAGATAGCGGAACTCCATACTGAGACCTTTCTAAGGCAATTGCTACTTGCTTTTTATGGCTCCTGGCTCACCTTGTAACTGCACAGAAGCCCAAGGTTACGTTTTACTCATTGGCATTCTTTGCCACGGCATTCTTTGCCGCCCTGGCCTTGAGCGCCTTAGCGGTCTCTGGGGGGAGACCACTGGGATCAATTAGCATGCCGTGCACATGCAGATTATGGGTATGCGCCAGTTGATGCAGCGAGAAAGACGTCTGCATAGCCCCACTGCGCATTGCGTGTCTCAGGCCTGTTCAGCACAATGCGGGCAACCTGCGGCACCGGGTTTTCATACAGCAAGTTTGTGAAGTTCGTTATGGGACCTCCTGTGAGTGGTTTAACAGTGCGTGTTACTGTACACCTGCCGCCTATGTATGCCAACCTCTCAGGGGAGAGAAATCCCCATTTGAATCGTAGTGAGAATTAGGCTATCAGGAGAGCTAAACTGCTTCTCTCACTTAAGCGCCAAAGGGAAAATACTGAGAACAGGACTATAAACTATAAGGAGGAGGAATACTATGATTGTTATAGCCGGAAGCATACCCATTAAACCGGAGCATCGGGACGAGGCCCGACAGCTGGCCCTTGATATGGCAAAAGCAACCCAGGCTGAAGCCGGGTGCCTGGCTTATCAGTTCTATGCCGATCTGTCTGATCCCAATACCTTTTTCATTTTTGAAGAATGGGAATCAGAAGAGGCGCTTAATCGGCACTTTCAGACTGAACATATGAAAAATTTTCAGCAACAAGCGCCAAAAATCCTGGCTGGAAAAGTAAATGCGAAGAAGTACACCATTGAGTCCGAGACTCCCTTGTAAGAAGGCCTAAGGATTACAAGAAAATAGAGGCGAAGCATTCGCCTAGCGGTAGTTGCGAATGCTTCGCCTTTCCTTGGGGTTAGCCTGACAAGATCCAGTTCACCGCTACTACCGCACCAACCACTCCAGCCACATCGGCCGTGAGTCCAGCAGCCAGAGCATGACGGACACGGGTTACGCCCACAGCGCCAAAATAGACCGCCAGGACATAAAAAGTTGTTTCTGTGCTACCCTGTAGCGTTGACACAAGATAGCCAACCTGGCTGTCTGGGCCTTCTGCCTGCATAATCTCGGCCATTATGGCATAGGCCCCCGAACCAGATAGGGGTCGTAAAAGCGCCATAGGGAGTGCCTCAGCTGGAAAACCTATGACACTCATCAGTGGGTTTGTCACTTGTATGATCCAGTCGAGTAAGCCCGAGGCCCGAAACATACCCGCCGCAACCACAATCGCCACCAGAAAAGGAATAATCCGTATAGCAACCTGAAATCCCTCGCGCGCCCCGGCAATCATGGCGTCGTACACGGCCACCCGCTTGGCAACACCATACCCCAGCATGAGCACAATCAGCACTGGCAGTAACCAGGTTGACGCGGTATTGCGCAAGAGGTTCCCGAGCTGCTCGCCGCTTAATAGGCCGTCCCACAGGTACAAAACAAAACCAGTGCTCACTGCAGCAACAGTCACAATAGCCAAGAGGCATCCAGACCTTGAGGTTGGCCGGTCGGCGCCAAGAGACTCCTGGTTGGGCAGATCAGCCGTGCTTGCTGTAGGAGCCGGTTCAGAGGGTAGGCTGACCCTGGTAAAGAGTGGAATACGTTGAAGCAGTTTTGCCGCAGTAATCCCCACAGCAGTTGAGAGGGAAGTGGCAATCAAGGTTGGGAGCCAGATTCCTGCCGGATTTTCTGACCCCAGAGACGCGCGCAGCGCAATCACCCCTAAGGGCGCCAGGGCTACGTTGGAGGTATTGATTGCCAAAAAAAGGGCCATGGCGTTGGTTGCTACCCCTGGCTGTGGATTCAGCCGATCGAGCTCTTGCATGGCCTTGATACCAAAAGGCGTTGCCGCATTGCCCAGACCCAGCATATTGGTGGCCATATTCATGATCATGGCACTCATGGCAGGATGATCTGGAGGAACGTCAGGAAAAAGGCGGATCATGATCGGGCGCAGAAGTCGGGCCAGAGTGTGCAGGAGCCCTCCCTCCTGGACTATCCGCATCATTCCTAGCCAGAACGCCATAACGCCAATGAGGCCCAGTGCCAGCGTGACGGCAGACTTGGCCGAATCAATCGAGGCAGTAGTAACCGCTGCCATTGTTCCTGTGAAGGCAGCGGTTACCACGGAGCCAACAATTAGCCCCAGCCAAATCCAGTTCATTATTCGTACCCTTTTCTCACTGACGGCTGGGAAAGAATGTATAGGCCCAAGAGGATGCGCAGGCGGTATTCGACAGCAGCCATGGTTTGTACAGAAACACTGCCGCGCCAACGAAACAACCGTTCCTTGCTATGGCTGTTGCGTCTGACCTCAACAGGCCAGCGGAATTCTAGCTGAGTCTCCAGAGGGCCTACGACCTCCGACGAGCGCGGCTAGCGGTGAGGAAGAAGGTCGCCCGATTTAGGTTTCAGTATAAGATCTGACTCTCCTTCAGCCTGGCAATCTCTTGGTCAGAGTAGCCGAGCAGGTCACGCATCACCTGGTCGGTATCCTGCCCTAACAGAGGAGCTGGAGCTCGAACTCCGTTGGGAGACTGGGTAAGAAGCCAGGGGATACCGGTGTGTGTACGAACGCCAACTTCTGGATGGGATAGCCGGGCAAAAAAGCCACGCTCATTGAGCTGAGAATCCTCAGCCAGATCTTTGCTGCTCATGGAGGGAAAGGCAGCAACACCGGCGGCCTGTAAGGTTTGTGTGACCTCCCATTTGCCGCGCTGTTGGGTCCAGGCTGTGAGAAGCTGCTCGAGTTCATTTTCGTTGGCTTTACGGTCTTGCCCGGTGCGAAAACGGACATCCGTTGCTAGTTCTGGTTTCCCGATCGCTTGACATAATGCCTGCCACTCTTTGTCTGTACCACAGGCAATTGTAGCCCATTCGTCTTCTCCAGCACAGCGAAAACAGTTATGAGGGGACATCAAAGGATCCTGGTTGCCTCTCCGTGGTGGTTGGGTGGCATTCATAGCATAATCCATCCACCCCTCGGGGACTAAGGCGGCCATGGCCTCCCATAGCGACACATCAAGGTGCTGGCCTTTGCCCGTGCGCTTGCGGGCGGCCAGGGCAGCACAGACCCCAACTGCAGCATTGATGCCGCTGTTGGGATCGCCATAGGAGATGCCCACTTCCTGTGGGGGCCCCCCGGGATAGCCAGTCAGGGAGGACAAACCGGTTAGTGGCGCAATGGCTGGTCCATATCCCATATATTTTTTCTGGGGACCTGTATGACCATAGCCGGAGATAGAGGCCATGATAATATCCGGCTTGATCTGCTTCAGCTCTTTGTAGCCCAGTCCCAGGTGGTCCATTACTCCGGTGGCAAAGTTCTCGACCACCACATCACAGGTTTTGATCAGCTCCTTGGCCAGGGCAATGCCTTCGGGTTTGCCAATGTTCAGGAGCAGGCTCTTCTTTCCCTGGCTCCACTGGTTGAACAGGGCAGAGCGATTCAGACCGGGCTTCATGTCCACAGGATAGAGAGGCAGGCGCCGGGTCATATCTAAGCGAGCCTGGGACTCAATCTTGATGACCTCAGCCCCCAGGTGGGCCAGATGCATGGTGCCAAAGGGGCCCGCCCAGACCCAAGTAAAGTCGGCCACACGGATACCCTCAAGCGGCAAACGGGTACCTGAGGATTGGGGATGGGAGGAAGGAGATTGCGGCCTGCCTAGAGAAGCCTGTGTTCTGGATACTTCTTCATTATGTTCACCCAATAGAGGCGCTGGACGGCGAATTTTCCACCACGGGTCATGAAGCTGATAAGGCGGCCCCAGGTGGGTCAGGGTTCCTGCCCGGGGATGGGTCACGGGCACAAAAAAGTTTCTGGAGCGGAGCTGCTCCTGTTCGGCAAGCTGGGACATGGAAAACACTGGGGCAAAACAAATCCTTTTTTCTTGCCCAGTTCGGAACAGATCTTCTACCTCCCACTCCTTAATCCATTCATCCAGGAAGATCTTCAGAGCATCCTGATTTTTTGACCGGTTAGCGTTGTCCTTAAAAATTTCCCAGCTGGTCCACTCTGGATTACCCATGAGTTCAACCAGCCGTTTCCATTGGTCTTCTTCGGCATTAAGAAGAAAAATAAGCCCGTCCTGGCACTCAAAGATTCCCCAAGGGTAAAGAAGACGTTTACCTAAACGCGAAGCAATCCTGTTGAGGTAGGTGTAATAGACGAAGTTCTGCTCCAGAAAAGAGGCAATGTAGGCCTGGACGGAAAGGTCAATGTGCTCCCCTTCTCCGGTCTCCAAGGCGCGATAGTAAGCTGCCAGCGCCACCGTAGCGGCGGCTAGGCCACCCTGAAAATCGCTCTGGTGGCCCGCGGTTTTGAGAGGCGGCAACTCTGGATAATCCGAGGCTCCAGGACCTAACCAGCCCCAGCCACCGCCGTGGGCCACAGTGATTTCATAGGCTTTATAATCCCGGTAGGGTCCGGTTAGCCCAAAAGGGGTAATAGCGCACATCACCAGCCGAGGGTTGATCTCACGAAAAGAGTTATAGTCAATCCCTAGCTCGGCCATCAGTGCCGGTGGGTAGTTATGGATGAGGAGGTCAGCCCAGGCAATAAGCTCAGAAAGTTTCTCCTTTTGTTGGCGTAAATCCAGGGTGATCCCACGTTTGTTAGTATTGAGATAAAGGAAAAGCCCGCTCTTCTCCTGATCAACAACTCCGTCAGGAAAAGGACCTCGCCAGCGCGCCTGATCACCCTCCGGGTCTTCAACTTTAATCACATCTGCGCCCAGATCAGCCATAAGCTTGGTGGCGTATGCTGCCGACACCAGGTATCCCAACTCAAGAACTTTTACTCCTTCAAGTCCCTGCATACATTTTTCCTCCGCTATCCTCATCCCTGTATAAGCACCTCGAGTCCCTTTGCCGGATGGTCGGCCGCCTGGGGAACCCGCTTCCAGTGCTTTTTGACCTTGCCGTTGGGGTTCATCCAGACCGTCGAGCGGATAATACCAATGGTTTCTTTACCGTATATGATCTTCTTGCCAAAGGCTTCGTACTGAGTCATCACTTTTAAAGTAAATGCTGGAGCTGCTATTAATAGGCATTACTTATTCCTCCCGCCTATAACTCACACTTTCTCTCTAAGGCTGTCAAGCCGCTTTAGCAATGCTTTTCCACCCCCGCCTGTAGGCACATAGGGCGTATAGGGCAGGTCGAGCACCGTGGAAGTTTGCCAGTACAGAGGTGTTTGCCAAAGGGAACCAAGAGGCGATTGATTTCGACCCAGTACTTGCGCGGGAGTTTCTTTTCCAGGGCATGCATAGTTTGTTCTGGAGTTTTCTCCTCTATATACCCCCAACGGTTGGTGATGCGGTGGACATGGATATCAACCCCGATCCGAGGCTGACCGCCGGCTATGCCCAGCACCAGATTAGTACACTTAGGGCCAACACCCTTGAACGAGAGCAAAACTTCGGCTTCGCAGGGAAGTAGGCCAGCGTATTCCATCACAATGCGACGAGCCATTTCGTGAATCTGTGGTGCTTTGGACTCATGGAATGTACTTGCTCCAATGGCTGCGTCGATCTGCTCCGAGGTCAACGCGTTCATCTCGGCTGGAGTGCGGGCAAGAGCAAATAGTTGTCGGGCGCAGGGTAATGTAACTTCATCAAGAGTGCGGATGGAGATGAGGCAGGCAATGAGTAGTTCGAACGGCGAATCGAAACCCTCCTCGGCGAGTTCAAACAGTGCGGCCTTGGGAAATGGCCTGACGGCTCTGCGAATTTGTTCAATGGCCAGATCAATATCGAAGGGATGTTTTATCATGAGTGTGCTAGTGTTGGTCTTTACCCAGCCCCTGCGAGCTTTGGACTATGCGCGCGGCCCGGGTGGTATCTCACAGTGCAATCCGTAGAAGCGGAAAAAGGGAACAGCGCAAAGGATTAGGGGGTTCTCGCTAGGCGGAAGCCGACGTAGCTGCTGCGATGGCGGGGCGGGCCAACGGCGCGAGTCCCAGCGCGACAATTGAGGGCGGTGTGGTTCCAACTCCCGCCGCGAGTGACCCGGCTGGTGCCTGCAGAAGGGCCCCGAGGGTTCGTCACCCGGTCGGAGGGATAGTCCCCATACCAGTCCGTCACCCACTCCCACACATTCCCATGCAGGTCATACAACCCCCATGCATTCGGACGCTTTTCCCCCACAGGATGGGTCCTCTTCTCGGAGTTGCCGCTGTACCAGCCATACGCCCCCAACCGGCTTACCGCGTTCCCAAAACTGTACGCTGTCCGCGTCCCCGCCCGCGTCGCATACTCCCACTCCGCTTCCGTCGGCAACCGATACGTCCGTACCCCCTCCCGCAGGTTCAACTCCCTAATAAAGGCACGCGCATCCTCCCAGGAAACGTTCTCCACCGGGCAGATGTCGCCACAGTCGGTGAAATGCGCCGGATTGTCTCCCAGCACCGCGCGCCACTGCCCTTGGGTCACTTCGTATTTCCCCAGATAGAACGGCTGGCTGATGCGGACCGTGTGGAGATCTCCAGCTTCAGCACGGCCCGTCCTCCTCGCCGGCGACCCCATCTGGAACGTCCCCGCCTCGATGCGCACGAACTCCATCCCGATGGTGTTGACCAACTCGTTCGCCTCACGCTGCCGCTCGGCTTCCTGCGCCCGCCGTTGTTGCTCGGCGGCTTCCGCCCGCCGCCGCTCTACTTCCTGTATCCGCCGCTGCTCGGCTTCTTGCGCCCGCCGTTGTTGCTCGGCGGCTTCCGCCCGCCGCCGCTCCACTTCCTGTATCCGCCGCCGCTCCACTTCCTGTATCCGCCGCCGCTCCACTTCCTGTATCCGCCGCTGCTCGGCTTCCCGCGCCCGCCGCTCTACTTCCTGTATCCGCCGCTGCTCGGCTTCTTGCGCCCGCCGTACCACTACTTCGCTCCCCGCCGCTATCAGCGTGGCCGCCTGCGCTGGCGTCAAATACCCCGTTGCGGCAAACCCCCTGGCCTCCTGCCACCGCCGTAGCGCCATCCGGGTGGCTGGCCCGAATTGCCCGTCCGCAACGCCCAGCGGGTAGTTAAGCGCCGTCAGCCCCTGCTGGACTCGGACGCGCGCCTGCCGATCCAAGCCCAAATTCTCTTCTTCCGCCACCCGCCGCTGCTCGGCTTCCCGCGCCTGCCGTTGTCGCTCGGCTTCTTCCGCCACCCGCCGCTGCTCGGCTTCCCGCGCCCGCTGTGCCACTACTTCGCTCCCCGCCGCTATCAGGGTGGCCGCCTGCGTTGGCGTCAAATACCCCGTTGCGGCAAACCCCCTGGCCTCCTGCCACCGCCGCAGCGCCACCCGGGTAGCTGGCCCGAATTGCCCGTCCGTAACGCCCATCGGGTAGTTAAGCGCCGTCAGCCCCTGCTGGACCCGGACGCGCGCCTGCCGATCCAAGCCCAAATTCTCTTCTTCCGCCACCCGCTGGGCAATCACCGCCAGACATGCCTGCGCCTCCGCCACATACGCCCCATCTGGATACTCCTTCAGGTACGCCTCCACCTCCCGCGCCTCCTCGCACCTCACCTGCTGCCAAAAGACACCTTCAAGCTCCCGCGTCCGTCGCTGCTCGGCTTCTTCCGCTCGTCGCTGCTCGGCTTCTTCCGCCGCCACCCGCTGGGCAATCACCGCCAGACATGCCTGCGCCTCCGCCACATACGCCCCATCTGGATACTTCTTCAGGTACGCCTCCACCTCCCGCGCCTCCTCGCACCTCACCTCCCGCCAAAAGACACCTTCAAGCTCCCGCGCCGTCTGGCCCCCGGCAGCGCCGGGCAGCAGCAGCAGAAGCAGCACGGCCCCACACCCTCCCACAGAAACCCGCGCTCGCAGGGCAACGCGGGGCGTTGTTCGCTTATACATCATTGCACTTACCTCCGTAACCAGAGATACAGATAACAGATCTGTTCATGGGGCTACTCAATGGGCTGCCGACGGGAAAGTCAAGTGACGTCTTGACCGCTCCAGCCCAGAGCTGGCCAGCGCTTGACAGCCCGTAGCAGCTCACACGATAATCGCTCAGCTCTTGGCGCTCCGCCGCCGACAGTCCCCGTTTGGCCAATATCTCTTTTCTGGTCACGGCAGAATAGTACACACGGTAACGGGGAACGTCCAAAATCTCCCTCATTCGCTGTACACCATTCAAGTAATCAATGAGAATGTCGGTATCAACCAGGAATGCAGTTGGGCGGCGGACCACCTATACATCCTCTGTCAGATCGACCAAAAGCGCTTCGGGGCTACGGGTATCGCGGTCTCTGAGTTTGTTCACATAGCTCAAGCTGGCAACGGGTTTCTCCTTCCACATCCCGAATCCGCGTTCTTGTGGAGGGAGAGCCTGAGCGAAATAGCGGTCAATGACCGGCTGAGGAATGCGGTACTGCTTGCCGATACGGATCGCCGCAATCTCTCCGTGACGAATGAGGCTCCGGACCACCTCGGCTGAGAGTTTGAACACCTGGGCGAATTCCTCGACGGTATAGACTTCGGGGTAAGAAGCTGTTTTTTGCATGTTTCCTACTTTTTCAGTATTTACGGTATTTGCAGGATATCACATGTTTTATGTCAAATCGAAGGATTTTGCCGTTTCAGATTCGTACCCGTGCCCAGCTGCCGGTCTCCCAGCTCCAGATAAAGACTGCGGACTGGATCAAATGGTAGCCAATGTTCAGATTCCAAATTGCCAACAGTCCCAAGCCAAACGCCGCGCTGAGCAGAAACGCCAGGGGCAGAAAGAAACACCACTGCAGGGCCAGGGAAATCACCATCACCCGTCGGCTGTGACCCGCCCCGTAGTGGGCGTTCATCAACACCATGCCGATGACCTCGAGCGCCATGGCGGCGGCGGTGAGCTGCAGCGGCAGACGGGCCAGGCCGAGCGTTGTTGGGTCGTGTAAAAACAGACCCAGAAACACATCCGGTACCAGTACGGCCGGCAGCGCCAGCAGCCCCACACACACCATCGCTAGGCGGACCACCCGCCAAGCCCAGACCCGCGCATCGTCAATAGCGCCCGCCCCCAGCGCCTGGCCAACCAGCGAGGCGGCCGCCAGACCAAACCCGTTGGTGAGCAACATCCACAGGAGCAGGAGATTCGACAACACATGTCCGGCCGCTAACTCGGCCGTGCCGATTGTGCCCAGAATCCAGAAGAACAGCGTCATGCCCAGGGCAAAGAAGATATGCTGGATGCCGGCCGGGACCGACAAGCGGAGCAGCGTCCATAGGGTTGCCCGGTCCGGCCAACGGACGAGAAAGCCACCGTTCCGGGCACGCCGGTAGGCGGTCAACAGATAGGCCAGTGAGCCAATCGACAGCGCCATTGTTGTCCCAATCCCGGCCCCGAACACGCCCAGCGCCGGCGCACCCAGGTTGCCGAATATCAACACCCAGTTCAGAAAGATATTCGTCACGTTCATAAGAATGATTGTGCGCATATAAATCGCCGACAGATTGACCGCGTTCCAGTAGCCGCGAAACACAAAATTCATTCCCATCGCAGTCAGGCCGACCAGTCGGGCCTGGAGGTAGAGGGTGCCCTGACTGGCGACAGCAGCATCTTGGCTGAGGAGCGGAAAGAAACTGGGGGCAACAAAGATGAGCCAGACCGACAGCGGAATCCCCAGCAGCAGGACCAACAGCAGTCCGCCGTTTAAGGGCACGGCAATCTCACGTGTTCGGCCCGCCCCCAGCCAGCGCGCCGAGGTGGCCTGCACGCCGGTTGAGATACCGAGGATAAACGCGCCGCAGGTAAAGGTTGTAAATCCAGCCAGTCCGACGGCGGCCAGCGCATCATCGCCCAGGGAGCCGACCAT
>CBDCRK010000009.1:0-18585 GCA_965220955.1 uncultured Binatia bacterium (SeqCode) | reverse complement strand
AAAAAGAATGATCACCGAGACTTATGGCGCGCATGCAAGGACCAGCTGATCAAGCAGTACACGAGCGACCCGGCCACCAACGGATACGGGATCTATCTGGTGTTCTGGTTCGGCAAAGACTGCACACAGCCACCCCCGTCCGGCACTCGCCCGGACAGTCCCCAAGAGCTGGAGGAGCGACTGAAGGCGAGGTTATCTGAGGACGAAGCGCGCAAGATATCGGTCTGTGTAATAGATGTAAGCCAGGAGTCGCAGAACAACATCCGCTAACCAGCCGGTTCAACGAACTGACGGATCATCTTCCGCTTTGAAGACGGTAACGCATACGACGTCGACTTGGTCGATTATCACTAGCAAGAGGGAAACCGCATGCCTATGAAGAATCCCCCGCATCCCGGCCGGAGCATCAAGGAGAACTGTCTGGACCCGCTCGGGCTGAACGTTACGGAAGCGGCGAAGTGCCTGATGTGGCCCGTCACACGCTTTCGCTCGTACTGAACGGCCACTCAACCGTTTCACCGGAGATGGCCATTCGACTCGACTCGACATAATCGCCAGTGAGGATCGCGCCATGAACACAGACATAGATAAAATGCTTGATCTGATGGATCGTACATTTCAAGACTTCGAAAATTCTATGCCAAACAAACCGGTACTCGTTCAACTCTCGTTTGGGGAGGCGTGGCGGTTTAAAGAAAAAAGCATATACCAGGCAATGATCCAAAAACTTGCGCGAGTACAAAGCTCAGTTCGGGCCGCACTTTTATTATTAAATCATGGCTTTGTTCAGGAACAGGCAATCTTGCAACGCACAATCGACGAGACAAACGAAGATATCATGTTCTTAGTCTATGCGGTCACTAATGACTCAATTACTGAACTTCACAAACGTTTCCTGGAAGCATTTTGGCAAGAAGAAATCGATGAATCTGGTACTCTGATTGATTCTAGTCAAAAGCGGCCTATGATTCCACGAAGAAAAATACACGAGTATATGGAGCGAATGGCGGGGATTAAAATACCTGCAAGTAGCCCTCAGGAGGTGATGAGGACTATAAGTAAAACGTACTCCGGGTTCGTGCACGGTGCTTCCCCGCATATCATGGATATGTATTGTGGTAATCCGCCCCGTTTCCGTACAAACGGAATACTGGGGACGCCAAGAATAGCTGCCGCTGCAAACGATCTCTGGAACTGTGTGTATACAAGTTTTGTATCTCATATAGCTGTTGCTAAAGCACTCGGCGCAAGGAAACACATAGAAATACTTACAAAACACCTGGACAGGTTTGAACGAAACGCGGGTATTCGAAGGTAGCCCAAAGCTACCAAAGCCATCATGGGAGCCTTTGCTTGGTCTTGTTCATAAACAATGTAAGAAATCAACATTGATGGGGCTGCACCGAGGATAGCGGCCTCACTAGGCTGTAGCGTGCGTCGGCTAGTGACTGCGCGGAGCGGCCGCACATCGTTATATAACCTCTCTGTGTCCGCTACCGGGCATTGTGAGATAATAGGCCGCCGAAACAATAGTGGTAACGCTCTCGGTCGTTCGCACACAAGGTCCACGACCGTTCGACACGGACCCGGTCGCCCAGCCATAGGTCGGGTTAGCGTAGCGTAAGCCGACAGCTGCGACGTAATCGCAATACCGCCTCTGGTCACCGCATGCGAAACCGATTCCGGATTGTCAATAATAGGAAAAATAAAAGGATTATTCCGAGGACGGTCTGGACGCCGCCAATGAGGTTGAAAAACGAAACGTCCGCCCAAGCCTTGATCGTATCCTGTAAAAATCCACGGGTCAGCCCCAGAAAGCCGTGCGTATTGGAAAAGCTGATCACAAACGCCTGAGGTAAATTGCACATGAACTCATACGCTTCTTGCCTTGAGATGCCATTTTGCAACTTATAACGTGTCCAAACCAGAAGGTAGCAATGCGGGCAAGACCATGCCCGTAGTCACAGATAAGTTCATAGAGCCAGTTCAATACTCTGACGACGCTCCACCCTTCGGCGCGTCTACTCGCCTGCATCTCCTGTCGAAAGAAAAAGTTCCGGTCGTCAGGCTTCTCCAGTTTATTCATCGCCAGAGCCAGCCGTTGGTAGTAGTGGACCTGCTCCCTTGCTTCGTCGGCATTGTCAGGTACGCTCGGCCATTTGGCGTCATGCCAATCAGTGTATTCGTGGAAAGTTGTCTCGAAACACTCAGGGACACGCGTCTTGAAACGGGTTCCCTGGAAGTATGTTCGGCCCGCGAACTCTGCCGACTGGAATTCGGCCCTTTGCCCGAACACGACGTTTTCGAAACTTGCGTCATGCTCGAACTTAACCAAGTTGCAATTGACATCGCTTGAAAACTCAGTAATTTGTCGGTGCTGCTCGACAAACCACTTTATTGAGTCACTAGCTTGTCGGTGCTGGTCATCAAACCGCTTTAGGAATTCGTCAAGTCGCCGGACCAAGTCACTAAATCGTGGTTGCTGCTCAGCAAGCCGTTGGAGAACAACGGTCCGAGACTGGATACGCTCAACAAACCGCCTATGTATTAGGGCTTACTGTTGAAGCGCCGTTCGCAAATCGGGAGATTGGTCGGATAATCCAGTCATCACGTTCCTCGTCTTTTCCGCTGAACTTAGTTCGATTAGCTCGGGTTGCGCCGCTGGTCGGGCCAATAGGGACCGTGAGTCGGTTGCCCGGCGTGCCTAAGGGATGTGGCAAAAGTATTGAGCATTCGAGAATCCTCCATTAAAGCTTTCTCCGTGTCTTACCTAAATAGCGACAATGGATTCGGTGTCGCCGGCGGCTAGAGCGTTCATGTAGGCCAGGATGAGGTCGCGGGTGCGGTAGCGACCGAACTGGGCCTCGTCTTCCCTACAGACGATGGGGAAAGTACTCAGGATGTATTCTGCGTCATCCCGGCTGATCCCGTAGAGGTGAAAATAAAGGGCGTCGAGCCGGGCGCATAGGTGGCTGCGTTCGTCTTCATTCCAGATGAAGGGCGGGCCGTCATAGCCGAGGTCACGAGCAAAGGGCGCCATGTCGTGGGCGGTGTAGGTGAGGCGCAGCACGTGGTCGCGGACGAGACTGCGGGCGGTCGTGTCGCCGAACTGCCGGTCATAGTCGCCGGGCGCGATGACGGGGAGCTGCTCCACGATGTACCAGTTCAGATGCTGCCCCTGGACCTTCTGTCTGGCAATGAAATCGAAAACGAACGAATTCAAGCACCCGCACATGAGCCAGGCGAAGTCCTTGTAGGCCGCAGCCTCAGTTGAATCGGGCAGTAGGAGGGGTAACGTGTTTCCGACGCCTGACCGTGGAATTATTGCCGCAATCATCGTGCGGACATTCGTCGGCGCGGTTACGTCCTTAAAGGCCACTGCCCAACCTAATCCATCCGGCTGCTCGAAGGCGTTCGTGCTGACCCAGAATTGACAGTTGGGCAGCCAGTTGGGATCGGTGTGCTCATCAAGCGTAGCTTCCCGCGGTTGGGCGGGCCGATTGAGGTTGTCGGGGTTTACCACAACACTTGCGGCCCGATGATCGAATGCCTGGACCATTTTGCCCTCGTACAGTGGGACGTACAATTCGTCGCCCTTTTTCCACTGGTTACCCTGGACCAGATAAAACCCCGTGGCTTCAAGTTGAGCCGCGGTTCGGAAAAGGTGGGAGTCGTTCGTCATATGAAACATCGTGGCGTACTTAACCGACCAGGCACGGCGTTCCTCACCCTCGGAGCGATCCACCAACACCGGATGCTGCTCGTAGATGCGGCGGGTGATCTCGGCGTCTCGCCGAGTACGGAAGACAGGCGCGGTGCCGGTATTCGGGTTGACCCGGGCGAAGTCTGCGGGCGTCAGTGGGAAGCAGCGGTCCGGGTCCTTGGTGGTCTCGGCAGCGGGGAGGAAGAAGGCGCACTCGGTCTGGTCGAACTTGCGCTTCTCTCCACCGAGTATGAGAGCGCAGAATTTTTGACGGGAGTCAACATCGGGAAAGAAGGGCGGCAGGTCGGTTCCGAGGCGACGGTTCTCGAAATCAAACAGGCTGGCCACGTGTCCACCGGTGGAGACGGACTTGAAGAAACGGGCCGCTGTCTTGTCGGCATAGATACCCGACGGTGTAAGTAGGCCCACAAATCCATCGGGCTTGATTAGGCTCATAGCTCGCTCCACGAACAGCGAGTACAGGTTGATATCGCCACCGCTGAGCAAAGGGTAGTCCTCATAGGACCGGACCATCCGGCTTAGGCTCTCTGACTGCGCCTTCGCCGCGTCAAAATCGTTCACGAGGGCCACGTCTTGGTCACGTAGCTGCTGAATGCCGGCCTTCCGCGCGGCCGCAGTCTGAGCGAGAGCGAGTTTCGGGTCACGAGTTGCAAACCATTCCACCTCCTGAAGCTTGATGCGGTCCCACGGCGGATTGCCGATTACAGCGTCAAAGCCACCTTTCGGATTGGTGTTTTGCCACCGGCGCCACACCCCCGGAAAGGCAACCTCCCAGTGCAGGAAGCCCTCACGGTCGGCAATGGATTTAGTCTTATTCCACAACTCTACAAAACTCGACAAAGTGACGTCACCGGGCGACTCGGAGCCAATGTCCTTCGGACCTCGGGCCAAGAGCTTGTAGGCATTCGCGGGCTGTCTGCCAATCATTGTAACCAGCGGCGCCTCGAATGTGGCCAGGTCTTTCTTCTTCATTCCCGCAGTCAGCCAACGCACGCTGCACAGGAAGTCCATCAGACCGCGCAGGTCCGCTGTGGTCTCCTCTACACTGTGAAACAGCGCTGCCGACTCTCGCACCTCAGCCACGTCGGCGTCGGACATTTCCTCGATGCGCTGCATACCCTCGGTGGCGGTTTCCGCACCCTGAATGGCGCTGCTGAGAACCAGTTGAGCCATCCTATGTAAGTCTTCGATTGAATCTTTCACTCTCAGGCCGACCAGCGAGTCGCCACAGCGTAGGTGGTGGTCCATGAAGGATAGCGGTGCACCGACGGTAAAGCTGTACAACCACAGCGACACCTTCGCCAGCTCGACCGTCAGAGGGTTCTTGTCTACCCCGTAGATGCACCGCTTCAGTACCATGCGACGGATGATGGCCTGGTCGGTGAGCTGGGCATCGTCCATGACCCAATCCGACTCCTGCGCCCGTTGGAGGATGTCTGTGCGAATCGTTGCCACGCGCTCCAGCAGCGGCGAAACGTACTCACCGTCGAGCCATTCGGGGACTGCGGGCACATACTCGATCAGTTCCGCGATGTAGTCAGAGAGAAAGTCTACCGCCGTGACCAGGAAATGGCCGCTTCCCATCGCCGGGTCGAGGACCTTCAGGTCGAGGACGGCCTCTGCCGGGTCCAGCTTGAGTAGCTCGGCCCGTCGTTCGGCCTTGGACCGACGGTCGCTCTTGAGTTCCGTGGCTTTGTCCTCGAATGCTTTGAGTCGCTCTTCGGCCAGCGGCTTGAGGGTATGGTCGACGATCAGGTCGACCAACTCCTGCGGTGTGAAGAAGCTGCCGCTGTCTTTGCGGGCGTAGGGGTTGAGGCGGATTACAATCCTGCCGTCACTATCCCGGACCGGCTCGCGCTCCAGGAGCCGCTCGTAGATCGAGCCAAGCTGCTGGACGGACATGTCGCGGTAGTTGACGAAGCGGCGCACTCCCTGCGGGTCCTTAGCGTGGCTCAGGTCGTAGATGATAGGAGCGATTTTCGTGTCGGGCAGGCGAGCCTTTTCCAGCAGTGGAGCGGCGTCCGAACCGAATAGGCCGCCGTTATAGGGAGGGAGTCCGATGGACGTGTCGCCTTTGTCGATAAGTTTGAAAAGCGTCATTAGGCGGTCATAGTAATTGGTGGCAACGGCCGAGAACGTGTCTTCTTCGGCCATTCTGTGTGCAATGTCGTCCCGCACCCGTTTTCGCAGGCCATAGTCGTCGTAACGTGAGTCGTTGACCGGCAGCAGGCCCCTGTCCTCGGCATAGAGCACGAAGAGGAGTCGGTAGAGGAAAATCAGTGCCGCTTGTCGGACCTGGGAGAGGCTTTGTCCCAAAGCGTCGGCAAGAGCCTCTACGAGGCTGGGGAAGACACGATCGAAGACCACGCCCGAGAGGTCCTGGGCGACCTGTCCCTCGTAGCGCCGCCCCTCTGCCAGGGCAGCTTCCAGGAAAGTGGTTTTGTCGCCCTCCTGAAGAGTGAACGAGTCGCGGCGAAACAGCAGCTGGAAGACACGCAGGCCGTCTTCGTTGCCGGGCTCGATCAGTTCCGCCAGGTCGGCTTCAAAGTAACCGTTGGCGTGGGGGCGACAGCGGTGGTCATACAGACGCCACACACCACCGTTGGTCAGGATTCCCCACCGAATTCGGTTCTCCGACTCGATCTCGGCCGTCGATAGGTATCTGAGGATTTGACCGTGTGGTGTTCCAGCCTTAACTTTGTCGTCCGCGTTACGGGTGTCTAACGGCAGACCGAATCGCTTGCTCTCCTCTACAACGGAGGCGTCGGGGTAGCGTTCGTTGGGTTTGCGTCTCACGGCGCGCTGTTTGGCGCTGGCGTCGGGGAATAGCAAGAGGTCGGGGATGTCCTCGTTACGAGTTGTACCCTGTTGGGGCAGATAGTCCGTCCATCCCAGGAGTTCTAAAACTGGGCGGATCAACTCTTGTTCGGTAACAGCTTCATTGGGCTCATGAGACCGGTTGAGGGCGGCATAGATCTCAGCAAGGCGTGTTCTGAATGCGGCAAACGCCCTCTGTCTGGGTGACGAAGCTTTCCACTCGTCCGTAGCCTGTATGCCGTCGGTGAGGAAGTACTGGGTGAATAGTTGGCCCGGCATATCAGTCCGCTTCGATAAAAAAGCGCCAGCCGGCCGCCTCAAGCAGCTTGTTGATCTTAATACGGGCGATGGCTTCGTTCATGTGGATTCAATATTCGCTGACCTGACGAAATTGGCGGTCACGCGGCCTCGACCTTGAGCTTTCCTTTTTGGCGAGAGAGCGGATTCCGAATGACGATGTCCACATCTCTGCCAAGCGCGGTCAACAGGCGCAGGAGTCTGTCGATGGAGTATTCGCGGAAGTTTCCTCGAAGAAGACGAGAGACGTCGGGTTGAGACAGTCCGAGCAACTTCGCAGCTTCGACCTGGGTCAGTCGCCGCCGCCGAACAATCTGGTCGATACAGGCCACAAGCTCCGCTTTCAAAAGCTGAGCCTCGGCGTCTGGCCGACCGAGACCCGCAAACACGTTGCCGCTGCCACGTTCGATCTCCACATCATCTGTTTCCATTGAACTTACCCTTAAGCGGAGTAATGACGGCGTTTAGCTGGGGATTGAGCTTCTCGCTGCTGGCAATGGCAATATCCACAGGCTCAGCAGGAGTGACCTCTCCCTGGCGCACAAGCTCAGCCTGGGCCACGGCGTCGAGATAAGCCATGTCCTTACTCATGGTCTAACCCTCCCTGAATTCTTGCCCCCACATATCAGATCAAGGGTAGGTTGGGAAGCAACTTAACCTGTGGCTGGTGACCTTTAAAAGTCGTTGATGTTGAGTTGGGAGCGTGCTATCGTCGCCTCGTTATAGGCAGATAAAAAAAGGAGGAGACAATGGATGCAAAAGCTGGGGCCCGAGAGCGTTTTGACACGGTTCGTGATAGCATGATCAATCTCAGCCATAGGATTCATGCCAACCCAGAGCTTGGGTATGAGGAGGAGAAGGCTTCTGCCTGGCTATCCGAGGTCCTAGCCGACGCTGGGTTCACAGTTGAAAGAGGGATTTGTGACCTACCTACGGCCTTTGTTGCCCGGGCTGGCAGTGGCCCCCTGCATATTACCATCTGTGCCGAGTATGACTGCCTGCCCGCCATTGGGCATGCCTGCGGTCATAACATCATTGCTGCTATGTCTATTGGGGCGGGGATTGCTGCCGCACGAGTGGCTGATGAGGTTGGCTTGACAGTAAGCGTGATTGGTACGCCGGCTGAGGAGGTTGGGGATGCTGGCGGTAAGATTCTGCTTCTGGAACGAGGGGCGTTTAAGGATGCGCATGCGGCCATGATGGTGCATCCAGCTCCCGTTGACGTTGTTGAGTTCCCGATCATTGCCGCTTCAATGTTTGAGGTCTGCTACACCGGTAAAGAAGCACACGCTTCCGCTTTTCCTGAGCGTGGGGTGAACGCGGCCGACGCCTTGACCATTGCCCAGACTGCCATCGGGCTTCTTAGGCAACATATCCGATCGACTGACCGAATCCACGGTATTATTACCAAGGGCGGAGACGCGCCAAATATTATCCCGGCCCATACGGCTGCCAAGTACATGGTGCGGGCGCAGACTCTAGACGACCTCGACGAGATCCGCACCAAGGTTCTTCGTTGCTTCGAGGCTGGAGCCCTGGCTACCGGATCGAAGCTAGAAATTAGTGGGGGTCAAAAGCCTTACGCCCAGATGCGCCACGATCCTGATATTGCCGCCGCCTACCGTCGCAACGCCGAAGTCCTGGGCCGAACTTTTCCTGATCCCGGGGGCTCGTTTCAGCGTGCGGCAGGGTCCACGGACATGGGCAATGTATCGCTGGTCATGCCGGCCATCCATCCCGCAATTGGGATCAACTCGCTGCCAGCGGTAAACCACCAGCCGGAATTCACGGCACACTGCGTGACCGAGGCTGCCGACAAGGCCGTTATCGATGGCGCGCTGGCAATGGCCTGGACCGCCATCGACCTGGCCTCAGATGCCAGGATGCGCGAGCGCTTGATGGGTAAGGCTGCCTGATGTCAGGAAGGAGTTCTCTCCACTGATGGAACTTCCCCAGATTGAAACGGCTCGACTTCGATTACGCCCGTACACCCTGGATAATCTGGAGGATCTTCACTGTCTATGGACTGATCCGGACGTACGCAGGTATCTGTTTGATAACAAAATGATGTCAAGGGGGCAGGCTGCATCAGACATACAGCGCAGCATTGCCTGCTTCCAAATTAACGGATTTGGTGAATGGGCGGTGTGCCTGAAAGGAAAGGAACCGTTGATCGGCTTCTGTGGATTTCGCTTCATTGGTGACCCGTCGGAGGTCGAACTCCTCTACGGCCTAGCCCCAGCATATTGGAGCCAAGGGCTTACCACGGAGGCGGCAAGAGCAGTACTCAGATATGGCTTTGAAGAACATAATCTTTCTTGTATAGTAGCAAGCGCCGATGCGCCCAATGTAGCATCGTTGCGAGTGATGGAGAAAGTGGGGATGAGGTTCGAGAGACGCGTGCGTAAGCATAATCTGGATCTTCTGTATTACGCGTTGCTGCGCGAAGCGTTTCAATGGGACGATTCCTATTATAGTGTGCAACCGGCCTGACCCAGACAGTCCAATAGACAGGCAGTACTCCCCCTGCTACTTGTCGAAAGGTGGCCGGGGGGGCTTTCTCCAACCTGTTAAACTCGGGCAGGGGGAACCGATAGCCCAGGAACTTCTGAGCGAGTGCAGAAGATAGTTCCCTTACGCTCAGGTGCTTCCGTGTTGTCTGCAGTAACAATATAGAGGTCGCACCGATCCTTCCCACCAAAGCATAGGCTAGTAACCGCCTTAGCTGGCACTTCGATTTTGCGATCCAGCTGACCGTCCGGCGTATAACGAGCCACACAGCCACCTTCATAAACCGCAATCCACACCCCACCAGCCTCATCCACTGCTAGACCATCGGGGACGCCCAGAGACACCTCAGCAAATACCCGCCGGTTCACCGCCTGTCCGTCCAGGGTCAACTCGTGGACAAGGATTTGCTGGGCGGCACTGTCAGCGTGATAGAGCAGGCGCCCGTCGGGCGAGAAACCAATCCCATTGGTAAGCCCCACCTCACCATAAAGCCGTGCAACATTTCCTTGGCTGTCAATCCGCCACAATTCGCCAGGTATTCGGGGACCTGACTTGAACGGGTTTGAGCGTAGCGAACCAATGTAGACTCGCCCTGCACCATCGGTGAAGAGGTCATTGAATCCAGGAATGTCGTCACTGCGAAAGAGTACACGGGTTACTCCCTCGCGAACATGGCATACATCCTTGCCGGAGACTACCACCCCGCCGTTGGCATGCAGGGCAATACCGCCGACCCCCCTTCGCCGAGGGACAACGGTTGTGATCGTGCCCTCAGGAGCACGACAGAAGACGCCACCATTGGTGACATCGCTGAAAAAGAGGTTTCCAGCGCCGTCAACGCGAGGTCCTTCCAGCAAGCCATAGCCATAGGACAAAGTTTCAAGAGGCATGCTCTCCCTCCTTTTCGCGTACCCGTGTAAAGAGATGGGCTCGGGGTCGTAAACGCTAGAGCAATGTAGGGCGGGCACAACCCACCCTACTCGGATAATCAATGAAAATCAGGTCCTGGCTTCATTCTAGGAGGCAAAGAAGGGGTCATTCTGCAGGGTTGGCTTGACCTTCTCGGCAAATAACCGCATGTTGCGCTCGCATAGATCATAGGGCATACCACCATAGCTAAACTGAGCAACAAAGTGATCTATGCCAGTTTTGGTCTTTATCTCAGCAATCTTGTCTAGACAGGCCTGTGGGGTGCCAGCAACGTGCAGGCTAACAAAGAAGTCTACCGCCTTCGACTTTACCTCTGGGTCGGAAAACTTTGAGTAGGTCTTGGCCATCTTGGCATAGAACTCATAGCCCTTCACCCCTTCCAGGTGCCCGTCCGAGAAGTGGTAGTGTGAGTCAATCGAGTCAAACATGGCTCCCATATAAGTGTGGGCATGGTCCACAGCCTCATCGTTGCTCTCGCTGACGGATACGTTGATCAAGGAGGCCGGTGGCTTGGGAGTGTAGCCTACACTCTGGGCTGTGGCCCGATAGCGCTCTACGTCAGCTGCGGTGGTGTCCCAGTCTCGCTGGGGCACAATCAACACACCAAAGCCGAGCCGGGCCATAATCTCCGCCGACTCTGGGCTGACCGACGAGGCGTAGAATCGTTCTGCAGGGTTAGAGACAGGCTGTGGCCGGATGCTCATCTCTGGAATCTTGAAGAACTGGCCGTCATACGAGAAGCGCTGGTTGGTCAAAGCCTTGACCACAATCTTGGCCGTCTCCTCAAAGCGGGCACGCGACTCGTCCATGGCAACGCGAAAGCCATCGTATTCAACCGTGGCTGCACCCCGACCAAAGCCGAAGACAGTACGGCCGCCTGACAGATTATCGAGCATAGAAATCTCTTCAGCTACTCGCACCGGATCATGCCAGGGAAGCACAATGACCGCGGTTCCAAGTTGTAACTTCTTGGTGCGCCCAGCGAAATAAGTCAAAAGCTGTACAACGTTGGGCACCATAGCATAGCCAGTGAAATGATGTTCAACGCTCCAGATGGACTCGAATCCCAGGGGTTCGGCTAGGTCCGCAAGCTGCATGTCGTCTCGGTAAATCTCACTGTCTGGTTTCTCACCGACGTTGAGCATAGAAATAGCTACACCAACTTTCATAGGTCCTCCTTTTGAGTGTCCTCCCTGCAAGATGTCAGAGGGTTGGATCTTAGCTATCAGATCCTGCGGCCAGACGCAATGATATTCTGCCCTTACTGTGCACGGCTTGGCACGCAAAGTGTGCACGGCTTGGCACGCAAAGTGTGCAGTGTGCACGGCTTGGCGCCCAAGCGGCTAGTGACCATAGCAAAAATTCTCCACCCCACTTGTTGGGTCTTGCTGTATCAGTATACTACCGGCAATGCGTCTACAATTGTGCGAGGTTACAATAAGCAAGCTAAAAGCCAATGTTTATGGGTGCAGATACGAATGGATAAAAAGAGGGTTCTGGTTGGGGTGGGGGTAAGCCTTCTTTGCGGCTATCTGGTGGTGCGAGGTATCAATCTGAGCGAAGCCTTGGCTTCCTTTTCTCGTGTTCACCTTTTCTCTCTCTTCCCAGCTACGGGAGTGCTGATCTTAACTTATCTTATCCGTGCCTACCGCTGGCAGGTACTTTTGCAGCCGGTTAAGACTATCTCTACCTCTCACCTGTTTGCCTCTACCATGATTGGCTTTATGGCCAATAACCTCCTGCCCCTACGGGCAGGAGAGTTCGTTCGTGCTTATGCTATTGCCCGGATAGCGGATGTGAGCGCGAGCGCCGCCTTTGCTACGTTGGTGATCGAGAGGGTGTTTGATGGTATTGCCTTGTCATCGTTCTTGCTCTTCTCCCTCTTTACTCTGTCCCTGCCACCCTGGGTAATCCGGGTCAATTATGTCTTTGTTGGCGTATATATTGTGGTGCTGATCATCTGCGGAGTGTTGCTGTCCCCTGCGGTGGAAGGAAAAAAGTGGTGTCCTGCTTGGCTGCCACTGCGTGTGCGTCACGCCCTGGATGATTTTGTTGTTGGTTTGCAGGTTCTGCGTAGCGGGTCGCGGCTGCTACAGATATCGCTTGCTTCTCTGGTGCTGTGGTTGGTCTCAGCTGTACATTACCTATTGCTTTTCCAAGGCTTCGGTATAGTCCTCTCTCTAGAGGCCGCGATAATTCTCCTGGGCATTGTGGCCCTTGGGGTGGCTCTACCCGCAGCCCCGGGATTTGTGGGCAATTATCAGTATGCTACGGTTATTGCCCTCTCTCTGTTTGCCGTACCGCAGGAAGAGGCACTGGGTTTTTCCCTCTTCTCTCATGCTGCCCAATTTATTCCCATCACGGCTATTGGCCTCCTATACCTTCTACGGTATAATCTTTCGCTTTCTCGCCTCAGCTCGCCCACCAAGTAATCTCTCCTTACGACCCTTTGACTCTGCTCAGGACAAGGGGGATTAAATCATGGGGAACCCATACACTTTAGCCGCGTTTTCATACACAATCTTGCGGCGCTGTGACGCAGATAGGTGCTCCATTTGCCGCTGCAAAAATTCTTGCGAGTCTGGCCACACTCCGTCGGGATGAGGAAAGTCTGAGCCCCACATTACGTTGTCTTCGCCAATTTTATCAAGCGAATCAATACCCGCCTGATCTTGCTGGAAGGTGGCGTACATCTGCCTCTGCCAGTACTCGCTGGGTTTCATCTTGAGTTCTAGATCTTTGAATTGATCCTCCCACTCATAATCCATGCGCTCTAAAATATAGGGCAGCCAGCCAATACCCGCTTCGCCAATGACAACTTTGAGACCGGGATAACGTTCCAGAACCCCACCAAAAATGACCGCAGCCATGAAGCCGGCCATGGAAATTTGGAACTCGGTCAGAATAGTTGCTAACCACATCCGGCGGGAGCGGTGATCACTCAGCCAGGTCATATCCAGCTTGGGCCCAATGGTGTGCAGGTGAACAGGGATGGAGCATTCCTGGGCAGCCTGCCAGAGTGGGTTCCAATCATAGTGCCATAGCGGTTTCATCCCATGCGTGACCGCCAGCTCTGCCCCTTTTAATCCTAGCTTGGCACAACGTTTGATCTCCTCGGCAATATTCTCCGGCGAGGAGTTAGGTAGAGGCGCCACGGTGGCAAAACGATCTGGACAAGCTTTAGAGAAGTCGGCGGCAAAGTTGTTGTAAATACGAACCACCACCTCGGTCACTTCAGGATCATTGAGACGGTTTGCTGCTCCCAGGATTCCATAAATGACCTCCCCAATGACCCCATCCCGATCCTGATCGCGCAGGCGCAGCTCTGGAATGGCTGTGCGCATTATGCCCCGGCTTTGGTCCTCGTATAGGCCGGTTTCTGCCATCCGGTCTGACCGGTAAATTTCTCCTGGAACATAACGGCGGCCAGCCGAGCCCATGCCCCCCACTAGGCCAAGGCTAGTTCCCTGGTGCGAGACCCAAATTTTTCCCTCGGCAGAGTCTACCACTTTGGGCATTTTCTCTTCTAGGTGGGATGGAGCATTTTCTGTGAACAAGGTTGTGGGTAAACACGGTAGATCAATATGGCCGTCAGCTGAAATTACGGGATGATTCATCATGGCTTTCTCCTCCAGATTTTTTAGACCATTCTGCCGTTAACCGTGTGACATTGGGCGGTAATCGAGACATGCAGGATCCTAGCGAGGTATTCAAGGCCCAACAAGGCATTTAATGCACCAGGATATGTCCGGCTAGTCCCCCCTCTTTCTTTTGACTGAGCCGCTCCCACCCCCGCACAATGCGCAAGGCCTCTTCTCGATCGGCTAGTCCCCCTGCAACTGTTAGGCTAGTGTCAGCCTCCAGCACCTCCCAACTCACTTCCCCCGTGCGTCGTTGCTCTACTTGGCGGATTCGATAGTTAGGAGAGGCTTCTTCCTCGTGCAATACGCGTCTGCCAATCATATGTTCTCCTTATACTTGCTCTTATTATATGCTAGTAACAAGGGGTTGCTATTAGGGAGAGTTCTGAGGTAAAGAGACCGCGAAAGGAAAACGTGATTGTGCCCCCATATGACTCACAGCAGGCCCAGCAACTTCTCGATAACTTGCTCGCCCGTACTGCCGCCGGCACCCTGACCTGGCGTAATATTGGACGGGAGGTCTGGGAATGCTCACTAGAGGGGGGGTATACCTTAGTATTCTCTCTGCGACAGCGACCTGCACGAATTTTGCACATGCTAACCGTGTATGGGGCAGTGGGTCTAGTGGCTACTATTGATAGTGATGCCGCTCCCCCTTTGCCTGACTGCCTGATTCGCTTATCCGAAACTCTGCAACCCTCCGAAACCGTCTCCCCCTTTGCCAAGATGATTGAGGGACAAAAGGGTGAGGAAAAGGAATGAGTAATTTCCCCTACCACATCACCACGCCCCCATCAATGTTTAGGGACTGACCGGTAATGTAGGATGCCTCGGGCATACATAGATAGGCAATAAACTTTCCTATTTCTTCATCGCTACCCGCCCGTTTGAGGGGAATCATCTGAGCAATCAGAGTCTCCCAGGTCTGGCCACGGCCCAGGTCATCCATGCGTGAGGTATCTATAACGCCGGGGCAGACGGCATTGACGCGAATATTGTGTGAGGCTAGCTCCATGGCCAGTGCTTGGCTAAACCCCTGAATACCGGCGTTGGCAGCGCAGTAGGCAGCCATGTTGGGAAGCCCTCGCTTACCGGCAATAGATGAAATATTGACGATACTACCGCCGTTCCCCTGTTTAACCAGAACAGGGATGACGGCCTGACACATGAGAAAGCTTCCCGTCATCTTAATGTCCAGGACTTTCCGCCAGGTCTCTTCCGGCAGCTCGGTAAGCGGTATCCGATCAGGCCCGCGGGCAAAAGCAGCGTTATTGATAAGGATGTCAATGTGGCCGAATTCGCGGAGCGTAGCGTCAACAGTGCGTTTGACCTCGGCACTGCTGGCCACATTGGCAATTAGCGGCAAACATCGACGTCCACGTTCTCGGACCTGCTCGGCCGTACTCTCAATGTCTTTCCAGCCTGCTTGTTTTTCGTCTTCGGGAAAGCTAACCGGGTCACGTCCAGTACCAGTGACAACAATATCTGCTCCCAGCTCAGCCAGCCCTAAGGCAGTGGTCCGGCCGATCCCCCGTAGGCGTCCGGCTCCTGTTACAATGGCAACCTTACCCTCTAATGTACCCATGGTATGTTCTCCATTTCAGCGTGAGGTATACCCGGCTACCAGGGAAAAAGCAAGGGAAAGGTCTAGAAGCACCTCACCTCCTTTAGGAAATCCTCTTTGCTATCTTGGACTGGCTAGGGGAGGAAAAGAGAGAAGGCTAGGCTGCTCGGGGTTGACGGCGGTGGTGTGGCTTTGGACGGATGGAGCGCTTGGGAAGTACCGCGCGCTGAGTAGTAGCCACAGTCAGAATATGGCTAATGAGGGCATTCATGCTTAACCCTTCTTCCTCCGCCCATTCACGCAGAGAGGCATGAATTTCCGGGAGGAGACGAACATAGAATTGTCCCGAAGGTTTTTTGCTCCCGCCGTCTGACTCTGGCAGAGGATGTTTGTGCTCTGCGAGTGCGGCCAGGGCTTCCCAGCCACGTTCAATGACCTGACGGATAGCTCGGGCCGGGTCGTGCTCATCCAGCCCCAGAATACCCTCAAGCTTGGGAATGCGCGCCACATATACGCCGTCTTCCACGCTCCAAGCCATAGTCACACGATAGGGGAACTGCTTAGTCACCGTTGTGCTCTTTATCTTGCTCATTGTCTTCCACCAATCTGTGCTTGCGTGCTAGTCGGACCAGCTCCCTGACATAGGGTGGCTTCACATTACCACGAGGATCAAATCCCCAGACCAGCCCCTTGGGGTGCAGATAAAGCTGATGGTCCCCTTTGCCACGCTGCTTTTGTTCGACAAACCCTAAGAAGCGGGCAAGCTCATCGACCTCCGCGGCAGACCACCCACTGGGCTTTCTCTGCGCGCGCTGCCATAGCCTGCGCAGCCGTCGGGTCATGAGATCATATATAGTCGCATCCTAAGTGGCTGTCCAGGGTGGCGGGGATCAACAAGGCAAATGGGGATGACAAACTGGCCAAGACACTGCTGGATGAGTTGGGTGGCTCACTGTATGAGCGCTTCTGGTACCTGTCCCTCCCAGAGATTTATGCCTGCGTCTTTCATGGTAAAGACTCTCGGGGTCCAGTGGTCCTGATCATGGATTTGCTGCTCTTCACAACCCAGCTCGAAGGTATTCCCTTCAGATTCATACATGCAGTGGTTCAGCCCGCTCCCCTTGGACTGCATGAGGGCTAAAGGTGGTCAGCGCCACAGCGGAGAAACGCTACCCCGTTGGTTTGCCCAGAGACATCAAACCCGAGAATTTCCGAATAGAACCTTGTCCCTCTCTTGGGATCAGGAACCCGCATACCAATGTGGCCAATTTTTTTTAGCTTAATCATTGCGGCGTTTCCCTCCCCCGATTACTCAGAGTTTCGCTTCAGTGGGCAGGCCGGGCTCACCTGCTACCACTCGCAGCCCGCTCGACGTCATCAAGTAGCGTTCCCTGGAGATGCACCCTGCCGTCAACAATATCTTTTTCTGCCACACGCTCGACAGCCTCTTTACACGCCACCTTGAGATCCCACCCAAGAAGCTCAGTAGTTAACAGGTCTTCGGCAACCCAGGCGGTCACTATACTGCCGTCCGCCAGAGTGCACTGATAACCCTCTAAGCCCTGTGCTTTATCCCTCGCCTTTTCCATTCTGACTACTTTGCGCCTGGCCATCGGTTGCTCCTTTGTAAGCAAACACTAGTCCTTCATCCCCGGCGTCAATCTCCACACTTCCACCATTTTGTAGATTGCCAAATAGGATCTGGTCGGCAAGAATTTGTTTGATCTCTTGCTGAATTAGCCTGGCCATGGGTCGAGCGCCTAATACTGTATCATAGCCTTTTTCAGCCAGGTATCGACGGGCTGCAGGAGTAATTTCAACGACTACTTTCTTCTGGTTCAACTGCTGGTCCAGTTCGGCAATAAACTTATCTACTACGCGTTCGACGGCCTCGGGGGTGAGCGAGTTAAAGGCAATCATGGCATCCAGGCGGTTGCGGAACTCCGGATTGAAGAGACGCTCGATGGCCTGCTGGCCCTTGTCGGCATTCGACCGCCCACCAAAGCCGAGCGCATGTGCGGACATTTCTCGCACCCCGGCATTAGTGGTCATAATCAGGATGATATTGCGGAAGTCTGCCTTTCTACCATTGTTGTCTGTCAAGGTGGCGTGGTCCATCACCTGCAGCAGGATGTTGAACAAGTCTGGATGGGCTTTCTCGATCTCGTCGAGCAGCAGCACCGCATGCGGCGTGCGGATAACCGCATCGGTGAGCAACCCTCCTTGATCAAAGCCCACATAGCCTGGAGGGGCACCAATGAGCCGCGAGACAGTATGCTTCTCCATGTACTCGCTCATGTCAAAACGGAAAAACTGTATTCCCAGGGTAGAGGCTAGCTGCTTGGCCACTTCGGTTTTGCCCACCCCGGTTGGTCCCCAGAATAGGTATGACCCCACAGGTTTATCCGGATGACCCAGCCCGGCCCGCGACAGCTTAATAGCCGTAGCCACAGTCTCAAGGGCCTTGTCCTGACCGAACACCGTGAGCTTCAGGTCTTGCTCTAGATTTTGGAGCTGCTCTTTGGCAGAGACCGAAACGCTACGTGAGGGGATCTTGGCGATCTTGGCAACAATGGATTCGATATCCTTGGAGCGTACAGTCTTCTTCTGTTTGGAGGCCGGTAGGATCTTGATCGACGCTCCCACCTCGTCAATTACATCAATGGCCTTGTCTGGCAGGAATCGGTCGTTGATATGTTTGGCCGACAGCTCAGCAGCAGTACGCAGGGATCCAACTGTATAAGTCACCCCATGGTGTTTTTCATAGTGAGACTTGAGCCCTTTGAGGATTGCCAGCGTTTCTTCTACAGTCGGTTCCGGCACATCGATCTTCTGAAAGCGCCGGGCTAACGCCCGATCTCGCTCAAAGTATTTTTTATACTCCTGGTAAGTGGTGGCGCCAATGCAGCGTAGTCCTCCTGTGACCAGAGCAGGCTTCAGGATATTCGAGGCGTCCATTGAGCCACCACTGGTTGCGCCGGCGCCAACAAGCGTGTGGATCTCATCAATAAAGAGAATGGCATCAGGCTGCTTTTTAAGAGCCGCTAGCACAGCTTTGAGGCGCTGTTCGAATTCGCCACGGAACTTGGTGCCTGCCAGCA
>CBDCRK010000008.1:0-238791 GCA_965220955.1 uncultured Binatia bacterium (SeqCode) | reverse complement strand
AAAAGGTCATGGTCCCTGCTCTGTTTCTCTATCAGGATCTTGCCTCTGCTTCCCCAATACGGCTGTCGTACCGGCTCAAACTCACCCCGCTTTTCTTTTTGCAGCTTCTCATTCTTCTCTTACTGATACTGAGCGCTGCCCAGCCGCTACTACGCCGTGAGACTACCCTTATTGGTATCATTCTCGACAACTCCGCCAGCATGCAAGCCCGTCTCCCTGATGGAGAGAGCACGGTCTTTGAAGAGGCCCAGCGGCAGGCGTTAAGGCTTAGCGAAGAGGCTTCTGCCCATGAGAGGCTAGGGGTTTTTGTTACCTCCCCCTTACCGACTCTACTTGCGGCACCGTCCCTATCACAAAGCAACATTGTGCAAGAGGTTTCTCGTCTAGTGCCAACAGACAGTCCTGATCCGGACGATAAGGTTCTTGCTGGGTTTATTCACCAGCTTCTGACTGAACAGAAATATCAACGTCTCTTCTTCTTCACCGACCGCGTGTGGGAAACCCAGCCGGAAGGATTAGCAGACAAGCAAGGGCCGCTTACTGTTATTTCCTTAGGACAGCCCCAACCCAACCTTGCTATTAGTGCTTTTCGCCTCTACCGTAGCCCCTTCTTTCCCGAAGAAGTGAGCGCAACCGTTGTTATTACAGGACAAATCCACGGTCTCATACCTCCTTCGGACGGAGAAGCATCTCCAATCGAGGACATCATGGTTACAATTGAAGATGCAACTTCAGGAAAGAAGCTTGTTTCTCAATCCTCAGACTCTACGATAGAACTCAGAACCGGCTCTTCGACAGGGCTCAGGACAGGCTCTGCCGAAAGAATCACTTTTTCCTTTCCTCGTCTTCCTGTGGCTCACGCCTACAGAGCGCGCCTTGAGCCTGAGGACGCTCTGGCTCTGGATAATGAGGCATATGCACTGCTGCCCTTCTTGAAGGAAGTTTCTGTCCTCATTGTTACTCCTTCAGGGCAGACGGCCACAACCCTCCAGCAGATTCCCAACCTCTCCCTCCAAATCCTCTCTCCAGAAGACTATGATCCGGAGGAGTTGGCATCTTTTCCCCTTATTCTCTTTCACCTTACCGCTCCTGCGAGTCCTCCTAACACCAACGCCGCCTTTATCCTTCCACCTGAAGGTAATGCAATTTTCCCTTTGGGGCAGGAAGCCAAATACCCACAGGTAACGCAATGGGCCTCCGGCCATCCTCTTATCTCGTACATTACCTTTTCTCTCTTTTCTCCTGCTTACGGCCAGGGATTTCTTCCTGTTGCCTGGTGTCGTCCAGTGATTACCGCCACAGTTGGTCCGCTGGTACTGGCCGGAGAGAGAGGAGGGAAAAGGTATGCGGCTCTGGGGTTTGACCTCTTTCCCTATTTGGGACAAAAGAACCTACCTACTTCTATCTTCACCTTAAATCTTTTAAACTGGCTTATAGGCAAAGAAAGCCACCCCCCCGCACTTAGGACGGGTGAGACTTTTTCTTTTGCGGCAACAACACTCAGTGTGCATACGCCAGCTGGTAAGATTGTCCCCGCCGATAGGGGAGAATTCCCCCTTCTGTGGCAAGGGATGTACACCCTAGAGGAAAAGGATAGAGAGAAAACTATGGCAGTGAACCTCTCTCGCCCCCAAGAGTCACACCTCAGCCGCCCACTGCGTCTTGCTCCTTTACCTGCGGTAAGAAGTGGTTCCTCGCCCGAGACTGCCTCTCCTTCGACAGAGCTCAGGACAGACTGGCCACTATGGCCCTTTCTCCTTCTGACAGCCTTTACCCTTCTCATTCTTGAGTGGTATCTCAACTCGCGTCGGAGAGAAGCTCCCGCATGAGCGCTCTGCCCCCGCTGGAATTCAGCCGCCCCGAGGCCCTCTTCTTGCTCGCTCTGGTACCGCTCTTCTGGCTGTGGCAGCGGCAGGCCGTTCGGCAAGCGTTTAGCTCTCTTTCTTCTGCCCTTCTCCTCTTATTCCACTCCCTCCTTCTCACCTTGCTAATCGTTTCTGCCGCGGACCTCCGAGTTGTAAAGAAAGGCCAGCCTTCCTCTCCACTCTTGCTGATCGATGTGTCGAACAGCCTTACTGCCGGGCAAAGAGACTGGATACAGACGACCATTATGCAAGATCTCCACCCAGCGGCTGACGCGCTCGTTCTCCCCTTTGCTGGCAATCACAGTCGTCTTTCCTGGAAAGAGGCACAGGCGCTTCTGGCTAATCCCCCCTCGGACCTGCAGCCTGAGGAAACGAACTTGGAAAAGCTCCTTACCTCCCTTGTGGTCGAGGACCAAGCAGGGTCCCAGCAGAGTACCAGGCAGCAAGCCACTGCTCGTAGCGCTTTTCTCTTCACCGATGGCTGGGAGACAAAGGGGGAAACCCGCTCTATTCTACCGCTACTGGCGGAGAAAGGGCTAAAGATTTATCCCTTTGCTCCTCCCCAGGCAGAGACTCTGCCCAATGTGTCCATTCCCCACCTCTATATGCCACAGCTGGCCACGGGTGGAGAAACGATCCAGGTAGGCATTTCTCTAGAGAACACCAATCCCCATCCGGTACAGGGGGAACTAACGTTGCACCAGGGCGAAAAACTCCTTCTCCGTAAAGATATCGCACTTGCTTCTGGCTCTTCTTTGATACCTCACCCACTTCTTCTCTCTAAAAGTGGCCTGATCCCTTTGACCGCCTCTTTCTCTCCCCAAAATGCGGCTGAGGATACTCTTGCTCAGGACAACCAGGCTACTTCCTGGGTCAATGTGAGTGCAGTTCAGCAAGTGATGCTCTTGAGTGGTCAGGCCCGGGATAATCGCTACCTGGAACAAGCGCTCTCTAACCGTGGATTAGGAGTAACCGCGGTTGCCCTCTCAGATTCTCCGGTAAACCTGCCCTCTCTGCAGAGCTTTGGTGCGGTTATTCTCAACAATGTGGCCAAAAACAGGCTTCCTGCGGCATTACTGGCATCGATAGAAGAGTATGTGAACAAAGGAGGCGGGTTAATCATGGTGGGGGGGGAAAAGAGTTTGGGTCTGGGTGGATACAAAGGTAGCGTGGTTGAGAAGGTCTTGCCCATAGCGCTCAAGCCCCCGGAGAAAGAAGAACGTTATACCGCAGTAATACTTATCCTGGATAAATCAGGAAGCATGCGGAAAGAAAACAAACTTCTCTATGCCAAAGAAGGAGCGAAAACCGTTGCCCACAACTTAAAGGACAGCGACCTTTTTGGGGTGATTGGGTTTGACAAACTCCCCTTTGTGGTTGTACCCCTCGACTACCTGGGGAAGAGGCGGGAAACAATTCCCCGGCGAATTGATAGGCTCAAGCCCTCGGGTGGGACCTTTCTCATGCCCGCCCTACTCGAAGCCAAGCGACAATTGGAGCGAAAATTCGCCCTCCGCAAGAACATCATCATTCTCACTGATGGTGAGACTGGTGGCAGTGGGAGTGACTACCTCGACCTAGTTAGGGCCATGCACTACGAACAAAAGATGACGATCTCTACTGTTGCCGTGGGCGATCAGCCGAACTTACGTCTCCTTTCCCGCCTCGCCACTTATGGCGGTGGGGCTTTTCATCACACCTATGACCCCACCTCGTTGCCCAACATCTTTCTGGGGGAGCTGGAAGAAAAGCCTGAGGAAAAGACCTTGGTGGAGAAACGGCTCACGCCGGTTCCCACCAAAACCTCTCCCCTGCTCAAAGGGATTGCTGACAAACTGCTGCCGCCGGTCAAAGGCTATGTGGGAACAGAGCTGAAAAAGAAAGCCAGGCTCGACTTGGCGCTCAGAGACGAAGGCAAACGCCAGCCGCTGCTTGCTTCCTGGTCGTACGGGCAGGGAAAGACGGTAGCGTTTACTTCCGATGCCAACGGCCGTTGGTCAGCTCCATGGATCACATGGAATCTCTTCAGCCAGTTTTGGGCACAAGTAGTAGACTGGAGCTTGCCAGGGAAAGAGAAGAAAGAGGGGGATTTGGGTGTAGACATCGGCCATGATAACGGCAACCTCTTTGTTGAACTCTTCTTTTATAGTGAAACTGAAGATGGTCTGGGGGCGTTAGCACAAATCACTGGACCACACGGCAAAGATATCCCTCTTGCTTTGGAGCGCCTTGCTCCTGGCCACTATAAAGGCACATATGCGACCAAGACTGAGGGGGATTACCGCTTACAGGTCACCCTGCCTACAGGTGAGGACTTGGGGCCACTCAAATACACGCTCCCACCCGCACACTCGGCCGAGGTGCCTAAACCCCTGCCCAATCTAGACCTGCTGGAAACCATTGCCAAGGCTACAGGCGGCAGCCTCCCTCCTGACTTTGCCTCTGTGCCACAGCCCGAAGGTGCCCTGGAAACCCACCCACTCCTGCCATACCTGATCTCGCTGGCAATGGCGCTCTATCTTGTTGAGCTGATTGTGCGCAGAGTGATATAGCTCCTACGGACCATGGTATAGGTCCCGCAGCAGCTTATGATTGCGGCAAGCGGTAGTATTTACCCTTAAAGAAAAGAAGGGGACGATCGCCTGAGGCTTCGGCGGTCTGGATTTCACCCACATAAATGGTGTGATCACCTCCCTCATAACCGGCAACAACTTTACACTCCAAATAGCCCATCGCTCCTTCAAGCAGGGGAACTCCGATCTGCCCCTGGCGGTATGGTACTCCCTCGAACTTCTCGATCCCCTTGGTGGCAAACCTAGTCGAGAGTTGATCCTGGTCTTCACTGAGAAAGTTAACGGCAAAAACCTTCGATTCCTCGAAGCAAGCGTAGCAGTCTACACCTTTGTCCACACAGATAAGCAACAGAGGGGGATCGAGCGAAAGGGAGCTGAAGGCGTTGGCGGTTAAACCGTATACCTTTCCTGTCTTGTCCTGAGTGGTAACGATGGTTACCCCTGTAGCAAAATGCCCCATTATATTGCGCAGGTCCTTCGGATCGATAGCCATATGGGTCTCCTCCTCTTGGGCATAAGGCATATAGCAGATTGCTCACGGTATCAATCACCTGAGGCTCAAGGTTGGTACCCTTTTGCTGAGGCGGAGAACCCGAACCCATTTATCGCTCTTTACCCCGACGGATACCTCTTACGCTTGCTATCCGGGGGAAAAGGGCCTAAGCTTGGCCCTCAGAAGGGTTGGCCTCAAAGAGAGGAGAGTTAGTCCATGGTTCACCTTCTTCTTGTTATTAAGCGTAAGACAGGCTTAAGCAGACAGGAATTCTCTCGCCACTGGCGGGAAATCCACGGTCCTCTGGCCAGAAACATACCAGGTTTACGCCGCTATGTGCAAAGCCATTTCCTCGAAACCCAGGGAGAGGACCCCCCTTACGACGGTGCGGCGGAGATTTGGGTGGATGATGAGGCAACGGCCAAAACGGCTTTCCTGAGCCGCGAGTACCGGGAAGGGGCGTTTGTGGATGAGCCCAACTTTGTTGATCTGGAACATGTGGTACGGCTGCGGACCGAAGATCACATCATCCTGGCCGGTTCCCCGATCCACAAGGAAGAGCGGCTTGTCAAAAGGATCTCTTTTCTGAAGTGCAAGCCCGGCATGGCCAGAGAGGAGTTCTTCCGCTACTGGCGGGAGGTGCATGGGACCCTGGCCCTAAAGCTTCCGGGTATACGCCGCTATGTGCAATGCCATGCTCTACCCTCAGCCTATGCCAAAGGGGATCCGCCGTTTGACGGGGCAGCCCAGATCTGGTTTGAAGATCTCTCTACCATGCAAAGGGCAACGGAGTCCAAAGAGTACCAAGAAGAGGTTCGGCCCGACGGAGCGAAGTTCATTGCCCCTAATGGCATTGTTACCCTTGTTGCCGAGGAAAACCGCGTTATTTGGCCGGGCCTTGCATAGGCCGGATCCTACATAGGAGGTCACCCATGAACCATAGACAAATTGTAGAGGCAAAGCTTTTGGAGGCTGGTATCAAGCTGGACAATGACGAGCTCGACCAGCTGGCCATCACTTATGCAACGTTGCTCAAGTGGGAGGCCGTTGTACAAGGAATGTTGCAGCCAGAGAGTGAACCAGCCTTAATTTTCCAAGCCAAGCCGGAGGTCTAAATATGGCTAGCATTAGTTCACAGTTGGCTTATATGTCTATCTCGGAGGTTGCGGCCCTAATCGAAAAGAAGGAGATCTCACCGGTTGAGCTCACCCAGTCGACTCTGGACCGTATCCGCGAGCTTAATCCCAAGATTAATGCCTACTACACGCTTTTCTCTGAAGAGACGCTGGCCCAGGCCAAGGAGGCCGAGACGCAAATCCGCGCCGGTACCTATCATGGTCCGTTGCACGGCGTTCCCATTGCCGTGAAAGACATCTATGAATCCGGCCCAACAACCGGCGGCTCAAAGCTGCGCAAGGACTACTTTGCCCAGAAGGACTGCACTTCCGTTGCCAAGCTGCGGCAGGCCGGAGGGCTGCTCGTAGGAAAACTTGCCACCTACGAGTTCGCGGCCGGCATGCCTACGCTAACTTCACATTTCCCGCCGGCTCGCAACCCCTGGAATCTAGAGATTGACCCCGGCGGCTCGAGCAGCGGTTCAGCGGCCGCAGTGGCAGGAGGCCTGATCTTTGGTGCTATGGGGAGCGACACAGGCGGATCTATACGTTGGCCCGCCTTCTGCTGCGGTATTGTTGGCCTGAAACCCACTTATGGCCGCGTCAGCCGTGCGGGCATTTTCCCTCTTTCCTGGAGTCTCGATCATGCCGGACCCATGACCAGGACTGTCAAGGACTGTGCTTTAATGCTACAGGCTTGCGCTGGCTACGATCCCCTTGACCCTGCTTCGGCAAACGTTCCGGTTCCAGATTTCAGTGCCAAGCTAGGGCAAGACATCAAGGGAATGCGCATGGGTATTCTGCGCAAGCTCTTCGCAGCGAGCTGTGACAAAGAGATTCTTGCTTCATTCAATGCAGCAGTGGCCCAAATGGAAAAGCTAGGAGCCGAGATTGTAGATGTAGACTCAGTCACCCTTGATGAAATGCAGGCCGCCTTCTGGCCGCTTGCCTGTGCCGACGCTGCCGCCTGTCATCGCGAGGACATGCAGAAACGGCCAGGGGACTACAACCCGGACCTACGGCTCCTGCTTGCGGCGGGTACGCTTGTAAACAGCACCGCCTATATACAAGCCCAGAGACTCCGAGAGCAGATTCGCCGTCAGATGCGGCAGCAGCTGGAAACCGTAGATCTGTTTATGGTGCCCGCATCGGGCATACTGCCCGGGCCAATTCGGTCAGAGTCGCCCGGCCTCTACCTGTTAACGGAGGGCTTGCCCATTTACACGCCGCTGTTTAACCTGCCCGGACTCCCGGCTCTTGCCCTGCCCTGTGGTTTCAGCGCCACGGGCCTTCCGATTGGCTTCCAGTTAGCGGGCAAGCCCTTCGACGAGGCAACGGTTTTCCAGGTGGCTTGTGCTTACGAACAGTCAACGCCGTGGCATGAACAACACCCTGATCTGTAAAAGCGCTTTGCAAAAGTCTATCCTCACTTTTTCATCGAAAATGCCCTCCCCCGGGAGGGGCTCACAAGGGTAGGTTTTTGGTCAAAGGCTCGGATAACCTAGCTTTTTGCTGGATTCCCGCGGGGCGGCCCCCGCTTTCGCGGGAATGACACGCTCGCGCAGAGGCCCGTGCAGTATCTTCCTGTCATGCCCGCGCAGGCGGGCATCCAGATCTTTCTCTTGAGGAACTGCTGGGCGATCAGAGTTTTATAGGTCAGGAGGAACCAAGTTTGTCTTAATTCTTTTGCCTGTCCATCCCTCTCGGAGCGGGCCAAGAAAATCCAGCTTGATCACCTTCTCGGTAAATTTCCACTCTCCACCCATCCGCTGCAGGGTGTCTTCATAAAATCCCGCGGCCACAATCGACTCACCCTTAAGATCGCCCACAGCATCAAAGTAACTCCTTGAAGTAGCCGTGTCTCCATTAAGAGTAATAACCTGGTTGTGGATGAGATGCCGCAACACTTCCATGCGGTTCTGCATATAAGCATCATACCACTTCTGTACCGCAGCCTTGCCCGCATGTCGTTTACCCGGCACCAGCTCTAAGTCAGAAGGGTCATCAAAGAGAGCCATCACCTCTTCGAGTGTTCCTCGGTCCACCGCCCAACAATAGAGGTGCACAAGCTCACGAATTTTTTCACGATCAACAAGCTCCTTAAGAACAGCCTCTGGTCCTTCTGTCATAATTGTCTCTCCTTTCCTTGCTATGACATGGTGAACAGGTGACAATGCCTAATGTCTGGTAAGTGCCCAAGCAAATACGGCAAAAGCAACCTGGTAACGCTGAAATCGGGCAGAGCCAGCTTCATACATTAACTCAATTGTATCTGGAGGTCTTGCTGATAGGCAGTCCCACAGCAGGGGATCGGTTGAACGCCGTGGTTGATCGGCAGATTCTTAATGGAGCCCGCACATCCAGAGACAACAATGAGAACAAGCAGTACAAATCCTAACTTTTGGTACCCCACAACATCTCTTCGTGCATCTTCAACCCTCCTATAATGAGAAAATTCCTGGAAGACCTCACTGGCCGGGATGCCCTGCGAAATCTCTACCGCCTTACCCTTGTAAGAATCGCTTCTTTACCCACCCCTGATCAAACGGAGTCCAGAAATGTGAGGCAACCTTCAGGTGCTTGAATTTCCACTCGTCGCCCACCTTCACATACTCTTCATCATACTTTGCCGCTCCCCATACTGCCTGGTTGCCCTTAGCAACCGCTGGGTTGCCCTCAGCAAAAGTGCATGCCTGGAAAAGATACCAGGTGCCTTTAGCCTTATTGCCTTCAACCTCAATAATGGGGTTCATGACATAATGAAGGGCAAAGGGAAGCAGCTTTGCAGCCCCCGAGAAGAATTTGCGGATTTTTTCTTGTCCCATACTTTTGCCAAAGACATCTCCACCGTCCCATACTCCATCCTCAGTAAAAAGGCTGGCAATGCCGTCAGCGTCGTACTGGTTATCGCAGTAGGCAGAGTAGCGGGCTTTGAGCCTCTTGATGGCTTCAATGTCTTCTAAAACCTGAACCCTTTTGGCGAGATCTTCAAGGTTCATATGCCTCTCCTTTTCTTTTTACTCCTCTATTCCCAACACCCGGGCCATGAGCTGTTGGGTAAGTGCTGCCCCAGGAAGGGCAAGACCTAGGTCGTGGCCCAGTTCCAAAGCAAGGCGTAGATCTTTATGGATGAGCTGCATAAGTCCCTGGGGGCCCGTGGTATAGTTATCTCTGAGCCTACTCTGCTGCGACCAGTTGTCTGCCACCCGGCTCTGTCCGGCGCCCGCCCGCACAACCTCCTGCAGAGCCTCGAGATTAAGGCCGGCTTTTTCGCCCAGCAACATTCCCTCAGAAGCAGCCAGCATATTGACATAGACAATGAGGTTATGAGCGAGCTTGGCCGCTGCTCCCATCCCCAGCTCACCTAGATGAAAAATATTGGCTCCTGAAGTGGCAAATACCGGGCGACACTTCTCAAACAGCGCCTTATCCCCTCCCACCATGTAACACAGGGTCTGAGCCTGCGCGCCTCTTTCACCACCGCTGACCTCGGCATCAATAACCTCCACGCCTCTTGATTTAGCCAATTCAGCAATTTTTCTTACCGTCTTGGGATGTACGGTGCTATGAATGGCAATGATGGTGCCTGGCTTAGCACCGCTGAGCACTCCCCCTTCTCCCAGAGTCAGGGCCTCTACCTGGGCGTCATCCACTACAACCAATTCAACAATCTCCCCATGCTCGCCAATCTCCTTAGCAGAAGAGGCCACTTTTGCGCCCAACCCGGCAAGCTCCTTGAGCGGCTCTTCACGAAGATCATAGACCATAAGGTCAAACTCACCCTTGGCAACATTGATAGCCATAGGTTTTCCAATATTGCCAAGACCAATGAAACCAACTTTGGTTGCCATAAGCTCCCTCCCTTTAATATGTCTCCTGCTAAAATCCTAGTGCTCTTGCTGCCATGTCCAGTACTACGGGCACGGAATAGGCGGTGCGGGCCAAGCGCAAATCCTGGTTCTTGCCCTCAGCAAACAGACCCGAGGCGCTCATCCAGAAGGCCGCGCTACGCATCATATAGAGAATCTCGTAGTAACGACACACTTCCTCATCTATCTCAATACCTGTGAGTTGCTGATAGTAGTCAAGGAAAAACTCCCGTTCTACCAAGCAAGAAAGAAGCGGGGAGTCTTCTTTGTTTAAATCTGAGAGCACATAGGCCACGTCATACAAGGGATCACCAATAACCTGGAGCTCCCAGTCAATGACGGCTGCCACCTGGTCATCTTTAATAATCAAGTTTCCCGTGCGATAGGCACCGTGGATAAACGTCAGCCGCTTTGTCTGGGGCTTGTTGGCCTTAAGCCACATGAGTATTTCAGTCATAACTGGCTCGGGCTTGTGGCCTGAAGCCTTGATTAAAGACTCCCACTTGGTCACTTCTCTTTCAGCAAAATCAGTCCCCGGTGTGGGCACACCTAAGAAAGAGAGCCCAGCCTTCTGCCAGTCAAGGGCATGGAGCGCCACAAGGGCGTCAACAAAGCTCTTTGGCAATCTGCCCCGTTTGCCCGCTTCTGCATAAAAGCGTTTACCTACCTTCGACCAGGGATTGGGCACCTCACCCTCAACCTTGTCCATAATGAAGAACGGCCCACCCAAGAGGGCAGGGTCTTCCTCATACCAGTAGGCCCTTGGTGTGGGCACAGGTGCTGACTCCAGGCACTTAAGGACCTGAAACTGCTCCTTTAGATCCGAGAGGTGGCGTAGAAGGCCGTTACCTGGGTCTTTGCGCAGGCACAGGCCTCTTGTCACCTGTTTACCGTTCTCTTGCCAGTGAGCGTAAAACGTATAGATCTCATGCGACCAGCCACCCGCAGTTTGGGTCAACTGGAAAAGGGTAAGATCTTGCGCCTGGGGCAGCCTGGTATTGAGATAGGTGGTGATCTTCTCTTGAGTTGTTTCTGGCATTTTTTATCCTTCGGGCGGCGTACCGCTTGAAAAATCTCCGGGCGGCGTACCGCTTTCTTTCTATCTCTTTGCCACCGGGCGGCGTACCGCTTTGAGATCCTCATCCAAAAGACTTCTTAGCGACGACCGCACTCGATGGTTCAGCCGGGCAAAGAGTTGGGAACCTATCTCCTCTTTGTGGGTATAAAGCGTCTCGATAAGTCGGCAGAGCTGTTTCTCCTGAAGAGAAGCCTCCAGCGTGGGGTCGGAAATCGTGCCGGGCGGCGTACCGCTATCTGGCTCACCGTCCAAAGCCTCACTGATGAGCTGGGGAAATCCTTGGTCCGCCAGGTTCTGTCCTACATCATGAAAGAGAGTGGCAAGCTCTTGTTGCTTGGCAGCCGTGGAGTCGGTACGCTCCTCGACCTGGCGGGCTATCAATTCCAGGAGGACTGCTGCCATATATGCCTGGGCCTTGGGATAGGGATCAACAATGGCGGGAGCAATAACATTTCGTAAAGAAGCAATAAGCTCATCAATAAATTTGTGCGGCGGCAGCATGGGGTTTTGCTCCTAAGCATAGGGTCTTAGACTTACTAAGACCAGCGCTATCCACATCACTTGTGATCTCCTTCAGGAGGTTCGTCCGGGCGGCGTACCGCATCGGGCGCTCGGGTGAAATCAGAGAAGGTCTCAGTGAGCAGAAGCGTTGACTGACTGGAAGGAGGAAGGGCAGGGAGATCAGGAATGGCAGGATGTGGGGGAATCGGCAGGGTCTCGACCTCCAGGGTGGTGGGACCTGCCGCCAAGATCATACGGGCCGATTTCTGACGTATACGCTCGAAGCCAAAACGCGGAAAGCCCTTGCTGATGGCTTTAAGGAGACCACGAACCTCGAAGAAGTTGATTCCGAAACGGGTCTGAAATGTTTCTAAACCGGCTGGCCCAGGGTCCTTAGCCACCGCCTGAAAGCCTTCAGTCAGTAGCGATGTTAGGAGATCTAATTCTTCCTGAGCTTTAGTGGGCTCAAAAAGATGCAAGAAGTCGGTGGAAGGGCCTACTAAACCAATAAACCAAGCCAGAGCATTTGCTTCACACTGTCGCCAGGCTTGCCTGGCCATCATCTTTGCTCGATCTCCGCCTAGCTCCGGCCAATCCGCACGCTTTCGATCCTCCAGGAGACCTTTCCGTAGGACCCCAAAGGCTTCGCGACCCATAGGCGTGGTCTCAAAGAGATCGTGGCCAGCTAGCAACACCGAACCGTAGAGAAGGGTATAACATAGAACCAATCGCTTAGCGTTCGGGACTGGCTCTCTCCTGCTCGCCTGCCGGAGGGTCTCATACCCAACGATCTCTACTGTCATGCCAACTGGCAGCTCCGGCTTCTGGACCTCCCGTGCTATTAAGGCCTCCGTTGTGAAGAAAGTGACCTCACGTTCCCCGTTCGCCACCAAGAAGAGGTTAATGTCAGCCGGCCTGGGCACCCAGGGATAACTGCCGAGGAGGTAAACGCTTGTCAGCCTTACTGCGGGCTCCAGCACGCCATGCCTGAAGAGTTGATCGACAATGGTTGGGAGAAAAACTTGTAGGTTAGTGATCCGCTCTAGCGCTCGCTCTTGCTCAACACAATCTGCGTGGAATTGCCATAGCCAGCTCCGCTGGGTCAGGAGAGTTCTCAGCCGAGTTGCCTCGGTCGGCTCTAAGGTAAGGGCTGAGATCCGACGGCCCACTGGTCGTAGCTCCACCTGGGCTGGATGGTCTACGACTTCTATATACTCCCAATTGGGTTCATATTTTAGATCTATCTCCCGGTGTGTTGATTCAGGGTGCCACACAGGTTCGAAATCCTCATATTCCTGCTTCAGAGCTATTGCTTGTCGAGTTAACTTAACAAGCCCAGGTGATGTGGAAGGATCCATCCCCTGCTCGGCCAAGCGGGTGGCCACAACCAGGCTAGCCGTGAACTGCTCCGGGGTCAGAGCCTGGGCAACGGCTGGAAGACCGAACTGCAGAGTATGAAAAGGACTAATCCCCTGCTCGGTCAAGCGGATGGCCACAACCAGGCTAGCCGTGAACTGCTCCGGGGTCAGAGCCTGAGCAACAACCGGAAGGACAGACGGCAGGGTGTCATACTGATTGCTCTTCCCCTCAGCCAAGCGGGTAATGAGGCCTTCCAAGGCCCGGAGGTTTGCCTGGAAGGCTGCTAGCGTGGGACTGGCTTTAGCAGTGGTTGGGAGAATCGACTGCAGAGTCGGGAAGGGATCAATGCCTCGCTCCGCCAAACAGGTGGCCAGGACTAGACCTTCGCTGAACTGCTCCGGGGTCAGGGCCTGGACAGCAGCCGGAAGGGCAGATTTCAGGGTAGAGTAAGGATCAATCTTCCGCTCCGCCAAACGGGCAGCCAGGACTAGACCTTCGCTGAACTGCTCCGGGGTCAGGGCTTTGGCAGCGGCAAGGAGGGCAAACTCTAGAGTGTAGCGCGGATCGATCCTCTGCTCGGCCAAGCGAGTGGCCAGGGTTAGGCCGGCCATAAACTGCTCTGGGGTTAAGGCCTGGGCAACAGCCGGGAGAATGGAGTGGAGGGTATGGAAGGGATCAATTCCCCGCTCGGCCAAACGAGTAGCCAGAGCCAGGCTAGCCATGAACTGCTCCGGGGTTAGGGCCTTAGCCGCGGCAGAGAGACCAGACTGCAATATACTGGATGGATAGATCCCCCGTTCCGCCAAGCGGGTGGCCAGGGTCAGGCCGGCCGCAAACTGTTCCAAAGTTAGGACCTGGGCAGCAGCAGGGAGGCCGGACTGTAAAGTATGGAGGGGACTGATTTCCCGCTCGGCTAGGGAGGTAGCCAAAACCAAGCCATTGCTGAATTGCTCCGAGGTCAAAGCCCTGGCGGCGACCGGGATGGCCTCCTGGAGGACCTTTCTTAGGTTAGAGCGAAGCCTGGCCTCTATATGAGCCGATCGATTGCCTTGGCCTCTCAGAATGAGCAACCGCTTGACCTCTATATTGATCAGTCGGTTGATCTGGCCTCTTAACACTGGCCAATCCTCAGAACCAAATTGGGTCACGGCTTTCAGAGTTGGACCCCACAAGCCTAAGGTCATTAGCCAGGCCCTGAAGCCAAGCCTTCTTTGTCTGCTCCCCAAAGTCTTGCCCTCAGGCGAGGTAGTGGTAACAATTTGGTCAATAAATTTGTACGCCGACGGCATGCTATTTTACTCCTAAGCACATCTTTTTGCTCCCGAACACAGCCCTGGGCTTAGCATTGTCATAAGATACCTTAAGGCTGGTTGTCAAACTGGGGACCCGCGCTCACCAGTCTTTAAGCAAGCATCCCCCCTTGTAAAGCAAGTAAATAGCTCCCATCTGGATGACGTGGTATAAGTCGTTATGGCTAAAGTTCCTGTGGAGCATAAATCTACTCTGCTGGACACCGGCTGCAATAAAAGAAACCAGAATACCGGCTATGATCCAGCTTGCGCTTTCACTGCCCTTGCTATAGCCACCAATAGCTTGGAGAATGAGTATGCCCAACATGGCAGGGGCATAGTCATAAATAACGTAGCGGAAGTCGTTGTGGGTAGCCATCCATACGACATATACCATAAACTTTAGCACAACTGCGGCTAAGAGCCATTGGCGTAGCGGAGGTGAAACAGCAGCTATGATAGCTCCGGCTAGCATGAAAAAACTAGCCAGACCTACGGAATAAACAGTAGCTTTCCATAGCAACCTCCCAATGGCACCTTCCATATAGCGGGGATATCGGGCAATCCCATGAAAAGTTCCGCCAACCATAGCCGCCAAAGCCGTAGCCACAAAAGCTGTGGCCCATAGCCAGACAGACATTTGCTGATGAAGAAGAGCAACACGAAAAAGCAACACAGCAAAGAATAGCGTCACTGCCGCCAGGGCGTAGTCAGTAAGCATGGTTATGGGCTCAGCGATTTTCATTAATACTCTACTATAAGGATCTTACCGCCTCTAGTCTTCGCCAGCCGCATGGTCAAACGTGCCGTTTCTGAGAAAATGCAGGGTCTGAGCTATCACTACTTTACTGTTCATAATGAAGGTATGGGTGTGCGGAACAACCAGGAAATCGGTCATACCAGGGGCCTTGGCGTTCTCGACCGATACCTTGCCGTCATCTTTTCCTGGAATAAGCCAGGAGAGCAGGGGGTTAAGGCTTCTTGTTCCTGTGATAATGCCGACCTCGAAGTTAAGCGGACCCAACTGGTTGGGAATGCTAGCTGGATCGGTTCCCAGCTGTTGGCCCGATGGTCCTAATCCCATGCGGAAAAGCGAATTGTTTCGCAAGGCGTCCACCAATTCGCTGCCGCTGTTCGGTGGGCTTAGCATGACCACCCTCCCCAAGTTAAGGCGGTTATCCAGCGAAGGTTTGGCTAGGTAAAACCGAAGCAGAATACCCCCCAACGAGTGGGTGACAAAGCTGACGCGGCGGCCTTTGCTCTTACAGCATTTTCTCAGCTCATTTTCCAGATACTCGGCCAGTTGTTCGATGGGCTCCTTGGTTGAGGGATATCCTATGTTGACCGTGTGATAGCCGTGTTGTGAAAGGGTATTTTCCAGGGAGGCCATCGACCGGCTAGTGCGACCCAGTCCATGTAAGAGCACCACGACCTCCTGGTCGGCGACCTCCTGGTCGGCAATGGTGGGGATAATTAATAGGCTAGGGACGGCGCCCAAGCTTAAAGCAATAAGCAGAATCCATCGAGCCAACATGGTAATCTTAGTCCAACACAAAACACCTTTGCTTTTCCTTTTATACCTCATAGACAAAACGGGTTCTTAAATTTTCTGGGATTAACGGACAGGTTGCCTGCTTCTTTCAAATCCGACGCGCGTTCCATCATGTCTTCAGGTACATCATTGGGGGCTCGATGTCAGCAGCGCGGCTTCGCGCTGCGGTATGGCAGTCAATCTTCACACATGATATGCGGCGGTATCGGCGCACGCTCTATGAGCAAATAGGCGACTTTACCACGCTTATCACAGGCCCATCGGGTACAGGGAAAGAGTTGGTTGCCAGAGCCATTGGCCTATCACGCTATACTCCCTTTGACCCCAAGACGCTCACATTTACAGAGGATTTCACCGGATCGTTCCACGCGCTCAACCTCTCCGCTCTACCCCCTACGCTCATTGAGTCGGAGCTATTCGGCCATCGTCGTGGGGCGTTCACCGGCGCGCTGCAGGACCGGCGTGGCTGGCTGGAGGTCTGCCGGCCACTAGGGACAGTTTTCCTTGACGAGGTCGGAGAGCTTGACGCCTCCATTCAGGTCAAGCTCCTGCGCGTGATTCAGACGCGCATGTTCCAGCCGCTAGGCGATACAACGGACCGGCATTTCCACGGCACTTCCGTGAGCTTATGGCTGCAACCAATCGTGCTCTCCTTGCAGCCATGAAGCAAGGACACTTCCGTGAGGATTTCTCCGAGGAATTCTCCAGGGCCATTGTCAGCGGAACGCTAACGGCCGACGAACTTCTGCAACAGTACTGCACCTGGGTATACTTGCAGACTGGCAATTATGAGGGAACCGCACGCCGCCTAGGGCTCGACCGCCGTACTGTCAAGAGCAAGATTGACCTGCAGCTTCTTAAGCAGCTACGCACAACCGGGTAGCACGCAGGCATTACCCAGAAACCTTCCCTACTAATCCCCTGTGGTTGTGGTCTGCTCTAAAAATAGGACTCAAGTCCTTAATTTTCATTGTGAGTGGCGAAACAATGTGTCATGAACGGCTGATTTAGCAAAGTAAGAGCTATAGGATACCCGGGCACTGGTTATCAAACTACGGAGTCCAAAAAGAAAGGGGTGAAAACATTGAAAAGAGCTGGCAATCTGTTATAGGGTTGGCAAAGAAAGGAGAGGCTTATGCGATGGATAGGAGATTTTTTCTTTGCCTTCTTGTTACTCTGTCTGGGAATGCTGAGCACAGCACGGGCGGCCGTTGAGGTAGGAAATCCGGCGCCGGAATTTTGCCTGCCGGCAAGTCAAGGAGACCAGATCTGCCTTAAGGACTACCAGGGTAAGAATAATGTGGTTCTGCTTTTTTATATTCTCGACTTCACCGGGGGTTGAACCCTTCAGCTCTCCTCCGGGCAGGAGGAGCACCAGAAGCTTAACGGTCTTGACGCTCAGGTATTAGGGATCAGTACGAACCACTCGGACTCACAGAAAGCCTTTGCCAATAACCTTAAGCTCGACTATCCGTTGCTCAGCGCTTTTGACCAGCCAGACATGATCTCCAGTTATGTAGGCTGGTTGGATAAAGAGCGCTGGCTGGCCAACCGGGCCTACTTTGTTGTTGACAAAGAAGGAACAGTACGGTTCAAGAAGATCATGGAAAATCCGGCTGAGCTTTTACCTATGGAGGAGATCAGCAAAGTTCTCCAAGAACTCAAATAGCGTCAAGCCGGTATGGTGTATCCAAGGGAAGCCAGAGGCCATTGCTGAGCAGTACGCAAACACTGCGCTTCTTCGCACTTGCCCTGGTGCTAATGGGTCTCATTAGCTTCTTCACTAAGCCTATGGTGAGCAAAATTGTTGTTTCTAAGTCCACCCGTACACTTACGGTTTACAGCAGCAATGGACGCGCTCTAAAACAATATGAGGTGGTGGTAGGTAGCAACAGCTTCGGTCCCAAACAGCGGGAGGGTGACCGGCGAACTCCAGAAGGAGAATACTATGTCTGCTTCAAAAACCCCCAGAGCCGCTTTCATCTCTCCCTGGGCTTGAGCTACCCCAACCTGAGCGACGCCAAGCAAGGTCTGGCACAAGGAGCCATCAGCGAAGAAGAGTACCTTGAAATTGCCCAAGCCCAGCAGCACCAACAGATTCCTCCATGGAAAACCGTCTTGGGCGGAGAAATCTTTATCCATGGGGGCAAGAATGTACGTCAGGGTACTGCCGGTTGTATTGCTGTAAGCAATCAGGCCATTGAAGAAATCTTTCCGCTGGTAGAGCTGGGTACGCCGGTTATCATCGAGCCATAATCAACTCTATGACCCGTTACCGTATCTTTACCTCTCTTTCTGATCTCAAACCGGCAGACCTACCCGAGAAGACCTCCTCGTTCTGGAAATTAGCCGGCCCGGGAGCCGTGCTGGTTGGTTTATCCATTGGCGCCGGAGAAATTATTATATGGCCCCGCATTGTTGCCCAGTATGGCGCAAGCATGGTCTGGGCAGCCGTGATAGGGGTTTTCCTGCAAATGTGGATCAACTTTGAGGTGGGCCGTTGGACTATTGCCACAGGGGAGACCGTATTCACTGGTTACAGTCGGGTGTGGCAAGGATTTGCTCCGCTGTTCATTTTATTGACCCTGTTAAGCTGGCTTGCCCCTGGCTGGGGACGAGCTTCAGGACTTGCCCTTAAGGCCCTTACCGTTGGTCCCCAGGGCTTTGGCTCGGATACCTTCTGGACGGTCATTACCTTTGCCTTTGTGGCCGTCATTTTATTTGGACCCAAGCTTGTTTATAACTCCGTGGAGAAAACAGTCGAGCTGTTAGTGGTTGTAGTTACGGTGGGGCTGATTGTTGTGGCCACAGTTGTGAGCACTGCCGATACATGGAAAGAGCTGGCCGCCGGAGTTATGAATGTTGGCTATCGAGACCCCAACATGAGTATCAAAGCCCTCTTTATTGCGCTGGTTTTCGCTGGCGCCGGGGGTACAGCCAACCTTTTTTACTCATTTTATTTGCGTGACAAAAACATTGGCATGGGAGCAAAGATCCCAGAGCTGCAGAATCCTCTACGGAGACGGGCTGAGACTATTCCGACAATAGGATTTATTTTTGCTGACACCGAAGCCAACACCCAACGCTTCAGGGACTGGTGGAGTTATGTAAAAAAAGACCAGGCTTTGTTTTTCTGGCTCTTAAATACCTTTACTATTCTCCTATTCATAGTCGGCTCGCTAGCCGTGCTTCATCCCCAGGGTATTGTGCCTTCTTCGGGCACTCTTATATGGGATGAGGCAGAAGTTCTGGCAGAGGTCTGGGGAAACATAGGTCGGGTTATCTTCTTACTGGTAGGCTTAGCCACACTGTTTGGGACCCAACTGGCCCTGGTTGACGGTGTGGCTCGCTCGATTGCCGACATGGTCTATACAAATTTTAGTGGGGCACAGAAACGAGAGCTCAGCTGGTGGTACTTGCTCATAGCCGGAATTTGGATCTTGGCTGGCTGTGTGATTACTTACATTATGGAGCAGAGGGGAATAACAGAGCTGGGGTTTCTTTTTAACGCGGCTTATATTGGTGGTTTTGCCATGGCCATCTATGTGCCCCTGACCCTTTACATTAATCTTCGTTATCTACCCAAAGCAGCCAAGCCAGGTCTGATTTGTACTGCCATGATGATACTGGCGTCTCTTGTGTATGTGGGGTTTGCTATCAGTTGCATAGGGTGGGAAATCACCCAAAGACTAGGCTAATCCTAGGCCTGCTCCAATCATTTACCTGGCGGTGTATCCCCCATCAATGATCAGCATGCTGCCGGTCACATAGTCTGCCTCCCTGGAGGCAAGAAAAATAGCTGGCCCAACAATTTCTTCTGGCGATCCCCAGCGTTGCATAGGGGTAGCCTCCTCAACCATTCCCCGGATGGAAGTGTCATCATAATAAGGCCGGCACATGGCCGTGGTAAGATAATTGGGGCAAATACCGTTAACATTGATCCGGTGAGGACCGTAATCAATGGCCAGTTGCCGGGTGAGATTTGCTGCTGCTCCTTTCGATGCACAATAGGCGGGCTCGTTTGCCAGTCCTACCAGCCCACCAATAGAGACAATGTTAATGATCTTGCCCCCGTTTCCCTGCTTCAAGAACTGGATAATGGCCTGCTGGCAGCCGTGCCATACCCCTTTGGCGTTCACATTCATGGTGAAGTCGTATTCTTCCTCGGTGGTCTCATGGATGGGTGAAAGACGGGTGAAAACGCCCGCATTATTGACCATGAGGTCGAGCCTTCTATACTGCTCCACCGTGGTTTTGACCAGGTTTGCCACCTCCTGTGCTATGGTAACATCCGTCTTGACAAAAATCGCTTCTCCGCCTGATGCCCGGACCACTTCATCCGTACTTTTCTGGATGTTTGCTTCATACCCTTCAGGTCGTGCCGTCTCACGAAGGTCGGCACAAGCCACCTTAGCCCCTTCCCGGGCAAAGCCAAGGGCAATGGCTCGACCAATACCGGAGCTAGCTCCAGTAACAATGGCAACCCTATCCTTCAGCCTTTGCATGGTGATCCTCCTATTAATTCTCCAATGTCAGACAAAAATCAATAAATCACCCTGGCAGGGAGCTTTCCTACTGTCAAGCAATAGTTAGCCTTCTTCTCTGGATATTTTACCTCCCATGCTCGACAAGAAGATATCGTCCCTATTATATTTAACCAAACAGTCCCCTGGGCAAGTCCTGCTTACCAAGATGGAGAAGTGACACTGGTGCAATTATTCTGACACATGAACTCTTCCCCAACAAGCAAGCACGGGAAGACCATGAATGAGGATGGAGTGGCAGCTTTGACCGGCTGGCAAAGGTTCTATCCTGCTAGATGGGAATGGAGTAAAAAACAGGTGGGCAAAGGCTTGCTGTAATTCTTTACTCTATCGTGATAGGCTAGATCTAAACCGAACCCTAGGACATGGGAACATTGTTGCTGTAGATGTCATTCTTGCTGGATTCCCGCTTGCGCGGGAATAACAGGGTGGCAAAAGGCAAAAATGAAGAGGTGTCAGAGGCTGAGGCTTGTTTTCGTCAGGCGATTGACGTTGCCCGTTGCCAAAGGGCAAAGCTCTGGGAACTACGAGCGGTAACAAGCCTGAGTCGCCTGTGGCAGGGTCAAGGCAAAAAAGAACAAGCCCAACAGGTACTGGCGGAGATTTACGGCTGGTTCACCGAAGGATTCGACACCGTAGATTTACACGAAGCTAGAGCTCTGCTCAAAGAACTATCCTAAACAACAACTTCATCCCCCCTTATTCCATCCGATACTCCATCTTGCGCTGTTCTTGAAAGAAGACAAAGAGCGTTATAGTTACGAAGTGGGCACGGAAGGGGAACGATGATGGCGCGTACGGCTCAGCTGATCATCCACAGGCCCAAGACGATTCTCCTCTGCATCTTTCTGCTCACGGCGTTCTTCGCCTTTCACGCCCGGCAGATCGAGTTAGACAGCTCGCTCGATAGCCTCTTGCCGCAGGACGATCCAGAACAGGCATATTACGAGGAGGTTCGCCAGCTGTTTGGGAGCGATGAGGCTGCCATTATCGGTGTCAACGCTGACAACGTTTATACGCCGTCAGCGATACTGGTGAGGTTACGGATAACCACTTTGGGGTCATCTTTGTGAAGTAAGAACGAACACAAGCTAAGGAGGTCTCATAATGGCAGGAAGGTTGGAAAATAAAGTTGCTTTGGTGACTGGTGGCAGCTCGGGTATTGGTAGAGCTTCTGCCTTGGCATTTGCCCGAGAGGGAGCCAGGGTTGTTGTGGCTGATGTCATGGTTGATGCTGGTGAAGAGACCGTAGGTATGATCAAGAAAGCTGGCGGAGATGCCATCTTTGTCAAAGCGGACGTCACCAAAGCGGGCGAGGTCGAAGCTATGGTCACCAAAGCCGCCGAGGCTTATGGCCGTCTGGACTACGCCTACAATAACGCCGGAATCGAGGGCGCCCAAGCTCTCATTGCTGATGCCACCGAAGAGAACTGGGACCGGGTTATTGCCATTAACCTCAAAGGTGTGTGGTTGTCTATGAAATATGAAATCCCCCAGATGCTCAAACAGGGTGGAGGGGCTATTGTCAACACGGCATCGGTAGCAGGACTGGTTGGCTTTCCGAATATGGCAGCCTATGTTGCCAGTAAGCATGGGGTAGCCGGCTTGAGCAAGACAGCGGCTCTGGAATATGCTAAATCCGGTGTTCGAGTCAACGCAGTGTGCCCAGGTGTCATCCGTACGCCTATGGTTGAACGCGTTATAGGCAACGACCCTGAGGTTGAAAAAGACATGACTGCCATGGAGCCCATTGGGCGACTGGGAACCCCAGAAGAAATTGCCGAGGCAGTAGTATGGTTATGCTCGGATGCGGCTTCCTTTGTCACCGGACATACTATGACTGTGGATGGGGGTCTGGTAGCACAATAGGGTCTCTTTCTCTTGACTTTTGGCCTCAAAAATAAAGCCTGCTCTTTTTATAGTTCGGAGCAGAAAGGAGACAGTTATGAAGTTTGGCATTAACTTAGTGATGCAAAATCCGGGACGTCAACAGAACGACCACCAGGTTTACTGGGATGAGCGCAAACTGGCCGAGGAGAACATGCGACGCTTTGCTACTAAGGTAATGCCAGCTTTTAAAGAGGAAGGAATCCGTACCACTAGCGAGGAGTCCGTACGGGTGGCAGCCGATTAAAGCTCTCTTTCTCTTTTCTTTAGGGGTGTGCCCTCTGCCCACCCCAAGACTTCACTTAGGATATAGATACATCTATGGCAAGCTGGACGCTTAGAATGGAGGCCAAGTATGAAAATTGTGGGCTATAGCGATCGGCTAAGCGTAGCACCGGGAGAGAAGATCCGGTTTATGGTGAGCTGTGAGCTGTCAACCTATCGCGCAGACATTGTGCGTCTTATCCATGGCGATTCTAACCCGCGAGGACCAGGTTTCAAAGAGGAACTGATGCAAACCTCGGCCAATAGCGACTATCCAGGCCGTAAGCAGGTCATACCTAGCGGATCTTATGTAAGTGTACCGGACAGCCCGCAGCTTCGACCTGCCGGTAGCTTCACTTTGCAAGCCTGGATTTACCCAACCACACCGCAAAAGAGGGTACAGGGAATTTTAACCAAATGGTCTGCGTCCGAGGGCGTAGGTTATGGTCTTTTTATCGACGAAGGTGGCAACCTAGCCCTTTGGCTGGGAAACCGGGACGGCCAGATTGAATGTATCCGCACTGGTAAACCTTTGCGAGCGTCAGAATGGTATTTTGTTGCGGCTACATACGACAGGCAGAGCAGGAAAGTGTGCCTCTACCAGGAACCTGCTAGGACGTGGCCCATAGACGACTCAAGCGTGGTCGCCGAACAAGCGACTCAGACCCGGACCGTGGGGGAACGCGACATTGCCTTCTTGATGGCCGGTTATTGGGAGCAAACAGAATCGGGGAAGATTATTGTTCAGGGACATTTTAACGGCAAGATCGATAGTCCTCGTCTATTTGGTCGGGCACTGAACGCGAACGAGATTGAAAGGCTAAAACAGGAGGCGCCCCCACAAGACCTCGGTGAGGGGCTTATTGCTGCTTGGGATTTTGCGACCGAGATCTCGTCAAGAAAAATCACGGACACTTCATCCCATGCCCTGCACGGCCAGACAGTCAATATGCCAGCACGAGCCATGACCGGTCACAACTGGAGCGGAAACGAGACCAACTTTGCCCGTGCTCCCAAAGAGTATGGCGCTATTCACTTCCATGATGATGATCTTGATGACGCCGGGTGGGAGGTCGATTTTGAGCTAACCGTTCCTGAACAAGTGAAAAGCGGTGTATATGCCGCGCGTCTGAGATCAGGTGACAGTGAAGACTACATCCCCTTTTTTGTCAGACCCAAAAAAGGAACCTCCTCCGCCCGGATTGCCTTCCTGGCGCCGACCAATAGCTACCTGGCCTATGCGAATGAACACGTCATAGCCAATCCTAATGTCCAGACGCTACTCAGCCCGGGGACCACCATCGAGTATCCCATACAGGCACAAGATAAGTATATTGTGGAACAGGGTCTGCTGAGCTTATACGACTGTCACACCGATGGCAGTGGCGTCTGCTATTCGTCGCGCCTGCGGCCGATCCTCAATATGCGGCCTAAATACAACGCGCAGCTGCTGGCCAATGGACAGGGTTCGCCGCACCAGTTCAATGCCGACCTACACTTGGTAGACTGGCTGGAGGCCAAGGGTCACACATTTGATGTTATTACTGATGAAGACCTCCATTTTGAAGGCGCTGATCTACTGGCTCCCTACAAGGTGATCTTAACCGGAACCCACCCGGAGTACTGGTCCGGGCCAATGCTGGAGGCAGTGGAGACTCACCTAAACAACGGTGGCCGTCTTATGTATCTCGGAGGCAACGGTTTCTATTGGATCACATCATTTGATCCTGAGCGCCCGCACATTGTAGAAGTCCGACGCTGGGGCGGTACTCAGGCCTGGGAAGCCGCCCCAGGCGAGTACTATCACAGCACTACCGGAGAGATCGGAGGGTTATGGCGCTTGCGTGGTAAAGCTCCACAGAGATTGGTGGGCGTTGGTTTCACGGCTCAGGGTACCGACCGAAACGCGCCTTATCGTCGCCAGCCAGGGAGTTTCGATCCCCGGGCAAACTTTATCTTCGAAGGTATGGACCCGAATGAGCTCATTGGCGATTTTGAGTCGTTGGTCATGGAATATGGCGCGGCTGGGTTTGAACTAGATCGCCTCGACTATTCCTTGGGTACACCTCCTCACACTCTTTTGCTGGCCTCCTCATCGGGCTATTCCGACTCTTACCAGCATGTTGTTGAGGAAGTTCTCCTCTCAGACTCCAAGCAGGGAGGAAGTATCAATCCTCAGGTGAAAGCGGATATGGTCTACTTTGAGCGCCCCAATGGGGGAGCCGTGTTCTCGGTGAGCTCGATTGCCTGGTGTGGGTCTCTCTCTTATAACAAATACAGCAACAACGTTTCGGAAATTACCGACAATGTGCTGAGAAGATTTGAGTCTGACGACCTTTTACCCTGATAGCATCAAAAAGGAGGGAACCCTACTATGGCTATTGATACGGCCGCATATATTGCCGTTGATCGCACCAAGAGTCTTAGCCAGGAGCCCGACAAGGGCCACAACCGCTGGCATCCCGACATTCCGCCGATTTTAACTGTCGATCAAGGCCAGGTGATTGGTATTGAAACACGGGACGCTCTTGATGGTCAAATTACGCCCAGCACCACACCTGAGCAACTGAGGCAAGTCAGTCTCAATGTGGCCCATGCCTTAACCGGTCCAATCTATATCAACGGGGCCGAGCCGGGCGACCTTCTCGAAGTCACTATTGTCGAGATTGAGCCCCAGCCCTTTGGTTTCACCACGCAGCTGCCCGGATTTGGCTTCCTCAGAGATATTTTCACCGAGCCGCATATTGTCCATTGGAATATTGCCAATGGCTTTGCTACCTCACCCGACCTGCCCGGTGTGCGCATTCCTGGCGCGTCCTTTATGGGTGTTATGGGCCTTGCCCCCTCCCACGAGCTTCTGGAGCAGATCAAGAGTCGGGAGGCTGACCTAGCCAGGCGCGGTGGAATAGCACTGCCGCCCGAGGCCGCCAGTGCTATTCCCAGTGATCCTGCTATTGCCCGTGCCGCTATACGGACTATTGCCCCGCATGAAACCGGCGGCAACGTCGACATTAAACAGCTAACTCAAGGAACGACTCTGCGTATGCCCGTCTATGTACCCGGTGCCCTCTTCTCCGTGGGTGACGGGCACTTTGCCCAGGGCGATGGGGAGAGTTGCGGCACAGCTGTTGAGATGGGCGCAACCTTCTACGGCTCATTCAAAGTCATCAAGGGTGCGGCAAGGGCACGCAACATCCGCGATGTGCAATACTATCGCGATGACTACTTCACCGCGCCGGAGATGGCGGTACCCAGGCGGTTCTTTGCCACCACCGGCCAATCCTATACACGCGAGGGAGTTGCGCACTCTGAAGACACCACCCTAGCGGCACGCAACGCTCTACTGAACATGATCGACTATTTGGTCGACGAGCGCGGCTTTACCCGCCAACAGGCCTATGCCATCTGCAGTGTGGCGGTGGATCTGAAAATCAGCGAACTAGTCGATGTGCCGAATTTTGTTGTGTCGGCTTTCGTGCCGTTGGACATTTTTGTCTAGAAGAGCGGGGGATCATTGAGAAGGATTCCCATAGAACACCCTGCCGGATATTCGCTAGTAGAGACGATTTTTTGGGAGACAAGAAAGAACTCTAGCGCATCTCGGCCTGGAATCCGGGCCAGCCTACTTGGCCAGGATTTTCGGAGTTGCGCAGTCTTCGATATTTCGTTGGCTAAACAACGAGGTCCAGCCGAGAGGGAAACAGAAGGCAAGTTCAACGGCAGGAGGTTCAAAGAGACTTACCGTAGCTGGTAAGAAACTGCTTTTCAACACACAAAACAGGGAGGAATAGAACGATGGACACCACATTGCTGCCCGTGCTGAAAAAATGCTCTGACGACGATTTAGAACCTTTGGTCAAATTCATGCTGAAAATCTTTACGGAGACATTGTCCGTGTCAAAAGGATATCAGACTCACCATCCCAAACATTCTATGTACGTAGACGAAATCGCTCACCACATAAGACTCTTTGGGGGAAATACTATTCTTAATCCCTTTCGCGGGGAAGGACCGCCTTATCAAGAGATCGTACAAGATGTGGCGAAGAAACTGGAAAGTAGACTATGAATCCTATGAATCTGTTGAGCAAGGCGAGATGAAGATTCTACTTCGAAATACTCAAGCGAAGCTTTGATAAAATGGGTGACAAAGAGAAATATGAACTCATCAAAGCTTTTGAAGAAGCAGGAGCCAAGAATATGGATTTTAGCACGGGCTTTCCTGCGACTGCGATTATAGCCCAAGTAGGCGTGAGGATGATTGCGGTAACAGTCGCTAATGGCGTAACGAGAGCCGTCTTAGGTCATGGATTGAGAGTAGCAGCAAATGCAGGTCTTACAAGAACTATCGGTATTTTTGCCGGGCCTATTGGTTGGGATTATAACGGGGTTATGGACGGCGATTGATGTTGCCGGACCCGCTTATCGAGTTACAATCCCTTGTGTATGTAATGTGGCTTATCTCCGTCAGAAAATTAAAACATCAGGAAGATTTTTAGAAAGTCGGGGCGATGAAAGATATAACAGACATTATTGATGTTGCACTGGAAGTACCTCCATAAGATTAGGGACGGATTGAACGCGGGAGAACTTTTCCGTGAAGGGGGCGTAGTACGAAGGAACACTGGCGAAATCGAAATGTTTTTACGAGAATCTAGTGGCCTTTCAAGAGAACTAACTGCTGGAAATCTTTCGCCTTCGCCCCTATTATCCTCTCAATTGTCTAGTCTCCAGTCTTTATCAATGGCTGCAATAGGAATGCAAGCGTTAAATCTTGGAATTTCCGTAATCGGCTTCGCAATCGTAGTAGCAAAACTGAATCGTATAGAGTCAAAATTAAATCAGCTTCATCAGAAAATAGATAGAATTCTCGCTGAGGTGGAGTGGATTTCAAGAAAACAAGACTTGGCCATGATCGCAAAAATGAAAGGAGCGTTAGAAACAGCAGATAGAGCCAATGGCGCTTCCGCAAATGACGTTAGACGGAGTGGTTTGATAGCGGCTATGCAAGAATTGACCGAGGCATCACATTTGGCAAAATTATGTTTGAATGATTTGGTTTCATCAAAAGTGTATCTTTCAAAACCTCAGCTTTTCGACCTTTATTATAGAACATGGGTGTGTTGCCGAGTTGCGATTATGCAATGTGAATTATTGCTTGATGAAAATAATTTCGCATTACGAGATGTTCAAAAAACCCTCCAAGAAAACGGAACGATTCGCGCAGATTATTTACATATTTTGCAAAATTTTGACCGTTATCCTCTTGAGAATATCAATATCACACCAAATAGCAAGAAAACGTTAAAAGAAGTCAAAAACTTGATTCTGGACACCGATCATCAGCTAAAGAGCTATCAGTTAGAAATTGATTATGTACATCGAAATAATATTCCGTATAGGGAATGGAAAGATTTAGGCGATAGTGAAGAACCAAGATTAAGTTTTTTATTGCCCAAGGAACGTTGATCATATTCAAGTCTTACTTAGGCTCTTTTAAAGGAGCTAGCAGAGGCTCTGGAGAAGAGATAAAGGTCAAAAATGTGGGTTTAAGAGCAACGTTCACAACCCCTCAGCAATCAGGCTATCCAGCTCTTCTTTCAAACGCGAGAGGACCTGATCGTAGCTGAAGGTGCCGACCTTAACGGCCTTTTTCTTCAGGTTTACCGTCGAGGGGCCACACCACAGCCCTAGATCGGCATCATCGGTCTCACCCGGGCCATTCACCCGGCAGCCCATCACCGCAATGGTTACCTGATGCTCTTTGGCATAGACCGTGAGATCTTTGACCTGCTGGGCCAGCTCAACAAATTTTTCATTTTCCACCCGCGAACAACTCGGGCAGGAAATAATGTTCAGCCCTTTGCCAAAGTCAGGCACAGAAACAAACCGACCCTGTTCAACGTCCTGAATAATCTGATGCCCGGCGCTAACTTCTTCATGCTTGCGCTCGTTGGGCAAGGTAAGGGAGACACGGATGGTGTCGCCAATCCCCTGAGCCAGAAGTTTCTCAAAGGCCAGGCGAGTCTTAATAATGCCGTCCGGAGGCAGACCGGCCTCGGTCACACCAAGGTGCAGTGGCACATCCGGGCGAGCAGCCGCAAAGCGGGTATTGGCCTCCACCACCTTCTCTGGATCAGAGTCTTTTAGCGAGACCACATAGCGGTCAAAGCCCAGATCCTCCATAAGCTGGCAGTGGTAAAGGGCAGACTCAATAAGCGCCTGCATTGGGTCTTGCGGGTAGCGCTCAAGAAAATCCGGGGCTACCGACCCGCAGTTGACCCCTATACGGATGGCCACATCATGTTGCTTGGCCACACTGGCCAGCCAAGCGACTTTCTCTGGAATCGACTTATTCTTCTCAATGTGATGAAGATGACCGGGATTGTAACGGATCTTGTCCACATAGGGAGCCACCTTGTCGGCCACACGATAGTTCTCCTGCAAATCGACCGATAGGGTGGCATGGGTCTGGGTACGGATTTCTTGTAAGGCTTCCACCTCTCTGTTGTTATCTACGGCAATGCGAACAACCGCTGCTCCAGCCTCTTGCAACTGGTGAACCTGGGCAACCGTGGCATCAATATTTCTGGTTTTGGTTGCGCACATGCTCTGCACGGCAATGGGAGCATCATGGCCAATTTGGTATTTGCCAATGCGCACAGAGCGGGTGGGTTTTCTCTCCATCTAGTTCTCCCTTCTTTTCTATATCACTCCATCAGCGGCCAACACCGCCAGCTCTTCCTCGTTCATCCCTAATTCCCCACGGTAGACCTCGCCGTTATGCTCTCCCAGAAGTGGTGGGCGGCGGGAGATCCGCCAAGGGCTACCGGTGAAAAAGAATGGCGCTCCAGGATAGCGAAAGGTCTGGCCTAGCTCGGGGTGCTCGACCATAGGAAAAAAGCCTCTGTCATTCAGCTGGGGGTCATCCACCAGGGCCTCGGGTGGGCGGACCATGGCATAGGGAATACGGCGAAGTTGCGCTCCTTCCATTAATTCTGCCACGCTGTAATCTTTGGCCCACTCATCCAAGACATCAAACATGTGCTCGGCCTGGGCCCGGCGGTGCCAGATATCCTCCCACTCCTTGCCGCCAAGGTCCTGTTCTTTGCCGTCAGCTTTCACCCATTCGACCATGGATGTCCAGTCGCCCAGGGCACAGTGCATCACATATCCATCCTTGCACTTGGCTACGCGGAAAAAACGGCTCCAGTGTAAGCTGCCCCGTCGCTCTTCAATACCCAGGCCCTGATGGTAAAAGGCACTCACCTGCTCCACTGAAGCAGCGGCGGCTTCCTGTATACTCACGTCTATCCATTGTCCCTCACCCAAAGCCTCCCGCACCCATAAGGCAGACATGGTGCTGATGGCAGCAAAAAAGCAGGCACTGTGGTAGGCCTGCAGCCCTAGCGCCCTAAGCGGCGGCTCATCAGGAAACCCATTGATATAGGCCATACCCCCTAACGCTTCAGCCACAGTGTCAGAACTCTTGTAGTCCTTGTGCGGACCCGTCTGCCCAAAAGGGGTAATGGAGGCAAGAACAAGCTGGGGGTTGATCTGCTTAAGGTTTTCATACCCCAGTCCTAGGCTAGCCAACATTCCCGGGGGGAACGCCTCAAGCACTACATCGACCTTTGCTACCAGCCGTTGGAAAATCTCCGGCCCCAGCCTCTTGTCAAGATCCAGGGTGATTCCTCTTTTGCTGGTGTTGTAAAACCAGAAAAAGAGGCTTCTGTCCTGGTGCGGCTCCCCCTGGTAAAAGGGACCAAAGCTGCGCATAGGGTCTCCACCGGGTGGCTCTACCTTAATAACGTCTGCCCCCATGCTTCCCAGGAGCTTACCGCATAGTGCCCCTTTTACATCGGTCAGATCAAGAACTCGTAAACCTTCTAATGCTTCCATGCTAATGCTTCCATGTCGGCTCTCATACAAGAGGGGCGTGGCTACTGTCCCCCCCATCCTAACCTTCTCCCGGCAAGGGAGAAGGAACTTATTTTCTCGAAGGGAGAGTCAGAGAGGGAGTGAAGTCCTACTTGGCCATCCTACGAATCATGATACCTCCTCTTGTCAAGCCCGCCAGGGAGAGGAGGAATAGTAGGCTAAAGGCTCACTTACCAAAGGCATGGCCTTGCTTCCACTCTGCCGCCACCTCTCCCATGGTGTGAAAGCTAGTACCCGAATGACCTCTCATATATTCGATAAACCGCTCCAGCATGAGAAGACGATGGCCCCGACCAATGACCTGCGGATGCATGGTAAGAGTAAAGACTCCCTCACCAAGGCGTTGGTAAAGGTAGTCAAAATCTCCAGACCAGATCTCATACACTTGCGAAGGGGAAGAGAGGCCGGGATTGCTCCCGATCACAAACTCAAAGGCAGGGAAGTCATCCAGCCCCCAGGTGACCGGTAGCTCAACCAACTCTACCTCTTTGCCAAAGCCGTACGGCCCGTCCTTAGTAACCTTATCATCAATACGGCAGTAGTAGGGCGTGAAATCATTGGCCATCATGCTGGAGTCATAGAAAAAACCGTATTCAAGGAGCAGATTCAGCGTAAAGGAACTCGTGTCCCAGGCTGGAGAGCGGTATCCTTGGGGGGCTTTACCGATCACCCGGCGGATAGACTCAATCCCTTTCTCCAACACCGTACGCTCCTCTTCCAGGGCCAGCTTAGCCGGATTTTCGTGGCAGTAGCCGTGGTGGCCGATCTCATGGCCGGCAGCAGCAATCTTTTCAACCAGCTCGGGAAACGTGTCAACCGTATGGCCGGGAATAAACCAGGTTGCGGGAATATCATAACGCTCAAGCAATTCCAGCAGCCGTACTGTTCCCACCTTGCCGAATTCTCCCCGTGAGAGAACACTTGGTGAGGTGGCCCCAAACGAGCCAATCCAGGCTGACATGGCGTCAAAGTCGAACGAAAGACAAATCGAAATATTCTCGGTCATGGCTACCCTCCTTTACAGCTTAACAAAGAGATCCTTAACCCCTTCGTTGGTAAGCTGGGAAACGCTGGTGATCCTGTCGCTGAACTCTTTGAGTGTCCCCAAGGAGCTGGGACCAACATCAATCAAAATGGAAAACAAGGAAAAACCCATTTCCTCCTTAGCTGCACGGAAGTTCTCTGCCCACTCTGACCCCACCTGGCACTCGCCGTCGGTAATAAAGACTATATCCCCGCGCCGGTAACGAGACTTTTGCAAACACTCCAGAGCCGCCCCCAAGGGCTTCTCAAAGTCCGTTCCTCCACCAGGGAAATATTCGGCCAGCTCCATCACCTTATCAACCTCCACCTGGTAGCGCTCTCTGGGATTCAGGTCCAGAACCTGCAGGGGGGTGTCGGTAGAAGAAAAACAAATAGAACGAAAAAGCCGCCGTTGGCGACGAGCAATCTCCAGGAGTGTCAAGGTTACCGCCTTGGACCACACCTCTTTGTCTCCCATCATCGAGGAGCTGCCATCGAGGCATACCACTATAGGTCCCTTGCCTTTTTCCTGGATGCCGCGAAGCGAGTAGAGCAGGAGTTCGCCTTCAACAAAGCGGCGGGCAAAGTCCCGGCGCAAAACCGGATGGTGTAGGATAAGGAGCTCGTGAGGAAGGAGGCGGCTGATCTCGTCTCCCAGGCTGATCTCAAAGATCTCCTCACTTGTCCGTTCAAAGATTTTGCGTCGTAGGGCCAGGGCGTGCTGCTTCATGCGCCCCACCATACGGGCAAGTTTCTTAAGTTTTTCGTTGCCAGCCAGATGTTTCCCTAATTCTAGCTGACGGCCCGGGGAAAAGCGGTAGCCGCTGCCCAGGGCCTGACCCCAGCTCTCGGCTTCTTGCGCGGCTTCTTCCAGATTCTGGGTAACCTTGATGGCTTCTTTACGAAAACGACTCTCCGCCTCTTTCTGAACACGTGACAGGTCCTCATTGAGCCGTTTTGCTTTTTGGCGAAGCTGGGCTTCTGCCCCACGGGCTTCGCTGGCTATTTTGTCAGCCGCTTGCTGAAGTTGTTTTTTACCCTCTTCTGACAGCTCTTCTCGCGAGGACAGGTCCTCGGCTTCCTGGGCCTCATTAATCTTCTCTTCGACGGTCTCTTCCTGCTGGTTTATGTCCCAAAGGTCGAGGAGATCACGGCGGGTAAGGGCTTTTTCTGATTTAAGTAGGGTCAGGGCTGCTTCGCCAAGAAGGACCGTTGCCAGCCCGGCTTTGCCCTCGTCCAAGAGGGTCATATCGCGCAGGAGCTGGTAGAGGTCTCCCTGTTGTAAGGCCTGGAGGAGAATGTGATTAAACCCTGCGCTGGGCAGAACATCCTCCTCCTTAAGGAAGATAATGTTGTACTTGAATAGCAAGCAGAAGATGTCCTGCAGTAAAGAAGCAAACTGCGGCACCAGGGTGCCTCCGCTTTCCTCCAGAGCCTGTAGAGACGGGGAGTCTTCCCTGAGCCGCTTGTACGCTGCCCGGTCGTATGAGTCGCTTTCAATCCAGCAAGCATTTTGCGGGATCGGTCTGGGCAGAGGCGGGGACGGGTTGCGAGCCGTCTTTGCTGTCTTTTTTGTTGCTGCGGGAGCAGACCGCGGTTTGACACTTCGCTTAGATATAGGACGCTTGGCCATAGGGTTACCTAAGTTTGGTAGCTTATTTTTGTTGCTACTCTCTCTATCTGGTTCCTAGCAAAAAGGCCAACGGTTAAACCTCATACTTTGCCAGCATCTGCTGTTGGATCTGCTGGATCTCTTGCCTGGCTACCTCGACCTTATCCAGGGGGCGGCCCACAGCCCGGGCCTTCTCTAAGATCTCCTCAACCTTGGTGAGAATGTTGCGAATCTTGGTATGGGCCTCGATGACTGCATGGGCGCGAAGCTCGTTACTCTCCCAGGGACGGGAGGCATACTCGTCGAGTTCCCGCGTCTGATAGAGTAGCTCCTGGACCTCATCTTCGTAGCCATGGATGAGTTGATGAATGGTGTTGCGCACCTCGTCCCGCTCGCCGGGATCTTTCCAAAGTATATGTTCAAGAAACAAGAGGTCGGACTCGGCCACCTCTGTCCGGCCCTGTAAATACGCCAGCGCTTGCAAAAGCTCCAGGCTCTGACGATAGCGGCGATCTGAGGCAGTGAGGTTTTTCTTCTGCAGCTCCCGGCGGAGGTCGGTGATGGTGCGGTAGATGTAGCCGGGCACAGGGAGAGCCTGCATTTCGTCCTGCATCTGACGGAGTTCGGCTAAGGTCAGGGTGGTCTGTTGGGTAGGCGGGCGAGACTGCAGCATTTTTAAAAAGCGAAAGTCTTCACTAATATAGCCTACCAAAAAACGCAGGAGAAAGCGGTCATAGAGGGCCATGAGCTCGTCATCTTCGGGCAACTCGTTGCTGGCCCCAAAAAGGGTGAGGAGAGGTACCGAATTAATTTCTTTGCCATTATGAAAAAGTCGCTCATTAATAATGGTGAGGATGGCATTGAGAATAGAGGAACTAGCCTTAAAGATTTCGTCGAGGAAGGCAATGTGCGCCTCAGGGAGCTTGTGAGCGGTGACCCGACGGTAGTCGTCTTGTTCCAGAGCCTTCAGGCTTACCGCCCCAAAGATCTCCTCTGGGGTCGTAAACTTGGTCAGCAACCAGTGATAATAGTTCCCGCCAGTAATACGACGGCACAACTCATCGGCCAACATAGATTTAGCCGTTCCTGGCGGGCCAATGATGAGCACATGTTGCGAGGCAAGGAGCGCGGCTAGCGCGCCGTCAATTAACTCTGTACGCTCAAGGAAGATCTGCTGTAGCTCATCACGGATATGACGGAGTTTTTCTTGTGGTGTCATAAGGGAAACGGGCCTGAAATGAGTTCTAGCAGATTGGTAGGAGGGGAACAATCAGGAGCGGAGAACTACCCCATCGGAGGCCGCCCGATCGCGGGCCGCCCGATCGCGGGCCGCCCCATCCATGAGAACGACCTTTCTTTCTCCCTCAGTGCTAGCAATGACCACAGCACCCACAGCATCACCCCATACGTTCACTGTGGTGCGCATCATGTCGAGTACCCGGTCAACTGCCAGGATTAATCCTACGCCCTCAAGCGGTAGCCCCACAGCATTGAGAATCACGCCCATCATCACCAGCCCGGCCATAGGAATACCAGCAGCACCAATAGAGACCAGCAGAGCAGTGAGGACAACTATTGCCTGCTGCCCGAAAGAGAGGGTGATGCCGTATACCTGTGAGATAAAAAGTGCGGCCACGCACTCGTAGAGCGCGGTCCCGTTCATATTGACAGTTGCCCCTAAGGGCAGAACAAAGCTGGCCACCCGATTCGACACCCCGGCGTTTTTTTCAGCACACTCAATAGTCACAGGAAGGGTGGCCGAAGAAGAGCTGGTAGAAAAGGCGGTCATGAGCGCCGCGGCCATGGCCCGGGCATGACGCGTTGGCGAGAGGCCGCCGACTGTACGCAGGATTAGGGGAAGAGTGAGGCCAGCATGGATCACCAGACCAATGACCACACACAACATATAGAGGCCAAGCGAACGAAAGGTGGAAAAGCCGGTTGTGCCTACAACCTTGGCCATGAGCGCAAAAACCCCGAGCGGAGCAAGGCGAATGATGAACTGGGTCAATAACATCATCACCTCAAAAAGGGACTGGAACACCAAGGTAATCGTCCCCCGTCCGGGCTCTCTGAGGCGAGTAAGAAAAACGCCAAAGAGAAGACAAAAAAAGATCACGGGCAGGATTTCGCCCTGCGCCATCGAGGCCACAGGATTGCTGGGAATCAAACGAAGGAAAATATCGGAAAAGGTCTGGACATTTTCTGTCAGCCCCTGGGGAGTCTCATGGAGCATAAGCACAGCGCCTGCTCCGGGGCGGATCACATTGACCAGCAGGAGACCGGTAAGAATGGCCAAGAGGCTTGTGACTATATAGTAAACAAAGGTCTTCAGCCCCATTTTCCCCAGATTACCCGCGCTTCCCGCACCGCTCACGCCAGTGATGATTGAGGTTACAATCAGTGGAACAATCACCATGCGCAGGAGCAGGAGAAAGACATCACCAAGAAACTCGATGACAAGCACCCTCTCGCCAAACAAGGTCCCCGCCACGACCCCAAGGATCAAGGCGAGAAAAATCTGCCAGTGGAGGGCTAGCCTCATAGCTTAGCTAGTTGGAGCGTGGGATTTTCTCGATATGGCTGGCTAGGTCAAAATCTTTTTGGGTAAGCCCGCCGGCGCTATGAGTAGAGAGGGTTAGTGTCACCCGTTTATAGTTGACAAGAATGTCGGGGTGGTGGTCGGCAGATTCAGCCAACTCGGCCACCTGATTAACAAAGGCCATGGCCTCCTTAAAATTGCCAAAGGTAAACCGTTTGTGGATCACTTTATCTTTGAGATCCCACCCCGGGATGGTGCGAAGTTTGCCCTGAATTTCTGTCTGCGATAGTGCCATAGATCAATCCCTCTGGTTTGTTCGTAAGCGGTTGGCTGTCAATTCCCCCTAACTCCCTACGCGGGCCGCCCCTTTTTCAAGGGGGGAACAAGGCTTTTCAGACAGCTTCTGAGTGCTTACATATATTAGAGATCTCCGGCAGGGTTAGCAGAGGACGGTATCTTGCCGTTGGTAGGCATAGAAGAGAACAACATAAAGTCGTCGTAAGCCGCCTCGGCCTGCGTCTGTGTGTCGTTCGAATCGGTCAGAACAGCAATGCCCTCAACCCTGCCGGGCTCACTGCCAAAAAGCTCCTTATAGTCCTTGTAGACGTTGACCATCTCCTTATGCCATGCTCCCGCTGGCGGGCCGCTCTGTAGAACAATGATCTTGGCTCGCCAGTAATGTGGGCTGGTCAGACGGGTACCCTTGGGTAGAGAGCTGCTCCATACATACTTAAGGACCCGGGGCATGACCCGGCTACCAAAGAGCACATAGACTCCGGCGGCCGAGTCATTGGCACGCTTCACGCTTTCGTCGGCACCAGGGGGGAGCTGCTCGACCCGCCACCGCCAGCTCAGGAATGGATAGTGGCTCAGCTCAAAGGGTCGGGCAAGACCCACCTGCACATCCTGATTAATCGCTCGGGCATGAAGGAAGTGGTTGCCATCTTCTTCGGCAACCTTGTAGATCTCGGCAGCTTCCCTGGCATCCCCACGTACCTTCCAATTGGAGGGAAAAGCCAGAAGCGGGTCTTGCTCAAATGTTTCTAAGGTCAAAGGCTGACCAAAGGTCAGCCCCTGACCATTGTGGTGATTGTTGGTCCTGATTTCTTCGTTTGCTAGCACAGTAGAGGCCATTAACAGGAAAAACAAAGACCGGAAGACCTGCATTCCCAATCCTCTCTTCTAGGTTTACTATTACTATATGTCAGATTGAAAGGCCCAGGCTAGAGGAAAGGAGACGCCTTTGCAAGTCCTGAATGGAATAGCCTCTGGTGTTACCCACTTGCCTATGGTATCTACCCAGGAGTGCTAGGAGGTAAGTATGGAGGTCCTGTCAGAAGGAAAAGAAGACTATTTTCGGCCTGATCCCGACGGCTTTCGCGCCTGGGTGCGGGACCATAAGCCCCGCACGTTGATAAACAAGCTCATGAGCGAAAAAGAGGCAATCAGCCGTTTTGTCTCTGATGGGGACTATTTCGCCTATGACTGTAATTACTTCCAGCGCGGACCAAGCTCCTTAATCCGTGAGGTAATCCGTCAACAGAAAAAAGACCTGTGGATCTGCGGCAAGTTCACTTATGTGGCGGTAGCTCTGCTGGTCGATAGCGGCTGCGCCAGTAAGGTGGATATTGGCTTTGTTGGCTTTGGCCCCTGGCTCTCACGAGCGGTGGCCGAGGGGCGAGTCAAAACCTACGAGTATTCAAATGTAGTGATGACCTACCGCTTACAGGCCGGAGCCCAGGGTCTGCCGTTTATTGGTGTGCGCTCGTTCGGCGGCACAAGCGGATTCGAGTACTCTGGCGCCAAGATTGTCAAAGATCCGTTTACCGGCCAGCCTGTAGTTCTTCTGCCCGCTCTGAACCCGGATGTGGCTATTATTCATGTCCATCAGGCCGACGTGTACGGCAATGCCAGGGTGTATGGCACCGGTATTGCTCACACCGACTGCGCCCTGGCCTCGAAAAAGGTCATTATCTCTGCCGAGGAGATTGTTGAGACCGATGAGTTCCGCCGTGATCCTAGTCGCACTTCGATTCCGCATTTTGTGGCGGACGCGGTGGTCCATGCGCCTTACGGTGCTTATCCGGGCACGGTGCAGGGGTATTATGCCTCTGACGTGGCCCATGTGGTGGAATGTTTTGGTGGCATGATGCGGGGGGATTTAAAGCCCTACTTAGAAAAATGGGTGTACAGTGTTGGTTCCCACGAGGAGACGCTGGAAAAACGAGTAGGCTGGGCAAAACTAAAAGATCTTAAACGGCGAGAAACTATTAGGGAGGGATACGGCATATGACTCCGGCAACGCATTTTGCGGAAAGAGAACAGCTCATCTGTACCGTGGCCCGTATGATCGAGGAGGATAAGAACTATTGGGTAGGTGGCGGTGGAGAACCACTTTACACCATCTTGCTTGCTCAGAAGCTCTATACTCCTAAAGTCCAGTATCTTACCGAAGATGGAGTACTTTCCCCCCAAGCAACCTTACCCTTTGATCCGCTCATGACCATGGTGGCTTCCCGCGCTGGGTATCGGGCGCTGCAGTGGGGCACAATGAACACCGCTGGCAACTTCGCCCAGCTCGGCTATGTGGATGTGGGAGTCCTCAACACCCTGCAGGTTGACCGCTACGGCAACGTTAACTCTACGGTGCTCGGTCCTTACCAGGATGGGGTGGGCAGACGCTTTGGTGGGCCGGGTGGAGCGGACACCATTGCAGCCCAGTGCTGGCGGACCATCCTTATGACGGATCAGCAAAAGCGCAAGTTTGTTGAACGGGTAGACTTCATCTCCTCTCCGGGTTTCCTCGACGGTCCGGGCGCCCGCGAAAAAGCCGGACTGCCAGCAGGCACCGGCCCCTGGCGGGTGGCTACCCCCTGGGCAATGTTTGGCTATGAAGAGAAGAGTTGTGAGCTAATGCTCGTGGCTGTCTCTGCCTTTGTCAGTGTTGATCAAGTCCTGGCGGAGATGTCGTTTACTCCTAAAATGGCGCCGAACATTGAGACTCTTGATCCCCCCTCAGAAGAAGAGCTCACTGTTATTCGTTCGCAGCTCGATATTGAAGGGCAGACAACCGGCCGGGGACGGTGGGTTGAGCTACAGGACGGTAAGTATGTCTTTTCTGAAACCGTAGGGCGGGAGTAGACAGAGACAGAGAGTTGAAACAGAGAATAGCCCCCGTTCTCCTGGTGTCGATCTTATGGTCCACCGCGGCTTCTGCTCAGATCTTTCCTGGGAGAGACTTCCCTCCCTTGGTTCGCTTTACCGGCGTGCTTCTCCCGGCTGAAGGGGAGGGTCGAAGAGGCATGCAGGCGCTTACCGTCTTCATTAAAAAAAAGAAGTGGATTCTCAGGCTAACAAAAGTGGAGACACTGGCGGGCAGGAATCGCGGCTGGGCAATCATTCAGGACCTTTTTCCTCCTCAGGTGCGCTTTACCGGACCCGAAAACCTTATTCAGCGTTTGCAAAATCCAGAGAGCGAGGGCAAGCTTCTTATAATTGAAGGCCGTCTCTATATTGGAGACAGGAGGCTCTTTGTCACGGCAGTAGAAGAAACTCCAGAAAAGCCTAAACGGACAAAGCCGGCAGGGATTCTATAATGGGTGTTGCCAAACCCATTGGGTGCATTGAGTAATTTTTAATGGAAATAAAATAAGGAAGGATGGACATTAACTTAGAGTTTATTCAACAGGGGCTTCGCTCTTGCCAGTACATTACAACCGCAAAGGTTGAGACGTCTATTTATCTTGCCCTGGCGCTGGGAAAACCTCTATTGATCGAAGGCCCGGCTGGCGTAGGCAAGACAGAAGTGGCAAAGGTGCTAGCGGAAATGCTGCGCACAGAGCTTGTTCGCCTGCAGTGTTATGAAGGATTAGACGAAGCCCGCGCCCTGTATGAGTGGAATTACCAAAAGCAGCTTCTGCGTATCCAGACCGATAGCACCCAGGAGCAAGCCTGGGAGGAGATCTCTAGCCACATTTTCTCCTATGATTACATGCTTGAGCGACCCCTACTACGGGCCATTATTGCACCGAAAAGGGTTGTCCTGCTGATTGATGAAGTGGATAAAGCGGATGAGGAATTTGAGGCTTTTCTCTTGGAGGTGCTCAGCGACTTTCAGGTGAGCATCCCTGAGTTGGGAACAATCAAGGCCCATCAACGCCCGGCCGTGGTCCTTACTTCTAACCGAACCCGGGAGCTTTCCGAAGCATTGAAGCGACGCTGCCTCCATCTCTACATTGACTTTCCCGGTGTAGAGAAAGAAATGGAGATTGTCGCCCTCAAAGTGCCAGAGGTGGACGAGCGCTTGCGCCGTCAGGTAACCCGTTTTGTTAGTGGCCTGCGGAAGCTAGACCTAAAAAAAGTACCCAGCATTGCTGAGACCCTGGACTGGGCAAGGGCCCTGCTGGCTTTGGGGATCAAAGAGCTTGATGCTCCTGCGGTCAAAAAAACGCTGGGCCTTATTCTCAAGCACGAAGACGACATTCGCAAGGCTGAGGGGAAGGTCTCATCTTTTCTAAGCGCAGCTTCCTGACCTCTCCTTAAATGAATACAAATCCAATTCCCCTCTTTGAACCTCTTTGAAAAAGAGGGGAAGAAAGGGAGGAGGAGATAAACACTCACAATGAGAGAAACTGTTGTCTCCTTTATTAACCAGCTGCGTTCTCAGGGAGTACGTATCTCTATAGCTGAGAGCATAGATGCGCTGCAGGCCGTGGCCACAGTTGGGGTAGAGCGGGAACTGCTACGGGAAGCCTTAGCTGCCAGTCTGGTAAAAGAGGAGGAAGACCGTCCCCTCTTTGATAACGTCTTTGCTCGCTTCTTTGCCGGTCCAGGTTCGCAGGGTAAGAGGAGAAGGTTGGCAAAGCAGGAAGAAGGAGATGGGCAGAGGACTAAACCAACAGAGGCCGGGGCCAAGCAACAACACCCAATAGAGCCCCAGAAGGCAACCGCTCATCCTATCCAGAAGAGGCAAGAGCATCGATACCTGCCAGACGAAAAGAGAAGAGAAAAGCGCGAAGCGGTAAAAGAAAAGGAAACGCCTCAGGAAACAGATGAGGAAAAAGAAGAGAGGGACCGCAAAGCTAGACTGGCCCGTCGCAGAGCACTTGGGGAAAAACCTTTCAAGGCTTTTGATTCCCATGATATCGAAGAGGCAAAAGAGCTTGTCGAGGAACTGGCAAGACGGTTCCGCGGTACGCTGAGCCATCGCTATAAACGCAGCCAGCGTGGACGGCTTGACTTTCGCCGTACAATCCGGGCCTCGATCTCCCGGGGTGGGGTGCCCATCGAAGTTTACATGCGCGGTCGCCGACCGGGAAAGCCTGATCTGGTTGCCCTCTGCGATGTCTCGGGTTCGGTTGCCGTGGTAAGTGATTTTCTCCTGGGTTTGCTGGCTCCAGCCGAGGCATACTTCCGTTGTGTTCGTACTTTTGCCTATGTGGACCGTTTGTGTGAGGTCTCTTTTGAGCATGGCCACATGGTTCCCCATGGGTCCCTTGACCTCTATGCCCTCTCCGACTTTGGCAGGGTTCTCCAGCACTTCTGGCACGAATACGGCGAAAGGATACTCACCCGTAACACCCTTTTTCTCATTCTTGGTGATGCTCGCAACAACCGTCGGCCGCCACGACCAGATCTCCTTGCCCACATCAGAAGCAGCAGCAAAAAGCTCTTCTGGTTGAACGCCGAACCACAAGAGCGCTGGGACACCGGAGATAGCGTAATGGGACGTTACACACCTATTTGTAACGCGGTATTTGAGTGCGGAAATTTGCGGCAGCTACTTGCCGCATTAAAACGAACCCTGTAAATGGCCACTGCCTTCCAAGCAGGAGAAATCCTGTTGTTTATCAGCTCAATTGATACAAGAAAAGCACAAAGTCCCCTGTTTCCGCTATGCTTCCCTATGATTGCCTAGATCTTCCGATAAAAAAGGTTTAAAGATTCTACCCGGCCGTCAGAGCTAAGGCGGTAATGGATGAGAAAGGGACCAGAACGGTAGAGATAACTCGGAACCAACGGATCGTAAAAACTGGAGAATCGTCCGGACAAGACAGGATTCGCGGTTATAGCGGCAAGAATTTCTTCCAAAACCTCGCGCTCGTGCGTGGAGGCCTGTTGTTCCCATTCTGCTAGGTCCTGGAGGAAGCGCCTAGCAAAGATAAATTCAGCCACCCAAAAGTCCCTTCTTGCGGGCGGCTTCCAGAAGCCCCTGGACACCAGGCATCTGGCTAGCCTTAAGCACCCGGCCCTTCTTTACATCCTCGGCCGCTTCCCCCATAGCCCGCAGAGCTTCCGGGTCTTGCCAAAGCCGGGCTATGCTCTTAAGGGTCTCGAGTCGCTCGAATTCCATGATAACAACGGCAGGTACCCCGCGCTTGGTGACAATGATCTGGTCACCTTCCTGCGCTTCATCCACAAGTTTCAAAAATTGCTGGCGAGCCTCGCTCACTGTCAGATAACGTTCCATTGAGACATCCTCCTATCATCTTGATGTACAAAAAAATGATAACTATAACAAGTATAGAGCCCAAACTTGCTTAGCCTTTGCTTAACATCGGCTTACTATTGGTCAAGAGAAAATCTCGAAAAGGACTAGCAGACTTGTCCCTCTCTAGGTAAAATCTGCGTGAAACCACTAAAAAAAGGAGGATCTCTAATGAGCGAAATTCCCTCAGATCTGCGCGAGTTCATGGAAACGCTACGTCCACCTGCAGGCGTCAACCCAACCGATCTTCTCATTCGTTATGATGAACTGATGAACGGCAATCCCCCCGAGGTAGCAACCGTTCATGACTCGGTCCTGATACGTGAAATTGCCGGCTGGCGGCTTAATGCAGACATTGCAGTACCCTTAGGGGACGGTCCGCACCCAGTGCTAGTATACTTTCACGGAGGTGGCTGGACTATGGGAAACCCCAAGACCCATCGGCGTTTAGGGCGGGAATTTGCTAGCGCCGGCTACCTTACTATCAATGTTGATTACCGCCTGGCGCCCAAACACCGATTTCCCGCTGCCTTTGAGGACTGCGTGTTTGCCACCCAGTGGGCAGCGGAAACCGCAGCCCAATATGGAGGTGACCCAAAACGCCTGGCTGTTGGGGGAGATTCGGCCGGGGGAAATTTGGCCGCCGCAGTCTTGGCCGAAATCAGCCAGAAGGGCGGGCCACACGTGGGAGCTGGCGTGCTACTTTACGGAGCCTACGATTACCACAAGACCGTTAGTGGTTTAGGTACCACTGGCCCGGACACCCAGTTCTATCTGCCTCCAGATCAGTATGAGAGCCTCAAGGGCGATTATCGGGTGAGCCCACTCTATGCCTGTACAAAATTCCCTCCATGCTATGTTACAGTCGGTACCAAAGACCCATTACTGGGGGAATCACAGACGCTTGCTCAGGCCCTGGCCAAGGCTGGCATTGAGCATGATCTGCATATTGTAGAGGGAGCGCCGCACGCATTCTTCCAGCTTCCTCCGCTCCCGGCCTATGCTGAGGGGTACGCCCGAGCCCAAGCGTTTCTGTCGCGTCATTTGGGCTGATGACGCCAAGTTAGCCAGTGTGGACCTCCAGTCCCTGGCTTGGAAAAGAGGGAAAGTGCAAAAGAAAGGAGTATGAGGGAAATCGCTGAGGCTAGTCAAAGCAGGTGTTCCCCGTGAGCGCATTGTGTTGGCCTTCAAGCCGCCAGAAATCCGCCCGCATACAGATTTTGCTGCTGCCTAAGTGGGGATGGCAAACCGTTACTATCCCCTCAGATAGATCGACGATCACGGGGATTGTTGACAAGAGATAAAGAGAGGATGAGATGAGCGAAAAAATTATTGCTACCAGTCTGGAATTCCCCGAAGGCCCGGTCTATGACCGTGACGGCAACCTCTACGTTGTCGAAATCGGTGGCGGCAGGGTACAAAAGATTGCTCCCGACAGTACTGCCTCCTTGTTTGCCCGGCCCGGAGGCGGGCCTAACGGCGCAGCCCTTGGCCCTGGGGATGCTTTATATGTCACCAACAATGGTGGGTTTTCCTGGCATAATGAACTACCCATTGGCCCAGCACCGGATTACGAGACCGGTCGTATTGAACGCATCGATAAGAACGGCAACGTGCAACGGCTCTACATCGATTACAATGATGAAAAACTGAGCGCACCCAACGATCTGGTCTTTGATGACCAGGGCAATTTCTACTTCACCGATCCGGTCCATCGTGACCCCAAGATTCGCGAGGCCCTTAATGTTCCTACCAAACGCAAAGGCAGTGTCTATTATGCCACACCCGATGGTACACACATTCGCCGGGTTGTCACCAACCTCCAGCACCCCAACGGCATTGGTCTCACTCCAGACGGCAAGACTCTGCTTGTAGCCGAGACTTTTGCCACCTCGCTCTGTGCCTTTCCTATTCGTGCCCCGGGTGAGCTAGGTGAGCGACGGCTGTTTGCCACCCTGCCACAAGGATATTACCCGGATGGCTTTTGTCTGGACGAGGAAGGATATGTGCTGGTATGTGGGGTTATGGGCGGGGGGATTGTTGTGTTTGACCCCAACGGTACCCAGGTAGAGGTAATCCCCTGTACCGATAAGGCAGTTACCAACGCTGCCTTCGGCGGACCGGGCCGTTCGACGATCTATATTACCGAGTCCGGTCTAGGCCGAGTTGTGACCAGAGAGTGGCCACGTCGCGGGTTAAGGCTGTTTGCAAGTTAGCCTTATTCGTTTTTAGGCAGCCCGCTCAACCGTCAACCCAATCTCCTGGCCATAAGACACTTCGAGAGTATGGCCATCGGGGTCACGAATGAAAGCCCAGTAACCCACCGGATAGTCGGAGTCGGTTGGTCCAGAAGATAGCCGGCCCTCTTCTTGCGCTAACTCGCACAGCCGATCAACCTCTTCTCGACTCTCGCACCCGACCCCTAGATGGGCAAAGGGCAAGAGCGGATGGCCAACCTCAGACCCCTCAGCAAGAACGATAACAAAAGGCCGGGTCTTATCGCTCAACCAGGCTACCTTCCACCCAGTAGGAGGGTCCGTACGCTGATGTACTACCTGCATCCGTGCATACTTCGAATAGAATGCGATACTTTCGTCGAGATTGTTTACAGGAAGTGCCACGTGGGTAAGACCAATGTCGGACATGATTGACCTCCTAAATCCCGTTCATTCTCTTCTGTACAATCTAACTCGTCTTATAGGTCACCATTCCTTTGGCAATAGGTTCACCCGTAGGAGTGGCAACATCTACTTCACAGAACGAAACGCTTCGCCCTCGGCGGATCACTGTAGCAGTAGCAATAAGATCGACCGCTTGGGCAGCAGCTAGAAAGTTCACCGCAAGATTAATCGTTGCCCCCCGGGTAATCGTAGGATCCATGTTCGACCACACCGCTACCACCGCAGCGGTGTCCACCAGCGAAGCAATCGCCCCACCATGCACAACCTGGCCGGCAGTACGCAGCTCCGGCCGAAAAGGTAAAAGCGCCCGACAGAAGTCCGGTTTTATTTCCTCGATCTGCATGCCTAGATGTTCAAAAAAGGGCTGCATAGCAATCTCCAAGCGGTCAGCGGTCGACTTTCAGGTCAAGAATATTAAGTGCTCCTTCTAACTCGAGTAGCCACCTTTTGAGCGACAGCCCTCCGGCATAGCCGGTAAGCGAGCCATCTGTTCCTATGACCCGGTGGCAGGGAATAATAATCGGTATGGGATTGGCTCCGTTGGCAGCCCCCACCGCCCGCACCGCCCGAGGCCGGTCAATGCTTTTGGCCAGGGTGGCATAAGTTGCGGTTTGTCCATAGGGAATTTGGGTAAGGGCGCTCCAGACTGCCCGTTGAAATACGGTTCCCTGGAGATCAAAGGAAAGGGAAAAGCCCCTACGTTTGCCGGCAAAGTATTCGTCCAGTTCCTTCTGTACCCCAGTGGTTCGCCTCTCTTCCTCCTTTGCCTCAGGATAGTGCCGCGCAATCCAGGCCCAAAAGCGGGCCTGTTGCGCTGAAGTTGGAAGGGCCAGGCGGACAACTCCCTTCTCCGACACCGCCACCCAGAGTTTTCCTACCGGGGTATCTACAGCAGTGACACTCACCACCGTGGTATCTCCAGAAGCTTGATATTAAGAGCATTTTTGCCAATCAGCTCCCTGATCCGAGCATTGGAAAAGGGGTGATTGGTCCCGGCCCGCACATCCCGATAGTAGCGCTCCAGAGGATGTTTTTTTAAAATCCCTACTGCCCCTACAACCTCCATGGCTATGTCCACAATGCGAATGGCATTGTTGGTAGCCAGGTACTTAGGCAGCACTACCCGACTGAGCCCGTTCTCCCCGGTGAACCCTCCTCCCTCAACCCAGGCTTTTGCTGTCTCTAGGGTAAGCGCACGGGAGGCAGCAAGGAGTGTTTCGGCCTCTGCTACCAGAAACTGGATACCCGGAAGATATTTAATGGGTCGCGGCAGAGGTAGGGGGTGATGCTTATGGACAAACTCTTTAGCAAAGTTTAGCGCGGCAATGGCAACGCCTGTATATACCGAAGCAATACTCAAAGAAAACCAGGCAAACAGGCTGACATCCTCAGGCAGAATTTCACCAATTGGCCGGACCCGTAGCGCATTTTCAAGCGGTACCCGGCAGTCTTTAATAACCAGGTCATGGCTAGCGGTGGCCCGCATACCCATGGCATTCCAGGTCTCAACAATCTCAAGTCCAGGATTCTCTCTAGGAAGGAGAAAGGTGCCACCCTGAAGTCCTTTCTCAGGATCCTGCACCGTGACCAGAACCATGAAGAGGTCAATCACCGGGGCAAGGCTGGTGAAGACCTTGCGGCCGTTGAGGACATAGTAGTCACCTTCCCTTACCGCTCGAGAGACAAAAAGCCCCCAGTTACCTCCGGTTTCAGGTTCGGTGATGCCACCGCCAACAATCCAACGCTCCCTTGCCACAGCTTCAAGAAACTCAAGGCCTTCCTTCTGGACAGTTTCTCTGCGTTCAACCAGAGAGCCAAGACCAAAAAGGTGCATGTTGACCGCCAGGGCAGTGGCAGCACAGCCTTGTGCCAAGCGTTCCTGGCAGAGGCAGAACTCCAGCAGGCTGGCTCCCATACCGCCATACTCTTCGGGGATCACCAAGGTGGTGTATCCAGTCTCCTTCATCCGGGTGATGTTTTCAAAGGGAAAGGTGTTGTTCTGGTCATGCTCACTCGCTCTGGTAGCAAAGTCGTCAGCCAGCTCACCCGCCAGCCTAAGCAACCTTTCTGTTCTTGCTGTGTCGGTCATCACTCTGGAAAACCTCCTCTCAGGTTTTTCCCCAGCCATGAATACTGACAGATACCATTGCCCAGAAGAGCAAAATATTCACATGCCCCGCAACTAAAGCCAGGGGATTCGTTGCACAAATTATAGACCCCTTATTTTATCAACGCAAAGGGAAAGCAGAGCGTAGGTCTTAGTGCTCTTATCCCCATCCTTAAAAAAATAAATGAAGAGAGGGGCTTGCAGGCACGAATCCATAGGTCAATAAAATAAACCGATGAAAGCTACTTCCGTAGAGTTTGTTGGTGCTGCTGCCTCACCCGGGCAACACCCGCGTCTTGCCCATCCTGAGATCGCCTTTGCTGGCCGGTCGAACGTGGGCAAGTCATCGCTCATTAATCGCCTGCTCAACCATAAGATTGCCCGCACTAGCTCCACCCCCGGGCGCACCCGTCAGCTCAATTTCTTCCTTATCAACCGCAAATGGGTGTTTGCTGACCTTCCCGGCTATGGCTATGCTAAGGTCCCCAAGGGAATGCGGGCAAGCTGGGGCAAGCTGATTGAAGACTATTTGATTGGATCGGAAAATCTAAAAGGCGCTGTTGTGATTGTGGATATTCGGCGCGGGGTAGAGAAGGACGACCTAGCCCTTCTGGAGTTTCTCTCTTACTATCACCGACCAGCTCTAGTTGTAGCCACTAAGATCGACAAACTCTCACGTTCCCAGAGGACAAAGCAGGTAGAGATGATCCGAGCCCAGCTCCAGGGACATCCCTTGATTCTTTTTTCTGCCATGAAGGGCGACGGCAAAGAAGACCTCTGGCGGGCCATTCTGGCTCTAGCCGAGGATCGAGAGCTGAACAAGAGCCAGGCTTGAGTTATGACGAATATTGCAGTGGACAACCGTCTATGATCAGGCCATCACCCAGGCAGAAAGGGTCATTGCCATTGATCCCAACCGTGCTGAGGGTTATGCCTGGCTAGGAAATATTCTGAACTTTGCAGGAAAGCCACATGAGATTGGTACAGAGAAAGACCCATTACACTGCGCATGCCCAGGAATACCGATAATATTTACAGATTTGGCAGATTTGGCGATGCCAGACTTTTGTGAATACCTCCACCACTCTATGGCATAGGCTGTGATAGGTTGAACTAATAGATTAAACTAATAGATTAAACTAATAGATTAAACATGGTTACCGTTGTCATCCCAACCTATAACCGACGCGAGATGGTCCATGAGGCCATTCACTCTGTCCGGCAACAGAGGTATCAGGACTTTGAGTTAATTGTTGTTGATGATGGGTCTACCGACGCGACTGGGGACGCCATCAGGCACCTTGCGAATATACGCTACCTGTCTCAAAATAATCAGGGCGTTTCCGCTGCCCGCAACCAGGGGGTAAGGGAAGGAAATGGGGAACTCATTGCCTTTCTTGATTCTGATGACCTCTGGCTACCACAGAAGCTCGAAGTGCAGGTTGCCTTTATGGAGGATCACCCCGAGGTACAGATTTGTCAAACAGAGGAGATCTGGATGCGAGGCGGGGTGCGGGTCAATCCTCGTAACAAGCACGATAAACCCTCAGGGGATATCTTTGTTCGCAGCCTTGACCTCTGCCTAGTCAGTCCCTCGGCAGTAATGATGCGACGTGACCTTTTTGCCCGGATGGGTGGTTTTGACGAGGCTCTGCCTGCTTGCGAGGACTATGACCTTTGGCTGCGAGTGGCCATAGAGGAGGCTGTCCTCTTAATTGAGAAACCCCTGGTCATCAAAAGGGGGGGTCGCTCGGATCAGCTCTCCCACAGTTTTTGGGGTATGGACCGCTTTCGCGTAGCTGCTTTGTGCAAACTTCTGGCTTCAGGAAAGCTTACGCCAGAGAGGCAAAACCTGACCGTCCGAGTCCTGGTTAAGAAGTGCGGGGTCCTGGCCCAGGGGGCAAGAAAGAGGGGGAAAAGAGAGGAAGCGGAACGTTATCTCGCCCTGGCAGATTTACACGTTGGTGCCTTAGGTATAGGGTCAGTGGTCAGTGATCAGCTATCAGATTCTGAACAGACAAGTAGCTAGAGATGAGAAATTTTAAGGCGTAACAGCCGACCGCTGAGGGCTGAATGCGTATAAGTGCCTATGCAGGACCTTGAGGCCAACATTCACACCTATGCTCAGGAGAAGCGTCTCCACTTGCAGACGGTCAAGCGCTGGCGCGCGTGGCAAGAAAAGGATCAAGGGGCGCTTTGGCGCCTGGTCAAAGAGTTGCACATTGGTGAGAACCACTTGCGTGACCTGATCGACTGGCTGGAGGAGATTAGCCTGCGGGATAGTGAGATGCCTGCGAGGATTTTAGAGAGGCAGGAGATCCAGCGGGTTCTTGCTCGCAATCTCTCCCGCAACGATAAGCTGAAAGAGGTCAAGGCAGAGCTACGTAAGCTTCGTTATCCCCAACTCTCCCAGTTGGAAGAACAGTTAAAAGAGACGATTAAGAAGCTGGATCTGGGCCGTCGCGTCCAGGTCACATTTCCCCCTTTCCTGGAAGGAGACGAGATCCGGGTGGAGATTCGGGCCAGGAACACGGTAGAACTCAAAGAGAGTATCGAGCGGCTTCTCAAGCGGGTAGAAGAAGGGTGGACAGAGAGGCTTTTCTCTCTTCTTGATGAAGTCTAAACTAGGGACTGGACTTGGCAAAATTTGCCTAGGGATTTCATTGACTAAATGCCTCGGCTGAAAGCTGGACCCTGCATATGGAAAGGTATCGACCAGACGAAATTCTTGTGGAGCTTGGAGAGGAGAATTCTCCCTTGGTGCGGCGTGTGCGCGAGCAGCTGCCGGATGTTCCTTGTTACATGGTCGAGAAAGGATGGAAGCAAGAGAAGGCCTCGGCGAACGTCTCTGGCAACGGCTACGATCCCTTTGGCCAAGGAAAACATCGTCTACTTTTTACCCGCCAGCGCGGCACCTTTCTTGAACACTGCCCCGCAGGCACACCGGGTCTGGTCTGCTGCAACTACTTGGCAATGAGCCCAGTTTCTAACTGTCCTATGGACTGTAGCTACTGTTTCCTACAGGAGTACTTGGCTAACAATCCAACAATCAAGGTTTTCACCAATCTTGATGACCTACTCAAGGAAATTGCTGCAGTAGTGGACCGCCATCCCTGGCGCTCTTTCCGTATTGGCACTGGTGAGCTGTCCGACAGCCTTGCCCTTGATCCCTTGCTGGGCCTTTCCTCCCATTTTGTTCCCTTCTTTGCCAGCAGAAAAAACGCCCTTCTAGAGCTGAAGACTAAGAGTGACTGTATTGATGAACTCCTATCTCTCGACCCTAAGGACCGCGTGGTAGTCTCATGGTCGATCACCCCTCCGGAGATTGCGGCAACAGAAGAGCATGGTACCGCCTCTTTTGGGGAACGCCTGGACGCGGCCCGTCGCTGTGGAGCCGCAGGATACAAACTGGGATTCCACTTTGACCCCCTGATTGAATACCCTGGTTGGGAGGCAGGATACCTGGCCGTAGTGGAGCAGCTCTTTTCTAGTCTTGACCTTCGGCGTGTTGCCTGGATAAGTCTTGGTAACCTGCGCTTCACCTCACGACTGCGAGGCATTGTACGGGAACGCTTCCCTCGCACGCGGGTACTCTCAGGTGAGCAGATCCCCTGCGGTGATGGCAAATGGCGGACTTTTCAGGCCCTGCGAGTAAGGATGTACCGTTCCATGCTCCGATGGCTTCAAGAGGCCGCCCCTTCTGTTCCCCTTTACCTTTGTATGGAGACGAAAGAAGTATGGGAGAAGGTATTTGGCCGGGCTCCTTCCTGCGATCGGGAGGTAGCCAATTCTCTGATACGTTTTTGATATAGGACAATTTTGTTTCCTGTCTGAACAGGAAAACCTGGGGAGGAGGAAATACCATGATCGAGCTTTACGACCTTGTGGGCGCCAATGACCTTCGCTTCAGCCCTTTTTGCTCGCGTACCAAGGCGGTATTGGCGTACAAAAAAATTACTTACACCACCATTCCTATTCGTTTTAGTGACAAGGACAAGATCGCCTTCTCTGGCCAAGACCGGGTACCGGTCATCAAGGACAATGGCACTGTGGTGCACGACTCATGGACTATTGCTGGGTACCTCGAAGAAAAACAGCCTGAACCTAAGATCTTTCCCGGTTTAGGGCTCAAAGAGGCTTGCCGCTTCTTTAACCTCTATGTGGACCAAACGGTGCACCCAGCGCTCTTTCCCTTGGTGGTTCATGACATCTTTACCAAAGTTGATCCGGCAGACCGGGAATACTTCCGTACCTCACGCGAAACTCGTCTAGGCACAACCCTGGAAGCGGTGGCAGCCAAAAAGGAAGAGTATCGCTCCAGGATGCGGGTAGTTCTGGCCGATCTTGATGCTGCTATCTCCGGGCAAGAGTACTTTTTTGGTCTTTTCACCTATGTCGACCTCTGCTTGTTTGGCACGCTGAAATGGGTGACCGCGGTAAGTCAGGAGCCTTTCTTCGACTCAGCTCCTGCCCTACGAGCGTGGTGGGAGCGTATGCAAAGCCTTCTCGGGGTGTAGATGGGTACCTTGCCCATGTACGAAGAATTCTACGGTTTCCACGACACCCCGTTCCGTCTTACCCCGGACCCCCACTATCTTTTTCTCAGTGCTAAACACCAGGAGGCTTTGGGCCATCTGATCTACGGAGTAAACGAAGGAAGTGGGGTCATTATTATTACCGGCGAGATTGGCACAGGAAAGACCACGCTTGTGCGCACTCTGATGCGAGACCTCGATACCGAGGCGGCTGTGGCCTACATCTTCAATCCCGCTCTGTCTGCGCTTGAGCTTCTGCAGGCAATCAACACTGAGCTAGGCCTAACGGCTGCTGGCGCCAGCAAGAGGGAACTGGTTGATCATTTAAACCGATTCCTTCTTGAACAAAAAACTATGGGCAGACGGGTGGTGGTGGTGGTTGACGAGGCACAAGACTTGGACCCTGCTGTGCTGGAACAACTACGCCTCCTCTCTAACTTGGAGACGGAACGAGAGAAACTCCTCCTGATTATCCTGGTAGGCCAGCCAGAGTTAAGGGAAATGCTGGCCCGCCCTGAGTTGGCCCAACTCAACCAACGAGTAACCCTGCGCTGGCACCTCGAAGCGCTCAACGAACAGGAAACTGCCGCTTACATCCGCCATCGCCTGCGTGTAGCAGCGGACGGCCGCGAACCGGTCACATTCGCCAGAGATGCTTTGCACGCGGTCTACCGTTTCACTCATGGCGTGCCCCGACTGACCAACACGGTCTGTCACCGTACTCTGCTCGTAGGCTACACTAGCGAGGAGCGGACTATCAGCCGGAGCACGGTCCGCCAGGCCATCCAAGAACTTACACTGCATGTAGGAAGGTCACCACGACTATTACCCTGGCAAGTCTCGCTTGGCGTTGCTGTTCTGGCAGTAGTGCTCTTGTTTGTGGTGGCAGTGTCGGGAACGGAACCAGTGCGCCACCTTTTTTCTCTCACTCCTTCTACCAGCCTGGCCACGCCAACAGCAGAGGGAAAAACGGTTATGGAGCTGTCTGCTTCCCTCCCTATTTCTCAACCTATACTGTCTCCAGCAGCAACATCTACAGGAACACTAAGTGTAGCGTTGGGGCGGCCACCCACAGTCAGCCAGGCGGAGCCGAGCAGGTCTGGCCATAAGCGGGAACTAAGCACAGCGTCATACAACGAACTGGTCCCACAAACTAGCGTATTAACCTATACGGAAGAAGCCTTTCTTGGGAGCCTACAGCGGCTCGACCTTGCACGCAGCGCCACACAGGCAGTCGATGGGCTTCTGCGTACCTGGGGAACAGAAGGCATACGGGAAGAAGAAAGACAGGGAGAAGTACTGGACTTAAGCCGGATTGCTCGTACCCGTCGTCTGGAGTACCTGCCCATTAGTGGCAACTTAAATCTTTTAACCCTCCTTGACCTACCTGTTATTGTTGAATTACTCACTCCTGAAGAGAAAGAGTTGCGGTTCATCCTCCTGCTCAAGACAAACGGAAGCCGCTGTTGGGTGCTGCTGGACAAGGAGCAGGAGATACCGTTTGGAGTTATAAGTAACAACTGGTTTGGCAAAGCCCACCTTTTCTGGCGCAACTTTGAAGGGTTGGGGGCTTACCTTACAATTGGCAGTGTGGGTCAGAACGTGAAGCGGCTCCATACCCTGCTTCAGCGAGCCCAGGTGTATCCTGAGCCCCCTTCCACCACGTTCGACACGAAGACTGAGCAAGCGGTAGCCTTTTTCCAGCGGGCCAAACGCCTGGTGCCAGATGGAGTGGTGGGACCGTTCACTATGATCATGCTTTACAATTCCCTGTCGAGCTACCCTCATCCCCGTTTGACGGCAGAAACAGAAAACCCCAGCCTCCAGGAAAAAGAAACATGAGCACAATTCTGGACGCTTTACGGAAGGTCGAGGAAGAGCGGCGTGTCTCTGGCCACAGCACCCGAGAGAGACTGCTCTTTTTTCCCCAAGCTGCACCCCTTCCCTCTCCCTCCCGTAAAGGCATTTGGGTAATAGGGCTTGTATTGATGGGTATGGGGTTTGCCGGTGGTGTGGGAACAATGCTCTTGCGTTCAGGACCAGCGGCATCGATTCCTATAGTACCATCCGATCCTCCAACCACCGTTGCTGCTCTATCTCATCCACTAGAGAGGTCTTCTTCTTGGTCTACCCCTATGCCCCAAACTCACTCAGAGGGTTTGTATGAGCCCGGTGTAGGAGGTTCCCCCCTTTCCGCCGCTGTACAGCGCTCACCTTTGGTCACTTCCAAAAGCCCTTACGCAAGAGAGCAGAGCCTGTATAGCAAACAACTAAGCGCAGCTTCAGTCAGCAAGGCGGAATCGAGTGGGACCGGCCGCAGGTCGGAACTAAGTACACCGTCAATCGGCGAACGCAACGAGCAGAACCTGCCAAACAAGCAACTTTACAAGCAGTCCCAGGACACCCCTGAGGCTCAGGCTCCTATCTTTCCCCTCCCTCTGGGCATCCCCAAAGTGTCTCTGAACCTGTTACAGTGGTCGCCAGACGTAGACAGGCGCCTAGCCTTTATCGGCATCAATGGCGGGCCAATGTTAATGATTCATGAAGGAGACACCGTTGCTGACTTTACAATTAAGCGTATCCTGCCGGATGGAGTAGAACTGGGCTTTGGCAATTCTACCTTTGTAGTCAAGCCGTACGCTAACTCTTCTTCGCCTGCGCCTTTAGCTCCTTAATGTGTTGCTTACGCGCCTTTTCACGACGCTTACGGCGACGGCGGATTTCCTTGTCTCGTTCTCTGGCCATATGACTGTATTCCTCTCGTGCTTTAAGATAACAATTGGTGTTTGGTTTTATAGCTATCTCTCAAGCGCCTTGCAACTAAGCACAGCACTAGTCAGCAAAGCTCTACCGAGCAAGTCTAGCTTTAAGCCGGAACCAACCGCGGAACGAATGACCAAACCAACCGAACAAGTCCCATAGTATCTTGTGTCTCGCTTTTTTTTCTGTTACAGAATATTGTTCTGGTAACACCCCACGACTGATGAGCAGCTAGGTCCTAGTGTGGGTTTTTCTGAGGGAGTGTTTGGGAGGTGGCGTGGAACTCCTTACCATTAAGGGCCTGAAGGAAGGAACAACCTTCCTTCTTGACGATCAGGTCCCTTTTTATGAGGTAATGCGGGCAGCAGAGAAGGAGCTGTCTCGTGCCGATGGCTTCTTTTGCAACTCGCAAATAATTCTTCACTTTGGCTCGCGGCTACTCAGCAAAGAAGAGTGGCGAGACCTCAAAGAGCTCCTCCATAAAGAAGGGCTCCTGCTGCGTTACGCCGTTGCTCTCTCCCCGATCAGCCGCGAAGTGCTTTACAAGGAAGGGGTGCCGGTACGTGAGGCTGCCCTGACCTCAAGCAAGAGCCGCGATCCAGCATCAAAGTCCTCTCCTGGAGAGACAGCAGCAGTTCGCAAAGAGAGCAGTACCGCCCTCTACCTGCGGCGTAGCCTGCGTTCCGGTCAAAAGGAGGTATGCGAAGGAAACGTGTTGCTGGTAGGAGATGTAAACCAGGGAGCAGAGATCCTGGCGGGAGGGGATGTGGTTGTTTTTGGTTCGCTGCGGGGCTTAGTGCATGCTGGCTACCCAGACAACAGTAATGCGGTGGTGATCTCTTTAAACCTAGTCCCCTTGCAGTTGCGTATTGGTCCACTGATTGCCCGGCCAGAAGAGGGGGAAGGCAACCGCCACATACCTCAGCCAGAAATCGCTAGGGTACAAAATGAAAGAATTATTATTGAACCCTTGCATGGAAGGGGATAGGAGGCCACAGGGCTATGGACGGGAGAGTGATTGTAATCACGTCGGGCAAGGGAGGTGTAGGCAAGACCACAGCCACGGCCAACATTGGAATCGGTCTGGCCAAGCAAGAGCAAAAGGTTGTTCTTGTTGATGGTGACATTGGGCTTCGTAACCTCGACATCATCCTTGGTCTGGAAAACCGCATTGTTTATCACTTGGTCGATGTAGTATACGGCCGTTGCGAGGTCCGCCAAGCGCTTATCAAGGATAAAAAGCTTGCCAATCTTTTTCTCTTACCCGCCTCGCAGGTAGACGACAAAAACGCGGTTACGCCAGAACAGATGAAAGATCTATGCAGCAAGCTGAAGGAGGAATTTGACTTTATCCTCATTGACTGTCCAGCCGGCATTGAGCAGGGATTTCGCAATGCCGTGGCCGGCGCGGATGAAGCAATCATTGTCACTACTCCCGAGGTTTCACCAGTGCGCGATGCCGATAGAGTCATCGGGCTTCTACAGGGTTCCCTTGGGGATCCCCGCCTTATTATCAACCGAGTGTCCCCGGAGCTTGTTAAACGGGGGGATATGCTTGACCAAGAAGATGTTCTCGATATTCTTGCGGTTGGACTCCTTGGCTTGGTACCCGATGATACAGAGGTAGTGGTCGCCGGCAACCGGGGGACGCCGGTGGTGCTCAACGGTAATTCTAAGTCAGGTCAGGCATACAAGCGGATTGTAAGACGGATCTTAGGAGAGGAAGTGCCCATTCCTGAGCTGAATGGACAGGGTAGCTTTATGCATTGGCTTGGCCAACGCTTTCTTGGGAGAAAAAGCGCGTGATGTGGGAAAATATGGTACAGCGATTTTTCGGAGGGCGGGGGAGTAAGGACGAGGCAAAGGATCGCCTTCAGATTGCCCTTATGTTCGATCGTCTAGGAATGTCAGCCGAGCGGATGGAGGCTCTGCGCAAGGATATTCTGATCACGATCGCCCGCCATGTTCAGATCGATCCCGAACGGGTTGAGATCGATTTTCATAATGACCGCACCCGCACTGCTCTCTTTATTAATGCGCCGGTAAGAAGGACCGGCCCTCGAGCAGACGGGGCCCCTGCATCTAAGGGGTCGGAAAACAAAGCACACCGCCGCCCGCCACAAGAGGCTTTATAACCCGGTGGTGGAATGTGGTTAGCTTTCCTCCCGGTTGCTTTGCCCCCTGCTTCGACAAAGTGACCTTGAGGTGCAAAAGTAGGGATGCTGTGGTTTGCCTTACAAAAGTCCTACCATTTCACTGCTTATAACAGTCTATCAAGCAATGTATACCATCACGTACAATAGCCAGCCGTCTAGGAGTAGGCCAGAAAGCTTTCAGGAAAGCTACATTAGGTTAGTGAACGCCGGAGATCGGCAATATCTTCACGATAACCAGCGAGAACAAGGATTTCCCCTGCCTGCAGAAGTTGTTCGGGCTGTGGCAAGTTATCGCGGGAACCACTGCTAGTCTCAGTACGGACAGCAATAACGGTGACGTGGTAGCGAGCACGCAGGTCCAGCTCTCTTAAGGTTTTCCCCACATACGCTGCAGGAAGCGGAAACGGTACAACCGTGTAGCGGTGAGGCAAGGTGAGGGTGTTACGGTCTTGGGAAGCAGTCACAGAAGCGGTACCAATAAACTCCCTACGTAAAACCTGCCGATCGTAGAGATCAATAAGGTCTCTCTGGGTAACCACACCCACTAACTTTGACACCGGATTTACGTCTATTACCGGCAGCTGCTCGAGATCTGCCTCAGCCAATTTGCGCAGGCATTCAGCCAGAGTTTCCTGGGGATGGGTAGTGGTGGAAATCGGCCGGGCTAGATCCCGAGCGATCACCAAACCTTCTAATCCCCCTTCGCTGAGAAACTCCTTAACATCGTGCAGAGACACTAAACCGGCAAGTTTCTGTTCTCTGTCCATCAGGTAATAGTACGGGTCCTGCGAGTCCAGGAATTGCTCTACCACCTGGTGGAAAGGAGCATTCTCCGGCAGGGTAGGGGCAGGAGTATGCATGACTTCGGCCACATGAAAAGAGCGCATGACGTCGATATCCCGACCGCGCTCCAGGTGAACACCTCGGCGAGAAAGCTTCATTGTGTAGATCGACTCTGGCTCCAGATACTGAGCGAGCAATGTTGCAATAACCGTAGCCAGCATGAGGGGCAAGATAACCCGATAGTCGCCGGTCATCTCAAAGAGGATAATGATTGCGCTAAGGGGCGCACGAGCGCCGGCAGCAAATACCGCCGCCATCCCCACCATGGCATAGGCCCCAGGCAGAGCCGTGATATTGGGCAGCCAGCGATGAACCAGGTCTCCAAAGGCTCCGCCGAGCATTGCGCCCATGAAGAGAGAGGGAGCAAAAACACCGCCTGAGCCACCGGAACCTAACGTCAACGATGTTGCCATGATCTTGGCAACGAGCAAAAGCGCAACACTACTGAGCACAACTTCGTTACCGAGAACCGCCTCGATCGCATCATAGCCAATGCCAAAAACTTGCGGCGTATATAGACCAATAGCGCCTACTCCCAGGCCACCCACTGCCGGTTTTAGGTACTCGGGGAAATTCCAGGCATTAAAAACGTCTTCCAGCCAATAAAGAATTCGCGAAAACCCAACACCGACCGGCGCGGAGATCACACCCAGTAGGGCGTAGAGCAACAGCTCCCAGGGGCTATGCAGAGTGTATCCCGGCACCGTAAAGGCTGGGACATCGCCCAAGAAGACGCGGGAAACCACGTTGGCTGTCACCGACGAAATCACAACCGTGGAGAAATGGCCAGCGGTAAACTCGCCGAGGATAACTTCTAGCGCAAAGATAACGCCAGCCACCGGGGCGTTAAAGGTGGCCGCAATACCACCGGCCGCACCACAAGCAACCAACATGCGGATGCGATCGTCGGACATCCGCAGCACCTGACCAATGGTCGATCCCAAAGCCGAGCCAATCTGGACAATCGGACCTTCGCGGCCGGCAGAACCACCGGTCCCGATACAAATCGATGAAGCCAATGCCTTAATGACAACAACAATGGGACGGATACGACCACCCCTTAAGGCAACCGCTTCCATTACTTCCGGCACGCCATGGCCTTTGGCTTCCCGGGCAAACCAATAAACCAGTGGTCCCACCACTAAGCCACCGATCGCCGGAATCAGAAGTACATAGTAGCGGCCGAGAAAGGTGAGGGCCTGACTACCTCCAGCGAAGGCTAAGGTTGTAAAGCTGTTGATGAGCCAGGGGAAAATAATAGCCCCAAAACCGGCACCCACACCAACCACCAGTGCCGCGCCAATAAGAACTGCCGTCTTCGGCGGCTGAAGCCTCTGTAACCACTCGATAAGCAAGGAGATCCATGCTCGCCAGCCATTGAGGCGCGCAGCGCTAACCCGGGTTTTTCTTGAGCCATTCATTACCATGCCTCTTTTACGTAGTGTTGTTGCCTCCCGGAGGGTATTCTGTTGAATAGTGTATGTAGCGGGTTTACCGGGGGCCACTAAAGCATTCGGGCAGCATATCTAGTATAGTAACGCTTAGCAAAGCCCATGTGGAGGGACCTATGACTATTCGCAGGATCGGAGTATTAACTGGAGGCGGCGATGCGCCGGGGTTAAATCCAGCACTGAAGGCCGTTGTATACAAGGCTACCGTCCTGGGTATTGAAGTGATTGGTATCTACGATGGCTGGCAGGGGCTGCTCAGCGAGAGCGATCAAGGGACGCTACGGCTGGAAGATCACCTAGTCAGGCGGTGGGACCGTGATGGAGGCACTAACCTTGGCTCTTCACGTACCAATCCGTTTCACCTCCCCTCACCGGAAGGAGGAGAACCCAAGGATCGTTCTGCTGAAGTCCTCCAGAACATGGATAGGCTGCAACTGGATGCAGTCATTGCTCTAGGTGGAGAAGACACGCTAGGCGTGGCCCAGAGGCTAGGCCAGAAGGGAGCCAAGGTTGTGGGCATTCCCAAGACCATTGACAATGATCTTAGTGGCACAGACTATACCTTGGGCTTTGACACCGCACTGCGTAATTGCACGCAGGTCATCGAGCAGGTGCGTACGTCCGCCGGGTCGCACCACTGGATACAGGTAGTGGAGGTCATGGGCCGTCATGCTGGGCATCTCGCTTTGTGGAGTGCAGCGGCCGGAGGCGCGGCCATAGTACTTATCCCCGAGTATCCCTTTTCCTATGAGCATATCTACAGGTTACTTACCCAACGCCTGGAGCACGGGCTGCAGGATCGGCGTTATCCGCGTTATGCGGTAATTGTTGCGGCCGAAGGGGCTAGGGCAGTTGACCAAGGAGTAGTGACAGTGGATGCCAAACTAGATGCCTTCGGGCATGTTCGGTTGGGCGGAATAGGCAATCTACTAGCAGAGAAGATCCGACACGAAACCCCCTACGACGCACGCGTTGTGATTATTGGTCACGCCCAGCGAGGGGGCAGTCCCTCAGCAATAGATCGCCTTATGGGCCGGCTTTTTGGCGCCACGGCGGTAGAGGCGGTTATACGCGGGGACTTTGGCAAGATGGTCAGTGCCCAGGGGATCGCCCCTGCTTGTCGTATGTCAATGATACCTTTCTCCCATGCTGTAGAAAATCTGAAGAAGGTGGACATCGATCTATATTACGATACAGCTCGTTATGCCGCTAGGCTAGGAGTAGGGGATTCGTCAGAGTCGGGTGTTGTCTTTTGAAAAGTACCCGGTTATGAGGCTGCAAGACGGACCAGAAATATGTGAAATGCTTGGCGTAACAGGAGCTATAAGTTAGGACAGCCATGGAAGTTCCCAAGACATCCTACCTATGGTATGGAGCTGTCTATGAAAGTGCAAAACATTGAACTAAAGCTGGCACGACTGAGCGACGCCAAACGGATTGCGCTTATGTCCCGTGATCTTGTAGAGTCTGGGTTACCCTGGTCGTGGACTGCTAGGCGGGTCGCAGAGCATATTCGAGGTCGTGACAGTAATGTGTTGACAGCGTGGGCTAACGGAGGACTCATTGGATTTGCCATTATGCAGTTTTTCGATGAAAGTGCCCATTTGAATCTTCTAGCGGTTGATCCAGCCTACCGACGCTTAGGGATCGGGTGCCAGCTCATAGAGTGGCTAGAGGAAACCGCCCGAGTGGGAGATATGTTCTTTGTCAATTTGGAAGTACGTGCTGGAAATATAGAGGCACGTACATTCTACCAAAAGTTGGGGTATCATGAAACCAGATACATACCAGGCTACTATAGTGGCCGAGAAGCCGCAATTCGCATGACACACGACTTGCGCTGTGGGTTTCCTGCAGATGGCTGAGATAAGAGAAATTTTGGTGGGGAGAATTTACATATTAGCAATGTTAGTGATACTATGGGTCACAGCCTGTGGCTGGTATCATAAGCCCAAGCCGCCTACTACCCAGCTCCCACCTCCTATTGCCTTCCAGCCTGCCTGTGCAGGGCTGCCTGCAGACTACAAAATGGACCTGCTCCGTTTATCTGAACGTCTCTCCCAAAAGGGAAGGACCGTGGTCATCGGCTCCTGTCAGGGAGAGTGTGGATTTTTGGTGTCGGTTAATGAGCAGTATGGAACGGCATCCGCATCACAAAGCGAAGCATCAGATAGCGGGCTTACCTTGCAATTGCCCGCCACTATAGAGGGTAAGCCAGTATGTGTACAAGAAGGAGAATCTCCGGCACAATAGCCCCGGTGAAAAAGAAGGCTAAGCCTTAGTAAGAAACCGTTATCGACTGTAGTCGCGACTACGGTCTGCGGCTACAGTCGCAGACTACGGTCGCAGACTAAGCTGTTGGAAATACGGGATGACCTCTACGGCTGTAAACGAGCCTGAACGCCTTCCTCTTCCTCTGGAGGAGGGAGTTGGAAGTCGCGGATCACCTCTCCTGATACTCCTAAAGCCGGCAGATCTTTCCCATTGAAGATAAGGTCCGCCCCTCCGGCGTTGCCTATTGTCAAGACAAATCCTTTCTGTGCGGACCATTCCACTGTTTCGCCCGGTTTGAGAAGGACATCCCTCTCTTGCTCGCCATCAATGGTTGCATGGATCCATGTTCTCTCCTTTGCCCGTACTTGTAACAGATGTGGGGCCTCCTGGCCGATAGCCGAGATCTGTGGGCTGAGAGCTAAAAGAGGCGGTTCCCGCGTTCCAGTTTCTACAAAAAACAAGGAAGAGGAAACAGGAGGGGCATTAGGCTCTGTCAAAGAGGAAGCAGGGGCATTAGGCTCTGTCAAAGAGGAAGCAGGGGCATTAGGCTCTGTCAAAGAAGAAGGCGATTCAGAAGAGAGAGAGGGAGGTTCCTCCTCCCCCCCTGGCCACAAAAAGCCAATCCCTCCTCCATACCAGATAGAGGAGAAAATCACGAGCAAAGCAACAAAAAGTGAGAGCAGAATAAGCCAGGGGGAGAAGCGGAAAGACTCACGTGGTCGCTCCGAACGAGCAGTGCTGGCTTCGTTTTTCTGCAACTCACTAACAAACTGGGATATAGCTGTTTCTGGACTAATACCAAGAAAGGTTGCATAGCTACGCAAGAAAGGAATCAGGTACAGCCGATCGGCAAGAAAGCTAGTGTCTTTTCCTCCTTCAAGAACCTCCAGGTAGTGCACAGGGATACGGGTTGCTGTCTGCACTTCCTGGAGAGAAACTCCTTTATTTTCTCTTGCCTGTTTTAGGCGGATGGTAATCTCTTCCATCTCTCCCTCTTATGCTGTAATCTGCCGGAGAAGATATGCCTCGATAAGCTTATCGATCTCCCCATCTAGAACGGCGTCGGCGTTTCCTACCTCTGTCCCTGTACGGTGGTCTTTTACCATACGATAGGGATGGAGAACGTAGGAGCGAATCTGGCTTCCCCAAGCAATCTCTTTCTTGCTCTTATGCAATTCCTCCATTTTCTCCTGTCTCTTTTCCATCTCTATTTCATAGAGCCGGGCTCGTAGGATCTTCATTGCCGTTGTTTTATTACGGTGCTGAGAGCGTTCGTTCTGACAGCAAACAACAATACCGGTAGGCAAGTGGGTAAGGCGCACGGCAGAATCGGTCTTGTTGACATGCTGCCCACCAGCACCACTTGCCCGATAGGTGTCAATGCGCAGGTCCTCATCTCGGACCTCGACTTCCACATCTTGCTCAATGTCTGGATAAACGAATACCGAAGCAAATGAGGTATGCCTCCTGGCGTTAGCATCAAAAGGAGAGATCCTCACCAAGCGATGAATACCTGCCTCCGCTCTCAAGTGCCCGTAAGCATAGGGACCCTCTGCAGTAAAAGTGGCACTCTTAATCCCGGCCCCATCCCCGGGCAGATAGTCTACGACTTCAACCTTGTATCCCTTTTTTTCTGCCCAGCGCAGGTACATGCGCAAAAGCATATCCGCCCAATCCTGTGCTTCCGTCCCCCCTGCCCCAGGGTGGAGGCTTACAATAGCATTGCCAGCATCATGTTCACCACTGAGCATGCACTGCAGCTCAAGGGTTCTTACCTCTTCTTCAAGCTCCCCAACTTTTTCTTCCACTTCTCCTAGAGCCTCCTCGTCTCCTTCCTCGGCTAGCTCCAGAAAAACATGTAAATCTTCCAGGCTCTGTGCTGGTCTGCGCCACTGCTGTATGACCTCAAGAAGACCAGATCGTTCCCGCAAAATACTCTGCGCCCGATCGGGCTCTTGCCAGAACTCGGGCGCAAGGGTCTGTTCCTCAAGCTCGGCTGCTCGTTTCTCTTTGCCAATAACGTCAAAGACGCCTCCCTAGGCTTTCCATTTTCTCCGTCAGCTCACTAGCCTTCTCTCGTATTTCTAGTAACATAAACCTCTCCGTGTCTCTCCCTTCTTAGAGCTGCCAGCTATCAGCTTGATCTTTAATCTTTGATTTTTGTCTTTTGATTCTTGCTTTCTGCCAAGCATATCCTAGCACAATTACTGATGCCAGAGCACTGAAGTGAGCAAAGATATCACCATAATTAGTATAAAAAGTCGTTATTTGGGGCCAACCTAGCTCATCTACACGATATGCCGTATCAAACAGCTCCGTACGTGCACGAACACGCCCGTCAATGTCAACAAAGGCCGAGAATCCAGTGTTAGCCGCGCGGACAAGGGGAACACGATTCTCTACTGCCCTGAAAGCAGCCATGGTGAGATGTTGATAAGGAGCAGAGGTCCTGCCATACCAGGCGTCATTAGTAATATTAACAAGAAAATCCGCTCCTTTGGCAACAAAGCGACGCGTCAAGTCAGGAAAAACGTCCTCATAGCAGATCAGTACGCCAAATCTGCCCTGAGGAATGGTAAAGACTGTGATCTCTGTACCTGCAGTAAAGCTACCAATACCCTCTACAAGCTTGTCGATAAAAAAAAGCATTTGTTGGAAAGGAACATACTCTCCAAAGGGAGCGAGTTGGATTTTATCGTAGTACCCGGCTACTTGCCCTACAGGAGAGGTAAGATAGGCTCGATTAAAGAGAACAAGCTCCTGCCCGTCATAGGCAAAGGCCGGGCTGCCAAATAAGAGAAAGCTGTCTGTTTCCTGGTTGAGCTGCAAAAGACGTTGCTGGTAGGCTCTTTCTGATTGAAAGTAGAATGGGGCGGCAGCCTCTGGCCAGACCACCAGATCCACTCCTTTAACCGCGGCCCTTTTGGTTAGCGTCTCATACCGAGACATCGTTATTTCCTGGTACTCGGGACCCCATTTCTTATCTTGGGCAATGTTTCCTTGAATAAGAGCAACCCGCAGATGACGGTCTTTAGGCAAGGTCTCTAGTTCACTCCGTCGCCAGGCACCAAAAGAGGATAGAGTGATAAGGAGGAGCGCGGCAACCAGAGTAGCCAAAGCTCTTTCTGTCCTTTTTCGCCAACTCCCTATGCCCAAGCCTTCGGCAACCAGAGTATACAGGGCTATGTTGACAAAAACCACCAAGGCAGAAATGCCATATACTCCTGTGACCTCGACCATTTGAATAAGATTAAGGCGTGGGTGCTGCGAGTATCCCAGGCTAATCCAGGGAAACCCGATAAAGAAAAAAGAGCGCAGCCATTCCAGGGCTACCCAGAGGAAAGGGGCAACCCAGGTCACCCTCACACCCCGTTCCTGGCAGAAGTTAACTCCGGCAAGGAACCCTCCTGTATACAAGGCAAGGATGGCGCACATCAGCAGAAGTGGTCCTATGGCCAAGAGGGTAGGAATGCTGCTGTAGTTACCAATTGTGGGAACCACCCAATAGAGGGAAGCAAGGTAAAAAGCCATTCCTCCTACCCAGCCATAGAAAAAGGCCCTCCGAGACGTTTCCCCTCGCGCACTCCAGAGAAGGGGAACAAACGCTATCCAGGCAAGCAGGCTGATTTCCCACTTGGGGAAAGCCAAAGCTAGCAGAAGTCCACTAAAAGCAGCTAAGAAAAGCCTTGGGGTCCGTGTCACTAGAGTTGATACTAGCGTTCTGAGTGTGGTGATCAAGTGCAGATGGATATGACTGAGCAGGGTTTTGCCTAAGGCGGGGTTACAGAATAAAAGTGACGGATTAAAAAAAAGTTCAAAGCCTTGGTATTGCGCGAGAGTCAGGGGGGATTTCTCCACGTTTGCCCCCCTGATCACTGATCCCTATGCCAGCACCCGAATCCGAGTCAAGTCAGCAGTTTTGTCTTGTAATAACCCTTCGGGAACGGTAAATCTTACAACCTCTCAATAATCTTTCCGAACTTCAGGTCCATATCATAGACCGTAAATGAGCAACGTTTCATCTTTTTCACCGGCAGCTTGTGCCAGGGATCAAGGTCTGAGGCACCAGTAAAATAGCACGAGCCCGGTCCTTCCCAGACCTCCTTGGGCCGTTGCTCCACTTCGATCTCGATGAGCTCGGCTAGAGAGGGCGGCGCGTCTTCTTCTGGGCTAGGAACCACCCGCAAGCACACTGGCGGGATCGGGCTAAAGCTGCTGAGGTTTACCGGCCGCTCCGGCCGCATTACCCCGGAACAGATCCGCAAACCCTTGGGCCGCTCGACATAGCCCATGAGATGATCGTTCTCCTTAACAAAGCCGATATGTGCCAGCTTCTTGGGGATCCCCCAGATTTCACGGCCGGCAGCCATCGGAGGTTCAGTAGTAAGGAAGATCTGAGGGATATATTGCATCGGTCTACCCTGGTACAGGCACATAATAAAGAGGATGGCTTCATTGTAAGGGCCAAAGGTTGTCCAGGGGTATTCGACCAGAGCTAGGCCGGCAGTGGGCGTATCAGTCAGTTCGAGCGGTGCAGGTAGAACGTCTGCCGCCGCCTCAGCATCAGTCTCATATTCGAACAGGGCCAATTGTGCGTCCTTATAGTAGAACGGCGGCTTCTGGTAGAGCGGCGCATCCACCGGCATAGTGAAAGCAAACTGTTCTTTTGTGAGTCTTCCGCGTAATCCCATAGACATCTCCTTATTCTGGGTAATTTTTGTAAGCTTTGCTATTAGACACCACGGCCAAGCAGGTTGTCAAGCAAAACCATTGAAGTTGGGTTGACCAGAAAGTGGGCGTAGCCTAGCTACGCCCAGGGAAAGCGGAAGCATGGCTCCCGCACTCCAAAAGGACCTATTTGTTATAGTTGTAGAGAAAATCAGCGCCGTAAGAATCCATCGAGGTCTACGCGCGTGCGCAGAACCTGTAGCTCTTCGGGGGTGGGCATATCGGTAGTCGGCACCTGTTTAGGGATCACTAGCTCAAAGCCAGTCTGAGCCTGCACTTCGGCCTGTGACACGCCGGGATGGAGAGAGTACAGGCGCATACGCTTACTCTCTTCGTCAAAGTCCATGATACCGAGCGGGGTTATACAATACTTGGGTCCGCCTCCGGGCAAACCGAGCCGGCGCCGGGCATCGGCTCCGCCTGTACCCCAGCCAAAGGCGCTAATGTAATCGCAGCGTTCAACAAAGATTCGTGGAGTATGCGAGTTGAGCACAATATAGTAACGGCCAACATGAGTGCTGAGTGTAGCTGTACCGACGGAACCCGGCCCACGAAAGCTGAGGTGATGGTAATCCGAACCCACACCAATCAGATTGGTGTTACCATAGGGATCAATCTGCATCCCGCCAATAAAGAAGACACGATTTTGCCAGCCCTTTAGCCGATCAAAACGGTGACCAGTATCGCTATAGGATTCGGCCCAACGTACTACCCTCCAGTCCCAGGCAAACCCAGGCATGGGCAAGGAATGGAGGTGGGCTACATTCATGCGGACACCAAAAAAGTTTAGCTCTATGTTCGGCCCGTGCATAAGATGGGCTAAACGCACTGCAGCCTCGACCATTGGCATTGCCACCCCAACGCTTAGCATTTCGCCGTCCTTAAGATCACGAGCCAAAAATACAGCCATGATTTCCCGGATAGTACATTCGTGGTTTGGCATAAGGCCTTTCTTCTCCCTGTCCTGGAAGAAAAGATGGAAGTTCCTCTAATACTCGTACAACGATAGCAACCGCTTGATGCCAACTCGTTCAAGGTAATCCCCGTGCGTTTCCGGCTCGCGGCAGTAGTGTGAGAGGTAGTGTGAAAGGAGTTCAGTATGATTCTCCCGGGCAGCCGCAGTCGCCGCCTCAAGATAGGTCCTCAGGAGGGCGCTGTCTTGGACATAGAAGCCGCGACTATAGAAAGGATGAGCCCCGTATGGCGTACGCACAATGGCATCAGCACCAGCTATAGTAGTGGCCCAAGGGTTATGGCGAATTTCTTCGTTTGGTATCACTCGCTCAACCTGGACAATGGTGCGGTCTGCCGCCCGGTGCAAAAATAGATCGAGCCAACCCGGCCCACCCAAGTGCTGAACATTTCCGTAAGGGTCAGCCGTGGCTGCATGTAGAAGGGTAATATCTGGTTTGATGGGCGGGACGGCAATGAGGGTCTCTCCCCGGAGGGGATCATGAAAGACTTTGAGATTAGGGTTCACCTCAGGAAGCGAGGTGCCTACTCCCCCACGCCAGGGTAGGAATGGCAAAGATTGGGCCGCGGCTTGCAAGCCAGCAGTCAGGATCCCTTCTTCACCTTCCCAGACCTCGATTTCTCCGCGCTCGACCGCTCGGCGAAACAACGGTGCTACCGGCACGCCAAATCCGCCACCGGCGTAGTAGGTCACTACCTTACGCACACAGCCAGCAGCAATAAGGAGATCAAGGGACAAGCCAACATCAACAACCGTAAGATTTTTTACCTGACGCCGAATGATCTGTCGTAGAAGCGCCATGGGCGGTGGCGTACCTACGGCAATAATCATGCCATCTTCTACCCAAGTACTGGCCTCAATCTCATCAATAATGCGCTGTTGCCGCTCTTCTGAGTTCACAGGCACCCCCACATTAGTATTCAGTATAGTCATTACGCCTGATCATCATCGGCCTACCACTAGCGAGACGAAAAGTCTGGCTTACGTTTTTCCATGAATGCCGCCACCGCCTCCTTGTGTTCCCAACCTCGGTAACACTTTTCGAGCTCCGCCATCTCACGCTGATGCACTGCTGCCATATCCATAGAAAGCGCGTTCTCATCAAGCAATGCTTTGATGGCCATTATCGAGGTACGACTCTGCTCTGCGATTTCCTGGGCAACCTCTTTGGTACGGGCCAAAAGCTCCTCATGCGGAAACACATGGGTAACCAGGCCAGAAGCCAAAGCCTCATCGGGCAGGACAAAGCGCCCGCTTAAACACCATTCACGGGCCCGTCCCACGCCCACTAACCGCGGCAGCAACGCGCTGCTGGTTAACTCCGGTACCAGACCCATCTTGACGAAAAAAAAGCCAAACTTCGCCTGGTCGCTGCACACCCGAACATCCATAGACAGAATTTGGGTCACACCAATTCCTACTGCTACGCCGTTTACCGCAACAAGGGTTGGTTTGGAACCGCGGATAAAAGCTCCCCAGTCGCTTGCACCCCCGGGATCACCGTTGTCTGATGGTCTGTCGCTCCTTTCCCGCGTTTCAATCCTCTGCTGAAAATTGGCAATGTCTGCTCCCGCGCAAAACGCCCGCCCGTTACCACTTACCATAATGGCGCCAATGGACTTATCCTCATTGCAATCAGAAATTGCCTTGCGTATCTCCGCCATCATTTGCGGTGTCCAGGCATTCAGCTTCTGAGGACGATTCAACATAATCAGGCCTAGTTTGCCTTCTTTTGTGAATGTGATTTGTTCAAAAACCATGAGTCGCCTCCTGTACCACTTTATTCAGGGCATTCACCATCTCTTATTAGGGCTGATAATTCAGTAGGGCATCCTACTCTGCTAGCCTATTCTCATCAAGGTGATGAGCAGTACTATCCCATGGCGCTCTCGAGCGGAAGCGAAGGGCCAGAGGGTGAAAGGCCAAACAATCGCAAGAGAGCATAGCGGAACTCGGCTGAGCAAAGCAAATCCGTAACAAACCCGACTTGCATCCAGAGATTATTGGGATCAGAATAGGCAGTTTCAGCTACTAGCTAACAAGAAGGAGTCAGGTTGTGGAAACCCAGGTCAAAACGTTTTCATTTCAGGCAGAAACCACGCAACTGCTTAATCTCATGATTCATTCTCTGTACACTAATAAGGAGATCTTTTTGCGTGAGTTGATCTCTAACGCCTCGGACGCCCTTGATCGCTTACGCTTTGAAGCGCTCACCAAGCCGGAGCTATCCACTGACAGAGATGCCGCTGAGATTCGTCTCGATACCGACCGCCAAGCCAGAACTCTGACAATCCACGACAATGGCATTGGCATGAGCCCAGACGAGATCATTGCCAATATCGGAACAATCGCTAAATCAGGCACACGGGAATTACTTGAACAGATTCAGCAACAGGGGGAGTCAAACGACCTGTTCACCGAGTTGATTGGTCGATTTGGAGTTGGCTTTTACTCCGCCTTTATGGTGGCAGACAAGGTCACACTGGTCACGCGCCGGGCGGGCGAGGAGACGGCAACCCGTTGGGAGTCGACTGGCAACGGGCAGTATACTCTTGCCGAGACCGAAAAATCCCAGCACGGAACCTCAATCATCCTCCATTTGAAGCCGGTCGATCCAGACAGCGGCATTGAAGATTTTACCGATCAGTGGATTCTGAGCCGTATTGTCAAACGCTACTCGGACTTTGTGACCTACCCTATTAAATACAAAGACGAGCGCGAGGAAGTTGAACAAGATGAGCACGGCAGGCCGAAACAGGACGGCAAAACCACAATCGTTATTGAGGATAAGACCCTTAACTCCCTGAAACCCATCTGGACACGGCCGCAGTCGGAGGTCACCGCGGAAGAATACGCCGAGTTCTATAAGCACATCTCTCACGACTGGAACGTCCCCCTCAAGACCATGGTCTTCAAAGCCGAAGGCCGGTTCGAATTCCAAGCCCTGCTCTTTATCCCCTCGCAGACACCGTATGACCTCCATTACCACGCCGCGGCTTTTGGCCTCCAACTCTACGCCCAGCGTGTCATGATCATGGAACGTTACGAGGACCTCCTTCCCAGATATCTGCGCTTTATCAAGGGGCTAGTCGACTCGGCCGACTTCCCACTCAATATCTCCCGACAGCGGCTGCAACAGGACCGGCACATTACTCAGATCCGGCAGTGGTTGACCAAAAAGGTTCTCGATACGCTGACCGGTATGTATACGGACGACTATAAAGCCTATCTACAGTTCTGGGAGCAGTTCGGCCGAACCCTCAAGGAGGGTATTAGCTTTGACTACGATAATAAAGAGAAGATCGTTCCTCTTCTGCTCTTTGCTTCGTCGCACGATCCAGAAAAGCTTACTACCCTCAAGGCGTATGTCGAGCGTATGCAGCCGGACCAGAAGGAGATCTTCTATCTAACCGGGGAATCCCGCCGCACAGTCGAGAATTCCCCCCATCTCGAGGCCTTCAAAGCCAAGGGTTATGAAGTCCTCTACTTGGTCGAACCCGTGGACGAGTTGGTGGTTCAGTCTCTGACCGAGTTTGAGGATAAGAAACTCAAGTCGATCGGTAAGGGAACCGTACAGCTGGGCAGTGATGCCGAGAGAGAACAGACAGAGAAAGAGCTAAAGGAGCAAGCGGAGAACTATGCCGGTCTACTCGAGCTGTTGCAGCAGAGGCTTGAGGCGCAGGTCAAAGAGGTGCGCCTATCCAGCCGTCTCACCACCTCGCCGGTCTGCCTAGTAGGCGCCGAACATGACTACAGTCCGCAAATGACTCGTCTATTGGGCCAGGAAGCCAAGGCAACACAGCGTCGAATCATGGAATTGAACCCTACGCACCCAATCCTTGTCAAGTTGCATGAGTGTTTCCAACAGGATAAAGAGGACCCCATCCTGGACACATACGCCGAGCTTCTCTTGGGCTATGGTCTCCTGGCAGAGGGCTCGGAGCTGTCCGACCCGGTCAGTTTCAATCAGCGGATGGCTGAGCTAATGATCAAGAATCTGTGATTCGCACGGAAAGAATTCGACCTCTTCGGCATCTGGTGATGCTCAGGGCAGATTTCACCCTCTGGGTAGCAAAATTTGCCTATTGAGCATTAGCGTGGACATGAAAGATTCAACATTTCTTACAAGGGTTAAGCTAAGAAACTACAAAAGCATTGCTCGCTGCGATGTCCAACTTGGACCACTAACGTTCCTTGCCGGCCTGAACGGAGCCGGAAAGAGCAATTTCTTAGATGCCCTACGCTTTGTGGCCGACTCGTTACGCACTTCTCTGGACCACGCCCTGCGGGACCGGGGCGGTATCAAAGAGGTGCGCCGCCGCTCTGGCGGACATCCGACTCACTTCGGTATCCGCCTGGAATTTTTCTTGCGCTCTGGCTCGACCGGTCACTATGCCTTCCGTATCGGGGCACGCGCGCACGGCGGGTATGAGGTCCAGAACGAAGAGTGCGTCCTCTATGGGCCAGAGGCCCTCTCACGCGAGAACTACTTCCGGGTTCGTGAGGGCAAGGTGGATACGAGCGCTCCGGTTGCCCCGGCTGCGGCAAGCGACCGTCTCTACCTGGTAAATGCATCCGGGCTCGATGAATTTCGACCCGTGTACGAGACACTTTCTTGTATGGGTTTTTACAACCTTAACCCAGATCGTATCCGCGACCTCCAGCCACCCGATGCTGGTGAGCTTCTCGCACGCGACGGAAGCAACATCGCGAGCGTTCTCGCTCAATTGGCCATACATGACAAGACGACAAAACGGCGCATCGAGGAGTATCTGGCAAAGGTCGTGCCTGGAGTGCACGGTGTAGATGTCAAGGAGATTGGTCCCAAAGAGACCCTAGAATTTCGCCAACGGGTCGCAGGCTCCAAAGACCCCTGGCGATTTCTTGCCGCCAGCATGTCTGACGGCACGCTGCGCGCGCTGGGCATTCTTGTAGCTCTATTTCAGGCAGTCAACAACAAAGGCCCACGCGTGCCGCTTGTAGGCATCGAAGAGCCCGAGGTGGCATTGCATCCGGCCGCTGCGGGAGTACTGCTCAACAGCCTATGCGATGCAAGCCACAGCACGCAAATCATCATCACCAGCCACAGCCCGGACCTGCTCGACGATGATAAGCTGGATAGCAGCTCCATACTCGCCGTTGTCGCCGAGGAGGGCGTTACCTACATCGGGCTGCTGGACGATGCTGGAAGATCTGTGTTGCGCGATCATCTCTACACGGCGGGGGAGCTTCTACGCCTCAATCAAATGATGCCTGACCCGACGGTGATCCAAGAAGCTTCAGAAAAACAGCTCCGTCTTTTTAATGGGAATTATATACTAAAGTCACAATAGGGGGGGCTAACGCCCCCTTCTCTATTACAGGTAGTGGGTCAGTGGGGGGGTTGACAAATCCAGAATTCATCATGAAATAGAAGACCTCTCCTGTTTTCAACTTATGTCCTCCACGACAAATGAAACTAAAATAAAACAAAGGAGGACGTTATGCTGACCGAGGCACGGACCAGGGCGATCCTCAAACAGATTGGCAATCCAGCGGACATTGACCAGGGGCTTGAGCGCTTTAGGAGGGCGGCAAAGGTTCTCTCCGCAAAACACCCGCGGATGATAGATCTCTACGACAAGAAGTGGATTGCAGTCTACCAGGGGAAGGTGGTGGCCCAGGGGAAAACGTTTGGTTCCGTCATGACACAGATCGACGAAAAGGAGTTCCCTCGGGAGCAGGTGCTTGTACGGTTTATCAATAAAAACCAGCGTACCATGATCTTGTAGGCACCGTGCTGAGGGGCAGATTCGGTGACACGTCTGGGCGACCCTACATTGAAGGTCGCCTATTCTTTCCTAGGCTCAAAATCGGCAGCAATATTTCCTTCTGTGTTGATACTGGCGCTGATAGAAGCGTGCTGATGCCTGGCGATGGCAAACGCATGCGCCTTGACTACTCAAAGTTAAAGGGCAGTAACCCAAGCGTCGGGGTAGGAGGGATTTGCCACAATTATGTAGAGTCAGCACTTGTCGTGTTTTCGGAGCCGAAACGTTACCTACACGTCTACGACATAGCCCTACAGGTTAGTGCTCCCGATTCAGAAATAATGGACCTCCCTTCCCTACTTGGGCGAGACATATTGAATAAGTGGCGGATGATATACAATCCTTCAAAGAACCGCCTGTTCTTCGAGGTTATTTCTGCGGACGTTACTGTGCCGATAACATGATCGCAATGATAAGTTATGGCACACGGTCCCATGTCTGAGGAGACTTCTCTTTGCTGGCCTTGTCCGAAGCTTCTTCCGCTCTTGCCTCCTCCCGTGGGACAGAAAAAAGCTTCTTTGCCAGGTCAGCAAAGTTGTGAAACTCTTTATTCTGCTCTGTTTCTGGCAGGGGATCATTCTCTTCTTTGTTGATTCCCCCTTTATATATGCCCAGTCAAAAAGAGTCTACCCTACTGAAACAGGTATATTAGTGCCAAAGAGCAAGCTGCTTAGACCCGATGAACTTGAGAGGGCTGTCGAGCTAGCTGCTCGCAGGATTGGCAGTCACGGTGCCATCTTCATTGTACTTGACAGCGACACAGACTGCCCGGCCCAACTCGGTCCTCAATTGCTCCAACGGGCCATCCAGGTTCGTAGTGACCTGCCCCTAGCCGTTGTCCTGGCAAAACACGAGTTCGAGGCATGGTTTCTTGCTGCAGCGGAATCGCTCCGCGGGCAGCGGGGGCTCACAAAAGACCTACAACCTCCGGCAGATCCAGAGGCTATCCGTGACACGAAAGAGTGGCTCAGTCACCGCATGGAGAGCGGCCGGGCCTACAGCGAGACCCTGGACCAACCGGCCCTGGCGGCATCCTTTGACCTGGACATAGCTCGCCAAGCCGATTCCTTCGACAAGTGTTACCGGGACATTGTCCGTCTCCTGGCGGAACTCAGGAAGATGGGTACGCCGACTGCTGCTGACCCCGACAAGAGTGAGGGCTTATAATGACAATACGTAAAAAACTCGTCAGAGTCACCCCATCGCCGGAAGCCATCAGCAGAGACTCGGCGCGGGAGATTTCATAGTCATAGCCAAGAAGGTGAAGCATGCCGTGGCTGGGAGAGTTTACACTGCTTGGAATCTTCTTCTTACTCGTGATGGGTTACCTTAAAACCGCTCTAAGTCGAGGGGAACCCATTATGAGGGTGGTACGTAGGGAGAGGAGCTTGGAGGCAAAAGGGGTGCTTTGCGGAGAATAAAAATCGATGGTCCCTCTCCCAGCTTAAGGCATGGGAAAGGAAGGATTTGCCAAATTCGTTATCGAGGCAGGCCAATTTTTAGGTTAGATCTTCATCCCCTTCCTGGGAGTACGGGAAAATCAGTCTTACATTATCACATAGCTCCCTATATGGAGAAACATCATCTGCTTAATCCCCTGGCGAGGCGAAAGAGAGGAGGGAGGGCTTTATGAAAGTGATACGACCCTTAGCCCAAGAGCTGAGGAGCAAGGTGACGCATTTCATTAAGCGGGTTTTGCAGGGGGAAATATCCCTGGATGAGGTCTTTGCCTCCTGGCCTGCGGAAGAGGACTATCTGGCTGATCCTCTCCTGTGTGAGGCCTACCACGCCTTGCAGCACTTTGAGGCAGATGAGGATATCCGGCGCAAAGACCCTCAGTATGCAGAGTGGCAGGTTAATGAGCTGAAAGGGATTATGCAGCGTCTTGAGGCGGAAGCAAAAACATAAAGGAGCGCAAGGTGAGCAGCCTCAACATAGATCTGAGCGCAGACCAGCCTGGTTTTCCAGCAGCGCCTTTAACTCTCGTTCTTTTTTGCCCATGCGGCAGTGTCCAGGGAAATAACCACCTCACCCAGGAGAGTGGGACAGAGACGGTCCTGTAAGGGAAAGGAGAGAACGTCTGTGGGTTTATCTTGTCCCCGGTAGCGGCGGTTTAACTCTTGGATCTCCTTGTTACTAACCAGAGCCAGGCTGAGCTCCGCCTCCATTTTCTCCATCTGCTGAAGAATCGTCTTCGCCCACCGCGTCATATTCCCACGATTCACTCCCAGAAGCCCCTTCATAACGTAGACCGCCACCCTCGCCTTGGGCTGGGATCTCTGCCCGTTTTGCCCCTGCTCTGCTACTCTCTTTTTGTGCTTCCATGCGTTCATAAGCCAGGATCACATCCTGCACCAGGCGGTGGCGCACTACATCCTTTTCGGTGAAAAAGACAAACTTAATGTCCGTAATGTCTTTAAGAATTCCCCATGCCTGTTTGAGACCAGATCGAGTTCCTACAGGCAGGTCAACCTGGGTGATGTCCCCGGTAATGACCGCTTTGGACCCATAGCCAAGACGGGTGAGAAACATTTTCATCTGTTCGTTGGTGGTGTTCTGGGCCTCGTCCAGGATGACAAAGGAATCATTAAGCGTTCTTCCTCGCATAAATGCCAGAGGGGCGACCTCTATGATGCTTCTCTCCATCATCTTACGAACCCGATCGAAGTCCACCATGTCATGGAGGGCATCATAGAGGGGACGAAGATAAGGGTTGATCTTCTCTGCCAGATCTCCGGGCAAGAAACCCAGTTTCTCTCCCGCCTCTACTGCCGGACGGGTCAGGACGATGCGACTAAAGTTATTCTTCATAAGCTCGGCCACCGCTACGGCCATAGCCAAAAAAGTCTTCCCGGTTCCGGCTGGACCTATGCCAAAGACAATGTCAAAGTTGCGGATGGCATCAATATAGGCTTTTTGCGCCACACTTTTGGGCGTTATAACTCGCCGATTACCAGCCACATAGATAGTATCAAGAAAGATGTCTTTGAGACGGGCGTTGCGATTGCCGCTTAGAATACGGATAGCATAATCAACATCGCTGGAGTAAATAGGATAGCCGTTCTCCAGAAGCCCATAAATCTGGGAGATCACCCTGCTGGCCAACTCCCTTTCGACTTCATCCCCTCCAATGCTGAGGGAGGCCCCGGCAACCCCGATTTTTACCCCTATAGCCCTCTCTAGAGCTCGAATATGGTCGTTATGCTGGCCGAGGAGGTCACGGAAGAGCCTGTGGTCCTCAAAGTGCAGATGGGTTACATTTTCTGCCGTATGGTCTAGTGCGATCTTGTATCCTCCTTTCCTTGTAAGTTTCTCGGTCTGGCTAACTTTAAGCGCTGGTTGCAGGCTCATCCTCGCCAATAAGGTCATATACCTTTGCCAGAGCCTTATCCAGACCCGAAGGGTTCTTTCCCCCAGCCTGGGCAAAGTCCGGCCGGCCTCCTCCCCCACCACCTACAAGGGGAGCAATCTGTTTGAGGATCTCTCCCGCATGGTACTTTCCCGTCATGTCTTTGGTCACCACGGCTAGCAGAAATACCTTCTCCTCCCCTGCGGTGCCGAGAACAATGACCCCCGAGCCAATCCTCTCTCTCAAACCGTCAGCCATCTCTCTTACACCTTTTTCGTCTACCCCCTCCACCCGACTGGAGAGTACGGTCGCGCCATTGAGCTTGCGCGCTCTGGAGAAAATATCCTCGCTTTGATTCCCAGCCAGCCGACTCTGCATCTGGGTAATCCGCCTCTCCAGCTCCCGTTGCTGGGCGAAGAGCTTTTCCAGCCTCTCCACCGCCTCCTCTTCTGTCCCTTTTAAAATACCGCCTACCTCGCGCAGAATCCGCTCCCGCTGCCTGACCCACTCAAGGGCGCCCTCGCCAGTCACTGCCTCAACCCTTCTCACTCCCGCAGCCACTCCGCTTTCGCCCCTAAGCTTAAAGAAGCCAATGTCCCCAGAGCGAGCCACGTGCGTACCGCCACAGAGTTCCAGGGAGAAATCTCCCATCTGTACTACTCGTACCCTGTCACCATACTTTTCCCCAAAGAAAGCCAGGGCTCCTTTTTTGAGCGCCTCCTGAAAAGACATTTCTTCAGTGATTACCTGAGCGTTCTCCCGGATGTGAGCGTTAACCTCTTCTTCAATGCGCTCAAGCAGTTCTTCTTTTATTGGTCCCATCTGGGTGAAGTCAAAACGCAAACGATCGGGAGCCACCAGAGAACCGGCCTGGCGCACCTGCATTCCTAGAAACTGGCGCAAAGCGGCATGCAGGATATGCGTGGCCGAGTGGTTTAAACGGGTTGCCTCTCTAAACTTTCGGTCTATACACAGCCGCACTTTGTCCCCAACAGAAACCGCTCCTCGTACTACCCTGCCACGATGAAGGATAAGGTCAGGCGCAGGTTTCTGGGTGTCGGTGATCTCGATCAGATCTCCCCTGGTGGTTTCCATAACACCTTGATCACCAACCTGACCGCCCGATTCTCCATAGAAAGGAGTCTCGGCAGTAACAATCCCTAGTTCTTCACCCTCACGAATAGCCCGCCCGCTGTCCTCATTGTTCACCAGGGTAGCAAGGACTTCCGATTCCCACTCGTCAGCTCTGTCTCCAACAAAGCGGGAGCTAACCCCTGGAAGAGAGGCGCCTACATAGACAACTCCTTTCTGTGCCTCCCGAGCCCGGGCCCGCTGCCTCTCCATTTCCCGGTCAAAACCCTCCCGATCAACGTCCAGTCCCTCGGAGGAGAGGAAGTCCTCTGTCAGATCAAGGGGGAACCCATAGGTATCGTATAGGCGAAAGGCAACATCTCCGGGAAGAATTTTTTTGCCGCTTTGTCCCGGCGGGGCACTGTGCAGCAGGCCGATCTCCTGCTCAAGCAGGGCCAGCCCCTTGCCCAAGGTGTCAGCAAAGCGCTCCTCTTCTGTGCGGATCGAGTCGGTAATGTAATCTAATCTCTCAATCAGCTCTGGGTAGGCAGAGCCCATGAGCCTGGCTACTTCCTCGGTTATCTGAAAGAGGAACGGCGACTCAAATCCCAGGAGTCGGCCATGGCGGCAGGCGCGCCGCAAAATACGGCGGAGTACATAGCCCCGTCCCTCGTTGCTCGGTACCACCCCATCGGCAATGAGAAAAGAGATGGTCCGGCTATGGTCGGCAATCACGCGAAAGGAGATATCCTGCTCAGAATCGTCTCCGTATTGTTTTCCTGCGGGTGGCGTCCACCGGGTGGCGTCCCACCGGGTGGCGTACCACTCATACCCTCGACCCGAGATATCAGATCTCTGAGCAAATCCGAGTCATAGTTCCCTTTTACTCCCTGCAGAACAGCGGCAATACGGTCAAGCCCCATGCCGGTGTCCACATGCTTGGCCGACAGCTCGGTAAGGCTCCCGTCCGGACCCCGGTTGTACTGAATAAAGACAAGATTCCAGAGCTCAATGTAACGGGCGCAGCCAACGTTCACCCCGCAAACATGGTCCAGGGTGCCCACCTTATCACAGGCCTGCTCCCCTCTATCGATGTGGATCTCGCTGCAGGGACCGCAGGGACCGGCCTCGCCCATTTCCCAGAAGTTGTCTTTCTCGCCAAAGCGCAGAATATGGCTAGGATTGATATCGGTTTCTTTCCGCCACCACTCCTCTGCCTCGTCATCAGTGGTGTAGACTGTAGCCCAGAGTTTGTCTTTGGGAAGTTTCCATACCTCGGTGAGCAGCTCCCAGGCCCAGGCAATAGCTTCCTTCTTATAGTAGTCGCCAAAAGACCAGTTACCAAGCATTTCAAAAAAGGTATGATGGTAGGTATCCCGTCCTACCTCTTCTAGATCGTTGTGCTTGCCTGACACGCGCAGGCACTTTTGTGAATCGACCACCCGAGAATGAGTTGGGTTTTCCATCCCCAGAAAAATGTCTTTAAATGGCACCATACCAGCGTTGGTAAAAAGAAGCGTGGGGTCACTGGCAGGAATGAGCGAAGTGCTAGGCACAATCCTATGGCCTCGCTCAGCAAAAAAACGCAGAAAACTCTCCCTAATTTCTCCCCCGGTCATAGCTCCCATCTTTCATTCGTCCATTTTTCATTGACGATTTTCTTAATAAACTAATGGATCAATTTTTCGACCACGCTCAGCATGGGTCTTCCCTATTAGTTACCAGGGCAGCGGCAATATCCATGGAGTAACCCCGGCTAAGGAGAAAACGAAATCCTCTCTCTCGGGCCTTGCGGTCTCTAGGCCCATCCTCACCAAAGCGTCTTTGCAGCAGGCGGCGGGCGGTCTCCAGCTCTTCTTCAGAGCTGACTACCTCTTGCGTTGTCTGATCGACCAGAGAAGCGGCAATACCTCTATGGGCAAGCTTGTGTTGGATATACCGCCTGCCGTACCCTCTTCTTTTAAGCTGCTCCACCTGCTCGCATGCTAAGGAAGCGTCGTTGACATATCCTTGGGCTTTGAGCCGCGTAACAGCCTGGACTACTGCTTTTGAGGTAAAGCCCTTGCCCTCAAGGCGCTGCTCGAGTTCTTTTTCACTATAAGCCCGCCGGGCAAGCAGGCGGTATGCGTACTGGAGAGGAGTCAGGTGAGCAGGAGGCTTGTGCCTGAGGCTGTCCATGGGTTAGGAGGCTAGCGGGACTACTCTTGTACCTGGCTCTGTTGTGCGCTAACAGGCACAAGACCAAACTTTTCCCGCAACCTATCCTCAACCATTGTGGCCGCCCCGGAGTTTTCCCTAAGGAACCCTTTGGCATTCTCTCGGCCCTGGCCAATGCGCTCGCTATTAAAGGAATACCAGGCTCCGCTTTTCTCGATAATACCGTGCTCGGCTCCGAGATCGATCAGTTCCCCTTCCTTAGAGATACCTGTGCCATAGATAATGTCAAATTCAGCATCTCTGAATGGAGGGGCAAGCTTGTTTTTCACCACCTTGACTTTAGTGCGGTTGCCTATAACTTCATCTCCTTGCTTGATGGCACCGGTACGGCGGATATCCAGGCGGGTAGAGGCGTAAAATTTGAGCGCGTTACCGCCGGTAGTGGTCTCGGGGTTACCGAACATCACGCCAATGCGCATGCGGATCTGGTTAATGAAAACAACCAGAGTACGGGAGCGAGAGATGTTGCCAACCAACTTGCGTAGCGCCTGCGACATAAGACGGGCCTGCAATCCCATCTGGGGCTCACCCATCTCGCCCTCGATTTCTGCCCTGGGAACAAGCGCGGCAACCGAGTCAATGACAATGACATCGAAAGCGCCACTATGCACAAGCGTATCCGTGATCTCCAGGGCCTGCTCACCATTATCAGGCTGAGAGACGAACAGGTCATCAACCTTCACTCCCAACTTGCGTGAATAGTTGACATCCAGAGCATGCTCGGCATCGATATAGGCCACCAGGCCGTTATCTTTCTGTGCTTCAGCCACAACATGAAGAGCCAAGGTGGTCTTACCCGAAGCTTCGGGCCCATAGATCTCAACCACCCGTCCCCGGGGAAGCCCACCTACCCCTAAGGCAAGGTCGAGGCCAATAGAACCCGTGGAAACAACGGGAACGTCGTGAACAAAAGCCTCCTCGCCCAGCTTCATGATTGAGCCTTTACCAAACTGCTTCTCGATCTGGCTAACTGCCAGATCAATAGCCCGATTACGATCATCGCCGTTATCTTTTGCCATAATGCTCTCCCCTGTTCTCTAGCGTTCTCTAGATCCCCGTTTACCTGTCACCCATCAGGGTGGCTTTTCCCAGCGGAGTATACACCGCGCCGTCAGGCTTTAGATCACTTTTATACAGGACCACCTCGTTCACCCGGCTCTCCCCAAAGCGCTCTGCCTGTTTCTCTTGTACAACAGGAAGGACTTTATCCCAACCCTTTAACGACCTCACTCTTCCCAGAGTGATATGAGGGGTGAAGTCACGGTCCTCCGGGGGAAAGTCCAGCAAGATAAGCTCTTGCTCGACCTTATCATTCAGCTCTTTTAGTCCTTCTCCCTGTAGGCCCATCCATAGCACCCGGGGACGCTTCATATGAGGAAAGGCACCAAGGCTCTGGGCTACAACAGATAAGGGGCTTTGTCCTTTGAGTGCATTTTGTAAAGCGGTCAGAATATCAGTAGTCTGACTCTTTTGAATGTCGCCAAGAAACTTAAGCGTCAAATGGAACCCCTCTGGTCGGGCCCAGCGAATGTCTCCCCCAGCCTGCTTGAGTATAGCCTGAACTTTCGCCATTTCTTCGACTACCTGTGGCTCCAGATTAATGGCAATGAACGCGCGAATCAATGGGGGTTACCTCTCCAAAAGGCTCAACACCCGCCCGTTTGATGAGTGTCTATTGGCCCTCAACGCCGGATAAAACCAGACTCTGCAATGGGCAGACCGAGCAGGTAGCGTCGTACCCAATCAAGCAGGAGCTGGGCAGTGAGCGTCTTCATCCATTCCCGGTTGCCCCAGAGCTGATAGCGCCGGGAAGCCGTTGTGTCGGCGGCAGCCAGAGCCAGGCAAGCTGTACCTACCGGTTTATCCGGTGTGCCCCCGTCAGGACCGGCAACGCCGGTCATAGCAATACCAATGTCGCTTCCTATCCTCTCTCTCACAGCTATGGCCATCTCCCGTGCGGTTTCCTCGCTGGCAGTGCCATGATCATGCAGGATTTTCTCACGCACCCCAAGAAGACTCATCTTGGCCTGATCCGAGTAGGCAACAATGTTGCCCTGAAAGTAGGCAGAGGCACCAGGAACGTTAGTGAGGCGGTGACTGACCAGGCCGCCGCTTAGGGCATCGGCTACGGCCAGGGTTTTGCCCTTTTCCTTGAGCATTTTGCCGACCACTTCTTCCATGGTCACTTCGCCTTCCCCATACACATAAGGACCAATACATGAGAGGATGCGAGAGGAAAGGGTCTCAATTTTTCCTTCTACCTCCTGGGGTTCTCCCCGCACAGTAACCCGCAACGAGATCTGGGGAAAACTGGCCCGAAAAGCCAACCTGCCTTCCTCGTCGCTAACCGTACCTTTAACCATCTCGTCAAGACCTGACTCACTGAGGCCGAACGTCTGGAACGTGCGGCTGAGAAAAACCTCCCCTCCTCCCCGCATTTCCCTGAGCCAGGGAATAACGGTTTCTTCCATCATGGGTTTCAACTCACGGGGCACGCCGGGCAGAATAACGAGGTGTTTTTTCCCCTGAGGGGTATCCAGGTCAACACGGTAGCCTGGGGCTGTCCCCAGATGGTTAGGAATAATGACCGATCCCTCGGGAAACTGAGCCTGTTTTAGGTTATTCTCGGGCATTGTCCGGTTTAAAGAGGCAAAGATGCGGCGGATATTGTTGGCCACGTCCTCAGAGAAGAACAGCCCCCGTCCTGCCACTTTAGCCACTACTTCGGTAGTCAGGTCATCGGCTGTGGGACCAATCCCACCGGTAGAGATAATGACATCGGCCCAGTCCATGGCTCGCTGCCAGGCCCAGACAATCCGTTCTGCCACATCCCCCACGGTCAGCACCGTTGCCACTTCCACACCGATCTCGACCAGCTTATTAGCAATATAGTTAGAGTTGGTATCTACCACTTTGCCGGTGGTGATCTCCTCTCCGGTACTTAGAATGGCCGCACGCTCGATCATAAAAAGGCCCTCACAAGAATGTTAGTGTAAATACCTACCACAATGTCATCCAAAACGACCCCGGGACCTCCTTTCAGGTGACGCTCCAGGTACCTCGCCGGGAAGGGTTTGAGAATATCAAAGAGGCGAAAAAGAAAAAAGGCAGCAAGGAACCCACCTATCGAGGGTTCTAAAAGGAAGGTGGCGGCAAGAAACCCCACAATTTCGTCAATAACAATCTTCCCACTGTCTTTTTCCCCAAAGAGCTTTTCTGCCTCCCCTGCTACCCAACAGGCACCGGCAATCACAAGAGCAATGAATAAGGCTGAGACCAAGGGATAAAGAAGGCTCACCGGATAGAAAAGAAGGGCCAGAGGAACAGCCACCAAAGACCCAACCGTGCCAGAGGCCACCGGCGCATAACCAGTATAAGCTCCCGTAGCCAGAAAGAGCACCACGTGACGCAAAAAAGCTCCTTTACCAACGAGATCTTATGCACTCCTCAAGGGGGCTGTCAATGAGAACAGCCCGAAGCTAAGGGAGTGAAAAAGCGACCCCATAATCTCCTAGAGTGGTTCCCATGCGGCTGTGGCCTCCGGCTGCAATCACCACGTACTGCTTGCCGTCTTTGCGCAGGCGGTAGGTCATTCACAGGAAAGAGGGGCGCGCCGGTCCCGCAATGGAGAAGAAAGACATGGCCATGGGACATGGCCAGGGTTGTTTCCCCGAATAATGACATAGATAATGGTATAGATGATTCTACAATACTTGATTCCAATGGGATGGGCCATAAGGGCGAGTGATCATGCTTTGCCCACATACTCAACCCCGAGTTTATACCGATTTCTATGGGAACTTTAACAAGATACGTATTGCTGCAGGTGCCTGGATGGATGCTTGCTGCGCTTATCCTTATGGGGCTGTGGCAGTGGATGGGGCTTTCCTCCTGGGTCACCATTGGGTTGTTTCTCTTGTTGGTGGTCAAAGATTTTATTTTCTACCCCTTTGTCCGTACTGCCTACTCCGGCGCCAAGACCGGTACTGAGCAGTTAATCGGTGTCCCAGGCATAGCGCAGGGCCAGCTCGACCCGCGTGGTTATGTGCGCATTGGTGCTGAGCTATGGCGAGCCGAGGCAGAGCCAAGCCATAAACCGATCTTGCCTGGGAGCTCTATCAGAGTTCGGGCTGCGCATGGTTTGACCTTAGTTGTCACCACCGACAAAGACAATAAAAGCAATGCTGTACTACATAACGGGGGATAAACACCTATGGAATTTACTCACAACCAAGTCGAAACCAACAGGATTAGCATGCATGTGGTTGAAGCCGGTAGCGGCTTTCCAGTCTTACTGTGCCACGGCTTTCCTGAGCTGCGGTACTCATGGCGACATCAACTAAAAGCCTTCGCCGATGCCGGCTTTCGCGCTATTGCGCTGGATCAACGTGGCTATGGTGACACCGAGGCGCCGCAAGCGGCTGAAGCCTATAAAGTAACGCAATAACTGCAACTTTTCTCATTTTCCATAGGCTGTGAACATTTTTTACATACCGCTTTAGACCTCCTGGGCAATCTCCTTGCTGCAAGCTGCCGACCTTGGGCTTACTGACTAATAGTCCCTCTTTATATTTCTTCAAATCCGTGCGTCTTGAAGCGTAGGGTACGGCAATTCTCTGTGACCGTACGGACAATATTGTCAGGGGCACCGTCTGGAATATTCGCGTGAATTTCGAGCGTAACCTCGACTTCAGTTCCTAAAAGCCCGACTAAGTGCTGGACGATCTCCTCAGCAATTCTCCCTGCATCGCGGCTAAGGCGAGGGGCTTCAAGCGTTACGGCACCGTGAAACCGGCGTGGTTTAGTCTTGACTTGTTCGCCCGTACCTATTGGTGTTTTCGCTTGTCCACCAGAAGAAACGTGACCTTCTCCTTGCCCAGGGGTTCCTGGTTCATAGGTTGGAGCCTCAGGCTTTGGCTCTGCCTCGGCTTTTAGCTGCTCGGCTGCAATCTCAGGCTTTACAATCATGCTTTCGCCATCAAGCGTAACACTAATGAGCTGTCCAGCCCGCAGTCCACGGTAGCGGTTCCGGTTCTCATCCCAGCCATCGGCATAGGCAAAGGAGTCCTGTTGCCAGCTGAGCAGGCCAATGCCCTCCCGTACCGCAGCAAGGAGTACCTGAGCATCCTTCAAGCGTGGCAGGTACAAATACTTGGCAAAGTCTTCTGCAAGCTGCTTCACGCTCACATGGTTACCACGCCACAGTGGGATGCGATCCAGTTCCAGCCGCAGGCTAGGTGCCCCAAGCTGGGTAATCAGGAGTCCATCATTCTTAAGCTTCTTGGCTGCCCTCACGGCTAGCGCTTCCTGTCCTTGCAGACGGACCTCCTGCCATTCGACTTCCCCTTGCGGATCAGACTGGCCGGGGATGAGTAGCCACTGGTACGTCTCAGGGATGCGTTGTTGTACTGTCTGGTCTGATTGGCTACGTTTGGTTTTGGCCTGGTTCGCCTGGAAGGCATCTAGGTTCAGGGTTTCATGCTCAGCTTCGATAGACTGCCAGGCCAGATACTGGCGGGCTGCCTGTTCAAGTTCACCTAGCCTGGTCCGATCGGCTGCCAGGAAGACTGCCATGTTAGGATAATTGCGTGGGCTTGAGCCTCGTTGCCCCAAGATCACTGTGGCTTCTCCACGGGCCACACTGTCCGCCGCCTTAGCAGCGTGTGGGTGCTCCGGCCCAAAGATCACCAGGCGTACTTCCCGATCATCAGGAACATCTCCGCTGGAGGCGACCGCCACATGGACACCGGCAAAGTCACCCCGATGCCGCTGCTCAATACGTAAGCGGCTTTTGATCTCTTCGGTCACGGTATCTGCATCGAGCTGTGCGGCACGTTCCTGGGCCAGACGCGTCACCGTCGGCTGGGTTGAGTACCAGTAGCGCTGCCCATCGACATAAAGGTGAGTGGCTTGATCGGTGAGTCGTCGGAGGGCATCACCGAAGATTGCCACACTTTCCCCTGGCTGCGCGCAGCCCAACTTCACGTGCCGGTCTTCAATCCCTTTGTTGGCCGTACGCAGCGTTGGCGCAGAACCTAGATAGAGTGTGCGGGTCACGCGACGGGAGGCCGAGTAGCGGCCTAGGTTTGGGTTCTCCCGGTCGAGCTGGAGGGGCAGAGAGTGTGGGCCGTCGATATCTTTTTCAATGATGTTAGCCCAGGGATCTTCTAGGTAGCGGGTGAGTTCAAACTGTACGGCTGGCTCATCGATTGGTACGCTGGCAGGCATAATTGACAGACTGGCATCTTGCCGCTCCCAGAGGGTATGGATCACTGTGGCCATTAGGCGCAGGACTCCCCGAGTCCGTTGGAATCTCTCCAGGCTCGACCAATCGTCGTAGAGACGGTCAAAGAGTTCGGGGTGGATCGGATAGGCATCTCGCAGCCGCCGCTCATACGTGCCTTCGCGACATTCCATGGGAAACTCCCCGGACTGCCCGCGATACAGTTCCATGAACTTTTTCACGACGGCATCGCGTGCTGCAAAGAGCTGCGCCTCGATGATGGGTTCAAAGAGTCGTCGCCGGACAATCTCAAAACTCTCCTCGGCACTGGCCGGGCGCCATGGCGATTCCAGGCGGCCAAAGGTGTTCTTTAATTGAGCCAGCGCTTGCTGTCCTCCCTCGCCGCCAACCTCAATGTCAGACGATGGCAGTGCCGCTACGACTAGTGTCTTAGGTACTGCTCTAGCCGCCTCGGTGAGAGCCTGGGCGAACGTCATATTCGCCTCGAACGTACCTCCCGGCAGGTTGCGCTTTTCCGACTTATCCTTGTCGTCGGGATGGACGTAGAGCTGGCGCGCATACGCCACCCACTCATCGATTAAGATCAGACAGGGAGCCGCCGTCTCAAAGATCTCGTGCAGTATGTCGGAGCCTGGGTTCACACCTAACTTGTCGGCTTCAGCCACCAGCGCGAAGCCATCCTTACCCAGCAGCTGCCAGGCCAACTCACCCCACAGCGTGCGCACCACCGTCTTGTCTGGTTTCCGGCGCACCTGCCCAGGGGAGAGGGCAGTGCCCACCAGTACGGCACGCTGTGTCTGAGGTGGATGAGAGACATTTGCAGCCTCTAGTACCGGCTCGATCCCAGCTAGCCCGCTGGAAGCCGCGCCAGAGAGCAGATGATAGAGCGCGAGCATCGAGTGCGTCTTGCCGCCACCAAAGTTGGTTTGTAACGCCACAACCGGATCGCCGCCTGTGCCACTGAGCCGTTGGACGGCATTCGTCAGTAACTGTCGCAGGCCCTCGGTCAGGAAGGTGCGACGGAAAAACTCCCGCGGGTCTCGGTATTCATCGGAGCCCTCGTTACGGTACACCTGCCCCAGGTCCGCAGCAAACTCAGCCTGTTGATAGCGGCCCGAGGCTACATCGGGGTGCGGGGTAACGATCTCGCGCCAGGGTTTAAGGCCACCGGTGGGCTGTCCCTCGATAGGAGCGACCGCTACTTTCTTTGTTTCCCGGCGTGCTTGTTCTTCAAAACGGACGCGGAGGAGTTCTTGTTTTTGCCGTTCGACTTCGCTGGATTCTTCGGCGGAAACAGCCGTGAGCAGTCTCTGGATACTATCTAACGCACGGTAGGCATCATCCGTACTGAACGCTTCCTGGTGCGCCCATTTGTTGCGTATATCGCGCAGCTCACTCACCAGGCTGCGTTCGGCTTGGCCGAGGGTATTCTTAAAGACCAGGTTCCATTGGTCCCACATCACTACAAGCAGGGCCTGCGCATCCCAGTGTGGACTTTTGCCCTTCTTCTTTGCGGGTGCCCGGTCTTCCCGGAGGTTCCCCTGTGCTGCCTCCAGCCAGCTTTCACCATGTACGGCACGCATCTCTCGTTCAACAAAAGGTCTAAGTCCCTGGTTCAGCAGATCCAGGGCTTTGCCTACACGTTCATGATTACTCATCGCCATGAGGTTACTCCTTCTCTTTCATGAGTTCGGGACAGAGAAACCTCACCCGTACTCGGTGCTTTCTCAAAGGAGTGCGAAAAATCCACCAATCCGTATCCACTGCATTCAGCACAACAGGCTTGTGACGACTAGCTCGCGCCACAGCAACAAATTTGCGATCAGATAGATCGAAACTTGCCAGAGCCGGGTCAGCCGGGAATTCCTCAAAATTATCGCTCTCTCCGGACTTCGGGGTAATGTGGACAGTCTCACAGCGAACCGTGTTGGCTTGATGGGTCCAGACCCACTTAAGAAAAGCATCACCAAGCCCGGGCTGACCAGATAAAGAGAGGTTATCCATGTATTCCTTCAAAATACGCATATCATCATCCAGCACCACGAGTCCTTTTTCTCTAGTGTCGCGTAGCGCATCCAAACATGCCTGTAGACAATCTGGAGAAGCCTGTTCTGCACGGCCATTGGCCACCACTGCCACATTTGTATCCACCACCACCGCTTTCATACCTGCTGTCGTTTCTTCCGCTCTATCACCGCCTGGGTCGCTGCAGCTAGTTCACCAAACTCATCGCCAAAGAAATCTTTCGGCCAGTTGGCAATGTTGCCGAACTCATCGAGCTCAAGTGACGTTAGACGTGATGCTCCGTCGCTAAGATTGCAGAAGTACAGCGCGGCATCTTTTTGGGAGAGCTTTTCCTCTGCAATCCGGCGCTGTAATCGACGCAGCAAATATTCGCTGTGACTTTCCAGGATAATTTGCACCTTACGAGTTGTAACCGCATCGATGAAAACATCTGCTAGCCCTGTTTGAACCGAGGGGTGGAGGTGAATCTCTGGCTGTTCCAGAATCAGAACTGACCCCTCTGGAACGTAATAGCACAGCACAAGCACAGGAAGAATTTGCGAGACCCCAAAGCCAACATCGGTAATCAGCACCTCAGCCGCATCAGGGCTCTTTTGCACCCATACCTGGTACAGATTACTGCCTCTTGTCATCGGCCGAACAGCAAAGCTATGGATTAAACCCAGCTCTTGCAGCCATTTTGCTACATATTCCTCAACAGTCAGCCGCTTGAGTCTGTGACCTCGGGAGATTTTCTCCCCCCGTTCTCTGGAGGCGAGTAGAGCATGAATGGCTTTTTCTCCGCGCCACCCTACATCGGCTGGTTTGGCACCAGCCCAAGAGTACTCTCGCTTTGGGTATTCCCGTAATGGGCCAAGGTAATAGATATGGGAAAATAGCTCCTCGAAGGCCAGTTCAAAATCTGCCAAAAAACCGGCGTTCTGATGATAGATTCTGACCTGATCCGGAAAGCCATAACACTTTACCGGCGCTGGTAAGTCCCAGGCTCGTCCTCGGGTACGTTTAAACCGAAAATCTCCAGGCCCCGTAGATAGTTGGTACTTTTCCTCAGCCTCTGACTTGCGAGCCATAAAGAAATCATGTCCCGCGAAGTGGTAAAGCAGCTTACTTACAATCGTGCGTCCAGAACCGTTCTCTGTGATCTCAGCATGAAACTGTACAGTGTCACTAGAGAAGAGGATGACATCTTCTTGCTCTGGATCCGCTACTCTTAGTTCTTTAGGAAGGGTCCAAGAAAGCGTCCACCGCAGGATACTCGACGTGTCATGTCTGTGTACTATCTCTCGAAAGGTTCCTAGCGTTGTGAGACTTCGCTCATCGCCAAAGTTCAGCACTTGTGCTCGGTCTGGAGACTCCACCGTTTGCTTCAAGAGCAACAGCAATTGGAGAATGCTGGTCTTGCCTGAACTGTTAGAGCCAAACATGCCAGTAATAGGGGCAAAACGCAGGCTCCGAATCCGCTCCCAGGACTTGAAACATTCAAGAGTTAGGGAGGTAAGCATTAGAACAGTTCCTCCTGAGCTTGTGGCGAGCCTTGTCCAGCAAGCCTCACGATTTCCGGCCATGACACCACCAGACTGTTGAAGGCTAGAGCATCTTGAGCCCACTTCTTACGCTCGCAGGTCGTATAGAGGCGATAAGCTAGGTCGCGTGCCAGTTCTCCCGTTACACCGATTTTGGCTAATAGTTGTGCTGCCCCGGATTCGCCATCTTTTTCCAATGAGAGAATGAGGCGCTGAGTAGCCTCCCATCCTGGGAGACGACTATCACGATCTGGATCCCAGTTGGGGTCAAGCTCGTCACGTCGCAGCAAACGTACCTTGCCTGCCTTGGCTGAGAGAATGCCCGCATTAACTAGGCCCTGGACGGCGGTGTTTTTAGCTTTGCTTAGGGTCTCTGCCGTTCCAAATGGGCCTTCCTCAAAACCGTACTGCTCGAACCAGGCTAGCGCCCAACGAGTGTCAGCATCGAACTCCCCTTCCTGCTCGGCCAGAACTTCATCTAGGGTCTGGTTTATGAGCGCCAGCGCTGTCCGCACCCGCATGGGTGAACCATCTGCCTCCAGTACTTTGGCGTGGCGAGAGAATACGGCCATACCAGGTCCAATGGTCGCTTGCGCCAAGTCCACAGGCGCGATGTTGCCGTGCTGAAGGTGTTTAAGGGCTTCGGGGAGTTCTCGCTTGAGCGCGGTGAGAAACTCACGACGGGTGGCCGGTCGTGCGTCTTCTGGACGTGGGCGACAGACGAGGACTATGGAGGAGGCAAGAGCATTGCTACTGCTATCACGCAAACGTCCAGCTCGTTCCGTCCTCATGGGCCAAGTTCCAATAATTATGTATCCCGCAGACAAGAGTCCCTTTAACATTGTTTCCCATCCAGTAGATATCATGGATCCGGAAGAGTCCTGTCTATCATTGTCGCTAGCGTCTGATTCGGCTTGTTTGAAAGCATAATAGATCGCTACTGGGTAATTTGGGTGGGCACTTTTTCGCATCAACGAAAATGCACCTCCAATGCCTGTGACGAAGTGGGTTTCGGCTTTTTCTTTGCCACCATACCGATAGGGGTCAGCTACAAGTTCCTGATCTTTTGGAACCAGTAGTGTAGTGAAAAGCTCAGGATAAGTTTTGCCTAGTGAGCGCCGCAACCAGACATAAAAGAAGTCTGACAAATCTGCGTACGGTACGTTATCATAGTAAGGTGGATCGGTCGAGATTAATGCCCTATCAGCTAAGAGCATCGCCGCTGCATCCATCTGGGCCGCGAATCCTGGAGCTTTACTAAAAATGGGTGCAATAGAATCAGCAATGATGGCAACCGACCTTGCTCCTGATCCGCCAATGTCTGAGAAAGGGTTTACCTCAGTGAAATCCCAAACCATCGAGATGGTTTGGCGCCCGAACAGCATTGATGGTCGGTCTTCTTTTGCATACCATGGGACGAGAGAACATCCGTACATCGCAAGTTTGTCGCATGCAAACGCCAGATAGGTTGCAACTGCATCAGCGTATGCTGTCGCACTCGCACCTCCATCTTTCAACGGTTTACTGTCGTCAGACACTCCGATTTCGTGTGCGTCGGCAAGCACTTTTCCCCGTGCCTCGCTTACTAAGTCATTGAAGGTGGTCAATGCCATGAGCTGGCGGGGAGTGAAGAGATCACGGTGTTTAGTCATGCCGTAAAGCTGTACACGGAAGCCAAGAGCCTGCTCCGGGAGATCTGTCTCTGGTACATCTTCTGGCTCTGCTTGCATCGCAATAGTTTCTTGTTCTTTCGTCGATGATAGATAGGCGCGCCCGTGTTGTCTCTCCGCCACGATGGCCATTAGTTGCTCCTCCATCCGCCCGGCCTTGCCTTCAGTCCGCACGTGATCAAACGGCACTTGGGTGTTACAGACGATACAACGAGCACCCCGACGGTTGACCGTTCCTTCCTGCGACATACCCTCGCCAGTTTTCACCTCAAAACGCACGGTCTTCGCCTGCTTGTCTACCACCGGCTCGACCCACGCCTTCTTCCCTTGCTTGGTCGAGAGCCAGAACGATCGCACAAGCGGCATCTGTGCACCGCAAGCGGGGTTCGGACATTTCACCGTCCGTGCCCAGAGCCAGGCAATGACTGTTGCTTCACCACCATACTCCTTCGGCAACTTCACCTTTGGATAGAGGTGGCCAATACGCTTTTCAGCTTCGTCACGCATCCACTGGCCGTAGTAGCGAACGTCCTCGGCCAGTCCCTGGGCGCCGTGCCATTCTCTTTCGAGCAGGTGCTTGTCTTGATTCGGGTGCGTAGGTGGCCGACCAGCAAACTTGGGCGGTATCTCGATTAGTGCTTTGGTAATGAGTACCGCTACGGGATTGAGATCACTGGCATGAGCCTCCAGCCCAAGCCGTTGCGCTTCCAACGGTATTGAACCGCCACCACAAAACGGATCAAGTACCGGCGGGGGATTTCCATCGCACGACTTGCGGATCTCGACCCGAGCATGCTCTAACACCTCCTCATTGTTAGAGTTCTCCCATTTGACCAGCTCTTCAATAATCCGAAACAGCCTTTGGCGCTCTTTTTCCTGCGCTTCTTCTGTTGGAAACTGCCCAGGATGGCTGGAAGGATCGTCTACAAGTTGTGCAAAAAGTACTGCCCTGCATGCCGCCAGTGGCCGCTGCGCCCACCACTTATGGACTGCTGAAGGGTTTCCCTTGTAGATATAGTTCTCGCGAGTTGACTCCTTGTTGATTACGTCAAGCGGCAGGGCAACTTCGATGAGTTTTTTGCGTAGAGTGGTCATTATTGCATAGCTTCTTTAAGATAGCTGGCAATACGATCCCGATTGCCAGTCAAACTTGAGAATAGCTTACCGCAAACGTCACTAAACCGGGCAAACACTCTGCGGTTAATCTCTTCTTGATCCTCAAATATCCCAACAGAGTGAAAGTGCAGACCCCATCGTTCAAACTGAAGAAGGCCGATAGAGGCATCGCGAACCCCGTCCTCATGAAGGAGAGCGTGTACAAAAAGTGGACGGGCCATACCGTTGACGCGACAATCGACTACATAGCGCCCTTCTGGATCATGCTGGAGATCATGCCAGCCGAAGCTTCGTCGATTTTCCGGAACGTGTTCCTTCATGAAAGTGCGGAAATCTTCTAAGAAAGCAGAGCGGACTCGTTCTCGCGAGAGATAAGTGACATCCGTAATCTTGAGGAGCGCCTGCACAAAATTGTAGAGGGCATTGCCGTAGTGGTCCTCCTGAATTGGCAGTCTAAGTTCGCCGTCATGATCTTGCACATTGAATGCTGTGAGGGCGTTTGTAATGGTCTTCTGCCGCGACCCGCGCTGCAGGTCCTTTTCGTCAAGATCGTATGTAAGATGCATGTATGTATGGCCCTCATCCGACAACACCCACCGGTCGCGCTCTTTCTTTAGCACAATAGCTAGGTGATCTCCGTCCTCGAACATAAAGGGAGTAAATACTCGGTAGCGATCGAGTCCTTCTGAGACTAGCCGCAAACGATCGCATACTTTTTTCTTGAAGTCTCGCTCGATGGCCTGGCTGGACATAGCTAAACTTCCTCCTTAAAGAGTTTTCCCTGTGGATCTTGGGGAATATTGAAGTTGCAATCTTCTAGTAGACAACGGATCGCTCCATGGAAATCGGCAAAACGATCGGTAACTTCTGCAAAGACATCTTCGCGCAGTCCAGATTCTTGGTAACGCTCAGTCGCCGTGTGGATATGGAAGTCATAAAAAGTCTGTCCTTCCAGAGTGTTTGTATGCTCATGACTCTTGCCGTTATAGCGACGGAGGCGAAAGAGCTGGTTTGTGTTTGGTGGACGGTAAGCAAGGATGACAGAGAAATCGAGCGGATTGAACAGACTTTGACGTAAGACGATACGGCATTCGCTTCCTTCATCACCTGTAACATCAAGTTCCCGTTCTCTATGTCCACGCTTTGGCCTCATCTGAATACGTTCACGGTAATCGACAGGCAGAATTTTGCGTTCAGCAAGAAGTCGTACAATTTCGGCATCTCCAAGTTGGACTGCCATCAGATAGCCTCATAGATTATATTGAGAAAGTTTCTCCATCTGCCAGTAGTCTATCAGATTTTTCTGCAATCCCTCACAAAGGTTCCTCTGCCTGCGTCAAAAGCTCATTGAGATTGAAGTTCCGACTTGTCTCTGCAAAATCGGGCTGCTCTCGGAACGGTCGGCGGATGTAGTGTGGCCCACTCGCCATGTCATCATTTACCTCAACAATGGCCAAGATAAAATCATCAGGCTTGTTGAGGCTGGTGAGGATTTGTGTCTTGGAAATTGTCACCGTCGTGGAGCCAGTGGTTTTGCCCTTGACTTCAATGAAGTATAGGCGATGGGTATCTGGGTCTTTGGACTCAATATCGTAACCGGGGTTATCGTGTGGCATCTCACGCGGTTCGCGTCCTAATCTGCGCTCCGTTTCCATAACGGCAGCAACCGCCAGTCGGTCGATGCGGGCGCGTTCGGCTTGTGTCACACCGTCAGGTGTGGGTGTCTGTCCGCTCAGCCGGTTGAGCAGACATCGTGGCACCACAAGCGCACCGCCGATAATAACCGGTGGCAGCGGTGACAGGTGACGCTCTTGCTCTAATTCCTCCATGCGCTGCTGTAGCCGTCCCTCTAACTCGTCAGCCCGCTGGCGGGCAAGCGCAGAGTTCATTTTGGCCAGGGGCTTGCCTGCCGACTCTTGTAGCTTGAACTGCACGGTACGGTGATCCCAGTAGGTGATCTCTTTTGTGAGACGGTCCTTCACCGCTGCCATGGTTTTGTGGACATGTTCCTCCTTGCGTGCTTTGACTGTGTTTAGATGCTGCGGGACCAGCTGTGCCGCCGCGTGGGCAATGACCTGCGATTCGAGATCATCACGTAGCCACTCTGCCGTTAGCGCTGAGTCTACCACCGTATGCTCGTCGTCGGCCAGAGGGTGATAGTCCAGGTATGGTGCATAGCCAGGATCGCTTACCTGTCCGCTGCTGTCGATCTCAACAAACTGCATCTGGCGCGAGACCACACGGCGGTTGCCAGCGCGGTCGGTGCGAGCGTCCTGAATCGCATGTTCCAGGTAAAATAGCACGCGCACGTCGTCACTGCGGTCGTGGGGGTCAACGAGGGTTGCCCCACGCCTGAGCAGGTCACGGTAGCGTTCGAGAATGAGGTCAATTGTGGCGTCAAGCAGCGGGTGGCCGGGGCATACGAACGATGCCGGTGGCTTACCACTGATACTGATCAAGTCTTTCTCGAACGTGATTCGCTCGTAGCGTGTCAGCACAGGTTCACCCGTGCCAATGATGCGGTCACGATTGCGGATGACTGCGGGGACATGGGTGATCTCGTAGCGATGTGGCTCGCGCTCGCGTAGCGTGCCACCAAGCAACGCGAATGCTTCGCGGAAGAACGACGCAATGAAGTGCGGCTGCAAACGGCGGGCTTCGGCCCGCTCCATGTCCTCACGGATCTGTTGAACACGGGCGGCACTGAGGGTTTCATGCGTCAGGGCGCGTTCTTCAAGCAACTGCCGCAGGTGATCGTAGTCGAGGGCGTGGTCTATGACTTGTGTAAGCCGTGCTTTCACTTCGGGGCGGTCGCCGTAGCGAATAGCTTCAAGGAGCAGGTCACGCAGTGGAGTCTCGGTGAAACAGGTGCCTAGCACATCAAAGACACTGCCACCCAAGGATTCGCGCTGTTGCTCTAACTTTTTGAGGAGGAGATCAAAAACGTCGCCTTCGCGTGTCTCATTAGCCACCAGATTCCAAAGATGACAGACCTCAGTTTGCCCGATGCGATGAATCCGCCCGAACCGCTGTTCGATGCGGTTGGGATTCCAGGGCAGGTCGTAGTTGACCATGAGATGTGCGCGTTGCAAGTTGATACCTTCACCAGCGGCGTCGGTGGCAACAAGGATTTGCACCTCTTTATCCTGCGTGAACGCTTCCTGGGTCTTGCGACGGTCTTCGCGTCCCATACTGCCGTGAATGGTGACGACGGCTTCCGCGCGTCCAATCACGGTGCGGATTTTGTCGGCCAGATAGCTGAGCGTGTCACGGTGCTCGGTGAAGATAATAAGTTTACGGCGATGCCCCTGCACGTCGAAGAGCTCATCAGCCGCATCGGCCCGGCTCTCACCTCGCAAAAGTCCATAGAGTTCTTCCCATTTCTTGTCCGTCCCGCTGCGGCGTACCTGTAAGGCGAGGATTTCCAGTTTTTGTAGAATAGCAATCTCGGCTTCGAGCTCAGCAATGGTGCGTGCAGCCGAGGCACGGTCAACGATCTCCTCCTCAGTCTGCTCAACCTCAGCAGCGGGTGTCTCGTCGTAGAACTCGTCCAGGCTCTCGTCGTTTGCCGGCGGAGCCAATCCCTCTGTAGTGTCGATACGCACATTCTGGCCGCGCCTCAGGAGTTCTTCCTCGCGCAGGCGCTTCTCCAATCGCTCACGGCGGCGCTTGATCGATTGGTAAATAGCTTCCGGGGATGAGGCGAGACGGCGCTGCAAAATCGTAAGGGCAAACCCCACCATGTTGCCACGGCGCCCTTCGCCTTCAGCAGCAAGTCGCTCGGCGCGGTTCATCTCTTCGCGGACGTATGTAGTCACTTCCTGGTACAGGCGCGCTTCGGGGTCGGACAGCGTATAGTTGACCGTGTAGGCACGTCGCTCAGGAAATAACGGCGTGCCGTCAAACTTCAGCAATTGCTCCTTGGCCATGCGGTGCATAAGGTCGGAGGTATCGACCACATGCACCCCGTCGCGAAATCTGCCTTCAAAGCGGTCGGCGTCCAGCAGGGCCATGAATAACTGGAAGTCTTCTTCTTTACCGTTGTGTGGTGTCGCCGTCAGCAGCAAGAAATGGCGCGTGAGCCCGCCGAGCAGTTGACCGAGCTTGTAACGTTTTGTTGGCCTAACCTCTCCGCTGAAGAAAGAGGCGGACATCTTGTGCGCCTCGTCGCAGACAATCATATCCCAATCGGTCAACGCCAGCTTTGCCTGGATATCCTCATTGCGACTCAGTTGGTCAAGGCGGCAGATGATAAGGTTATGTTCAGCGAAGGCATTGCCGCTACGCGCTGCCTCCATCATGTCACGAGTCATTATTTCGAACGGGAGGTGAAAGCGTCGAAAAAGTTCGTCCTGCCACTGCTCAGAGAGACTGCCGGGGCAGCAGATCAGGCAGCGATGCAGGTCACCACGGATCAGTAGTTCCTTGAGCAGAAGCCCGGCCATGATGGTCTTGCCCGCGCCCGGGTCATCAGCGAGGAGAAAGCGCAACGGCTGGCGTGGGAGCATCTCGCCGTAAACGGCAGTGATCTGATGGGGAAGGGGGTCCACCAGGGACGTATGGACGGCAAGCAGTGGGTCAAAAAGGTACGCTAAACGGATGCGTTGGGCCTCAGAGACGAGCCGCAGCATGGCTCCGTCCCCGTCAAAGCTCCACGGGTGCCCGACTGAGGCAATCTCGATCGTGGGCTCACGATCTCGGTAAAGGAGCTCGCTACCAAGGCGGCCGGTGGCATCCTTGTAAGTCAGCTCGGCCACGGCTGACCCATGCCATTTTACATCAACGACCGTGACCAAACTGTCAGGCAGAATGCCCTTGACCGATGCCCCCCGTGTCAGCTCTTCAAGGCGAGTCATTTCAGATCTCTCCCCTTACCTACTATATAGAAAAGGGCTAGCCGCCTGCGCAAATAACCCCTGAGTAGCGGCTGTCTCGTATCCTTGCTTTCTGCCGCCTCCGCCTGCCCTTCCTAACTCTGGGGGCATACTCTCTTTTATTCCCCAAAGTCAAGGGTTTTGGTGCGGGAGTGGGTAGGGGGTATGGCGAAGAGGGATTGGTAGGGGGGCGGGGTTGGGCGGTCTAGTGTTTCTTTGAGGGACAGCGTTGTAGTAAGAGATATTGTTGATTGCAGCGGTTATGCAGAGGAGGGTAGTCTTGGTGGAGAAGGATTTAGAAGAGAACCTCACTCTGAAGGAGTTTCTGCAAGCCGAGTATTATATTATTGGTATTTTCTCAAATACCAATATGATGTGAGGGACAAGTATATTCAATTAGATGATCCGGCAAAGTGGACTTAAAAATCTGGTCTGTGGGAGCTATAGTGGCTAAATTAAATTCACACACCTTAACGATTTCTCTCCTTCATGTGTCAAAGCCTTGTATGGAGGCGTTAGATGAGTAAGACCCACATCACACCGGTACATCCAGGCGAAGTGTTGCAGGATGAGTTAGAGGAGATCGGACTAACGCAAACGGCCCTTGCGAAACACATTGGAGTGTTGCCCAAGACAGTGAATGAAGTATGCCGAGGGAAGCGGGGCATTAGTGCAGAAATGGCAATGAAGCTATCGAAGGCGTTAGGGGGAAGCCCGCAGTTTTGGCTCAACTTACAAAACAACTGGGAACTGAGCCAATTGGATGAGAACGATTTTGAGGGCATTGCCCCCATTGCAGCCTAGAATGGTGATTGATACCTCAGCGCTGCTTGCCCTCCTCTTCGACAAGCCGTAAACAGACGTGACGCAACGGACTTTTCCGCAAAACAGAGAAGAGACTTGAAACCCTATGTCGCCCGGACAGAAGGATGCCGTAGTTGTCATTGAAGGAAATAAAATCAAAACGGTTGACCGAATGGCATTCAGCGGGTAGTATTCGGATTATGACAAATATCCGAATACAATCCGTTCGGAGTCCGTTCGACGATCCGAGGGTTACTCCGATGGCCGTCGCGGCACTGAGCCGGGCCGACGCGATGGGCCTGCTTTCCCGGGAAATCACCTGCCTGGACGATGCAGCTATGCTGGGTCTGAAGACGGGTATGGCCGAGGCCGGTATCGGCCATACCTTTCTTGCAGAGCTCGATCGCCTATCGGGCTCCGATCCGACCGGGCTTTCCGCCCTGCTTGAAAAAATCAACAACGCGTTGGACGAATCGCCCGCCCCCACGCACGAATGGCGGGCGTTGCGGGGCGTGTTAGGGGTGGAGTTATTGGGCCGGCTCTTGGGAATCTCCGTGTCCAGTGCGTGGCGCTATCTTTCCGGCACCCGTTCCACGCCCGACCCCATCGCCGCCCGTCTTCACTTCCTGGCCTTCGTTGTTGGCGATCTCGCGGGGGCGTATAACAACATCGGTGTTCGGCGCTGGTTCGATCGCCCGCGCAAGCTGCTCAACGGAAGCACTCCCGCCCAGTTGCTGGCCGAGAACTGGGGGCCCGACAATGAGGGGCCGCGTCAAGTGCGGGAACTCGCCCGCGCCCTCGGGTCGTCACCAGCGACATGATCGCGTTCCGGCACACCGATCCGCGTTACCCTTTCCTATGGGAGCACGCGTCTCAACCTGCGGGGCGGTGGAACGCCCCCGGCGAGTTGACCCACTATTTCAGCGATACGCCCGACGGTGCCTGGGCGGAGTTCCTACGCCATGAGGAGATCCTTGATCCAGAAGATCTGCCGACCATTCGCCGCGCGCTCTGGGCTGTCGATATCGGAGACGAACCATTGGCAGCGCCCGAGCTACCGCAGCAGACTTTGACAGGCGGTCCGGACAGTTGGCCGGCTTGCCAGCGGCGGGCAAACGCCCTTCGCGAAATGGGCGTAAGAGGGCTAACGGCGCCCTCGGCCGCACTGCCCCCGGGCGGTGCGCACGGCTGGCGGGTGGATGGAGGTCTCCAGCCTGGCCCCGCCAGGGACGGCAAGGTATTCGCACTCTTCGGATCTCGCCCGGACCTGGTCGGCTGGGCCGCGACCGTCGACGGCCGACCCGGCGAGGAACTTCTGGCCCGCGTGCGTCATTTCTGACAACACATTGGCGTCCCGCCGTGACTTACTGTCAGCGGCTACCCTTTAGATAGCCAGTAGATAGCCAGCAACTGCTCGCCGTAGCACCGCAGATGGGGTAAGAGTGTTGGGAATGTGCCCACCTAGCAGTTTTTCTGAATATCGTCCATATTCTGCCTGATTATCTATACAGACAGAATATGGTGAATCATCATGGTACTTAGCCTTAAACATAAGGTATTGGCTGTCAATTGCCTAGCCTGCTTCTTAGGCCTGGGTTTTCTTGTTGGGTCTCTTGGCGCGCAGGGCACCGTTGGCGCGCAAAGTACGGTTAAGGTTATTGTAGGGGGCACCCTTATTGATGGTACCGGCAGGCCCCCAGTGAAGGATGCCGTAGTTGTCATTGAAGGAAATAAAATCAAAACGGTTGGACAAAAAGGGAAGCTACAGTATCCGGCCGGGGCCGAGATCATCAAGGCCGAGGGCAAATTTATTCTACCGGGGCTCATTGATACACATGTCCACCTGCATACGTGGGGCGGGGAATTTTTCTCCCACTACGGGATCACTACTGTGTACGATTATGGCAACCTGGAGGACTGGATTTATGCTTTCAAAGACGGCGTAGCCAAAGGCAAGATTCCTGGGCCCCGCGTATTTGTTAGTGGACCGCTCTTGAACGGGGTGCCAAACGAAGGGCCGGGGAGGCTGGAAGGGTACAACCTCGGACTGAGAACCCCGCAGGAAGCCCGGCAAAAGGTACGCGAATTAGCCGCCCGAGGTGTGGATGGGCTAAAATTTTACAACACAACCCCTCTGGAGATTCTTCGGGCCGCCTCCATGGAGGCGCGCAAGCACAAACTACCAGTTTCTATCCACAAATGCCCGGCTGACGCCCGCGAGCTGGTAGAAGCCGGGGTCACCTGTTTAGTGCACGCCAGTGGACTCGGCTTGGCCACGGTCAAAGACCCGGCTAAGCGGGAGCGCTACTTGAAAGAGACTCTTCCTCCCATGCCTGACGGGAGTTTCCCACACTATATCTGGGTTGCCGACCCCTCCGGCGAACCGTTTCATCTGATGGAGCAAGAAAATTTTGCCGAGCTGGTGCAGTTTCTGGTCCAGCGCAGCATATATATCAACCCCACCTTGGTTGCTAGTTGGAAATGCGTACACGGCCGGCACAAGGAGTTCGATGCGCAGGTAGTGGAGCTCTCCAAAGACCCCGGAGCCGTGGCTCAGGTGCCGCAGCCCATATGGCCTCTGTGGCTGGACTATTCTGGCTGTCAGCAGCTCATAGAGAAGGAAATCTCCAATCTACAGAAAGGCTATAAGAACCTCCAGGAATTGCTCCGGAGTTTTGCCCAGGCGGGAGGCAGGATTTTGCCCGGAGCGGACTCGGTGCACTCGGGGGTGCCGGGTCTTGGGCTGCACCAGGAAATGCGGCTACTGGTTGATGTGGGCTTGTCTTCTATGCAGGTCATTATGGGGGCTACTAGACACTCGGCCGAGTTTTTGCGCCAGAGCGAGGTGCTGGGAACAGTGGAGCCAGGTAAGCTGGCAGACCTCTTGATTGTCCGGGCTGACCCGCTGGCGGACATTAGCAACCTGCAGAGAATCGACCTGCTGTTGAGAGACGGTCAGGTGGTGGACACAAACTTGCACCGAGACTATGTCAATCCCCTGCCGCGGCCAGAGCCAGCCAGCCCGCTCTTTCCTTTCATTGAGGTAGGGGCGGCCCCAGTGATTAAGTCGGTCTCTCCGGCAGTAGTGACGGAAGGTTCGGGGCTGTTTACCTTAACAATTAACGGCCGAAACTTTCGCCGAACCTCAACGGTGCAGATAAACGGGGTGAGCTTGCCAACCCAGTTTATCAATGTCGAGCAACTGCAGGCGCAAGTACCTGCCGACCTAGTAACCAAGGCAGGGCTGCGACAGATTGTGGTGTTAACGCCAACGGCGGTGCTCGCAGGGATCACGCCTCCGGCTCACTTGGTAGTGAAATTCAAATAGGTCGGGCCCTAGCAACCAGTCGCAATGGCCAAGGCTCGGCAGACCTCGTCCATCTTCTCCGGACTGAGGCTGCCAATAAAGCTACGGAGCCGACGCCTTTCAACAGTCTGCACGTGGTCAAGATTGACCGCACTTTCGTTCTTGAGGCCTTCTTCAATACCCACAATAACCTCGCTGGGCGCCCCTCGAATAGCAGAAGTGATAGGTGCAACCATAACGGTTCGAAGGAGGCCGATCACCTCCTGGCGCGACAAAATGAGAATGGGGCGACATTTGTCCGGCCGGGCAAACTCATAAAGCCAGATTTCTCCCCGATTCACTCGCTCGGCCACGTGCCTTCGTCCTCCCAGCCTTCGAACTCGTCACCGAGGTTCCCCCCAACACCATAGGCCTGGCGATATTGTGCAGCAATTTTTTCGCGCTCCCTTCGCCTTAGATAGTCAACGGCTGCTCGCCGCAGCACCGCAGATCGTCCCTCGCGCTGAACCTCTTCATCTGCGTCGAGGCGAGCAAGAGTGTCTTTATCGAACGTAATCTGTATAGCTTTCATATGGATATATTATCCACAACCCTATGATGGGGCAAGAGTACTGGGAGTGTGCCCGCCTAACAGTTCTTTCTGAATTCGGCAGAGACAAGAGAATCGCTTTAGCCGCAAGAATAATAGCAAGCCCGCCTGTCTGGGCTTGACTCTCCCACGCCCGCCGTTGAGAAGAGGTGTGAGAGTCCTATGGTAACCCTATGGTAACATGGTGGATGATTAAATTGTTGCCCAAGCGGGCTATTACCACTTTTGTGGGTTTCCTGGCCCGGCATCACATCTCCCGACTAGGGATCCCGTGGTTCGTTCGGCATTACCATGTTGACCAAGAGGTCCTGGACCGTCCGCTCAAGGAGTTTCGCAGCTTGGTCGAGTTCTTCACCCGGCCCCTGAAGGAGGGAACAAGACCTATTGCGGATGCTGATCTAGTCTGTCCCGTGGATGGCCGCGTGTATCAGGTGGGCCCCATTGCCAATGGTCAAATGGTCCAGGCTAAGGACCTCACTTATCCCCTGGCCGATCTGTTGGCCGATGACCAGGAGGCAAGGACACTGGAGGGAGGACACTACTTTGTTCTTTACCTTTCCCCTTGTGACTACCACCGCATCCATATCCCCATTGGCGGAACCATCACAAGAGCCACCTATATCCCGGGTTCTCTATGGCCGGTGAATGATATCTCGGTAGAGCATCGGGAGCATCTTTTCTCTCGCAACGAGCGCATTACCCTGGTTCTCCAGCCACCTGGTCGGCTGCCACTGTGGATGGTGATGGTGGGAGCTACAGTGGTGGGAATGACCCGCTTTGCCCATGACCCCCAGCTTACCACCCGCAAGCGTGGGAAGAAGAGGGCGATCACCCACTTCACTTATGAGCATCTGGTGGAAAAGGGAGATCTGGTAGCCTGGTTTGAGATGGGCTCTACAGTAATCGTGGTCACCGGCCCAGGCGCGGCCGAGCCATTGGTGCAAAATGGCGACTTCATTCAGATGGGGCAGCCCCTGGCCCGGTGGGCCGGGGCGAAGAAGGAATAGTCGGGGAGGAAATCGGTCTTGCTCTACAAAAGTTGCCGCCTAACTTAACTAAGGTCCGCTGTAAAATACTTGCAGTGGGTGGTAAAGAGGGAAGCATGATGCAAGACGCTTCTCGTTGGCAACAGGAACTCAACCGTCGTCCGTGGTGGATCAGCCTGCTCTTAGTCTGGAGCGCGTTGCTTACGTTTGTCTGGATTCCAGGCGATCTTTTCCTCCGACCGGTAGTCGACGATGTTGAGGTATGGTTTGGGTTGGAATTTACTGGTTGGGTTGCCAAGGCAAGTGGAGTTCTGCACTGGGCAATCTTGGCCGCAGGGACATGGGGATTCTGGAAGATGCGGCCCTGGATGTGGCCCTGGGCATCTCTTTACGTAGGGCAAGTTGCCTTCAGCCATCTTGTCTGGAGCGAATGGAGTGAGCACGGTCGCGGCTGGCCAATTGGCTTACTCCAAGCCACAGCCATATTGGTAGTTGCTGTGGCGCTGTGGCGGGCACGGCCGCTTTTCCAGAAGGGTGAGGGGGTCGAGGGCTTTCCCTCACAAGCCTAGCGAAAAGTAAGATTGTTGTTTTTACCGGACAGCTAGCTTGCTGGAAGAATTCGAAATTCAAGAGTAGGTAACATGCCGCCAAGGTATTTCAAATAGATGGAAGATCTGGTACTAGAGGTTTGTATACGTAAACAATCATTATAGAGCATTATAGAGAATCATTATTCACATCGAACCATATGAGGTTGCAAGATGAGTAAGACTAAGCCTATCCGCATACACGTTATTACCGGGGGGTTCCCTCCTGGTTCGCCCGCCGGGCATGACATGGACTACGCTCGCCTGAGGATTCTCCAGCTTTTGCAAGAGAACCCGCAGGTGCTCTCGACCGTGGCCAATGATTTTACTGATATCTCAAAGTGGTTGCCCGCAAGCCAACTCTTAATCACCTATGTAGCCGGCCCCCATCCCAACGAGGAACAGAACCAGTTCCTACGGCAGTGGCTTGAGGCTGGCGGACGGTGGCTGGCCCTGCACGGCACCAGTGGTGGCAAGGCAGCTCCGGTGGGGGAGAAAGGCGGTGCACGCAAGATGGTCAAGACCAGCCACCACCAAACCCTGGGTAGCTTCTTTCTCAATCACCCACCGCTGCGGAAGTTCCAGGTCAATGTCACCGATCGGGAGCACATCCTAACCCAGGACCTGCCGGCCTCCTTCGAGGTGATGGACGAGCTCTATCTCATCGAGCTGCAAGAGCCCTCGACCTGCCATGTGCTGTTGACAACGGAACTCGACAAAGACCCCTCGCCCCCAGGCTTCGGCTTCGTTTACGACAAAGACACTTCCCTCCTCCCCGACGGCAAGACGCGGGTCCTCGGGTATACCCGCGAGCTGGGCAAAGGCAGTGTGGTTTACATAGCGCTGGGTCACTGTCACTCCCTAACAAACAATGCGCAACCGTTTGTGGACCCTAGTGTAGAGACAACGGGGAGCACGCCCAAGAATTTTCGTGGCGCTTGGGAGACTGAGCCATTTGAGAGGTTGCTGCGCAACGGCATCAAATGGGGTAGCGAAGGGGAATCATAAGGCCGACTGATTGGTGTGTGGCTGTAGCTCATTCCATGCGGGTCATTGCCTACCACGTCATTGGCCGCTGGCAACCCTTATTGCTCCGGCCAGGGAAGCCGCTGTCACTGCCTGGCAGAAGAGGCTGTTTCCAGACCCCCAGCAACGTGAGAAAACAGTATTGAACTAATTGAACTAGCATTCTTATTACCAGTCGAGTAAAATGGATATAAAGAGCTAGATGACGAACCGCGAGCTGGCCTCTTTCCCCCCTCCAAGAAGCCCCGCTCAGAAGCGACCCCTCTGGTTGCCCAGACCCGAGTCCTACGTTTCCCAGGTTCTCTATATAACTCTGCACAAGCGGGCCAGCGGCCTATGTGGCCAGAGGTCGATGTGCACCGTCCGTGTGACTGGGCACCACGGAGAAGGAGAAGAATGTTTGACAACATTTACTGAACTAGGACTCATGCCCGAACTGCTGCGCGCCGTCCGCGACGCCAAGTATGCTACTCCCACTCCAATCCAAGCCCAAGCGATTCCCGTGGTCCAGCGTGGTGACGATGTGCTTGCCTGTGCGCAGACCGGCACTGGCAAGACCGCTGGGTTTCTGCTGCCTATCCTCCAACGCCTAGCGCACGGGGAGCGAGGCCATGTGCGCGCCCTGGTGCTCACTCCCACCCGGGAGCTAGCTGCACAGATCGAGAGGAGTGCCCGCACCTACGGCAAGTACTTGCGGGTACGCCCGGCCGTGGTCTTCGGTGGGGTCAGCTTGGGACCTCAAGCGGCGCAGCTGCGTCACGGCGTAGACCTGCTGGTTGCCACTCCAGGCCGCCTGCTTGACCATATGGAGCGGGGCTCAGTGGCGTTTTCCGCCCTTACCGTCCTGGTGCTTGACGAGGCGGATCGTATGCTCGACATGGGATTCTTACCCGATGTGCGCCGCATTCTACGTGCTTTGCCGCCTGAGCGACAAACACTTTTGTTCTCGGCAACAATGCCCCAAGAGATCGAGAGCCTCGCGCACGAAACACTCAGGTCTCCGGTGGTCATTGATGTTGGCCGCAGGGCCACGCCGGTGGCAGAAGTGCGTCAGGTAATCTACCCGGTGGAGACGGGGCAGAAACGAGATCTGCTCTGCCATCTGTTACAGCACGGAAACATGAAGCACGTCCTTATCTTCACCCGCACCAAGGCCCGCACCGAGCGTCTGGCCCGACACCTTGCACAGACCGGCCGCCGGGTGGCGGCGCTGCACGGGGACAAAAGCCAGGGGGCACGCACGCAGGCGCTCAACGGTTTTCGCAACGGGAGCGTCGAGGTTCTGGTGGCAACTGATCTCGCAGCTCGCGGCTTGGACGTGGAGGGAATCTCTCATGTGGTAAACTTCGACGTGCCCAGCACTCCCGAGGATTATGTCCACCGTATCGGCCGTACCGCCCGGGCCGCTGCTACCGGCGATGCTATCTCGCTGGCATCGTTCGACGAGGTCGGCTCCATCCGAGACATCGAGCGCCTCATCGGCGTCACAATCCCGCGCCGAGTGGTGAAGGGGTTTGAACCAGGCACTGACACCCTGCGTCGTTTGACACAGCCCGTTAGGTCGCGCGCTGCTCGCATTGCCAGTGGCTCGATTCGGCACTTTGGTCCACGTGGTCAGAGGAATCGGTGGCGTGCCTAAATTGTCTTGCACCGCTCAAACAACCAGTCCAAGCCCTAACCACTTGCGGTCATAAGACCCAGTCAGGTTTTGGCTGCTATAACCTCAACACCTAGAGCTTCAGGACAACCACAAGGAATTGCCCTGAAGTAAAACCAAATTGATGTTGGGGACAATGACACGGCTGGCGAGCGCAGTCGAGGACTACCTGAGCGACCTGCAACGGGTACGGGCGTCGGGTGGGGCAACTGGGGAGCGGTCGAGCTATGCGCCGCTGGCGAACCTGCTCAACGCTGTTGGTAGCACGCTCAAGCCCAGGGTGTTCTGCGTTGGCGAGCTTGCCGAGCAGGGCGCGGGGCATCCCGACTTCGGCCTGTATACGGCCAAGCAGCTACAAAAAAACCAACCCAAGGAAGGTCAAGTACCCGAACGCGGCGTGGTTGAGGTAAAGGCCGCCACCGACGATGCTTGGCTGACCGCAGCCAGCGCACAGGTCAGCCGTTACTGGAGCCGCTACCGCCTGGTGTTAGTGACCAATACGCGCGACTTCGTGCTGGTGGGCGAAGACGCCGCCGACCATCCGGCCACGCTCGAAACCTTCCGGCTGGCCGCCAGCGCGGAAACATTCAATCGCTTACTGGACACGCCCCGTGCCTTTGCCCGCGAAGTCGGCGCTGGCCTGGGCGAATATCTGGCCCGTGCGCTCTCGCACCGGGCACGGCTGGCCGATCCCAAGGACTTGGCCTGGCTACTGGCCTCGTATGCCCGCGACGCTCTGGCCCGGGTCGAAGCCGCCGGCGATGCTCCGCAACTCACAACCATCCGTAGCGCGCTGGAAGAAGCCTTGGGCGTGCGCTTCGAGGGCCTCCGCGGTGGGCGTTTTTTCCGCTCGGCCCTGGTCCAGACCTTATTCTACGGGGTGTTCTCGGCCTGGGTACTATGGGCACGGCAAACGCCCTCCCCAAGGGGCACTTTCAACTGGCATGAAGCAGTCTGGCATCTGCGCGCGCCGGTGCTGGCGGCCCTGTTTCAGCAGCTCTCCAGTCCGAGCCGGCTGCGTCCGCTGGGCTTAGTCGAGGTGCTGGACTGGACTTCCGCCGCGCTCGACCGGGTAGACCGCGCCGCCTTCTTTACCCAGTTCAACGAGGGCGAAGCCGTACCCTATTTCTACGAGCCCTTCCTGGAAGCCTTTGACCCTGAGCTGCGCAAGCAATTGGGCGTCTGGTACACTCCGGCCGAGGTGGTGCGCTACATGGTCGCCCGCGTGGACAGAGCCCTGAAGAACGACCTCGGCATTGCCGACGGCCTGGCTGCGGACAACGTCTACGTCCTCGACCCGTGTTGCGGCACCGGGGCGTATCTGGCCGAAGTGTTGCGCCGTATCGCCGAGAATCTGCAAGGCCGGGGTCTGGGTGCACTCGCTGGCGCACGGGTCAAACAGGCGGCAATGAACCGGGTATTCGGCTTCGAGATCATGCCCGCCCCCTTTGTAGTGGCCCATCTGCAAGTCGGGTTGACCATGCAGAACCTCGACGCACCGCTGGCGGAGGACGGGAATGAGCGCGCTGGCGTCTTTCTGACCAACGCCCTCACCGGCTGGGAACCGCGCACAACCAAGCCACTGCCCTTCCCCGAACTGGAGGAAGAGAGAGACCGGGCCGAACGGGTCAAGCAGGACACGCCCATCTTGGTGATTCTGGGCAACCCGCCCTACAACGGCTTTGCTGGGATGGCGGTGGACGAGGAGCGGGAGTTGTCGGAAGCCTACCGCACTACGAAACAGGTGCGCCGGCCCGAGGGCCAGGGCTTGAACGACCTGTATGTCCGTTTCTTCCGCATGGCTGAACGGCGCATTGCCGAGAAGACCGGCCAAGGGGTGGTCTGCTTCATCTCCAACTACTCCTGGCTCGACGGGCTGTCGTTCACCGGCATGAGAGAGCGGTATCTGGAGGCGTTTGACGCCATTCGGATTGATTGTCTCAATGGCGACAAATACAAGACCGGCAAGGTCGCACCAGACGGGAGGCCGGACCCGAGCATCTTTTCCACGCCCAGCGACCCGGTGGGGATTCAGGTGGGGACGGCGATTTCAACCCTAATACGCAAGGCGGACCATACACCGGCTGAAACCATCGGCTTTCGTCATCTGTGGGGACAGGCGAAACGAGAAGAACTGTCGGAGACGTTGGAGGCAGAGCCGGACGTGCTCTACAACAACATTGAACCGGTGTTGTCGCTCGGGCTGCCGTTCGTGCAAACAGCAGTGAGTGAGGGCTGGTCCAACTGGCCGGCGCTGCCCGAGTTGTTCCCGGTGTCGTTTCCGGGCGTGAAGACCAGCCGTGACGGGTTTCTGGTCGATACCGACCTCGACCGGCTCAAGGCGCATGTCTCGGATTATTTTAATGCGGACTTGAGCCATGAGGAGATTGCACGGCGCTATCCGAGCGTGATGAAGGCCACGGCTGGGTTCAACACGCGATCCGTGCGAGACTCACTGCTCGCACGCGGTGGACCGATTGAGACTGGCTTCATCCGTTTCGCCTACCGGCCCTTCGATAATCGGTGGCTGTATTGGGAAGGGGATAGCGGTCTGCTTGATCGTCCACGGCCCGATTATGGGCCACACATATTCGAGGGGAATGTGTGGCTCGAAGCCCGTGAACGGGAAGCGAAGGAAGATTTCTCTCGCGGAACCTTAGTGCGTCACCTTGCCGATAATTTCGGCAATGGCCTGTCGAGTTTCTTTCCCATGTGGCTCCGCAATGACGGTGGCCTCGAAACTGACGGGAACAGCACGAAGCACCGCCCCAACCTATCAGCCTCCGCGCAACGCTATCTCAAACATATCAACGCAAACGTTGAAGACCTGTTTCACCACGTTCTGACCGTACTGCACGACCCCGCCTACCGCGAGGCCAACGCCGGAGCGCTCCGCATGGGCTGGCCGCGTATTCCACTCCCCGGCTGGCCGGATGGAGACGCTGCCGAAGCGGCTGAAACCCTGGCCCGCTCTGCTGCACGCGGGCGCGAACTGGCAGCCCTGCTTGATCCCGACACCCCCGTGCCCGGCGTGACAACTGGAACCCTGCGCCCGGACATCGCCACCATTGCCGTTCCCGCTACGGTGGACGGGCGCAACATGGCCGGCGATGATTTCGCGCTAACAGCAGGATGGGGCCATTTCGGAACGGGCGATGCGGTCATGCCGGGCCAGGGCCGCAGTGTTGAACGCGATTACACGGCGGACGAACGCACCGCTCTGGTAGGGGCGACGCATGCGTCGCCCCTACACGGCAACACGACCTTCGACGTATACCTGAACGGCAACGCTTACTGGCGCAACGTCCCCGCTGCGGTCTGGCGCTACAAACTCGGCGGTTATCAGGTGCTCAAGAAATGGCTATCATATCGGGAACGGAATGTTCTTGGGCGGGCGCTGATGCCGGAGGAAGTGCTGTATTTTGCGGAGGTGGCACGGCGGATTGGGGCGATAGTATCGGCCATCAACCACCTACGAACTGATCACGGTCGTGGAATGGGATGAAGTAGAAAAGTTGGTCAAGCAGTTGTGAAAGAAGCATTATGAGAAGGATACTGATTACCCTTGCAATTGCCATATTTCTTTCCCTAGAAGTGCAAGCGGATCAAAACGAAGACAAGGACGAAGATGATTATGTGAAGGAATGGTGTTCGGCGAATGACGGTGAACGGTACTGGCCTCTCGACGACAAGACTGAAGCGGATTGCCTTACTGACACACACGTCGTTGAGTTTAAGCGTGCAGGTGAATGGAGTAATGCCCTAAAAGGCATCGGACAGGTCATACACTACACCCAACAGATAGGACTAGACCGTCAGCCTGGCATCGTGCTGATCATAGAAAACAAAAGCGGGTGCCGCAATTTGAGTCGTTTGGAAAAAACTCTGAAGGGCGTTTCTGTCAATGGGAGTACCGTCGAGTTACTGCCTTCAATAGGCCCGTATGCGGAGAAGTGCCCGAAATAGGTCTGGCAGCCGACCTACGAGACTCGTTGAACAGGCGAAGGAGAGGACATGCTCGACTTTATAGTCGAAAACCCCATGAAGACCGTAGAGATAGTGGCAATTGGGGGAGAGAAATAGAGTCAGGCATGCATATTGGCTTAGTAAAGCGAGATGGGCAAAAGCGCAGCCTTGCCCGGCAAGCAGAGCGGCGTCTTGTAAACTGACACTTAAAATGAAAATAATTTACATTCAAAATGTAATATTAGTTTTTGGGTATTTTTAGGGCAGTTTCAGGGTAATTTTTGCGGTGTTTTTGCGGTGTTTTCTGTAGGGGCGAATCTTGTATTCGCCCTCTTATCTCCCCCCCCCCGTTAGGCGGTCACTAGGTCGCCCCTTCCTGTCTCTTATTCCCTCGCCCCTTGGGGGAGAGGGTTAGGGTGAGGGGTTACTTCCCCTATCTCCTGGCCGATTGTGCTTCTAGCGCCGCTAAATACTCCGCCCCGGTAATAGGCTTCATCCGACAGACTCCTGCTGTTTACGCCCCCCACCCCAGGATCGCCCGCTGTAGCTGTACAGCTATTTTGCGACCTGACTCGAATTGCGTTCTTAAGTCAATACGCATGCCCGGCTCCCTGCCCCGCATATTTCCCCTCCTTTACGCTGCTCTCACTGCTGTGGTTTCGGCAATGGTCCATCTCCTATGACAGCAGCAATACGGTTTGCGAGATCACGCCGTAATGTCTCTGGTGTCTCCCAAACAATATGAGGGTATTGGCGCGTGTCAAAGGCAATCTTCTCCAATACATCTTTTCGGCACGTAAAGATCACGTGAATACCAAGCCCATGCGCGAAACCCGCCTCGTAATAGACACTGCCACGATGAATAGCAGTTTGTTCGCCATTGTGCTTGATAAGCTCACAGGTAACATCACACACAACGAATCGAGAGCGCCGAATTTCAGCGATAATCTCATCGTCGATTTTATTGCTGAGTTCTTTCCGATCAATACGAAATGGTTGATATCCGGCGTCTCTAATCCCAGGCTCGATACCTGCTTTCCATACGTTTTCCATAGAGGAATCAAACCACATCGCCACAAAGGCTTGTGATGAATCAGTCACTACGCGTTCAAGTTCCTCAAGATGAGCGTGACCAGATACTGTCAGATTAAACTCTGCATCCGGGGCATGAATGTTAGACCCGGCAAAATTGATCCAGCCTCTTTCTCTTAATGAGGTGAGAAAAAATTTTATTTCTTCTAGGGCCGCTATTTTTCTTGTCCCTATTGTTTGGGCTCCTAACCATTCTGGTGAACTGAGAGATTCAATTATTTTAGATTCTGACCATGCTTGTGCACGTTGAGGGTCAATTTCTCTCCATGAGAAGATACATCCAGGATATGACTCCATGTGGCTCAAATATCGGAGAAACCTGTCTAGGCGTTTGTAAATAGGAAGGTCTCGCCTTTGTTTCGCATACTCAATCGTGTCGAGTGTTATAAGCGGATACTCCACGCCTTGATCTCGCTGTTCGATTAACCATGATGTTAAGTGAGCCTTCGTCGCGTCATCAAGCTGCTGACTATTCAGCTTCATAGACACGAGGGCCCATTCCTCAATGTCATACCTGCCTCCAGCGCGGGGTGAATCTATTATAGGATGAAATCTCCCAAGGATAGGAATCATTTTGGCCGATGTGTCCCAGATTGGACATTTGATCTCATGTTCACTCATGATTTTTTCTTTTCCTCCATCTGGCGTTTAATCTACCCTTTATCCGTGAGCACCACCAAGCCCCAGCTTGTCGGATTACGCCTTCAGCTCATCCGACCTGTCAAACGGTGGGGATTGTTACATCAATACGCATGCCCGACCCCCTGCCCCGTTGGTCGTCTCGCTGAGGTCCGGCCATTTGGTGCCGTCCGGGGCGGTCTCTTGATCGAAGGACCTCTCTACCCCGGCTTCCAGAGCCGCGGCGATCTCTCTCATGACGGGGCCCAGCAGTCCCCGGCGAATATCCTCATCATCAAATATCATGGCCATTAGTCTCTCCTTCCCCCCTCACCCTAACCCTCTCCCTCCAGGGGAGAGGGGATAAGAGAGCAAAACCCACCCCGGCCTTCGGCCACCCCTCCAAGGAGGGGATAAATAGGAGAAATAGAGTCAGGCATGTATATTGACTTATGAGTCTGTTCGTTTTTATCAAAGATTCCCCTATAAAGCTGTCTGAGTCAGGCATTATAGAGCTTCACGAACAGCTCACGCATCTATTTGATGAAATTGCGCATCGGGGGTTGCCGAGGGAGATGTTTGACCCTGAATCTGATCGTATGATGGCTGCGGCAAAGCGCATGAGGATTCCACCTGTCGGGCTGGCGTGGTTAAAAAGATTCTCTGATGAAAGAATACGGAATACTTGTTGTACTAAAGGCTCTTGATCCCGAGTCCTTCATTCGGGCCGAGTTAACAGCCCCGTGGTTCGGATTGCGCACCACTACCATCAACAATCGTTCCCTTCCTGATCAGTAAATCGTAAGGCATTACCGTTTCCCCCCTTCAAACAGCACTCTTGACTCAGGTTCGACCGCACAGGGCGCTCAGCTGTAGACCAGCTGCCCTCCAGGCGGTTTTGCTTGCTTAACCGTCCAGCTCTCTTATAGGAGTGGGACCAGCAACCAAGGTCAGATCATGCCCTTCTCCGCCCTGAGTTGTGCAATAAATAACGCACTAAGTAGTTAGGGACTAAGTTGACAGTCGAAATGTGGGAAATGGCTGGGACGAGTTTCAATCGCTTTGATTATGAAATTTGTTGCGATTGAAGCCCAAGGTATGAAATTTGTTGCGATTGAAGCCCAAGGGGGGTTCAATGCTGTAGCGTCTTTTGACCTTGATACCTAGTTTCAAGAGTTGGAGTTCTAGTTCCCGATAAGCGCCAACTATCGTAACATTGACGCTTGGATTCTTGCTTGGCAAATCATCTTGCCACCGTTCAGCCTTTTCGCTTTGCGTCTTCATATCAAAAATACCCCCTCGTATGGACAAATGAATACAACTGTTCCCGATTCATATAGTCCTTCAGGAGATCAAAGTAGTCTCTTACCTCCTTATGTAGTTTCGGGTTTTTGGCAATATTCTCTATTTTTAGTCCGACCTCTTCCTGTAACACATCCATGTTAATTGCTCTTCCATGAGAGTGCCATCTCTCAGTATTGTTCAGTAGTGCTGCAATTTCCTCTGCGCGATCTTTTTTCATTTCCTCCGTAACTGATATTTTTTGTGTTTCTGTCTCCGTCCAATCTTTGAATTTGTAACGAGACAGCCATTCGATTAGTAGTTCTATAGATAATTCACGCGCTTGCTCAAACTGATAGAGTTCTCCAAGGTCAAGTTTGTCGAGTAGCGCATATTCTGCAGTCGTGAGATTCCCATCTACCGCCTTCTTATTGAGACGTTCGAACTGATTCAAGTACGATAGTGCTGGCACAAGTTTGCCATCCCTTTCGATTTGCGGATCAATCGGTCCAAGACAGGAAAAGTAGTCCATCATTATTCGGTCGGCGCTTAGCGCAAAGATCGTGCCAGCAGACATAGCACGGTCTGGCACGATTACCGTTACATCAGCGTAAATAAAGCGTATCGTAGTCACCATTCGCTGAACGACTTCTACAATGCCGCCAGGTGTATCCAGGATGACAACGATTGAGGGCCGTTTGCCGCTGTCAGGGATTGCTTCCAATGCGACACGTAGGGACTGATCGACCCCAGGCATAATTGGACCCACGAGAGCAACCGTGTCCGCATCAGTTATATCGTCAATGGTTGACAAACATAGATCGAGTCGGCTTTTTATGTAAGCGTCGAGCGGTCTCATTATGCTGCTAATCTATCATTCATGACCCCACCTTGCCGCTGCACCTTCCCGTGCAATGGCATTACGCTCTTCCGCTGTCGGCGTCTTAGCCCGCGCCCTGCTGCAGGCTGGAAAACGTTTCATTTTCTGAAGCGTTTTCTATGCTAAGGCTGTCTTGCAGTCAAGATCTACTTGCAAACATTTCAAGAATTATATAGACCGGCTAAAATGATCTATTTTCTGTGACTTGCGCTTTAGAGGGGTTAAGTCCGTATTTTTGCTATAAAAAGCAGGGGGCAGGAACCGCCGGAACCGACTGAGAAGGTTTCCTAAGGTCGTCGCTTAGACATAGTAGATCGGCACATCCGCCGGGAGTGGAGCGGCTTATTCGTGAGACCGGAGCCGGGCGACGATGCCCCGCTTGGCCAATGGCTCGGCCTTTGTTGACCGTCCTCGCCCGTTTTTCAAAAGCTTCCCGCCGTTTCCGCACCGTGGCCTGACTAGAGCAATTTACGATTCTGTATAGCCACAAAGAGGCTTGTGGCCTCGCTGCACCCTTCTGCACGGGTATGGGCCGTGCGCGAGGTCAGGGGGTCGGGCATGCGTATTGACTTAGTAAAGCGAAGTGGCAAAAGCGCAGCGTTGCCCGGCAAGCAGAGCGGCGTCTTGTAAACTGACACTTAAAATGAAAATAATTTACATTCAAAATGTAATATTAGTTTTAGGGTATTTTCAGGTATTTTTAGGGTAATTTTTGCGGTGTTTTCTGTAGGGGCGAATCTTGTATTCGCCCTCTTATCTCCCCCCCCCCGTTAGGCGGTCATGTAAAAGGCAGCCTGAGATGGATAGTGCTCCGCCGCTAAATACTCCGCCCCGGTAATAGGCTTCATCCAACAGACTCCTGCTGTTTACGCCCCCTACCCCAGGATCGCCCGCTGTGGTTGCACAGCTACAGTCAAGGATCTGGCCTTGGTCTGAAGGGCCTTTGAGGCCCTTTCTTGACAAGCGATGGGCCTTTACCTAGGAATGCTACAACCCAGCCCTCTTTGGACGGCCAGTAGGTCGTGTTGGTATTACATCGGGCCGAACAATGGAGACTGAGAATGACTTCATGGATGATGAGTTTCTCTTTGACGTTCAAACGGCCCGTTTCATGTGCGGGTTTGCTGGTTCTGTTGCTGTCTCTCGCGTATGGGAGCGATAGGGGCGCGGAGGATAGCCCCAAGGGCTTATCCGTGCCGAACTTCCACCTTGTTGGCACCGCGGTGGCGCAGAGCGGTGGGCAAGCCTCCGCTCCGGGCATATTTTCGGAAACCCATGGGGATTGGATAGCGCGTTGCGCGTTGCGCGAAACCGCGGACGGCCAAAATATCCGCGAGTGTTCCATGGAGCAACGGCTCACCTGGCACAACGAGGAGTCGGGGCAGACACAGTCGCTTTTGACTGTGACGCTGACACCGCCGCAGGCGAACGGCGCTGCCATCACAATTCTGACTCCGTTCGGCCTCCTCCTCGACAGGGGAATTGAGCTTCAGATCGATACGGGTAAGGGCTTCCGTCTGCCATTTCGAACCTGTCTATCGGTCGGTTGCTTGGCCCAGGGACAGCTGGCCGGGGAGATCCTGAGCCAGCTCAGAGCGGGTGAGATCCTGACCGCGAGGATGGCCGAATCGACCGGGACACAACTCTTCCAGGTACAGATTTCGCTCAAGGGGTTTGCGGCTGCCTCTGCGCGCTTGAAGGAGGCGGTAGCCCGATGAACCTGTCAATTGGCAGAAGTGTCAGGACGAAACATCGAGGTAAGGCCCTGATTTTATAGGGGTGGGTAGTGTGGGCAGGGGCGGAATTGAACCGTCGACACGAGGATTTTCAGTCCTCTGCTCTACCGACTGAGCTACCTGCCCACACCAATTGAAATCAAGGAGTCACGGTGCCACTTTACCGGCCTTCTTTGCCGTGTGCACACTATGTGGGAGAATTTCAGCCCTACTTTTATAGACAAAGGATGGGGCAGGGGCAAGTACCACCTGGGTGGGGTACTTCCGTCATAGTCTTTGCTTCCTTGTAAGAAACCTGCACAATCGAATACGATAAGGGCCACGGGACAGGCTTAACAAGAGAAATAGGCCATAAAAAACCGTGCTGGCCATTTGGATCGGGCAGGTCTTGCCCGCTGCTCCGTTTTGGGACGGACAAGTGGCCTACGAGCGCATTTTAGGCTACACTCCACGCCTGCTCGCTGCATCGTTTCTGGCTTACTTGGTGGGCGAATTTGCCAATGCCTATGTGCTTGCCAAAATAAAAATAGCCACCAACGGTCGTTGGCTCTGGACACGAACTATCGGATCAACGCTGGTCGGGCAAGGACTGGACTCATTGGTCTTTGTCACACTGGCGTTTGTGGGGATGATCCCTGGCTCAGCGCTTCTCTCGGCTATTATGATACAGTGGTTAGTGAAATCAGTATATGAGGCAGCCGCTACCCCGTTGACATATAAAGTGGTAAACTTCCTCAAGCAACGAGAAGGCCAGACGGAGGAAGGTACTAAGCCATGAGGTACGTAGTCAAGGAGATCTTTTACACACTTCAGGGTGAGGGAGCGAACACGGGACGCCCGGCTATTTTATGCCGGTTCACTGGATGCAACCTCTGGTCAGGGTTAGAAGAAGATCGAGCAACAGCCGTCTGTCAGTTCTGCGATACTGATTTTGTCGGGACGGACGGACCTAGCGGTGGAAAGTTCGCGTCGGCCCAGGATCTAGCGAACGCTGTGGCAGCTACATGGCCTGTAGCACTATCGAAGCGTGCCCATAGGTTCGTCGTATGCACGGGTGGAGAACCCTTGCTTCAGCTCGATGAGCCGCTTGTCCAGGCCCTCCACTGCGTTGGCTTCGAGATTGCCATTGAGACGAACGGAACCAGGCTCCCGCCCTGCGGTATTGACTGGGTCTGCGTTAGCCCGAAGGCTGGAGGAGATCTGGTGCTGCGGTCCGGGCATGAACTCAAATTGGTGTTCCCTCAGGTGGGCACAGAACCAGAGCGCTTTGAGAACCTAGACTTTCAGCATTTCTTTCTCCAGCCAATGGACGGACCAGAACGAGAAAGGAACACACAACTCGCGGTACGCTACTGTCTTAAGCATCCGCAATGGCGGCTCAGCCTGCAGACACATAAATTCTTGGGTATACCGTGAGGGCCAACAGCCGGAGCGAGAGAGACCAGGGGTCAATAGTGCTGTAATTTCAAGCAATTATTCCCGGTTATTCCTCAGTATTCCCGGACATTCCCAGATTTCTCGTTTGTCGCAGAATAGGTGAGCACACACAGCAGAAAAGCGGCCAATGCGGTGGAAAAAAGGCGGGTGACCGGAACAGAGGCAACGATTGTTGCTGAGAACCAAATGGAATGATCTTGGGGAGTCAAAGGCGATGGCGGCGGAGTTCTTCGACTTTTCTTTCCGCCAGATTGATAACCTCGGCCTCAAGGCGTACGCCGTTTAAAGTGTTGATTTCCTGTACTCCCGTAGGGCTGGTGACATTGACCTCAGTGAGGTAGTTGCCAATGATGTCAAGGCCAACAAAGTAGAGTCCATCCTGCCGCAGGTGCGAGGCGACCTCCTGGCAGATCTCTCGGTCCCGCGCAGTGATCTCGGCTCTCACACAGGTGCCGCCCACATGAATGTTCCCCCGATGTTCGTCTGAACGGGGGACACGCAATGTGCATCCCAAGGGCGCACCGTTTAACACCACCAAGCGCTTATCCCCCTGGCGCACCTCAGGCAGGTACTGCTGAGCTATAATAGGTTCACGTCCCTCACGGGTAGCGGTTTCTAGCAAGGAGTTTAAGTTGCGGTCGTCCTTGTTGACATAGAAAATGCCGGAACCACCGTGACCATCGATAGGTTTGATGATCATCTCTCCGCCCAGTTCGGCAAGAAAACTCTTTAATTGGGTACTATCTTGGGTGACCAAAGTCGGAGGAATGACCTCAGGAAAGTTAAGCGCATAGAGCTTCTCGTTGGCTGCTCGTAGCCCTGCCGGATCGTTGATCACAAAGGCGCCATCCTGCTGGGCAAGGGTGAGGACTTGGGTAGCATGCAGATAGGCAATATCGAAAGGGGGGTCTTTGCGCATAAAAATGACGTCGAACTCACTCAGCGGGCCAGTCTCCTCGCCAAGAAAGGAAAAGTGGTTCTGGTATTCCCGGCGTACCTGGATACGGCGCGATCGCCCTTTGGCTACAGCCCGTTCGACAAAGAGGTCAGGGAGTTCCAGGTAGTATACCTCATGGCTTCGGGCCTGCGCTTCCAGCATAAAGACAAAAGTTGTGTCTTTGTCGATGAGAATGTTTTGGACTGGATCCATAATAAAGGCAATACGCAGCCTTCCCATTCCCTATCTCCTTTCTCGGTCGCAACAGGGGAGGGTACTCAGATCTCCCCATAAAAACTGACAGAGGGCCACAATAACTATTCCCGCTGTCTCTGCCCGGAAAATGCGCCTGCCCAGACTTGCAACAGAGAATCCCTGTGTTCGGGCTAAAGCGACCTCCTCAGCCGCAAGACCTCCCTCTGGTCCTACGACTAGAAGCAGCGACCAGGGGGATGGAAAATCATGGGCAAAGTCCTTGAGTGATGCCTGCTCCTCTTTTTCCCACAAGAGAAGCTTGGGCATGTCCGGTGAAACATGAGACGGTAGATCAGTAAACCGTACAGGTTCTTCGATGCAAGGTATGTCTTTTCTCCCGCACTGTTTGGTTGCACTCAGGGCGACACGTTGCCAGCGGGCTAAGCGCTCTTTTTGTTTGGTAGGAGGGAGTGAGGCTACGGTAAAAGAAGATACAAAGGGAAGGATACGATTTACCCCCAACTCGGCTGCTTTCTCTACCACGAGGTCCATTTTGTGACCCTTCAGCAGCCCCTGGGCAAGAGTAAGAGAGAAGGCAGGAGCAGGGGAAGAAAAAGGCTGCAGAAGCGAAACCTCAGCCGTGCGGGAGGAAAGATGCTGGATCACCCCTTCATATTCTTGTCCCTGATCATCAAACAGGGAAATTCGATCTCCTTCTCGAAGCCGCAAGACATTACGCAGGTGATGCAGCTCTGAGCCAGTTAGCATTGCCTGGTTGCTTCGTATAGAAGCGTGGGGAAGAAAAAATCGGCTCATGAAGGGAACACACTTAGGTCCGCGTGCATGCCAGAGTTGCCCATCCCTCGCAGGGAAACCGTGCGTGCAGGTGCCATTTCGGCGGACAGAAAGCCCGAAGTACTTCCTCTGCTTCTTCTTCCTGGATACCTGAGAGAATCAACTGTCCGTTCTTTTCTACTTTTGTTGCCAGTGCTGGCTCAAAGGGAATCAAGACGGTAGCTAGAATGTTAGCAACAATAAGAGGAAAACTCCGAGTAAGTTCTTCCAGAGGAGTATTGGCCAGATGAACGTTGTATACCTGGTTGATGTTAAGATTATGCTGGGCAACCGACAGCACTTCAGAATCGATGTCCGTAGCCCATACTTCGGCAACCCCAAGTTTTGCTAAGGCAATGGCAAGGACGCCCGAGCCGGTTCCTAGGTCAAGCGCCTGCGACGGGGGACCCGTTCGGGAACCCATTCGGGAACCCGTTCCTGCACAGAGCATTTCAATAGCCTCCAGGCTCCCACGTGTACTAGGATGATGGCCGGTGCCAAACGCCATGCCCGGGTTAATAACAACAACAATTCTCCCTTCTTCCACAGGCGGATGCTCCCAGGGTGGCAAGATGAGAAGACGGCTCCCAACAGCTACAGGGGGGAAGTGGCTCCGCCAGGTCTCTTGCCACTCCTCTTCAGCAGTTTCACTTAGGTGAGGAACTGCGTTCTGTAGAGCCGGGAAGACAGGGACGAGCTGGTGGAGGTAGCGAGTGAGCTGTTCCAGCGGGGAGGTCTCAGGAGGGAAGAAGCCTTGAACCTCTACTGTGTCTGGTTGGTGACCCTCCTGGGGAAAATCTCTTACGTCTTCAACTACTCCAAGGGAGCCAACTTCCATAAGGAAGTTGGCCACGACTTCTGCTGCCTCCTGCGGAACAGTGATCGAAAGGTGCTGCCAGTGGCGAGAGGGCATGGTTAGCCTCAAAGGCAAGCCGAATGCTACCAGAACTTTTAACGCCCAACCACAGCCAGGGTATAAGCATTCAAGTCAAAATAGCTCTGCGCAGCTTGGCGAATATCCTCAACACTTACATTGCGCAAGGCCTCAAGGTATTTTTGTCCTGCCTGATATCCGAGGCCATAGAGCTCATTAAATCCCATCTCTTCGGCCTGGGCCGCATTTGACTGCAGTGAGATCTCGTAGCTGCCAATGAGATACTTCTTGGCCTGATCCAGTTCGGTGGCACCTACCGGCTCTTCCTGTAAGCGGCGAAGTTCTGTGAGTGTGGCAGAAAGGGCCTCGTCCACCTTGTGTGGGTCGGTGCCAAGGTAAATTCCGAATAAGCCCGGAGAGAGGCCCTCTACTGAAAAAGCATTCAGCGCATAGGCAAGAGCTCGCTGCTCACGTAGTTCGAAAAAGAGGCGCCCACCCTGACGGGAAAGGATGGCCTCGATAACTTTAAGCGGATGACGGTCAGGCGAGGCAAGTGAGGTCCCCTGAAAGCCAACAACAAGATGTGCCTGGTTCTTATCGACCGGCTTTTCCTGCCGACGGATTTCTTTTGGTCTTGGCTCTAGGGCAGGAAAGGCAGGAACAGTAACACTCTGGGGCAATCCTTCTAGGGCTTTGTTCAGCCGAGAGATAATGTACTCTCCATCTATATCCCCCACCACGCTTACTACCAGCCGCTCAGGGGCAAGAAGGGTGCGATAGTACTGCACCAGACTATCCCGGCGTAGCGAATGGATGGTCTCTGGGGTTCCCCAGATAGAAAATCGGTAAGGATGACGAGTAAAGAGGGTAGTACGAAACAAATCAAAGGCGGTGTGAACTAGGTCATCCTCACGGTTTTTTAGGGCTAAAAGTATCTCTCGACGGTACTTTTCTGTTTCTTCTTCAGGAAAGGTTGGATTGAGAAGGGCTTCAAGAAATAGATCCAGGGCATCATCCACACGGGCGGTGAGGAAAGCCCCGGCTAGACCAAGGCTGTTGCGACCAGAGAAGCCGTCAAGGCTTCCAGCCATAGACTCTACCGCCTGGACCATTGCTTGACGGCTAAGCCGGTCTGTGCCTCGGGTGAGCATGCCGGCCAAAAAGTTGTTAATGCCAGTATCGGCTTCGTTCTCGAACAGCATCCCTCCCAAGGTAAGTGCTCGCAGAGAGAATACTGGGACCTCATGGTGCTCCTTGACTAAAAGGCGGACACCGTTAGGTAGAACGGTAAAAGAGACCTGATCTGTTGTTCTAGGAGAAACCACTAAAGGCTTCTCTTGCTCAGTCAAGGAGCGTTCAGTCTGCTCGCAAATCGTTATGACGTCTTTTTCCGTTGGCAGACGCGTATCCTGGTTAGGGCCAAGGAGAACTAAAGAAAGGTTATCTGCTGTCAGGTAGGTTTTGGCCACCCTCTGCAGGTCGTGGCGAGTCACCCGGGAGAGTCCCTCAAGGTATTTTGTTTCATACTCTGGGTCATCAAACACAGTTAGGCAATAGCTAAGCTGGCGGGCTTTCCCTTGCACGGTTTCCTGGCGGTAGATGAAGTCGCTCGCTAGATTGGTGCGAGCACAGGAGAGTTCCTCAGGGGAGACTAGCTCGTGCTTGAAGCGAAATATCTCGACGAGGGTCTCTCGCAAAGCTTCATCAATCTTTTCCTGCTCTAGAGAAGCGGCTGCTACCATAAGGCCCGCGTCTATGGGGGTATAGGCGGACGCCGAGATTGAGTTAACTAATTCCTTTTCCACCTGTAAGTTTTGGACAAGACGAGAGCTTTCTCCTCCGCCCATAATGTAGCCGAGGATATCCAAAGCGAAGGTGTCCTGGTGGTGGACAGGCGGGATATGGAAAGCCATATATAGGTGAAACTCTTCTACCGCCATGTCAATGGTCGAGAGACGTAAACTCGTCTGTGGAGGCTCTAGTGGTCGCGGTCGCTGGGGGAGGGAAGCAGCAGGAATATGGGCAAAAAGCCGCAATACTTCTTGGCGGGTCTGATCCTTGTCCACATCCCCCACAATTGCCAAAACCATGTTGTTCGGGCGGTACCACTGGCGGTAGAAGTCTATGACTCGCTCACGATTCAGACTCTCGATAGTCTCGCGATAGCCAATCACCGGCCGGTTATAAGGGTGGGTGGTGTAAGCAAGCTGAAAGAGCTCGGTCGCGGCCTTGGAGGTCGGAGTATCTTCTCCTCGTTTCCACTCCTCCATTACCACCTGTAGCTCCTTGGCTAGCTCGTGCGGGTCAAAGGCAGAGTTGTTTACAGCATCAGCAATAATGTCGAGGCCAGTGGCAAAGTGACGGGAAGCAAGCACCAGATGATAAACAGTGTGGTCAGCGCTAGTCCAGGCATTAATCAAACCGCCCGAGGACTCCACCTCGGCTGCAATGTCACCTACTGTGCGCCTCTCTGTCCCTTTAAACACCATATGCTCATGGACGTGAGCTACCCCAGCCTGCTCCGGGGTCTCATCTGCCCCACCGGCTTTCACCCATATCTGAATAGCGACCACAGGAGCAAAGTGGTCTTCTTGGATGACTACCTGTAAGCCGTTAGCCAGAACAAAAACAAGTTGGTCCTCCCTGGCGGAGGAAACTGTCGGGGTATTCTCGTATGTCATGGTTTCTGTTGTCTCACAGGCTCCCAAGGGCTGTCAAGCCTGCTGCCCGTAAGAAAGAAGGGGTGAAAGAAACGTGTTATGCGAGGAGGGGGACTTGAACCCCCACGGGTGTTACCCCACTAGCCCCTCAAACTAGCGCGTCTGCCAGTTCCGCCATCCTCGCGTATATTCCTGTATATTAAGAACCCAGACCTCAAGGTTCTAGGTCGGAAGTAGGCTGCCCCTCTGGCTGTGCAGCTGGCCGGGAAGGAAAGACCGAAGATTCCGTGTCCGGTAATGAGGGCCGTTGCTCCTCGACCTGGCCCTCAGCCGTGGTTTGAACTGGCGGTGGAATGTCAGAGGAAAAAGGCTCAGTTATCGGCGCTTCGTCGAAAATTGTTGCGCTTCTCTGCCGAGCAGATCCATAGGTTAGAAAGACCGATGTCAGCATGAAAAGGATGGCTATTCCGGTAGTAAGCTTGGTAAGGAAGTTCCCCGCGCCAGTACTGCCAAAAAGAGTCGAGCTAGATCCCCCAAAGACGGCTCCCACGTCTGCTCCCTTGCCGGTTTGCAGGAGAACAACCCCGATGAGAAAGAAACAGGCAAGCACATGAATGGCTGTTAACAGAGTCCACATAGCTAAGGCTTCCTATTGAAAATTCACAATGCGCGCAAAGGAGCCAGCTTCTAGACTTGCCCCACCTACTAGCGCGCCATCAATATCTTTTTCCGCCATCAGCCTATCAATATTGTCCGGCTTAACGCTCCCTCCATATAGAATACGTACAGCTTCTGCATTCTCTTTACCGGATTCCTCCACCAGCAAGCGGCGGATAGCCTCATGAATTTCTTGAGCCTGTGCTGGGGTCGCGCTGAGACCAGTACCAATGGCCCATACTGGTTCATAAGCAATCACAAAATTCTTTATAGCCGCTTTATCTTGTTCCTGCAACGCACCGCGCACCTGCCGCTCAATGACCGTGAGTGTCTCGTTTCGATCACGCTCTGCCAGGGTCTCGCCTACACATATAATGGGCAACAGCCCTTGTTGCTGGGCTGCACTAACCTTACTCTGTACTAAGTCATCGGTCTCGCCGAAGTATTGCCGACGCTCTGAGTGGCCGATAATAACATAGGTACAGCCTAACTCTTTAAGCATTGAGCCAGAAACCTCACCGGTAAAGGCGCCTTTAGGCTCCCAGTGGAGGTTTTGCGCAGCCCAGCAGATAGCAGCGCCCGCAAGCAGCCGGCTAATCGTCTCTAAGGCAGTGAACGGTGGTGCAATCACCACCTCACGGTCAGCTACCCCGGTAAGCTTTGTTCTGAGGGCAGAAATGAGATCTTCAGCCTCGGCCCTGGTGCCGTGCATCTTCCAATTGCCTGCAATAAGGGGACGACGCGCTGGCATGGGTCGTGCTAGGCGAGGCTCTTCCCTATATGCAGGGAGACATCCCGCATGCGGTTAGAGAACCCCCACTCATTGTCGTACCAGGAGATGACTTTGACAAATGTTTTGTCAATGACCTTGGTCAGGGGGGCATCGAAGATAGAAGAGTAGGAGCTGCCGTTAAAGTCTACGGACACAAGAGGCTCCTCGCAGTATTGCAGGATGCCCTTCAAGGACCCTTCAGCGGCGACTTTCATCGCCGTTTTGACCTCTTCCTCGGTAAGGGACCGTTCCATCTCAGCACTTAGGTCAACAACAGATACGTTGGCGGTTGGTACCCGTACTGCCATACCATCAAGCCTGCCCTGCAGCTCAGGCAAAACCTCTCCCACGGCTCTTGCCGCGCCGGTAGTAGTAGGAATCATGGACATGGCCGCGGCTCGGGCCCGGCGCAAATCCCCGTGGGGAAGATCTAAGATACGCTGGTCGTTGGTATAAGCATGCACTGTAGTCATGAGCCCATGGCGAATACCAAAGTTCTCGTGTAGAACCTTGGCTACTGGCGCCAGGCAATTGGTTGTGCATGACGCGTTAGAAATCAGATGATGCCTAGCTGGATCATAGGCGGTGTGGTTCACTCCATAACAGAGGGTGAGGTCCGCTCCTTTGGCTGGAGCCGAGATAATAACTTTTTTTGCCCCAGCAGAGAGGTGTAGGGCAGCTTTTTCACTGTCAGTAAAGAGTCCGCTGCACTCCAGTACTAGATCTACCCCTAGCGCCCGCCAGGGAAGTTTTCCTGGATCCCGCTCCTGGAGTATCTGGACCTTTTTTTCGTTGATAATGAGTGCGTCTTTTTCTGCCTTGATCTCGGCTTCCAGGCGACCATGGATCGAGTCGTAACGGAGCAAGTGGGCCAAGGTCTTGGCATCGGTGATATCGTTGAAGGCAACGAAATCTAATTCTGGCTCGTTTAGGCAGGCCCGGAAGAGGTTGCGGCCGATTCGTCCGAAGCCATTAATTCCCACACGTACAGACATAACATGATCCTCTTGGAATTTATAATAAAATGAAATATCCCTGTTGATATTCCATGTTCCCGCCAGGGAGTCAAGGTGAGGATGAAGTTAAGGAACTCACCCTTCTCTTTAAGGGGATTGGGCTGAAAGCGCTAGTATGTTAGATTGGTTTATTATCGCCCTGCCTAAAACTTCTCCCGCCAGGAGGTAAAGGGTTGTTGAGTGGGTACAAAAAGCTAGCTTTCTCCCCCCTGATGGGAAAAAGCTGGGGTGGGAGCAAAGAATGAAGCCGCTTATCACGTAGGGCTTTTTGTCTGGCATATGGCTGTCCAGCTGGAAAGTCTTCTTCAACAGAACAGTGTTATTGATATGGTGATCCACTCTGGACCAATGGTTCGGGGGGTTCTCTATTTGCTTCTCTTCTTTTCCGTAGCCAGCTGGGGGATTATCCTTTATAAGTCCCGTCGTCTTCGCCGAGCGCAGCGAGAGTCCAATCGGTTTATTGACATTTTTTGGGAGACTAAGAACCTCTCTGCTATTCATACTGCCAGCTTAGATATGCAAGGGAGCCCAGTGGCTCAGGTATTTCGGGCAGGCTACCAGGAGCTTCTACGGGTGACCCGTAGCCGTAAGCAGACTAACCCTGGCGAGGGAGAATTGACAACAGAATTGGGAGGGGTGAAGAACGTGGAACGGGCAATGCGCCAGGCCATCAATCAGGAAATCACGCGTCTGGAGCAAGCGCTGACGTTTCTTGCCACCACCGCCAGTGCTGCCCCCTTTATTGGTCTCTTTGGTACGGTATGGGGGATTATGAATGCCTTTCGGGGGCTAAGCGTCACACAGTCCTCCAGCATCCAAGCAGTAGCCCCGGGCATTGCCGAAGCGCTTGTTGCCACTGCCATGGGTCTGGCTGCTGCCATTCCTGCCGTTATTGCCTACAATTCATTTGCCCGTCGGGTACGCGTTGTCTCCGCTGCAATGGAGAACTTTGCCGCCGAATTTCTCAACATTGCCGAGCGTCATTTCTTATAGCCGGAGGAGTAGGTGTAGTGTTTGACAATCATAGGCAGGAGGGGAGTATCTCGCAGATTAACGTCACACCCCTGGTGGATGTAATGCTTGTGCTTCTAGTGATCTTCATGGTGACCGCGCCTATTCTTCAGCAAGGGGTCAACGTTGACCTGCCTGAAGTGACTGCTAGTCCTCTTTCTGGTACCGAACAACAGCTTGTTGTGGCTGTTACTGGTGAAGGGAAGGTGTATTTGAACGATGCTCCGATGCCTGAGGGCGAGTTAGGGACGAAACTCCAAGCCGTGTTACGGCTACGCCCAGAGCGTGAGGTATATCTGCGGGCAGATAAACGAGTGCCCTACGGCAGAGTTGTAGAAGTAATGGCTGCTATTCGGATGGCTGGGGTGAAACGGCTAGGTATGGTAACGGAGCCCTTGGGAGAAAGAGAGTGAGCGTGCGCAACAATCTGTACGGCAGCGAGCACAGCATCCCACCTGAAAAGGACAAGGGACTGGGTAGGATGGTCTTTATCTCTGCCCTGTTGCATGTGTTTATTATCGGTGGAATCGTGGCAGGTATGGCTTGGCAGGGTCCGCAGGTTTCTGCGCCAAGTTCGTACACAGTGGAGCTTGTTGACCCGGCGGCAGTCGGTGGTAGCCTCTCTCCTGGTCCAATCAAGCCATCGGCACCTCCGCCCAAGGAGCCTGAGGTTAGACCCTCACCACCGCCAAGAAAGAAAGTTGAATCACCTAAGAAGCTGGTTGAGCCATCTAAGAAGCCAGCGAAGAAGACAAAGCCAAAGGAGGTAAAGGCAAAACCAGCTTCGAAACCATCCAAATCAGATTCTCCTCCAAAGCTGACAAAGAAAACCCCTTCCTCCACCCCACCCGTCAAGAAAAAGAAAGCAAAGAAGGCAGAGCCAAAAAAGGTCAAGCTGGCTAAGACAAAAGAGGTAAAGAGAGAACCAGTCCCGAAATCAGCCGAGGCAGAGCCTCCTCCAAAGCCGGCTAGAAAGACCTTTCAGTCTCCTGCAAAAAAGCTTTCAGCCAAGGAAGTAGATAAGCATTATGAGGCGGCCATCACTAGAGCCAAGCAACAAGTGAGGAGATCAACTCTACCGAGTCCCTCCAGACCGGGTCCCTCTGCAGTGGAACGGGAAGGTCCCGACGGAGGAAGTGTAGTAAGAAGATTTGAGTTCCTTGTTTACTCTGATCAGTTGCAGAATCGGGTCAAGGAGAGCTGGATTGTTGCAGAAAGAAAGCCGGGCCTTTCCGCCGTGGTCCGCTTTGGGGTACAGGCAAACGGAGAGATCTTCGACATCGAGCTAATAAAATCCTCTGGAGATAAGGTCTTTGACCAGTCTACGCTTCGTGCCGTAAACAAGGCTAACCCCCTGCCACCCCCGCCCCCAGCTTACCAACAAGAGTTTGCTGTCCAGAAAGTCGAGGTTACCTTTGGAGCAGCCGAACGATTAGACTGAGAGTATGGGAGCCAGTTATCGTCAATGGCGATGGGGGTTCTGCCTCCTCATCCTTTCCTTCCTTAGTAGCGTAAAGCCCGCCACTGCTCAGATTCGGCTAGGCATCCCGGAGCCAGGAGGAGCAGGACTCCCTATTGCCATCTCTCCTCTTGCTAGCTTGGCCAGTGGGCAAAAAGGAGAACTGGGAGAGAAGTTTGTAAAGATCGTAGCTAAGGATTTAGATACTTCTGGCTATTTCAAGATACTCGATCAAGATGCCTATATCGAGGGGCCGGCAGGTTTTACTCTAGAAGAGGTCAATTTCCAGACCTGGTCAGTGATCGGTGCACTAGCACTAGTGAAGGGGGCATTCTCTGTCGACCATGACAAGCTTACTATTGAAGCGCGTCTCTTTGATGTGGCACAGAGAAAGCAGCTTGGTGGCAGGCGTTACCATGGCAATGTTCATGACCTACGCCGCATGGCTCATCGCTTTGCTGATCAAGTGCTCTATTACCTAACAGGCGAGCAGGGGCCATTTGACTCTAAGGTCGCCTTTGTCTCGACCAGGGATGGACAGACCAAAGAGGTTTATGTTACCGACCTTACTGGAAACCAGATTACGCGGATCACTCAAAATCATGCAATTAATCTCTCTCCAGCATGGGGACCAGAAGCTAGGAGTCTTCTCTTCTCTTCCTACAAAGTAGGCGGTCCCTACACTCACCGGGTCGACCTGTTCAGTCGGGTGGAGAGCCGCCTTATTGCTGTGAACGGGTTTGGTGGAGAATGGTCACATGACGGCAGGGCGATTACGATTAGCTTAGAGCAAGGGGGAAACTCGGATATTTTTATCCTGAGCCCTGAGGGGCGGATACGCCAGAGGCTCACCGACCACTCTGGCATCGATGTCTCGCCCACTTGGTCCCCAGATGGTCGGGAAATAGCCTTTTGTTCGGATCGAAGTGGCAGCCCGCAGATCTATACGATGAACGTAACCGATGGCCGTCTACGCCGGGTAACGTTTAGCGGAGGCTACAACACCTCTCCAGCTTGGTCTCCCAAAGGAGACCAGCTGGCTTATGCCGGGCGGATAGGGCGAGGCTTTGCCATCTTCACTGTTGGCGTTAGCGGCGACGAGCCGCGGCAACTTGCTGCTGGGGAGGATCCTTCCTGGTCGCCTGATGGGCGCTATCTCGTCTTTAGCGCAACTCGTCGGAGAAAAGCCCACCTTTTCATCATGACCAGAGAAGGTAGGAATATCAAGCAATTGACTGGTGGAAAGGGAGATGATACTAGTCCCATGTGGTCACCGTGGCTACCGTGAGAGGAAGTATACAGAGAAGTATAGGCGCATGGTGGGTATGGGCACTGGGAGCGGTGTTCCTAGGATTAGTAAGCAGCGGATGCCCAAGGCAACCTGTAGCCCCAAGTGGAGCCACTGGCCAGGGTGGAAGTTTGTATGGGCAGCCAAGTCTGAGTGGGCAGCCAGGTGAGGTTGTGGAGAGAGAAATCCCGCCCGGAGAGCGGGTAGAAAGACGGTTGGCAGGAGAAGGAGAGAGAAGCCCCTTGCAGGACTTACACTTTGCCTATGACTCCTATGACCTTTCTTATGAGGCACAAGATACCTTACAGACCAACGCACGTTGGTTACAAACTAACCCCCAGGCGAGAGTGGAGATTGAGGGCCATTGTGATGAGCGGGGTACAAATGAGTATAACCTTGCTTTAGGAGCGCAGCGAGCAAGGGCAGTGCGGGAGTATCTGGTTACTCTGGGGATTGCTACTGGACGCCTTTCCACTATTAGCTATGGGGAGGAGCTTCCCCTATGCCGTGAGCAGACCGAGAACTGCTGGCAGCAAAACCGCCGTGCCCATTTCCTCGTTCTTATCCGATAGAATTTATCACTAAAACTTACCTCCGGTAAAACACTGTGAGCAAACTTTTTCTTGTAGGTGTTATCTCCCTTCTAGTATGGGCTGGAGGTTGTGCCACCCAGGCTGATCTTCAACAGACGCTCAAAGAGCAACGCTCCATGCGCTCAGTGGCCGCTAATCAAAACGTCGCCCTGGAGGATGTACGTCGGCAAATAGAAAAAGTGCAGGGCGAGACCGAAGAAATCCGCCATTATCTGCAACGGGCGACAAGGGAAAGGGATATCTCTTCTCAGCTCAAGCCCCTGGAAGAGCGGGTAGCCGCTATCGAAAGACGGCTCACCCGTTACGCCCAGCCGTCCCCTGCTCCTGCACAAACAGAGCCGTCAGGACCGACAGAACTCCAGCTTGCTTTGCCGGGAGAAGAAGTGCCGCCAACAGCGGAAAAAGTTTCGAGAGAGGAAATAGCTCTTGCCTCAGAACCTTCAGTAGTTCAGGATGAATACCGTACAGCATTACAGGCTATGAGGGATCAGCAGTTCAATAAAGCAATACAGTTATTTCGTGGCTTTGCGCGGAAATATCCTCGCTCGCAGATGGCTGATGATGCTTCATACTGGATTGGGGAATCCTACTATGCTCAAGCCAAATACTATGAGGCCATTCTGGCATACAATGACGTTCTCCGGGACTACGAGCGTGGAGATAAAGCCCCGGCTGCGCTTCTACGGCAGGCGTCTGCCTTTAGTGAGCTGGGAAACAAGATAGACGCCCGAGTGACCTTACAGACGCTCATAAGAAAATACCCCACCGCAGCAGAGGCTGAGAAGGCAAAGGAGACATTGCAAACACCAGGAAGGTGAGAGTACTTTTTCCCTTTCAGGGTACTGCGCCGTTGAGATGAAAATTGTCCACCACCTCGACACTCATCACGTCAGTTTTCGCTATCCGGTGGTTAGCTTAGGCAACTTTGACGGGGTGCATCTCGGGCACCAGGCAATCCTCACCCGTCTAGTGGAAGAAGCCCGGGAGAGAGGGGGGGATGCAGTGGTAATCACCTTTTTCCCTCATCCGCTTACCGTTCTACGGCCAGACAAAGCCCCACCTCCGATCCTTAGTTTGCGTGAGAAGCTTCTGCTCTTTACCAACCTCGGGATTGATAGCGTAATTCTGCAGCGCTTTACTCCATCTTTCTCCCGTCTCAGTGCACAGGAATTTATCCAACGCTACCTTGCTGACTTCATTGGTACTGAAAAGGTCATTGTCGGTCACAATGTTGGCTTTGGCCAAGGTCGTAGCGGCCACGTGCGAACCCTGCAGGAGCTAGCTCCTCAACATAACTTCACGGTTGAAATCATCGGTCCGGTGATGGTTGAGGGGATGGAGGTGAGCAGCACTGTTGTTCGTTCCATGCTTGTAGCCGGGAAGGTGGGAGAAGTCTCCTCTTTCCTAGGACGGTATTATGCGATTGCGGGGAGGGTAGAGCATGGGCATCAACGGGGCAAGGGCTTGGGCTTCCCAACAGCGAATGTGCACCCTTCGGTAGACCTACTGATGCCGGATGGGGTGTATGCGGTTTTTGCCGAGATAAAAACCGGCGAAAAACAGACAGAGCAGCTTAAAGGGGTAGCCAACATCGGTGCCAACCCAACCTTTGATGGGACCAGACGTACGCTGGAGGTTTACCTCTTTAACTTTGCCGCGGACCTCTACGGCAGACGGATGCGCGTTACTTTTGTTGAGCACCTGCGGGGGGAGATGAAGTTTCCTTCCTCTGAGGCCTTGGTCCATCAGATCAAACAAGATGTTGCTCGCGCCCATGAAGTCTTGGCCCAAGCAGGCACGGGTAACGATTCGGCATGATAAGCATTCAGCTATTAGCCGTTAGCCATAGCAATCGGCAGCCTGCTGCCAGCTATCAGCAGGAGGTGGGAATACATTAGAAATCAAAGTCTCCTTCCTAACCCTCAAGCTGATTGCTGATAGCTTGATTAGCTGACAGCTGAATACTTGCCATGAGTTTTACGCGGATTATAGTTTCATCCTTGGATGCCAGCCAGCGTCTTGACTGCTTTCTGACCACTCTCTCTTCGCTCGGCACTCGCTCCCACATCAAGGTTTTAATTGAGGCGGGAAGAGTGACCGTAAACGGACAAAAAAGAAAGGCCGGGTATTTGCTGCGAGCGCAAGAAGTTGTAGAAGTGTTTCCTTTGGTGGAGCCTCCTGCTATTCCTTTGCCACAGGATATTCCTCTCGATGTTCTCCATGAAGATGCCTTCTTAGCGGTGATTAACAAGCCTTCTGGCATGGTGGTCCATCCGGCACCAGGATGGTGGGAGGGGACAGTGGTAAATGCGCTCCTCAGCTACTGGCATGGACACAAGATGGGGGGAGAGCCTCTGCGCCCGGGTATTGTCCACCGTCTTGATAAGGAGACGTCTGGGGCACTAGTGGTGGCAAAAGACCTGAGGACTTTGGAGATCCTGGCACAACAGTTCCACGAGAGAAAGGTAAGCAAAGCTTACCTAGCGGTAGTCATTGGCCGCTTGGGGCAAAAGGAGGGGAAAATCGTACTACCTATCGGTCGTCATCCCCTGGATAGGAAAAAGATGTCAGTACATTCGCACCGAAGTAGAGAGGCAGTGAGCCACTACCAGGTGGTTGGGGAATGGGGTGGAGTGACAGTAGTACGGCTTTTTCCTGAAACCGGCCGGACCCATCAGCTTCGCGTCCACCTGGCAGCGATTGGTCATCCTGTGGTTGGGGATAAGCTCTATGGATCAGCAAAAATGCTGTGTACTATTGCCAATGCCCGCCTGCGAGCGATAGTCCAGGCTTTCTCTCGACATGCGCTCCATGCGGAGTTGATTCGGTTTATCCATCCACTCAGTGGTGTAGCAGTAGAGGTACAGGCACCCCTTCCTGCTGACCTCATCTCCCTTCTCTCTGCCTTGCAGGAGGAGCCACGAACTGTAGCATAAGAGAGTTGACAGAGAAAGAAAGATCGACTAGCTTAAAAAAAAGATCCCGTCAAGAAATTGCGGGGAGGCTCTATGAGGATTATTTCTTTCCCCTTCCCGCTTCGCTCCCTTGCCACGGAGCTTCTCTAAGTGGCTACGGCTCTGAAGAATTCAGGTGGCCCCTAAGCTCCTTTGCCGCAGTGGCCGGGTAAGTACTGTCTTTGTTCCAGGGAGGAAAAATTATGGGTCGGACACCTGCCAAGAGTGATCCTGCAGAGGCGCGAGTTGCAGCCGCAGAAGAGGGAGGAGGGCTTAATCTTAAAATTCTTAAAGAGAAGAAGATAAGCGAGTTAGCACAGGTCGCCAGAAACTTTAGTGTTGACGGCACCTCTAACCTGCGTAAGCAGGACCTTATTTTTGCTATCCTTCAGGCGCAGGCTGAACAGAGTGGATTGATCTACGGTGAGGGGGTTTTGGAGATCCTCTCTGACGGGTTTGGCTTTCTCCGCTCTCCGGACTACAACTACCTTCCGGGTCCTGATGACATTTATGTCTCCCCAAGTCAGATCCGGCGGTTTGGCCTCCGCACTGGTGACGTTGTTGCTGGGCAGATACGCCCTCCTAAAGAAGGAGAGCGTTACTTTGCCCTGCTCAAAGTTGAGGTGATTAACTACGAGGAGCCGGAGCGAGCGCGTGATAAAATCCTCTTTGATAACCTGACCCCCCTCTATCCTGACGAGCCGTTCACGCTTGAGTATAACCCTGAGGACTACACCACCCGTATCATCGACCTCCTGACTCCTGTTGGTAAAGGGCAGCGTGGGCTTATTGTGGCTGCCCCCCGCACTGGCAAAACCATGATGCTGCAGAGCATTGCCCATGGTATCGCCCACAACCAAAAAGAGGTGATCCTCATTGTTCTGCTTATTGATGAGCGGCCCGAAGAGGTAACGGACATGCAGCGCTCGGTCAGGGCCGAGGTGGTTAGTTCTACCTTTGATGAGCCTGCTACCCGCCACGTACAGGTAGCCGAGATGGTTATTGAGAAGGCTAAGCGGCTGGTGGAGCATGGCCGGGATGTAGTCATCCTCTTGGATAGTATTACCCGCTTAGCTCGGGCATATAATGCGGTGGTCCCCTCAAGTGGCAAGCTCCTCTCCGGCGGCGTGGACGCAAACGCCCTCAGGGGTCCGAAGAAGTTTTTTGGAGCTGCTCGCAACATTGAGGATGGTGGCAGCCTTACCATAATGGGTACCGCTCTTGTTGATACTGGCTCACGTATGGATGAGGTCATCTTTGAGGAATTTAAGGGTACGGGAAACCTGGAAATTCACCTCGATCGTCGGCTCATGGACAAACGTGTTTTTCCCGCCATGGATGTCAACCGCTCGGGTACACGCAAGGAAGAGTTACTCTTGCCCCGGGAAGTGCTCAATCGCGTATGGGTTCTACGCAGGCTTCTCTCCCAACTCAACACAGTAGAGGCAATGGAGTTTCTCTTGGATAAGATTAAAGGGACGAAGGACAACCAGGAATTTCTTGAATCCATGAATCAATAACGATGGAGGACTATGGAAATCACTATTAAACAGTTGCTTGAGGCTGGAGTTCATTTTGGCCACCAAACCAGCCGTTGGAATCCCAAAATGCGCCCCTATATCTTTGGCGCGCGTAACGGCATCCATATTGTTGATCTTCAACAGACGGTAGGATTGCTCAAAGAGGCCTGTGCGTTTGTGTCCGACATAGCTGCTCAGGGTGGACAAGTACTCTTTGTCGGTACCAAGAAGCAAGCGCAGGAGGTAGTACGTGAGGAAACCGAACGGTGCGGCATGTTCTATGTGAATAACCGCTGGCCTGGAGGCATGCTCACAAACTTCCAGACCATCCGTCAGTCTATTGAGCGTCTGAGAAAGATCGAGGAGATGCTTGAGAACCCAGCTATTGTTGAAGCGCTTACGAAAAAAGAGTTTTTGGGATTGCAGCGGCAGCGGGATAAACTCCTTGCCTCTCTGGGCGGGATCAAAAACATGCGCCGGCTACCTGACGTCGTGTTTATCATTGACAGTAAAAAAGAAGAGATTGCGGTGCGTGAGGCAAATAAACTGGGTATCCCGGTAATAGCCCCGGTAGACACCAACTGTGATCCGGACGTAATTGACCATAAGATTCCGGGTAACGACGATGCTATCCGTGCAATCCGCCTATTTACTGGAGTCATTGCCGAGGCGATCCTCGAGGGCAAGATGCTGTATGAAGAGCGTTTACAAGGGGAGGAGCAAGCGGAAGAAGAGGTGCCCTCCCAAGAAACCGACGTGCCGTCCGAAGGAGAGGATGAATGAGCAGTGTGAATACAACTCAGATCAGGGAGCTGCGCGAGCGCACTGGTGCTGGCATGCTCGACTGTCAGAAGGCATTGACGGCCAGTGATGGGGACACTGAGAAGGCCATTGTTTACCTGCGAGAGAAAGGACTAGCAGCTGCGGCTAAGAAAATGGGGCGGGTAGCGGCTCAGGGAATAATAGGTTCTTATATCCATGGTGAGGGCAGGATTGGGGTGCTGGTGGAGGTGAACTGTGAGACTGATTTTGTTGCCCGTACTGAAGAATTTCAACGACTGGTCAAGGACATTGCTATGCAAATCGCTGCCGCCAGCCCTCGTCACGTACGTCGAGAGGATGTGCCCGAGACAGAACTTGAGCGGGAACGAGACATCTACCGTGCTCAAACTGCCCAGTCAGGGAAGCCACCTGCAGTGATTGAAAGGATTGTTAGTGGCAAGCTGGAGAAGTTCTATAGTGAGGCATGTCTGTGGGAGCAAGCATTTATCCGCGATCCGGGTAAGACAGTAGGAGAGGTCATTACCGAAGTGATCGCCCGTTTGCGTGAGAATGTGGTTGTGCGCCGGTTTGCTCGCTTCCATTTAGGTGAGGAAGATACAGCTCGACAGGAGCTTAGTAGAGACGGATGAGTGCCAGCCAGCTCAAATACCAGCGGGTGCTTCTCAAGCTTGGCGGAGAAGCACTGGTGGGAAAGGGGGAGTACGGCATCGACGAGAGGATGCTTGTACGAATAGCAAAGGAGATCGCCGAGGTACGTGGCCTGGGCTGTGTATTAGCGGTAGTCATTGGTGGAGGAAACATCTTTCGTGGTCTGGTGGCAAGTACCAAGGGCATGAACCGGGCCACTGCTGATTACATGGGCATGCTGGCTACAGTGATCAATAGCCTTGCGCTGCAGGATGCGCTGGAAAGGATAGAGGTGCCCACCCGAGTGCTGTCGGCGCTTGCCATAGACCAAGCGGCTGAGCCATACATCAGACGCAGAGCTACCCGCCATCTGGAAAAGGGTAGGGTGGTAATTTTTGCTGCGGGCACAGGAAATCCCTATTTTACTACTGATACGGCTGCAAGCCTGCGTGCCATGGAGGTTGGGGCGGAGGTGATTCTAAAGGCTACCAAGGTGGATGGGATCTATGATGCCGATCCACTCCTAGTACCAGGAGCCAAGCGCTATCGAGAGTTAACCTACCTCGAGGTGCTCAGCAAAAACCTACGAGTAATGGATTCTACTGCCATCTCCCTATGTATGGACAACCATCTACCGATCTTTGTATTTAGCTTACTCCAGCAGGGGAACATTAAGCGAGTGGTAACAGGAGAGGCGGTGGGTACTTTAGTCTCTGATGGAGATCACCCATGAGTGCTCAGATAGTAACAGACCTTAAGCAAGAGATGGAGCGTACAGTTACTGCGTTGCATAAAGAGTATGCCGGAGTACGTACTGGCCGAGCCTCAACTGCTCTCATTGAGGGAATCGCTGTGGAATACTACGGAACTCGTACTCCCTTAAACCAGCTTGCTACCCTATCTGCTCCTGAGCCCCACCTCCTCCTCATCCAGCCCTATGATCGTAGCATCATCACCAGCATTGAGAAAGCAATCTACCAGTCAGACCTAGGGCTCACTCCCATGAACGATGGGAAGATAATCCGGGTACCTATTCCTGAGTTGACCGAAGAGCGGCGCCGGGAACTAGCGCGCCACCTCCGCAAGACAGCCGAGGAGTATCGGGTGTCGATACGTAACCACCGTCGCGATACCAACGAGCGCTTGAAGAAGCTGCAAAAAGACAAACAAATTTCCGAAGATGATGTGCGTGTAACTCAGGATCAGGTGCAAAAGGCTACCAACGAGTACATTGCTAAAGTGGATAAGGTGCTTAAGGCTAAAGAAGATGAGATCATGGCGGTCTGAAAAGAGTTAAAATTTCTTCATTCTTCACTCCCCTGAATGCTTACAATTTGATTTATGGATGATAACAAGGCAGAGCTTCCCCGTCATGTGGCGGTGATCATGGATGGAAATGGCCGCTGGGCACAGCGGCAAGGTCTGAGGCGCACCGAAGGGCACAGACGCGCCAAAGAGGCTGTACGAGCAGTGGTCGAGACCAGCCGAGAAATCGGCTTGCCCTATCTCACCCTATACACCTTTTCTACAGAAAATTGGCAGCGCCCTTCCCGAGAGGTGCAGGCCCTCATGGGACTGTTCCGCCGCTACCTGCGCACTGAGCTAAAACGCATGATGAAGAATAACGTCCGCCTCCTTGCCGTCGGGGATCTGGAGCGGCTACCCCATGACGTGCAGCAGGGGCTTGTCGCTGATATGGCCGCTACCCAAAACAACACGGGTCTCACCGTGATCCTGGCGCTTAGCTATGGCGCACGCGAAGAGATCGTCGCCGCGACCCGTGCCCTGGCAATAGCAGTACGGGAAGACCGGCTTGATCCTCAGGAGATAGATGAACACCTCTTTGCGCAGCATCTGTGGAGTGCCGATATTCCTGATCCCGACTTGCTGATCCGTACCGGTGGGGAATTTCGCCTGAGCAATTTTTTGCTCTGGCAATTGGCTTATACTGAACTCTATATCACTGACACCCTGTGGCCGGACTTTGGTCGTGAGGAATTTCTTCGGGCCCTGACTGACTACCAGAGCAGAGAGCGGCGGTTTGGGCGTGTCGAGGAGCATCTTACCAAAGTTGAGATTCGGGAGACAGGGGGCGAGAGTCGAGAGATGAGGGACAAGGGGCGAGAGTCGAGAATCCAGGGACGAGTGACACTGCACACCGGCCTCTGAGCCCTCAATGGTCTGCCCTGGACCCCGGAGTTTAGACTCTGGACTCTAGAACTGACTGCCACAGCTGATCTAAGCAAAGCAGAAGCCTGCGAGTTTGTCCCGCAACACTTACGAATAAACGGAAACTCACGCCTGCGCGCCCGACTTTTCACTGCTGCTGTTGCCCTTCCTCCCCTTGCCTTGATTGTTTGGGACGGCCCACAGTGGCTTTTTACGGGTATAGTTTGTGGTTTGACTCTAGCTGCTCTCTATGAGTACTTTCATCTTGCCTTTTCGTCTTCTCCTTTCCTTGTATGGGGTGGCGTCTTGTGGGGAGGAATAGTAATGGCCGGTGTGGTTTTTCACCTTCTTGAAGTGGTAGGAGCTGGGCTAGGAGTCGGGCTGTTGGGCGGATTTATCTTGGTTCTTTGGAAGCAAGAAGACCTAGCAAAAGGGGTGTCGTACCTAGGCCTTTCTCTCCTTGGGGTAGTGTATGTAGGGTTTTTGTTCCCTCACTTTATCTGGCTGCGAGCGGGGTCGGAGGGAGCACAATGGGTCTTTTTCACCCTAGCTGTAGTGATGCTCGCAGATACAGGTGGGTATATGGTAGGCCGTCGATGGGGTAAACACAAGCTTATTCCCCGGGTTAGTCCGGGGAAAACAGTGGAGGGTAGTCTCGGTGCCATCGTCGGAAGTCTACTAGGTGCAGGAATGGCCAAGGCCGTTTTTTTGCCTACTTACTCCGTCCTAGGGGTCTTCGCTTTGGCCGTTTTTCTCGGTATTTTGGGACAAATAGGGGACTTATGTGAGTCCGCCCTTAAACGTGCTTTTGACGTTAAGGAATCGGGTTGGCTGATTCCCGGTCACGGGGGAGTATTGGACCGTACTGACAGCCTTATCTTTCCTGTGGCCTTTATGTATTATTATCTAGCCCTGTAGGTGTGAGGGAGAACCAAACAGGGAGGAGAAATGCCTTATGGTTATCCTTTATGGACTGGAGGTTGTCACCGTTTTTCTGGTCATCATCTTAGTCCACGAGTTCGGTCATTTCCTGGCGGCGAAGATCTCGGGGGTGGGGGTAGAGCGGTTCTCTTTTGGATTTGGTCCGGTGCTTCTAGGCAAGCGATTTGGTGAGACAGAGTATGTGCTCAGTGCAGTGCCCCTAGGGGGATACGTAAAAATGATCGGGGAGGATATTGGGGAGGAAGTGACGGGGGCAGACATAGAGCGATCGTTCTCTCACAAGTCACTGGGCAAACGCTTTTTCATTGTTTTTGCCGGGCCGCTCTTTAATCTTATTGCAGCGTTCCTCTTCTTTAGCGTGACGTTTCTCTCCTATGGGATCCATGTGCCCAGCGATACGGCGCAGGTGGGAGGAGTAGTAAAGGGAATGCCTGCCGATAAGGCCGGTCTGGAGAAGGGGGATATAGTGCTTGGCATGGCTGGGGAGGCGGTGCGTACATGGAAGGATCTGGCCGAGCGTATCCAGCGGAGTGAAGGAAAGGCGATTCTCTTACAGGTCGAAAAAGCCAGTGATGGGCGGACTGTTGAGGTTACCGTGCAGCCAGAGCTGCGTTCAGAGGGTACTGGCGACCTGGGAAATCCTATCTATGTAATCGGTATTGAGCGTGTGCTTAATCTCCAGGAAGTTTCTGCTATCAGAGCGCTAATGCTGGGAATAGAGCAGACATATATGTGGACCTGGCTTATCCTGGAGGGTGTGGGTAAGCTCATCTTGGGGGAGGTATCGAGGGGTGACTTGGGAGGGCCAATTCTCATTGCCCAGATAGCAGGGCAGCAGGCACAATTAGGACTTGATTATCTCCTACGCTTCATAGCCATCATCAGTGTAAACCTGGCGGTCCTTAACCTCCTACCCATTCCCGTTCTCGATGGTGGTCATCTCTTCTTCTTCCTTATTGAATTTCTTATCGGCCGCCCTGTAAGCGTTCGTTACCGCGAAGTGGCTTGGCGGATGGGGTTCCTCTTCATCATCCTTCTCATTGTGTTTGTCTTCTATAATGACATTGCACGCATGATAGAGGGATAAAGCGGCTGCGGGTTCTGAGACTGCTGATGTTAACACTAGGTATTGATACAGCCACTGGGACGGCAAGTGTCGGACTTGCCAGGGCTGGTGAGGTTATCGCCGAAAAATCGCAGCACACCATTTCAAGCCATGGTGAGCATCTTTTTGCTCTTATCCAGGCGGTTCTGGTAAAAGCTCAGGTCGTGCTCCCAGATGTTAGCGTTATTGCTGGCTCAATCGGTCCTGGCTCTTTTACTGGGCTACGCATTGGGCTAAGTGTCGTCAAGGGGCTTGCTTATGCTGGTGGGCAGAAGGTGGTCGCAGTTTCTACCTTGGAGGCGTTGGCCCGATCTGTGGAGGGATGGGAGGGACTTATTTGTACCTGTCTTGATGCGCGTAAACGCCAGGTATATATGGCTCTCTTCCACTGTGTTAATGGCAGAGTAGACCGGCTTATCCCGGATATGGCCATTAAGCCAGAAGGTCTTCCGCCTATGATTCCTGAACGGTGCCTCTTTGTTGGCGATGGTGCGGAGGTCTACAGGGGGATGTTCGCTGAGTGTCTGGGGGAACAGATACAATTCTGTGATCAGGTTCATCCCCGGGGTGGGGTCATAGCGCAAATGGGCTGGGAACGGTTCTGCCATGGTGAGTGTGATTCTCCGGGTAGCCTAGCTCCCGTATATATCAGTCCACCAGAGGCAAGGTTACCAAAAAGGTGTTGAAGCTGATGGCTGAAAGCCAATAGCTGAACGCTTATTTGTTGTAAGGGAGGTTAGCCATGGGGCGTACCCGTTTGGACAGTTTCGGGAGTCGTTCTCCACTAACGGTAGGGAGTCAGTCCTTAGATATATTTCGCCTAGAGGTACTGGAAAAAGCGGCGGTCGGAGCCATATCCCGGCTTCCCTTCTCATTAAGAATTCTTCTAGAGAATCTGGTGCGCAACGAAGACGGTCGCTTTGTCAAGATGGACGACATTGCTGCGCTAGCTTGCTGGGACCCAGCGGCCAAACCTGACAAGGAAATCGCCTTTATGCCGGCTCGGGTGCTGATGCAAGATTTCACCGGAGTTCCGGCTGTGGTTGATCTGGCGGCTATGCGGGATGCTATCCAGCGTCTAGGGGGAGATGCGAAAAAGATTAACCCCCTGCAGCCAACGGAGTTGGTTATTGATCATTCTGTTCAGGTAGACCGGTTTGGTTCTTCCTCTGCTCTCTTTGAGAATGCCAAGCTGGAGTTTGAGCGCAACCAAGAGCGATATTCTTTCCTACGCTGGGGGCAGGGAGCGTTTCGTAACTTCCGGGCGGTTCCTCCTGATACGGGAATTGTCCACCAGATCAACTTGGAATACCTGGCCCGGGCGGTGTTCACTGCGGAGGAGGATGGGGCCACTATTGCCTATCCCGACACCTTGGTTGGGACTGACTCTCACACCACCATGATTAATGGTTTAGGTGTGGTGGGCTGGGGGGTAGGAGGCATTGAGGCTGAGGCCGTCATGCTAGGCCAGCCCCTTTCCATGCTTATCCCTGAGGTGGTGGGCTTTAAGCTTTTCGGCAGCTTGCCCGAGGGAACGACAGCCACCGACCTGGTGCTCACCGTAACCCAAATGCTCCGCAAAAAGGGTGTGGTTGGCAAGTTTGTAGAATTCTATGGTTCTGGTCTGGATAGTCTCGGCTTGGCCGATCGGACAACCGTTGCCAATATGGCTCCTGAGTACGGAGCGACTATTGGCTTTTTCCCTCTAGACCAAGAAGCTCTGCGCTATCTCCGGCTCACCGCACGGGACGAGGCCCTGGTTCAGTTGGTGGAGGCTTACACAAAAGCGCAGGGGCTTTTTCGTACGGATGAAACCCCTGATCCAATCTTCTCTGACACCATAGAACTGGACCTAGCAACTGTAGAACCCAGCCTGGCAGGTCCCAAACGACCTCAGGACCGGGTTTCCCTGCCCCAGGCTAAGAAGGTGTTTCGTGAAGCGTTGGTCTCCATGCTAGAAAAGCCTGTCCAGGCCTTAGACCCAAAAGTAGTAAGCCAGTGGGTAGACAATGGAAATAAGGAGCAGGAACAGACTGATTCTCCAGACCTAGGTCCCCTAGGGCAATCGGTGGATGTAGAGGTCAGTGGGCAGAGATGCAAGCTTCAGCATGGGTCTGTGGTCATTGCCGCCATTACTAGCTGCACCAATACTTCCAATCCGTCGGTTCTGATTGGTGCTGGTATTCTGGCGAAAAAAGCCGTGGAGCGTGGGCTTAGAGCCAAGCCCTGGGTCAAGACCAGCCTAGCTCCGGGATCGCAAGTGGTTAGCGATTATCTGGCAGCGACCGGGCTACTCCCTTTTCTGGGGGACCTTGGCTTTCATGTGGTAGGCTATGGGTGCACTACCTGCATCGGCAACAGTGGCCCTCTGCCTGAGCCTATTGCTCAGGGTGTCCAAGAGGAGGATTTAGTGGCCGTGGCGGTGCTCAGCGGCAACCGCAACTTTGAAGGGCGGGTCCATCCCTTGGTGCGGGCCAATTATCTAGCCTCGCCTCCCCTGGTGGTAGCTTACGCCCTGACTGGAAGCATGGACGTTGATCTCTATAATGAACCCCTGGCCCATGATCCCAGTGGCCGTCCTGTTTACCTACGGGAGCTCTGGCCCACCCAGGAAGAAATTCAGGCGGCCGTCCGTAACTCGGTCCGAGCTGAGATGTTCCAGGAGAAGTACGCTCATGTGTTTGCGGGGGATGAGCGTTGGAATGCCATGGATGTACCTACAGGAGACCTCTTTGCCTGGGACCCCGACTCCACTTATGTGAAGAATCCCCCCTTCTTTGACAACATGCCTCTCACTCCACTTGCTCTGGAGAATATTCACGCAGCCCGGGTGCTGGCGCTTCTGGGGGATTCGATAACCACTGACCACATTTCGCCTGCTGGCTCAATTCCAGTCAGCAGTCCGGCAGGCAAATACCTTATTGAACGCAGTGTGGACCCGAAAGATTTCAACTCTTATGGTGCCCGAAGAGGCAACCACGAGGTTATGATGCGAGGTACCTTTGCTAACATTCGTTTGCGTAACCTGTTGGTGCCGGGGATAGAGGGGGGTTGGACGGTCCACCTGCCGGATGGCGGGGAAACCTCCATTTTCGAAGCCGCCATGCAGTATCAAGAGGAAGGAGTCCCTCTTATTGTTATTGCTGGGAAGGAGTATGGAACCGGCTCTTCCCGGGACTGGGCGGCTAAGGGGACCCGGCTGTTAGGTGTGCGAGCGGTTGTGGCCGAGAGTTTTGAGCGTATCCATCGGAGTAACTTGCTGGGGATGGGAGTGCTGCCTCTACAATTTAAAGAAGGAGAGAGCCACGATACATTAGGATTAACCGGCTTTGAGTGCTATGAGATTGAGGGTATTAGCAAAGGGTTAAAGCCGGGCATAGATCTCACCGTACGGGCAAAGAACAACAATGGGTCAGAGAAGGTGTTTACGGTTATTGTTCGGATCGATACTCCTGAGGAAGTAGCCTATTATCAGCACGGTGGCATTTTGCCCTATGTGCTACGGCAGATGCTGCAGGACGAGCCTGCTGCCTGACGCTTCCAAGGTGGGTCTCATGATCCACCCTATTTACCCTACTTGCCTGAATCTGCTTCCTAATGCTGGCGGATCTTCTGGTGGTCCAGCAAAACACTGAGCAATCGACATCCAGGAGGTGGCGGCAATGTTCTTGATGCGATCTGCATCGACCCGCGTTTTGCCCAGCACATCGTAGACGGCCTGACCGTGCGCCCAGGTCTCCATGAGACGCGCCGTTATGCTGGATCGGACGTTCATGTCGGGGCCAACCCATGGGACGCGCTTTTTGGGGTCAGCAACAACGAATCTGTCTGCCATCTCCCGGTAGAAATCACGCCAGCGATTTAGCAGGGTCCGGTTCTTTATTCCATCGAGCCACGCATGGGTGGCGTCCAGGTGCCCGCTCCCTTGTTTGCTCGGTTTGCTCACCGCCGTCAGGCTTCGCCTAAAGTCGAAGAAGGCAACGCTATCCTGTAACGACAAATCTGCCATATAGTTCCCGAGGTGTAAGTAATAAATGGGAATAAATGGGGTCAGACTCGATTAATTGATTTGTTTCCGAGGCCGCCCTCTTGCTAACGGCTGCACCCGCCGCTGCAGCACTGCCGCCATTTTGTCTTTGAAACCTTCGCTCCCCAAGACCCAGGCCTTGTTCGTGGCCTCTCGAATTGTAGCCACACTCTCCTCCTCTAGTTCCACCTTACTCAGCTCTCGATACCCTCTCTGTCGCTCTGCCTCCGTCTCTCCCAGTGCCAGGTACAGAGCATGGTCGGTAATTAACCGGTCAGCCTTTCCTTCCGCATGATGCCGGTAACTCGACCAGCGATACGCCCGTGGCTTGATAACCATCTTAGCGCGCACAGGATTCCATTCAATATAGCGGTAACACCTCAACACGTAGTGCTCACTGTCAATCAAGGTGGCTCTATAACGGCCTTCCCACAGCGTTCCGGTACGCTGATAGAGGGAGTTGAAATACTGCACATAGCGCCGACCAATGGACTGCAGAGTCTTGGCCAGACTATCGCAACGATGAAGGGTCACCAGCAGATGGACATGGTTGGTCATCAACACGTAAGCATGGATGTCACAGTCATGCCGTTTAGCAGCCTCATAGAGACATTGCAGGTAAAAGAGATAATCTGGCTGGGCAGCAAAGATAGGGCTTCGGTTGTTCCCTTTTGCAAATACAGTCGGACACGCTCTCGCCACTCCTCGCTGTAGTGGAAGTCATACGGGGTGGGAAAGCGCCATGGCACGAGCTGGTCCTGGCTCAAGAAGCTGACTTCGATGGGACGGGGATTGGCCGAGCACTGCAAGAGCAGTTGGGCAACGCGCCGTTTGGTGTCCACAGGCATCCGCTCCTTGATGAACACCAGCAGGTCGATGTTGTTCTGTTTCAGATTGAAACACCCAAAAGCGAGCGAGCCATGGAGATAAATACTCATGAGGTTATGCCCCCAAATATGTCGCATCTCCAAGGCAAACTGGTTCACCTAATTCAACAACGTCTCCCATTCCCCTCCACGGGTCACGTAGCCACTCCGGGCAGGCAAACGTCAATTTGGCCTTGATCGAAGACCTCTCCCTCATCATGCCCCGCAGGTTCTTGCTGCGGGCTTCACAGGGGCCAGCCGAGCCATGCGCAGATACCGCGGCCCATGACCCACTCGAGATCCTCGCCCTGTAGCCAGGGCAGGTGCTCGGTGAAGAGCGTGATGCACTCATAGTAGGTGCAGGGCATACGTGTGAGGTCCGTGCCCCAGAAGGTGCGCTGTGGGCCGAAGGCATCAACGAGCACCCGGATGTGCGGGTGGAGGTCGCGGAACGGGTAGCACTCCGTCGAGAGCGAGGGCATCCCAGATGCCTTTACCGCAACGTTGGGGTGCTTGGCCAGCTTGCAGACTGCCGGCAGCTCCTCGAAGACCCGCGGCCCCTTGCCGCGGACATCGAGCCCCACGTGATCAATCACGAGTTTCAGCCCAGGATGCGTGCTCGCGATACGGTCGAGATGGTCCAGAGCGCTGGGCATCAGCACCATGAGCGGGATACCAGCCCGCTCGGCCGCCAGCCATAGCCAGTCGGCGGTGCCGTCGGTGAGGAAGGGGCGATAGTGCTCGTTGTGGAACGTGAGGCGTATGCCCAGCAGGCCCGGCTGCTTCGTCCAGTCGTCCAGCTTGCCACGGCTCGCCGGGTCCTGGAGCGCCAGGCGGCCCATTACGGCAAAGCGGTCAGGGTACGTGCGGGCGGCGTCCAGGGCGATATCATTGCGGTCCCCCTCCCAGGACGGTGGCACGAGGACCGCACGTTGCACACCGGCAAGGTCCATCTGGAAGAGGAGGGCTTCTTTGCTGATCGGATACGGTTTCTGCGCTTCTTGCGCACGGCCCGGTGGCCATGGACGGTCCGGCGTCTCTGCGCTCCAGATATGCACTTGCGAATCAACGATGTTCATGGTGTTCCTCCTTGGTTGGATTGCCTTGCCATCGACGCATTCCTTGCACCGCAGAGCAGCCGATGGGCAACCGCGGGGTCGAGAGGATCAAAATGGTAATGGTGTCAGACTTGCCTATCTTCTCTAACTTGAGGTCGATCCCTTCTGTGGAGCCCAACTGATATTGGAAGGGTGACACCCTAAGAAGCTTGCTACTGTGGCGGCTTGATACCCTCCCTCTATAACTGCCCGGCCATTATTGCCCAGGGCCATCAGATGATAGAAACACCCCATGGCCGTGGCTGCACAGATGGCGAGGCATACTTGCCACCTATCCTCATTACGCAACTTAGGCAAGTCTGACCCTGGATACACCGGGGATAGGTGTTCGACGGTTTTAAACCGCTTCTTTTTCTGTTCATCATACCGATACCGCACACAGATAAGCCGGTTACCATACTGAGCCAGCAATTGCCTGGCCCCACGCTGGCTAGAATATAACGTTAATTAGGTGCACACGTTATCCCACAAAATACCGTTATACAATCTGGCAGTAAGGGCAATAGCCCCCCGAGGATGCGTACTCTCTATATATTATTAACTTATTAACGTTGGCCGCAATGAGGAAAATAAGGTTTTGTAGAGCCCAGGTCCCCCTAGACGAGCCTGGTAAATTCTGGCATGTAAGCGTTCAGCTTTCAGAGCAGGAAGAGTTTAGAGTGAAGAATTTTTGGCCTTTCAACACTTTCTAATTTTCACAATACCCGAGGCTGGCCGCTGATTGCCGACGGCTGAATGCTTGACAGTAAGGAGTCTGAAGACGTGGCACGCAAAAAGATTGCTCTTATTGGCGCCGGGAACATTGGCGGTACCCTGGCTCACCTTTGCGCCCTTAAGGGGCTGGGTGATGTAGTCTTGTATGACGTGATTGATGGTCTACCGCAGGGTAAGGCGCTGGACCTGCTCGAAGCTGGGCCAATAGAAGGATATGACGTTAACCTTGTTGGTACCACAAGTTATACGGATATTCAGGACTCTGACGTCTGTATTGTGACTGCCGGTTTGGCACGCAAGCCGGGGATGAGCCGTGATGATCTACTCGGTATTAACTGCAAGATCATGAGCGAGGTTTCAGAGAACATCAAAAAATATGCACCGAACTCTCTGGTGATTGTCATTACCAACCCGCTTGACGCCATGGTTACCCTTGCCAAGCGCGTCACCGGTTTTCCTAAAAACAGGGTTGTTGGTCAAGCCGGAGTGCTTGACTCCTCACGTTATCGTACCTTTATTGCGCAGGAACTCAACGTTTCTGTACGTAATGTTACGGCTATGGTTCTGGGTGGGCATGGGGACGATATGGTGCCGGTGCGGAGCTACTGCCAGATAGCTGGTATTCCCATCGAGAGGTTGGTCCCGGCTGCACGGCTCGATGTGATTGAGAATCGTGTGCGTCAAGCTGGAGGGGAGATTGTAGCCTTGCTCAAGACGGGTTCGGCCTTCTATTCTCCGGCCTCTGCGGCCATTCAGATGACCGAGGCTTATCTCTATGATAAGAAGCACATTCTTCCGTGTGCAGCGTATCTAGAAGGCGAATATGATATCAATGGTGTCTACTTTGGTGTTCCGGTGCAAATTGGCGCTGGGGGCGTTGAACGGGTTGTGGAAATTGAGCTGAGCAATAAAGAAAAACAGGAGATGCAGGTCTCGGTGAGCCATGTGCAAGAACTGGTTATGGCAATGGATAATGTATTGGCACAAAGCTCATAAGGCCGACAAGCTAAATTATCTGTACGAATAGAAGTAGAAATTCTTCAGGCTCTACAGGTAATATAACGAGGAAACATGGCATCTGTGCATGACATACTCATTATCGGGGGCGGGGGTGCAGGACTTCGTGCTGCTATTGCCGCTGCCGAGATAGATCCCCAGCTTGACATCGCAATTGTTTCTAAAGTCTATCCTATGCGCAGCCACACGGTTTCTGCCGAGGGTGGCACGGCGGCAGTTATCAAGGAAAACGATAGCTTTGAACACCACATTATGGACACTATCAGCGGTTCTGACTGGCTGGCTGATCAGGATGTGGTCGAGCTCTTTGTTAAAGCGGCCCCGGCCGAGCTCATTCAATTGGAGCACTGGGGTTGTCCTTGGAGCCGTGAGCCTGATGGCCGGGTTGCGGTACGTCCGTTTGGGGGGATGAGGATAGAGCGGACCTGGTTTGCTGCCGACAAAACGGGTTTCCACCTGCTCCACGCTTTGTTTCAAACCTCACTCAAATATGACAACGTCAGGCGCTATGACGAGTGTTTTGCCACCAAGCTGCTGGTAGAAAACGGCCGCTGCCAGGGAGTAACGGCTATTGAATTGCGCAGCGGCATGGTGCAGCCGATTTTTGCCAAGGCGGTTATTATATGCACAGGTGGGGCCGGGCGCATCTTTCCTTTTACCACTAATGGTTCCATTAAGACCGGCGACGGTATGGCCCTGGCTTACCGGTCCGGTGTGGCCCTTAAGGACATGGAGTTTGTCCAGTATCACCCCACTGGCCTACCGGGAACAGGTATTCTGATTACCGAGGCTGCCCGCGGAGAGGGTGGAATTCTGGTTAACAAGAATGGCTATCGCTACCTGCAAGACTATGATCTGGGGAAGCCCCTTGATGTTAACGATCCCAATCATCCTCAGAAACGAACTATGGAGCTGGGTCCACGGGACAAGCTTTCCCAGTGTTTTGTCAAGGAGCAAGAGAAAGGCAATACCTTGCCCGGACCGTATGGTGATGTGGTGCATCTAGACGTGCGTCACCTGGGAGAGCAGAAGATTGAGAAAAAGATCCCTTTTGTGCGGGAGCTGGCCAAGAACTACGGCGGTGTTGACCCTGTCCATGAGCCTATCCCGGTCCGCCCGGTGGTTCACTATATGATGGGAGGTATCCACACTGACATAGAGGCTGCATGCCCGCTTCCTGGACTCTTTGCTGCTGGCGAGTGTGCCTGTGTGAGCATCAACGGAGCCAACCGACTAGGCTCAAACTCGCTCACTGAGCTGCTTGTGTTCGGTACCCGGGCTGGCAATGCAGCCGTGGTCTTTGCCCGGGAACATCCTGAGTGTGACACTCAGGCCCTCGAAGCCCAGGCCAAAGATGAACAGGAACGGATTCGTAAGAATTTCATTAGTAAGGTTGATGGCAAGGAACGCATTGCCCACTTGCGTGCCGAGATGATGGCAACCATGGAGTCAGGTGCGGGTATTTACCGCACTGAGTCGTCCCTTAAAGAGACTTGCGATAAGATTTCTGAGCTCAAGAGTCGACTACCCGGTATTACCCTTGATGACCATAGCCTGACCTTCAATACAGAGCTGACAGCGGCTCTAGAGCTGGAGTGCATGCTGGACGTAGCTGAGGCAGTAGTCTATTCCGCCTTGGCGCGCACAGAATCTCGCGGCTCTCATCAGCGCACCGACTATGCTAAGCGCGATGATGAAAACTTCCTTAAACACTCCCTGGCTTACCGAACCGATGGTGGTGGCCCACCTCAGATTGAGTACTTAGACGTAGTGATTACCAACTGGCCTCCTGCGGAACGGAAGTATGGAGATTAGAGAATGGCCGAACAAAGCATAACCCTGGAAATTTTCCGCTATCGACCAGAAGTAGAGCAAGAGCCCACCTTTCAGAGCTACACAGTGCCATATCACGAGGACTGGGTTGTTCTGGATGCGCTCAACTATCTAAAAGACGAGGTAGATGGCACTCTATCTTACCGCTGGTCCTGCCATATGGGCGTATGTGGCAGCTGTGGCATGATGGTCAATGGCCAGCCCAAGCTCACCTGTGCGGCCTTTCTTAAAGACTATTACCCAGAGCCAGTCCGGGTGGAACCGCTGGCCAATTTCCCGGTCGAGCGTGACCTGATTGTCAACATGGACGACTTCATGCACAAACTCAAAGAGATCAAGCCCTGGATCATTCGTGACCAGGAAAAACCGGTCTCTGAGGGTGAGTACCTGCAAAGTCCGGCCGAGCTGGCCAGCTATAAACAGTTCAGCATGTGTATTAACTGTATGCTCTGTTATGCTGCCTGCCCAATTTATGGTTTAGAGTCTGCCTTCACCGGCCCGGCAGCCATTGCTTTAGCACAGCGATACAACCTGGACTCTCGTGATCAGGGCCAGGCTGCCAGGCAAGGGGTGATCTTCCAGCATGAGGGAATCTGGGAGTGTACCTTTGTGGGTGAATGTTCTGTGGTTTGCCCCAAGGATGTAGATCCAGCCGCTGCCATCCAGCAAGCCAAGGTTTCCGGAGCTATTGACTGGTTCAAGTCTTTTCTCATGCCCAGGGGATCTCAATGAGCCAACCCTACCGCCGCCCAATGTCCTCTACCTGGTGGCTCAGTAAGCGTAACTATTTGCTTTTCATGCTGCGGGAGCTGACCAGCGTGTTCATTGCCGCCTTTCTGATCCTTTACCTTGTCCAGCTTGCCCGGCTTAGCCAGGGGGCTGAGGCCTATGCGGCATTTCTTTCTGGGCTTGCCTCACCGGGGTGGATCATTTTTCACCTGCTGGTGCTTGTTGCCGCACTCTACCACAGCATCACGTTTTTCAACCTCACCCCGAAGATCGTGGTCGTGCGTAGAGGAGAAGAGCGCGTCCCGCCGATTGTTATTGCCGGGTCCCACTATGTTGCCTGGTTGGTTGTCTCCATTGTTATTATGTGGGTTGTCCTGGGGAGCTGAATAATGGCCAGATCCAACGAGGCTTTTTGGTGGTTTCTCTTTGGGGCTGGTGGGATGGTCGCAGCCCTGCTCGTGCCCGTTCACGTTGTGCTGACTGGGATAGCGGTTCCCCTTGGCTGGGTTTCGGCAGACGCATTTGGTGAACGGATGCAAACGTTGGTTGCTAATCCGCTTGTCAAGCTTTACCTGCTGGCGCTTCTTTCTTTGCCTTTTTTTCACTGTTTTCATCGCGTCCGTCATACCCTTTATGATACGGGTCTGAGAGAGTATCAGACTCCTATTGCCATCCTCTGCTATGGAGCGGCCACTATTGCTACAGTAGTGGCCTTAGTTATCCTCCTAGCTATTCCCTAAAGGGAGGCCATCGGCTTTCAATCACTTCTCAGCTTATAGGCCAGCTTAGGGCCCTTATTGAAGTGCCGGTCATAGCAGTCGTTCACCATAATGACGGTGAGGGCCATAGAGTGAGCCGGCGGGAAGAAACACTATGAGTGAGGCAAATCAAATGAAAACAAGAACAGAAACAGATAGCATGGGCGCTATTGAGGTTCTCACTGACCGTTATTGGGGGGCGCAAACCGAGCGGTCACGGACGAACTTTCCGATTGGTGTTGAGCGATTCCGCTTCCCCCGGTCCATTATTCGCGCGCTTGGCGTGCTCAAGAAGGGTGCGGCCCTGGCAAACGGCGAGCTAGGTCAGCTCCCGCCGGAAAAGGTCGACTTGATTGTGCGGGCGGTGGACGAAGTGATCTCTGGTGCCCTCGACGACCACTTCCCACTGGTAGTCTTCCAGACCGGCTCGGGTACCCAAACGAACATGAACGCTAACGAGGTGATCTCAAACCGGGCGATTGAGCTTGCGGGCGGTATCATGGGATCAAAGAAGCCCATCCACCCAAACGACGATGTTAACCGTGGGCAGAGCTCAAACGACACGTTCCCCACAGCTATGCATATTGCGGCGGTCGAGCAGCTTGAGGACGTGTTGATTCCGTCGGTAACTCGGCTGCGTAATACCCTTCATGCCAAGTCAGAGCAGTACCGAGACGTGGTCAAGATTGGTCGCACCCACCTGCAAGACGCCACACCCATCACGCTTGGGCAGGAGATTGGGGGCTGGGCCGCCCAGCTTGATGCGGCACTCACTGGCGTGCGGCAAACCCTTCCTGGCCTGTGCGAGCTGGCCATTGGGGGCACAGCAGTGGGTACGGGCTTGAACGCACACCCGCGCTTCGGTGACTTGGCGGCGGCTAAGATGGCTGAGGAGACCGGCCGACCGTTTATCTCAGCGCCAAATAAATTTGCCTCGCTCTCCGCCCACGACGCCATGGTTGCGGCCAGCGCGTCCTTGCGGACGCTTGCTGGTGCCTTAATGAAGATTGCCAATGACGTCCGCTGGCTGGCATGTGGCCCGCGCGCCGGCATTGGTGAGATTCTTATCCCGGAAAACGAACCGGGCTCCTCGATTATGCCGGGCAAGGTCAACCCTACCCAATCAGAAGCGTTGACCATGGTTGCTGTGCAGGTGTTCGGTAATGATGCGGCTGTGGCCTTCGGTGGTTCGCAGGGCAACTTTCAGCTCAATGTCTTCAAACCGGTGATGGTCCATAACCTGCTTGAGTCGATCCAGCTGATCGCTGATGCCTGCGGTGCGTTTAACGATCACTGTGCAGTCGGGATTGAACCCAACCGGCCGGTGATTGAGGAGCACCTGCGCGACTCGCTGATGACGGTGACCGCGCTCAACCCTCATATTGGCTACGAGCGCTCGGCGGAGATTGCCAAAAAGGCCCACAAGGAAGGCACGGGCCTCAAGGACGCGGCCCTGGCACTCGGCTATGTCACTGCTGAGCAGTTTGACGAATGGGTGCGACCGGAAAAAATGACCGGACCGGCCTAAATTAGATCTCATGACATTAGCACAGCTATGTCTTTAGTTTCTCTGCTTGAGTTTTTTGTCTTGCCCTGGATTTGTAGAAGCGGTTCGCGAACCGTCCCTACGGGCTTGATGGTTGGTCTCATAGTCCAAGAAGAGGAAAGATATGAATATCCATGAATATCAGGCTAAGGAAGTCCTACGTAAACACGCTGTCACTGTCCCTTTAGGCAGGGTTGCCACTACCCCGGAAGAAGCAGAAGCCATTGCTAAAGAGCTCGAGGGAGCGTGCGTGGTCAAAGCCCAGATTCACGCCGGTGGCAGAGGCAAAGCTGGCGGGGTCAAGCTGGCTAAGAGTGCTGAAGAGGCCAAACAAGCGGCTCAGACTATCTTGGGGAAGAATCTTGTTACCCACCAGACCGGACCCGAAGGCAAAGAGGTGAAGAAGGTTCTAGTAGAGCAGGGGTGTGATATTGCTCAAGAGTATTATCTAGGGTTGGTAATCGATCGGGTAACGTTTTGTACCACTATGATGGCCAGTTCTGAGGGGGGAGTGGAAATTGAAGAGGTAGCGGCCCGTTCACCGGAAAAGATCCTGCGTGTCACCATTGACCCGGCAGCTGGGTTCCAGGACTTTCAGGGGCGCAGCCTAGCCTACGGCTTGGGGTTACCTAAGGAATCGGTTAGCAAAGCAGTGGCGTTTATGCGCGGCCTCTACCGGGCGTTTGTCGAAAGCGATGCCTCCCTGGTCGAGATCAATCCTCTGGTTCTGACCAAGACCGGGAACCTCCTGGCTCTAGACGCGAAAATGGGCTTCGACGATAACTCCCTGTTTCGTCATCCCGAGGTACGAGAGCTGCGGGACTTAGACGAAGAAAATCCTAAAGAGATCGCGGCCTCGAAGTTCGATCTCAGTTATATTGCCCTGGATGGCAACATTGGCTGCATGGTGAATGGTGCCGGGCTGGCTATGGCTACCATGGACATTATTAAGCATTATGGGGGTGAGCCAGCCAACTTCCTTGATGTGGGTGGGGGTGCTACCACTGAAAAAGTGACCGAGGCGTTTAAGATTCTTATCTCTGATGACAAGGTCAAAGCCGTGCTTGTCAACATCTTCGGCGGGATCATGCGCTGTGATGTTATTGCCACCGGGGTAGTGGAGGCCGCTAAGCAGTTGCGTCTAGGTGTCCCCCTGGTTGTGCGTCTTGAGGGAACAAATGTAGAGTTGGGGAAAAAGATTCTGGCCGAGTCGGGCTTGAATATTATTGCGGCTAACGACATGGCCGATGCCGCCAAGAAGGCCGTTGAGGCAACCAGATAGATGAGATTGAATTATAAAGCCATTGAGTCATTGCATCAATAAAAAATGAATCAATCTGCGAGGTTGTTGTGAGCATTCTTGTCAATAAAGACACCAAGGTGATTACCCAGGGCATCACGGGATCAACCGGTCAGCTCCACACCCGGGCTTGCCGGGAATATGGTACACAGATGGTCGCCGGAGTCACCCCGGGTCGGGGAGGAACCGACTTTGAGGGTATCCCCATCTTTGATACTGTAGAGCAGGCGGTGGACAGGACAGGGGCTAATGCCTCGGTTATTTATGTCCCGCCAGCCTTTGCTGCCGACGCCATCATGGAAGCAGCAGACGCCGGTGTAGAGCTGATTATCTGTATTACCGAGGGCATTCCGGTTTTGGATATGGTGCGGGCGAAGCGGTTTTTCACCGGGAAAAAGGCCCGTCTCATTGGTCCAAACTGTCCCGGGGCAATTACGCCTGGTGAGTGTAAGATTGGTATCATGCCCGGATATATTCACAAGCCAGGAACTATTGGTGTTGTCTCCCGGAGCGGGACCCTCACCTATGAGGCGGTTTACCAGCTCACGCAGCTTGGCATAGGTCAGTCTACCTGTGTGGGTATTGGTGGTGATCCGATTATTGGCACTGGGTTTATCGAGCTTCTGGAACTGTTCGAGCAAGACCCACAGACTGAAGGGGTCATCCTCATTGGTGAGATCGGTGGTACGGCCGAGGAAGAAACTGCAACGTTTATCCAGCAGCATATGACTAAGCCGGTGGCCGCGTTTGTGGCTGGGCAGACCGCGCCAAAAGGCAAGCGCATGGGTCATGCCGGGGCAATCATTACTGGCGGTAGGGGTACTGCGGCAGAAAAAATTTCCGCGTTTAAGGCGGCGGGCATTCATATTGTTCCTAGCCCTGCAGAGTTGGGCCTAACCATGGCCCAGGCCTTGGGAAAGGCGTAAAGAGATAGAAATAGAAAAGGGAGGGGGAGAGAATCTCTTTGATCTCTCTGTCTCTGTCTTTTCTGAGCGCTTCTTATGCAGACAGGAGCCATAGTCCCAGAGAAGGTTTTTCTTAGGGCGGAAAAGGCCAGACAAAAGAGCTATTTTGCCGAAGCACTCACCCTCTACCAAAAAGCTCATGTCCTGTATCGGGCTGCCCGTGACCCCTTGGGGCAACGGGACGCAAGTCTCGGCGTTGGGGATTGCCTCAGAATGGTTGGCCAGTTTGTCCGGGCAGAAAAGCACTATGCCCTGGCTGTCCGCTTCTCTCAGGAACTAGAAGACCAGGAAGGATACGCCGAGGGTCTTGCCGGAATAGGCTTGAGCGTACGCGCGGTTGGCTGCCCGGCAAGAGCGATTCCCTACCTTTCTCAAGCCAGGCAGGTCTATCACCGTCTCCAATCTATACAGGGAGAAGCTTTTGCTCTTTGGGCTCTTGGGGGGACCTATCGGTTTTGCGGAAGCTTGAGGAAGGCGTTCTCCCACTTTCAGCGGGCACTGGCGGTTTTTACTAGAGAGGGTGATAAGGAGGGCCGGGGCTATGCGCTGTGCGGCATGGGGGGAGTGTCACGCTTAATGGGTCGCTTTACCGACACCCAAAGCTATTACCAGAAGGCTAATGTCATTTTTCACCGCCTTAGGGACCTCTACGGCCTTGCGTATTCCTACTGTGGGTTGGGCAATGCAGCCCGTATGCACGGAGAGTATAAGGTAGCTTCGCGGCTCTTTGGTAAGGCGGAGCATGAGTATGCTAAGATTGGGGACAAAGCCAGCTTTGCCTACACGCTCTGGGCAATGGGCACCATGTATAAGATGCAGGGAGACCCTAAGAAAAGTCGGGAGGCTTTCAACCGGGCGCAGGGGTTTTTCCGTGAGGTGCGAGATTCTAGAGGTATGATCTACTGCCGTTTAGGGCTAGGGGAGTTGCTTTTGCTGGAGGGGAAGAAAAGACAAGCTCGTTCTGCCTTTGAGCAAGGCTACAAGCAGGCGCAGGCCTTCGGTTTTGCAGTGGAATCCTGCCACAGTCTGGCCCTTCTTGCCCTGCTTGATTCTCAACCAAAATGGCAGGAAATTCGCAAGCACTACCGAGCATGCGGATTGCATTTTACCCCCCCCCCGCCTCCCCTTAACTTGCCCTAGTCTGGTCTATTTGATCTTCTTGATCTGATAAAAAAGACGAGGCAGACGAAATAGACGAGATAGAGGAGTTGGAATGATTGAACGTACCTTGTTGATTATTAAACCAGAGGTAGTACAAAGAAACGTAATGGGTGAGATCTTGCAGAGTGTGGAAGCAGCGGGTCTGAAGATTGTTGCAGCAAAGCTCCTCTTTCTGACCAAGGAAGAGGCACAAGGATTTTATGCTGTCCACCGTAAGAGGCCTTTTTTTACTAGTCTAACAGATTTTATGTCTTCTGGCCCGATATTTGTTTCGGTACTGGAGGGAGAAAACGCCATCAGCAAATATCGGGAAATTATGGGACCAACAGATTCAACAACAGCTCCCAAGGGAACTATTCGTGGCGATTTTGGTACTGATGTGGAAAAGAACGCTGTCCATGGTTCTGACGGACTGGATACCGCCCATTGGGAGATTGCTTATTTTTTTAGCGAGATGGAAATCCACTCCCATTAAATGACGCGTGTCCTGCAGAGAATCGACCTATCACTTCTCTACGAAGGACCTGTCCTGGGTACAGTCCAGAGAATAGCACTGTGGACATTAAAGACCTGACCAGAGCCGAGCTTGAGCACTGGCTCTTAAACAGAGGGGAGCCGCCCTACCGGGCTGGGCAGGTGCTAAAGTGGGTTTATCAGCAGGGAGCAACAGATTTTGCTCACATGACCAATATCCCGCTTGGCCTGCGTACGCTTCTGGAGCAAGCGTTTGCGGTAGAGCGTCTGCAGTATACCCAGGTTATGCCCTCCGCTGACGGCACCTGTAAGTACCTCTTTACTCTTAAGGACAAACGGCAGATTGAGAGCGTTCTTATTCCCGATGAGGACCGACTTACTCTGTGTATTTCTTCCCAGGTGGGGTGTGCTATGGGCTGTGGCTTTTGCGCTACTGCCGGGGTGCGGCCAATGCGCGACTTGACTCCGGGGGAGATTGTAGGTCAGGTGTGGGAAGTTAAGCATATCCCGGGGAAAAATGACACTGCCCTGCCGAGTGGTGCCCCGCTGGGCGGCACCCCGCCGAGGCGAATAACCAACGTTGTCCTTATGGGCATGGGTGAGCCTCTGGCGAATTATGCTAGCGTGGCCAAGGCGCTTACCATCCTCACTGCCGAGTGGGGAGTAGGATTCCCACCCCGCCGGATTGCGGTTTCTACAGTGGGACTTATTCCGCAAATGCGCCAGCTGTTAGAGGAAACGCGGGTCAACCTAGCGGTCTCGCTCACAGCCACAACCGATACGTTGCGCACCCAGCTTATGCCGATTAATAAGAGATATCCACTAGAAGCACTGCTTAGTGCTTGCCGCTCCCTACCTCTGGCCCCGCGTCAATGGATTGTTTTTGAGTATGTGATGCTCAGGGAGGTGAACGATAGTGAGGAGGATGCAAGAAGACTGGTCCGCCTTCTGCATGGCATCCGCGCAAAAGTGAACCTGATTCCTTTTAACCCCTTTCCGGGTTCCCCTTTTGCTCCCACCCCCCGACCGCAGATCGATCGATTTCGCCAGATCCTGCTTGACCGAGGAGTCTATGCCAGCATACGGAAGAGCCGCGGACAGGACATTCAGGCTGCCTGCGGACAGCTTGCCGCACAAAACCCTCACCCCTTCTCTCCCCCCTTTCGGGGCGAGGGAGAATTCCCTCTTCAAGAAGAGGGCTAGGGTAAGGAGTCAAAGGAGGGAGGTAAGAACGCGTGACAACGCTCGGTGTAATTGGTGGCAGCGGCCTCTACCAGATGGAAGGGCTTGAGGATGGGGAATGGATCAAAGTCGAGACCCCTTTTGGCGATCCCTCTGATGCCTACTTTGTCGGAAAACTTGCCGGTGCGCGTCTGGCCTTCCTCCCTCGCCATGGTCGCGGGCATCGTATTCTTCCCTCCGAGCTGAACTTTAGAGCCAATATCTTTGGTATGAAAAAGCTGGGAGTAGAGCGAATTATCTCGGTTAGCGCTGTAGGCAGCTTAAAGGAGGAGATTGTGCCAGGCCATATTGTTGTGCCTGACCAATTTATCGATCGCACACGTGGGCGTACCAGCACCTTTTTTGGCCGGGGGATTGTTGCCCATGTTTCCTTTGCTGATCCTGTTTGTGCTGAGTTGAGCCGTACTCTTGTTAGTGTAGGCAAAGAGGTCGGGGCAGAGGTCCATGCTGGTGGCACATATCTCTGCATGGAAGGCCCCCAGTTCTCCACCCGGGCAGAGTCATTTCTCTATCGCAACTGGGGGGCGGATGTTATAGGCATGACTAACCTCCAGGAAGCGAAGCTGGCTCGTGAGGCTGAGATCTGCTTTGCTACACTTGCTTTGGCTACGGATTATGATTGCTGGAATACCGAGGCTGGGGACGTAGTCATCGAGGAGGTGCTGGCTATTCTCTCCCGCACCACAGCTACCGCACAGAATATTATCCGGGGAGCTATTAACAAGCTCTCTCCATCCCGCGCTTGCCCCTGTGCTCACGCCCTTAAGGCTGCGATCATCACCGATCGCAGCCTGATTCCAAAGCAGACCAAAAAGGACTTAGACCTTATTGCGGGAAAATATCTGTGATAGTGGTAATCTGTCATGTAGATTCTAATGAGTCCAAACGTTGGAGCTAAAAAATTTCCCGGGGGAAAGTTAGGATGGTAGTAAAACCCCAAATCTTTCTCCCTCCCCATAATCCCTTCCTGCCAAGGGGGAAGAGTTGCTTGACCCTAAAGTGGAGGAAGCATGAGTAGCATTCTGGTGGCGGGTACGGTTGCTTTTGATACGGTGGAAACGCCGCATGCTCGGGCTGAGGAGGTTCTGGGCGGCTCGGCGGCATACTTTGCTGTGGCAGCAAGCTATTTTGTCCCCGTACGGTTGGTGGCTGTAGTGGGAGAAGATTTCCCTGCCAAGGAGAAGGCTTTTCTAGCCAGTAGAGGCGTTGACCTCGCCGGTCTTGAGGCCCGCTCAGGGAAGACCTTTCGCTGGACAGGTAAGTACCACGAAGACATGAACATCCGTGACACGCTGGATACGCAGCTGAACGTCTTTGCCGACTTCTCGCCAGTATTGCCCCAGAGTTATCATGACACCCCGTATGTTTTCCTTGCCAACATTAACCCTGGGCTTCAGAGTGAGGTTCTTGATCAGCTCACGGCTCCACAGCTCATTGCCTGTGATACCATGAACCTTTGGATTGAAGGGGCACGGCCAGAGCTAGAGGAGCTTCTACAGCGGGTTGAGGTTTTGGTTATCAATGATGAAGAGGCTCGCATGCTCAGCGGTGAGCGTAATGTTGTGCGGGCCGCTCGCAAGATCCTAGCCATGGGACCACACACTCTACTCATTAAGCGGGGCGAATATGGAGTGTTGCAGTTCTCTGCCGAGTCAATTTTTGCTGTACCGGCTTATCCGCTCGAGGAAGTGTTTGACCCCACCGGAGCCGGAGATTCATTTGCCGGTGGATTCCTGGGCTATCTCGCCTCCTGTGGTGATCTTTCTCAGGCAAGCATACGCAAGGCTATCGTTTATGGAAGTGTTGTAGCCTCATTTGTTGTCGAAGATTTTAGCTTAGGGAGGCTTCGTACCCTTAAGCGTGAAGAGATTGACCATCGCTATCGTCAGTTTGTTAGCCTCACTGACTTTTAAAGAGTGGGGAGTTATAAGTTAAGAATGAAGAGTTACAGAGACAAAAAATCCTTCACTCCCCACTCTTAATTCTTAACTCCTTATGAGCCTTTCGGTGAACCTTTCGGTTGTTATTCCAGTGTATAATGAGGAGGAAAGCCTGCCCCTACTCTACCAGCAGATACATGAAGCGCTATCGACTTTAGAACGAGCCTATGAAATCATTGTGGTAGACGACGGCAGCTCAGACGGCAGCTTTGAGGTACTAACTCGTTTACACCGCCAGGATCCTAGGCTCAAGGTAATCCGTTTTCGCCGTAACTTCGGCCAAACGGCGGCCCTGGCTGCGGGCTTTGCCTACGCCAGTGGTGAGATCATTGTTTCCCTTGATGGGGACCTGCAGAACGATCCTGCTGACATCCCTCGCCTCGTTGCCAAGCTGGAGGAAGGATATGACTTGGTGAGTGGCTGGCGGGCCAACCGTCAGGACCCCCTCCTGCGGCGCCGTCTCCCTTCACAAATTGCCAATAGGGTAATCTCACTTACCACCAAGGTAAAACTTCACGATTACGGCTGTACCCTCAAAGCCTTGCGTAAAGAGATGGCCAAAGGGCTCATGCTCTATGGGGAGATGCATCGCTTCATTCCTGCGCTTGCTGGAGACTTGGGTGCGGTGATTACTGAAATTCCGGTTAATCACCGTTCCCGGCAGCGGGGCCGCTCCAAATATGGGCTGACCCGTACCCTACGAGTGATCCTTGACCTGCTCACAGTGAAATTTCTCTCTGGCTATGCTACCCGTCCAGGCCATCTTTTCGGTCTTTTGGGTCTGCTGGCTATGCTGGCGGGAACGATTATCACGGGGTATCTTGGCATCCAGCGCCTCTTTTTCTACGTAGAACTTGGTGACCGTCCCCTTTTGCTCCTTGGCATCCTACTTGTAATAATAGGTGTACAGTTCATTACCATTGGGCTCTTGGGGGAGATCCTAGTACGCACTTATCACGAAAGCCAGGGAAAACCGATATATGTGGTTAAGGAAATTCTCGGGGAATAGTGTCTGTAGAGTCATGGAGTCATAGACCCCTGGACTTTATTTGTGGGAGGTAAAACGTGAGGCTTTGTGTGATTGGTACGGGGTATGTAGGGTTAGTAACCGGCACCTGCCTTGCCGAGAGCGGCAACGATGTGATTTGCATGGATGTGGACGCAGAAAAGATTGCGGTGCTAAAGCAGGGTATACTACCTATTTACGAGCCCGGTTTAGGGGAGTTAATCCAACGTAACCTTAACGAAGATCGTCTAAGTTTTACCACCGATCTGGCTGCCTCTATTAAAGACTCCTTATTATGTTTTATTGCTGTGGGGACACCCGAGGGCAAAGATGGTTCAGCCGACCTCAGCATGGTTTTCGGAGTGGCTGAAGATATTGCCCGGGTTATGCCTGGCTACCGTGTGGTTGTTATCAAAAGCACTGTGCCGGTAGGTACGGCAGACCGTGTTCAGAAGATCATGCAAGCCTACACCGCTCATCCTTTTGATGTTGTCTCCAACCCTGAGTTTCTCAAAGAGGGAGCGGCTGTTGAGGACTTTCTCAAGCCTGACCGAGTTGTGCTTGGAGGCAGCAGTAAGCGTGCCCTATCGCTGCTCAAAGAGCTGTATGGCCCTTTTGTGCGTACCGAGAATCCTGTCTTAGTCATGGATAACCATAGTGCTGAGATGTCCAAGTATGCAGCCAATGCATTGTTGGCCACCCGTATCTCTTTTATCAATGAAATAGCTCGGTTATGCGAACGAGTAGGAGCAGATGTAGCTGAGGTGAGGCGTGGAATCGGCTTTGACCGCCGCATTGGACACTCTTTCCTTTTTCCTGGAGCTGGATATGGGGGTTCGTGTTTTGCCAGTGACACCACGGTCTTCATTCTTAACAGCCGCCAGGTGACCGCTAGGCCTTTTGCTGAACTGGTTGACGGGAGTGGTGAGGTTATAAAAGTCGGCGAGGTAGAGGTTCTGTATCCCCGGCCGACAACTAAAGTGCTTTCATTCGACTTAACGGCCGGGCATAGCACCCTAGCTGAGGTCCATTGCCTTACCCGTCGTTGGTACGAAGGACTCATGGTAGAGTTAAAGACCCGCATGGGCCGCCATTTGCGGATCACCGCCGATCATCCGGTAGTACTCTATGACCGGCAAGCCCAAGCCCCGCGGGTGGTGCCGGTCAGTGACGTGCAGCTCGGAGATTGTCTAATTGCTGTTACGGCCTTGCCGGATCTGGAGCAGACCTCTGCGGTGAATCTGCTCGAAGCGCTGAGCGGAAGCGAGTTGGAACCCCTGGTCAAGGTGCGCCCGTACGACGATACTTTCACGCACATCTATCCGCAGTTCTCTTCTCACGTTCCTCATAAGTTAATGAGCTGTAAGCATGACATCAAGCGCAAAAACTACATGCCTTTGCCGGTTTACCGCTACCTGCGAGCGCATGAGCACCTAGAGATGCCCGCGGAGAATTTGCGGCTCTTCACCACCAAAGGACAACCCACCTATTGCCCGGCCCAGTTTGTTGTCGACCAGGACTTCATGCGCTTGCTAGGTTACTATGTTGCTGAGGGGTGGATTAGCATTGACTTCGGGCGCAACAGGCAGCCCCGGGAGCGGGTCGGGTTCAGCTTCGATACGTATGAGCGCGAATATATCGCTGACCTTCACCGCATCCTTCAACGCTACGGTATTCGTTACCTGGAAAAGAAGGCGGAAGGCCGAACTCACGCCACTATTATTGCTTGTAAACTGCTGGCCTATCTTCTCCGAGACGTGCTACGCTGTGGAACTCGGTCTGAGAATGCGGCTCTACCTAAGCTAGTCTTTCACGTGAACGAGAAGTTGAAGTTGGCTTTCTTGCAAGGAGCCTGGAGTGGCGATGGTGCTGTGACTAAACTGCAAGAGGGTCGCAATTTAATATACGAGTACGGCACAGTGAGTAAACTCCTTGCCGAGGGCATGGCTTTGTTGCTCCAGTCCCTGGGTGTTGTTGCCTCTATCCAACGCCGTTGGATGAACAAGTCTACCCAGGAAGCTTACATAGTGCGCATTAGTGGTATCGAGCAATTGGAGCGGCTCAAGAGCATCTTCGGTCCACAGCGGCAGGCCGAGATTGAGAAGGGGATAAATGCCTACGAGCGGCGTATTGCCCAATCAGGTTTCCACCGAGGGGACGGCTTTGTAACCTTGGAGGTTACCGATGTCAAGGTTGAGTCTACGGCGGAGCACGTCTACAGCATGGAGACGGCTACGAGTACCCTTCTGACAGCGTCTGGTTTGGTGGCTCACAACTGCTTCCCCAAGGACATACGAGCACTCGTATGTACAGCTGAGGAAAAGGGGCTCAAGTTTCCCTTGCTTCGAGCAGTGGACGCGGTCAATGAACAGCAAAAACGATTTTTGGTGGAGAAAGTCAAGGCCTATTTCGGGGCTGGTCTACAGGGGCGACGGTTTGCCATATGGGGGCTGGCCTTTAAACCACGCACCGACGATATGCGAGAGGCTCCGGCGGTAGTAATCGTTGAGTCCCTGCTTGAGGCCGGGGCAGAGATAGCGGTACACGACCCTGAGGCTTTAGGACAGGCCAGGAGAATCTTTGGCCCCAGAGTAACCTATCATCGGATGAACTATGACGCTCTTCAAGATGCCGACGCGCTTCTAGTGGTGACGGAGTGGAACGAGTTTCGACGCCCAGATTTTGTCCGCATGCGGGCGTTGATGAGAGAACCGGTAATCTTCGATGGACGGAACCTATACGAGCCTGAAGTGATGCAGAAGGAAGGGTTTGTCTATTATGCTATTGGTCGCATGCCGGTTCTGCCCACAACAAATGTTTAACGGCTGCGCTAATTGCTGACAGCGGAACGTTTATTATTTAGGGAGTTCTATGGCGCGTATTCTGATCACTGGGGGAGCTGGGTTTATTGGCTCGCACCTGTGTGAGCGGTTTCTGGCCGAGGGAGATGAGGTAGTCTGTATGGACAACCTTATCACCGGCCACGTGGACAACGTTGCTCACCTATTCCCTAGCTCCCGTTTTACCTATATCCCTCAGGATGTGACCAACTATATTTATGTCAAGGGTCCTCTGGATGCTATCCTTCATTTTGCCTCTCCGGCAAGCCCTTGGGACTATCTAGAGTTGCCCATTCCCACTCTTAAGGTGGGCTCTTTGGGTACACACAAGGCCCTAGGCCTGGCAAAAGAAAAAGGAGCCCGGTTTCTTCTGGCCTCAACTTCTGAGGTGTATGGCGATCCTCTCATACATCCGCAAAAAGAAGACTACTGGGGCAATGTAAACCCCATTGGTCCGCGAGGTGTATATGACGAGGCCAAGCGTTTTGCTGAGGCTATGACTATGGCCTATCATCGCGCTCATAAAATCGAGACTCGCATTGCCCGCATCTTTAATACATTTGGCGAGCGTATGCGGCTAAATGATGGGCGGGTAGTGCCGAACTTTATTTCACAAGCGCTCAAGGAGGAGAAACTTACCGTCTATGGGGATGGTTCGCAAACGCGCAGTTTCTGCTACGTCAGTGATCTAATCGAGGGAATTGCTCGCCTCTTGCGCTCAGACTACGACAGTCCGGTCAACCTGGGTAATCCACAGGAAATGTCGGTACTAGAGTTTGCACATCTGATTCTCACCCTTACGGAAAGCAGGAGTGAGATTGTGTTCTGCTCTCTGCCGGTTGATGATCCCAGGGTCAGGCAACCTGATATCAGTCTTGCCCACGGGCTCCTTAGCTGGGAGCCGAAGGTATCAGTAGAGGAAGGGCTCAAAAAGACCGTTGCCTATTTTCGGGAGAAACTCCAATAGCGAATCAACTATTATTGGCCAGTAATGAGCTGGTAGCCAAAGTCGGTGAAGGTGATCGCTGAGATCAGCCGTGATCGTTGAGATCGCCCGTGATCCCTGTCATCGCCTGATGGAGGGATCACAGATAGCAAGGCTGACCTCTCGTATAAGGAAGATAGGATGAAGATCTTGGTAACTGGAGGAGCTGGGTTCATCGGCTCCCATATAGTTGACGCTTATATTGCTGCTGGCCACGAGGTGGGGGTGATCGACGATCTTTCCTCCGGCAAACGGGAGAACCTTCATCCCCGAGCCCGCTTTTACTACGAGGACATTCAGAGTCAGGCTGTACGAAAAATTCTTTTGCAGGAACGACCAGAGGTGCTCAACCATCACGCCGCACAGATGAACGTGCGTCACTCCGTAGCTGACCCTCTCTTTGATGCTAGGGTAAACATCCTAGGCTTTTTAAACCTCTTGGAGGGAGCGCGGGAGGCAGGAGTAGAAAAAATTATTTTTGCCTCTTCTGGTGGTACTGTATACGGCGAACAGGAAGTTTTCCCCTCTGAAGGGCACAAGACTAGCCCGGTCAGTCCTTATGGGGTAAGCAAAAAAACAGGCGAAGATTACCTTTTTTACTATCAAACCGCTTTTGGCCTGTCCTACATAGCGTTCCGTTACGCCAACGTATATGGTCCACGCCAAGATCCGCATGGCGAAGCTGGGGTGGTAGCAATATTCACTGAGCGGTTTCTATCCGCTACCCAGCCGGTGATCAACGGCGATGGTAAACAGACTCGTGACTATGTTTTTGTCCGCGATATAGTCCAGGCTAACCTTTCTGCGCTGAAGACCAATTACATTGGTCCACTCAATATTGGTACGGGCCGGGAAACTGATGTCAATGCTCTCTTCGCTCTGCTCAAGAGCCTGACTGCTTCTGCTTTACCCGAGAGCTACGGTCCAGCTAAGCCAGGCGAGCAACGGCGCAGTGCACTCAATTGCAGGCAGGCAAGCGCTGTGTTGGGATGGCGGCCAGAGGTGGAGCTAGAAGAAGGGCTACGTCAAACTGTGGAGTATTTTAGGGGCCGAGGGCTTACCTAGGCCCAGAGGATTAGATATGATAAAACCCAGCCGTGAAGTTTCGGAGCCGTCCAGCATGGTTGAGGGAAAGGCCAAGGAACAGATAGCCACGCGGACACGGGGAGGGTACAAGTCGGTTGTACGGGAGTATGCCGAAGCTCTCCTTGTTGCACTCTTTCTAGCTTTATTTATTCGTAGCTTTATTGTTCAGGCGTTTAAGATTCCCTCTGGCTCTATGATTCCCACGCTCCAGGTCGGCGACCATATCTTAGTGAGCAAATTGGCCTATGGGCTACGCCTTCCCTATCCCTTCGAAAAGGTGTTGGTTGCCTGGAGCCAACCCCGCCGTGAGGATATAGTAGTGTTTGTCTACCCTAAGGATCGCGGCAAGGACTTTATCAAACGGGTGGTGGCAGTTGAGGGAGACATAATCGAGGCTCGCCACAAGCAGATCTATGTTAACGGGAAGAGGGTGGAAGATAATCACGCCTACTTCGTCGAGGACTCTCACGAGATTGCCGGCCCTCGTGACAATTTCGGTCCTCTCACCATTCCCCCTCACAATATCTTTGTCATGGGGGATAACAGGGACCGCAGTCACGATAGCCGTTTCTGGGGGTTTGTGAATCTTGGTGATGTCAAGGGTAAGGCGTTTATTATTTACTGGTCATGGGATGGGCAGGATCGCTGGGTGCGTTGGGAACGGATTGGCAACATCATCTATTAGCCTTCAGACAGCTTGTTGCCTATGACACGGTTTGAAGAACTTCTCCTGGCCAGCGGTAAAATTACCGCTGAGGACCTGCGTAAGGTCCAACGTCTCCAGGTAGAGCGAGGTGAGTTACTTGAGAAACTTCTGATTGAGCTGGGGTTTGTTTCTGAAGATGACCTGCTTCCTATTTTAGGTGAATACTATTACATCCCGGTGATAAACAAACGGGACTTTCCTCCTGAACCTCCAGTGCCCTCCGGTCTCACTCCTGGTTTCTTGCGCCAGGCCCGTCTCTGCCCTCTCAAATTGAATGACAATGAAGTGGTGGTGGCCATGGCTGACCCGGGTGATCTCTACGCCTACGAGGCAGTGCAGAAGGTCACCGGTCTTAAGGTCGAGCCTGTGCTTGCCCGCGAGCGGGACATTCTCGAGGCGCTCAGCGAGTACTATACCGGCGACCACACCCAGGGAGAGCGGCTGTTGGGGGAGGTAGGTGAAATTGGGTACCTTGAGGATGACGAGGAGGATGTCGAGCGCCTACGCGATCTTGCCAGCGAAGCGCCAGTAATCCGCCTGGTCAACATGATTATTGCCCGAGCGCTTGAGAGCCGAGCGTCAGACATTCACATCGAGCCGTTTGAGAAGGAGCTGCGGGTGCGCTACCGCATAGACGGTATCCTCCACAATGTTGAGGCGCCACCCAGGCAGCTCCAGGCCGCCCTTACCTCCCGTGTCAAGCTTATGGCCAAGCTCGACATTGCTGAGCGTAGGTTACCTCAGGATGGCAGGATCAAGCTGCGTATGCTCGGCCGCGAGATTGACCTGCGGGTCTCTACTCTTCCCACCCTGTACGGGGAAAGCGTTGTACTTAGGATTCTTGACCGCTCGAGCATTGTTCTTGACCTGGAGTCCTTAGGGTTTGCCCCTGATACTCTGGCCTCTTTTGACCACCTGATAGATCGCCCCTATGGGATGATATTGGTCACAGGACCGACGGGTAGCGGCAAGACCACGACTCTCTATGCTGCTCTGCATAAGATTAACTCCCCTGACAAAAAAATTATTACCATTGAGGATCCGGTTGAATACCAGCTCACCGGAGTTAACCAGATTCATGTCAAGCCACAAATCGGTCTCACTTTTGCCAGCGGATTGCGCTCTATTGTGCGACAGGATCCGGATATAATTATGGTTGGTGAGATCCGGGACTTCGAGACCGCCGAGATCGCTGTGCAGGCGGCTCTCACAGGTCACCTGGTCTTTTCCACCCTACACACCAACGACGCTGCTGGTGCGGTCTCCCGGCTTTTGGAGATGGGAGTAGAAGATTACCTTCTTGCCTCTTCCCTTCTCGGCGTGCTTGCCCAGCGGCTGGTACGCCGCCTATGCCATCGCTGCCGGCGTCCCGTGGAGTCCAATGGGGGGGCGTGGACTGGAGAGAAGGGAGCTTTATTTGACGGCCGACGCCCAATGCTCGGCGCGGTGTACGAAGCCCAAGGATGTGAAGAATGTACCCTGACCGGCTACCACGGCCGTTCAGGCATTTATGAGTTGCTCTCTATCGATGAGGGGGTGCGTGGGCTCGTCCTCAAGCGGTCTTCAGCAGATGTCATTAAAAATCTTGCTGTCTCGCAAGGTATGCGCACGCTTAGAGAAGATGGGTGGGTGAAGGTGCAGGGAGGGGCAACGACCGTCTCTGAGGTTTTGCGAGTGACTCAAGAAGAGTAATGGGAAGGGAGTTTTGGAAGAAACAGAGAAGGAGGAGACAGAACGGATCGACCTCTCATGGGAGAACGAGGGTAATGATTCTGGTACTACAGCCGGGGAATTTAATACTAGGAGGAGACCGGATATGTGTTGTGTGTCGGAGCCCGTTTCCCAATCATTGGTGTTGGCGGTCACGATAGCGACGTCGAGCTTGGTCTACGAGTGCGCCGGATCTGGGTGGAGTAGGCTCCCCATCCTTAACTATTGGACAGATTGTAACGCAAGATGGCCCAGAGAGCGGCTATTCCATCCTTCCAATTAGCCTTCTTTCCCTCAGCATAAGTACGTCCGGCATAAGAGATGGGCACCTCATATATTCTTGCGCCCTGCCGGGCAATCTTGGCAGTTACCTCGGGCTCAAAATCAAAGCGGTTGGAGCGGAGAGTAAGGGATTTAAGTACTTCGGCGCGAAACACTTTGTAACCTGTTTCCATGTCAGTAAGATTGAGATTGGTGAACATGTTTGAGAGCAGGGTAAGAAATTTATTTCCCACCATATGCCAGAAAAAGAGTACGCGATGAGGAAACCCCAGAAAGCGCGAGCCGTAGACCACGTCCGCCTTGCCATCCAGTATTGGACCAAGCAGGGTAGGATACTCCACTGGGTCGTACTCCAAATCCGCATCCTGAACCAATACAAGGTCTCCGGTAATGGTGCCCAAAGCAGTACGAATGGCTGCCCCTTTACCCTGGTTGCGATGGTGAAAAAGAACCTTAAGCTCAAAGGAGGCTGAAGGGAACTCGTTGGCAAGAGAGGCATTAAGGGTATCCAAGTCTTTGAGGAGGTCAGCCGTGCCATCGGTAGAACCATCATCTACTACAATGACTTCTTTGGTCACAGGAGATTGTACAACTCGCTTGAGCACTTCACGGATTGTGGCCGTTTCGTTATACACTGGCACAATGACAGAGAGCTTGCATGGTTCCATGGAAAAAACCAGGATAAGGCAAATACCACGCCAGGGGGAATTGCACAAGGAAAGGCAAGGCTTACTCTTAGTACTCACATGACTATTTTACGGTCTCCCCGGTTAAGGCAACAAGCGCCGGAAGAAGGCGATTGATCCCCAGGGACGATCTAGATAGAAGAGGTAATGGCGGGGTACAGTGTGGCAGAAGAAATCGAGTCTGACCCCGCTTTTTTCCCCTTCTCCTCTTTTTGACCAAACCCTTTCACGACCGCCAACAGGTCCTCTCCACCCCCAAAGGCTTGTATCCGCTTCCCATCAACCACGGGATCCCCTCTGCCAGTGGTCGGGTCCTTCACAATCCGCATGGTCCGCTCCCGATACTTGGGGTCGATATAGTGTTCAAACAACTCCATGGGCTCGTTAAAATGACTGTCGCCATCAATAATTCTCACCATGGTCAATCCTCCTTTTCTCTTTTTAGTTTGCCGCCTCCTCTTCCTGCCAAGTCAAGGAAGTACTATAGTCTGAGCTTTCCCCTCAGCGTTTGCGTGGCTTCAGCATCAACAGTGTATGTATGGGTAAAAGTGGTAATATGAGCCATCCTGGCTCCCGTTCTCTCGATGAGGGCATTGGTGGCTTCGGTAAAGGTGCCCCCAACATCAACTTCCCATACTCGGGGCTCATCTTACGGCTCCTTTCATTTTTTCCTGCTCTTCACGCTGGGCATACATATCAATTTCGGGGGTTAGGTGCAATTAAATAAAAGGTCATAGGCTCCTGTCCAGGATTTGTGCGTCTGCTCCTTGTCCTTAATCGCTTACACTAAGAACCCCCCGGAGGCTTGACTGATCGACTGCCAGATCCTAAGATCATCCGTCTCGTCTGGGCTGGAATTCTAGGCTAGTAAAATCCCTGCTGGATCAAAGAAATGAAATGACCCTATGTACGGAGGATTCAAACATGAGTGACTCGCAGGATAAGCCCTTGATCAGTACCATGAATGGGCTCTCGAAGCCTACCAAGCCGCAAGAGTACTATGAGGCCATCAAGCAGAAGTTCGCCGAGGAGCGCGATCTCAGGCTGAACTACCGCCCGGAAGGCACGGAGCAGTACACGTCCGACCTCACGGGGGAGCTGGTGAAGTACGCAGTCGACCCCTACGGCGACGAGATTACGCCCCGCGAGCCCATCAACGATACCGTCGAATGCCTGTTCATTGGTGGCGGGTTTTCTGCGCTCCTCACCTCCGCACGGCTGCGGGAGTATGGTGTCGAGAGCATCCGCATTGTGGAGCGGGGAGCGGACGTGGGCGGGACGTGGTACTGGAACCGCTACCCTGGTGTGGCGTGCGACGTGGTGTCCTATGATTACCTGCCCCTGCTCGACGAGATGGACTATGTGCCCAAGGACCACTACGCCAAGGGACCTGAGATCTATGCCCACTGCCAGGCCATTGCCAAGAGGTACAACCTGTATGAGCTGGCGGTCTTCCAGACAACGGTTACTTCCACCGTGTGGGACGAAGCCGAACAGCTGTGGCATATCACCACCGACCGAGGCGACCATATGAAGGCGCGGTTCGTGATCTGTGCCAACGGCACCCTGTCCAAACCCAAGCTGGCCAGGATCAAAGGCATGGAGTCCTTCAAGGGTCACTCCTTTCATACCTCGCGCTGGGACTACGACTACACCAGGGAAGACCTGTCGGGCCTGGAAGACAAAGTCGTGGGCATTATCGGCACGGGGGCGACCGCGGTTCAAGCCATTCCCGGCCTCGGTGCTGCAGCCAAGGATCTGTATGTGTTCCAACGCACCCCGTCCTCCATTGACATCCGGGACGACTGGCCCACCGATCCCAACTGGGCGCGGAAGCTGAAGCCCGGGTGGCAGGCCAAGCGGCGCGCGCGGGCGATGATGGACCCGCAGCTGACCGAGGAGCAGAAGGCGAAGCGAGCTGCCATGTCTCGTGAGGAAAAGGTCAGGAGACAAGAGAACGCCAACATCGACTACATGATGAAGATTCACAAACGTATTGATGAGATTGTCAAGGACAAGGCAACGGCCGAGGCGCTCAAGCCATGGTATATGTTCATGTGCAAGCGCCCGTGTTTCCATAACGAGTACCTCCCGACCTTTAACCAGCCCAACGTCCACCTCATTGACACCAAAGGGAAGGGCATCACTGAGATCACCGAGGAGGGGCCGGTATTTGAGGGCAAACAGTACGAACTCGACGGCCTCATCTATGCCACGGGCTTTGAGGTGCAGAAGACGGGCATTTACAACCAGATCAAGGGAGAAAAGGGTCTCGACCTCAATGATAAATACCGTGACGGCATCCGTACCCTCCTTGGGATCCATTCGCAGGGCTACCCCAACCTCTTCATCATGGGCGGCTACCAGGCGTCGTTTCAGTTCAACCTGACGGACATGCTCCAATCACAAGGCGATTACATCGCCGCGTGCATCGACTACGTTCGCAGAAACGGCTACCCCTCCATCGATGTCACCCCAGAGGTCGAGGAGTGGTGGGTACAAGAAGTCATCAAGCACCGTGGCAAGACCACCCGCAACCAGGACTGCACCCCAGGCTACTACAACTTCGAGGGCGAGTTCCAGCGCAGGCAGGACGGCAACTACAACGGAGGCTTCCCCAAGTACGTCACCCACATGAGCGAGGTGAGGGAGAAGATGGATGAGAACTTCATCTTCACAAAGAAGTAAGCAGGGAGTGCGGGTAAGCTCGACTGCCTCGAGCCTGATGGTCACGGAGAAAGCCCCTTAGAAATCCCCTCATGCGTATCATCAAGATTATCAGCACGGGCGTCTGCGCATTCGTTGTGCTCTTGCAGGAAAGGCAAGACACCATTGAGGCGTGAAAGTCGGCGGATGCAGGCGATCCAGTCCCCGATCATTCCGGTGGTCGGCGAGTTGATTCGCGCGAACCCCGGCACGGTCTCCCTGGGCCAGGGCGTGTCGTACTATGGCCCGCCACCCGAGGCGCTTGAAGCCGTCCGACAGTTTCAGGCCGATCCGGACAATCATAAATACCAACTTGTCCAGGGCATCGACCCGCTGCTGGAGGTGATTACCCAGAAACTGCGTGAGGAGAATGGCATTGCGCTGAATGATTGGCAGCGCATCGTGGTGACGGCCGGGAGCAATATGGCGTTCATGAATGCCCTGCTGACAATCACCGACCCGGGCGATCAGATCATTTTGCCGCTGCCCTACTTCTTCAATCATGAGATGGCGATCGGCATGGTCAATTGCGAGGCCGTGTGCGTGCCAACCGACGAGAATTACCAACTGCAACTCGACGCCATCGGCAATGCGATCACGGATCGCACCCGCGCCATTGTGACGGTTTCCCCGAACAACCCAGCGGGCGTGGTGTATTCCAAATCAGACCTGCGCGCGGTGAACGAGCTCTGTTGTGAGGCCGGCATCTACCATATCAACGACGAGGCGTATGAGTATTTCACCTATGACGGGGCAACACATTTCTCGCCAGGATCGATCGAGGGCAGCAGCGAGTACACCATCTCGCTGTACTCGCTGTCCAAAGCGTACGGATTCGCGAGCTGGCGCATCGGCTGGATGGTTGCGCCGAAACACCTGTATACGGCGATCAAAAAGGCCCAGGATACGATGCTGATCTGCCCGCCGGTCGTGTCGCAACATGCTGCAGTGGGCGCAATGAAAGTCGGTGTGGCCTATTGTCGCAAGAAACTCATAGCCATGACCGCAACGCGACAAGTCGTGCAGGACGCGCTAAACAATTTGAGTGATCTGATCACCGTACCTCGGTCCGACGGCGCATTCTACTTCTTGATGCGTATGCGGACAGATATGGACTCCATGGCGTTGACCGAGCGACTGATCCAAGAGCATCAGGTGGCGGTGATTCCCAGCACAGCGTTCGGCCTGACCGATGGGTGTTACCTGCGCGTAGCGTACGGCGCACTGAGCGAAGAGGTCGCCGCTGAGGCGGTCGGGCGTCTCTCGCGCGGGCTGAGGCAAATTCTGCATGAGTAGACTGAACCGATCGAGCCGTGTCGAGCGTAGGGGTGAAGCATTCGCGAGCGCTCCTCATCGGCACTTGCGGAATTGGTAAGCGATCAGCAAGGTTCAGCTCTGTGATAGTGCTCAGTAGAACACAAATAGTGGCATTGGCTAGGTTATCAACCTGACTGAAGCTGTCGGCCGCCCGTACCATCATAACCTGGCCATCGTAAAAGGTGGTGGTAACAAGAAAGAGGGGACGTTGTAGTTTTCTTAACCTTTCCGTTCCCTCATCTTTCCTGTTCTCTATGGCAAATGGAAAACGTTGGTACCCATTCACAAGAGTAAAAAAGTTGCACCGTCCCCTTTCATGCGACGTAGACGCACCTCTGCGATTGACACGCCTATGAATTCAACCGGAATTCGGGCCATACCAGGAATTTGTCAGGGACAGCTTGACACAATTATACAGAGTGGCTACCCTCGCTCCGAAAGAACTACTCCCCAGGAAGTCGATTAGTGCCAAAGAGCTAAAAAACCGAACAGGCGAGATACTGCGCCGGGTGGGAGGGAAAGAAAAGATCCTTTAACCTCTTGGAGGTTTGCGGAATTCTTTCCTTCAACCTAAACAATAAACAGTTGCAAGAGCTCTTTTCCTAGCTTGACAGAAGAGCCTCTCTCTTTCAATCTGTGTGTGGGCGTGATGGCGGCTTTAGGCCGAAGAGCCAATTTGATGCGAGCGAAAGGGGAAAGCAATGATTTCACTTATAGTGAACGGAAGGGAACACTCCATTAATGTGAGTCCTGGCATGCCGCTGCTGTGGGTCTTGCGTGATGTGCTTGGTCTCACTGGCGCGAAATTTGGCTGCGGGATGTCGTTGTGCGGCGCTTGCACGGTCCATCTTGATGGCGAAGCGGTTCGCTCATGCGTCTTTCCTGTCTCAGCAGTAGCGGGCAAGAAAATTACTACCATAGAAGGTCTCTCCGAAAATGGCAGCCATGCGGTGCAAAGGGCCTGGATCGAGCATCAAGTGCCCCAGTGTGGGTATTGCCAGACAGGAATGGTCATGGCGGCAGCGGCGCTGTTGGCAAAGAATCCTCAACCGACCGATGCCGATATCGACGCAACTATCACCAATATCTGTCGTTGTGGAACCTATGCTCGCATCCGCGCAGCAATTCACACAGCGGCAAAGAGCGCATAGAAGGAAGCTAGTATGGAACAGTCGCTGAAAATGTCCCGCCGTTCGTTTTTGTTGCGGTCTGCCGCTGTTGGTGGCGGGCTGATGTTAGAAGTGACTCTACCGGTGCAGGTCTTTGCCCAGACTGACAAGAAAGCCTCTGCTACCGAGAGCAGCCCAGAAGTGACCGCCTGGGTCCTCGTGAATCCTGATGACAGTGTTATCATTCGGGTTGCGCGCACGGAAATGGGACAAGGGAGTTTTACGGGTCTGCCTATGCTGGTCGCGGAGGAGCTGGAATGTGACTGGAGCAAGGTACGCGCCGAGTATGCGTCAACCAGCGAACATCTGAGACGGAACCGTATTTTTGGCAATATGCTGACGGGTGGAAGTCGATCGATCCGCGACAGTCAGGATTACCTGCGCAAAGCCGGCGCCGCTGCACGCATGATGCTCACTACTGCCGCCGCAAAGCAGTGGAGCGTTCCTGTTTCCGAGTGTGTAGCAGCGAACGGTATAGTCACGCACACGCCAACAAAACGGCAAGTGAGTTATGGAGCTGTTGCTGCTGACGCCGCAAAGCTGGAGGTCCCACAAGACCCCCCGCTCAAAGATCCGCAAGAGTGGAAACTCCTGGGCCAGCCTGCGAAGCGGTTCGATATCCCAGATAAGGTTAGCGGAAAGACGTTATTTGCCATTGATACGCGGCTTCCAGGGATGGTCTATGCCTCTATTGCCCACTGTCCCGTGTTCGGCGGAACGCTGAAACGCGTCGATGCCGACAAAATCGCCAAAATGCGCGGGGTGATCAAAGTTATGCCCCTGGAAGATGCAGTTGTGGTTGTTGCCGAAGAAAGCTGGTGGAATGCGCACCAGGCATTACGAGAGCTGCCGATTGAGTGGAATTTCGGAGAGCATGCGCAAGTCAGCAGCGCCAGCATTATGGAGTTTCTGCGCGAGGGGGTAAACCTCAACAAGGCGCCTGTATCGCGCAGCGAAGGAGATGTGGAGAAAGCGTTCGCCTCCGCCGCAAAGATCGTCGAGGCGGAATACTATGCGCCCTATCTCGAACACGCCACCATGGAGCCGCAGAACTGCACGGCGCTGTACAAAGACGGTCGTGTCGAGGTCTGGGCGCCCTCTCAGAACAGTGAGGCAACGGCGGCAATAACGGCGGAAACAGCGGAAGTACCGCTCAGTAATGTCGAGGTCCACAAAGTCGATCTTGGCGGCGGGTTTGGACGGCGCGGTCTGCACCTTGAGTTCATACGGCAAGCGGTCACTATTGCCAAGACCATGCCGGGCAAGCCGGTCAAACTTATCTGGTCAAGAGAAGAGGATATCCAACATGGCCGCTACCGGCCTGTGGCCCTGGTACGCATGAAAGCCGCACTCGATGCGTCTGGTGAACCCACTGCCTGGTATGTGCGTCAGGCCGATCAGTCGATTTTCAGCGCTATCCGTCCCGCTCTAATCAAGAACGGCATTGATAGGGTTGGCGTCCGAACCTTCACCGACGCGCCCTATGCGTTTCCCAACATCCACATGGAGTATGCCATGCGCAACACCCATGTGCCGCCGGGTCCTTGGCGGGCAGTGGCGCATACGCACAATCCCTTCTTTCGTGAATGTTTCATTGATGAACTTGCGCTTGCGGCAGGACAGGATCCGTATCAGTTCCGGCGTAAACTCTTGGCCAAGGCTCCCAAAGACCTGGGTATCCTCGACGCCGTAGCAGAGGCGGCAGATTGGGACAAGCCTCTCCCATCAGGCATCCACCGCGGCATTGCTGTGCAAGACGCGTATGGTAGCTACACTGCGGCTGTTATTGAGGCCTCGGTCAACAATAAAGGCGAGTTAAAAATACACCGTGTGGTTATTGGCATCGATTGTGGTTATATAGCGAATCCCGATTCGGTGCGGGCGCAGGCTGAAGGCAGTGTTGTGTATGGCCTAACTGCCGTGCTTTATGGAGAGATCACCATCAAGGATGGGCGAGTCGAACAAGCGAATTTTCATAACTACCCAATGATGCGCATTGCCGAGATGCCTAAGGTAGAGGTCGTCCTGGCACCGACCGGCGGCTTTTGGGGCGGCGCTGGAGAACCGGCTATGGCTCCCTTGGCGCCAGCCCTCTGTAACGCGATTTACGCGGCAACCGGCAAACGCATTCGCTCACTCCCATTGACGCGTCATGATCTGCGGAAGGCTTAATGATAAACAGCGCCGGTGACTCGAAGAAATTCCCCCGCGTTTTGCGCCTCAAGGGGGGCCCAAAGGGGGATTTCCTTGGGCCTAGCACTCTCCCGCGACGCCAGTTTCTCGCGGGCCTTGTGGGCTCCCTCCTTTTACCGCTGCTGAACGTGCGTCCCGCATTAGCAGTCCCAGAAAAGCTCACCCCGTTCATCCGCAAAGCGACTGGGGGAGTGCTTCCCAAGACCGGCCGCGTTAAGCTAACGCTACCACCGCTGGCCGAAAGTGGTCATTCCGTTCCGCTCAAAGTGAGGGTCGAAAGCCCAATGACGGCTGAGGTGTATGTAAAGAGTATTCATATCTTCTCGGAAAAAAACCCGCAACCCGTGATTGCCCGCTTCTATCTTGGGCCGCGCACGGGCCGCGCCGAAGTGAGCACGCGTGTTCGTCTTGCTGGCACGCAGCAGGTCATCGCCGTTGCTATTATGAACGATGGGTCGTCATGGCTGGCAACAGCGGAAGTCGTGGTCACCGCCGCCGCGTGTATTGAAGGAAATTGAAGGAAACTGGGATCCAGATGGCGAACGCGAGAATTAAAGTTCCCGCCGCAGTCAAACGCGGAGAAGTTTTTGCAATCCGCCTCCTCATCCGTCATCCCATGGAAACCGGCTTTCGCTATAACGAAGTGGGGGAGCAGATTGCGCAAAACATTGTTAAAAAAGTGACTTGTCATTACAATAGAGAAGAAGTCTTTCAGGCCGAATTGTTCCCTGGGATTGCGGCAAACCCTTATCTTTCGTTTTTCACTATAGCGCAGTCTTCAGGCGAACTTGAGTTTGTGTGGACGGATGACTCTGGAGTAACCCAGTCCGAGCGGGTGGCGATTACGGTGAGCGAATGAAATACAAATTTGTATTACCAGAGATGTTTGTTCTCCTTGCTGTGCTGCTATTACTTTCTGGCGTTGCTGATATGGACCCAGCCGGTGCGGATCCACTCGCCTCACGCGGCGCTGCTCTGGCGTATGCTTGCGCGGCTTGTCACGGTCCTGACGGACGAAGTCAGGGGGCGATTCCTTCTCTTGATACCCTGTTGCCTGAGCACTTCGGAGACGCATTGCAAGCGTTCCGCACCGAAGCGCGTCAGGGCACAGTGATGAACCCTATCGCCAAGGGCCTCGACAATGCGGACATCGAAGCGGTGACCGCATATTTCGCTACGCTGAAGCAACATTAAAAAAACGACCGCGTCTTCCCATGCCAACTCGTCGCCAATTCCTGGGCCTTGTTGCAAGTCTCCCGTTTGTCGAAAAAGCGACCAAAAAAGCAACTAAGATGGCTGTGCGCCAAGCCTGGGCAAACACGCCCGGCCGGGTAGTGGTGGTCGGTGGCGGCTTTGGTGGGGCGACCTGCGCTAAATATCTGCGCCGTGCTGATCCCACGCTTGAGGTCACCCTGGTCACGCCGCAGAGCCAGTTTACTACCTGTCCTTTTAGCAACGTTGTACTCGCCGGTCTGCGCGATCTGGCGTCATTGACCTACACCTATGGGAAGCTGCGCGAACGCTATGGCGTGCAAGTGGTCCAGGCTGAAGCAGCGACGCTTGATCCAACCAAGCATCACCTCACGCTCAACAATGGGAATGCATTAACGTATGACCGGGTAGTCTTGTCGCCTGGTGTTGAGCTCCAGTGGGGAGCGTTAGAAGGCTATGATATTACGGCGAGCAAAGTGTTCCCGCACGCGTGGGAGGCTGGTTCGCAAACGCTGCTGCTCCGCCGCCAACTTGAAGCAATGGAGGACGGAGGGCTAGTTGTGATTACCGCGCCAGAGAATCCCTACCGTTGTCCGCCGGGTCCGTACGAGCGCGCCAGTTTGATTGCTCACTATCTCAAAACTCACAAGCCAAAAGCGAAATTATTGATCCTCGATGCCAAGGATGCATTCACCAAGGATAAGCTGTTTCTGGCCGCATGGAAGCGTCTCTATCCCGGCCTGCTCGAATGGGTCTCGGGCTCGCAAGGCGGGCGCGTTATACAGGTCGATGCTCGCGCGGGCATTGTACACACCGAGTTTGACGAATACAAACCGGCAGTGGCGAACGTTGTTGCGCCGCAGCGCGCGGCGGCGATTGCTCGCACTGTCGGACTTGACAACGGTAAGGGATGGTGTCCGGTAAAAGGAAGTACCTTCGAATCCACTGTTCATGCGGGCGTTCACATTATTGGCGACGCTGCCATTGCCAACCCAATGCCCAAATCAGCCTTTAGTGCTAACAATCAGGCCAAGGTCTGCGCAGCGGCGATTGTAGCGCTGCTACGGGGCGAGCAGGTTGCAGAACCAGCGTTGATGAACACCTGTTACAGCCTGGTGGCCCCTGACTATGGCATTTCGATTGCTGCTGTCTATCAAGTAGAAAACGATAAGATCACTATCGCTCCAGGATCGAACGGAACCAGTCCTCTTGACGCTCCTGATACAACCCGCGCTTTGGAAGCAGAGTATGCCCGATCGTGGTACGCCAATATTACGGCCGATACCTTCTCATAAATGATGATGTTAAGGCGCGCTGTTGTCATTGGTGTCTTCGGTATCTTGGCCGGAATCTTTGTGCTTGACGCTCTCCACAGTGCAGCCCAGGGCGGTAAACAGTTAGTCAGTAATCAGATCCTGAACGAAAGGATCCCTTCCCCGCTAACCGACCAGCTCGGTAATGCGGAACTTGGGCGCCGCATTGTTCTCGACCGTGAGCGAGGCGATTGTGTTGTGTGTCATGCCCTGCCGCTGCCCGAGCGCCAGTTCCACGGCACGGTTGGACTACCTTTAGACGGCGTTGGCCATCGCTATACGGCGGGCGCGTTGCGATTACGGCTTGTGAATCCAAAAGCGCTGAACCCACAGACAATAATGCCAGCCTATTACAAAGTAGAGAGATTATATCAGGTGCTCGAGCGTTACCGCGGCAAGCCCATCCTCACGGCGCAGGAAATCGAGAATGTCATTGCATATCTCTTGACACTGCGGAAACAACCAACAAACGCAGTGCACTATCCCAAAACCCAACCAACGTTTCCCAGTCATGAGCAGCAGGAGGCTGTCCCCTATATTGTCGACGGCCGGCGCTCTGGCTATACCTACCTATCGCAGGAAAACCAAACGTTACAAGACGACGAATTCGGCAACCCGGGGATGTTGTGGGTAGAACGTGGCCGTGAGCTATGGGAACAAATAGAAGGCATCAGTCAAAAGTCTTGCGCGAGTTGTCATGGAGACACAGCGGCAAGCCTGCGTGGGACGCGCACGCGGTATCCGCGGTTCGACCCACAGCGGAATAAGCTGATCAATCTTGAGCAACAGATCAACCGCTGTCGCCAGGAACACCTACAGGTCGCGACCTACCTTTATGAATCCGAAGATCTGTTGGCGCTCAGTGCGTTTGTGAGTTTTCAGTCACACGGGTTGCCTCTTAACGTGCCTATCGATGGGCCGGCAAAACCGTTTTTCGAGACAGGAAAAGAGTTCTTCCTGCACCGCCGCGGCCAACTTGACATGGCGTGCACCCATTGCCACGATCAGCAGGCTGGTCAACGCCTCCGCGGCGATGTCATTAGCCAAGGGCAGATCAATGGCTTCCCCATCTACCGTCATACCTGGCAAACACTGGGATCAACGCACCGTATGTTCGCGTGGTGCAACGCCGCTATTAGGGCTGAGCCCCTTCCCCACGGAGCTGACGACTATGTGAATCTTGAACTATATCTGGCCTGGCGTGGTCGCGGCCTGCCGATAGAAACTCCTGCCGTTCGGCGCTGATGTGTATCTGAGACCTCTCCTCTAGAAATTAGAAATCTCGGATCTCCGGATAGACCTTGGTGGCGAAGAGTCGGAGGTTTTTCGTGGCCTTATCCTGAGGTAGATTGCCGAACTGGAACATCGCCAACAGCACATTGCGTTTGCCGTTTTCCTTTTGCAGCTTTGCCAACTTCACGCATGTCTCCGGCGTACCAACAATCGCGGTCCCGTTCTCGATGGCTTCGGCTACAGGGAATCCGATTATCTTACCGGTCTCCTTACTGGTGCTGCCTCGCAACCAGCTCTGCAGTCCCTTGACGCTCATATGGCCGGGCACCAGAGACGTTGTGTCGAGGTCCATTGAGCCGAACGCCGTGAAGAAGTGGTAGTCGAGCGCTTCTTGGGCTTCCTCACGGGCCTGTTCGTCGCTGTCGGCAACGTAGATGACACAGACCGAGGCAAACCAGTCGTCAAAGTCTTCAACAAGGGGAATACCCAGATCGTCCGATATCTGATGCGACAGTGTCCAGGTTTCGCGTGTTCGCTCGCAACTCACAAAGGGTGTTGCGACATACGCGTTCCGCTTGACTGCAAAGTCAAGGGAGTCGTGGCTGTTGGCGGCCATCCAAATCGGCGGGTGGGGACGCTGCAACGTCTTGGGCCAGATGTTGTAGTTGCGTACGCGATAGTATTTGCCGTCGAAATCAAACGGCCCTTCGTGCGTCCAGGCCTTAATGATCAAGTCAAATCCCTCGCGAAACCGCTCCTGAGACTCGGCCGGATTGACGTTATAGGAAATGTATTCCGTAGCAAAGCCGCGCAGCGCCCCCCAAATGATGCGGCCGCCGCTCAAGTGATCAAGCTGTGCCACCTGCTCAGCTATCGCCAGAGGATGATGGAGCGGAATACAGGAGCCGGTCAGCGCTATTTTGAGGTTCTTGGTGCGCTGCGATACCGCTGCGGCGATAATTTCTGTTGATGGCACAAAGGCGCAGAACCCGCCCGCACCATGGTGCTCCTGGCAATTGAACCCATCCAGGCCAAGCTCATCCGTGAGTGCGACCAAGTCGAGATCCTTCTGGAACAGCTGCTGCCCGACCTCACGGTCAAAATACTTGTTTGACACCGGATATTTGCCTGGCCCGACCGCATCTTGCGGGAGATAGGGCCAGCCGAAGAGGGCCATGTTAAAAATCTTCATCGAGTGATCTCCTTTTCTGTTTCTCCGGTCTGTGTCAGGACGAACTCCTCTACTGCACTGACCACCGCCTCTAGATTCTCCACGTATGGCAAATGGCCGCCGCCCGAGATAATGTGACTTTGGGCGCCGGGGATCAGGTTGGCCCACAGACCGGCGTGGTCAACACTTAACAGTGGGTCCTGCTGTCCCCATACCACCAGGGTCGGCGTGGTCACCAGATGTAGGCGATGGGCCAGGGTGTGGGAATGTAAATAGGGGTCAAACAACAGGGTGGAGCTGGCAAGGCGATTTTCAAGGAAAGATTCGTCCCACTCTGACCTATCGGGAATATACACCTGAGCCTGTGCAAGACTTGTATTACTAAAGAAGAAGCCGGGTACATCTGGGGGATTGGCGTAAAAGACGTTGGGCGTCTTAGTCCAGTCCTGACTGAGACCGAGCGGATCGATGAGTATCAGCTGGGAGAGACGTTCCGGTCGCAATACCGCCATCTCAGCTCCCACCCAACCGCCCAGACACGATCCGACGAGGATTGGTCGATCTAAAGAGAGAGCATTAAGAAACTGTAAGAGTATGATTGCCAACTCCCTTGGCCGCCGCGCCCATTCCGGTAGAGTCGATTGGCCGTAGCCCGGCAGGTCCGGTACGTAAACTGTGAATCGCTCGGTAAGGCGCTGGTGCTGGTCCATCCATCGGGGTTCGCCCCAGAGCCAGTGCAGCCATACGAGAGGCGTTCCCTCACCTGCCTGGCGATAGAAGATGCGAGCATCGTCGGCTCCTTCGACACCGCTGGGGATAACCAGCGTCTCTTCTCGCGGAACCTTGACCATCAGTCTGCCCTTCCTCTCTTTCCCCTCTTCTTGAGGCATTGAGAGCAAGCAATCGCTCTCCATATTCAGGCTCCCAAAAAGAACCTTTTTCTCGTCGTATATGCGAGGGCCTAACTTGGCAACTCAGGGACGTGTGCGGATGGTTTCCGATGCAAGGTGGCCTGTTCAAACGCGTACGCGAACGACAGGAGGTCCGCTTCGCAATACGGTAAGCCAACGATCTCTAGGCCCACAGGGATGCCGCCAGGCGTAAATCCCGCGGGTACACTCATCGCCGGCATCCACGTCTGGGCTGCGATGAGTGTATTGGTTGGGAACTCTAAGAGGGGCCATTTGCCCGCATCGAGCTCCGCTCTGCTTGGCGATGGAACTTGTGTGGTGGGAAAGACGAGCGCTGTTGTCCCCGCCTTTGCCATCTGGTTGATTACCACCCGCTGGAATTGCTCTCGCGCAGTATAACGTTGGTAATACTCGGGATCGGCATACGGGTCGTCCGGTCCATGGGCCAGCGCTTCGAGGAAATCTAACTTCGGATGGTATTTTTTGGCAGCTATTATTTCTTTCACAGTCTTCATCGGGAGGCTCGGACGTGCTGCTAGAAAGCCATCGATATCGTGTCGTGAACGGGTGATATACAGTGAAGACAAGGCAATATAGTGCTGCAAATCAGGGATGGCGACCTCGACCAGCGTTGCGCCCGCTGCCCCCATCGCCACCAGCGCACCTTCGATCACTTCGTTGACCAGTGCGGCTTGTGGATCGGACACGTCGCCGAAGGCTTCGTGTACCACACCGATTCGCACACCCGAGAGGGCCATCTTATCGAGCCGCTCCGAATATTTCACCTTGCCCGCGATCACGGCCGTTGCAGTATAGGGATCGGCTGGATCAAACCCGGCTAACACCTCGAGTAGTTTTGCCGCATCCGTAACGGTGCGACACATCGGCCCGGCCGAGTCCTGGAACACCATCAGCGGCGACATGCCTGCCCGGCTGATGAGGCCCGGCGTGACCTTGAGGCCGACCAGGTTATTAAACGAGGATGGCACACGGATCGATCCGCCGGTATCCTCGCCCACCCCGATAGCGCCCAGATTGGCAGCGACCGCGGCCCCCGTGCCGCCGCTTGAGCCTCCCGGGTCGTGAGCAAGATCATACGGATTCTTCGTTGTGCCGGCCTTGGACGAGTAGCCGAACCACGATGTTGCGAAGTCTGGCATGGCAGTTTTGGCCAGAATAATCGCGCCTGCCGTACGGAGCTTGGTAATCGCAGTCGCGTTGGTGTCGGGGATATAGCCGTCCAAGGCAATCGAGCCGAAGGTGGTCATGATCCCGGCCGTCTCGACCTGATCCTTCACCACAACGGGCACGCCGTGTAAGGGACCTGACAACATGCCGGACTGCGCGAACTCGGCATCAAGCCGTGCAGCTTCGTCCCGAGCGTGCGAATTAAGGGTCACGATCGAATTGATCCTCGGGCCGCTCCGATCGTAGGCCTCAATCCGGGCGAGATATCCAGCCACGAGTTCGGCGCAGGTCACTTCACCGGCCTGTAAGGCTGCATGAATTTTGGAGATGGTGGTTTCTTCCAGCCTGAACGACATATCATTCCTCCAGTATTTTTGCGCTTTATCGAAGACGGATCAGAGAGTACCATGGGAACATGGCTCAATACCAGGAGAGAGCCCGGCTGGATTATCAAAGCTACAGCTCGGACATGGCATAAGGGACTTTCACCTCAATCCTGTCAATCATACCTGCGAACCGCCAGGACATCGTTTATGGAATCACCGCCAAGACATCGTTTACCTTTGAGCGTGTTCGTACCGCCAGGACATCGTTTATGTGTCTGCTGTGTCTAGCCGCCAGACCGCAGTGTTGCTGTGTCACCTGATCCGCAACCCGGTGGCGGTCAGCTGCAATGGCTCAGTTAGGCCACTCCCTTACGGTCCTCTCGCTCCGTTTCCTCTACGGCACTCGGGTGCAAAACAAAGTCCTGCCCTCCAGAGACGACCTGGAGAAGCTGGTCGAGCTTCTCTACCGTTGGTACCGACGTCCCCTGTTCATAGCGTGCATAGGCATTGCGCGACTTGGCTCCCAAGCGCTCGGCTGTCGCAGCAAGGGACAGCCCGCTCAACTGGCGTTGGCGCTGTAAGAGCAAGCACACCATTACTTTGGTGTCAGACGCACTAACTTCAAACTCCCCCTTCTTCCCTTTATGGACGGTCACAGAAAAACTCGGACGGTTGATCAGTGTCTCAAACCAATCGACGATCATTGCTAAAGCTTCCTGACGGGTTCGCCCTTGTGTTATTGCCGCGAAGATGGGGACTTCCGCCAACCAAAACTTACCATCCTTGTTCAGCTTGCCCCGAAAGCGCATGGTCACTCTCTTCTGCCAGCACGGCGCAAAATGGCCTGTGCCAGCTTTTCGTTAATCTCCCTATGACGGGGAATCGGCTCCTGCCGCTCGCCGTCAGTCCACACATCGTGTTTCGCTCCGTGGCGTAAGAATCGCCAGCCGAGCCTCCGCAACGCCTCCTCCAACTCCCGCCGCTTCATTTCGTTTTTGTACACGTATATGTGTACATCTACAAGGCTGGTCTAGAGGAGGCTAACACCTCTGCTGAATCGTTAACAGCCTGGCCTCTGCGGCCGCCGTTGTCGCGGCATCCACCCCCGGCGCGGCTACCTGGTCCCAGTAAGCATCGACTACCTGGCTGATCAAACTCATCAGCCTGTCAGACCCGTCAAAGGTGGGCAGGAATTCGTCGTTGCTGACCCGCTCGACCTGAGTAGGGTTGAAGTCGAAGGGAACATCTTGGTCCAGCGGCGCCTTCACCTGCGGGGGGGACGCATGGGGACGAGCTCGGTGAGGATCCCGCCGGCAGTTTTCGGATGAAAGAATGCCGCCGCCATGCGATCCGGATTCGGCACGCCGAGGTCGATCTGTCTCAACCCCTGCGCCCGAAGGCGCTCAGCCTCCTCGGCCACGTCCTCACACGCAAAACCCCAATGGTGCAGGCCAGGACCGAAGCGCTGCAGATATTTGTACGTTCCAGCTTCAGGAACAACAGGAATGAGGACTTCGATTTGGGTTTGGCCGCTGCCGACTTGGATCATGTAGTTGTGTGTGCCCTCCGGTGCAAAGTAGGCACCGTCCGGCAGCGGTGTAGCCTCAGCGTCGAGCGAAAAGCCCAGCCTGGCGTCAAGAGTCTCAAGCGCCTCGTCAATCGTCCGCGCAACGATGCCGATGTGGTCCAGTCTTACGATCATAAGAGCCTCCTCAATGTTCCATGCTACTTAATGCACGAGTTGTCCAAAAGTCCGTCGGGGCCCTCCGAAGAGAACTCGAATCGAAATCTGAACGACAGCTCTCACCCGCCGCCACTCCACCGTGTCCCTTCGGATTCATTCCAAACCGCAAGCGCAATGTTAGGGGGTACTCTCCAGGGCGAGGAGCTTCTTTCTCACAGCCTGTGGAAAGTCCACAAAGACAAAGTGGCTCTTATGAAACAAATAGTCCTCGCCACTCTCATCATTAATTCGCACTAAATCGTCCTTGGCTGCTCTCGGATCGGGAAGAATCCGATAGACCTTACCCCGGATCAGGGATACCTCGTAGTCGGTGTTATCAATACACAGAGCAAAAGGTTTTGTCGGTGGTTTCATGGCTCATCCAAGTAGTATTTAATTCTCAGATCTTTTTTCCCGATACCATGCGCTTCGTACCAATGCAACTCTACTCTGCGCAAGGCGCCGTTCGGCAAGAGAACCGTGGCGGTCCCTTTCAACTTGCGCCATCGTCCGCGACCATACGCCTTGCGAAGGTAAGAGAGAACTCGAATGCCTGGACCTGCAGCAATAACCTCAACATTGCTAATGTGGCCAATGACCTCAAACTTCATTGCTCTGCATAGTGCAAGCAAAGATGAGGGCTCGTCAAGGAGACGGGATAGTCAGCGCAAGCGCAACGGTTCATCTATCCTAACAATTTCTTGTGAAACAGGGTAGCGTCTCCTGTTTACAAGTCCTTTTGCTGCGTCTAGTCCGACCCTTTTATGTCCGCCTGGGATCACCCTGGTAGAGAGCTCGATGAGGTTCCCGATCGTTCGAATTAGAAATTTGTGCTCCGCCTCCCGCTGTGCTAATGTTTGGCAACAATTGGACCCTCGACCGAGAGCACAGAATGTTGAGCCTTGAAGGTGGTGCTGGCACCTACGGCACCTGTTCATGTATTGCCGGCAATGGACTCCACGCCGCCGTCATTGACAGCTAGAGCCCTTGCCCCTAACAAAGGAACCGTGGAACCGTGGGATCGAGCGATGAATCCCGAAGCTTGGGGCAGTTTTAGGCGGCCGCCACTATAGAGCGCAAAACCAAAATGGAGGAAATGAGATGTCTGTTGGAATTGTAGTACCTCTACCGGCCTACACCCTTGATCCAGCGTTCATTGCCCAGAAGGCTGAGGCGTTGGGCTTCGAGTCGATCTGGTATCACGAGCACCCCATCCTACCGGTGAAAAGCGATAGTCCATTTCCTGCCACCGGCGGCGAGATTCCGTGGACCTACCGTCACTTTTCCGAGCCCTATATCTCACTTGCCATGGCATGCGCCGTTACCAGCAGGATCAAACTGGCCACCGGTATCACGTTGGTCCCCGAGCGCAATCCGTTGCTTCTGGCTAAAGAGATTTCAGTCCTGGACCAACACAGTAAAGGCAGGTTCATCTTCGGCGTTGGAGCGGGTTGGAACCGGGAAGAGACCACCATGATGGGTGGGGATTTCGACCACCGATGGACCCAGACCAGAGAGGCCGTAATGGCGTTGAAAGAATTGTGGACCAAGGATGAAGCCGAATTCCACGGCCGCTATTACGATTTCCCACCTGTCTATTGCTATCCTAAACCGGCTCAAAAGCCCCACCCGCCGATACTGCTAGGGGGCAACGCTCCCAATGTGCTCCAGCGGGTGTCCAGATGGGGTGATGGCTGGCTCCCAGTCCGGACAACCCCTGGCCAGGTAGAGCAAAGCCGTAAAATTCTCGACACCCTGGCTGCCGAGCGGGGCCGGGACCCGGCATCACTTTCGATCTCGGTATTTGGTCAGCCAACGGATACCACCAGGGACCAAGTGGAGGCGTTTTTGAACGCCGGAGCAGTACGGGTTTCAGTGTGGCCCGCCCACTGTGAAACCGAAAAGGAAATGGGTGAACAGCTGGAGCGGATAGCCGATGCGTTGGTAAGGTAACAACGCCAATTGGGGGAGTGTTAGGAAGTGGAACCGTCCAGGCTGGCCGAACTAAGGCGGGTGTACCAAGTGGTTTGGCGTTAGGCCCAGGACTAGCGAAAACTTAGAAGGAGATCAAAGGATGCCCTACTACATGTACGTTGCCCTGCAAGACGATGACAAGATCTCGGTCTTCACCATGGATGCGGGGACCGGCAAGCTAGCGCCAAAGGCCGAGGTGCCTGTATCGGGTGGGCCGTTTCTGCTGGCAATAAGCCCGGACCGGAGAGTTCTTTATGTCGGGCACCGCGGCGCTCCAGAGATATCCAGCTACCGGATAAACCACAACACCGGAGAACTTACGCGAAACGGGACGGTGTCGCCAGAGGCCACTCCCGCATTTCTGTCCACCGACCGCAAAGGCAAGTATTTGCTGTCCGCCTATTATCAAGGCGGGCGTGTGGCGGTACATCCGATTAGCGATAACGGAGCGGTGGGCGACCCACCCATCGAATGGCTAGCAACGGCCACTGGCGCCCACGCCATCCAGACCGATCCATCCAACAAGTTTGCCTTTGTGCCTCACATCGCCCGCTTATACGATAACGTATTGGAACCGGTCAGGGAGGCATATGATGGGCCAAATGTGATTTACCAGTTCAGGTTCGACGAAAACACCGGCCATCTTACCCCCAGCTCTCCCCTCCGCCTGGAGCAGGAGGAGCGGCTTGGCCCCCGCCACTTTTGCTTTCATCCAACCCAAGATATCGTCTACTTTTCCAACGAGCAGGGCTGCAGTGTAACCGGCTACCGTCTAGACACTTTGACGGGAACACTGTCGGCTTTTCAAACTATAACAACCCTGCCCGACGGTTACACCGAAAGGAACACCTGTTCCCAGATTCAAATCTCTTCTTCGGGGAAATTCCTGTATGTTCCTAACCGAGGCCACAACAGCATCGCTGGCTTCTCGGTAGACGCCTCCACCGGGCGGTTAACGGCCATCGGACAAGTGTCGACCGAAGCAGTACCCAGCGCCTTCAGCCTGGACCCCGAGGGCAATTTCCTCTTCGCCGCGGGCTCGGCATCGGGCCGTCTCGCCTCGTACCGAATCAACGGAGATACGGGTGAGCTTACCCCCTTGGAGACTTATTCCGTGGGCCAGCGACCCATGTGGGTGCTGGCAACAAGTCTTGGCGACTAGCGTTAGCATTACCACCCCAATTGACCTCTGCGCTGACGATGCCGAGGATTACAGGGCCGCTTGATTATTCTGGTTGTGCCGGAGATAGGCCGCCGAATCGGATAAGTAGGAGTCCGGGTCCACCAAGATCGCCTTGTACCGGCCTTGAAATAAGTGGCCTATTCGCTTTCTCCGCTTGTTGATCCAGCCTGTGTAACGAAAGCTAAGGTTGTGCATGATTTTGGATAGCGGCACCTTCCCCACCTCAATGGCAAAGTGCACGTGGTTGGCCATCAGACAAAAGGCATGGAGGCGATGCCCAAAGCGGGCACTGCTTCAACGAGCTTTAGGAAATGTCTACGATCGTCATCCTCAAAGAAAATCTCCTCACCCCCATTACCCCGCAGCATGACGTGGTATAAAGCGCCTGGATAATGAATTCGCGGTTTGCGAGCCATGCCCCCACGCTAATCCAGACTCACTCCACTATCAATATTTCAAAAGCCTGACCCCTGCCCTTCGTGTCACATGGTAGACCGCGCCGGGGTAGGTGAGCCGTAAGGGGTGTGTCATAGCTGTCTCATACTCTTCCAAACAAGCAAAGTAAAAACCTGATACTATTTCTTTCCTCCTCAATTAGGACCTCTCTCACTCTGCCTGATTTTCTCCTGCCAATGCTAACACACGCTGTCGAATCGCGTCTGACATCCACATGCCGGATGCTCTGAGCTGGTCAACATGAGGGGTTATACGGTCCGTCAAACCCTGGGATTTCGCTTCCAGGAGGACTTTGAGTGTTCCCCATACCGTGAGGCTCGCAGCTTGGGCAATCCGCCGGGCTCGACCGTCGTCCAGCAATACCACCCGTTGAGGATGCTCCAAAGCGAGGGCTAGCACGGCAAGTTCGCCTGCCCCTATATCAAGGGCAAGCCATGCGGAAGGCACCGCACGTGGCTCGACAACCTGGAGCCAGGTATACGCCCCTGGCATGGGAACATCATACCCTTTGCTCTGACCTGCTTGTAACTCGCGGACCACGGCTTGAGGAATCCAGATGTTGCTGCATAGGGTGGGCAGCCAGTCCAGCACACCAATCCGGTAGAGATAGAGCAACGGAGACGTGTTACTGATGACCTCAGGCATGCGCCTGTTCCAAGTCGTTCAACTCGGCCTCAAATGGAAAGACCTTGTACCGTCCAAGGGCGAGGAGAAACTCCACACGTGGGATACCGGCAAGCTCGGCGGCACGCCCTGACGATAGGCGACCTAGTTCATACAATTTGACTGCCGCTAGCATACGTACTTCTCGGGCAAAGGTCTGTTCGTCAGTCTTTTCTGCTAAGAGAACCGTCTCTGGCACATCAATGACGATTTGGCGCGTTGTCATGTAGTTTCACCTCCTCGACAATGACACTACTACCATAACTTCAGACTCGGGAGTCCTAACGTAAAGGATTTAATCCGCCTTGCGACGCCATGGAACGTTGGCGTTACCCCTCAGACGCATCTGGCCGCAGGGCGCCCAAATTCGCTTGAACTGAACCGCTGGCCTCTCAGCGGAGGACCCTATGGAGATTCTAGCGAGTTTGGGGAGTGCTGCCAATAGTTGCCAAGCGGACCAGAACACTGCTCAGGGGCACAAAGCTGCAGCCGAGGCGGTGCTGCCCTGCGCGCAGCCGACTCAAGCCCGCGGGGTACTTACCCCGGAAGAATTTACTGAGAGCTTTGACCGCAAACAGAAAACGCCGCCGACATGAGCACCACTACGCCCCATCGGCGGTGAGCCCCCACCGGTCACGATGCAGCGCACGTGGATATGCTCAGTCAACGTCTACCCCCAGGTATGGAGCACAGCAATGATGCCAAGGCGGCCCCAACCCCGCGGCCAATTTCCTTGTATTCCGCGTGGATCTTGCTATCAACTCGTCCCTGCTCAGGCCGGTCACGTCTAGCTCACGGCTTTCAAGGATGTGTGCCATTCTTCTATTACGTGGTCTCGCCATCACTCGATCTCCACAATTTTCAGACTCTCGATGCCCCGGTCGTCGATGATCTTGACCGCGATGCGGCGGTGCTCGCCAGACTCGAAGGGTAATGAGACCGTGCCACGATAGGCTTCAATCAGGTCTTCGTCAATCTCGGCCTTGAGGTTACGGGCGAGCTTGGCCCAGCCGTCCTTGGCATCGGCCATGGGGAAGAAGACTTGGCGGGGGAACAGGCTGCGCCCATCGTAGTCCGGGTCCAGCAGCCACATGGCTATTTTGTCTGCACCGCCGGACTCTACCCCGCCGGTCTTGGTGTTGTAGTAGTCGAAGCCGAGTACTGAAACGCGAAACTTGCCCCGGTCATCGCCCTCGGTGATCTTCTCAAGCTCCACGTCCGGCTGGCCGATGAGCCAAAAGCTCTCGTTGCTGGCGCGTTTCTTTTTCAGGTCGTCGGTCAGCAGGTCGGCATTCATCTGCACCTTGAGAAATTGCATCCCGGTCAGTGCGGGCTTCAATTCGTCAATGTCCTTGGCGGCTTCCGGGTCGAACTGAAACGCGGCAAAGACCAACAGCTTCGGCTTTAGGTCCAAGGTGCGAGCCTCTTCCCAGGCGTGCTCTACCTGACGCTGTTCCAGCGGCGCGTAGTCAGGGCCGAAGGATACCACTACACGCTCCGGGTTCTGGGCGGTTCCTTCTTCGTGAACACCTTCCGCCCCGGCAGCGTCAGGGCGGGTCTCTCCCTCGGCGTGTAGCCAGCGTGTGCCGGGCAAGGATTCCAGCCGGACAAAGGAAATACGCTGCCCGGTTTTGCCGCGAATGCCGGTCTTGAGCAATTCGTCCCGCCACTCGCCTTGGCGCAAGGTCTCGCCCGACCGCGCAACAGACTCGTCGGCTCCGACCTCCACCCTTCCTACTCCCTCTCCCTTTGGGAGAGGGCTGGGGTGAGGGTCAATAACCTCGTCCACCGCCTTGACCACAGGCGCGGGAACCGCCTCGACGGTAAACGGGCCGGTGACGCGGGCTTTCTTTCTATCCGACTGCGGCTGGTCGTACAGGGTCTCGACCTTTGGCGGCTCGTCATTGGCAATGCTCGTCGAGGTGATGTGGGGTGCAGTCTTATAGATGAAACCACTGCTCACACCTTCCTTCGGATGACCGAGCTGATAATAGTCAAAAACTGTACTCATGAGTCGCTGTTTCGCCAGATGCAACGAGACGCGAGAACTGTCACAGGTTATCCACCTGCGCCCCCACTGTTCGGCCACATATGCCGTCGTTCCACTCCCGCAAGTGGGATCAAATACCAGGTCGCCGGGCTGCGTTGTCATCAGAAGGCAGCGCTTGACAATCTCGGTGTTTGTTTGAACCACGTAGATGGGATTACTCGCTCCTCCAAGGCCATCCCACCAGTTACTCAGTGCTTTGTAACCGAAATCATCCCAATAGCCGCGAAACCGAAGCTGACCTTCGCCTGCAAACAATCGATTCGCGGCGGCTAAGCGATCCAGCCCAGAGGGCGAACCATCTTCCGTTGTGGCTGTATGTTTCCAGCAATTTCCCTTACTTAGGCCAGGATCATACACTTTCCCTTTGTAGGAATACTTAACGCTCTGATTTTTTCGGAAGCCGCCCGAGGTGAGATTTTCGGATTTGAAAATCTTGCTCCCGGGGAAATCGGCAAGCACCCGTTGAGGCTCGTCGCGGTAGTGGCGCTCGGGCTTACCGGCGCGTTTTTCGAGTTGAATCAGCGTAAGTTCTTCCCCATCCGGCATTTCGACATAGCGAAACGTCTGCACGAGTTCGCTATCGAGCGGAGTGGGCTCGTAAAGCTGGTTGTATGTCTCCATGACTCTGGTTTTGTCTTTGACACACCAAATGAGATAGTCGTTGACGGGATCGAGCAAACCGCCCTTTTGACTGCCCTTTTTCTTGATAGGGATATTTACCACAAAGTTCTTCGCACCAAACACTTCGGCTATGACAACCTGGACAAGAGACAGGTTCTCATCATTGACCTGCACAAATAGGGAGCCGGTTTCTGATAGAAGCTCCCTCGCCAACAGTAAGCGGTCCCGTAGATAAGTCAGGTAAGAATGGATTCCCAACTCCCAGGTATCGCGGAAGGCGCGGATTGTCTCCGGTTCTTGGGTCAGGTCTTCATCCTTACCGTCGGTCACATCCCGCTTGTTGACGAAGGGTTGGAAGTTGGACTTGTACGTAATTCCGTAGGGCGGGTCGATATAGACCATTTCCACCTTGCCGGCCATGCCTTCTTTTTCCAGCAGGCTGTTCATGACCAGTAGACTGTCGCCAGCAATGAGCCGGTTGCTCCAGTTGTGTTTGTGCTTGTAGAACTCGATGGCCTGGCGGATGGGCGGGTTCTCCTTCGGCGTGGCGAACAGCGAGAGCTGTGGCTCGCTGCCTTGCTTTCTCACCGTTTCGATAATGCTGCGCGGGTCGATACGTTCGTGCACGTGCAGGGAAACCGTCGGCACCTCAAAAGACGTGTGTTCGGCCTTTCCTGCCCATTGCAATTGCGGATCGAGATGCGGGTCGTAGGCGTAGGTCTTCTTGCCGGCGTCCTTGTCCGTATCAGGTGTCACCAAGCCGACCGGCGGGTTGTTCACGCGCTCCTTGTCGGGGTGGGTGTAGGTCTCAATGTTTTTCTTGGCGTTTTTCCTCGCTTGTGCCATGTTGTACTCCCGGTGTTCAGCGGGCTGCGTTTTCTCTACAGCGCCCTGAGAAATTGTCGAACCTGGTCGAAAACGGGGTGGTCCAGATTCCAGTGACTTTGCTTGGCCGCCATGCCTATGGAATGGTGTGGATTGGGCTTCGTTGTCAGGTAGGTATATGCGCGGGCCTTATCCGGGTTGTTGATGGACACTGCTGGTATGGCCTCAACACAATCGAAAAAGGCATTGATGCAAAGCTTCCTCCGGGGTATCTACAAAGCTCTGGCAAAGCAAGGTTTCGAGCATACCCGGGCGGTTATTGCCGGGGGCAGTATCAGCACCGTCACCGCCGGGCTGCTGACAGTGCGTTTTTCGGCCTGATTCGGCACGGGCAGTCCGGCATTCCTCAGTGAAGACTGAACGCTTTGGAACGCGCCCTCAGCCGACATCTCCGCATCACGAACAATGCCGAGACTTAGAACTTCGCGGAACCCCGACATGTTCATAAACGCAGGCAGGAAGTCCCGCAGTTCGTCCACGCCGCCAAAATTCTGAATCTGGACATCATCAAGCGATAGATGGTCACTGAACGCTTCAAAGAAATTGCGCTGGTCGTTTCCCTCGACGAGAAGCTGGATGCTCGATTTGATTTCTGTTAGTTGTGTCATGCTTAACGAATTTCCAGGTCGTGTTTAAGCGCGGCAGCGATTGCCTCCGGTTCATAGGTGACACAGCGATTCTCAGTACCACTGACTTCAAGCCGATGCAGGCGAAAGCCGTCAGTATCGAGGGCCTCATGCGCTGCTTCTACACACTCGAAGCTGTGTGTGGTCGCAAATATCTGTGTATTGAATTGCTTGGCCGCCGTGTCAACGACTTTCCAGATCTTGGGTAGTACGGAGTGGTGAAGGCCGTTTTCGATCTCGTCCACCAAAACTACACCGTCCGGCGAGGAGGCTATGGCCAGAACCAGCCGGGCGATTCGAGTCATGCCTTCGCCCATTGCCGACAAGGGTATCAGTTCGGGCAACCCAATATCACCCCAGATCATAGGCGTGCCGCTGGCAGAATTGTCCTCGATGCTTTGCAGTTTTGGTTCAATGACTCGTAGCGCTTCCAAGAGCAGATGTCCCTGTTTCTGTTGTCTTAACCTTCCCAGACGCACGGCATCTTCCTGTATCTTTTCGGTTCGAGACAAAAGAATCGTCGTAGGAAACGGGGGATTTGCAACAGGCTGCTCGACATTAAACGCTGGTCCCATCACCCGTATATAGCTCTTGACTTGTTTATCTACCGAACCGCTGTATTGAAATGTGAGCGAACGTCCGTCAGGAAGGTTCGTCACCGAAGCTTCGCCAGTACGATCAAGGGGAAGCTCAGTAATAGGCGGCCGTTCCGATCGGATTTTAAGAGTCAATTGACCGTGCGACGGATGATACCCCACAATCTTGATGGACAGGCTCATGTCCAGAGCAAAGAAGAGCTGTTTCCAGAAGGCCTCTACTCCCTGTTGTGGTACTCCGGCATCCGGAACTCCGCGAATCACATTGGTATTCACCGCCAATTGCGGATTTCCTGCCCCGGCAAGCAGAAAGATCGCCTCAAGCAGGCTGGTCTTGCCGGAATTGTTCTTTCCAGCAATGAGGTTAATGCGACTCAATTGGTCGATTTTTAGCTCGTTGAAGACGCGATAATTCCGTATCTGCAAGCGTTCCAACATCGTTATTGCTCCTCGGCTTATCTCTTCACAGATAAGCGATTCAAAAGTGCAGGACTCGACCCAACTCAAAAACGCACGGCCGTTTCTATGCCCCATACCGGCGGCTCGTTGACGTGGCCGGTCAGATTGTTGAAGTCAATGCCGCCGGTACGAGAAACGTCGTTCAGGATGTTGCGGCCAAAGGCCGCCACTTCCAGGTTACCCGCGGCTGACAGCCAGGCCAGGCGCAGGCCACCCTCGAGCAGGTGGTTGTCGCGGTACTCCCGAGACTCGTACAGAAAAAAGTTGACACGACTGCGGTACGCCCAGTCGGTCGAGAACAGCAGCGCCGAGCCGCCGGACAGCAGCCGCGTGTAGCTCAGGCTAGCATTGGCGATCCAGCGGGGTGCCTGGGGCAAACGGTTGCCGTCGATAGAGACCGTGCCGGGAATTTCGCCGGGCGGGTCGAGCACCGTGCAGGGCGAGCCGCACGGCTGGACAGCCAGGTCCGAGTCGTCCAGCCGGGTGTGGTTGTAACTCATGCCAGCCGTGAGGCGCAGGCCGTAGCCCAGGGCCAGGGACCCCTCGGCCTCGACGCCCTTTCCGATCGTGCGGTCGGCATTCAGCAGCCGAATGGTGTTGTTCCCGCCGCCGGCTGCGGTGAGTTGCTGCTCGTGCATCCAGAAGTGATAAGCCGCCAAGTCCAGGTGGAGGCGCTGCTGCCATAGGCGTAGCTTCAGGCCGGTCTCGACCGAGATGATGTCCTCGGTGTCGGCCACGGTCACCTCGTCGCTGAACAGCAGCCGGCCCTGAACGCTGGGGGCGCGAAAGCTGCTGGCAACGCGCACATAGGGCTGAGCACCGGGCACCACCTGGTAGCGCAGGCTCAGGTCCCAACTCGGCACCAGGTCGCGCACCGTTCTGCGCAGCGGGCCCAGCGAACCGGTGCCGATCGGCGACCGCAAGCGCTCGGCCTTGAAGCGCTTGTCGTCCTCGGAGACGCGTATCCCTGCGGCCGCCTCCAGGTTCTCGGTCAGCGTCAAGGTGGCTGCGGCGAACACGGCCCACGCCTCGGTGCGCTGCTGCTGGCGGATGTAGCCATTCTGCTTGCTCCCGGCCAGTGTGTCGTAGCTGAAGCCCTCAGCCTCCATGTCCTCGTGGAAGTAGAAGAAGCCGACCCGCCAGTCCAGGCGTTGCCAAGCTATGCTTTCAAGGCGAACTTCCTGAGTCAACTGGCGCAGGGCCGAAACGCCGTCGGCCGTCTCGGACGGAAACGGAATCAGGCCCGGCCCGCTGGGCGGACTCCACACCGCGCCGAAGCCACCGTCCACGTCGCCGCGTGAGAAGCTGTCGAGCCATTCCCCGCCGGTCAGCGAGATCAGGCGGAAGCCGCCCAGCGTGTAGTGCATCTCCGCGGAGAAACCGTGTTCGCCCAGGTCCTGCGAATTTTTGCCGTCCAGGGAGACCTTGTTGCGCCGGAAACCCGGACCCAGGTCAGACTGGCCCGTCTTGACCACATTCGCCCGGAACATCCGCGCATCGCCGTCGAAGTCCCGCACCTGGACCTTGAATCGGCCGGAAAAGTTCTCCACCGGCGTCCATAAGAATTGTATACGGCCGGCAACCTCACGGTAGCCAGCAAAGGCGTTGTCCTCGTTGTTGAAGGTATTGTCCACCCAGTTGTCCCGGCGTTGCACCAGCAGCGAGGCGCGCGCCGCCAGTACGGACGGAATCAGCGGGCCGGACACCGCCCCCTCGAAGTTGACGCTGTTAAAGCTCCCGTAAGACAGCCGGCCGTAGCCCTCGGGGTCCCAGGTCGGGCGGGCCGATTCGAACTTCAGAATGCCGCCCGGCGTATTGCGTCCGAACAGCGTGCCCTGCGGCCCGCGCAAGACCTCGACACGTTCGACATCAAAGATCGGGATGCCCTTGAGAAACGGGTTCTCTAGCGCAATGCCGTCGAGCATCACCGATACCGGCTGGGACGCGTTCATGTCGAAGTCCGTATTGCCCAGGCCGCGAATATAGAAACGCGGCGAGGTGCGCCCGAAGCCCGACTCGATCTGCAGGCTGGGCGTCCGGTTGGTTAGAAAACGGATATCCCTACCCGATGCGCGCAGCCGGTCGAGCCCCTCGCCCTGCAGCACGGATAGCGACAGCGGCACGTCGAACGTGCGCTGCTCCTGCTTGCGGGCGGTGACTGTGATATCTTCGAGCGTCTGGTGCGCCTGTCTCCCGGTTGCGGACGGCCGTTCCGCGGCTGGCGTGGCGGACGGCGCGGTGAACGATAGCAGCGCAACGAGCGCCGCCACTTTTAATTCGTTGGACACGCGATAATTGCGTATCTGCAAGCGTTTCAACATGGTTGTCACTCCTGGCTTATATCTCCACGGGCGCGCAGCCGTTCCGGCTCGCCCGTCAGAGCGCTGGCCTCTCTCGAAGACAGCCTTCAGCACAAGCGCAGCTCCCATATATCCGTTTTTGTAAAGCTTGTAAAAGTGGACTCATCACCCGCAGGCTTTTCATCCTTGCAATCCCCGGTCCAAGCTCCTAGACTACAACGCCAACGGAGGGAACGTCATGGCGACCGCCGCAGCTGAAACACTGACTCTTCCTGATGATCCCATTGAGCAGTTATTGGTCAAGATGATTCGGCGATCACCCTGTTTGCCGGCGGTGGGCCGCAGCAGATCAGCGACTTTCAGAGTCGGAGTGCTGAACAGCTGATGTATTCGATCGGCTTGACCATGGGTGGGGGGCTATGGAATTACAAAAACTATCCGCTGTTTGGCGATACGATTCTGGTGCTGAGTCCAGAGCACGCCCATACCATTGCAGCGACGGCTGGGCACGCAAAGACGTTCGGCAGTTTCTGTACGATAATGTCAAGAGAGCCATAGACGACCTCAAGCCGGGGCAGGGCTGCTAGGCTGCCCTTCGATACAGGCGAATGCGAGAAGCTGATGATGCCGGACGCTGAATCTTCCAGTCCAATACGCCACCGGCTGGGCCTGCTGGGCGGGATAGGGCTGTGTGTTGTGCTGCTGCTGCTGCCGCCGCCCGACGGGATGAGCCTGGCCGCCTGGAGGACCGCGGCCGTTGCGGCTCTGATGGCGGTATGGTGGGTTAGCGAAGCGGTCGACCTGACCGTCACCGCCTTTGTGCCCCTCTTTTTGTTTCCCGTTCTCGACATCCTGCCGGCCGGCGAGGTGTCCAGCGCCTATGCCGGCCAGATTGTTTTTCTCTTTTTTGGCGCGTTTTTTCTGGCCCTGGCGACCGAGCAGTGGGGGTTGCACCGGCGGGTCGCGCTGTGGATTTTGTCGCGTATCGGCGGCTCACCACGCTTGCTGATCCTGGGCTTCTTCGGCACCACCGCTCTGTTGTCTATGTGGATGTCGAATACCGCTGCAACCGTGGTCATGCTGCCGATCGCCCTGGCTATTCTCAGCCATGTCAACGCCCAGGGGTATGATACCGGCCGGGGTTTTGGTACGGCTCTGATACTTGGCATGGCCTATAGTGCCTCGATCGGCGGCGTCAGTACCCCGGTCGGTACTCCGCCCAACGCGGTGTTTCTGGGCGCCTTTGAAAACCTGTTTCCAGCCGCGCCCAGCATCGGCTTCCTGTACTGGATGCTGTTCGGCCTGCCGACCGCTGTGGTCATGCTGGTGTGTGCCTGGTTCTATCTGGTCTATATCGTTTTCCGCGTGCCAACCAGCGGCTGGCAGGCAGACCGCGGCTTCCTGACCGAACAGCTCCACGCCCTCGGACCGATGAGCCGTCCCGAACGGCGGGTCCTTATCCTGTTTTCCCTCACCGTGCTGCTGTGGATGTTCCGTGAGGACTTGCCGCTGGGGCCGCTGACCATCCCCGGCTGGGTCCAGCTGTTTCCGGTCCCGGACAATATCAAAGATTCCACCGTGGCAATGTTGATGGCAACCCTCCTGTTTGTGATTCCGACCGGGCAGGGCAATGGCCGCTGCCTGCTCGACCGGACCGTGTTTGAGCGCATGCCGTGGGGGATTTTAGTCCTGCTCGGCGGCAGCTTAGCCCTGGCCCGAGGGGTCGGGGCGTCGGGTCTAGCCCTGTGGGTCGGCACCCAGCTTGGCTTTCTGCAAGATCTATCTCCGTTTGGGGCGATTTTTGCCGTATGTTCTCTGCTGGTCGGTCTAACCGAGGTGACCAGCAATACGGCCACTACCACCCTGATGATGCCCATCCTGGCCGCGACCGCGACCGGCATGAACATCGATCCGCTGCTGCTTATGATCCCGGCCACCTTTGCGGCCTCGTTTGCCTTTATGCTGCCAACCGCCACCGCGCCCAACGCGATTGTGTTTGCCAGTCGGCGGGTCAGCCTGCCGCAAATGTTTTGGGTTGGCCTGGGGCTGAACCTGATCGGTGTCCTGGTCCTGCCCGTTCTGTTGTATCTGATCGGCGTACCGGTCTTTGATATTTCCTTGGTAGGGGCGGGTTTCAAACCCGCCCCTACAGCGACCTTGTCCGGACAGCCGAACTGGGTGCCGTAAGGTCTGAACGGAAAAGTCATATGCTTAGACCCGCGGGATCACGGGTAAGGTGATGTGGGAGGGATGGCGCTTATCGTGGCAGACCTCTTGGCTGGCCCGCTCCACCACGTCGTCCTGTCCTAAGGTATGGCCAGTGTTCGAGTTCGGGTCAAAGTGGGGGAAGTTGCTTGAGGAGATCTCCAGGCGGATGCTGTGCCCAGCCTGGAAGACATTGCTTGTGGCCCACAAGTCAATGCGGAACGGGTAGATGGCCCCAGGGGTGACAAGGCCGCTAAAGCTACCAAGGGCGGGCGTCTCCTGCGAGGCGCGATAGCGCGCCCGGATGATCCCCTCACATAGGTTCATGGCCCGTCCGTCTGGATAGACATCCACTAGCTTGGCGGTGAAGTCAGTGTCTGGGGCTGAGGTGGACGCCCACAGCTCAACTATGACAGAACCCGTCACCTCAACGGCCTCGCTCAGAGGCGGGGTGGTGTACACCAGCACATCCGCCCGTGCCTCAATCTCGCGCTGATCAAACATGCCGGGCGCGCTGCCGATCGGGAGCAGGCACCCGCCACGCGTCGGCACGGGGTCGTGCGGGTCATAGATGAAGTGATCAGGCTGTTCGTTCTCGGGCGGCTGGGTGGACAGCGTCCCGTCGCCGGTGAGCGTGTTGGCCCGGCCCCCGCTGTGCAAGTAGTACCGCGTCCACTGCGTGCGGGCCAGGGGCCACTCCCATTCGTTGCGCCAAGCGTTGTCGCCCATCACAAAGAGGCGAATCGGCGCTTCTTCCATAATGCCAGTGTTGAGGCCTTTCAACCACTGGTCGAACCAGCGCCACTGGACTGTGGTGAAGTCGATGCCCGCCTGCGGGCCGAAATTCACCTCGCCGATCTGTGTTGTCTGGGGCGTGAAGGGACCATGATACCACGGCCCGATAATTAGCTTCTGGCCGTGGCGCACCGCAGGCGTGGGGCCATGCTTCAGCATGCCGAGGTAATTGGCAATACTGCCGCCCAAGAAAACGTCATACCAGCCGGTGATGTGCAACGCTGGAACATGGACCTTGTGGTACTGGGCCGCAAAGTTGATGCGCTGCCAGTAAGGATCGGCCTCAGGGTGGTCAATCCAATCCGCAAACCACGGGGCAAGCCGCTTGAGCGGGGGTAACTCACGCAGCGGCCGGTAGCTATACAACGGTTGTAAGATGCCCTGCAATTGCCCAAGCATGGCCATAGCTGCCTCAGGATCCCGCGCAATGATCTCCCCAATCGCAACGCGGGTGGCGCCTGCCTTCTCAACCGTGGGCTCCTTGATGCCCAACCGTTGCGCGGTATCCCCACACACCGACACGGCCCAGCCAACGTTAAAGATCAAGTCGAAGGCACCGCCGGTGTGATAGACCCAACTGTCGTGGAAGTCAGACGTGGCCGTTGCCGGCGCTATGGTCACCAAGTGGGGAGGCTGGGCAATAGCCGCAAGCCACTGGGTGGCACCAATATACGAGCCACTGTACATCCCGACTTTGCCATTCGACCAGGGCTGGGCTGCGGCCCACTCAACGGCATCATAGCCGTCGTTGATCTCACAGTGGAAGGGATACCACTCGCCCTCAGAGTCAAAGCGGCCGCGGGAGTCCTGCGCAAGCACAACGTAATCACGCTGGGCAGTCTGAGTAGGGTCGAGGAACACCCGCTCCAGGATCTGTTTCCCATAGGGAAGTCGCTGCAGTAAGACGGGAAACTGCCCCGGCTTGTCCGGGCGGTAGATGTCGGTCGCCAGTCGCACACCGTCGCGCATGGGGACCATAACGTTACGCTCAATCACCACATTATTCTGGGTAGTTGCCGTTGCCATAAAAGCTCTCCCTGACCAGTGCTGTGGAGGCGCGGCGCCACCCATGGAGTGCCTCCGCTTCCCTCAGCCGTTGCTTCATCACATTCATATCCTGCTTAGACGTTTTAATACCCTCGCTCACTCAGGCAAGCCCAGCTCACGGTTCCTGGCTGCCTCGATATACGCGCTGGCGTCTTCAGGCAGCAGCAAGCGCTCTGCGACCAGTCGCTGGGCCGCGGCCTCGACCGCTTGCATGTAGCGGCCGTGCGTAGCATAGCGCTCTTCCAGCGACGGCCGTGGGTCGCCCACCGCCAGTCGCTGGGCCCTGGTTGTTGCAAACGGAATGAAAGAGCCCATGGCTGTGCATTCGTCCTGGGGAGTGCCCGCCAGCAGGTTCCAGCCGGTGTAGGTGCCCAGGGGAACCGCCATGTCCGGGAGCTGAATACCCGACAGATCGATCCCGTCTTCCGTTACCTTTGGCACCAAAGTCGGATAGGCACGGCCGGTTGCCGCTGGCGGTAGTATGCTGATAATGCCGCGGTCGAACTCGGGACCATAATCGTACAGTTCGCGGACGCTGGCAACACCGGTATAGGAAACGCCGGGAATTTCGGGAAAACCAACAGCCGATTGCGGCAATGGCGGCACCAGCGTGCCCTCGCTCAAGCGCGGAACCTGGCTGGGTGGCGGCTCCTTGCCCAACACGACCCAGTCCGTCAACGCCGCCAGCAGGGCGCGCAGCGCAGGACCCGGACTGATCGGGTTTTGCAACTGTTGGCAGCTGCCGCGTCCGGAAGCTACGCCGTGGGCAATGCTCGACAGCAGATAAAATCGCACGTTAGGCGGATCGGCTAGGTCAGTGGCTCCATCGGGCGTAGTGATCGCCAGAGCGGCACTCTTGAACCAGTAGCTGTTGGAATCGTTGACTTCCATGATCTTAGGGCAGGTATCCGAGGCTGCGCAGCGCGCCAGCACACTGTCCGTTTTTCCCGTCAGCGGGTCAGTCAGGCTGGTGTAAGCAAAGGGGAAAACCTGCTCCGGATAGACATGGCTCCAGCGCTGGAAGGCAGTCCGATTGGGCTGGGCAAAGCGGTAATTGAAGAAGCCCCCGCCGGCTCCGTTGATATAGGGCATCATGCCGTCGAACACCTGCCGGCCGTGCTCGTCCTGGTTGCATCCAAAATACAAAAACGGCCGATGGAAACGTCCTGACTGTGAGAGTCCGGTGGCAATCGACCACTGCAGCGTGCCCGCTAGTGGATTGGGGGTTCCCTGCTCGCCAGCCTTGGCATGCCGCACAAACGACACAAAGTCGCGCACCGCGGCAAAGCCTATTCCAGCGACTATTGGGTTGGTTGCGGGATATACGAACTGATAGATCATGCCGCGCTCGAAGGGCTTCTTGCCCGCCGGGAGCAGGCCGATTGTGGAGGCGTTGACATACTGCCATTCCGTGGCAGGGATGACGCTGGGCTGGTCACTGCGGTACTGGCGCACTGTCAGTGTTGCCTTGGATTTGTCGAGGGTCGCTGCCGGGTAGGTCAGCGGACAGGTAAAAACCGCCTCATCGGGCGTGGCGTTTTGAGCATTATCGAGCATGAGCTCTTCAAGCGCAAGCCCTACAATTGGCTGGTCGCCCGCAGACGCAATAGGAACGGTCATAGTCATACGATCGTTGCCGGCCGGTGCAGTCGCATCCCAGCCGGTCCAGACGAGGGTATAGCCTTGCCGCATCAGGTACCCGGTACCGGCGTCCTCCGCGCTACTGGGATTATTGAGAGGGGGAAACTCTGGCGGCGCCCGGAACGGAAAATTCAGCGGTAGATATGTCATCTTGTTGCCCCGATTGGTCACATCAAAGAGCAGGACCTGCTTGCCACGCGCCGCGTCCACCGGCTTCAAGATATAGAAGTCGGTCGAGTACTCGACCTTGCCACGGGTGTTGCGCGGCGCCAGCGTAAGGTCGGTGATGACTGTGTTGAGCGGGCTTTCGGGATCCAACTCGCCAAAGGCGCGCCCCACCAGTTTCTCATACCGCCCGGCCTCGCCAAACGAAACTCCACCGAATACAGGAGACTGGATGCTATCGATAATAATTCTTGTGATCATGGTACAGTCGTATGACGTGCCGGGGGCATTGTCAACGTGTGGGTATTGATGCTAGCACCTACCCTCGGAACCCCGAATAGGAACAAACCAGTTAGGGGCAGGTTTCAAACCCGCCCCTAACTAACCGCTTGATTCATGCGGACCACATCACCCCGGATCTTTCTGGTGCCCAACTGCTTAATGGGCTGGCAGACCTGTCTGCCCAGGCACAGGCAGGCATGATCCTGGGTCTGCTAAAAACTAACACAACCACGTAAAGAGCCCTTATTCACAGCGGAGAGTAGGGGCGGGTTTGAAACCCGCCCCTACATAAAGAGGGTCAGAGGAGAACACTGCTATGGAATCCTTCTTTCGTACCGTCATCCGTTTCCGTTTTCTGGTCATTGGGCTGGTCCTGGGCAGTACCGTTCTGGCCGCACTCCCCCTGCAAAGCCTGCGGTTTGAGGGCGATGTCGAGGCAAGTTTCCCGGCCAATGACCCGGTCATCGGCTATAACAAGATGGTCGAAGAACGGTTTGGCATACGTGATCTCATCATGGTCGGGGTGTTCAACAACAACCCCGACGAGAATGGCGTCTTCAACCCGCGCACGCTGGGCATTGTCAAAGAGTTCTCGGAAAAAATCGCCCTGCTACCGGGTATTAAAGCGGTCCGCGACGAAGATGTGGCCAGTGTTGCGACCATGGACAACATCACCGGCACGACCGACGGCATGAATGTCGATCCGTTTATGGAGGCCGTGCCCCACGCACCCCACGCCCTCAAAGCCCTCAGGCAGGCGCTGTTTGCCAATGCCATGTTCGTTAATTGGGTTGTATCGCGGGACGGGACAGGTCTGCTCATTATGGCCAAGATGGAGCCGTCGGAGGGCACCCTGGAAAGCTCGGCCAGACGGATGGCGGTGTATACCACGATCCGCGACATGGTCCAGGACAAAAAAGCGGCCGGCGTTCCTGAATTCTTCCACATTGCCGGTCGTGGCGCGCTCGAGGTCAACTTCGAGGAAGAGGGCCGGCGCGATATGGAAACCTTCCTGCCCCTGATCCTGGTGGTGATTGTGACCACCCTGTACTGTACCTATCGTAGCCTGCGCGGTGTCTTGCTGCCCCTGGCCGTCGTTGTTGTCGCAGTGATCTGGACCCTGGGCATTATGGCGGCCGTCGGCGTCCCGATGTCCTTCGTCACCTCCATGATGCCGGTCGTGCTGATGGCGGTCGGGGTCGCCGACGGCATTCATATTCTGAGCCGCTATTACGACGAACTGTTGGAACATCCGGACACGTCCTCGTCCGAAGCCGTGATTGTGGCCATGCGCGAGATGTGGCAACCCGTCATTTTGACCTCGCTGACTACCGCCGCCGGCTTCCTATCCTTTCTGACCGCAGCCATGGTCCCGGTGCGCTATTTTGGTGTCTTTACCGGGGTCGGCATCTTGGCCGCCATGGTCTTTTCGCTGACCATGTTGCCGGCCATGCTGAGCCTGCTGCCGCCGACCGTCAGCCGTGGCCTACGCAGGCAGATGAGCGGCAGTGGTGACTTAGCGGCCACCGGCTGGGCGGCCAGCCTGCTGTCACGCTTAGGACGGGGAGTGGCCCGCCGGCCGCTGGCGGTGTGGGCACCAACCGCCCTCATCGTCGGGCTGTGCCTGCTCGGCGCCCAGCACATTATAGTTGACGCGTCGGTCATCCGCATGTTTGGCCCGCTCCACTCGTTACGCGTTGGCGATACGGTTTTACGCGAAAAATTTCAGGGGACTGTGCCGATCTATGTGGCAATCGAGGGACATGAACCGGATCTCCTCAAAGATCCGGCGCTGCTCGATCAGCTCGACCGCCTCCAAGCCACGGTCGAGCAGGACCCGCATGTGGGCGGCTCGCTGTCGCTGGCGGAATATATCAGACGCATGAACCGGGTGATGAATGAGGATCGCCCCGAGATGGAAGTCGTCCCCACCTCTCAAGATCTGGTGGCCCAGTATCTCCTGCTGTACTCGTTCTCCGGCGATCCGGATGATTTTGATGAAATCGTCGACTATGACTACCAACACGCCAACGTCACGGTCTATCTGCGGTCCGATAGAACCCAAGATGTCGAACGGGTCGTGCAGACGATCCGAGACTTTGCCGTCCAGGAATTTGGCCATAGTGGGGATACCGACGTGGCAGCCCACGACCCGCCGACGGTCCGGTTTGGCCGCTGGCTGGCGGGCATTGAGCCCACGGTCATTGGCTGGGAAACCAACAGCGGCTTTCGCATCGGCATTGCCGGCAACGGCTATCTGCTGAACCGGATGAACGAGTTGGTTGTTTCCGGCCAGCTCACGAGTTTGGTGACCTCACTGGGCGCGGTTTTTGTGCTGACCGCCCTGATGTTTCGCTCCTGGGTTGCGGGCCTGATCAATGTCATTCCCATCAGTCTGGTCATGATTTTCAGCTTTGGCCTGCTGGGGCTGCTCAATATCCCGCTTGAGGTGGGCAAATCGCTGACCGCATCTATGGTCATTGGCATTGGCATTGATTATACGATTCACTTTCTCAACAAGTATCGAATCAAGGTGCAAGACGGCCTGACGAACCCCGAGCAGATTACCGCGGCGACCATGGCCACCTCCGGCAAGGCGATCTTTTTTAATGCTGTGGTTGTTATTGGCGGATTCATGGTCTTTCTCACCTCGAGCTTCCGCCCCAACTTCTATCTGGGCGCCATGCTATCCCTCAATATGGGGGCCTGTTTGATTGTCTCAATGACCGTTCTGCCGGCGATTCTGAATAGGTTTAAACCCCGCTTTGTCTATAGGGCAGAAAAACCCCATTGATAACAACTGATAACAACTCGCCCTGAGCCCAGGGGTTTGTGGAGCCCATTTGGAAAGCACAGGAGACCTTGTCCTCTTTACCTGCTGCATCGGTGAACAAGATTCGGGGTGAGAGTGCGCGCCGCTTCTCTGGCATTTGCAGCGTTGCGTTCATAGTGTCGAACTACTTGACCTCCTCCCACCAGGGAGAAGAACGAAACGGCTGTCCGACTGTTACCACCTCGCCAATACGAGGTGTGACCAAATCGACGTTGTGGGCCTTGGCCGTTTTGACCGCACGTTTAATCGGTTCATCCCACGCATGCAGTCCCAGATTAAACGTTGCCCAGTGCACGGGCAACATGCGACGACCCTCAATAGCAAGATGGGCCTCAATGGCCTGTTCAGGGTCCAGGTGAACATCATGCCAGTACGCGCTCGGACCATAGGCCCCGATTTTGATGAGGCTTAAATCAAACGGACCCAAACGCTGGCCAATTTGCTGAAAGTGATCAGAAAATCCGGTATCGCCACTATAGAACACGCGATGTTCAGGTCCAATGATAGACCACGAAGCCCACAGCGTTGCCATCCGATCAAACAACCCACGCCCCGAATAGTGCTGTGCGGGCGTGCAGACAATCGTAATATTGCCCATTGGTTTTGCTTCCCACCAGTCTAAGTCGGTGATCTGGCTAGGTGGTATGTTCCACTCTTCTAAATGCGCCCCAATGCCCAAGGGTACAAAAAAATGGCTTTCCTTTGCTGCCAAATGTTGGACCGTACGCATATCCAGGTGATCGTAATGATCGTGGGAGATGAGTACCGCCTCAACATGGGGGAGATCGGTCAGGTGGACAGGAGGCGGCTGAAAGCGCCTGGGACCAAGCCACTGAAAAGGGGAGGCATAGTCTGAAAATATGGGGTCGACTAGCAAGCGAACGCCATCCATTTCGATCAGGACGCTGGAATGTCCAATCCACATCGCCCGTAATCCCGGCGGCTGGGGAGTGGTAAAAGACCCTGGTTGGATAGTGACCACCGGAAGAGTTGACGGCGGATGGCGGATTTGATCGCCCAATAACCGTTCGCCTAAGAAATTCCGCACGTCTCCCCATGCGATAGAGCCCAGGGGCTTGGCGTTGACAAATCTACTCTCCTGAGAGTGGCGGGACGCCTGTATCCGTTCCCAGCGTTTTCCCGAAACCTTGGCGCCAAATGAGGCACAGCTCATGAGGGTTACGGTGCTGGCAAAGACCAGCAACGCCAGAATGCCGATAAGCCATTGAAGTGTTTTTCTGAGACGATTCATCCTGACCGAACTAGAGAGGGATTTGCTCTCTTAAAGCATCACCAGATGGAGGACGCAAGAGTAACAGCGCAGACAGACTGTCTTTGTAAGTTTTTTTGCGTGTTGGGGATTGACACAACGCACCTGACGAAGCTAATTGGTTCAACATGCAATGCCAAATTTTCGCAGAAAGATATCATTTATGAGTCACTCGGTCATTTATACAAAAGACGGCAATATTGGCATCATTTCCGTCAATAACCCGCCCGTAAATGCGCTGAGCCAGCACGTGCGCCAGGGCCTGCTCGAAAGCTTTACGGAAGCCAATAGCGACGACACTATTGCTACTGTTCTCATTTGCAACGGCCGGACCTTCATTGCTGGTGCGGACATCACCGAATTCGGCAAACCGCTCCAGCCGCCGGGTTTCCTCGATACCATGCGGATTATAGAGAACCTTGCCAAGCCCGCCGTTGCCGCCATCCACGGCACCGCGCTTGGTGGCGGACTCGAAACCGCGCTCTGCTGCCACTATCGCGTTGCGGTTCCCTCAGCCCGCGTTGGTCTGCCCGAAGTAACCCTCGGTCTCTTGCCGGGGGGTGGGGGTACGCAGCGTTTGCCACGTCTCATTGGTCCCGAAGCCGCGCTGGAGGCCATAACCACCGGGGTGCCGATGAAAGCCAGCGAGGCCCATACCGCTGGTATTATTGACAAGATCGTCGACGAAGACCATCTGCTTGAAGGCGCAAAAGCTTTTGCTCGCAAAATCGTTGCCGACGGCGCGAAACTCAACAAGGTGCGTGACCTCAACGAAAAGGTTACGGGTGTGGGTCCCGCAATCTTTGACGCCGCCCGCAAACAGGCCAACACCTTGCGCCGTGGATTCGAAGCACCGCAACGCTGCATCGATTGTATCGAAGCCGCCTGCACCCTTCCGTTTGACGAAGGTCTGGCCAAGGAACAGGAACTTTTCCGACAATTGCTCACCGGCATTCAATCTGCGGCGCAACGCCATATCTTCTTCTCCGAACGGGCCGCGGCGAAAGTCAACGACATGCCGAAGGATACCAAGACTCTGGACATCGAAAAAGTCGGGGTCATTGGCGCGGGCACCATGGGTGGTGGCATTGCCATGAACTTTGCCAATGCCGGTATCCCGGTTACCATTCTCGAAACTAGCCAGGAGTATCTGGACAAAGGTCTTGCGGTCGTTCGCGGTAACTACGAACGCAGCGCTAAGAAAGGTAAGTTCACCGCGGAACAAGTCGAACGGTTGATGGGTCTGATCACGCCGACACTGGACTACGCAGATCTTGGCAATGTCGATCTCATTGTCGAAGCTGTTTTCGAGAACATGGACATCAAAAAGGAAGTGTTCGCCAAGCTCGATGAGGTCACCAAGCCCGCCTGCATCCTGGCAACGAACACGTCCACGCTCGACGTCAACGAAATCGCCTCCGTGACCAAGCGCCCTGACAGGGTCATTGGTATGCATTTTTTCAGCCCAGCAAACGTTATGCGCTTGCTCGAAATCGTTCGCGGCGCGAAGACCAGCTTCGACACCCTGGCCACAACCCAGGCCGTTGCCAAAGCCATCCAGAAAATCGGCGTTGTTGTTGGCGTCTGTGACGGCTTTGTTGGCAATCGTATGATCCATAAATACGGCGCCCAAGCGCAGTACCTGCTTGAGGAAGGTTGCTTGCCCCAGGATGTCGATGCTGCCGCCTACGAACTGGGTCTGGCTATGGGACCCCTGGCCATGGGCGACCTAGCTGGACTCGACGTGGGTTGGCGCATTCGACAAGGAAAAGGGCTTCCAGACAGCCTACCCGAAGGGGCGCGTTACTGTGCTATTGCCAATCGCATTTGCGAGCAAGGTCGCTACGGCCAGAAAACCGGTGCCGGTTATTACAAATATAATAAAGGCGATCGCACTCCGCACCCCGATCCCGAGATCGAGGAACTGATCGTCAACTATTCTAAAGAAAAAGGCATCGAACGCCGCAACATCAGCAATGAGGAAATCGTCGAGCGTTTAATGTATGCGCTCATCAATGAAGGCGCCAAGCTCCTGGAAGAAGGCATTGCCCAACGTGCCAGCGACATTGACATCATCTATGTGTACGGCTATGGCTTCCCCGCCTACCGAGGCGGCCCCATGTTTTATGCTGATACCGTTGGCCCCGCCAAGGTCTATGAGAAAGTCTGTGAGTTAGCCAAAGAGGACCCGGCGTCCTGGCAGCCGGCACCACTACTTAAGAAACTTGCCGAAGAAGGTGGAACCTTCAACAAGAATTAATCGGGGTCAGAGTACTTGATGCGCTAACCCAGAGTTCCAGCATCTTGTCCATTGCAAAGGTGTCCGCATAAAATGCGTAACGGTAGGTAAGTTCCTTGATCTCAGATCGATCAGAGAGTCTGTCCATTAGCCGTTCCTCGCTCAGTTTTCGTTAGGCAGAATCGTCATTCCTTGCCATGTCGGAGTAAATCATTGCGGGTAGTTGCGCGAGATCATGGGCTATTGCTTCTTTGCACTGGTCATCAGCGAAATTCTGTTTGCAGTAGCACCGCTGCTCTTCTGAGGATAGAGAGAGATTTATGAATCCGAGTACTGTTCGATTAACAGCCAGCGCCCGTTTGGAAACAAACGCCCATGGCGTTACTCTTCTGCATGGGAATCATAAAAAAATCCGGCCGCTTAAAAAAAAGTATAAACCCACGGGGCATGGCCATAAAGTCTGGCCAAGCAGCTGGCTGTTAATCGATTATCTCAAGAAAACAAAGCTTGTTGCTGGCAAACGGGTGATGGATCTGGGATGCGGCTGGGGATTGACCGGGATCTATTGTGCGAAACAGCACCGGGCCTTGGTGACCTGTGTGGATATAGACGACGCCGTTGAGCCTTATGTCACTGTAATGGCGGAAACCAACAAGGTGCAGGTTCAGTATATCAATCGGGGAATCGATCAAATACATCGCGACCTATTAAAGGAGGTGGATGTTATTGTTGCATCGGACATCTGTTTTACTGAGAGTCTTATCGATCCGCTACGCCGGCTGATTCACCGGGCCCAGAAAGCCTCAGTGAAGCAGATATTGATTTCCGATCCAGGCCGAGGGCCATTCAGGGATTTGTGTGATTTATTCGTGCGCAAGAAAGGCGTCGAAGTAATCGACTGGCACATACAAAAGCCGGCAAAAGTGGCGGGAGAAATATTGAGCATACAATGGGGATCACCAAAGTAGACGACTGATCAGGCTCCACATTCTCCGCTTACTATAAAGGAGCTAAGATGGCAAAAGGAACAATACGGATAGATTGGTATTATCACCGGCCAAGCTGAGTCACGTGTAAAAAGGCGCAAGAGTTTCTTGCCCAAAAAGATTGCACGGCCACAACACAGGTGAACGCACGCAAAGAACAGATCGATCGTGATGCTGCACTCCAGCTTATACAAACCGTCTCACACGTGATTGCGGTCAAAGGGAAAAAGGTCTTACGGTTTTCGGTGGCAAAAGGCCAACCCCCCAGCAATGATCTTCTTTCAGCGGTCATGGGTCCTTCGGGGAATCTGCGCGCGCCAACTATCCGTAAGGGGAAGACGCTTGTTGTAGGCTTTCACCCGGATGTGTATGGTGAGGTCTTATAACGATCTTTTGTCCATACTGAGGAACATAGAACAGTGGCTATCAGGGGAGAAGTTAAATATGGCTAATCGATTCTTTGAACAGCCTATCCTGAACTCTCCCTACAAGTACCCGGCGCAGCACTGGGAGCTTGATGACCAGGGTCAGCCAACACAACGGATAATCGAGAGCCGCCGTCGCGTTGAGTTCATCACGCCGATTCCGAAGCCGAGGAAGCGCAAAGGATCATTTGACCAACAACAATTTGTTTTCGACGTCGGTCCCTCTATTACTAGAAACGCTGGGATTATTGGTGAAGACGTCAACCTCAGTCTGGAGCATCTGGGAAGACCTGCGCCGCTCAACCTTGGCGTTCCACGTTGCCAAGCGTTTGCTGTACACCAAGTGGCGCGACCCTGGTGAAGAGCCTAAACTCCACCTGTTCGGGCAGCTCAAGCGCCTCACCAAACAATGGCTCGATACCTGCCTGGTTTGCAAGGGCGGCACCTACCCCGCCCAGTTGATGTACCAGGAGTTAGCCGACATGGCCTGCGAACGCATTACCGCCGGCATCACCCGCTCACTGGTGGGCCAGAGGCCCATCAAAGCCATGCTCGATCCTTATAACCCCACCGGCTCCACTATCCATGTGAACTTCAACACGTCAAAAACCAGCCGCTGGGAAACTGACGCGCGCCGCTGTCACATCAACTGGGTTATCCTTGACAGCGACTGGGAGGCCGAGTTCTGCCGCATCGCCGAGTCGCATCCATTGGTCAAGGCATACGTCAAGAATCATAACCTCGGCCTGGAAGTCCCATATCGATATGGCTCGACAATACGCACCTACCTGCCCGACTTTGTTGTCCTGCTGCATGATGGTCATGACGATCCGTTGCACCTGATCGTTGAGATCAAAGGCTATCGGCGCGAGGACGCCAAGGAGAAGAAAGCCACCATGGAGACCTACTGGGTGCCTGGGGTGAACAACCTGGGCCAGTATGGCCGCTGGGCGTTTGCCGAATTCACCGCAGTATATGAGATCGAACAGCAGTTCAGCGAGTTGATCGAGGCACAGACGGGGCGGGAGCAGGTATGATGGAAGTGCCAACTCAGATATGGCCGAACGCGAGGGATAGCTTGACAAAAGCGTCAATTTTTAGCTTATAGGGTTTGCTCCTTGGCAATACGCTGTGTTCCCCGTACCTCCCGCTTATGAATGCAGCTACCCCACAGGAGCCGAAAGCGCCAATGTCCATAGCCTTCAAAAATCCGCCGATCAATGAAGTTGTGATAGCCACCTACTTCAACCCGCCGTTATCCGACTTGCGAAGCGAGCACATCGGCCTGTTTTGGGAAAAGATAAGGAACGAATTCCCTGTTGTGCGTCAGCAACCTCCGGTGGGCACCGGACTAGCTGTCGTCGCTAATGAGATTTTCCCCATGCCAAGGTACTGGTTTATCGCGGACGATGGCATCAATCTTATCCAGATTCAGCAAAACGCTTTTATGTTTAACTGGCGTCGCAGAGGCGGCGAATACCCGCGCTTCCACAGGAACATCAAGCCGACATTCGATAAATACTATGGTCTTTTCAGCGAATTTATCCGAAGGGAAATCAACACAGCAGAACCTGCTATCGACCTTTGTGAGCTGACCTACGTCAATACCTTAGAACGCTGCGAGTTCTGGACAGGCCCGCAAGATACGACAAAAGTCATCCCTTCATTCTCAATTCTGGCTCCCGGTATCAACGCTTCCGGCTCTCCTGAGTTCAACTGCAATTACGCGTACGGGGTCACAGCCGATTTGCAGCTCAACATTGGCATACGTAGCGGGATTAACCCTCAACAACAGAATGCGCCGGTGCTGATGTTTGAAATCAAAGCAAGTGGCCGCGTCGGGCAGATTGCAAAGCCGGGAACGGATGAATGGTTCGAGCGTGCCCATGACGTCATCCTTAGGTGCTTTGTAGGTATGACAAGCCTGGACACTCAAACTCGCTTTTGGGAGCTAGTGGAGGAAACGCAATGATCTCGGAACCGTCCAGTACGCTCGCCTCGGACTACCAACAGCCCGTGCTCCTGATGAAGCATGGCCCCACGACGGCCTTTGACCCGGATCAGGATTCGAGTCAACCGGAGTTCCATCCTGTCCTCTTTCCCGGTGCCATCGCCAGTGAGTCCCCTTCTGCGCTCACCGATGATTCAATTCGCTCGACCAGCCCGGAAAGCCTCTTCATGGCCGAGCTTGCCGGCAAGGCAAGACAGGTGCGGGAAGTGTACCAGGCATATCGGAGCCGGATCGAAGCACTACGCAGCGATGCCGTGCTTGACGGTTTCGCCTTAAACAAGGCGTCCGAAACGGACTTCTGGTCATTTGTCACCTCAGTGCCCTTCGTCCGCAAAGCGGAAGTGGTACTCGTGGATAATGGCAATTTGCGCGCCGTTTGGGGTGGGGAGGACGGCAGCCACCTTGGACTTCAATTTCTCGGCGAACGTACTCTGCAATATGTGATCTTTCGACGACGGACGGGAAGCCGTCATATCTCGCGTGTGGCTGGAAGCGATACCTTTGAAGGCGTTAAACGGCAGGTGCGAATCTTCGAACTCGAGGCACTCCTGCAAGCATGACCGGCAACGACCTACCGGACGACAATCATGTCGTTCGATATGTAAAACCTACAAGCGTCCGCACAGACGGAAAGGTGGACGGTTCTGCGTTCTGCCTACGTGCACATCGGCCTGATGATACCGGATTATCCGTTCATTGGCTTGAATGCTTTCGCAACAGTACAAAGAATGAGCAACTTGCTGAAGTGAGGCGGCTGGCGCGGCTGAAGATGAGGGAACGCGGGCGTCTTGCCGAACTGAATGTCGGCGTAACAAAACAGTACGTTCGCAGCGAACTTGAAGGCCTTCGCTTCATTCACACGCCCCTGGTTGCCGAGGGCGACTACGAAGCCGACCCGTCACACGGCGAAATCGTGGGATTACCTCCGGGCAACTCGCCCCATGCTGAATTGATCGGCGACATGATCGCCCAATCCACAAGTGCTATTTACCCTGCGGTATTAAAACAGCATGAGGACATGTAGATGGCAAAGAGAGCAGCCAAAACCCAAAAGACCGTCGCAACGCTCACCCATACCGACAACAAGCGCACCAACATCCCCACAGCCGAGTTCCAGTCGGTGATGCGCAAGGACGAGCGAAGCCCCATTCGGGTTGCCTACGAGCATCGCAACCGTGACCTTGACCCGCAGCTCGTCTGGCGCGGCAAGGACGAGCGGGACTGGTCGGATTTGGTGAGGTTGTAGCCGTGCAGCTATTTTGCGACATCGAAAATCATCTTTTAAAAGCTTTTTTCAGCCCATTAATCCCCTCTCCCCTGAAAGGATTATCTCTTGCCTTGCTGACTCTCTAGGGCTGCATAATCGATCTTGTCTAGTTGGAGGGGTGGCCGCGAACTGGCGAACTTCTCGCGAACTCAGAGTTCGCGTTCGCGTTCGTAGGCCGGGGTGGGTGTGTTATTCCTTTTTTGCGCGGGCTTCTAGTACGGGGTAGTCTATCTTGCTCAAGTAGTCTAGCAGGTCTACCTGAGTCAGCTCGGCGGCCCTGCTGGGTAGGATCTTGCTGGTCTCATCTGAGCTGAGGCTGAGCGTTTTGATCCCCCGTGGGTCCAGGTGTAGGTTGCCTTCGTTGTCCTCTACGCAATATTGAACTGTAGCGGCTATCTCGAACTGGCCTATGTTGTAACTGTAGCCCAGTAATCTTATCCAGGTTGGTGACTTACTGATGGTTTGGCCGCTGGGTGGGTCGATAGTGGTGATTGGTAGGGGCTTAGAAAGGTTAATTAGTTTACGGTTTCGGTCCGGCATGTCTTCTCCTATACATCTGTCTAGTTGGTGGTCAGTATCTCCTGATTAGCAGCCAAGTATTCGAGGAGCTTATGGATGGTGAAGTTTTCCATTTTACCGTCCGTGAGCGTAGTCTTCTAGCGCATCGACCTGATTTCTAGTTAGCCAGAAATCGATGATTAGGATTATACGGATGTGGGTGCCAAGTCTCACTCTCGTAATACCCTAGTTGGATGCTGCCGATGATCGTCTCCCCCCACCCGGGGGGCAGGCTCAGATTAACGCTGATAAGGCGAAATGTTGTGATATTTTTCACGATGGCTTGGGTGTTAGTCTGTCTCTTTGAGTTTTTGATTAGATACCAGAAAATTTAACAGGGCTGCCGGCGTAAGGTTTTTTATGTTCTGGTCGGTCAGGCTGTCCTCTAGGGCATTATAGGCCTCGGGCTCGAGCTGGAAATATAGCTCAGTATTTGTAGGATCGGGCCTCCAAAGGCTATTGTCCAGATACCCATATTGGGCGCGACCCCTTAAATGCCTCCTCTCTATATCTACCTGATACTCTGTGAGTCTGACCTGGGATAATTCTCTTACCAGGGCCTGACTCTTGTCTGTGGGGTCAAAGTCCGGGGCCGATTTAACCGCGCTGATTGTTTTTTGGACATGATTTGCCATCCCTGCCTCCTAACTGTAGTAATTGAGAAAATATTGGCTGCCCCTAACTCTTATCAAGAGAGAGCCTGCCGCGTCGTCTGCGTCTCGGGCACCTGTGCCGCGCGAGAAATTAAAGAACCAGTCATATCCGGAGAGTGTTATCCTGGTTGCGGCTATCGCACCATCTCTACTATCCGCCCCAGCCGCCGTTCCAACTCTCATGCTACCATCAATTTGAACGTCCTCCTCTACATCTAAATCGCCATCTACTGTGAGGTCATCCCCCACCGTAAAGTCCCCGGGGGTGCTGGTGATTACAGGAGTTGGCGGGCTGGGAAAAGTGCCGTCAACTGTGAGGTTGCCCATGACTCTGGCATTTCCCACGACTGTGAAGCTGTTTTCAACGTAGGCCTGAATAATAGTCCATTTTTTGCTGCTGCTTCCTATAGTAGAAGATGCTCTCATCATCGACTGATGGCTCTAGTCGGATACCGTCGAAGAATCGATTTTGGTAGTATGTGAGGCTGGCGCCTAATGCTCCTTGCCAACTCTTGAATACAATGGATGATGGGGCATAGGAGCCTTGCCGTCCAGCCCATAGCTCTAATTCCGCGCCCTCTTTAATTTTAATCCCTAAGGGGTGGTTCGCGGTCCCAACCTCTATGCTCCCGGCCGTGAGTTTGTCGGCGGATAGCTCCCGAATGCGGTCGCCCGGGATGTCGTCCACCGGGATTTCTGGGCCTTTTACTACGGGGTCTGTGGTTGGCACCCAGTTGCTCCCGTCCCATTTGCGTACCTCGGTGTAGTTATTGTTACCGGATAGGTTGAACAGTAATACCCTATCGCGCTCTACATTATCCCCCGGGGTAGCGGCGTTGGCCTCGCTGTTGCTCCAGCTTGTACCTGATATCTCCCGGTTATAATGACCTGGCCCGCGACTGACCTCGGGCGCCGAGATCCCTATTCCCTGGCTGGTCACGGTGGCACTGACTACGGTTCCGTCCTGATACCCCGGGTCATTGCCTGAGTTCTGCGCCCAGGCCTCAACCGTGTATTCGGTCCCGGCATCGACAATGAGCTTGCCGGAGGCGCTCCCTCCTGGCGTGACGCTTAGCTCGATCTGTGCCCTGGTAGCTGCCCCCCCTGTTCTGATTGCCCGGAAAATCAGGGCGGTTACATTGACCGACGGCGCCGTAGCGCTGACGCTGAGGGTGATCTCCTGTTCGTCTCCGCTGAGGTCAACTGGGGCATCGGCGGTGACTACGAGGTTGCTCGGGGCCTGTGGAAGTGTGCGGCTGTAGTCCGGCGCATAGCTCTGGACCGCCGGAGGAATCTGTGAGTCTCCTGCCTGATAGGCGTAAGCGCTTGCCCGCCACTGGACCATATCGAGCTGTACGGCGGCGCCCTGGGTCTCTAGCGCGGCGATCTCGTACTCTTGCTGGTCGAGCCCTAATGCTGGGATGGTGGCCCTGATCCGGTCCCCTAACTGGATGTTAACATCGTCCTCGGAAGCCAGGATAATAGAGCCACTTAGGCGCTTATCGAGCGTCTGCGCTCTCTCCCAGAGATAGTGAGCTAGCCGGTCGGTGGTGGCCAGGCCAGGGGAGTAGGGGAGGAATTTCTCCAGCGGCCTGCCTGCCGGCATATTCCTCGATCGCTCGGTCTCGGCCAGCCAGGTCAAGGCCTCGCCGCTAAATCCTGGGTCGGGCGCGGCAAAGAGCTTGAGGGTTCGGGCGCGGTCTGCCTGCCGAGCGGGAGCAGCTTCGGCTGCGGTGAAGTTATCCCAGCCGAAGCGGTCGTTTTGACCTAGCCCAATAGTTGCAATCCGATGGCTTGCCAGGGTGTCAACTTTGAGGTCTAGCTCGAGATTAGCTCTACGCGATAGCCTGGCGCCGTGCAAGAGGAGCTTGGGAACCAAATCTCCGGCGGGCTCCTGGTAAACGATTGCTCCCCCGATGATGATACCCAGGTCGGTATAATGTCCTACCGCGCTGCTTATCGGACCCGAGGCTACGCTAAGCCCCAGCCCGTCGGTACTGTCGGCTAGTGCCCACTCGAGGGCCCGGGCAGGAGACTCGGAAAACTCGGTGCTGACCGCATCCACCTGGACTACTGCCTGACTCCCGGGATCAACTAAGAAACGTACAGTCTGTATGCCAAGGATATCCTCCTCAACGGCATACTCTGCCACGGCTGCCACCCGGGCGTTCAGATAGACCGCGCTAATGGTGAGAGCGCCGCTGGCTGGCTTGCGTATGGCGCCATATTTGGCTCTCTGGCCGCTCTCCACGCTAAAGTCATAGCCATTAGGGGAGGCGGAATTTAGTGAGAGTGCAGGCAGTGTAGGGCTTGTCAGCGAGCGCCTGAGAGAGCCGTTTGCTCCTACAATCGCCGCCCGGCCAAGCTGGGCCTTGCCTCCCGCGGGATTGTCAAAGTCAATGCGAATCCGGACAGAACTTATCTGCTGGCCAACCGCAGACGCCGGCAGGTCGATTGATCGCCGGTAAAATTTACCCCGTGCCCTGCCAGTGAGATCCGTCCCCCCGGTGGCGCTGACCCCATTTTGATCGGTGGTGCCGGACATGATCGAGCCGCCCACGGTTCGCAGGTCGAGCCTGGCCCCGGTAATGTTTTGACCGACCGTGACCTCGTACTCTAGCGTGTCCCCGGACACTACCGTGTAATTGCTCCATCCTTCAACATCCAGCCAGACACGGGCATTATTGACGGCGCCCGGTGGATTAGCCGGGGGGATGACGGAGATCTCCCACACGTCTCCTGAGCTGACCCGCGCCAGGGGTATTTTACGGGCCTTGCCCAGAACACAGGCAATTGCCTGCTTATCTGCTGCCCCTATTGCCGAGGGATAGATATCCTTAAGCCTGCGCTTAGGTACTAGCTGGCTCTGATCGCCCAAGAGATCATCGGATACCTGGATAGTTGCGGCCCGGGGGCCTATAGATAAAATCTCACTGACATAGCCATGCAGTGTGATGCGGTCCGACCCGCTCTCCCCCTCCCTTACCCGGACAGTGGCGCTAGCGCCGAGCAGCTCGCGCCCGGCTGCCAGATGCTCACTAATAGTATCGCCGTCCAGCCCCGCTATATTATTGAGCCTGATATCTGCGGTGCGAGGAGGGAGGCTTGGCACTATGGGATCAGGCAAAGCCTGCTGGATGCGTGGGGCGCTGGATATGCGAGGGGCATAGGCAGGATAATCCGGGTGCTCGGAGTCCGAATATTTCGCCGTAGCCCCCCCCTCAAAGAGGATATCCAGGGTGGTGAAATCTCCATGCTCTATCTCAATCCTGGCGCCCGCCGGGACTGCCATCCCCCTGATAGTGGGGGCGCCTGCCCTAATTGTGCCGTAGACCTCGGCGGTGGGCAGCTCCTCGGCCTGGCCTCTGATACTCGGCGTGCCCGCTCTAATTGTGCCGTAGACCTCGGCGGTGGGGAGCTCCTCGGCCTGGCCCCTGATAGTGGGGGTGCCTGCCCTGATCGTGCCGTAGACCTCGGCGGTGGGGAGTTCCTCGGCCATTCCCCTGATACTTGGCGTGCCCGCCCTGATCGTGCCTCTGGCCTCATTGTAAGTAAGCTCCTCCGCCTGGCCCCTGATAGTGGGGGTGCCCGCCCTAATTGTGCCCCTGGCCTCATTGTAGATGACAGAGCGTGCAAGGGCGAAGATAAACTCGTGCCCCTCGGTAATGCCTGCTACGAATGACTGATCTGGGGCGGGAACATTAAATATGATGTAGTTGCTGCCTCCTGCGGCAATGTTGCTCTCAACCGGGAAGGCAATGCTTCCGCCTCCGGTCATGACCTGGAGGATCAGGTCGTTGCCCTGACCTCCATCACTGAAATAATTAAGCAGATGCAGGGGACCGTTGTCATGCAGGGAAATTCTCTGCCCACCCGCTCCGGAGCCCTGATTGCGGAAGCGGAGGGCATTAACAGGCTCATCGGAGGCGGAGAGATTAAACTCACCATCCAGCAGAGTCCCGGCTACCGGCCTGGGATCGCGGCTATAAATTTCTGGTGGGTCGCTGGCCCGAATAAGAGCCAGGAGCTCATAGGTATAGTTGTCGGTGTCTGCATCGGCCAGGGAGATGATTCTCTCGGCTCGCCCGGTGATCCTTGGCACGCCGGCCCTGACCTGGCCCCAGGCATCATTATATACAATGCCATCATCCAGGGTGAGAAAAACCTCGGCCTGATTTTGTGCACTCATCCAACTGACGAAGGCCTGGCCGTTATCGGGCGTCCAAAAATAGGGCTCGGTTGGATCGGAGAAGGTATTGTCTGGATGTCCCGGGCCTTTGAGAGTGAGGCTACTATTGCCCTGGAAAGTTAGTGCCTGGGCAGCCTGCTCAAGCTCCGGTGTAAACTCCGGCCCGGCGTCGGTTGGCTCTCCATCCGCGGTAGCCGATAGCCTGATCCTGATACTTGGGCCAAGCCGCTCGATAGAGCGCAGATAAGCCGTGCCGTGGCCGCTAATAAAATCCGGCGAAATAAGGATAGAGCCTTGCCAGTTTGGGTCCCCGGCAAATGTGGCTGGCCCTAATGATATAGTCTGACTTGGCATTGTCCTTTCTTACCCCTGGGCGATTATAAAGGCGGTACGCCGCCCGATCGCCCCTACTTCCCCTCACCGGGCGATTATAAAAATCGCCCCTACTTCCCCCTCACCGGGCGATTATAAAAATCGCCCCTACTTCCCCCTCACCGGGCGATTATAAAAATCGCCCCTACTTCCCCCTCACCGGGCGATTATAAAAATCGCCCCTACTTCCCCCTGATAAGGGGGACTGAGGGGGTTTCCCTTCGGCAGGCTCAGGACAGGCCTACCCTCCCCCCCGGAGGGCGATCATAAAGGCGGTACGCCGCCCGATCGCCCCTACAGTCAATGGGTAGGGGCGAATCTTGTATTCGCCCTTCGCCCAAACCCCCCTACGAGGTTACCGGAGACCAGGTGGCCTGGGTCCGCGTGCCTATCTGATTCTGGGTCCCGTCGGCTCCTCGCGGTCCGCTGTGGATTTGTACCCAATCGGTATTGTCCCGGTAGGTCTGGGCTGATTCCTCGGCACCGGCGTTTGAATAATCTCCCCTGGGTTGCTCTACCTCCAGCAGACTCCGACCGGCTAAACCGGAGGGGAGTGCCAACGGTGACAGGGTTGCCGTCAACGTCAACAATCGATTGCCCCCCCTTATAGGTGCCGCCGTCCTGCTCGGTCCAGCACGAAAACTCCTCCGCTGTGCCAACGTCATTGGGAAAATTAACCACAACCGAATTAAAAAACATTGCCATGTGGGCTTCTCCTTTCTCTTTATTATCCCCTCTAGGGAGGGGTCCGCGTAGCGGGGGGTGGGTGTATTCTTCCCCCTCACCCGCCTACCCTGCGGAACCCACCCCGGCCCTTCGGGCCACCCCTCCAAGGAGGGGAAGGGGATCGCCCCTACATAATTGCTAAACATTGCCATGTGGGCTTCTCCTTTCTCTTTATTATCCCCTCTAGGGAGGGGTCCGCGTAGCGGGGGGTGGGTGTATTCTTCCCCCTCACCCGCCTACCCTGCGGAACCCACCCCGGCCCTTCGGGCCACCCCTCCAAGGAGGGGAAGGGGATCGCCCCTACATAATTGCTAAACATTGCCATGTGGGCTTCTCCTTTCTCTTTATTATCCCCTCTAGGGAGGGGTCCGCGTAGCGGGGGGTGGGTATGTTCTTCCCCCCTTCGACAGGCTCAGGACAGGCCTCACCCGCCTACCCCGGAACCCACCCCGGCCCTTCGGGCCACCCCTCCAAGGAGGGGAAGGGGATCGCCCCTACATAATTGCTAAACATTGCCATGTGGGCTTCTCCTTTCTCTTTATTATCCCCTCTAGGGAGGGGTCCGCGTAGCGGGGGGTGGGTATGTTCCCCCTCACCCGCCTACCCCGCGGAACCCACCCCGGCCCTTCGGGCCACCCCTCCAAGGAGGGGAAGGGGATCGCCCCTACATAATTATATCCGCATGCGCCACATCCGATTGTCTTCCCGGCAGGTGCTCGACCCGTACCGATACCTCGGCAATCAGGTCCGGGTTGATCTGCACCTCTTTGAGCCGCACCAGATAGGCGCTGGCCGCGCTCTGGCGGTAGTCCCATAGGTACACCCGCTCCGGCCCTAACAGGGCTATGTCCTGCCAGATCCGGCGATCCCTCTGGTCCTGGTAGCCCAACCTAAAATCCCATTCCTCCAGCAAATAGGGCGGCCCGGTGGCTATACCGACCTCCGGCCCGTCCTCATACTGAGGCTCCATGATTCGGGGTATCTCTATCCGACGCGAGCCGCCCCGGCTGGGATTGACTCCCAGCTCAATGAGCTGCTCGATGAGCAGGGCTGCCCCAATTGTATAGTAGTCGTTGCCGTCGGTTGTATTCTGGTTGGCGGCAATATTGATATACAAATTCTCGCCAACTGGCACCGGGTTGGCAAAAACCGTCAACCCCTTACGCTGGCGGTCCAAAAGATCCACCTCGTCGGTGTTGGCTGCCCGCAGCTCCAGATCTGTGTTGCCCGATCGGGTGCGGTGGATGGAGTATGCCGTGTTAGAGCCTGCCACATATATAGCCCGACACTGCCCGGCTCAGCGTCCAGGCAATGCGGGTAGCGGGCTTGTTAACCGATCGCCAGGCGCGGATAGGGCGCCGGGCATTGGCAAGGTTGGAGGCCGGGAAATCGCTATCCCCGGCCGGGTTGGCGGTCGGTGCGTCGCCTATAAACCCAGGCGTGTAGCGGTAGTGGTAGTTGGCCATAAGTGGCCCCCTTCCCTAGCCCTTCCCCCGCTGGGGGGAGGGAATTAGCTTCCCCCTGATAAGGGGGACTGAGGGGGTTTCCCTCTCCATTCGGAGGGCGATCATAAAGGCGGTACGCCGCCCGATCGCCCCTACCTGTGCCATATGATCCGATTTCGCCGGATCGAGTAATGACTTCGGCACGGTGATCCCCGCCAAAATAAGGATGGAGATAGGGTTATCTCGTCCCCATCCACTTTCAGTTGCCACTCTTCTTTACCCTCGCCTATTGGGACGCAGATCTCGTTGCCGCAGCCGCAGGGGCATAGGTGGCAGACGGTTCGATATTTGATTGAGATATAGATTTCTTTTGGGCGCAGCTGAGGCGGCATGATCTCTACCCAGACTGAGCGCCAGACCTCGCTTTGTGGTTGTTCTGTCATCTCCCCTCCATCATACGGCCGCGCCGGTCGAAGGCGTTGAGCAGGTTTTGTATGGCGTTCGGGGCCTCGGTCTGCTCGCGCTCTTTGCTGGCGGCGGCCTCTTGCTCTCTCCGTTTGGCCGCTACCCGGCGGGCTATGCCGGTCAGAAGTGGCCACCAGTTTTCGTTAGGCTGGGGTGCCTCTGTCCGAAATTTTTGCGCATAGATGGTGAGGGCCTCCACTATATCAGTCCGCGTAAGTCTCTGCCTCCTCATGGTGGCAATCCACACGGCGAGATTTCGATAGAGTATAGGGTCAGCTCGGTAGAGGAGATCGGCGGCCTCAATCCTTGTTGCTTGGGCTGTCATGCTTGTCCTGCTCCTTGCTGTGGATGGCTATGGCGGCATTGGCCATCATTTGGGCGCGTTGCATATCCCGGATAAAGAGCATGCGCTCTGCAGAAAGGGGGAGCATGGCAGCTATCTCAACTACCAGCTTGGTCATGTGTGCGCGTATATGCTCGTGTTTCTGGACCATTTCCGGGTTTGCGGAGTGGTAGCGGAATGTCTCTCTAATTTCAGCTTCAGTCATGGTGTGACTCCTTCTCTGTCTTCCCCCTGATAAGGGGGATTGAGGGGGTTTCCCTCCCCTCACCCTAGCCCTCTCCCTCCAGGGGAGAGGGTATAAGAGGGGTATGCTCGATGATCCTAAAATTTTGCAGGGCCTCGGACCACTCAACTTCTACGGCCTCTCCCTCAAAAGGGAAATCGCCGAGGACATAGACTTGTTCGGAGGCGTCCAAAAGAAATTCTTGTCCTAATGTCACTACGTAAAAGACGCTCCATCCTCGGTTGTTCCCGTCTACGCGCAGTGCAATCGCGTGGCGGCCATCGCCCAAAGTATTCCAGTTTAATAATAGGCCGAACCCGTTGTCATAGTCCCCGCAGACTCCTGCGGTATCATCGCGGGGGCTGCCATAGGGTAAGGGGATCTCGAAGTCTACCTCCTTGTAGTAGGGGTGAGGATCGAAATCGAAAAGAATCTCCACCTCCTCGGCCTCGCAGACCCAGCCGGAAATAACTCCTATGCCGCTCTGGGTAGACCTGGGTTGGGGATTTTCCAGCGTCGCTTTTGCTAGCGACGGCTCGGGATCTCGGTCTCTTCCACCACCTCCGCTTCCGCCGTTGCCATCACCGCCGCCATCATCACCGCCGCCGTCGTCCTCACAGGGCGCCCCACTATAGTGTCCGGGGCCCTGGGGCTCCTGGGCCTCGCACTCCTGGACCGAGTATCCCTCGGCCAGGCATTTTTCCATCATTTCTCTTTCTTCTGCCCCGCTCAGGCAGTGATGGCTAGAGGCGGGTTTCAAACCCGCCCCTACAACCAAATATAAGGCCAATATAAGGCCAAATAATAGCGATTTTATGCCCATAATAACCTCCTTTAATTCCTCCTTCGACAGGGCTCAGGACAGGCCTGATCCCTGGGCGATTATAAAAATCGCCCCTACCTGGCTTCCCCCTGATAAGGGGGACTGAGGGGGTTTCCCTTCGACAGGCTCAGGACAGGCCTACCCTCAGTCCCCGGAGGGCGATCACGCGGCCAGGATGGCCGACAGGATCGCCCCTACATGTCTTTCCTCTTCCCCTCCTTGGAGGGGGCCTGCCCTGATGTAGAGGCGGGTTTCAAACCCGCCCCTACTCCCCCTCCAGGGGAGAGGGAATAAGAAAAACCCGCCCCTACATGTCTTTCCTCTTCCCCTCCTTGGAGGGGTGCCGCATAGCGGCGGGGTGGGTCTCCCTCCCCCTCACCCGCCTGCCCCTACCGGACCAATGCCGTCTGCCTGATAATCTCCTGTACCTGAGCGCGTAGTCTTCCGCCTGGCTGTAGGGCTTTTTCGCGCCGCTGCTCGATTATGCGGGCTAGTTCTTCCCCGAGCCGTACCTTTTCGTCTTCGGTCAGTGTGCCATCGACCTGCACCCGGACATTAACGTTCTCATCTACCCTGAGAGTTTGGGCTTCTGTCCGGGCTACTGGCCTGCTGGGTGCTGGTCGATCTGTAGGAAGCTGGTCGGTAGCGTCCAGATAGCCGTGGCGGTAGGCCGCAAGCCTCTCTCTGGCAAAGTCAAGCTCGCGCTGGCGCTGCTCTCTCAGCTCGGGCGTATCTGCCTCCGCTAGCGCGATTTCCGCCCGCCGGACCTCTAAGGCTGCCCGGTCCTGAAATATCCAGCGTAGGGTTGACTCGGTCTCCCGTGACTGCTCGGCAATAGCCCGCTCCATCTGGTCCTCTAGCCTGCCAAGAGCCGCCACCTCGATGGCCGAGAGATCCTTAAGAATCTGGTCCTGTAGCCTGATCTCGGCGACTGAAAGCGTCTTCCGCCTCACCCCTGGTCATGGCCTCGGCTCTCAGGTCCTCCAGCTCGATGAGAGCGGCATTGACCAGCTCGCGTTGACGCGGATCGGCACGGTCATAGGTGCTGAGCCCGGTGATTTGAGTCAGCACATTTCCCAGCTCGGCAATAAGATGAGGGCGCTCGGCATCCTGGGCGGTTTCCAGCTCTTGCCGGATAAGGCCGGCCTCGCGCTCAAAAAAGGCGAGCTGCTGGGTGCCGCTGAGGGTCGATTGTGGCCCGGTGACAATCTGGCCTATATTGCGAGCAAGGCTGTCTGCTGCCCGGTTGTAGTCCTGAGCTATTCTGAGCTGAGTCTGTAGAGCCTGGATTTCCTGCCTTTGGGCCTGGCGTCTAAGGTTAAAGTTTTCCTTGATGGCGGCTGCTTCCTCGGCATATTCCTGCCTAATGAGGTCTGTCTTTGCCTGGTATTCGTCTAGGGTGACTTGGATAAACGCCTGAGTGATGTCCTGCAGGTGCTCGTCCACGGCCTCCACGGTATCCAGGCCCTGCCGCGATCCCCCGCCTGGTGCGAGGGGGAATCGGTAGTTCAGATATTGAAAAATTTCTTGCCGGTCGGCCTCCACGTTTTCCAGCGGGGTGTGCTGGCCAATGCGCTGGAGTAGGTCGATATCCGAGATGTACTGACTGACGCTGCCCCGGCGCTGGGCTGCGGCTCGCTGCGCGCCCTCTTGGACCATAATGAGTTCCTTGTTGTGGTCGATCGCTTCAAGCCGTGCGTCGATCAGCTCTTTTTCACTCTCAGTCAGGCCGTCCGCGGCAAACTCGCTCTCCAGGCGCCACCGGATAATATCCTCCTCAATCAGGGCTTGGCTTTTGCCCGCCTCAAGGCCCTCCCTTCGTATCTGATTTTCCCGTTCTAGCTGATTGTTGAAGCTCTCTATCTGCTGGGTCTGGCTCTCGAAATTCAGCTCCTTGGTGCGGTCTAGCTCTTCTAGCCGTGCGTCTATGGCCTCTTTCTCGGCCTCGGTCAGTCCCTCGGTTGCGGCCTCCGTCTCCAGGCGTGATCTGGTAATCTCCCGCTCGATCTCTACCAGGCTTTTGCCCGCCTCAAGGCCCTCCCTCCTTATCTCGGTTTCCTTCTCTAGCTGGTCGTTAATCTCCGTGAGCGCCTCGGTCCCCTCCTTGATTGCGGCAACGCTAAGGGCATTAGTGAGGGCGGTGTTCAGCTCCTCAGCGCTGAAAGTGAGGTCTGAGAACTCAAGCCCGCCTATCTCGGTAAGGGCCTCGGCTGCATGTAAGCCGCCCTCGCGGACCTTATCGATAATATCGCTGTGCTCCTCCAGGCTTCTGCCCTGGGACTCAAGCGCCTGCTCGATCTCGTCCGCGGTCAGCTCGGCGGCCAGGGCACTGGAGTCTATGTGCTCGTTAAACTCGGTGCTCAGGTCGATGATACCGGCAAGCACATTAGTCAGACGTACTTGCCGGTTGCGAGTGTCACGACCCTCCCCTTCATTTTCCGCCACATTCTCCAGCACCTCGCTGCGAGTAAATCGATCCCGATCAAATTCGCCGGATAAGCGCCCGGTTAAGCCCGGCAATCAGGTCCTCCGGGCTCTGTCCGCCCAGGGCCCCCGCCAGTCTCAAGGCTTTTTCCTGACCCTGGGCCTCGGATAGTCCTGCCCGTTGGAATCCCGCTAGACCCTGATTTCGAAATCTGGCAACTGTTCCGAGGCCACCCTCGTCCGCCTCCAGAGCATAGAGTACGCCCGCAGCGGTCAGGGCGTTCTCCGCTGCTTGCTAATGCGGTCCTTCCCTGGCTGGCCCGAGGTAGCGCCCGACCTTGCTCTCTTTGCTACGGGGCAGATCGACTCCTACGGCCTGCTGATAAAATTGATCGATGCCCTTTTTTTCGACCGCAATACGGCCGGGTTTGTTGAACAGTCCTCCGCCAAAGAGAGAGGCAATGAATGCCGCTGCGGCCACAAAGGGTTGCTGCGGGCCAGGGATGAACGCTGCGGCTCCCAGCGCTCCGCTTGTTATCCGGGCTGGTACCGGGCCGCTGCCAAAAAATGCGGCGCTTAGCCCCGCCGTGCCTCCGGCTGCGCCCAGGCCCCCAAAGCCGGAGCCGCCCGTTGGAAGTCCGGATGGCCCGGAAATGCCGGACGGGGGTTGGTATGGCCCGGAAATGCCGGGCGGGAGCTGACTGCCCTGGCCAAAGAATCCCTGAGTAAAGGAAAAAAACGAATTGGCTCCCCCTTGCTGGAATAGATTGGGAATGACCCCGCCAGGACCGAATAAGCCCTGTACATTGCCGATTAAGGGCTTATCGAATTGGCCTTCCTTGCCAAACAAAAGGTTTTTGAAGAGATTGGCGCCCACCCCCTTGGCAAAATCGGCAAGCTGATCCCCAATATCCTTAAAGCTCCGCGTGCCCCGTAAAAACCCGGTGATCATCTCGCCAAAGGTATCGCGCAGATCTCCGGTGGTCAGAATCGCCTCGCGCTGGCTCTCGGCCAGGATATCGGTGCCGTCCCGTGCCGCATCGAGCGCGGCATCCACCTCTCTGGCTTGCTCCAGCAGGCGCCGCCGCTCCCTGAGCCCCTCCCGCTCGGCCTCGGTCAGACCCTCCTGGGCGGCCGCGGCCTCCAGCCGGGCCAGGGCCAATTTGATCTCGGTCTCTGCAGCATCCTCTCCCGTGGCAATGGCCTCCCGCTTGATCTGGATCTCTTCCGCTAGGAGTGCGTTGCCCGCTTCCAGACCTTTGACGCTGGCCTCGTTGGTCCGGCGCGTTCGCTCGGCTGCGGCCTGTTCCCGCCGGGCCGTGGCCGCGGACTGCTTGCTGGCCTCTTGTCTGGCGTGCAGCGCGCTCGCCGCCTTGCGGTAGCTCTCCGCCAGCTCCTCGCTGCCCGTGGCGGCTGCGATTTGTTGGGCATTGTGCGCAATGAGCGCCTGAGCATCCAGGCCGACCGTGGCCGTCTTCTCTTTGAGGGTAGCGATCTCTTTGTTGGTCTTGTCGATGGCCGCCTGTTGGGTCGGAGTGAAGCCTTTGAGCTCCTCCCCTGCCGCCGCCTGGCTCTGGCGGTAGCGGTCGAGCGCCCCTCGGTGCTCCTCCACGGCCACTTTAAGCACCTCCACCTCGCGAGCGGCAGCCTTATAATCGGACCGCGCCATGTCCGTACTGAGGGCGTGCGCTTCGTCTTTCGCCGCCCGCAGCCGGCCTTCGAGCTCCGTTAGTTGCGTCTCAAGCTCCTGCGCAACGTCAGCCGGGGCGAGTGCCTCGGTGGCCTGGCCCGCCGCCTCTAACTCGGCAATCTTCGCCTGATAGCGCTCGATATTGCCTATGACCGTTAGCACGGCCTCGCTCACGCTCTCGATCCCGCCGATGAGGTTGGCCGAGGCCAAGTTCGCCGGGGTCAGCCCCTCCAGGAGTACCCTCCGCGCCCCCGCAGCGTCCTGGGACTCCAGGGCAAACAGCTCCTGGAGCGTCTCGCCTTCTTGCTCCAGTGCCTCGCGCGCGCCCGCCAACGCTTGCCCCGCCCAGAATCCGCCCGCATCCCGGATCGCCGCCCGCTGCCCCTCCAGCGCCTCGGTCAAGGACCGAAACGTCCAGGCCACAAACACACTGATCTCGAAGCTCTCGTCCACTTCCGCCAGAAAGGTGGTCAGCGCGTTGCGCGCCCTGACCGAGGCGCGCTCTACGGTCTCGGGCAGTAGGGCAAATTCATCCGCAATCGCCCCCCCCTGATCCCGGATCGCCTGCAAGGCTTCCTGAGCGCTGAGCCGCCCCTCGATTACCAGTTGGCGCAACCGCCCCACACTACCGCCCGCGGCGTCTACTCCGCGCGCCAGTGCCCGGACGAGGGCCGGGCTGTTCTCCACAATGCTATTGAACTCTTCCGCTCGCACCGTGCCCCCTGCCAGGGCCTGGGTGAACTGGATAGTGGCGTTCCTGGCGCCCTCCGCCGTGGCTCCGCTGACCTGGAAGGCCTGGTTGATGGTCTCGGTCACGGCCAGCATGTCCGCTTGGCTGACCTCTAGCTCGCTGCTGGCCTGGGCCATGCGGGCATACAGCGTGACCGTCGACTCCAACGCGCTGCCGCTGCGCTGGGCCACGGCGTACAGCTCCTCCTGGACCCTCTCCAGCTCGGCTGTGGAGGATGTGACCAGCTTGAGCTGGCCCTCCATGCGGAGGAGGGTGTCGCTGGCGGCCGTAAAGGCGGTGACCATACGGCCCATAAGCCGAGCTGCATCGATAAGATGGTTGACCACAAAGCCGATATTCGTGCCCAGCTGCAAGTAGGAGCGCACCGCGGTCTGGGTGGCCCTCCCGCCCGATTGGAACCGCTGCTCCGCTCGCTGTGCCTCCTGCGCGACCCGGCTGTACTCCTCCGCCAGCTTCCGGCTGCCGGTGGCCGCCTGGATCTGGGCCACTTTCGATTCGTGCAGCGCCTTTCTCACATCGCCCTCGGCATCAATGATCCGCTGCTTGGCCTTGATCTCTGCCTGCACGCTCTTGACCGCAGCCACTCTGGCCTCATTGGCGGCTCGGATTGCGCTGTTGGATTTTCGTATGGCTACCCCGTACTCATCGATGGTGGCAGCGGCCTGTGTGCTGGCCGTGGCCAGGCGTTTGAGCACCGCCGTGCCCTGGTCGTCGATGGTGATTGTCAGGGTAAGGTCTTCGGGCATCTCGTTTGATTTTCTGGCAAATTTATGCTAAGGTCAGTGTCCTAATGATCGTCTCTAACTTTGGCATTATTGGCTCGATTCTCTACCTCGCGGCCATGATATGGCTGCTCTGGCATATGGGCGAACCGCGCAGGGAGCATAAGCGGTATATGCGCCGGCTCCGCCGGCAGCACCCCGTACTGGTTTCCCGACAACCGCCGAGGAGGCCGGGCTTCGGCACGAGCGTGAACAGCGCCGCTTGCAGGCCGCCATTGACTCGATCCATAGCTACGCCGAACAAGACCGCCCCCGGATCATTGTGCGCCTCGAGGGGCCGGGTCACTCCGAGGCGTCGGATCGCCCCGTTGGTCGCTCCGCCTTCAGACTGGGGGGTCACCTGCCCCATCCCCTGAGCCTCTACCCCAGGGAGCAGATCTGGCCTCGGCATTAATCTCCCTGGCCAGCCCCAATAATTTAAGGTCAGCGTCCTATGCCCGCACCCAACTTTGGCATTATTGGCTCGATCTTCTATCTCGCGGCCATGATCTGGCTGCTCTGTCATTATTTGTCCGCCCCCTACAGGCAGGCCCGGGCTGCCCGGGATGCCCGGCTGCTCACCCTTTACGAGAGGCGCGCGCATCCTCCGAGGTTCGGCAGCGAGATCCTGCGCCTGAGGGAGAAAGAGCGGCGCCAGGCTGAGGAGCGGGATCGGCGAATTATTCTGCCCGGTGATCCCCTCTGGTTGGCTTCGGTCTCTGGCCGAGACCCCGGTGACCCTCCGGGCGGCGTACCTCCCCCAAAACCCCGCACCATTACCATTCATATCTCCCGCTCCTGACTCGTGCCCCTACATAATCTCCCCTCCTGGGAGGGGTGCCGCATAGCGGCGGGGTGGGTTCCCCCCTTCGACAGGCTCAGGACAGGCCTCACCCGCCTACCCTGCTGTAGGAGTAGGAGTAGGGGCGACGCATGCGTCGCCCCTACTCCCTCCAGGGGAGAGGGGATAAGAAAGAAACCCACCCCGGCCTTCGGCCACCCCTCCAAGGAGGGGAATAGGATTATTGCCGGTTGACCTCTTTTGCCAGCCCCAATAATTTCTCGAAGTCTTCATCCTCCAGCCCTCGCCGCCTGGTCAGAATATCGGCCAGCTGCCAGTTGACCTCGTAGCCGGTGTGCTCTTGTTTGTCCCGGTCCGTCCAGCTGTGGCGGGATGGCGCAATCGACAAATAGCTGCCAGGCGTCTTGATTCTCCGGCCATAATGCCTCTTCCCCCGAATCGAGAGGGCAGGCCTCGCAGGGATAGGGATTGAGGGCAGGGGCTCTCTCATGGAGTAGCTCGCACTCCTGGCAGGTTAAGGATCGTTCGCCGGGTCTAGCGTCCGAGTTGGGTTGCCGGGCGAACTGGAGGAGTTTTTTCTCGCCTCGGCTTTGCGCGTGGCCTCGAACAGGGAGAGATCGTGGGAAATCTGCCGGATATAGCTATAAAGGTCCAGGTTGTTTTCCAGCAGGGCGGCGCAATCCTCCTGACTGTAGGGGATGTCCCCCTCGGGGTAGTCCTCCAGGTCAATGAGCGAGCGGAGAGTTTCCCCGTCCAGCTCCCAGCCTAGAACCACATGCTCCGCAAGCAGCCGGGAGAGCTTTGACCGATCGATTTCTTCCGTCCGCTGTCTGCTTCGCCTATCCCACTCGCTTTTCCTGGCCTGTTCCTCGATCTTGATTAGCTCGGCAGTGGTCAGGTAGCGGATTTTAAGATTAAATCCCGGCTGGTACTGAGTGGTCATGGTCCGCTCGGACTCTTTGCGGATCTTTCCTGCTATGATTGCCATCTTCCCTCCTTCGACAGGGCTCAGAGGGCGATCTGGCCCCCTTCCCTAGCCTTCCCCCGCTGGGGGAAGGGAATTAGCTTCCCCCTGATAAGGGGGACTGAGGTGGGTTTCCTACGTCTCCCCTCACCCGCCTGCCTCTGGCAGGCACCCTCTCCCTCCAGGGGAGAGGGAACAATTGTAGGGGCGAATCTTGTATTCGCCCGATCATTTGAAGGTCAGCGCTAGCTCGTCGTCAAAGGTCGAGCTGCCAAAGGCGGGGCCTCCGAGCCGGGCTACTTTGCGCGTGGCGCCGCTGATCTCGGGCGGATCGAACTCTACATTCTTGGCCACAAACTCGACAATCTTGCCCGCTGCATTCCCCAGGGGAAAAACCATGTCGGCCCGGCTTTGCTGCTTGGCGTCGGAAAAGAATCGCGGGGCATTGGCATCCAGGACAATCTCTGTCGTGATATCAACCGTGCGCTGCCCGTTGATATAGCGGGAGGCATAGTCCTGGCCGTTTTTCTCGTCGTTGAGGACCTCAATATTATTCTGCACCGTGATCTCGCCGCTTAGCAGGGGCAGGGTGACCCCTCCTCTGGTGGCCGATCCTAGCCGCCCGTGAATCAGCGTTCCGCTCTCGCTGCCCGTGGGCACCCAGGGCGTGATCAGTGTGTCCACAGCCGGGGCTCCGGCGATCTCGGGCGAAATAGTCAACACCTTCGTTGCCTCGTTCACGGCCGTAACCTCGAATCCAGCCCCGCTGTTGTCGTCGTTGCCAATGACAACCCGCGAGCCCACGGTGAATTTGCGGGCGTCCTTGACCGTGATGGTGCCTGACTGGGATCGGCGGGCGCGGCCGCTAGCTCGTCGGTGCCGGTCCAGCGGGCCTCAGCAAACAGGCCTCCAAACGTGCCCCTGGCTACCGCCTCGGCGCTGTTGTCGGCGCGGACCGGGAACCGCCCCTCGTTCACCAGCCCGCCTAAAATCCGATAGACAAAGTGCCCAACGCTGATCCAGACAGTCAGTGAGGGGCGGGTATCTGCGATCCTGAGCAGGGCATAGACAACGCTTGTGTTTGCGGTCACGGCCTCCCGGCCAAAAAGCGCCTTGAGCAATGCCGCGCACTCAGGAGGTGTACCTGCGGCTACCGGCTTAATATATGCTGGCAGGCTGAAGGTTCCGGTCTCAAATCGCCCGCCAATGCGCGAGAGCCGGGAAAAAGTGTTGCGCCGCTGCTCATCCTCAATAAATCCCCGGGCCTGGGCAAAGCTGCCCTCCCCGGCTATGAGAATCTGGCTAGCGGCATCGGGCACCGCCTCGTCCGCAAAGCTGGTTTCCTCCTTGGCAAACAGGAGCGTTTGCCGGTCGATGGCAATTCTATCCGGTAGTACCGTCGGCATCCTTCACCTCCTCCTCCCCTCCTTGGAGGGGTGCCGCTCGAACTTCTGAGTTCGCAGAGGCGGGGTGGGTTTCCTTGTCCCCCTCACCCGCCCCTAGCTGGCATCTCTTCCCTCTCCCCTGTAGGGGCGGGTTTCAAACCCGCCCTTACAACCCGCCCCCGACGCCCCTACATCTCTCCACTCCACCCGCCAACCCAGCGCCCGCATATCCTTGCTCTCGTACTGCCGGGCAATCGAGTTCTCCACGGCTACCGGCTCTTTGCCCTTGGCAAAGTCGCCAATGCCCCCGATGCTCCTCTCGCCCGGGCCGTGGTAGGACAGATAGGCGACGCCTGCGTCGCCCCTACCCTGCTGGGCGTTTGCCTTTTTCTGCTTTTTCTTTGCCATCTCTCCCCCCTCTTCTCTTCCCCTCCTTGGAGGGGTGCCGCATAGCGGCGGGGTGGGTTCCTCCTTCGACAGAGCTCAGGACAGGCCTCACCCTGGGCGATTATGTCGGGCATCCTGCCCGCGATCGCCCCTACCTAATTCTCCTTGCCTGGCTCGAAGGGCCGAATCTTGTGGGTCTCCCCTCCCCGGGCGATTAGAGCTCAGGGCAGGCCCTACCATCTCCCTACTCTGTAGGGGCGAGATGTCGGGCATCCTGCCCGTTGTATTCGCCCCTACCTAATCTCCCCTCCTTGGAGGGGCGACGCCCGAAGGGCCGGGGTGGGTTCCTCCTTCTGAGTAGGGGCGGGTTTCAAACCCGCCCCTACTAGCTCACCCTAGGATACGACCCTCTCATAGTTTACCGCCAGGCTCAGGCGTTGGACCCAGCGGGCATTGTCCTGGATGCCGGCAATGCTGGCGCGTATCTCGTCCACATGGGTATAAGGCAACGCCAACCCCAAATCATTATCATTGAGTACCGCCCGGATATCCTGGGCTATCTCCAGGAGGCCGGGCGTGCTCCCTCCGCCAACAACCGCCGCACCAGAATCATTGAGGATAAGAGTTTGGTAGATCCAGACCTCGACCCGTCCTATCTCCCGATCCATCTGACCAGGCTGAGAATTATAGCGCTTACCTCCATCCTTGAGCCCAACATATGGCAGCTGCCACGACGCCGGAGGCAAATCCTCGCTGGCCACAATGCCCACCTCGCGGACCTTATCGATCCTCTGGCTCAGCTCCTGGACCATTGCAAGCAACACATCCCTCATGCGCCCTACCTTGGGCGATTATAAAAATCGCCCCTACATGCCTATCCCGTAAGGCTGTAGTAGGTGGTAATCTCCGAGGTAGGTCTGCCCCTCCGTTAATCCGGTGGTCAGGTTTTTGGCCTTCGAGTCCAGGATTATTTTAGGCAGTGTTGCCATAATTTGATTTGTCCCTTCCCTGTAGGGGCGACGCATGCGTCGCCCCTACAACGGGGTATCCATCCTCAATCCCAGACCATGCTGCCAAGATCAGGCTCGGCTGTCTCGGCGGCATTGGGCGGGCACACTGGCGACTCTGCAGCTGCAGGTACGCAAGCGGGCACGCAGCTGACCGGCGGGCAGGCCCTCCCCGCCCAGAAATCCGCAATGCGCGCTAGGGCGCGCTGCTGGAGCTCGATCACCATGATATCCGCCCCCCGACTGGGGAGCGCACACCCGCCGGTCAAGCCCAGCAGCAGCAGCCCTACCATTACCACCGACTGTGGTCTGTATCTTTTCATTCCCGCTGTTCCTCCTGATCCCCTCCTTGGAGGGGGCCTGCCCTGTGGGCTGGTGCCGCGTACCTGTCTTCCCCCTGATAAGGGGGACTGAGGGGGTTTCCCCCATCCTTGTGGGCGCAGAGGGATCCGACAAGCGCGCCAATCAGCGCCTCCGCGGTTTCCGCGGGGACAACCGGCGGTGGAGGATCTTGCGCGACCTGGGACATAACCGAGACCAATCCTCCAAGTACGGCCCCCACAATCAGGAGAGCTGAGGCGAACACCGCACCCATAACAGCGGCATCCCACTGCACGTTTGGCGCCACTTCCTCCAGCCAACTAAACAAATATCCCAGCAGCACCACGACCAATATGGATAGCATGAGCGCGACCAGCAGGACGTTGGGGCGGAACTTGTTCACAAAATTTTGCATAATTGCCTCCTTCTTCTCTTCCCCTCCTTGGAGGGGTGCCGCTTAGCGAACGGGGTGGGTCGTACCCGCCTACCCTGCGGGTATGCATCGCCCAAGCGCGTACGCCGCCCGGGGTATGCATGGAGACGAAAAAATCACCCCTACCTAGGCTTCACCCCTCCAAGGGGGGATAGAGAGTTCAAACCCCGCCCCTACAAATCCCGCCAGTCCTCGCCAAAGCGGCGCTTATTAGCCCCAAAGTAGGTGGCCTGGGGGGGCGGGTCACTTGGATCGGTCGCCAGATCAAGATCCAGCTTGCGGCCGGACAGATCCCGGAGGGTGCTCCGCGCATCCTGGTATGCCTGGCGCACACTCTCAGGCACGAGCTGGCGGCGGCGGTAGATATTGTACACGGCAATATCCCCACTGAGCTTGATCACCAGCGCTGGCACCGGGGTGAGCAACGGCAGCGCATAGCGGGTGGCAAGGTAGCCGTCCACCTCGGCCTCGGCGTCTAAAATCGCCGCGTCGATAATGGTGGTGTCCGCCGTGTCGGACCCGTCGTCGCTGGTCAGTTGACTGAGTATTGTGGGGGAGAGCAGGTCGCTCAGGCTGTCCGGGGTCAGATACTTTGCTGGCATAAGCTGGGCTACCGTTTAAATCTGTTTAATCACCGTTTAAAAACGTTTAACTTTTTTTGCTGCTGCCCAATGGGGCTAGCTAGGATTCTCGGGGTCCACTGGGGCCGATTTTGATCGATTTCCCCCTTTTTGCCTTTTCCCCGCCTTTTCGTCGCCTTCTTCTCCCCCCTCCCCCTCTTCCGGGTCCGGTTCTGGGTCCGGCATATGCTCGACCAGGAGTCTTTCTTCTGCCTCCAGTGCTTTGAGCTGCTCCGGGGAAAATTGGTCGTCGGGAAATTCCGTCCAGACCCGATAATGTTGGACGCCGCCGCGCCAGTATCCGTCATGGGTGCATTTCGTCCTGATCATACATTGCCTCCTTTATTTCCCTGACCATTGGGCGATCATAAAGGCCATCCTACGCCGCCCGATCGCCCCTACCTGTCTTCCCCCTGATAAGGGGGACTGAGGGGGTTTCCCTTCGACAGGCTCAGGACAGGCCTACCCTCCCCTCACCGGGCGATCACGCGGCCAGGATGGCCGACAGGATCGCCCCTACAGAATAGGGGGGTATGGTAGGGGCGAATCTTGTATTCGCCCTGATGTCCCCCTCACCCGCCTACCCTGCGGGTAGTCACCCTCTCCCTCCAGGGGAGAGGGAATAAGAAAGATCTGCCCCTAAGTAACGACAAGGGATTTCAGCTCCAAGTAGTCAGGGGAAAAGACTCTGAGCTTGCCATGCAAAGTATTGGAGGAACCATCGGCCAGGATCGGCTTGAGGGCCTCCTCGCCTACCCTCTCCTGCCCAGCCGGGACCACCAGAACATTAGGTCTTATTCCCATGCGCACACCGCCGTCCGCTTCGACCTGGCGCATGGCCTCGTAGGCAGCCCAGACATTGGCCTGGGTCAGGGTTTGGGCGCTGGCATAAGCCTGCTGCCAGAGGCCATAGCCAAACTCGGCCCGGCAATCGACCCCAAAGCGGAACTCGTCGGAGGTAAAAACCGCCTCGTCCGTCAGCATGGTTCGGGACTGGAAATTGGGCATCCGACGCTCCTGATAGATGAGGGGCTTGAGCGGGCGGGTGGTATCCAGGAGATACCAGTAGTAATAAGTCCCGGCCGGAGCCGTAGGAACCGACAGGTTGGAGGTGTTGACAACGGTGCCGGTGCCATCGACCTTAGGATACACCGGGTGCTCGGTATCAAAAAAGTTCTGCCCGTCATAGCACAAATTACTAAGGCCTCCCGTCAACAGCGCAAAAACATGCTCGTCGGGAAAGCGCGCGGCGGCATCGCCCATATTCATGAACAGCGGCCGGTAAATGCCAATGCCACTGTCCTGGTCATCCTCGATATCGGACCTGGAGACCTTGACTGCCGCCTGATACTTTTTATTGGTAAGCGTGTAGTTGTGCTCCTTCATGTCCTTGTAGGTGCGGTCTCCGGTCCACACTGCCATAGAGGGAAACAGCCCCAGCCAGCCATAGACGGAGGAGCGTCCGCTGGATGGCACTTTCATGGCCACATCCATCCACTGGGGCATCGCAGCTTTATAGGAGCCCTCGAAGTCCATGCGAAATCCGACCTGTAGAGCCTTAATGAGAGCCGAGGTTACAATTGCCATTTCTGTCCTCCTTTTATCCTCCCCTCCTTGGAGGGGTGCCGCATAGCGGCGGGGTGGGTCTCCTCGTCCCCCTCACCCGCCTACCCTGCCGGTAGGCACCCTCTCCCTCCAGGGGAGAGGGATCCTAAGAAAGGGCTCGCCCCTACCTGTCTTCCCCCTGATAAGGGGGACTGAGGGGGTTTCCTACCCTGCCCCTACAATGCCCGAATGGCTGCCTTTTCCGCATCCGTTGTGGCCTGGGCCGCTTTCGCCTCCAGGTACTCTTTGGGGGATATGGACAGCATGCGGCAGGTTGCCCTTTCCGCCTCGGTCAGGGTTCCGGCGGTGGCCTCCGTCCTACCCGGCGTGGCGGGCAACCCGCTGGGGCCGGCGATCTCGGGGGCAGCGGCCACAAACGCAGCAAATCTCTCCAACCCCCCGTCGGTCCGGCATTGGGCGATGTGGTAATCACGGGTGGCCGGGGTAATCTTGCCAGCGCTAAGAGCAGCCTCTATTGCCGCGTTGATCGCCGCCTCGCGCTGCTGCTCGGTCTGCTGGACTAAGGCCGCCTCGGCATTGGCTGATCGGGCAATGGCGGCATCGTAATCAGCGCGGGGTACGAACTTATCCAGGTCGGGGGTCTGAGCCCGATTTCTTGAGGCGGTCAGCTGCTCTTGGAGCCCGGTAAGCGCCTGGAGCGCTTGCTCCTCGGTGGCCTCGGCCGGTAGGCCCAGGGCCGTCAATATTTCTTTTAAAGCCATATGATTCTCCTCCATATCTCCCCTCCTTGGAGGGGTGGCCCGAAGGCCTGGCCTGAGCCCCGTCGAAGGGGCCGGGGTGGGTTCCCCTTCTTGGCCCTCATGATTAAGCGCCGGAATATGACAGATTGGGTTGGTTGGTCAGCCCGGCAGAAAGTATCCTGTCAATACGCCGGGGGGGGTTGGCCTCGTGCAAAAAAACCGGCGAAAGGTAGCGGTAGGCCCTGGATGTGATGCTAGCCGTACGCCTGCCTCGGTCCACTCGATTTTGCCCCAGATCGCGCCCTCCCGCGCCTCCAGCTCTACAATCCAGCCAGCGGCAGGGGCAGGATCACCCTTGGGCGCTTTATACTCGGAGGAGTGCTCCCAGTCGACAGGCAGATCCGCGCCATTTGTTTTGTATGCCGGCCACAATCGCGTCGGGCGTGCTGTTTGTCCAGCTCCGGCCGTCCCGTCCAACAATGTCCCCCGCTGGGATAAGCTCCACCCACTCGGGGGGGGACGCTCCATCCAGTAGGGTGGCCCGTCCGTGCGCGTGCTGTAGCATGTAGCTAAGTTAGCAGTCAGAGCCGGGCAAAACCATAAAGAAAATACAAAATTTCCTTAAAAATTGCGTAGTTAGGTAGGGAACGGGTTTTAAACCCGCCCCTACTCAGCGAGAATGGTAGGGGCGATCCTGTCGGCCATCCTGGCCGCGTGATCGCCCGGTGAGGAGGAACCCACCCCGCCGCTATGCGGCACCCCTCCAAGGAGGGGATGAGGACAGGCATGTAGGGGCGATTGCGGGCAGGATGCCCGGGCCGCGGGCAGGATGCCCGACATAATCGCCCAGGGTGAGGCCTGTCCTGAGCCTTGTCGAAGGGGGAAGAATGGACTGGCTAAATCAAAATGCCAGCTGGCTCGTCTGGGCGGTAAATCTAGCCATACTGGCAGCGGGCTGGGCGCTGAGCCGGACTTTTGCCCGCCTGGAGATGGTGCGAGCGCTGGAGCGCCGCCTGGATGATACCCCGCACCTGGCAGACCTGCATGCCCTGGCCCTATCCCTTGAGGGGCTCAAGGGGGAGACGCGCCGTCTGGAGCATGAGCTGAATTTGCTTGATCGACCACCACCTGAGAGGAGATCCGTCATGAGCTTTCGCGATTTGCTGGAGGAGGATCAGCGGCTTGTGCTGCTGCGGGCCCTGATGGAGATGCCCGGACACGAGGCCAATGAGTCGATATTGCAGTCCTGTCTGCATGCCTACGGCCACAATACCAGTCGAGATCAAGTGTACTCGCTGCTGGATTGGCTGGCCGAGCAGGGCTTTTGCTCGACACGCCACCTTGGTCATATCAAAATAGTCCGGCTCACCAGTCGGGGCCTGGATGTGGCCGCGGGCCGAGTAGTCGCCAGCGGCGTCAAGCGGCCCCGGCCCTGGGAGGAGGACTAAAATGAATTCCCCGATTCGGGGTCGTGCCTCCAAAGTCCAACAGCTACCCGTGGAGATAAAGGAGCAGCTTGATGCCTGGCTGCGCGATCCGCGGGTCTCCCAGCTGGAGATCCTTAATCAGGTCAACTGCGCACTGGCTGAGGCCGGGCTGCATACTGAGCAGATCTCTCGCTCAGGGCTGAGCCGCTATGCCTTGGCAATGGAGTCCGTTGGGGCGCGCATACGCCAGGCTCGCGAAGTGAGCCAGCAGTGGATTGCCAAGCTCGGCGAGGCACCCGAGGGGGAGGTCTCACACATCCTGATAGAAGTCGTCCGCACCCTGGCCTTCGACACCGCCCTCAATGCCTCAATGGCGGCGCTCCTATGGAGCCCAAGCTCATCCGTGATCTGGCAACCGGCATAGCCCAGCTGGAGCGCGCGGCAAGTGACTCCCAGCGCCGCGAGGACGCGATCCGCAAGGCGGCTCTGGCGGAAGCCGCGGAAAAAGCGGCCAAATCCGCC
>CBDCRK010000007.1:0-49551 GCA_965220955.1 uncultured Binatia bacterium (SeqCode) | reverse complement strand
GGCAGCACCCGCTCGCGAGTGGCCAAGTTCGACTCAGGCAGGTTCTGCAGAGTGGTCGCCCAGACCGTCTTAATGAACGGACGCAAGGCAGCTTGGGGTTGGCGGGTTATTGTGGTGAAGGACCCCGCCCGGAAACAGCGCCTCGGTGAATTATATAAGAAGATCACGATCCCATATACCCAATCGTATATGGAGCAACTTGCCAACCGTCCTGAGGAGGAGCGTGTGAGAGCAGAACGGATGCTGCGTGCGAGTCACTACCTAGCTGAGCACTTGGGTGAGTCCCCCGTGCTGCTCGTCTTCTGTTTTAATCCCGAAGGGCTAGCGGTCACCGACGCTAAGCTTGACCGGGTGTCAGTCGTCGGGGGAGGGTCGATCTACCCAGCTGTGGAGAACCTGCTCCTCGCTTGCCGTGCTGAGGGGCTGGGGTGTGTCCTAACCACACTGCTGTGTATGGAAGAGCCGGAAGTGCGTGAACTGCTCGGTATCCCGCAGCCATGGGGGACAGCGGCCGTTGTGCCGATTGGCTATCCCGTCCTGCGTGGGCACGGTCCGATCTCGCGCCGTTCGGTTGAGGAGTTGACGTTTACTGACTCCTGGGGAACGCCGTTCTCCAAGGGATAGCTGGTCGGATAAAATTCCTCCAAGACCTAGCGGAGGCAACGCTTGATTGTATTCAAGCGGAAATTCAGCAGCCGCAACGGCCCATGGTCAGGAGGGGTCAGAGTAGTGGTGTGCGCTGTAAAACTTGCCAAGGCTATGGTTGAGCTGGGGAAGACCACAAGCAAATACAAGACCTACCGTTTCCCAGAGAGGAAAGCGTGTTCGGGCATATTCGAAAAGTTTGGTAGGCCTTAAGCGCTCGAAGTTGCTTCAGGAAACAGATCCCGCATTTCCGGGATGACCCACAAGGGCGCTTGGCCGCGGGCGACACGTTCAATATTCGTGTAGCCATTGTGGAAAACGCTTGCGAAAGCTGTCCACCGTTGGTCCGGCGCTGTGCGGGGTCAGTGTGACATTCGGCAACGTTAACAGGGGATTGTTCGGATCGGACGGCTCCTTCGCCTGAGTATCGAGCCCGGCCCCAAGTATCCGCCCTTGTTGAAGCGCTTCGATCAACACTGGTTCATCTATGACCTCCCCCCGACAGGTGTTGATCACAATCGCCGTGGGTTTCATGCGGCCGAGGGCCTGGGCGTCAATCAGGTGATGAGTGCTCTCGTTTAGGGGAACGTGCAGGCTCACAATGTCGGCGGTCTCGAGCAGCGTGTCGAGTGGAACATACTGGACACCCAACTCTCCCTCCTTCTGAGGGCTCATACGGACGGCGTCATAGTAGATCACCTGGGCGTCAAAGGCTTTCACACGGCGGGCCACCTGCCGGCCGATATTGCCTAATCCCACCAGACCGACCGTTTTGCCTTCCAGCTCAAAGATGTCCACGGTACGTGGGATGCCCTGATGCCACCGGCCGCCGACCACGTTCTGGTGGAACGTCACCAGCTTGCGATAAACCGCCAGTATAAGCATGATGGCGTGCTCGGCCACAGCCACAGAGTTGGCACCGCCGTTCGAGCAAATGACTATGCGGGCCTTGCGCGCCCCCGCGATATTGACGTAGTCGTAGCCGGCGCTCAGCACCTGGAGCAGCTTGAGACGCTTGGCTTCCGTATAGGCTTCGTCCGGCAGGAACCGGGGAAAGCCTAGCAGGTACTCGGCTTCGCGGATTGCTGCGGCAATCTCCACGGCGTTGGCGCCGGGCGGCAGCATCTGCAATGTAAAGCCCGCCGGTTTCATTTGTTGCACCTGCGCGAGAATGTCCGGTGGCATCTCGATCCCTTGGGCAAAGACAATCGTCTGTTCGGCCATGGCGCCTTTCCTCTTTCCGTATAGATCCTTGTTCTCGCGTACTCGCCGCGAGATCGCAACCTCAGCTTCGCAACTGCTTGAGGCATTGTCAAGTTCAGCCATATGCCATCCTGCAGAGCAATGATCTAAACGGCCTCCGCCTCCCGTACACTAGGCGCCGGTTGGCGGAGTATGGCAACGACCCAGAGTGCACTTGCCCCCAGAATGGCCGCATTCAGGTAAAACGGAATGGCTTGTCCAACGGCGTCATACAACCATCCACCGAGTAATGGTCCGAGCGTTGCCCCAAGACTGCCCGCAAACTCGTACAAGCCGTAGACTCTCCCCCGCGTCTCATTCCTCGCCATATCGGCAACCATGGCCGAGGCAGCAGGATCAGTCATTGCCCAACCAACGGATGAAAAAGTGTACAGGACCACAAGCCATACAAGATTTGGGACGTGGGGCAACAGCAACGACAGGCACCCTGAGCACAGGAAGCCTATCGCTAGCAGCCAGGTACGGCCAAAGCGGTCGCTCAGTCCGCCCAAACGAGAGGGTAATACCCCGGCAACAATACCAGCAGGCAGAAATGCCCAGAGTAGGGTCCCAGAATCTGTCGAAAAAGTGTCCTGTAAAAATATCAGGTAAATAGGGCTTAGCACGGCGATGGCAAACCCGTTGGTAAAAACAACGACTAATAACTTGAATAAGTGGGGCGGTACAAACGGTCTCACGGAAACAGGAGTGTGCGTGGAAACAGCTGGCTGTGTCTCTAGCACGGACCGCCAGACCAAGCATGCACCTAGCACAGCAAAAAGCGCATAGACGCCGAATGCAATCTGCCATCCGGGCCTGCCGGGCAACACGCCGATCGCGGTGAAGCCAATAAGACCACCGAGCATACTGCCTCGCGCCGCCATTTCTTGCATCCTCCCCATTGCCCTGCCTCGTGTTTCCGTAGTCACCAAATCAGCCGCAATAGTACGAGCTGAGGTCCACAGGAGCGAAGAGGCAATGCCTTGGGTAAAACGTGCAAGATAAAGCCCACTAAGGCTTTGCGCCACCGCAAAAAGGCCCATCGCTATGGCATAGTTCAACAGTGCCGCCAGAAAAAATCGCTTCCGCCCATAGCGATCGAGCGCCCATCCGACAAGAGGCCGTAGGACCATAATTGTCATTGTGAAGGCCGAGAACAGTCCTCCGATCTCGACTGCACTGGCTCCGAGCGATTTGCTATAGATGGGCAAGCTGAAGTTGAGAAAGAAAAAGGCCGAGGTCGCCAAAAAGAGAGGAGAGGAAAGGATATCGGCTGGCGTCTGCTTACGGGAAAATGGTGAGGGCATACGTACAAAGTCACCGCTCAACGCCAGCAGCTCCCCTTCCAAGAGTCTCCACCCCGCAAGGCTTGAGCACAGTCTTGAAATGTCGGACACTCACATTGCATCACCACAGCGAGTACCTGTTTCATACGATGAGCGCGAGCAATAGTTGCGTCCAGCTCTTCAGCCTTTCGCTCAGCCCAGCGCTCGCCAACGGGGGCCTAGCGGCGTCTTGCGAGAGACGCCCTGTAGCAGCTGGCGGATCTCGGCAATAGAGAAGCCCATTGTCTTTGCCAACTCTATAAGAGAAAGACGATCTAAAATCGAGGCGTCATAGATACGCTGGCCACTTCTGCGGGCGGGTTTAGGGAGCAGTCCCTCGCTTTCGTAGTAACGAATCGCAGAGGTCCGTACCCCCATTTGCTTGGCTACTTCATCAATCGGGAGCCCTGCCATGGTTTTTCTCCCAACTTCAAGTTGTCTTGAACCTGTATCATATCTAGATTTTTGATACAGCCTTCTACTACGTATTCAGCTCGGGTTAATCCCCACTGCCAGAAAGTTTAAGACAAGGATTCGCCAAGAATCTCGGCAATCGTCGCAAAACATTGACCGCGAGTTTACCCGTCTCCTTGGCAATAGCGCCGACTGCTCCAGGTGTCTGGACAATTAATTCTCCATGGTCCAACTGATGGCTAGCCCGGATCGTGCATGAAAAGAGTACCGTCTGGCCCCTGAAAGTGTTATGATTCAGATGCTTACACTGGATCACACGAGGAACCAGACGGTGACAGCATGTAACCACGAGGGGCTGATGTTTTCAAGGTGCCGCCGGCGCCGGGTGCGGACGGATTTTTCCGGCGGGTTGATTTCCTCGAACGGCGGAGCCCTTTTATTGCGCGAGATGGAGCGCAAGCTCGGTCTGATGGAGAAGGTTTGTCGCACGCTCGGAGACCTTCGCCAGCGCGGCAAGGTCCGCCACGAAGTATTGTCGATGTTGTGCCAGCGCGTGCACGCACTGGCGTTGGGATACGAGGATCTGAACGACCATCACAGCCTTGCCACGACCCTCCCCGACCCGGGGGCCGAAAAACTCCTCGCGTCAAACACCACAACGCGCAGAAAATAAAAATCCCTACCTTCATGTAATATACGGGCTAGCGGGCTAAGCAGAGACGCCTTGGGAATCAACAATTCTGTTACGTCGCCGCCACGATTATGATAGCCTGTGGATATGAAAAATGACTCCTTGTCTGAGACGCACCGTCGTGCCTACTGGCGCAAAAATCTCATTGTTGTTGCGGCCTTATTGACCGTATGGTTCATTGTTTCTTTTGCGCTCTCGATTGTTTTTGTTGACGCCCTGAACGAAATCCGTATGGGCGGCTTCCGCCTTGGCTTTTGGATGGCCCAGCAGGGCTCGCTGTATATCTTTGTCATCCTGATCTTCTTGTATGTGTGGCTGATGAATCGTTTGGACCGTGCCTATGGCGTAGAAGAACAGGAAGAAGACGCAAGAAGCAACGGAGCGGCCCAGTGATGGACATCCTCCCGACTGATCCAGTCAAAATTTGGACGTTCATCATTGTGGGCCTCTCGTTTGCGCTCTATATTGGCATCGCCTGGCGAGCCAAGGCCGAGTCAACGAGTGATTTTTATGTTGCCGGATCACAGGTCGGTGCTGTGGCCAACGGCATGGCCACAGCCGCCGGTTGGATGAGTGCTGCCTCGTTTATCTCGATGGCTGGCATGATGTCCTTCCTTGGACGTGATGGCGCGATGTATCTAATGGGCTGGACCGGTGGCTATGTGCTCTTAGCCCTTTTGCTTGCTCCGTATTTGAGGAAGTTCGGCAAATACACCGTGCCGGATTTTGTTGGCGAACGGTATTACTCGCAGACCGCTCGGGTCGTTGCCCTCGTATGCGCCATCTTTGTATCGTTTACATATGTGGCTGGTCAGATGCGCGGGGTGGGGGTTGTGTTTGCCCGTTTTTTAGCAGTGCCGGTCGAATGGGGCGTGGTCATCGGAATGACCATTGTAGTCATCTACGCTGTGACTGGCGGACAAAAAGGCATTACCTATACCCAGGTCGCTCAATACTGTGTGCTGATCTTTGCTTACATGCTGCCAACCTTTTTTATTTCTCTTCTGATGACCGACACTCTGCTGCCCCAAATTGGTTTTGGAGCGGAACTGAAAACGGAGCCGGGGGTCTCTCTGCTCAATAAGCTGGACGGCTTAAGTCGGGAACTCGGTTTTGCCGCGTATACAGGTCGGGGGAGTAAAACAATTATTGACGTCTTTTTTATTACCCTCTCCCTGATGGTGGGTACTGCCGGTCTGCCGCATGTCATCACCCGCTTTTTTACGGTTCCGAAAGTGAAAGATGCTCGTATCTCGGCGGGTTGGGCCCTGTTGTTTATTGTCATCCTGTATGCGACCGCTCCTGCCGTTGCTGCGTTTGCTCGCACCAATCTCTTAACCACTGTCCACAACGCTGAATACGCAAGTGTTCCTGACTGGTTCTCAAAATGGGAAGAAACTGGCCTAATTCGCTTTTCCGATAAGAATCAGGACGGCCGCATCCAGTATTATAATGATCAAAATCCAGCATTTGCCGAACGTGCCGCGTCCCAGGGCTGGAGCGGAAACGAGCTGGACATCGACCGCGATATCATCGTTCTTGCCAATCCAGAAATTGCCCAGCTCCCAGCCTGGATTGTGGCCTTAGTTGCGGCTGGAGGTCTGGCGGCTGCCCTGTCTACGGCCGCTGGGTTGCTGCTTGTCCTTTCGACGTCGATCTCACACGACCTGATGAAAAATGTGCTACGCCCACACATCACCGAACAGCAAGAGCTTCGCTATGCTCGTATCTCGGCGGTCGTAGCGATTATTATTGCCGGCTATTTCGGCATTCATCCGCCGGGGTTTGTTGCTCAAGTCGTGGCCTTTGCTTTCGGTCTGGCAGCATCGAGCTTCTTCCCAGTCATTATCTTAGGCATTTTTTCCAAACGCATGAACCAAGCCGGAGCCATTGCCGGTATGATCACCGGCATGGGTTTTACCACTGCCTATATTATCTATTTCAAATTTGTACACCCCGAAGTCAACACTGCTGCTCACTGGCTGTGGGGCATTTCTCCCGAAGGCATCGGTGGGATTGGCATGTTGATCAACTTTGGCGTTTCTCTCACCATCTCGTCTCTCACCAGCCCACCACCGAAAGACGTACAGGACCTGGTTGAAGAGATCCGGATGCCGTGAGAGGAAATCATTATTGCCAGAGCGGGAAAACCGGTGGCACGCTTGAGGCCGTTTGACGAACGCTTACCTCGTGTTCCCGGAATCGCGCAGGGGAAAAATCACTGAAGCGTTTTTTGAGCCACTACCGGAAGACGAGTTAAAAGCTTGGGAGCAATGAGATGCCTTCCCGATGCCCATTGCTCCGTGCAAAATGACATTGATCCCTCACCGCGACAACGTGGGGAAGAGCGGTTCGGTGCTGATAATTCCTTCCTTTTCAAGCTTCTCCATTTCTTCTGAAGACATCTTTAGAATCTCACCAAAGATATAGGAGTGATGTTCGCCAAAACACGGGGCCGGCATACGAAGCTCGGCAGGGGTGTTGTGGAACCGGGGAACAAATCCGGGATAAAGGTGAGTACCTGCCTCGGCTTTATCAATGGCCAGTAAGAACTCCCGAGCAACCAGGTGGGGATCACCAAGAACCTGTGCACCCGAGAGCGCTGGGCCAGCAGCTATCCCTGCTTTTTGCAATGTCTCCATCACCTCATAGGAATCCTGCTCCTGGGTCCAAGCCGTGAGATGACGATCGAGTTCGTCCTCATAAGCTTTTCTCCCACTTGCGGTTGCGAATTTTTCCTCTTGTGCCCACACCGGGTCTCCTAACGCAGAGCGGAATTTTTCCCACTCCGAGTCTGAGGCCACTGTAATGACGACCCACTCGTCGTCACCTTTACACGTATAACACCCATGTGGAGCCATAGTAGGATGCCGGTTACCTCTCCTCTCCTGCGATCGTCCGTTGATAGTGTAATCAAGAAGGGACTCGGCGTTCATAGGGAGTAGCCCCTCAACATGAGACATATCAATAGAAACTCCCTCCCCTCTTCTCTCCTGCTCAAACATACCCACTAGAGAAGCAAAAGCCGCATTAAGCGCTGAGCCAGGGTCGCCAATAGCGTTACTAACCATCTGCGGGGGACCATTTTCATACCCGCTAACACCGGTAATGCCGGCCATGGCCTCAGTTGTGGTGCCAAACCCAACATACTCGCTCTCAGGACCACTACGGCCAAAGGCAGGAAGAACAACCATAACCAGACGGGGATTCACCGTTTTGAGCATCTCATAGTCTATCCCCAACTTGCGCAGAATACGCGGCGGATAATTAACCACCAGCAAATCACTGACCTGGACCAACTCTCTGAAGAGCTCCCGCCCCCGAGGATGGGTTAGCTCCAGAGCAATACCATACTTATTGCGGTTAACCGTGTTAAAGGTTGGGGATTGTTCATAGAGCTTAGGGCCGTCCTCAGATAACTGCAGGTTCGCCCCCCGCCACCAATCCATATGAGAGGGAGATTCCACTTTGATTACTTCTGCCCCAAAATCGGCCAGCAGACATGTGGCCAGCGGCCCGGCCCAACCATTGGTCAAATCAACAACCCTTAATGGCTTAGTCATCATTGCCCTCCTTGTTTTGCCAGCTCTCAGCAATCAGCAAGGTAATACCAACTCGCATTCTATATAGCAATCCAGCATTCACTCAGCTTTATTAAATAACGCCTGTCTCCTGCATCTGCTTGACCTCTTGAATAGTATATCCCAACTGACCGCATAAGATCTCTTGGGTATGCTCCCCCAAAAGTGGCGCTCGCCGCAAAGGCCATATAGGCTTTCCATGCTCACGAAAAGGCGGGCCAGGGATCTTTACCTTTCCCCCTTCGGGATGCTCGATCTCAAGAAAATGCTCTCGTTCTTTCAGCTGCACCCATTCTACCACCTCGGCCGCTGAGGGAATGGGACAGGCAGGAATCCCCCGGGCCTGGGCGGCATGATAAATTTCTTCCTTCCCTCGCTCTTGCATCCAGGGAATCAGGGCATTGTGGAACTCCTGAGAGTTCGCGCCAAGTCCGGCCAGGTTTTGAAAACGCGAATCCTGAGCCAGATCTCGCCTGCCCACTAGCTCCAAAAGAGCATAAATCTGATGTGGAAGCCCGGCATGTAGACCCACATATCCATCCGCGCAAGGAAGCGTCACTAGGTTGGGGAAAGCGGCATGGAACTGTCTGCCGGACCGCTTACGAACATACCCAGAGTAAGAAAAAGCCACAAAGTCATAGAGAGTAGTAGCAAGCAAAGCCTCCTGGATGGATACTTCTACCTGTTGTTTTTCCCCGCTTGCGTTCCGATATCTCACCGCCTGCAGAGTCCCAATGGCAGCATAGAGACCAGCAATATACTGGCCAAAAGACCCTCCAGGCTGGACCGGCGGGCGATCCAGCTCCCCCATTGGGTAGGTCCATCCCCCCAGAGCATAAGCAACACTGTCGGTCAGCCCATAATCACGGTAAGGCCCGGAAGAACCAAAGTTGGAGATGGAGACGCTGACTAGACGAGGGTTAGCCTTTGCCAAGGCTTCCTGTGATAGTCCCATCTGGTCCATCACCCCCGGCCGGAAATTCTCCACCAGCACATCAGCCTTCTCAACCAACTGCAGTAGAGTGTCTCGCCCGCGATCAGTCTTAAGGTTAAGCGTAATTCCCTGCTTACTGGTATTCAAAAAGAAAAACAGGCCGCTCCTCTCCTGCCCAGGTTGATCAGCGAAAAAGGGAGGAAGGGCTCTTGCTTTATCTCCCTCTTCAGGCTTTTCAATCTTGATGACCTCTGCTCCGTAGTCGGCTAGAAGCTTGGTGCAGTAAGGACCGGCAATATAGTGAGTGAGATCTATAACCCGGATACCGCTTAAAGCGTGCTCCATATGGTGCGCCTTTCGTGGAATAGAATAAACGCAGGAATGCTATCATAACCCTATCTTAAAGGCGATAAGCTGGCTTCAGTCTATGCCAAAGTATAGTTCGATTTAAATTGCTCCGGCTGCAACCACCGTTTCGGTCACATTCGCAGCACGTTCCCGGGCCTCTGCAAGCTTCGCCTCAAGCTTCGGCGTCAGCCGCTCCATAATGGGCTCAAGACGGGCAGCCTTTTCTCTCTGGCGCCGTTCATCTCGCTCCTTGAACTCGGGCAACACCTCCTTGGCAAACAACTCAATGGACTCACAGATATCCTCGTGACGGTTCTTGCCAGCCTGGGCAATCAAGATAATCTGATCCACGCCGGCATCTTCATAATCTCGCAACTTGAGCCGAAGTTCATGGGGCGAGCCAATAGCTGCAGTCAGGCAGGCAAGCCCACCGGGGTCAACCACATTACTGCCATCACTAAAGCCAGCCTTTCTTACCGCCTCCGGGTCCATACCCATCAAATGTTTTTCTTGTTCAAACAGCTTATAAACATTGGTTTGCCCAGGTAGATGCTGATGGTGGCTCAGGTAATAATAATGAGCCAGCGAGTAGGCAAAGAACAGTGCGCCATCCATGCCTTTCTTTCTAGCGCGATCACCGTCCTTATCACACATAAAACCCGCTACCGTGGCAATGTTTGGGTTGACAGCAAACCCAATGGGCTCGCATTCTTTGTAGAGGACCTTATAGTAATCATTGACCCATTGGCTTGCCTCTTCAGGGCTAACAAAGGCAAAGGTCAGAGCTCCTATCCCCTTTTGCGCTGCCAGCAAGATGGTATCGCGCCGAGAGCAGGCTACCCAGAGGGGAGGATGAGGTTTCTGGGCCGGCTTGGGCACAACATTGCGAGGCGGCATGTTGAGATATTCGCCGTTGTGTCCCGCAAAGGGGACTTCCACAAACATGCGGCAAATAGCTTGGATTGATTCCTCCCACATGGCACGCTTCTGTTCACGAGGGATCATAAAGCCACCCAGTTCCATGTCCGAGCTTGTCTCTCCGGTACCAAACTCCAGTCGACCTTCGCTAACAAGGTCCAAGGTGGCAATACGCTCAGCAACACGGGCGGGATGGTTGTAGGCATTGGGCAAGGCCACAATCCCGTGGGCCACCCGTAAGTTTTTCGTCCGCTGGCTGACCGCAGCCAGAAAGATTTCCGGCGCGCTAGAATGGGAGTATTCTTCCAAGAAGTGATGTTCCACTTCCCACAAGAACTCGATGCCAAGACGATCTGCTAGCTCCGCCTGTTCCAGAGCCTCACGAATGACTCTCTGCTCGGCGCCGTCTTCCCAGGGTTCGGGAGTTTGCAGCTCATAGAATAATCCAAACTTCACAATAGCCTCCTTCTAGGAACATTTTCCTCTTCATCTTTTAGGTCCAGCACTGCTATACTAAATCAGATCTCATCAGACCCTCACCCTGACCGTCTCCCTGCTAGGGAGAGGGAAAAGAGAAAGGCCAAGGGGAAGGGATCTTCATTTAGGCAAGAACCTGCTTGGCCAACTCCTCTAGCTCAGCCATAGCTCCACTTCCCTCACTCTGAGTAAGCCAGACAGTAATATGGTCAACACCGGCCTCTTCCAGATCCTTGATCTCTTCACGGGTTCTATACTTTCCGGGAAAGCCAAAGGCTAAAACCTCTATAGACTTAGGATCTCGACCCGCCTGCTGCGCCAACTCGTTTAAGGTAGCCCGACCGCGCTTGATGTCTTCCACAGGTGAAAGTACAGGCATCCAACCGTCACCCCATTCAACTACCCGTTTGAATACATTTTTGGCAGAGCCTCCGAGAAAAACCGGGGGGTGAGGCTTCCGAGCGGGCTTAGGAAAGGACTTCACTGCTGGGAAGTCATAGTACTGCCCATGATACTCTGCTTCTTCCTTAGTCCATAGCTCTTTCATGGCCAGAACCCCGTCACGGGTCTGAGTCCAGCGATGGGAAAAGTTCCCTCCCATAATCTCGGTTTCTTCCTTTAGCCAGCCAGCCCCTATGCCAAAGATGAACCGACCCCCAGAGTAATGGTCAAGGGTAGCAATTTCTTTTGCTAAAAGCAGAGGGTTGCGCTCAGGAATCAGGCAAATGCCGGTCCCCAGTTCTATGGTTTTGGTCACTGCTGAGGCCCGTCCCAGGGCCACAAAAGGATCAACAATACGGCCATAGGAGTCAGGAATGGCACCATCCTCAGAGCCTGGGAAGGGAGTGGTGGTTTTAATTGGAATAATAGGATGCTCGGGTACCCAGAAAGAAGCAAACCCTAATTCCTCAGCCCTTTTGGCTAAGGCTGCTGGATCAGCCGAATATTCTATAGCGAACTCAAAAACTCCGACCTTCATAGCTACCTCCTTTTCCTTTTCAGATAAGAACAGGAATCCTAGCATAACCCCCGAACCCAGGCTAGAGAATCTTTACTCGGCCTTGATAGCCTTGATTCACCGACCGGCAGCAGGCCTTAAATCCAGCCGCTCACCACAGGTAGATTGCTATGGGCTTCTTAGACTGCTATGGAGGATCGACCCCTAGCCACTCCATTGGAACTAAGAAACCAATTCCACAATCCCTGACATGGAAAGAGAAACCTACCATACCCAGGACCAGCCCCTCGACCTTTTTGCCACTTCTCTGGCAGTGCTGCTTTGCGCCATTTGGGGCGGCGCATTTGTAGCCATCAAGATTGGCCTCTTTGATATGCCACCTCTGGGCTCGGGGGCACTGCGATTCTGCCTCACCAGCCTGGTACTCCTAGCCTGGGCATACTATCACCGGGTGCCCCTGCGGCATGGCAAGACTGAGATCAAAGCCCTGACCGTGCTCGCGGTTATGTTCTTATACACCAACATTGTTGCTTATGTGGGTACTTCTCTAACAACCTCAGGCCGGGCCACAGTGTTCTTCTTCACCCAGCCAATTTTCCTAGCGCTACTTGCACCCTCTTTTCTTCCCGGCGACCGGCTGACTATGCGCAAGGGATACGGTCTGGGGCTCTCGCTCTGTGGTCTGATTGCGCTGTTTTTTACTCAGCTGGGTGGAGGAATCACTTCTACCTTAATTGGGGATGTCCTGGTAATGAGTGGCGCTTTGGTTACTGCCGCTTCCAGCATTGTGGTCAAACGTACTTCTGGCAGAATTCACCCGGTATCTTTGATCTTTTGGCAATCCTTGACCTCGTGGCCACTTATGGCCCTGTTTTCCTGGGTCTTTGAGTCAGGCCAGGAATTTGTTTTGTCTGGCCGGGCTATTACGTCGATCCTCTATCTAGGGGTAATCTCTGCTGCCTTTGGCTTTGTTGCTTTTGCCTGGCTTATCCAACGCAATGCAGCCACACGCGTAACTGCCCTTACCTTTCTTACACCGGTATTCGGTGTGGGTTATAGCTGGCTTCTGTTGAACGAAACCCTCGACATCACCCATATCCTGGGCGTAGTTGGGGTGTGTTTGGGAGTATATATTGTCAGCAGTAGTGGCGCACCTCGTCCTGAGGTCCTTACTAGCAAGGAAACTCTTGTAGCCGATACTTATCAAAGGTGAGTTACGTAGCCCTGTCGAGACAGCTTACTCCGGCTTGCCTTTTGTTTGCCAGCAAAAACATTTTACGATAAAACACCAATAAAACATCATACAAAAGGAGGGGAATGCATGGACATTGGTGTATTGACAACGGCCACGGCCCAAAGCGGAGATCTGGCCGAGGTGGCTCGACAGGCCGAAGCGTTGGGGTTTGATTCACTGTGGATTCCTGAACACCCGGTGATCCCAGTAGATATGAAAACACCATTTCCAGGGGCTAGGGACGGACAGCTGCCAGAGCATTACAACCGCTGGTCCGACCCATTTATTGCCCTCACTGTGGCTGCCACAGTGACCAAGACAATCAAGCTGGGTACCGGTATCTGTCTGCTTCCGGAGCGTGACCCTCTTATGACCGCTAAAGTAGTTGCCAGCTTAGACCTATACTCCGGGGGAAGGGTGATCTTGGGGGTCGGCGCGGGCTGGCTGAGAGAAGAAACCGAGGTCATGGGAACCCAGTTTGGCTGGCGTTGGAAGCGGCTACGCGAGACCGTGGAGGCCATGCGGGTGCTATGGACGCAGACTGAGGCAAGTTATGAGGGAGACCTGGTGCAATTTCCAGCTGTCCGATGTGAGCCCAAACCGGTACAAAAGCCTTATCCACCGGTGCTGCTTGGTGCCCATGGCCCCAAGGCCCTGCAGCGTGTAGCCCGTTACTGTGACGGCTGGTTTCCCTTAGCGCCAAAGCCCGAGGCGTTGAAGCAAGACGTGGATACGATTAGGAAGCTGGCCCAGGAGGCCGGGCGGGACCCTGACGCAATTCAGGTGACGGTGATTGTAGAGCCAAGAGATGGCGGGCCATCGGAAGACTTGATGAAGCGTTACCGGGAGGCAGGCGCCAGCCGCATTGTGATCTTCTCTCAAGAGATGGGCACGGAGATGTCTGACGGCAAGGCCTTGGAGTGGGTGAAGCAGGTAGCGCCTGTAGTCGAACGGGCACGGAAGGTATAGTCTGGGTAGGCTTTAGGTATCCTTCAGGTATCAAGGGTAAACGGCTTTTCACCCCCATCCTAACTTTCCCCCCCCATCAAGGAGAGTGCTTATCCCTCGCATTATTTTTTAAGCACTCTCTCAAGGGGGAAGGGACTTATTTGCTTGTGGGGGAGGGCTAAGAAGGGGGGAAGAGCCTCTACCGTTTTTGCTGACAGCTGAACGCTTCCGTTTAGTCTAATACCCCCATGACCCGCAGTTCCCGGCGTAAGACCTCGCGGCGCTCTTTATCGAGGGGAACAATGGGCCGTCGAGGTGCGCCAGCGGGCAGGCCCAGAAGCTCCATAGCTGCCTTCACCGGCGCTGGAAACGAACCCAAGCCTATGCCCAGCCAGAAGCGGGTGAGACGATTTTGGACTTCCTGGGCTTTTTCCCACTGACCCGCATCAAACAAGCGGACAATTTCCAACGCTAGCTCCGGGCATACATTAGCGCTGCCTAGGATTGCGCCCTGACTGCCAGCCTGCAAGCCAGGCAAGACCAGGGTGTCTATGCCGGTAAACACACTGAAATCCGGCCGGCGACGAAAAATCAGGTCGTTGAGCAGAGTCAGGTCGCCACCACTGTCCTTGATACCAGTAATATGGGGAAAGCGTTCAGTCAGTGTTGTCACTGCAGGAGAGCCCAAGACATTGCCCGCAAGCATAGGAATATTGTAGAGAAGCAGCGGGAGGTTTGTAGCCTCGGCCAGAGCGCTGTAATGAACAATGAGTTCATCCTGGGTTGGCTTTACAAAGCTCGGTGGAACTGCACACACATAATCGACCCCGGCTGCCTCGGCTGCCTCAGCTAGGCGGATGGCTTCACGTGTTGAAGGTACACCAATTCCGCCAATAATCGACACTCTTTTTTGGACTATTTCCACCGCAAGCTGAAATAGCCTTACTTTTTCCTCAAAGCTCAATGCCCAGGACTCACCAGTGCTACTGACAATAAAGACGCCATTAATGCCCTTGTCGATCGTCCAGTTTATCAAGGTCTCCAAACCCCTCTCGTCCACGTTCTCGTTCTGATCAAACGGAGTGATCATTGCTGAAAACACGCCGCACAGCATAATTGCCTCCTCCAATCTCGTTCCCAAATTGGATTGGGGAACGTCCCTGTGTAAGAAGTTGTGCTTCGAATGTTTCTGTACCGGCAATGCCTCAAGCTCTATGAGCGAATGGTCCTCCAGGATAAAATTCCGAGCGGATGAATAGAGCCAATATTCGGGACGCTCCACATAGCCCCGTTCTCTCCAAAGAGACCATCCTAGAGCGCTTTTCATTTAGTTGGGCCACATATCCCCCCTCACCCACAGTCGCTCCGCTCCTGTTTCCCTCTCCCCCGCTGGGGGAGAGGGTGCCTGCCCGCAGGGCAGGCGGGTGAGGGGGCACCTGCCCCACACTATGAACACATACAACTGCAAATTGCTCTAAACAACAGGCGCCGGGTTAGGCCAGTCACGGAGGTCCATCCGCACCCATCGAAGGACTTCTGCCGGAGTTGAGGGTCGATATAAGTAACATCATTGGGTCGTCGAGCGCCAAAACAACCTGCTCATACCTCAAAGGCCACCTTGAAGGGGGTTCCCTTTAAGGGACTTTACTAAGCCGACCCCGACTCCAGGCCGGCAAGCTCGCGCGTCACCGTGACCAGAGCTCCCCAGTCTAGCTCTCCACGGCCCCGTGCCAGAGCTGCAAGCAAATGCCCATAGGCCAGGTCTGCCAGAGGCAAAGGGGCAGCTGCCTGGTCGGCTAGCTTACGCATGAGGCCAACGTCTTTGAGCCCCAGTCGCAGGCTAAAACCCGGCGGTGAAAACTCATTTCGGGCTATCCGGGCACCATACCCTTGGAAAAGCGGCACGGGCAAAAGCGCCTTTACTATTTCAAGGACCTTCTCGACCTCAAGGCCAGCCTTCTCGGCTAAAGTAAAGGCTTCACTGAGGGTTTCAATTGCAGACACAACAAAAAAGTTGCCTACAAGCTTAAGTACATTTGCCAGGTGGGGTTCGGCACCGACTACAATGACCCCTTGCCCCATGGCGTCAAAAAGAGGCCGGCATCGCTCAATGACTTCGGCCGGGCCAGCCGGGCAGATCCAGAGCTTGGCCGCAGCTGCAGCCTCAGGCCGGCCAAAAACCGGCGCAGCTAGAAAATGAGCGCCACGCTCACGATACAGCTGGTTCAGCTCTTTGGTGGTGTCCGGGGCAATAGTGCTCATATCAATATGGACTCCACCTTTGGCCAGCCCCTCTAAAATTCCTTGTTCTCCCAGAGAGACCGCTTTAAGAGCTTCGTCATCGGCCAGCATGCTGATAACAATCCCGACCTGTTCTGCCACCGTCCGGGGAGAAGGGACCCAGGTGGCACCTCGCTCAAGCAGACTTTTGGCCCGCCCCGGGGTACGATTAAAAACCCAAAGAGCATGGCCTGCTTTAAGTAGGTTCTGCGCCATGGGCAAACCCATGTTGCCAAGGCCAATAAAGCCAGCTGTTTGTGTCATACCCTCTCCTTCCTTGCGCAGAAACTGTGGGTTATGGGTCAGTCAGTTGTGCCTTGTACCTCTTTTCTTAGGGAAAAGCAAAAAGGCGATTGTGAATGGTGACAATCCTCACTGCTTGACAAACCGGAGGGCCGGTGAATAACATGGGCTAGCTGCGCAAAGATAAACAAGTACTATTTTACGAATAACATCCGAAAGGGGGAAAAGTAATGCGCATTGTTTCCGCAGACTCTCATATGATGGAGCCAGCCGACCTGTGGCAGGAGCGGCTGGACAACAAATACAAGGATCGTGCCCCGCGGGTCATTGAGGGGTATGAGGGGAAAAAGGGTTACTTCTTTAAGGTTGAAGGGATCCGCCCCTTTCCCGTTGCCGGTGGCTTTGCCGCAGGTAACAAACCGGAGGATCTGCCTAAGGCCTGGGAGAAAGGCTACGAGGGATGCCGACCAAGCGGCTGGGACCCAGCAGAACGGCTTAAGGATCAGGATATTGACGGGGTGGAGGCCGAGATTCTCTATACCACCCTGGGTATGTCTTTGTATGGTCTGGATGATGCCGGATTCCAGCAGGCCTGTTTCAGGACTTACAACAACTGGCTCAGTGAGTTCTGCAGCTACGACCCCAAACGCCTTTTCGGCATTGCTCTGATCTCCTTAGAGGATGTGGAGGCAGGGGCTAAGGAACTGGAGCGCTGCGCCAAACAAGGGATGCGTGGGGCCATGATTTGGGGTTCTCCCCCGCGCGAGCGTCCGTATAGCAGCCCAGAGTATGACCCCTTCTGGGCGGCGGCGCAGGATCTTCAGATGCCGATTAGTCTCCATGTGGTGACCAGCAAAAAGGGAAACCAGGATAAGAAACCCGACTCAGGCGAGGTTAAACCACGCCCTGAGCGGCGTGGTGGTACCCAATCCAGATATATGCGCTTGATTCATGAGGTACAGCAGTCGATTACCGATATCATCTTCAGCGGTGTGCTCGAGCGTTTTCCCAAACTTCTCATTGTCTCGGCCGAAAATGATACCGGCTGGATTGCCCATTACATGTATCGCGCCGACCATGCGTGGGAGAAATTCCGTTTCTTCGAGAAAGACCCCCTGCCTAAGCCTCCTAGCGAATATATCCGGCAGCAGCTTTACGCAACTTTTCAGGATGACCCTATTGGTCCTTCAACCTATGAATTCTTCGGCGCTGACAATTACATGTGGGCCTCAGACTTTCCGCATACCGACTCTACCTGGCCTCATTCCCGGGAGGTCATTGAGAAAGACTTTGCTAAAGTCCCACCGGAGGTAGCCAAAAAAATCATAGCCGACAACGCCATCCGCCTCTACCGTATGGAATAACCTGGTACAGAGCGGTGTAAGTGATCCGCTGGTTTCGTAATGTTGCGTAGGGGCAGGCTTCCGTGCCTGCCCACCCCCCAAGGCGACCACAGGGATTGCCCCTACAGGGGAAAACCAGCGAAGGATTTCCGCCGCGGATCTAGTCTCACCGGCTCCGCCAACACTCCAAGATAAAAAGGGGGGGACAAATATGCCAAAGGTGCGTATCGACGAAACGTTAGACATGCACTATGAACTGGATGATTATACCGATCCCTGGACAACACCGGAGACTATTTTACTCATCCATGGTGTGGCGGACACTAGCATAGCCTGGTTTGCCTGGGTTCCCAAGCTGGCCCGGCAGCTTCGAGTGCTGCGACCCGACCTCAGGGGTTTTGGCCAATCGCCTCCCCCGCCACAGGGCTATCAGTGGTCTTTGGGCGGGTTTGCCAAGGATTTAAAGGGCCTGCTGGATCATCTGCAGATTCCTGCCGTGCATATTGTTGGGCAACGGGTAGGGGGTAGTGTGGCCATGCAGTTTGCTCATGATTATCCTGACGCTAGCAAAAGTCTTGTGGTCATTGGTGGACCGGCCACGTTAGCGCACAGCTCTCTCAACCCCGACGCCTGGCTCGATCAGGTGCAGCAGGAGGGGGTAGAGAGCTGGGCCAGAACCACTATGGGGCGACGCCTCGGAGATGTTAGTCCAGCTATGCGGGAATGGTGGATAACAGAGATGGGGAAAGCTTCCTCACAGGTGATGGCAGGGATCTTTCGCTATGTAGGCACCATGGATATTACGGCAATGCTTCCCCAGATCAAAACCCCTACCTTGATTATCACTAGCGACGGCAGTGCCCTGGCCCCAGTGGAAATAGTGCGAGACTGGCAGAAGCGAATTCCCAACTCCCACCTCCTTGTCCTACCCAGCTCCGCCTATCATCTTGCAGCAGCTATGCCTGAGGAGTGCGCTGAGGCAACTTTAAAGTTCATTGCCAGCCTTGCTACCTAAATGAGGGCCTTTGCGCCCGAGCGTCTCTCTCCTAAGAGAATAGCTTCCAGCACGACCTGGGGGTTAGGAGACGCAGCAGAAGGGGTCAGCAGTCTTTTCCTTTGTCGGGCTCTGCTTATCTTTTGCCCCTCTATATTCCTATATTTTCTGCCTCATTGACAAGCGGCTGGCACTTTCCGGGAACTTTAGGACGCCCTCGGCCTTTTCTTTCTCAACAATTCCTGTCATAGGATTTCTCTTACTTGCCAGACCCTGGCCGGCATTATCTCTCCTGTTGATGGCGGCTTGGCGACAAAATAGAAACAGCTCTCTGTGGCTGCCCTGAAGCAAGGCAAGGTTCTTTATGGACTGGGCTCTCCGGGATAACCCTGGTAGTTTTTGGTTGGCGGAAGAATATACGCCTAACCCCTCTCTCACCAACTCCACACAAGCTGACGTTGCCATTATTGGCGGTGGAATCACCGGACTTAGCAGCGCCTATCACCTTAAGCAGAGATACCCAGAAAAGCATATTGTGCTTGTCGAAGGCCAAGCGATCGGATTTGGCGCCAGCGGGCGCAATAGCGGCTTTATCTCACAAGAGTATCACGGATGGTTCAAACTCTTTGAACAAAAAGGAGCTGTAGCAGTTGAGCCCTACGCCCGGTACGCCGAGCAAGGATACCAGTTCCTTGTCAGGACTATCAAAGAGGAAGCTCTGGCCTGTCATCTACAAGAAAGCGGTGCCCTGTTGCTGGCCAAAAACGCGGCCGAGGTACGCTCGCTGGAAAAACATGCGCACGCCTACCAGCAGATTGGTAGACCCGTCGAGATGTGGAAGGGTGCGGACCTTAAGGCCAAGATCAAGACGAATTTTTACCCGGCTGGGCTTTTCTTGCCGCATTGGTCCCTTCTTCATCCGGGCCGGCTAATACGAGGGCTCAAGCAAGTTGTGGAGCGCCTTGGGGTGGTGGTATATGAACAGACTCCTGTCCAACACATTGACCAGGGAAGCACGGTACAATTGGCTTGTGGGCTTGGTCAGGTTAAGGCTGAAACAGTGATCTTGGCAACCAATGCCTACACTCCCAAGCTGGGATTTATGCAGAGCACCCTTATACCCATCCATCTCTTTGTTGTTGTAACTGAACCGCTGGAAACCGAAGAGGTGGAACAGGGAGGGTGGAGCACGGTTCTGGGCCGTTTTGAGCTCGATCGCACCCACACTATACGACTAACTCCAGAAGGACGGTTGCTTATCAGGGGAGGAGCCCGATACTATTTCAATAACGGCATTGAGCACAAGGCTGCCCCCAATGCCTACCAGACCTTATGCCAGCGTCTGCAGCTGCGTTACCCCCGGCTTAAAGAAGTCAAGCCAGCCTATGGCTGGAGTGGGGTGATGGCGGTTGCCCGGGTTTTCACCCCTATGTTCGGGCGTATAGGTAAGGATAACAACATTTTGTACAGTGTTGGATACAACGGCTTTGGTTTAGTCAGTGGGTTTTACGGAGGCAAACTCCTATGTGATCTCTACACAGGGGAGCCGAACGAAAATTTGAGGCTGATGTCTTCACCGGATCAGGCTAGATGGTTTCCGCCCGAGCCGTTGCGCTATCTCTCCATGAATGCCTCCTTGTCAATACGGGGTTTTCGTTTGTAATGAGGTATTCACTGACTTAGCGCGTTCATCTCGGCTATCAGATTGGGGATGGCGCGGCCCTTGCTCTTCAGGATGGGCAGCATGACTTGCAACTTAGAGATACCCCTTATACTTTACCGCCAAACAGAAGGAGGGAACGGTATGGCTATTTTTCGGCTTTACACAGGAGATGATGGGCAGTCATATATTGAAGAACAATCACTGAGCTCGCACCCGGGCCTTACTACAGAACAAGCTACGGCTCACATTTCCTTTCGGGAAATAGAATCAGAGACCTTTGTGGATTGGCACACTGCACCACGACAGCAATACATCCTTCTACTGTCAGGTCAGCTGGAGATTGGTCTCAAGGATGGCACGCTCCGGCGTTTCAATCCCGGGGATGTTGTGCTGGCTTCAGATACAACAGGGTCTGGCCACACTACACGAGTTGCCGGGACTGGACCCGCAACAGTGGCGGTTGTACCGCTGGCTGAGTAAAAGGGAGAAACTGGCAGCGTGAAGTAAAACATACCCCATGATGACAGAGAAATCGGGGCTTTTTTATGGAAATTAGCTGAAAGAGAAGAGGACATGCGAATATTACTATCAGCCTTTATGGTGGCCGTTTACCTGGCTGCCCTGACCCAGGCAATGGGATGTGCTCCTGCCAATTCTTCCCCTTATCGGAAGGAAATAGCGGCCAAGCAAAGAGATGAAGCTCTAAAAACGGGAGCAATAGGGGGGACAATCGGGGCTGCTGCTGGTGCTGTTATTGGGGCTGTCTTAGGAATTCCTGGCACCGGTGCGGCCGTTGGTGCAGCCCTTGGGGGTGTCCATGGCGCTGCCCATGGGGCGCAGAATGCGCTTGCGGTTGAACGGGCTGAGTTGACAAAAGAAAGACTGGAGCTGGAAAAAGAGCGACTCAGGATGCAACAAGAACGTCTACGTCACGAATTGGAGAATCACTGACCTTCATGTATAATAACTGCATTGATCAGCGCGATATCGCTCGTTGGATTAAGAAACGGGGCGAGGGTATTCATCACATTGCTCTGCGTGTTCCCAATATTGATGGGGCCATTCAGGAGGCGAAGGCAAAAGGGCTACGAGTTCTCGATGAAACAGGACGGCCAGGCGCACGTGGCTCCAAGGTTGCGTTTATCCATCCCAAGAGCACCGGAGGAATTCTCTTTCATTTTGTTGAGCGAGAGGAAGATTCACCAGGTCAGAACACAGGATAAAGAAAAAACGCCTCCTTATCAGTGCAGGAGTTTCGTTTATAACAGAAAATAGAAGAAGTTACGCCTTGAAGAAGTGCCGTTCGTTCCTAACACCTTTTCTTCCCCCGAACACTTGACTGAAAGATGCTAGCATGCTAGCAGATCTGTATAATGGGTCGTCATGGAAGCAAGCGGGGTGTTCTCGTTTACATGCCAGATGAGTTGCACCGCTGGCTAAAGGCCAAGGCCGCACTCGAAGGTCGGTCACTGAGCGCGGTAGTGGAAGACGCAGCCCGTTGTACATACCCTGACGCCCCCAGTGGCGGGGACACTCCGATGGTGGCCGAAAAGATGCCTCACTACCAAATCCGCCGGCCGCGCCGGCGAGGTGGCACCACCAAGACAGTATAAAGAGACACAATGGCAATCGCGCAGATGGAGAAACTCAAGGTACACCAGCGGCAGCAGCTCTCGCGGGCAGCACAGAGTAGTGCGCGCTACGAAGCTGAGCCCGTTCGCATACAACTGCGCCTAGGCGACGCGCGAGACTTGTCGTGGCTACCGGACGAATCTGTGCACTTGATTGTCACCTCTCCACCGTACTGGACACTGAAGCGCTACAATGAGCAGCTCGGGCAGCTCGGACACATCGCTAACTACGAGCAGTTTCTGGACGAACTAGACCAGGTTTGGCGACATGTGCACCGCGCGCTCGTACCAGGTGGGCGACTCGTGTGTGTTGTTGGGGATATTTGTCTCTCTCGCCGCGAACACGGGCGTCACATTGTCATGCCATTGCATGCGGACATCACCGTTCGCTGCCGGAAGATCGGGTTCGACAACCTCAATCCGATCATCTGGCATAAGATCGCCAATGCACAGTTCGAGGTTGAGAATGGGTCTAAATTCCTTGGCAAACCTTACGAGCCGAATGCCATCATCAAGAACGACATCGAGTTCATCCTGATGCAGCGTAAACCAGGCGGTTACCGCAAGCCGACAGAGCGCCAACGACGGTTTAGCATGATCGATAAGCAACGGTTTGACGAATGGTTTCGACAGAGCTGGACGTTGACAGGCGCCTCCACGAAAGAGCATCCGGCCCCGTTCCCTCTCGAGCTGGCAGATCGGCTTGTGCGTATGTTCTCGTTCGTGGGTGACACCGTGTTGGACCCCTTCGTTGGAACTGGTACCACATTGGTCGCCGCCGCAGGCGCTGGGCGTAACGCATTCGGTGTCGAGATCGATCCTGCCTACACACAGCTCGCCAAGGAACGCCTGACCACCATCGGAGACCTCTTCCGTCAGCCGCTGGTTGAGACATTAGGCTGCTGATTCTTCAGAGCTACATTGCTTATGGGACACTAAATCGTGCCGCGAATGTCTCGCACAGTTCGTGGAGAAAGGCAGCATAGCTCAACGATCGGCCGACGAGTGGCGCGGGTGGCTCTGTCACAAGCCAACTGCTGTCGCCAAGCACGTTAGAATGCGAGACGACAATCACGCCCAGCGCCTCAATACCTGAACGGCCATGCTGCACCCCCGCACGGGCAAGACCGCTCATCATCGTTATGATTTCGGCAACCAGCCGCTCGATATTCCTATGTTCGTTCAGCCCACCCGACCGACGAGGCAAAGGCGTCTGGAACCGGGGAGCCATGTTGACAACAAGCAAGCCGCCAACAATTGTCCTGGGGTTCTTGCGGTGAAGGATGTCTTGGAACGAATTGAGGTCGCGCTGCCGATTGCGCCGGGCCTTGCCATGCTCGGTCATGATGGTCTTCGTGTCAACGGCAATCCAGATTTGGCACGGGTCCCCTTGCGCCAGCGAACCGCTGCGCTCGGCGTTCGAAGCGATGGGCAGGTTCGGTGGGCCAACCACCAAGTCGGCGTTCCAACGGTCGGGTGAGTCAGGATCGATTGTGTAATTGCGTTGGAACACAATCTCATCGCGTTCGGCAGCATAACGGAAGGCATCACATGTGTCGAGTAAGTCCCTTAGAAGGAAGCCACAGAGCGCGTCTCCATGCTTAGACGAGCGCGGATGGTAGCCATTCTCGGCTAGCCACTTGACAATGGCGCCATCTGCACGATCGGACATAACCTCACTATTCTACGGTGTGTCCCACTTCCCCACAACCCGCCGGGAGATGTCCAATGACCTACGCTATGACCGCCGACTCGTAGGCGTTCGATCGACGCCCGCGGACACACATGGGGTTCCCCAGCGCTTTCTTCCACAACCAGCTTGGTGGAATAAGGGCGGGGCCGGGGTAATGCCCCGGCCTTGCCATCTACGGTTACTACTTCAGGGGAGAAAAACTCGCGGGGGTGAGGATTTTGTTGTACTGGCTTACAATCATGGATTGGGCCTTAGGACGAAACGCCTGAAGCTTAGGATCCTCCCCTTGGGCTTTGCGGGCGCGCTCGCGGTGATTTAGGTCTTCATAGGCCCAGATATGTACAACCTCGTTTAAGGGGCCGACCTCGGTGGACCACCACCCTACCAGCTTGGAGTATTCACTGATAATCGGGAGTGCCTCCTTTTCTATCAGCGCCTGGAACTCGGGCACCTTGCCCGGCTGCAAAGTGTAAACACGCATCTCGTAGATCATAATATGATCCTCCTTTCTTATAAAATCCAACTCCGTACAATATCTTGTCAGTAAGAATCACCACAGGTACCCACCTTTTCTCATCTAGCTTCCGGCAAAAGCCTCTAGGGTCTTTCTGACCGTGCTTTGGAAATCCTCATTGACTGAATTAGGCACAAGAATAGGCATCTGTACTCCGGCCTCACGAAACGCCTGGAGTCTTTCACGGCAGCGTGAAGCTGGACCGACCAGGCACATGGAATCAGCCATCTCGTCCGAAATGGCCGCTGCCGCGGCTGCCTGATCTCCTTTGGCTACTGCCTGGCTAAGAGCTTCGGCTTCCTGTACAAACCCACTGCGACGGAACAAGCGGTTGTAGAACGGCAAAGACCCGGACAATGCCAGGTTGGCACGAGCCCCGGCCTTGGCCGCCTCGATATCGTCAGACATATAGACTGGGATTCCTAGCGTAGTCTCGATAGTGTCTGGGTTGCGTCCGGCCTTGGCCGCTCCGCGTTGCAGGCGACCAACGGACTCTTTCACCCGATCTGGCGTACATAGATAGAGCATTGATCCGTCTGCAATCTCGCCAGCCAGCTCTACCGTTTCCAGAGCCAAAGCCCCTAGGTAGATAGGAATCGGGTGTGCTGCCGGTCTGAACTGAATCCGCATGCCTTCCCGAGGTGGTCCGCCGGCCATGACCTTTTTGACGGTCTCTATGTACTGCCGGAAATATGTTCTTGCCTCTTTCATTTCAATGTCAAGCGCATCGAGTAGCGGGCGGTGACTGACCCCAAGCCCAAGAATGAGCCGGCCATCGGAGAGTTCATCAATGGCCACAGCGCTTGCCCCCGCCAGGGCCGGATGCCGCAGATAAATATTGGCAATCCAGGTACCAACGTGAATACGGCTTGTTGCCAGCGCAATAGCCTCAATCCCGGCCAGGGCATCATTCATGGCCTCAGACATAAAGACCGCGTCCCATCCCTTTTCCTCAGCTACCCGACTCAGCTGAGTGACTTCCTTGTACGAGGCGCCAGAGACCGTTGAGATGACAACTCCTAAACGTGACATTATTCTCCCTCCTTTGACAAAAGTTATAGGCTCAGGGGAAAAGGTTTGTCAACGAGATCTTCTCTCATGTCTTGACTATTAAGTCTCAAATTCATACCATACGGGCTTCTTCAATCAAACATCTTAAGGGTCAGGAGGTTGCATGGGAAGACCGCTTAAAAAAACCGTGCAAGTAGCAGGCGTCTGGAGACTAGTACTGGCCTACATCCTCTTTATAGGCAGCGTATCCGTTCCGCCTGCGCATGGAGGGAGTGAGAACGGGGCTGCTCCACGTACCTGGAAGGAGATATCCGAGCTATCTGCGGCAGAGCTTACGGGTGTGAGTTTGACTACAGACACCCCACGCCATGCTGAGTACTCGTATTTGCCGGCTGAGCCCTACCCCTTCACTCCACCTTATACACCCGAGGAGATGGGTTACCGAGCAATGGAGTTCACCCAGCGACCCCGTTGGTCATGTGCATTTGCTAACCTTTTTGGCTCGATCTCCAGCCAGGGATTCCTGCTGATCAGCGGTCAAGCCGTTGGCTATATGGCATACCCCTCTCCCACCGGAGTTGGGGCCGAAATAGCCAAAAAGCCGGGAGAGATTATCTATCGCTACCTCACCCAGCATCTCCATCCACCAGAGAGGTATGGGTCAATGAACCTGCTAATGCGCTACCGTACCGATCAGCAGTTTATAAAAAAGCAGGACATGTTCCGCTATTCCCTGGCCTTACGGCGGGTACGCCGGCAAAACTCCTTGCGCCGGGGGGACCGTTATCCCCGCACAGCTTTGACTTTCGACGACTCCTCCGGCCGCGCAGCCTGGGAGTTCTCCTGGAAGTTACTAGGCACGGATGTTCTCTTTGAGACCGTTCGTTTCCCGGTCACCCGGCCCCGGGTTTTAGTGACTCAAGCTGACGACTCCTTTCGTAAAGTAGCAACCAAAGATCTCAGAGTCATGGGGAATGACTATCCTTTTTATACTGCGGATGGTGGGGTGGAGTGCTATGTAGTTGAAGCCCGACCTAAGAAAGACTGGCTGCCGGACTATTACGCTTCTCGCCTCCTATATTGGTTCGACAAGCACAGCTTCTACCCCCTGCGTACCGAAACCTATGGTCAGGATGGGACACTCACCCAAATAGAGGTTCGACTCACTAAGCTAGTAAACCCGGACCTAGGAGAGCACGGCTATGGTCCTTTTATACATGTGTACTGGGACATAAAGGCCGATCTTCTTACCTACAATATCCGCGACGGCATCCGGCCCATGCACTGGTCGAAGGCAGACGAACTGACGTTCTTCCAGCCGGATTTCATGCGCCGGCAGTGGTACCTAGCGCCGGTGCGAAGTTACATGGGGGTGAACCGGCCAGAAGAGTTTTTCTTGCGTCCAGGACTGGAATCGGGTAAGTTTCCGGAACAGCGCCCAGTTCAGCTCTCGTCGGAGCTAATGGCAAGGCTGCAGGCACAGGATGAAGCCGGGCGGTTGGTTTTTGAGATGCCTGCCAATGTCACACCGCCTTTACAGCAGGTAACACAAAAACAGTAAATTTTTTGTCTAGAATAAGGAGGTTTTTATGGCTACAAAGGACGTTGAAACCATTGTCCGTGAACTGGCTGACCGGGAGGCAATTCGCGATCTGCCGCTTAAATATTGCCACTATGTATGGAAAAAGGACGTGCCCGCCATTGTCAATCTTTTTACCGACGATGGTGAGTTCGATGCTGGAGGAGGCCAGCCCGTGCCCAAGGGCAGAGAGGCGCTACTCAAGTCCTACCAGCAAGGATTATCAACCCTTGATCCTCATCCTTTTATTCACAATCATGTCATCGATCTGAACGGTGACCAGGCCACTGGCACCTGTTATCTAGAGTTGCGAGCCACCCGCGATGGTAAGAGCATGATTGCCGCCGGTTATTATGACGACCAGTACGCCAAGGTGGGCGAAGAGTGGAAGTTTCGCTCACGCAAAGTGACTATGTACTATTTTGTGCCTCTCAGTGAGGGCTGGGCAGAGAAGCAGAGCTAGGAAACAGAGATAACAGCCGGAAGTTCTCAAAGGGTGGTTCTATGTTGTTCCCACCAGGATTGGACGTTCGATTGGAGGGCTTTTCGGTCGGTTGTGCTGATTCCCTGGGGGTCAAAGCGATAGCGGTAGTGAAGCGCGCGGGCTGGCCCCTAACTGAATCCCCGGTGACAAGTTGAGTTGCCCGGACAAGGTCGATAATGTATCGCTTCAACTCATCGCTGAGGCGAATCTCCTTGACGCACTGTCTGAGGGTGAAAGAATCCTCCAGTGAGACACAGGCTGCGATCTCATCAAGGGGATGGCTTTTCTCTTGGGCCGAGAGAAAAGCCACCTCATCATCAGGGGCTACATATTACCGGATAATCTTCCAGCAGGACATGGCCGCCGCTAGCACAGGCGGCCAGAAGCTTACGGATAGCCGCCGATTGTCCTCTAATCACCTTTTCAATGTTTTCTGCAAGCGCTTGGAAAATCTCCCTGGGGGGCGAGTGACTTAGTAAGGTCAGTGTCGATTGGTTTATCAACCTATGACCTCATTTACATGACTGTAAACTTCCCTCGTTTGAGCAACTTCCCCCTCCCCGCCTGCCCCAGCACTTTGCCGTTGTCTACAATCACTTCCCCGCGTGATAGCGTCATAGTCGGCCAGCCGGTTACCTGAAACCCTTCGTGTAACTCGTAGTCCGAGCGTGAGTGCATGTCACGGTGCTGAATTGTCACTTCTTTCTTAGGATCCAAGACTACAATGTCGGCATCCGCGCCAACCGCAATGGTACCTTTCTGGGGATAGAGACCAAAGAGCTTGGCCGGATTGGCTGAGATCACTTCAACAAAGCGGTTGAGCGAGAGCCGACCCTGACCTACACCCTCGGAGTAGAGCATGGGCAACAGAGTCTCCAAGTTCGACATGCCCGGCAGCAGTTCGTCTACGGTCTTACCCGTCTTCTTTTGCACTAGGTTCCAGCCGCAGTGGTCAGTGGCTACGGTCTGGAGGTTATCGGTACGCAGGCCATTCCACACTACCTCCATTTGCGAGGCTTCTCTGAGCGGCGGCCAGCCCACATAGCGCTCGCCGTCTGTTTCCTCAAAACGCTCTCTGGAAAGATGAAGATAGATGGGCCGGGTCTCGCCATAGACCACCTGCCCACGCGCCCGAGCCTCGCGAATGGGTGCCAGGGCTTCTTCACAAGACAAATGGACAAGATAGATGGGGGCTTCGGCATAGCGGGCCATGGTGATAGCGCGTTGCACGGCCAAGCCCTCGGATGGACGGGGCCGAGAATCAGCAAAGTAACGTACGCCCACTTTGCCCTCAGCATTAAATTGCTCGGTTAGATAAGAAATCAGGCACTGATCCTCGGCATGGATATTGGTAAGGGCGCCAAGTTTTCCAGCCTGAGCAATGACTTTTAGATACTGGGGCGCCAGCTCGTCAAAACGAGCCATACCAATCATAAAAAGCTTAAAGCTGGTGTAGCCATCGGCTACTGCATCCGCCATCTCGGCAATAATCTTTGGTGTGGGCTCCAGGATTACCGGGTGCAGGCCATAGTCGATTATAGCCTTGCCCTGGGCCTTTTGCTGCCAGGCCTCAACACTGCCCTGAATGGATTGACCGGGCTCGGGCAGCACATAATCCACAATGGTTGTCACTCCACCACAAGCCGCGGCTACAGTGCCGGAGTAAAAGTCATCGGCCGAGCGGTATCCTAACAGTTCAATGTCCACATGCGTGTGTACGTCCACCCCACCAGGGAAAAGGTACTGACCCCTAGCATCAATTTCTCTAGCGGCCGGGCCCAGCCCCTGCCCGATTTGCTTAACCTTACCCCCTTCAATGCCAACGTCCGCCTCATACACCTCAGCAGCCGTAACCACCGTGCCATTGCGAATAATGAGGTCCATATTCACCTCCTTTATGGTGTTTTTAGGCAGAACGACTCTGCCCCGGAGGGACACTACAATCATAGACTATAGTGGCACATTGATACCCATCAGTGATCGTTGAGTCGTAGGCCTGGCCGCTCCCACTGTATCATGACCACGCGTCCAAGACCGGATTCGGTAATATAAAGGGTGCAAAAGTCGTTGCCGCCAAAGCAGCAGTTGGTCAGCCTGCGATCTTCTACTGTTATAGGCGAAAGAGGCGCTCCATCGGGAGCATGGACTGAGACTGTGCTGCTATTGTGGGCGCAAACCAAAAGGTTGCCCGCCTCATCCACACACATCCCGTCCGGCACGGCCGGCTGCGGTACAGTGGTCAGCAAGGACGTGACCGGCCAAGCCCGGGGTGCCCCGGCACGGGCGCCGGCGTCAACCTGCGCTAGAGTACCAGGACTCTCGATAGGGATAGCCCAAACGCGGCCGGTCATCGACTCCAGAATGATCAGCGTCGAGCCATCTAGAGTAAGGGCAATGCCGTTGGGAAAGAAGAAGTAGTACTGCATTCGTTTGACCTGGCTACCATCTGCCTGGGCGTAGTAGATATGACCAAATTTGAGACCATCACGAGAAACCGGGCCTGGATCGGTAAAGTAGAAACCCCCGTGGGCATCGAAGACCAGGTCGTTGGGGCCTTGAAAGGGCTGCCCTTCACATTGATTGTAGAGAGTCCCAATCTTGCCATTCGGGTCAATTTTTTGGATATACCCCGGCTCCCTACCACCATTATTTGTCACGTAAAGGTAGCCATCAGGGCCGAGCGCCGCCCCGTTCGGCGAGCCGCCGGTTTCAGCAAAAGTGCGTTTGGAGCCATCGGGCGCAATAGCCGTGATGCAACCGCCTTCAACCTCGGTAACATATACTGTCCCATCCGGCGCCCACACCGGTCCTTCGGGGAACTTAAGACCATCCGTGAGTACTTGTGGTGGCATAGCCTACCTCCTTTAACGAAAATTTCTCTATCAGGCTAATGGCAGGTACCGCAGGTTTTTGTGTTCTACGCGTGCAGACTAAGTCCCTCAATTTCTCTTGTCAAGCCATATGATCAAGACCAAGCATTGACATCGGCAATGCAAGAGCATTGACATCGGCAGCATTGTCATTGCCCAAAAGTCTCACCATCAATACTGACCCCCGGAGAGAAAACTCTCGAAGCAATCTTTGGTCTTACCCAACGAAAATCGTCAGGATTGAGTGTTATCAGGCGATCCACCTTTGCCTTGACTGAAGCCTGGGCAATCAAAGCATCGTAGATAGCGCCGCCGCTGATTTGGTTTGCCGAGAGGGATTGGGGCGTGGTGCTACGTGAGCAGGTGCGAGGGTTGCTTCAGGGCCGGGAGGTTGAATACAAGGTTCCCACACCAGATTCAATAGCATCATTAGGATGTCGGCGCGAGCTGGGAGAATACATACGGGCCTTCAGGAATGACGGCAACAGTTGCCCCGTGGGGTAGCTCTGCACAAAGCGCCCCCACGGCTTGAGGGGCATCCTCAAACACCGATCCCCATAAACAGGTGCGGTCCTCAGCCGGAATGCCAGGCGTGCAAAACATTAACCGGGCCTTCTGCGCCACCAACGCCAGCTTTTCTAGTTGCCACTGGTCAATAACTACAGGAGCATGCTCCGTCTCTTTGAGGCACGCTCGCCAGTCAGGAAAACGGCGAACAAACTGGGTAAACTCGGGGCTACCAAGACCCTCCTGACAGGCGGCAGCCAGCAGAATAGTTCCTCCTGGCTTTACTATGTGCGAGGCAGCAGTGACCCCTTTGACACTCTGATAATAGGTCAGGTCAAGCGGATAGCCGGCGCTGGTTGTGATCACCGCATCTACAGCTTCGCTAACTAACGCCCGTGTGGAGGTTCGCACAAAATCCACTCCTGCTGCATGAGCAGCTCCGGGATTGCCGGCAAACACCCGGGCAATCTGCCGGGAGCGTGTCAGGGCAACGTCCACAATAAAGTCATGACGCGCCATCCGCGCAATCTCGAGCAGCTCCTGATGCAGAGGATTGTCCGGAAAAGATCCCTCCACTGCTCGGGGATCGCGCATAAAGAGTGGACTGTGCAACCGTTTAATCGTTTCCTCGCCAGCCAAGCCTGGTGCTACCAGCTTTCTTCCGCCCGAGAAGCCCAGCATGAGATGGGGTTCAATGAACCCAAGGGTGATGTGCAGATCGCTTTCCACAAATCGCCGGTCAATGAGAACACGAGTCCCGGAATGTGTCTGGCCCAGGTCAACATGCGACGCCTCGTTGCGAGCATCATGAGACTCAACCGTATAACAACTCAAGATCTCCGGCCCCACAATCTCTTGCAACTCCTGTACAGTGGCACTCCGATGTAGACCGGTGGCAATTAGAATAGTAATGCCGGCGCGAGGAATCCCGGCCTTTTCTAGAGTGCCTAGCACATGCGGTAATACCACACGGTTAGGCGCTGGCCGCGTGATGTCGCAAATGGAAATAGCCGCTGTGGCCTTGCCCTTTGCTAAGTCGAACAAGGGAGGAGACTTAATAGGACCGTACAGGGCTTCAGCCAGAGCGTTATCTGCCGCCTCTGCTGCCTCCGCAAACTTTGCTGCCAAAACCGTCGCTCGGATATGCGACGGCAATTCTATTTCTGCTCCCTCGCGACCAAAAGCAAGTTTCACTTTCATGAGCGCTTTAACTCCTTATTTCAACAAATATGCTCCCTCACGGCTATGTTCTGGACTGCATTAGCTGGCTGTCAAGGGTGGTTTGTTCTTGTCCAGAAGAAGTGTCCCATATTTTTACGGTCATATCTCTACTAGCCGTAGCCAAGTGCTTTCCGTCCGGACTGAAGGCTACACTTCGGACCGGACCAGTGTGGCCGTCGAGAGTAAGCCGCTCCTCGCCGGAAGCCGCATCCCACACCTTCGCCGTACTATCATTGCTAGCCGTAGCCAAAAGCTTCCCATCCGGACTGAAGGCCACGCCAAAGACTGTACCAGTATGGCCGGTCAAGGTGAACAGTTCTTCTCCGGAAGCCGCATCCCATATCTTTACTGTATTATCAAAGCTGCCTGTGGCTATACGCTTCCCGTCTGGACTGAAGGCCACGCTAAAGACTGCACTGGTATGGGCATCAAAGGTGAGTTGCTCCCGGCCGGAAGTTGCATCCCATACTTTTGCCGTCATATCTCTGCTAGCCGTGGCCACACGCTTGCCATCGGGGCTGAAGACCACACTATAGATCCAATTCTTGTGGGCATCAAAGACGAACAGTTCCTCACCGGAAGCTGCATCCCATACTCTTGCCCTACTATCATCGCTAACCGTAACCAAGCGCTTGCCATCCGGACTGAAGACTACACCATAGATGGCCCCAGTGTGGCCGGCCAAGACAAAGAGTTCTTGGCCGGAAACCGCATCCCATACTCTTGCCGTATTATCAAAGCTAGCCGTGGCCACACGCTTGCCATCGGGACTGAAGGCCACACTACAGACCCAATGTTCGTGGCCGCCGAGGGTAAGCTGCTCCTCGCCGGAATCGGCGTCCCACACTTTTGCCGTATTATCAAAGCTGGCTGTAGCCACACGCTTGCCATCGGGGCTGAAGACCACACTATAGATCCAATTTTGGTGGCCGGTCAGGGTGAGCTGTTCCTGACCAAAAGAATTGACAGCAACGCCTAGCAGAAGCATAACCACCCATACAGCTACCAATGGGCGCAGACGCCTAGCAGGGCGCAGACGCCTAGCAGTCCTAGCTTGCTTCTCAGCCTGCTGCTGCTTTTCAGTCGGACGCCCCATGAGTTTCTTTATTATATCTTGTTTTTCAACGCCTCTCATAGCTGGTACTTAGCTCCCTTATGTTCCCTATAACAGGCCGGCCACGAACAGTGTATTCGGGAAGAGTAGGGGCGAAGCATCCGCGGGCGTCCCCCTTTGGTTCTTTCGGAACTTCAGAACGAATGCTTCGCCCCTACTAATACCCCCGCTCCCAATTTATTACGTTCAATAAAGGCTCTCCCTTAAGATAGTATTGTAGGTTCTCACAGAACAACTCGCCCCCTCTGGCATGCGGTACATCAGTACCGGGAGAGGTGTGGGGAGTGATCAACACATTCGGTAACCGCCAGAGATCTTCTGGTGGAGGACCTTCGAACTCTCCTTCGTAAACATCCAAGGCCGCGCCAGCAATCCAGCCCTGACGCAGGGCAACAACAAGGGCCGGCTGCTCAATGAGTTCACCCCGCGCAACATTAATGAGATAAGCACTGGACTTCATTTGTTGCAGTTCGGGTTGGCCAATGATTTTTTCGGTCTCAGGTGTCCACTGCGCGCTCAGTACAACAAAATCGCCCTGCTCAAGCAGGGTGGGTAGCGCCGATGGCGGAAGGAGTTCATCGACCCCCTGCGTCTGTCTCTGAGTAACCGTGACCGATCGCCGAGTGGCCAGCACGCGCATCCCCATAGCCTTTGCCAGACGGGCCACCTCGCTGCCAATGCCGCCTAGACCAACAATAACAAGCGTTTTCCCTTGTAAGAGTACCGGACGATATTCGCGACGGTCGAACGCTCGCCGAGCCTGGTCCTTAAATGCCTGGGGAAGAGATTTGGCAAAGAGTAGCATGGTTGCCAGGACATACTCGGCAATGGGCAGCGCATTGTTAAGCCCGCGTGAAGTCGTCACCATCACCTGACTACCCCAAATATCTCCTATACGCAGATTAGAGGCGCCTGCTGGCGTTTGATGAAGCCACTTAAGCCGCGGTGCCCGGGCAAGCAGGTCCAGAGGAAAAGGAAAGCGGACACAGATGACTTCTGCCTCGGCCAGTAAAGCGTTACGCTCAGCCCGGGTCGAGGTGTTCTGTGTGATCAAGGATTGTGGCACATACCGGCGAACGCTTTCCGCTGGCCAGGTTTGGGCATACTCGATCTCAAACTTGCCCCGCGCATCCACAACGCGGATACATGGGTCAACCGCGGAGATTTCCTCAATGACCTTATCTCCTGGGGCTCCCAGGAGCAGGACGTTTAGGGTTTTCATTGTGTAGCTGGTCTAAACGTTTCTTTACTCCCCGCCTATACCGGCCAGGCCTGCTCGGGCGCATTCCACATCCTGCTCCTCTGTACCTCCGCTGGCGCCAACCCCGCCGAGCAATTCGCCACCAATAGTCAGCGGTAAGCCACCCCCCGCAAGCAGGAACGGCCGACCGGCCAGGCTAATGATGCTGTTGAACAGCTCAGGCCGCGTCCGCGCAATCTCCCCTACGTCCGCTGAGGGCCGCTGGAAGGTAGCGGCAGTAAAAGCCTTGCTCGGTGCCACACTAGCCGTTAGCCAGCGCGCCCCGTCCATGCGTGCCAGGGCCACCGGGTTGCCCGCAGTATCAACAACGGCAAGGCTCATAGCCCATCCTTGGGCTTGAGCCTTGGCTTTGGCCGCAGCAATAAACCGTTCTGCCAGTTCTAATGTTAGTGCCATAAGTTTTCCCTCCTTTTTATAGGTCGTTTTTTGCCAGCCATTCTACGGAGTGAGGACCAACTTGCCAAAGACCTTGCTTGCTAGAAGATCGCCCATAGCCTGGGGAGCTTCAGACAAAGGATAAGACTGACTCACAACGGCTTTGAGTTTGCCCTGGGCAAAAAGGCCTGTCAGAATTTGGGCCATTTCCGGGATAACGGGACTGGCATTGATCAGGCTCATGCCATAGAGGTTAGCATCCTTCATAAGCGCACTAAAGACGCTAAAAGTTGCTTCCGGGGACTTGCCTGTACCCGTACCGATCAGCACAATACGGCCGTCTCGGGCTAGGACCACAAAGTCTTTGGCCAAGTTGTCTGCTGCCACATTCTCAATGATCACCTCAACGCCCTTGCCGTCTGTGAGCTTCTGTACCTCCGCGGCAAAATCCTGCTCCCTGTAGTTAAGAGCCACGTCGGCTCCTAGCTCCTTAGTTCGTTCGGCCTTTTCCTTTGAGCCTACAGTGGTAATCACCCGAGCGCCCGCGACTTTAGCAAGTTGGATGGCGGCCACTCCCACTCCACCTCCACCAGCCGAGATGAGTGCAGTCTCGCCGGCCTTAAGCCCGGCCTTATGGTGGAGAGCCCGATAAGCAGTATAGAACGGAATGGGAATCGCTGCTCCTTCAGCAAAAGAGAGGTTGGCTGGAAGTGGGATAGCTTCGCTAGCCAGAAGACAGGTCTTCTCTGCATAGCCCCCACTGAGCGCACGTCCAAACACCCTTTCCCCCTCTTTTACATTGGTTACCCCGGCTCCGATGGCTTCCACTTCCCCGCAAACATCGGTCCCCGGGATATAGGGAAGTTTTAGGGGCTGGAGACGTCCCGAGAGCCTGACCAGATCAGCAGGGTTGATCCCTGCTGCCCTTACCCGGATCTGTATCTGTCCTTGCTCCACCTGTGGATCAGGAGCGTCTTCAAGCCTGAGTTGCTCAGGTCCGCCAAACTGGTGCGCACACATAGCCTTCATTGTTTTTTCCTCCTTGGCACGGTATAAGCGAGAACCAGCCAGCCTGTCAACCCAACTCTACCCAAGCCAGTGCAAAAACCCTATCCGCCCGTCTGGTCAGCCTGTGCTGTTACCCCAGAGAGTTTTATCTGGGCCGGGCAAAAAGGCTTTCATCCCATGCTTGTTCCCTTTGCCTATCCTCAACACCAGGACCTCCAGGCCAAGCTTGACCTCTACTGGTCAGCCCTTAAAGAAGCCGGGCACGATGCTAGTACACGGGAAATACTCGGCGTCTATCACCTTTATGTGGCGGAGACTGACGAAGAGGCACGCCAGTTAGCCGAGGGGCACTTTGCCCAGTACTGGCGCTTCTTTGGCGGACTGGACAAGAAGGCCTGGCAGTCAGAGGCTTATAAGGAGTACAAAGGAGGCCTGTCTAAACTTTTTGGCAATGCCACCTACGAGGATCTGGATAGAGGGGATTGCATCATTTTTGGTAGCCCTGAGAGGTGTGTGCAGCGACTTAAGCGAGCCGAGGTGGACTATGGCCTCACCTATGCTATTTTTGAGGTAAACTTTGGTGGGTTTGCCCACAACAAAGCCTTAAAGTCCCTAGAGCTGTTTGCCAAACAGGTGATGCCCCATTTCAAATAGGGGCTGAGGGGCGAGTTCCAAAGGGATCGGCTTTAGGCAGTTGACTTTACGTTTTTCCCATTCTTCACCGTAAGCCTTTTTATCCACTCCAACTGGTTTTCCCCCGGGTCATCAGGAACTTCCTCGTCAGCAACAAAACTATCGAGTTCTAACAGCAAACCATCTAGATGTTTTCTCAAATCATCGTTCTTGGCCATTCGCGAAGCAGTCTCAAGGGCCTCTTCTATCCGCTCTTTTGGATACGGAAGTTGTGAAATTGGCCTTAGTAGTTTTCTCTCTTGAGACTTTAATTTTTTATCTTCCCTTTTTAGCTCTGCCAAAACTCCGTCATAAGCTCTAGCAATATCCATCGCCTCCTGGGGAATTCCTTGTAGCTCCTGAGGGGCGTCTTGTTTATCCCGGACAGTTTTCATCCTCTCCCCTGTTTTCTTAAGCTTTAGCCACGGCCCTGGCGCAGTTTCAGCGTAATCTGTTTCACTCGTTTTCTTCTCTGGCTTCCCCAGGAGCACAGGCGTGAAGAAAAGAACTAAGAAAGCCCCTATTGCCACAAGAATAAGATTCACCGGGAAAGGAGCAGATATAACCTCTGAGATAGCAAGCCCTCCGCCTACCCAAAGAAGTACCAACCAGACTATTTTCGGCTTCCCTTGACTACCTGATTTCATCTTCCAATGCCCTTCTTAGTTAAAAGTACGACTATGGACTCGATGTAGACACGTTGCCTCATCTCCTTTTTCTTACTATATCGTTCTCCTTATCACGAAAAAATAGTGAGGGCTGAACTACCCTGCTCCTTTTGCACAAAAAAGATTGCATCCTTTACCAGGGTTTTATATAGCTTAGGAAGGGAGGTTAAAGCTATGGGCCTTCGGGACCTCCGCGATCAAGTCTGCATTATTGGTGTGGGCGACACGCCGCAAGGGGCGGTGCCAGACAAAACCGGCGATGAGCTGGCAATTGATGCAGCTAAGGCTGCGCTGGTGGACTGTGGGCTCAAGAAGGACGACATCGATGGTTTATTTGTCCAGCGTAGCTATGGTGGCCAGGGCGACTATCTCAAAGTCGGCCTAATGCTTGGCCTCAATCCAAAAGTTGGTGGAGCGATCGAGGGCTCCGGAGCCACAGGTTGCTATATGATTCAACAGGCCACCCTGCTGCTTCACGCCGGCATGGCCAGTTACATCCTGATTGTCTACGGCACCAATCAGAAGACCAACCGCAACCGTTTTGGCGAGGCCCTCTTGGAAGAGCATGCGCCCTACGGCGCCTTTAATCCTTCGCTGCCTTTTGCTTTTGCTTTTCGCCGGCACATGCACCTCTATGGTACCACTGAGGAGCAGCTAGCCACTGTGGCGCTTAACCAGCGCCAGCATGCCCTTCTCAATCCTAAGGCCGCGCAGCACACGCCGATCACCCTCGACGACTATCTGAACGCCCGCTATGTGGTTTGGCCACTGCGGTTATTCGATTACTGCTATATTACCGACGGTGCTCATGCCTTTGTTCTCACCACTGCCGAGCGGGCAAAAGACCTGCGCAAGCCACCCGTGTATATTAGAGGCATAGGCCGGCAGGAAGCGTTTCGTGCCTACGAGACCCCGGACCTAGTAATGCAGAGTTTTCAGCAGAGGGCGGCAGCGCAGATGGTCTTCGATATGGCTGGAGTTAGGGTGCGGGACATCCAGGCGCTCTATGTCCAGGATGCCTATAGCCCGGCAGTGCTGGCTGCGCTGGAGAACTATGGTTTTTGCCCGGAAGGAGAATCTGGCCGCTGGATTCAGAATGGTCGCATTGCCCTGAGTGGAGAACTGCCGGTAAATATTAACGGCGGTCAGTTGTCAGAGACCTACATGGTTGGCTGGCAGAACACCTGCGATGCGGTGCGCCAGCTCCGCGGCGAGTGTGGACAGCGGCAGGTCAAGGATGTAGAGTTACTTCTGTGCACCTACACTGGCGGCCTACGTGAACATGCCGGTGCGCTTATTCTGCGGAGGTGAGGCAATGACCGAATACACCAAACCCTTACCGGTGATTGAGAAATGGAACGAGCCCTACTGGCAAGCAGCCAAGCGGCACGAGTTTGTGGCGCAAAAGTGCCAGGCCTGCGGATACATCCACCTGCCTCCAGGTCCAGTGTGCACCAACTGCCTCTCCTCCGACCAGGAGTGGGTAGGGCTCAGCGGCAGGGGCACAATCTACTCTTATGGCATCTATTACCAGCTCTGGCACCCGGGCTTCAAACAAGACATTCCCTACAATGTGGCCCTTATCCAGCTTGCAGAAGGGCCGCAGATCATCAGCCAGGTGGTGGACTGCAAAAATGAAGATCTGGACTGCGGGCTCAGTGTAGAAGTCGTGTTTGACAAGGTCACGCCTGAGATCACGCTGCCAAAATTTCGCTTGGTAGAAAGACCAGATCGCCAATAGAAAAGGCAGCTTAAACGGAGGTGTAGTATGCGTATTGGATTTATTGGACTGGGCAACATGGGAGGACCCATGGCAGGGCATATTCTCGAAGCCGGGCATACCCTGACTGTGTATGACGCGCGCCGGGAGGCTGCCAGCCGCCACCTGGATCGAGGAGCCCAATGGGCCGATAGCCCTATGGCGGTGGCAGCAGCAAGTGAGATTATTTTTACTTCGCTACCTGGACCTAAAGAAGTTGAGGCTGTTGCCCTGGGAGAAGGCGGAATCCTACAAGGGGCTACCTCAGGAACTATCTACATAGATCTATCCACAAACTCCCCCACTCTTATCCGCAGTATCCATGATCTATACCAGGAGAAGGGCGTGCAGGTGCTAGACGCGCCGGTCAGTGGGGGTCCCATGGGAGCCCAGCAGGCCACTCTGGCAGTGATGGTGGGAGGAAATCAAGAGCTTTACCAACGAGTCAAACCTGTTCTCGATGTCCTGGGTGATAAGGTTTCCTATATTGGCGGGATCGGCTGCGGGGCTATTGCCAAGCTGGTGCACAATATGATCGGGATTTGCCTCCAGCCCATACTGGCCGAAGGCTTTACCCTGGGAGTTAAGGCTGGGGTGGACCCGCAGGCTTTACTACAGGCCATTGTGGGTGGAGCCGTTGGGCAAGGGTTGATCTGGAACTACTTTATACCGGAAGTCGTTTTCAAGGGAGATTTTGACACGGTACGTTTTGCCCTGAAGTTGGCACGCAAGGATGTAGGGCTAGCAACTGAGCTAGGCCGCGAGTACAACGTGCCAATGAAAATAGCCAACACCGCCGAGCAAGACCTGGTTGAAGCCATGGCCCGCGGTTGGGGCGAACGCGACTCCAGTGCACCGTTCTCCTTGCAGGAGGAACGTGCTGGCGTCAAAGTCCGCCGCTCCTAATTCTCTCCTTATTAACCACATGAACTACCCCCCGCTCCCGCACTGTAGCGGGAGCGGGTGAGGGTCCTATTGACTTTCCCCGATACCTGACCTTTCGAAGTAATGAGGCAGATAGGTTTTGCTTTGGCTGTCATTACGCTCATGCTTATTCCTTCTTTGGGCTCGGCTGTTGAGACAGCTCCCAGAATCACTGACCGCGAGATCATTGAGCGGTTGACAAGACTGGAAGAGGGGCAAACCACTCTGAGGACAGAGGTTCAGCAGCTGCGGGAGGATATGAACACCCAGTTTGACAGGGCCACCAACATCATGATGACCATAATGGCAGCCTTTGCCGGAATCGTGGCCGTCACTATTGGGTTTGCCCTCTGGGATAGGCGCACCATGATAAGACCCTTTGAAACCAAGGTCCGGGAGATTGAGGAAGAACTCTCACAAAACCGCCAAAGGCTCCACTCCCTTCTTGAGGCTTTGCGTGTCCTGAGCCAGACCAATGAGCAGGTGGCCGAAGTGCTGCGCAGGTTTCATCTCTTGTAGAGGGAGCGGTTTCTTTCAATTTATCTTTCCCTGTCTGCTTCCATGGCATCGCAGCTTAGCCTGGGTTTATAAAGTCAAAATTCAAGACGCGACTCCAATAATACCTTCTTTCCCTTCTCGGCCACCCGCGCAGCCGTGGGGATGAGAAAAATAGGGGAAGATATGTAACCTTTCGCCGTTGAATTGCCTATAGTATAGCAGGTGACAGTGGGTTACAGAGGCAGAAGGAGGACCTGCCGATGGACATCGAGAGCATTTTCCGAAAGCCCGGCAGAGATTGGACACCTGAGGAAATTCAAGCCGTATTCGATTGGCTTCAGCGTGAGATGCTTGATAAGCTTGTCCGGTTCGCTACGGGTTTACACAGCGTAAACTGGACCAAGAACGAGCGCTTGAATTGGCAAAGGATATGGTAGCAGACAAGCTCAAGGATGCCCATCACTCCCGCCACACCTATGACCCAACGCATTACCGCGGGACAAAGTGTCCCTTTCGGAACTGGATCTACTGTCTGGTTGCTCGGGCGGCCACACGCAGAGCCGATCAAGAAACACGCCGTCAGGCACGGAACCGTCAGGCTCAGGAGAAGGAGAGAGAACAACAAATTCTTTCATCCCCTTCTCAACTTAAACCCAATATCGATTGGAAGGAAGGGCAGCCTTATGTTGACCAACTACCGCCTAAGTATAAGCAAGCTATAGAGTTATGCGACAAGCAAGAAATGTCGCGCGCTGATGCCGCACACATCGCCGGCTGTTCAGTGGGAGCGATGAAGGTGCGTCTGCACCGCGCTCATCAGGAACTGCAGCGTCTGATCGAGAAGCAGCCCTGCCTTGACCAACTACCACCGAACGAGCGACAAGCCATCATCTTAATCAGGTTGCGGCGATTTGCACCTGCTGAAGCCGCTCGAATCGCCCGCTGCTCGGAGCACGAGATACAGAATCGTTTGCTCCGCGGCGATCACCTGATGAAGGAAAGAGGGATCGTGCTATGAGTCGTGACTTGCAAATGCACCTGACAGCAGACGAACTCGTTGGGTTCATCCTGGAAGAGTTGCCCAAAGAGCTAGAGCAGGACTTTGACCATCACTTGGAGCGCTGCGTCGTGTGTGCGCAGCAGTTAGAAGACTTTTTCGCTGCGCAGGAAGAGTTTCCTGAGGAAGAATGGACGAAACAGCGCAACGCATTTGCTGCTACCTTGCGGCAATCGATTGTCGATACTGTGTCGCTGCGGGATCGGCTGCGCGACTTCCTTGATTCATTCTCTTACCCTATCGCCCTTGAGCAAGCAGCGTTTGCAACGCCGACACTTGGAGCCGTGGGCGCAGCAGTGTTTGCAATGCCGAACGAACCGCTAAAAATGAAGTCGCAGGACAAGATCCATGGTCTATTCGTCAAGGAGCAATCGAATCACGATGTGATTGTACGCTTCGATGCCACGACCGCAGAGTTAGCGGGAGTGACAATTCGCCTTTCTGCTGGCCCATGGCAGCGAGAGGTGCGTTTGGAACCTGTGGCGACCGATGAAATAGAAGCCGAAGTAATTATCACCCGCGCTGAACGGGCAACACTGCCGCCAGGCACTGTCCTGCGCGCCTCACTTGGGGAACCTCCGGCTCCGCCTGCCGGAAATGAACGTTGATCGGTGGCGAGAGGAAGGGGACGCCAATGGCCAAGCTGGAGGAGTTGCTCAGGATGCTACGCCGGAGCTCCTCTGCGGCCTTACTTCCCTGCTGACTCACGATGGGGGGAGCAGCCACAAATCATAAACCATTCTTTCATCTTGTCACGGGCCTGTTCCCAATGCTTCGGCTTGATATGGGCTATGACGATGGCGAGGGCCCCCATCAAAACATGCAAGTCGTCAGTGAAGCCAACGACCGGGACCAAGTCGGGGATCACATCGACCGGCAAGACGAAGTAGGAAAGCGCAGCCGCGATCACTGTTTTGGCCTGAGGCGGTGTATCGGGGTCCTGCAGGCAATAGTAGAGGACGAGGACTTTTTCGATGATCTCTTTGCCTGCCTTGACAGCGAATTGTCTCAGTTTGTCCCACAGTTCTTCCCAACGGTTTGAAGGCAATACTGCTGCTGCCATGACAACGTTAATGGGTTCCTTCTGCCGATTCTGTCCAAAGCGCATGGTTGATTCCTCCTTCATCTATACAATAGACGGAACCCTCACCCTAGCCCTCTCCCGCGTCTGTGCGGGAGAGGGGATGGTTTATGACAGATGAAAGCACAGAGGTCTCCTTGCCCCGCCCTTACAAAGTAACTATTACCATACGTGAAGTAATCACTTCTCTCTGAGGGGTAACTCATGAAGTCTGTTAGCGCCAAGGAGCTAAAGAATTATACTGGTGAAATCCTCCGCCAGGTCGGGCGTGGCGAGAAGATTCCGATCACCAAAAGGGGTAAACCCTGCGCCCTACTTTCTCCTGTAGAAGAAAGCCAACTCTCTATTCTAGATCTGCGGCCCTTTGAAGAGGCATGGGCGGACATTGAACAGTCTCTAAAGGGAACCCCTCCCCACTACAAGACGTGGAAAGAAGCAATACGGTGGACGCGGAGACGGGCCTGACAGTGGTCGATACCAACGTCTTCGTGATCGATCTTCGCTATCGCAGGGATCGCAACTTCATAGTCAACAGAGCCTTCCTGGAAAGGATCGCCCAACACAGAAATGGAGTTACCAGTATCTTCAATCTGCTGTAGGTTTGCGGCATTCTCTCCTTCAACCTGAACGAGCAGCAATTGCGGGAACTCTTTTTCTACTTTCCTCGAAGATACCAGGTACAGGTTCTCCCTTCGCTAGCTCTTGATCATCTTCTTCCTGCACTGAGGGGAGAGGACATTTTCCACTTTCTCCTGCAGAAAGCCAGCTTTGGGGATGCCCTTGTCATGGCCACGCTTACTCAACACATTCCGGGAGCAGCACGGTTCGTCTCCTGGGATGCCGATCACTTTCGCGAAAGGCTCATCATACCCGCCCTGACGCCGCGAGAGTTTCTTCAGAGAGAATCCGCGGTGCAGTAATTTATAATGAAAAGAGCGGAATTACCCGTCCCTTGCCAGGACGGAGAGCCCGGGATAAACTTAGTCACAGTGTCTCAACCTGCACAACCTGCTCCTGCGCAGCCACCCTCTCTGCCAACCTACACAGCGCTGGATAAGCCTTCCGACCCTGCTCCGGCCAAGCTTTTTACCCGGGATTTTCTGTTTCTCTGCCTGGGCGGTTTTCTTTTCTCCGGGAGCATGTTCCTGCTGTTTACGGTTTTGCCCCTCTTTGTGGTCCAAGAACTCAAGGGCGCGGCATCCCAGGTCGGCCTAGTCATGGGAGCGTTTGCTGTGGCTGCATTGTTAAGTCGGCCGTTTTCTGGATGGCTTGTAGACGCCTGGAGCCGTAAAGCCGGGCTCGGTCTTGGTGCCCTGATCTATTGCCTGGCGTCGGCCCTGTATGTCTGGGCCGGATCAGTGTCAGTGATGCTGGGATTGCGTTTTTTTCATGGTATTGGCCTTGCTGCTTACACCACTGCTTCTAGTGTGCTGGTAGCCGACCTTGCTCCCGCTACCCGGCGTGGAGAGGCCATGGGCTATTACGGCGTAGCGCTCAACCTATCGATGGCGGTTGGCCCAGCCCTAGGGGCCGCCCTGGTAAGGCCAATGGGCTTTACCGGTCTGTTCTGGCTTACCGCGACCTTGTCCCTGGGCAGCCTATTCTTAGGGCAGCTTGTGCGCGAGCCGGGTCGTGTACAGGCTCACAATCAGGCCAGGGCTGAGCGCCCACCTCTGTTTAGCCGCACGGCCCTGTCTCCCGCCCTCGTTGCCGCGTGTATGACAACGACCTTTGGCACGGTAGTGTCTTTCTTACCTCTGTTTGTTGAGGCCCGCCATCTTGGCAATCCAGGCGTGTTCTTCACCATGTACTCGGTAGCACTGATTGTTGCCCGGCTTGGGGCCGGGAGATTTTCTGACCGCTTTGGCCGGGCCGCGGTGATTATCCCTGGCATGGTGATCCTGGGAACTTCTATGGCCATCCTGGCTTATACTACATCAATGCAAGGCCTCTTGCTTGCGGCAGCGCTGCAAGGATTAGGATTTGGTGGAGTGCAGCCGGCGATCATGGCACTGGCCGTGGATCGTTCCACCCCTCGCGACCGAGGCGCTGCGCTTGCCACCTTGATGGGCGCTTTCGATGTAGGCATGGGTCTCGGTGCTGTAGGGATGGGCCTGCTCTTAGAGCACACCAACTTTACCGTGATGTACCTTTGTGCAGGCTCTGTTTCGCTAATCGGCGCGGGGATATTTACCGGGTTGACCTTGTACTCCCGCAAACAGGAAAGTGAAAAAAAGTAGCCGTGCAGCTCTGGTCCTCCCTCAATACCCAATAGCCACGCCAGGATAGAAAATATCTGTTCCTCCGTGTAAGGTCCCGGCTTTCTCCTTGATAAGGATGCCCAGGGGGAGGGCGTAGTTCCAGGTGCCAATAAACTCGGGGGTTGTGTTAATCCTGTGGCCCATAGCTCTGAGCTTTTCGCAACACTCCTCAGGGATGCGGGAATCCAACCAAGCTTCCTCTCCTTCGCAGTGTAAACGCGGAGCTGTGATTGCCTCCTGCATACCCATACCGTGATCAAGTACATTGAGAATCACCTGAGTCACAGCGGTCACAATCCTTAAACCTCCCGGTGCTCCTACAGTTAGAAGCGGCTGGCCATTACCATCGAAGACCAACGTGCTGGTCGCGGGCCACCAGGTCATCTTGCCCGGCCCAGGGCAGTTGGGAGAGTCAGGTCTGGGATTAAATGACATCATATTATTATTGAGGAGAATGCCGGTTCCCGGAATAACCACCCGCGAGCCAAACAGAGAGCCCAGGGTTTGGATTTGCGAGACCATGTTCCGCTCTTTGTCTACCACCTGCAGGTGAGTAGTGTGCTGGGCGTGCATTGGTTTTTCTATGGCTCCAGGTGGTACAGCCCCAAGAGGAGCAGTATTATCTCCCTGGAACTCCCAGGGGTTTCCCTGGGTTTGGGCAAAGGAGGCATACTGGGGACCAACCCGCTGTGCAATCCAGCGAGCATACTGCTTGGAAAGAAGTCCCTCCCAGGGAACAGGCACCACTGTAGGGTCACCGATATAGGCGAATGTGTCTTGATAGGCTCTACCGAACGCTTCAATCAGGAGGTGCAAAGTTTGAGGAGAGCAAGGGCTATTGGCTTTGAGGTCAAAGTTCTCCAGGATGTTGAGCATTTCCATCCGCGTACGGCTACCCGTAGGACCGGGAGAGCCAACAACCTGATAACCGCGATAGGTACCGCTTAAAGGAGGATCGAAGAGTATGGGCTGGTAACAAGCCAGGTCCTCTTCGGTGATCAGCCCCCCATTTTTCGCCATATCCGCAGCCATCCTCTTAGCAATCTCCCCTTTATAAAAGGCGTCAGGCCCTTCCTGGGCAATCCTCTTCAGAGTAGCTGCTAGATCTTTTTGCACAAGCTTATCCGCAGGAGCGAAGGGAACCGGATTAAAGTCAAAATGGCCTTCAACGAACGTCTTGACCGTCTCGGGAAAGCGCGAGAGGGCACCTAGCTCCTTGGCCACCATGAGCCTGAGGTGCCAGTCATACTCAAACCCTTCTTCAGCGTAACGAATAGCCGGAGCCATAACCTCTTCAAGGGGAAGAGTACCGAATTCCTTTAAAGCCCGGCACAGTCCTGCGACTGTCCCCGGCACTCCCACGGCTTTATGGCCAAGCAAGTTTTCGTCATCCTCCACCCCAGCATAATACCCCCTCGTCCCTCCATTGGCCCTCAGCCTGTACATATGCGGATGAGCAGCAAGAGGGGCACAAATGTTGTAGTCAAGAGCCACGGTCTTCCCCGCCTCTTGCAGATGGATAACCATTGATCCCCGCCCACCAATACCATTCATGTACGGTTCAACCACCGCCAGAGTGAACCCCATTGCGACTGCAGCGTCTACGGCATTGCCTCCCTTCCTGAGCACCTCTATCCCCACCTCAGAGGCAAGGGGTTGGTTGGCGGCAACCATTCCCTGTTCGCCGATTGCTTCTTCCTTACCAACGTACCATGTACCCCGCGACATATTCTGTTCTCCTTATGACTAAACCCGCCTCCATCCGATAAACTTCAGCTACGTCCGCGTAGCCTTCAGCGATGTAGTTCTAAGCAGCGCACACTCAACCGCTCTTTGATTGCTTATTACACGCCAGCTCACCAGTGGGCACAAGAGAGCAAACCCTACTGCATAGGGGAAAAGACGGCAGGAATCAGCATCTTGTTCGATTGGCTAACCAGAAACTCCCGCGTCTGGGGCGGCCACTGCGAGAGCTTTTGGGATGCTGTCCGAATGCGGGTCCGATCTTCGAGGTCCTGGTACGGCCAGATATGGACAAACTTGTTCAGCCCGCCTACCTCACTGTACCAGCAGGCTGCTAGCGGAGAGAGTTGCACCCGTCCAGGAATTGCCGTAGCCCAGCGCGCTAGCACTTCAGGCATAGACCCTGGCTGATACATATAGGTACGCATCTCGTAGACGTTCCCCAGCCGCCGATTGCCCAGGGGTTGCATGAAGGGTGCGGGAAGGAAAATCTCTGCCTCCATGTTCTCGATAAGGTCCAGGACCAGGGGTGGCCAATGAGGGTCCTGGGCGGCTTGCGCACGAATTTCGGCTCGCTGCTGTAGCGTCTCATAGGGCCATACATGGATTACCTGATTGAGCGGTCCAACCTCTGTATGCCAAAAGGCCCCCAGTTTGGAGTACTTATCCCGATGGGGGAGGGCCTCGGCAAAGCGTTGCTCAAACTCATCAATACATCCAGGCTTCAGCCTGTAGGTGCGAACTTCGTAAATCATAAGAAACCTCCTTAGCCGTTCGTCATTCCGTCTACTTCACTCAAAAGAGCAGTCATACCGTACTCTCTCTTTACTCCTCTGGTTCCTCTTTGGCAAGGAAAACGTTCCTGACATTGGACCTCACCGACTCAGCACCTTCCTCACCCCGTATGATGACCGCCTGGGTGTAAGCCTCATCACCCAATGGGGCAGTGGCAAGTATCGGAAAGGTAGGCCTGATGGCCTCAGGATTGGCACTGGGAGGCCAAGGTCAGCTGGTGTGACCAGAGAGGAGGAAGAACAAGAAGCACTTGAGGCTTCGGGAAGTTTATTGAGGGCTCTGTTTTGCCAATCGGTTTTGTTTAAGCAAGGCCAGAGGTCCATGACCAGCTTACAGTATTGCCTCAAGCCATCCGCAAAAACTATCCACTCAGGGCCGTCTATGGGCCAGTAAGTCGGTTGAGTTGACAGGGCTAGTGACTTTGCCTTAACTTGTCTCGCCTTGCTTGTTTATGCATAATAATAACATACTTGTAGCTATATAAACATAAATTCAAAAAAGGAAAATATGAACGGATTTAACGCCAAGACGGCCTGCCGTATCACCGGCCTAAGCTACCGACAAATTGACCATTGGGACCGTAGCCACTTTATAAAGCCTTCGCTCCAGGAAGCCAGGGGGACAGGCTCTGCCCGGCTCTATACCTTTGTAGACCTTATTCAACTGCGGGTAGCCAGGACTCTAAGAGAGAAAGGGATGAGCCTGCAAAATATCCGTAGGTGCGTCACCTACCTTAAAAAGCATGTCCCAGAGGTGGAAAAACCCTTGGTTCAGTTCAGGCTGCTCACCGATGGAGAGAGCATCTTTGTACTCACCAAGGACCCCAAGGTGATGGTGGACACGCTCCGAGAAGGACAGTTGGTCTTTAGTCTGGCCCTGGGGGAAATAGTGGAAGAAGTCCGAGGGAAGGTGGCAGAACTAAGCTCCCAGCGAACCTATAAGGTCACAGTTCGGGGCAAGGACTATGAAGTGGTTCTTCAGCCAGACCTAGAAGATGGAGGCTATGTGGTAGAGTGTCCTTCTTTGCCCGGGTGCGTTTCTCAAGGAGACACGGTCGAGGAGGCTCTGGCCATGATTCGGGACGCGATCCGGGGGCATCTGGCTGTCACCCGTAAGGAGGAAAAGGAAAAGAGTAAACGGGTGGCCTAGGTGGCAGGCATTCACAATCTCAAGCCCGAGGGGGTAATTAGGGCTTTTGAGCGAGCAGGCTGGGAAAACCTGGGACGGTACGGCAAACATTACAAGCTACGAAAAGCTGGCAACCCCAATATCCTCTCTGTTCCAGTACATAAAGGGAAGCCAATCAAAGCAGGGCTGCTCAGGAACCTTATCAAGAAGGCAGGGATGGTGGTGGAGGAGTTTTTGGAGCTGTACAGGTGATACCCTCTGCTACGAAAACGAGTATCTTTGAGCGAACTGGAGGCAGATCTGAGGTGGAACCAGGACATACAGTGAGAAGGTGTTAGTAAAAAGCGAGCACGAACTGGAGCGCATCAACAACATGGAATGAGGTGCTTATCCTGCCCGATCAGAGCCAGGAGCAGGAGACTACCCCAGACCAGGAGGTTTAAGACGCATGACAAAAACGGACATAAGTCAATATACATGCCTGACCCCTAAGCCTCCAGCGTCGAACTCGTTTCCGGGGTGCATTCCCGTCTGCTCGGGAAGATCACTAGCCAAGCACATTGCTTGGCCTGTCCGGTCTGCCGCCGTCATACACGAAACAATCCATCAAGGCAGCCCGCATCAACCAAATGGAGTATTCGCGTGGGGCCTCAGGGCGCGGTGCGTTGAACCATGGTTTTTCATAAAGGCTGTCCAGGACGGATCGGTATTTTTCCGCTGAGAGCTGGCCTCCAAGGTCAAGGTTGAAATATTTCGCCAACCCCTTCCGGGACGCCTTATTAAAGGAGACGATCCGATCCGGCCTAGCCAGCGCCAGTAGCCGCGTTGCAGTTGCGGGTCCAAGGTTGGTGATGCCAGTAATTTTTTGATACGCCTGAATCGCCGCGCCCGGAAAATCTTTGGCATCGGCAGCAGCGACATCATGAACGGCATCTTGTACGGTATATACGGTTACGCTCGTTCTCGAATATCACGTTGAAGGCTTTGGGCCTCATGCGGCCCAGAAGAGCCCACTTTAAATGAGAAGGATGCCATCGCGAGCCTAATAGAACGCGAGGGCGAGAAACGCAGCCATAATCATTTGCGTATACCGTAAGGCCAGCTATAATGACACGCTCCATGATCCGAAGCTTCAAGGATTGGGACACAGGAGTGTTATGACTACGGACGGAACACCTTGGTACAAACAGCTTCACTGGCGGGTTGCTCTCGCCATGATTTTTGGCACCCTGGCCGGACTCGTTGGGGGCGAAGCCTTGGCGGACAACATAGGTTGGATAGGGCAGCTGTTTATCAAGTTGTTGAAGATGATCATTGTGCCACTTGTGTTGACATCGATCATTTCCGGCGTGGCGTCGGTTGGAGGTAACGCGGGACTGGGTCGGTTGTTGGGAAAGACTCTGGGTTACTATGTGCTCACCAGTTTTCTTGCGGTGATCACGGGATTGGTACTGGCCAA
>CBDCRK010000006.1:0-42556 GCA_965220955.1 uncultured Binatia bacterium (SeqCode) | reverse complement strand
GAGGGTCTGCTCGGCCGCCATCTGAATCCCAAACAAGTCGAGGGCGACGTCGTGCGCATCCTGGAAGAGGCCAGCCAGAGGATCAAGGCAACGTGGGAGAAGGAGATTCAGTCGCAAGCACCGGACTTGAGTACGTTGAAGGTGTTCGCGTCGCACTCGGCAACCATGTCCGGCCCGAGGGTCAGTTTCCAGCTGGGCGTCGCAGAGCAGACCTTTGCGGTCGGCATTGCCGGCGGCGTCGTCGGGGCCATGGGGCTGGCTGCTGGGTGGCACACCTTAACGTATGCAATGATTAACGTCTTTCCGCCCGTCGCCATTTTTTCGGTGATCGCTGCCGTCGGGTTGGCAGTGCTCACGAAGGGTAAGGTACTGGAGAACCGGCGCAAACAGGTCGTCGAGGCAGTTAACCAGTATCATCGGCACCTCCTGACCCACATCCATACGCAACGCATGCAGGAACTAAACGGCCAAACGATACGGGATGCCATCAACGAGCAGAACCGGAAAATCGTCGCCGAGACGTTGGAGCAGTGGGAAAGCATGATTTCGGGTAAGCTCCGATCGGAGCACTACCGCATGCTGATTACAGCGACCACGTCTCACCTAATACTTGTCGAAAAGAGCCTGGGGCAATACAGAGACGAAAACATCTAACCCCTATGAGGCCCCCGGTTATCAAGCAGGGAATAGGGGTCAAGTCTTTTGTTGACTAAAATTTGCTTCCTTATCGATGATCTGGAGCAGATACCCTGCTAAAAGATTGCAGCGCTAGCCAGGATATACCATACGTTCAAGAGGAAGGTTATAAGCTTCTGCGCCTAACTGAGACGCTCCACCCAACGCCGCTGACGCGACGCGGCTGAGCTGGGGACGTTATGCTGCAGATGCAGACACGGGGAAAGATGAATAGCAGAGAAAGTGGAGGTTTCGGTTATGAGTTACCAGGACAGAATTTCTATTGAACCTGGCAAGCGTGGTGGGAAGCCGTGCATCCGTGGTATGCGGATCACGGTTTATGATGTGCTGGAATATCTGGCCTCTGGAATGTCAGAGCAAGAAATCCTTGATGACTTTCCAGATTTGACGCAGGAAGACATTCTCGCATGCCTAGCTTTTGCTGCTGATCGTGAGCGTAAACTGGTATCGTCCATCGACCCATGAAGCTACTCTTTGACTATAATCTTTCATACAAACTTGTCGGGCTCCTCGCGGGCCTGTTTCCAGATTCGGAGCATGTCCGAAACGTCAACCTGCACGAAGCGGACGACCGTACGATCTGGGGAATATGCTCGTGCTAGCGGACATCGAACAAGCCTTGCGGCGTCATCACACAGACTTGTTGAATTTTAATGCTAACGAGGAGGGTACCTTCCTGATCATCGGTGGTAGGCGTGCATAACACGTCGTTGCAACTGACTGGCCACACCGGCTCGTCAACCACAACAATATGCAGCTGTTGCTGGCCGCAGCCATACCACACGCCTAGGACCGGGACATTGGGGCGCTCAATTTGTTGCAGTCCCAACAGTCCCTCATAAAACCCTTTTGTGCCTTCCAGGTCGGTCACCCTTAGAGTCGCATGCGGAGAACGCCGCCAAGACTGACCGTTATACCGTCAGTAGAGCGAACACTGTAACGGATTTTAGAAAATTATAGGCTTGTCGGTACTCATGAGGAATCATTATTTTACAGTGAAAGCAGCGGTTGTCCCAACCCGTTTGAGAGCTTTGACCTGATCAAAGCTCCGGTCAAAGCTGGCTATCCACTCAATACCGCCTTCCTGAGAGACTAGGACAAGGAGACAGTCATGAAACGATAACCTGCCTTTATACATCTCCAAAGTGTCCAGAGACCGCTCCCACAACCGGGGCAATTCAGGGCCTGTCCAATCCAGCATCTCTGTGGGGATCTCTCTACGTAGCCGCCGAATGATCGGCTTGGGATCGACTTTCCGCTCCAGTGCCCGCCGGGCCAGCACCGTCACTGCTTCGTTCACCACACAGTCCAGATAGATATAGGCAACTTCTCGTCTCCGGAATAGTTCGTGAAGAGCCCTGGCGGTCTGGTGATGCACATCCCGCTCATCCAGCTGCGCAACCAAGAAGCTCGTATCTACAAGAACCCTAACGCTCATAGAGTCGTTTCTTATCCTTCACCGCATCACCACCCAGACGAACCAATCCGGTAAGCTTATCCAGAGAAGCCGCCGGAACCCCCCGGAGCACCAACCGCCCCATCGGACGGGGATGAAGAATCAGGTTTCCGTCTCGTGTCTCGATTTCCAAAAGATCACCCGCCTGAAGACCGACCTGTTCTCGCAGGACCTTGGGAATGATCACAGCTCCTTCTGTCCGTAGGGCCACGACCAATGGCCCCTGTCGCTTGACAATCCGCGCCATCATTACCTCCATAGCAATGATATAAGAATCTTGTTATCTTGTTATCTTAGCATAAGGTGAAGGCAACAGCAGAGCAATTAGCGTGGGGAAGAAAGGCCAAGGGGCAAAGGATTGACATCGCTGGAGGGCAGCGATTGACCTGGCTTAGCAGTATTCAGGTCTTAGTAATAGGAAGATACAGACTAAGACTACCGCGCACGGCCTACAAATCGTGTGTAGTCTTCCGGTGTATCAATATCAGCCAGAATGCCAGGATCTTCAAGCTGAACCTCTCGCACTCGGGCCGGGTTCTTACGCACTACCACTTTTGCTCCTTGATCTAGTGGCGCGGCAAGTAGCTCAGAATAGACCTCACAGGCAAACAACACTGGGTGACCGCGTTTGTCCTGATAACGAGCCACAATAATAGGACATGGGTGCTCACGGAAAGATCCAAGCAAGGCAGCAAAGGTTTCCGCCTTTATCAACGGATGATCAACCAGAGTCACAATGGTTGCTTCACTCTGCGGTGATAGAGCGGAGAGGCCAATGACAAGGGAAGAGAGCTGCCCCTGCACATAATTTGGATTCACAACCGAACGCAGGGCTGGGTGCGCGGGAATAGCCTGACGGATCTTCTCTGCCCGGGCACCTAGCACCATAACCACATCTTCTACCCCAGCCGACAGAAGCGAGCCACATATGCGGGCAATAAAGGTCTGACCCTCACAATGAAGCAATGCCTTTGGAGAGCCCATACGACGGGACTCCCCAGCCGCAAGTACAATAGAGGAGATCATACTAGCTGAGGTTTGATGTTGTTGACAAAGGTTTCCATAGTTCGCAGGCTACTGTCAAAAGACTGGGTGGAGAGTTCAAACACCAGGTGACGTACCCCAACCTTCTGATACTCACCAATTCGCTCTACTATCGCCTGGGAGCTGCCCTGCAACACATCCCAGCCCGGACGAGGAGGATAACTGAGAACATCCTCTGAGACCCCTTCGATGAAAAGGCGTGCCCGCATAGAGAGCAGGGGTTCTCCTGCCCGTCCTTTCTGTTGCCAGAGTTTTTGTAAATGACTGTAAGCCTGGCTCAGCTCCTGCGCCGGTAGGGCCGTAGCATGCCACCCGTCCCCAAACTCCGCAACCCGCCGCCTAGCCCGGGCACTCATTCCTCCAATCCAGATGGAAGGACAAGGCTGCTGGACCGGCGGAGGAGACACCTGCATATCCTCAAACGAGAAGTACTGGCCCTGAACACTCACACGCTCGCGGGTCCAGAGTTCGCGAAACAGACGGAGACTCTCGTCACTGAAGAGTCCCCGTTCGGCAAACGACACTCCCAGAGCGGCAAATTCCTGCTCCATCCAGCCGCCCCCAACCCCAACAATGAGGCGTCCTCCAGAGAGCTGGTCCACAGTTGCCAGCATCTTGGCTACCACAATGGGGTTTCGATAAGGCAGAATAATCACGCTGGTACCGAGTTGTACCCGAGAGACTACTGCTGCAATGTGGCTCAGCAGGGCCAGCGGCTCAAGCATATTGTCCCGATAAATGATATCGAGAGTCTGGGGGACCAGAATATGATCGGTAACCCAGACAGAATCAAAGCCCAGCTCCTCTGCGCGACGCACCACGCCAAGGATTTGTGAAACATTGATCGGCTTACCATAGTGGGGAACACAAATGCCAAATTCCATGGAAGTTCCTCCTCAGTTAAAAAGCCCAAAGGCATTGTGAGATAACAAAACTGGACTATTTTCCGGTTTTTATTACTAGTCGTCAAGCAAGCCCCTTTTTTCCGTCCCTACCCCTGCCCTAGCAGCAAGACTGATGATAGATTAGGTCAATAAAGGCGAACAGAGCAAGCAAAAGGAACATAAGCATGGAAAGTATGGTTCTTAGGCCTTCTCCTTCTTTTAAGACTGACCGGCTTCCGGGTATTGCCCCAATTATTGCTATTGTGGGGCGACCCAACGCGGGAAAGTCCACATTGTTTAACCGTCTCCTCAGACAGCGTAAGGCCATTGTGGACAACAGGCCCGGGGTTACCCGTGACCGCAACTTCGGTCAGGGAAAATGGGAGGACCAGCCCTTTGTACTTGTGGATACCGGTGGCCTTGACACCAAGGAAGAGAAGGGAATTCTGGGGCGAGTACAGGAACAGTCCCGGCTGGCCATTGCTGAAGCCGATGTGATCATCTTTCTCTTTGACGGCAGGGAGGGAATCAATCCGGCCGATGCCGAGGCGGTAGACCTCCTACGACGGGCAGTGAAACCCGCCTTCTTCGCAGTGAACAAGATCGATGGGGAGAAACACGAGGGTCTTATTGCCGACTTCTTCTCCCTGGGAATCGAGCAGCTCTTCCCCATTTCCGCTACCCACGGCCGCGGGGTCGGAGATTTAATGGACGAAGTGGTTGCCTGCCTACCACAGGAGGAAGAGGAGGAAATAACCGAGGAAACAGAGAGAGTTCTCAGAGTGGCCATTGTTGGTCGGCCCAATGTGGGAAAATCATCTCTGCTGAACCGTCTTGTTGGCTTTGAGCGCTCGGTTGTTGATGCCACTCCCGGAACTACCCGCGATGCACTGGATACGCCACTAATGTGGCAAGGCAAACCTTTTTTACTCGTTGATACTGCTGGTATTCGTCGCCGTAGTCGTATCCACGAACGCCTCGAACAGTCGAGTGTTTTTGTTGCCCTCAAGGCCCTGGAGCGGGCCGATATAGGTCTCCTGCTTATTGACGGAGCAGAAGGAATGATGGATCAGGAGGCTCGCATTGCTCGTTTTGCCTGGGAACGGGGACGCGGGCTTGTACTGGTCGTCAACAAGTGGGATACAGTGTCGGCAGAGAAAAAAAACCCAAGTCGCTATCTGTCGGAGCTAAAGGAGAGACTACCGGTAACGGCTCCACTGCCCGCGGTATTCGTTTCGGCGCTTAGCGGCCAACGGGTCAACACTGTCTTATCCGTGGTAGAGAAGACAGCCCGACTGCATGCAGCCCAGCTTCCTACTCCCCAACTTAACCGCCTGCTCCAAGAGGCAGTGCGCCGCCACCAGCCTCCTATCTACCAACGCAGGCAGCCGAAATTCTTTTACGCCACCCAGGTGTCTACTAGACCCCCTCTCGTTGTCATCTTCACTAGTGCCCCGGACAATGTCCATCCGGCATATCAGAAGTATCTGGAGAACCAGATCCGTGAGGTATTCGAGTTAGTGGGGACCCCAATCCGGCTGAGATTCAGGGCCCGACGGTGACCTATCCTCCCAACGGAGACAAGGAAACCATCCCCCGCCAGACGATGGTAGACGGATCTAGCAGCCCACTGACTTATTGGAGAACAACATGAGCATGTTTTTCTGCCGACTCATAAGCCTTGAGGACGACTTGGAGGGCTCGCAAACCCTCCTCTCCTGATGTCAGGGGAGGCCGGTCTTCCTCTATACTTTTCTTGAACTCCCCTATCATACTCACCAGTCCCCTTTTGTCGTCGGGAAAGCTAGAGAGGGTCCTACGCTCTTGTGTCTCCACGGTCAATAGAGGGCTGTTGGGCTCAAAGTATAAGCTACCCCGAGCACCGGAAATAGTCACCCATAGGTTCGCAGGCTGCTGGGAAAGCCGCCAGGAATGGTTAATAAGACCAACGGCTCCCCCTGATAACCGCGCCATCATGATCATGCCGTCTTCTCCTTCCAGGCTTGTCAGAGCTTGGGGCAGCCTGGCTGCATATACCTCTTCAGGCATACCCCCGAGATTGATGAGTAGGTCTACCGAATGAATGCCACGGTCCATAAAGATCCCCCCACCCATCATCTCGAGAATGTTGCGCCAACCCCCAGGAATAAAGTTAGTCGCATCCTGAATCTGAATAAGACGCAAGCTGCCTATAATCCCCTGGGCAATGAGTTGTCTTGCCTGTTGGACCACAGCCATATAGCGGTAGTTCTCAGCCACCATGAGCTTAATCCCCGCGCTCCTAGCTGCCACAATCATGCGATTCGCTTCCTCCTGAGTACAAGCAATGGGTTTCTCCACCAGGACATGCTTGCGGTATTGCGCTGCCAGAAGCGTGTGTTCTAGATGCAGATGATGCGGCGTACACAAATAAAGGGCTTGCACACGAGGATCGGCAGCAGCCTCTTGGTAACTAGCAAAAAAATCCACGCCCTTGAACATCTGACAATAATCCCGTGCCTTCTCCCTGTCCCGGCTGGCAAAGAAGAGATCTACACCACCAGCGCTGTTCCCCGGGCCGGAAGCTCGAACCTCATCAGCAAAGTTCTTGGCAAACCCGCCACAGCCCACAACACAAAGAGCCAAACTCATATCTTTTCCTCTCAACCCTGGTACTAAGCCGATCAGCAACATGGAATCATACCGCAACGGCCGATCTTTGCCGTCTTACGTATTCATTCCAGTTCGGTGAAAATTCTGATAGATTCCAGCCCTCTCAGGAGAGGAATGAGGCGCAGTCTTTACATTAATTCCTGGCACTGACTGGCAGGGCCTTGAGGCCCCGTAGCACCACGTTGTCTTTGAACGGCGGGCGGTCCGTTGCCAGACGGATATCTGAAAAGCGCTCCAGCATCACCTCGAAGGCAATTCGCCCCTCGACCCGCGCTAGTGGCGCCCCCAAGCAGTAATGGATGCCACGGCCGAGGGAAATGCTGCTGGCTACGTTGCGAGTGACATCCAGCTGTTCCGGGTTAATGAACATTTCCGCATTATGGTTAGCAGAGCACGAATAGCAATAGGTTTTATCAAAGTTTGCAGGGACAGAGGCATACGGCTTCCTCCTTCTAGCCTAACCCAACTATAGCTGCTGACATTTGCAGCATTTTTTGCACAACCGACTCAGTTACGTTTCCCCCGCTTACCAACGCCATCGTCTTTCGTTCAGCATCCACTTTCCCGGCAAGATAGGCGGCGGGTGCTACTACGCCTGCGGGTTCGCCCATTAACTTTGCTCGAAAGAGGAGAGTCCGAAATGCGGCAGCAATATCCTCTTCGGAGATCAGAACAATCTCGTCCAGATACTTTTGCAGATGTTGGAAGGGAATAGTTCCCGGGCAGACGGCCGAGAGCCCGTCGGCCAGACTATCCCAATAGTCAATAGTTGTAGGCTCTCCCTTTTGCCGAGACACATAGGCGGCATTAGCTTTTTCCGGCTGGACCCCGATGACCTTAACGTCCGGCCGTGACAACTTAACCGCTGTTGCCACTCCGGCAGCTAGCCCCCCACTGCTGACCGGCACCAGAATAGCCTCCACATCAGGACAATCTTCGAGGATTTCCAGACCAATGCTGGCGTGACCGGCAATCACTTGATCATTCTCCCAGGTATCAATGGCTATCATACCCCGCCCTTGGGCTATCTCATCTACTTTGGGCTGACGCGCCAGGGGATTGTTCCCACAGAAAACTACATCTGCGCCATAACCCTTTGTAGCTTCAACCTTATAGGGGCTAGTACGGTCCATCATCACGACTACAATGGGAACCCCAAGGCAGGCGCCGGCGTAGGCGAAGCCCTGGGCAAAGTTGCCAGACGAACTAAGCACCACACCTTTTGCCCGTTCCTCAGGAGTATAGGAATTGATAACAGTAAAAGCGGCGCGCGGCTTATAGGCACCCGTCACTTGCAGGTTCTCGGCCTTCAGTAAAAGCCTCTCTTGTCCTACTTCTGCTGAATCACGAGAAAGAGGAAGAATAGGCGTCCGCCGGATAACGGGCGGTAGAGCCTCACGCGCTTTACCGATCTCTTCAAGTCCGACTAATTGTTCCATTCTATGCTAACCTCAGTACTTTGTCGAAGCTCGCCGCCCATGGATTCCACTGGGTAGCGCCAGGTCTGTTTCACAATACCACCTCTCCTTCCTAATATCTCTTCAATCTACAGCTTAACAAGCCTACCAAGAAAGTCCTAACATGCCTGAAAAGAGACAATCAACCTTCCCTTGTTTCCTCTACCATTACAGGAGAAGTAGCAAGAGCGCTCCAGGCAGTCTCTGACTGGGCAAACGCAGGGTACAGTCAAGTTGACAGAAGCAAAGAAGATGCTAAGGTCCAGGGTGTCAACAGCTAAGCAAGAGTTTGGGAGGTAACACACCATGAGCAAAAGCAGTGAATGGATTGGCATTGAGAACGAGTATTATGCCCAAACAGTGCGGCGACAACCCGTGGTTATTGTTCGCGGGCAAGGAAGCCGGGTCTGGGACGCTGATGATAAAGAATATGTGGACATGGTCGGTGGTTGGGCGGTGAACACTTTGGGGCATTGCCACCCCATTATTACCCAGGCCATTACCGAGCAAGCCGCTACCCTGGTCCAGACCTCCAACCAATTTTACACGGTTCCCCAGTTGTTACTGGCCAAACTGCTTATAGAAAATAGCTGTCTGGACCGAGTATTCTTTGGCAATAGCGGGGCGGAGGCTAACGAAGGGGCGCTCAAGTTGGCCCGCAGATATGGTAAAAAGCAACGGAACGGCGCCTATGAAGTGATTACCGCCTATAACTCTTTCCATGGACGCACTATGGTTACCGTGGCTGCTACCGGCCAGCCTCACTACCAGGAGCCGTTTACCCCTCTCCAGCCTGGGTTTATCCATGTGGAATACAATAATGCGGAAGCCATCAAAAACGCCACTACCGATAAGACTGCTGCAGTGATGCTTGAGCCAGTCCAGGGAGAGGGTGGAGTCAACATCCCAGCGGACGATTACTTGAAGCAGGTACGGGAGTGGTGTGACCAACAGGGCTTGCTTCTTATCCTGGATGAGGTGCAAACGGGTATGGGCCGGTTAGGCAGCCTATTCGGCTATCAAGAGTACGGCGTTGAACCCGATGTGATGACTCTGGCCAAGGGCTTGGGCTTTGGCGTGCCTATCGGAGCTTTTTTATCCAAAGAATCCTGTATGGCCCTGGTACCCGGGGACCATGGCTCCACCTTTGGAGGCAACGTTCTGACTACCGCTGCGGCCTACGCCGGAACCAAGTATATGATTGACAACAATATCCCAGCCCAGGTTAAGCAGATGGAGAAGCATTTGTTTGCCCGCCTCAATGAGCTCAAATCCCGCTTCTCTTTTGTTTCTGAGGTTCGCGGGAAGGGATTATTAGTGGTCCTACAATTCGACAGCGATATTGCGGGCCAAGTGTTGACACACGCTAACGCGGCTGGGGTGCTACTGAATGCAGTCAAGCCCAATGCCATCCGCTTTATGCCGCCCTTGAATATCAGCGCTGAGGACATTGATGAGGGCGTAAGTCGTCTGGCAGAAGCGCTCAAAAAAATCTAGAGCACTGGCTCCACTAAAAGAAGGGCTATACTAGCTTTTCAGTGTTGTTAAGGGAGGAGAAACCCACGGTTCTTACACCCTCCGGCCTTGTGCTTGAATAGTAGCTTTGCCAACCCCACAAGGGCCGCTGGCCCAAGCGGGCGGTCACGCGGGCAAATGTCAATACGCTGAATCCCGGCGAGAAGACGGATATGGGAGAAAACACCTGCGTACATGGCATCGAAGTCACAGTCACCCTGCTTTCAGCTGACCGCTAATAGCGACTGCTTCTCGCTCCAGCTCTGTTGTACGCAGAGAGAGTGGGAACTTACCGTGAGTGTCCCATTGCTGTTATATACAAGCAGGAACTCTTCACGACTTGTCCGAGGAAGTATCCAGAGCCCCTAGTCCTTCCAACGCCAGCCCATATCCAAGCAGATCCTGCAGCTGGCGTTTGAGCGGTTGAGTCAGCACTACCCGGCTATAGCGTAGCGTGAGTGGAGGTTGCTTGATTAACTGTTCTGCCAGTTCCCAGGCCCGGGGCAAGAGAGCGTCCTTGGGCAAGACTTCACCCACAAGACCCAGCTCTAGAGCCTGCTGCGCCGAGAGTGTCTGGCCGGTGAGCAGAAAGTAGCGACCCCGATTCGGCCCCAGTAACAAGGGATACACAATATGCATTCCATCCCCTGGCACCAGGCCGTTGGGAAAATGCGCTGAGTCCTGAAACACGGCGCTCTCGGACGCCAGCACAATGTCGCATAGTAAAGGTAGCTCAGAATGTCGCAGCGCAGGCCCGTTAACGGCGCTGATCATGGGCGCTTCAATATCCAGCAAATTCATCAGCAGGTGCTTCCCTTCCCAATAAACGGCATCCCAGGCCCGGGGGTTGCCTCCTGGCCTAGCCGCCGGGGTTGGACGCGGGCCAGAGAAGTCCTCACCTGTCCCGGTCATAATCACCACCTTATTGTCAGGGTCGCTGCCAATATCGGCAAAGGCAAAAGTAAACTCTCGGTGTGGCAGCAGGCCCCATTGCAGGCTGCCTCCACCTGTGTGGAAGGCCATCTGCAGGATCCCATTGCGGCGTTCCATGCGAATAGTCTCATACTTGTTAGCGTATTCCTCAAATTTAGCCATGGTGTTCACTCCTCTCATAAAAGTGCAGACCCTGTCCCCCTCAAGCAGACCGTAGACCAGAGGCGACCTCAATGTCAAGAGAAAATTGCGCACCTCCCTAACTTAATGATAGAGTGCTTGTTCGCAGGCATTTGACCATACCAGGAAGTTCGCTTGTATGGACTCAGGTTGCCGGCCCACCGGGGCGGAGAGTGAGGAGGTATGATCGTGGAATGGAAAGAGGACGCAAGCGGGATTGTTGTTCAACCCAAGCAGGTCAAACTGTTCCGTGGAAGTACCTGGGGCGCTAAGTTAAGCCATTTACATGAACAAGAAGGGACTGTGCGCATTCTGACTTATTCGTTACCCCGACTCGACTACGTGGTCAAACAGATTGCTCGACGCCCTAGAGACATCTTCCTGGTATGTCACTTGAAGTTTGTGAACGAAGCATCTGTGTTACAGAGGAAATTCCCCAACATTGAGGTACGGTTGCACAGCAGCATACACTGCAAGCTGCTACTAAGGGCGCCGGAGACAGCCTACCTGGGAAGCAGCAACTTCGGCAATTCAGGGTGGCATGAAGTCGAAGTAGGTATACGGGATCAGCGTGCCCATGATTTCTATATTGAGAAAATCTTCAATCCGGCCTGGGAGCAGTCTTGGTCCGTAGAAAAATGCCTGCAGTATGTCAAGACTAAAGGGGGCATTAAACGCATTGGAGGATGGGCGTTACGGCCTTAACGGGAGGGTTGAACCTGCCACTGCTCCGTGATCCGTTTTTCCTCTTCACCTGGTACCCAGACGACCAAGGCACGGACAGGCTTCTCTGAGGTCACCTTGTGAAGGGTGTTGGTGTTGGCCGGTACCATGCAGGACATGCCGGCTGTGAGTTTTTGCCTCTTTCCCTCTATGGTCTGCTCTAGCTCTCCGGCAAGAATATAGAAGATCTCTATGGACTGATGCTTGTGCGCCGGCACATCTGTGCCAGGGGGAATCAGCAACTCCGCTAAAGTGACCTCTGTTGTTCCCGTACTCTCTTGGCTAATAAGCACCTTCATCTCGGTTTTCGTGTTTGGGTCTATGTAGACCACTGCCTGATCAGGATGAACAAAGCGGTTCTCATCCGCTAGGCCAGGGCGGACATCCGCCCAAAGATTACATAGCAGCATTGTCACCAGTACGAAAACGGGATAGCGGTTAATGGGTTGGTCTGTCATCTCGCGTCTCCTTCAACGTGGAAGATAGTTTGGAGTTTGTGATGCCGATAGGCAAAGATCTTCTCAAGATCCGGGCGGACAAAAAACCGGTTAATCAAGGCTCCGCCAAGCACGGTATACTGGACGCGGTCCCGCACAAGGGTACCGCCATCATGCGCCAGGAATGTGTGCTCATGAATCCAAAGGCGGTAGGGTCCGCGGCGCTGCTCGTCCACAAAACGATAGGGGGGCTCCCAGGCCGTGATTTCGCTCTGCCAGCGCAGAGGAATACCGTGCAAGCGCAAGCGGTAGTCAATATGCGCGCCAGGCCTCATTTCAATAGACCCCGAAGTCAGTACTTCCATGTGTAGCCACGGAGGGGTAAGGGCCTTAAGGTTGTGCGCATCGGCAAAGAACGCAAAGACTTTCTCGGGTGCACAAGGAAGCCATAGCTCGGTATCCAAGGTATACATTTTATGCAATGTTATTATATCCCACTGGAGAGGTACAGCGAGCCCGTATAAGACAATTGAGGTCACTTTATTTATTGCCCTACTAGATTGGCAGGCGAAGCGTTACGATCAACCCTAAACAGAGAGGAGTTTTCCTACTCTTCGACCACAAGAGGAGAGTTATGGCAACAATTCGTATTATCAGTGAAGAAGAAGCGACTGGCAAAGTCAAAGAGATCTTTGAGGACTTCAAAAAAACCCGCAATGTTGATTTTGTCCCGGCTTACTGGCGGTCCCTGGCGGCTTTCCCGGACTATCTACAGGCAACCTGGAACAAATACAAAGCGGTGATGCTGGGCGGCAAGCTCGACTTGCGTACCAAAGAGATCATTGCTCTCGCTGTCTCTGCTACCAACGGCTGCGACTATTGAATTAATTCGCACACCGCCGCGGTCAAGCGGCTAGGACTGGACGACTCTGCCGTGGTAGAGATCATGGCCGTGGTCGACTTTTTCAACGCCTCCAACCGGGTTACGGACGGCCTGCAAATCGAACCCGATGTACTGCCTGAGGTCGACCCTTGAGGCCCACGCCGCATCTGTATGCAAACCCTTTTTCTCTCCCTCACCCTGACCCTCTCCCCCAGGGACGAGAGAAATAAAAGAGAGCGATTATCTGCCCTCTCTCCCGCAAGAGCGCGGGAGAGAGGGCTGGGGTGAGAGTTCCAGGAAGGATCACCAAAGGCCTCCCGGATAGGGTCTTTCGTCTGGACTCTTAGTCGAAATGGTATACCCTGGCGGCATTCCCGCCAGCAATCTTGGCTTTCTCCTCCTCAGTACAACCCACCATAATCTCTTCAAGTATCTGGTGAGTCCTGGGGAAGGTAGATTCCGGATGGGGATAGTCTGAGCCCCATTGCAGATTATCCACCCCTATGATGTGCCGCTCCCTTATGCCCAAAGCGTCTTCCTGGAAGTTGAGGAACACGTTACGGTGGAAATAGTCGCTGGGCAGCATATCTCCTTTATACCGGTCCCAGTAGCCTTTCTTGAAGAAGTCGCGCGCCCTTTGGGTGTAATTATAGTCCAACCGGTCTATAAAATGGGGAGCCCAGGACAGCTCCATCTCTACTGACCCCACCTGCAGTTTCGGATAGCGCTCGAATACCCCACTGTAGATCATCTGGGCCAGCGACATCCGCACCCAGTGCTCGGCGTTACATAGGAAGGCCGGAGTCAACTCATCAACATTGGCAAATTCCTGGCCCGGACCCGGACGATTGGTGCCAATGTGCAGGCCTAGAGGTATCCCCAGGTCTTGGGCCGCGGCCCACAGGGGTTCGTACTCCAGCGAATCGTACGGCCTCTCCTCCGGCGGATAACAGGTGATCATGGCTCCCGACAGCCCCATTTTGAAGCAGCGCTCCATCTCCTTTATCCCCACCTGCACGTCGTCGATGTTGAGCATAGCAATGCCCTTGAGGCGCTTAGGGACAGATTTACAGAACTCGGCAATCCAGTCGTTGTACGCACGGAACACGGCCGTCAGCAGCTCGCCATCTGACATGCCGTACAGCAAAAGACCAACCGTAGGATAGATCAGCCCTATATCCACGCCATCGGCATCCATATCTTTAACATGTTCCTCAGGAATGTAGCCCCCAGGCCGCACGTTTTCAAATACATCTGCACGAGTTAGCTTTTCCGGCTCCTCAAACCTCCTGCCTGTTTGGGCTCCGGCAAAAGCCCCGACTAGCTTGTGGCCGTTGCAGAACCACCAGTCGCCCATGTCTTCCAGGTGGACAACCTGCGGGGCTTGGTCCTTGAACTTGGGTTCGATTCTGCCTGCCCACACGTCGGGTGGCTCATAAACGTGACTGTCCGTTGATATGATCCTATAATTAGCCATAACTGACCTCCTTTTGTTAAAAAATCTCTCCTTGGCCTTTCCTTAGAATCCTATCCCGAAACTCTACCCTTCTTACAGCAAACTATAAAACCGCGCTCCATTCTGCGTAAGAATGTTATTCCTGGCATCTTCTGAAAGTCCCTCGCAAGCTCCCTCCACCTCTTCTACTACCCCGGGAAAAGTGCAGTCAAAATGCGGATAGTCCGAACCCCAGAGAATGTTTCGCTCGGCTCCCATTTCTACCATAGCCTTAAGCGTTTTCTCATCGGGATCGAGCGAAATGTAGCACTGCTCGAAAAAGTACTCGCTGGGCTTCTTTTTTAACCAGGGCACATACATTCCCATTTTCTCATAGTGGCCGTCCATGCGGTCTAGCCAGTAACCTAACCACCCTACCCCGGCTTCCAGGAACGCAACCCTAAGCTTAGGAAACTTCTCCAGTACCCCACCACAGACAATATCCATACAGGCGGCCTGCTGCTCAAAGGGGTGGCAGACCATGTGGAAAAAGAAGGGATCGTGGTAACGCTCATCACCCAGGGTAGACATACGTGTACCAAAGCTGCCATGAATGGCCACGGGAACATTGAGTTCCTGGGCTTCTCGCCAGAAGGGATCATAGGCGGGATCATTCAGCCGTCGCTTATTGAAGGGATTGGGGCGCACAAACACCGCTTTCATACCCAGCTCCTTAACCACCCGGCGCATTTCCTTGACTGCCTCGTCCACGCCCTGGATCGGCATGGGGGCCACGCCAAAAAGACGGCTCGGATAGGGCTTGCAGAAATCGGCAATCCAGTTGTTGTATGCACGGCAGGTTGCCGCCGCAACCCGAGGATCATTGATGTCTCCATAAATAAGCCACAAAGAGGGGTACAGTACAGCCATATCAATACCCTCAAGATCCATGTCCTTAACCCGGGCATGGGGATCATAACTTCCCGGCAGGAGATCATCCCAGGTCAGTTTGCGCGCCCTCTCTGCCTCAGCCAAGCCACCGGGGATGCAGGCAGCAGCAATACTGAGAGAGGGGCTGCTGCGGTTCTCCCCATCGATCCACAGCTCGTCAACTCCCTCCTGGCTCCGTCTTATCTGGATAACCCGGTCGCGGTAAGCCGGCTCGGTGTACTCCTGCCACACGCTAGGTGGCTCAACAATATGTCCATCGGCATCAATCACCTTAGGCATGGCTAACCCTCCTTTCTGGTAAAGAGTTGCTAGGTTCTAGTCAATGCTCAAGCGCCTACCCTTGTCAAGACCATGGGGATGTTATTAAGTGCCTCTATGCCACGGCTGCGAAAACATCTGGAACAAGAGATCATCCGTGTGGCGGCTGAGGGGTTTAGTGCTCGCGGCTACCGTGCCACCACCCTGGACGATATTGCCCAAAAAGTGGGTATCTCCAAGGTCACCCTCTACCGTCACTGCCACAGCAAAGAGGAACTGCTTATTAAAGTATTTGAGCGTACCATTGCGGTCTTCCATGAAGAATTGCACCGGATCTGTGCACAGAAGATTCCTCCCGAAGAGAAACTGCGGCAAGTTATTCGCCACCAGGTACGTCTTATGGCCGACCATCACGATTTTCTTGCTGTGTTTTTCAGCGAGGAAAACCATTTGCCCCCTGAGATGGCGGAGCGGGCCCGGCGGGAAAAACGCGACTATAATCACCTCATTGACGGGGTCATCCGTCAGGGTCTACGGCAGGGGAATCTGGTCTCCATCCCTCCGCAGATCCTTACATTTATTATTCTAGGAGCGTGCAACTGGCTCTACCAATGGTACCGACCAGAGGGAGAGCTTTCTACCGATGAGGTGGCGCGGCTGTTCATCATGATTCTGGAAAAGGGTTATTTGCGCCAGAGCCAGCCAGAGGAAGACTCCCTCACTGAGCGCCTTGAGCGCATTGAAAAAGAGCTCTCCTCTTTGCGTCAGCAACTTGTGCCGGAGCCAAGCCCCAACGTCTCCCGCTAGTTGCGCGAAATCAAGGATCTTATTGTGTAGATGCTGTGGGTAGGGGGATCACCAACGAATCAAACCGTGATACCCAGCTAGCTGAGGGGTCGCAGGATTTTGTCAAGCGACCCAGTTGTGGGGTAGTGTCTCACTTTGAAATTTTCTTCTTATAGGTTCTGCAGTCAATAACCCGCAGTCCCGAGAGAATTCCGTCGTGCATACTCATCTCCTCGCTTGATTTTTGGAATCCAAGTCTCTGCCCAGAATTGCCCGTCCTATTTTCCCTCACTCCCTTTGAGGAGAGGGAGGAAAAGTCTGTGGCCAGTTACTCGGCTCCAGAGTATTTTGCCAGCAATTGTCCGGCTCGCCAAGGTTTGGCAGGAACGAAGGCGGGTTCGGCCACCAAACGGTGGCGTTCAGAATTTCCCGATACGACTGCCCCGGTGTCGCCCCGGCGGCTTGCCGCATAGCGGTCACTGTGCTATCTGTGTTTCCCTGTATTAGGTGAGTTCCAGCCCGACCCGATGCTTGAACGCGGCTGTCTAATTGAGATTGAAGAGAAAGGCTGCCCAATGGAAATTGAAGAGCAAACACAAGATTCGTTGGTCGTCGTCGCGCTGGCCGGGCGTGTCGATGGCTTTAGCGCGCCGGATCTGGAGAAGCGAATTTCGGAGATCGTTGCACGCGGCGATACCCGCGTGCTGCTCGATTGCGGCAAGATGGAGTATATCAGCAGTGCCGGTCTGCGCGCCGTGCTCGTTGGTGCCAAAAAATGCCAACAGGGCGGCGGCAAGTTGATGCTCTGCACGCTCCAGCCCGCTTGCAAATCGGTCATGGAGATCAGCGGGTTCCTGGCAATGCTCGACTACTACGAAACACGCGATGCCGCCTTGGCGGCGGAGTCCTAAGGATGCGCCATGTTGACATTCGCTGAAGAGATACTGCTGTTAATGCTGGATGACGACGGGGTGTTCCTGCCGACCCGTGGAGGGGCCGTGGAACACGTCCTTGCCGGCGCGGTGCTGATGGATCTGGCCTTCGCCAACCGAATCGACACCGACCCCGAGCAGCTCGTGAGTCTCGACCGGACGCCGACCGGCAACCCGATGCTCGACCGAGTCCTGGCGCGTATCACGAATTCCGACGAGACAAAGGATACCAAGGGCTGGATAGAGACGCTGACCAGCCAGGGGACGACCGAAATCCGGCGGCAGGCGCTGGCCAGTCTGATCGAGCGCGGCATTCTGGAGTCTCAGGACGAGAAATTCCTGTGGGTCTTCCGTGCACGGCGCTATCCGACGATCGACGGGCGCGTCGAACGCGAGGTCAAATTGCGGATTGCGGACGTGTTGCTGTCTGATGACACCCCCGACCCCAGGGATGTGGCTATGATCTGTCTGGTCGATGCCTGCAACCTCCTGCCCGACATATTCTCCGCCCGAGAGCTCGAGCGGGCCGGTCCCCGTATCAAGCAGCTCCGCAAAATGGATCTGATCGGCCGCGAAGTCGGCAGCGTGATCGCCGAAATTGAACGTTCGGTTATAATGGCGATGGCGATGGCGCCGCACTGAGCCGGTCATGACAGCGATGGCGGTGTCAGGAGCACCGTGTCCGCGTTAACCGCAGAGAATTTCCAACTGAATGGCCTGATAGGAAGCGGCGGGTATGATGGCTGGGAACCTCGTCTCCGGTCCGTAGAGGATAGGACGGCGTTTTTCTAAGTGGGACGCTGCCGAATGGGGGATGTCATGGATGCAGTCGTACTTGACCGCAAGAAATTAGACCGTAATGACTTCTGGAGGGAGTTTAAAACAGCGGCCCGTGCATCCCGACCCGTGGAGATCCGCACGGGCGGCAAAGAGTGGAAAGAGCTTCCTTCAGACATAAAATTGCTTTACTACCGGGCAGAGCGTCAAGGGAAGATAGGACCTCTTGGTGGTGTTACCGGGCTGGGGCTTTTCCTACCACCACCAATAATAATAATAATACTGAAATGGATCGTCGTCTCGGCAGTCATTGCTCTTGCCATAGTTTTCGTCTCGAACAAATATAAATTCACGGTCAAAGTCGGCCCGGATGGGACAATAGAAATCGAAGGCGAGCCGGCATAAGGCTGAAGCTGGCTTCGACCTCGGCCGGGTTTCCGGTGAAGTCCACTTGCTTGCACGCACAGAGCGGTGCTACCCCCTGACCGTGCTATACACTCGGCAGGGGGGTGATGATAACCTCAGTTAGCGGTGGAGCATGCGCCTGAGGGTATTGTCGCGCTCGGTGTTAAAGCGCTGCGAGATCTGAGCGCCGGGCATAAAACCGTTGAAGCCGTGGAAGGCGCCCGGATACACGTACAGCTCGGTCGGCACACCGGCCGCCAGTAGCCGCTGAGCGTAGGTCACGTTCTCGTCCAAGAACAGGTCGAGGTCACCGACCGGAATATAGGCCGGCGGTAAGCCGCTCACATCGGTCGCCCAGTCGGCGGCGCCTTGGCCATTTGGGCCGCCGCCAGTTCGTCCATCATGCGTCGCGCGGCTGGAATGTCGTGCAGCTTGATTCCGCCTCCGGTGGCCTTGAGCCAGGCGTCCAGCGGGGCTGCCAGTTCTGGGTCTAACTGACTTGTCATGTCCATATCATTCCTCCATCCCCAGGGGCGTGAGATCCCTGGGGATGGACGGGAGAGAATCCGAGCGATCTTCTGGTTAACCCGCCTGGCCGTTGCGCAGGAGTTTGCCCGGAGTCGCCCCGGTGCAGTTGCCGTCCTCAAAGATCGGCTCGCCGTTGACCATGATGTAGCGATAGCCCTCAGCCCGCTGTACCCGCCGCCACTCGCCGGCCGGCAGATCATGGACGATCTCGTCGGGCAGGGCGTTCAGCTTGTCCAGATCGTAGATAATGATATCGGCGGCGTTGCCCTCGCGCAACGTCCCCCGGTCCTTGATGCACGACGCCCAGGCCATCAGCCCGCTCAGCCGAAAGTGCGCCTCTTCCAGGCTCAGCAGCCCGGCGTCGCGCGACATCCAGGCCAACACCTCGGTCGGATAGATGGACGGCGTGATAAACTTGACGTGCGCCCCGCCGTCCGACACGCCGGGCAGCACATAGGGGGATTCCATGAAGAATCTTCAAAGGCCATCTGGATGAAATTCTTCGTATGGACTCTAAAGACCAACTCCCCTCGGAGCAATCCAGTCGTTGCCTGCCAAGATATCTTTTAGAGCCGCTTCGTCCTCCGCAGAGGGTAGGACTTCTACCACATGCCGGCCATAGGTATCTGCGCTCAGCTGCTCGCCGGTGACGCTATAGGGCTGATGGGCAAAGTCACCAATGCGACGGTTGAATTTCATATCAGGGACATAGAGCTTGGTTTGGTTGTCGGGGATCAAAAGGTTAAGGTTGTCCACCAGACCCGCGGCTTCATTATAGAAAAATATGCGGGCACGCTCGTTGAGGTGCTCCAAATCGGCGGAGTCAGTAGCCACATCCTCGTCAAAGCGACCCTTAATTCCCCAAGTATAGGCCCAGTGGGCCGAGGAGGAATGATCGGTACCAAAAAGGTCATAAGCGGTGGGAATCCACTTGTTAAAGTATTTCTGGATCAGGCTTACCGGAATCTTGCATGCACGCAGAATCCGTTTAAGGCCATTGTGACCAAACCCAAGGTGAAATTGTTCCTCTTTCAGCATTGGCCCCATGCTACGGGCAAAGGGGGCAAAAGCCGAGAAACTCTCCATCTTGAGCTGATGCTTGCCATCCCGATCAACAAATTCAGTAAAGGCAAGCAAGTCGATCCAATTGCTGATCTCTTCGTTAAAGGAGCCCAAGAGGCGGGTCTTCTTGAAGGCTCGGCGCTCTAAGAGTTTTTGCGCCTCCACCTTACCCGTAGAGCCAAAATAGGTCACCAGCAGGTAGGCCATCTGCCAGCCGTGGCGGCTCTCTTCACAGATAACACGGGCAAGACTCTGCCGGTCGTCATCCGAGGGGGCAACGTCAAAGAGAAACCGCTGCTGCTCGGTGGAAGCAAACTCCGTGTCTCCCTGGACCCGGATGAGATTAAGGAGGGCATCTCGGATTCTCTGATCCGGAACCTCCATAACGTTTTCCCACTTGCGCTGCCCGGCATAGGCGCCAAACTCAATCTCAGGATGTTCTAGCTCGCCAAACTTAACCTCGCATTGATAGTTACCAAGCTGGCTCGTATCTAGATTGATATCTTTTTGCCAGGCTTTAAAAAGATCCATCCAGTCATCAAAGGTATTAATCCGTGTTGCCATAGTCTTCTCCCTATAGCCCTTTAAATTTGGGGATGCCTTTTTCCACATACGACCGGAGCCCCTCTTTCGCGTCTTGGCTGGAGAAGAGACCGGCCTGCAGCTCTTGCTCGAGCGCCAGGGCCTCCCAGAGGGGCAATTCTGCCCCTATCTGGACGGCGAGCTTGAGGCGCCCAACCGCTTTGCTTGCCTTATTCGGTGGTAAAAACTGGCGAGTATAAGCTTTCAGCTGCTCAAAGAACCCTTCGCTTTCGTAAATGTCATGGATAAGCCCTATTTCCTGCGCCTCCTCAAAAGAGATCCTGCGGCCACTGGCCATTAGCTCAAGCGCCCGGGCTTTGCCCACGTGGCGACTTAGGCGCTGCGTACCACCGGTGCCGGGAAGCACACCTAAGGCAATCTCCGGCAGACCCATCTGACCTGCATCACGCCTGGCAAGGCGAATGTCGCAAGCCATGGCAATCTCCAAACCTCCACCTATGGTATGACCATTGAGGGCAGCAATCACCAGCTTGGGCGTTCTCTCCAAACGGCTCAAGGTCTCGTTGGCATGCAGGCAGAAGTTGTACTTGAACTCTGGGGTAACGCGGTTAAGCATCTCGATGTCCGCCCCAGCAGAGAAGAATTTTCCCCCCTGGCCACGAATGACAATGACGTGCACGCTGTCATCAAAGCGAGCCTTAATAATGCCTTCGTCCAGCTGACGCATCATCTCGTACGAGTAGGTATTGGCCGGAGGATTATCCAGCTCCATAGTGGCCATGCCGTCTTCTACCTGGTAATGAACCAAGGTCTTGTCCACAAACGCCTCCTTTTTATACTGTCCTTTATATTTCTATTTTTCAGTGATATATAGTATTTTTGTTATATAAAAGTCAAGCCTGAGCAGGCCGATTTGTCCGTCCTCCGGTAAGAGCACAAAGATACAGGAGAAACTTTATGCGCCCGCGTTCTCTCCTTTTTACCCTATTTGGTGACTTTATCCGTTACTACGGCGGCGAGGTATGGGCTGGTAGTTTGATCCGTTTGATGCAGGAGTTTGATATCTCGCCCCAAGCGGTACGCGTTGCCATCTCACGCATGACCAGCGAGGGCTGGCTACAAAACCGTCGGGCAGGCAGAAAGAGCTTCTATGTGCTCACCCAGCGCGGGGAAAACCGCCTAGCCGAGGGGGCTAAGCGCATCTACAAGCTGGAGAACCCGCCGTGGAACGGGGAATGGTTAATCGTCACCTATACCCTTCCTGAGGATCACAAAGCTACGCGTGACCGCTTTCGCCGTGAGCTGGCCTGGACCGGGTTTGGCCAGCTTACCAGGAGCGTGTGGATTAGCCCGCGTGACCTACAGCCCCAACTCATAGAACTGAGCCGGCACTACTGCCTGGAAGGGAAGATTGACTTCTTCACCGCCCGTTACCAGGGCCCGGGAAATAACCAGGCACTGGTGAGCAAGTGTTGGGACCTAGACGCAATCCAGCAGCGCTACACAGAGTTTATTGCCATGTACCAGAAGAAATTGGCCTACCACCGGCAATGTCAGGCCCGGCGAAAGACAGTCCCGGACAGCGAGTGCTTCTGCGAGGAGATCCGCCTGATCCACGAGTACCGCAAGTTTCTCTTTATCGATCCCGGGCTTCCGGACGAACTCCTACCCAGGCCGTGGCTGGGTCATGACGCCGCACGCTTGATGCACAAGTACTACCGCCAGGTCTCACCAGCGGCACACCGTTTCTTTGAGCAGGCCTTTGTTGCGCACCCAGATAGCAAAATAGAAAAAACCCGACCTCACCTTCACCCTGTCTCTCCCGACCCGTTTGCCGAGGAGTTTCGTCGCCACCGTCTTGGTCCGTCTGCGCTGGCTGAGTAAAATGTCACCTTGCAGTGCGGGGAGAAAAAGAATGGAAAAAGTACCTCTGACGCTACGGGTCAACGGGGAAGCCATCACCTTTAGGGCCCTACCCCACAAGATTCTTCTGGAGGTTCTGTGCGAGGAGTTAGGGCTTACCGGCACCAAGCACGGTTGTGAGCTTGGCGAGTGCGGCACCTGCACGGTTCTCATTGACGAACAGCCTATCCTCTCCTGCCTGGTTCTGTCCAGGCAGACTATGTGCGGGAAAACAGCTTTTTTTACGAGGGCAGCACTCACCTTCCCATAGAGCAGCACGCCGTAGTAGCTGACCTGGAGCCAGATGGGAAACTTACTGTATGGTCCTCTACCCAGACCCCGCACTACATCCACCGGGCTCTGTCCATGGCACTTGCACGCTACGTCAAAACGAGGGATAAGGTGTAACTTCCTGCTGGATTCGTTTCCGGAGCACTGATCGAGAGGTGAGGCCCGGAAAACGGGCAGATCCAGCAATACGATAGAAACCAAAAGGGCGGGCGGCGGGATGTTCGGTTTGTTCTCACGGGTAACGAAATCTGCCGCCATCGAAGGAGATCCCGATGCGAGTCTTCCTGATCCACATCCGCGACCCCCAGTTCTATGCGCTGCCGGCAGCGGAGCGCGCGCCGAACGGCAACATTCGAATCATGGGCTTCCCGCCCATCGGGATCATGTCGCTGTCCGCAGTGCTCAAGCGAGCGGGCCACGAATGCGTCATGTTCGACCAGGCCAACCCGGAAACTCCGAATTCTGTCATCGTCGAGCAGATCGCCGAGCAGAAGCCCGACCTGGTCGGCCTGAGCTTCCTCAGCACAACGAGCTACCCGTACGCAAAGATGCTCACGCGAGAAATTCGCGCCGCAGATGCGAAGGTGCGTCTGGCATTCGGCGGAGTCTTCGTGTCGTTGAACGCGCAGCTGGTCAAGCAGCAGTGCCCGGAGGTCGATTTCATCTGCCGCGGTGATGGCGAGCAGCTGATCCTCGACCTGCTCGATCACCTAGGAGACCCAGAGGAGGTAGCCGGAGTCACGTGGGGGCGGGACGGGCAGGTAAACCACAACCCTAACCGAACCCTGGATCGCGATCTCGACCAGTGGCCTTTCCCGGACCGCGAGGGCTTGGCGCTGGACTTCGTCGAATCGATGCCGCTCGACGTCCCGACCGTCCTGTCGCTGGAGCGTTTCACAACGATGCAGACATCGCGGGGATGCCCTTGGCCGTGCGTCTTCTGCGACATCCCGGTTTTCAACGAAGGCAAGTGGAGGGCGCGCAGCCCGGAAAGCGTCCTCGCGGAGTTCGAGCGGCTCCGCGAAGACGGCTATGGCGCGGTCTACCTCGTCGACGATCACTTCCTGCTCCGTCCCAAGCGGATCGAAGCTATTTGCCAGGGGTTGAAGGAAGCGAAAAACACTGTCCAGTGGGGCGTTGAAGGTCGGGTCGACTCGGTTGTCCAGCACCTGTTTCCGATGATGGTCGAGGCCGGCTGCCGGACTGTGATGTTCGGTATCGAGAGCGGCAGCCAAAAGATCCTGGATCGCCTGAAGAAGGAGCAGACGCTGGAACAGGTCGAGTCTTCGGTGAACAACGCCAAGGCGGCGGGAATCGAGATCGTGCACGGATTCTTCGTGGTCGGCAGTCCGGACGAGACCGTCGAGGACATCCGAGCCACCTTCGACTTCGCCTCGCGGCTGCGGCTGGACACCTTCGCGTTCAATCGCCTCTGTGTATATCGAGGCACACCACTGTGGCAGGAGTTCGTGCAACGCGGGCTCGTCAACGACCGGACCGATTGGTACAAGTACTTCAAGTGCTCCGAGATCGACCCCACCTGCCTGGACGGCGAGGTCATCCATCGGGAACGCGAGGCCGGCTTCCGGCGGCTGTTTCTCTACAAGTTGCGCCATCATCCCGGACAGACATTTCGCCTCCTGCGGCGCTTTGTACGCTACATGAGGGTGCGAGACGTCCTCTACCTCTTGGTGAAGCCGTTCCTCGGGAAGAACCGGGGCCGCACCAAGGCGGAAGTCATCTCACGCACCGTCGAGGAAGGCGCTCCCGACGCGGTCCTCGAGTACTCCGAAGCATCCTACGATAGCGTTACCGATCACCCCCTCGAGCCGTACCGGAATGAGTCCGCGGCGGCGGCCACATCGGACCCTCGGATTTAAAGCTCGACTCGTGCCCATAGACGTTCGCCTCGCGAGTACGGATGCCGACATCTCGGCGTGCTACCCGATTATGGCCCAATGCCGCCCCCACGTTCGCGAAAACGGGTTCGTGGCCCGCGTGCACCCCCAGGAGCGGGACGGATATCGGCTCGTTTTTCTCAAGGACGATGGTCAGCTTCGGGCACGGGAGGCGTCCGCAAGGAGTGCTGGTTCTCGATATTTGGAACATTTTGGCGCAATGGGAACTGTTTGGCAAAGTCGTTTCACATCACTTTGAGAATGACACGGTGCGAATTGAATGGGACGAGAATTACGAGTACGAGAGCTTCACTTCCATCTTTCGCGGCAGATATTGGGGAAACTTCGTTGAAAACGGCATCACCCATCAATTTGACCGCGAAGAAATCCTACGGGCAACGCCGGCGGAAGAAATGAAGATGTATCTGAAGGCAGCAGGTTTTATCAACGTTGCGGCCTATGCGGATTACGACCGTTCGGAGTCTAGCAGCGTCAATGCAGAGGCTATGGCATTTGTGGCACTTTGTCCGTAGCCATGTGCGGTCTAACAAGGCATCAACAGGTGCTTGACCGTATGCAAGCGGAGTTCAGATCAGATCTGCAGGGCCTGTTGTTGGGCGGCTCGGTGGCCTATGGCATAGCCTGGACTCGTAGCGACCTTGATATCTACGTCATCGCACGTCTCCCGTGGCGGCAGCGGCGCACGATTATTATTGACAATGTCGAGTTGGAAATCTGCTCTCAGTTGGTGTGAGAAGCTTCCGAAGGTAGAGCTGCATCTGCACTTAGAGGGTGCCCTTCCCCATACGGTGCTGTGGAAACTTGTACAGAAATATGGCGGCGATCCTGCGGTGCCAACCCTTAAAAACCTTATGGCGTGTCAAATGGTTAAAGATGCCGAAGAAGGAGCAACCGTCAGACGAACTAAAATGGCTCCACAGGGACCACATTCATATCAATGTATATAGAACGGGGCGGAGCCAATGCCAATGAAACGCTTCTGTGCCGTCTTGCTGCTCTTGGTTATGGTGCTGACTGGCAGCCTCGTGCGGGCGCAGGACAGCGAGATCATCACGGTGACGGGCTTGTATTCGAGTAATACGCAGGGGGTGTACCGCGATATCTTGACGCCGTGTGATTCCTTAGAAGTGTGGGACTTGGCCACCAACAGTCCGGCCTTCACCGCCCTCTCGCAGGTGTATGCTGGCTTGGATAGTGTGCAGGTTTTTGTGGAACTCAAAGGGCGCTATACCGCGTATGAGGATGAGGAGTCTCACAAAGATGGGGTCTTTGAGATCACCGAGTTCGTGCGTCACAGCACGGCTGCGGCCGATATAACCGCCTGCGGTGTGAACGCGCCTGTCTCTCCTGACCTAGTGGACGGACAGTGCGGGAGCAGCCGCAATAGCTGTGTGACCGGGGACTATTTTGACCATGAGGAGGGGGATACGGCGGACACGGCCACCCATTACCGTTGGGTGTGCCTGGGGGCGTATGGGGGCGATATTTCCGAGCCGTGCACAGCCCCCAAACAATCCCCCCCAACCCTCCGCGGCTACGTAGACGTGATTTCTCGTCCGCATGGTCCCCTCACTCTGTCTGGCTGGGCATACAACACGTCGGCCTCCACCCAGTCCATCCTAGTGGAGATCTATGTCGGCGGGGCGCAGGGCAGCGGCACCCTGGCCGCCACTGTGAGCGCCAACCAGCCCCGGGCCGACGTGAACGCTACGTTGGGCATCAGCGGCCACCACGGCTTTGAGTGGCCCCTCCCCGCCACCTACCAGAGCAGTGCGCAGCAGTTCTACGTGTATACGCTCGACCGCACCCCGAACCCGACCGTGCGTACCCAGCTGACTTTGTCACCCATCTCCCTTCTCGCCCCGGGCCACAATGAGTACTGTCTGAAGCATGGCCCATGTGTGGCCGGGCTCGGTGACTGTGACAGCAACAGTGAGTGTCAAAGTGGCCTGAGGTGTGTGGACGACGTAGGGGCGCGCTATGGCTGGAGGTCGATTGTAGATGTATGCGAAGCCCCGGCGAGTCCGGGCGACAATGACTACTGCCACAGCAGTCAGCATGGGCCATGCAGTGCAGGACAAGGGGACTGAAGGGAAAGTACGGTGGAAACCGGAGCTATTCTTGAGCAGAAGGTGATTATATTTGATGGGGTGTGCAATTTATGCTCGCGCTCCGTCCAGTTCATTATAAAAAGGGACAAACGGTCGGTTTTTAAATTTTCTCCCCTGCAGAGTAAGTTTGGCCGTGAGAAGCTAGTGGAACATGGCTTAAATCCGGACGATGCAGAGAGCTTTTTGCTGATCAAAGACGGCCACGCCTATACAAAGAGTGATGCCGCTATTGAAATAGCAAGAGAGTTCAGAGGATCTTGGAAGCTTATTGTGGGCGTTGCCTTGATACCCAGACCGGTGAGAGATAAGGTCTACTCCCTGGTTGTAAAAAATAGGTATCGGTTATTTGGTAAAAGGGAATCCTGCTTGGTTCCTACAGAAGCTATAAAATCGCGGTTCATTGAGTAGCTGAGCCTGAAGTAATAGGTGAACCAGAAGGGAGGTCCACTGGCACAACCAGCAAAAGGAAGTTCCACCAAAAGGAAGTTCCACTTAGTCCCGGCCCTAGCATGTCTTGTTGGAGATATGAAGTGTCGGGTCTTAACGGGCTATTATCCAGATACATTATTGAGGAGCCAGAATGGATATTTACGAGTTTTTATCCCAGCACTCTATTGACTATGAACGCTACAACCACCTAGCGGTGTTCACAACTAAGGAAGCCGAGCGCCTTCTCCCACCCATGCCTGGTGCCGATACAAAAAACCTTCTTCTCCGGGATAAGAGAGGACATAGGCATTTCCTGGTGACTACTGGATACGGCAAGAAAGTCGATCTCAAGGCTCTGTCGCAGATTCTCAGCGTTACCAATCTTAGCTTTGCTTCCGCAGAGAGGCTGAAAAAGTACCTTGGCATAGATCCCGGCTCTGTTAGCTTGTTGGCGGTGGTAAACGACCAGGAAAAGGCTGTGGAAGTCATTCTGGACGAGGACCTGTGGATGGCTCATTCTCTGAGATGTCATCCGCTGGTTAATACCAGTACACTGGTCATATCCCGCGCTGACATGGAGCGCATTTTTGCCATAACCGGCCACACTTATCGAGTTCTTGTCATTCCTGAAGTTACCGGTCAGGTAGGGGAGGCATAATCGGGTAGCCAGCAAGGCTACCCTCCCCTTCCTTCACCTCACCTACAATATAGGACCGCCCTAGGCGGTTCAAGAGTTACCCTACCTCGGTCTCCTTTAAGCACTTATCAACCTGTTGGCAGGTTGCCGCTACATTGAATTGAATCCTGTATGTGTTAAGATAACCGCCAATTTTCTCAGAGAAAAAACTTCAGATAAGGAGAGACAATAATGGCAGTAACAAAATTCCCTATTGAGGCAGGCCATATCATGTTGTTTGCCCGCTCGGTTGGGGACAACAACAAAATTTATTATGACGAAGACTATGCCAAGACCACCGAGCTTGGGTCTATTATTGCACCGCCAACCTTTGTCCAGGCCAGTGCCCAATTCGATCCCGACTATCCACTACGGCCCAGGGCGGGCAAGCCCTGGTTTGGCTCGGGTAAAGAATCCACGGGAGTTCAACGTGGCGGCGGTGGCGGCGGTGGCGGCGGTGGCGGTCTCCATGCCGAACAGCACTACGAATATCACCGCCCTCTCAAGGCTGGTGACGTCTTGACGGCAACGATGAAGCCGGGCAAAACCTGGGAAAAACAGGGTCGACGGTCGGGCAAACTGGTCTTCACGGAAACCATAACCGAGTACCGCGACCAAAATGGGGAACTGGTGATTACGGCCCGCGGTGTTGGGGTACAGACAGAACGCCCCGTGGACCAGAATTAGGAGGACAGTTATGGCATTGTCAGCAAGTCAGATCAAAGTAGGAGATACTTACGAAGAGCAAATCGCTAACAACCTGACCAGAACTCAGCTTGTCCAATATGCTGGCGCGTCTGGAGATTACAACCCGGTTCACACGGATGAGGTCTTCACCACCAAGGTTGCCGGGTATCCCAGCGTGTTTGCCCATGGCATGCTTAGTATGGGCATGACGGGGAAGATGCTGACCAACTATGTCGGTGATGGACGCCTCACTAAATATGGGGTGCGCTTCACGCGTCAGGTGTGGCCAGGAGATAACCTGACGGCCAAAGCAACCGTGGAAGCTATCAGAGAGGAAGGCAGTGAGTATTTCGTTGATCTTGCTGTCTCAGCCGTGAATCAGGAGGGTGCTGAGGTGGTCAGCGGGTATGCTTCTGCCAGAATTGATCCCTGATACCGACTGACCATAAAAGGGCTAGTTAAGGAAGAAGCGCCTCTACCTCATAGCAGACGCGGCAACACCCTGTCGGTAAGCAACATGAAGGTTTCGTGGCTGAGTGGCGCACCAATGATATAGTCGAGATGTATCTCCTCACGCAAGCGTGCGATCTCGTCCACCACACGCTCCGGTGTGCCATGGATGATCACTTGGTCAGCGTACCGCTGAACCGGGTCAACAACGCCAAACATATTGGGGTCAATGTAGGTCCGGAGCATCCACCTGGCACCCTGGCGGGCAACCTCGGCTGCTTCGTTATCGGTGGAGGCGATTGCCAGCAGTCGGGCCATGGGAATCTCCCGTCCCTCGATCGAGTAACCGTGGGCCTCGAGCGCTTGTTGATAGAACTCTCGCTTCTTGCCAATCTCCCCGTGGGTGGCGTGAGGGTCCATCAGGATAGAGTATCCAGCAGACGCAGCCCACTCGATGGCTCCTGGTGAACCGGCTGCTGTCCACACCGGTGGGTGGGGCTGCTGCAGCGGCTTGGGAAGCACCTCAACGTCTTCGAACGAGAAGAACTTGCCCTTGTAAGTCAGGCGCTCGCTGGTCCACGCCCGCACCACAATGTCAACAGCCTCCCGAAAGCGAGCATGACTCTCTTCAATGGACACGCCAAAAGCCTTAAACTCGGTAGGATTAAACCCCCGCCCAGCTCCCCACTTGACCCGACCGCCCGACAGAATGTCGAGCAAGGCAATCTCCTCAGCCAATCGTAGGGGGTGATAAAAAGCCGCCAGACAAACACCCGTGCCAATCCCCAGGTTCTTGGTACGAGCAGCCGCGTAGGCACCCAAGACCGGAATCGAGGGACACACACTGTAATCGCTAAAGTGATGCTCGGTCAGCCACACAGCCTCATAGCCAGTGCGATCCATGATCTCGATGCGCTGGAGCGCTCGCTGGTATACCGTTGGCAGTGCAACTCGGCGCTCAGGCCAGCTGAAGAACTGAAGAACCCCGAACTTCATGACCCTCTCCTACCGGTGAATAACTGGGTATCTTCCTGCCCCGGAGAGGGACGCAAGATCGTGTGCAACTTGTTTCATAACGAACTATTTGCCATAAAATTGTCCAGATGTATACAATATCCAGAGGACACGAGTAGACTGCGCCATTGGGCTTTAATGCTAGGCAGCGATTCGTAGCTGTTCGGAGGTCTGTCAACAGAATAAGGAGCCTTTGCTGATGGAGGAGATGAGCATTGCTGAGCTGCAGGAAAAGATGAACTCGGGCGCGTATACCGCGCGAACCATCATTGAAATATATCTTGAGCGTATTGAAGTCCTTGACCAGCAGGGACCGGCGATTAACGCCGTCATTGAACTCAATCCTGATGCTCTGGCGATTGCCGATGCCCTTGACGCAGAGCGGAAAGTAAAAGGTGCCCGAGGTCCATTACACGGCATCCCTGTCATGCTGAAAGACAACCTTGATACCGCTGATAAAATGCTGACTACTGCTGGCTCCCTTGCTCTTATGGGCTCAATACCCCCCCAGGACTCTTTTGTAGCACAAAGGCTCCGTGAGGCTGGCGCGGTCATCCTGGGCAAAACCAACCTGAGCGAGTGGGCAAATTTCAGATCAACTCACTCCACCAGTGGTTGGAGCAGCCGAGGTGGTCAAACCCGCAACCCCTATGCCCTGGATCGCAACCCTTGCGGTTCCAGTTCTGGGTCAGCGGTGACAGTGGCGGCGAATCTCTGCTCTGTGGCGATTGGGACCGAAACGGATGGTTCTATCATTTGTCCATCACAGACAAACTCTATTGTTGGGATTAAACCCACACTGGGTCTTGTAAGTCGGTCTGGCATCATTCCCATTGCTCATAGTCAGGATACTGCTGGTCCTATGGCTAGAACCGTCACTGACGCTGCCATCCTGCTCGGCGCTCTTACGGGTGTAGACCCACGGGACCCCGTGACTGGGGAGAGTCGCGGCAAGTTCTACACCGATTACACACCCTTCCTCGACCCCAAAGGCATGCAAGGGGCCAGAATCGGCGTTGCCCGCAGCTTCTTTGGCTTCAACAAGAAAGCAGATCAGCTCATACAAGCCGCTATTGCAGAGATGAAACGCTTGGGGGCCAAGATCATTGATCCGGTTGACATGGGTATAGCCGGGAAGTTTAGAGAGACCGAATTTGAGGTGCTCTTGTATGAATTCAAATCCGATCTCAATCGTTACTTAACCGGACTCGGCCCTGGTGCCCCGGTTCATTCTCTGCAGGAGATTATCGAGTTCAATGAACGGAATCGAGACAAAGTGATGCCCTACTTTGGCCAGGAAATCATGCTCATGGCAGAAGAGAAAGGGCCGCTCACCAGTCAGGAATACTTGCAAGCCCTGGCAGACAACCATCGTCTTTCGCGAGCAGAGGGACTAGATGCCACGCTACATGAGCATCAACTAGATGCCATTATGGCACCTTCGGGCGGGCCAGCCTGGCTGACCGATTGGGTCAACGGCGACCATTATTCCGGTGGTAGTTCCTCTCCCGCCGCAGTAGCAGGCTATCCCCACATCACAGTGCCGGCTGGCTACCTATCTGGCCTGCCCGTTGGTATCTCCTTCTTCGGTGGGGCTTACCAGGAGCCAACGCTTGTTAAGCTGGCACACGCCTTTGAGCAGGCAACCCAGGTTCGCCAGCCACCACAGTTCTTAGCCAGTATCAACTCTTAGCCAGTATCAACCCGGGTAAGAGATAACAGTTGGTATCCCAATCAAGATAAATTCCCTGGTACTTACAAGGCCTCCGTTGTCAAGAGACATAGCAGTATGGAGGCTCAGCGTCTCCTCACCAGCATGCTGGACTGGAGAGAGCGGAGCAAGCTGGCTCCATGGCCTAGGCATTCATCCATCCCAACCGGGCAGTTTATCGCCACCTGTTATTTCCCTCGCCCCGCGGGGGAAAAGGGTCAGGGTGAGGGGGAGAAAAATTGGGGTGGTATAAATCCTAAGAGACGTTGTTGGGTTTTAAGAATAAATCGGATACAAAAGAATGCCTAGCGCATTAAGGAGGCAGGGATGGGAAAGCTAGACCGAAAAGTGGCCATTATCACTCTTGACTGCTTGTTGAATAATGCTGGCTTTGGCGGAGCACTGGGACCCATCGAGAGCATTGGAGTATGGATGGCCTAATAATTCAACGCAGTAATGGGGATCAAATTCACCCTTATTTACCGACCCCATTTACCCAAATGGGAGGGAAGTGCTGATGCTCAAGCGAAAACACCAGAGAAAAGGAGAGCAAGCTCTACTGAATGCCCTGCAAAAACCATTAGTAACAACAGAGCAGCAACCAGACCTCACTGGCAATCAGCCTGAGGTCATAGTAGCCGGCTCAGGAATACACGATAACTACATTCGTGGAACAGTCGGGGATTTTCTGAAGGAAAAAATCCAGGCAGGTAGCACCCTTTCAGTGGTCTCTGCGTATTTTACCATTTATGCATTTGCAGCTCTTAAGGAACAGCTGAATAGCATTAATGGTCTCAGGTTTCTTTTTGGGGAGCCGCGGTTCCTAAAGTCCCTCGATCCAGAAAGAACTGACAAGAAATATTTCAAAATAGAAGATGAGGGCCTCCAATTAGTCAATCGTTTAGAGCAAAAGCGGGTTGCCCAAGAGTGTGCACAATGGATTGATGAAAAGGTGCAAATCAAATCAGTGAGGCAGTCGAACCTACTCCACGGCAAGATGTATCATATTGCTCATAACGGGATTGAGGATGCCATTCTAGGGAGCTCGAACTTCACCGTTCACGGCCTGGGCCTAAGCGGCGCAAACAGTAATATCGAACTCAACTTGGAAGTGGATAGCAATCGAGATCGTCGGGACCTCAAAGCATGGTTTGATGAGATCTGGAATAAGGCAGATTTTGTTGAGGATGTGAAAGAGGAGGTTCTCCTTTACCTTGAACAACTGTACGTCAATCACGCTCCGGAATTCATTTACTTTAAGACTCTGTACCATATCTTTGAGCAGTTTCTGGCAGAACAGGATCGAGGTGGCCTACTACTAGATAATATACAGATCGTCGAAACCGAAATCTGGAAGACGCTCTTTGAGTTCCAAAAAGACGCGGTGAAAGGTGCGATCAACAAAATCAATGCCTACAATGGCTGTATCATTGCGGATAGTGTTGGCCTAGGGAAGACGTTCGAGGCGCTAGCCATCATCAAATACTACGAGCTGCGCAACCACAAGGTACTTGTGCTCTGTCCGAAGAAGATACGCGAGAACTGGACGATCTATCAGGCGCAAAATAATAGTGCCCTTAATTTATTCGTTAATGATCGCTTTAGCTATGCTGTACTAAGTCACACTGACCTCAGTCGTGACAGTGGCAAATCTGGCGACCTAGACCTGGCAACAATCAACTGGAGCAACTACGACCTTGTGGTTATTGATGAGTCGCACAACTTCCGTAACAATCTCAAGGGTAAACGGGATGAGGAGGGTAACATTATCCGTATGAGTCGTTATGAGCGGCTCATGGAAGAAATCTTGAAAAAGGGCGTCAAGACCAAGGTACTACTACTCTCCGCAACGCCGGTAAACAACGATCTAAAAGATCTGCGCAACCAGATTTATTTCTTGACTGAAGGCAGAGATGATGCATTCAGAGACTCTATTGGTATTACCAGCCTGAAAGAAACGATAGCAACTGCCCAGCGAACTTTTACCGAATGGTCTAAAAATCCGGGAGAGCGAAAGACTAGTGTGCTCTTGGAAGGGCTCAGCTCTGCTTTTTTCTCCCTGCTCGATGAGTTAACCATTGCTCGGTCGCGCAAGCATATTCTCAAGTATTATCAGGACTCCATCGAACAGGTCGGTCACTTCCCCAAGCGCCTCAAGCCAGTGTCGATATTTTCTGACATTGATCTGCAGGGCAAATTCATGGCTTACGATAAGCTAAACGAGGAGATTTCCGAGTATCAGCTCACTCTGTTCCGGCCATCCAACTATGTGAATGAAGAGTTCAAACCTCTGTATGAAAAACGGCTTGTGGGGAATTTCACCCAGTCTCAGCGTGAGTTTTTCCTGATCGGTATGATGAAGGTCAACTTCCTCAAGCGCTTGGAGAGTTCGATCAATTCATTTGCTATCACCATGGACCGCACGGTCGCAAAGATCAAAACTCTGGAGGCACGCATCGCCCGTTTCCGACGTCATCAGCAAGAAAACCCAGAGGTAGATCTTGGGGCTACTGAACTGGCCGACCTCGAAGACGACGAACTTCGTGAAGCCTTAGAGGTTGGGAAGGGACTAGTGTATAAGATGGCTCACCTAGACCTGGACCGCTGGCTACGCGATCTTAGCCAGGACCGGATTCAATTGGAATGGCTCAGTAAGGAGGCGCAAAAGATCACGATGGACCAGGATGCCAAGCTTGCCCAACTAAAAAAGCTCATTGCCCATAAGATCAAGACTCCAACGACCAATACACTTGGCAAGCCAAACTGCAAAGTACTGATTCTTGCTGCTTTTGCTGACACCGCCCTCTACCTCTACAATGCCTTGCGCGAGTGGGCCAGACAAGAACTTGGAGTTCATATAGCGTTCGTTTCTGGTGGTGCCATAGAGTGCAAGACAACCTTTGGCAAGGCTGACTTTAATCACATCCTGACCAACTTCTCACCCGTCTCGAAGAACCGGGATAAAATAAAAACCATGCCGCAGGAGGGTGAGATAGACTTGCTCGTTGCTACCGACTGTATCTCAGAAGGCCAAAACCTTCAGGACTGCGACTACCTTATCAACTATGACATCCACTGGAATCCGGTGCGCCTCATTCAGCGTTTTGGCCGTATTGACCGAATTGGTAGCATAAATAGGTCGGTTCAACTTGTAAACTTTTGGCCGACGCAGGATCTGAACAAATACATTAACCTGAAGAACCGAGTCGAGGCGCGTATGGCGTTAGTAGATATTGCCGCCACGCAGGAGGACAACATTCTGAACCTGGAGGAGCTGCAGGACCTGATTGAGGATGACCTCAAGTATCGTGACAAACAGCTCCTACGGCTCAAGGACGAAATCCTTGACTTGGAAGATTTCAGCGAAAACGTTGTGCTCAGTGAGTTTACGCTTGACGACTTTCGTATTGAGCTAGTCAAATATATTGAGGCGAATCGCGCCCAGCTTGAGCAGGCGCCATTGGGGCTCTATGCGGCTGTACCCGCACATCCTGACTATCAACAGATTGCTCCTGGGGTTATTTTTTGTCTCAAGCAGTCCGGGGATACCTCAGGAAATGAACAGGTGAACCCACTACAGCCCTATTTTCTTGTCTATGTTCGAGATGATGGAGTGGTGCGTTACGCCTTTGCCCAGCCCAAACAAATTCTTGAGATCTACCGCCTGCTCTGTGTACAAAAGACGGTTCCTTACGAAGTGTTGTGCAATCTCTTCGACCAAGAAACAAAAAATGGCTCCGATATGGATCACTATAGCGAACTGTTACGGAAGGCAGTAGACTCTATTGCTCACACTTTTAAAAAACGCACGCTCACTGGTCTCCTCTCTGGACGTCGGGGGGTATTGCCGGATGTCAACAAGCAGGTCTCAGCAACGACTGATTTTGAACTCGTGACTTGGTTGATTATTATGGCGCAATGAGCACACAAATCCCCAGAGAAAAGGTTCAGAGCGAGATTCAGACAGCCCTGTACGCCTTTAGCAACGGGAACCTCAGCAACAACGCACGGGGTCTCCTGGACACCCTCGGCTACGCCAGTGAAAAGCGGATAGATCTTTCGCCAAACAATGCTGCTACTTTTGTCACTGAATTCGATCAGCAAAAGCAACTCAACGCCGGACGTGCGCTCCTGAATCAGTGGCGTTCGGTAGATATTCTGTTTCAGCTCACCAGTGATGAAATCACCCGGGTTGGCCAGGGGCAGTTTGCCTTCAGTAGTGGGCGGGTGGACAATACCATCATCGAGTCTTATTTATTTCTCGCCATTGATCTGAAAGGTGGTCTGTACACGCGCACGCAACTCGCTGGTATCACCCGCGAGGTAAACAAACTCTTTCCCATGCCAGTTATGCTCCTTTTCCGGCATGGTGAGCGCCTGACGCTTGCAATCATTAACCGCCGTCTCAGTAAGCGGGATGAGGCCAGGGACGTTTTGGAGAAGGTCACGCTGGTCAAAGATATTACTTTTCTTGATCCCATTCGTGCTCATCTCGATATATTGCTGGATCTATCCTTATCAAAGCTATATGAGGATTTCAGGTTTCATAACTTCGTTGGCCTGCACCGGGCCTGGGAAAAGCGCCTCGACACCTATCAACTCAACAAGCGCTTTTACCGTGATATTGCCAACTGGTACTTCTGGGTACTGCAGCATCCTGGAGCAGTGCCGCCACGAGATGTCAAAACCGAAGAACAGCGATCCCTCTTTGTGATCCGTCTGATTACGCGCCTGATCTTTTGCTGGTTTCTCCAGGAAAAAGGACTCATGCCTCGTGATCTCTTCCGCCGCCATGCGGTGGAGCAGATGCTCAAGAATTCTGCCGCTGACAATAGCACATACTACAAAGCAGTGCTGCAAAACTTGTTTTTTGCCACGCTAAACCAGGAGATCAAGAACCGTCATTTTCGCAGCTACAACCAAAGTGGTGGGCGTCATGGTCACCGGGGCGTGACAAATCTATACCGCTACCGCAATGCCTTTCATGACCCGGAGGCCTTCATCGAGATACTCAAACAAGTCCCGTTCATCAATGGGGGCTTGTTCGACTGTCTTGATGATGTCTTCAGAAATCGCGAGAACAGGCCAAACGTTCGCCTCGATGATTTTTCTGAAGAGAAGGACAACACTCTCTGCTTAGCAAACGAACTCTTTTTCGGTGAGGAACAAGAAGTAGACCTCAGCGAAACCTATCAGGACAAACGCAAGAAAAAAGAAAAGGTACGGGGCATTATCGAAATCCTGGGCCGCTATAAGTTCACGGTTGAGGAAAATACGCCGCTGGAGCAAGAAATCGCCCTCGACCCTGAGCTGTTAGGCAAGGTCTTTGAAAATCTGCTGGCTTCTTACAACGAAGATACCAAAACCACGGCGCGTAAGGCCACTGGTTCATTCTATACGCCCCGTGAGATTGTTAACTACATGGTGGACGAGGCGCTGATTGCCTATCTCACCAATCAATTGAGTACGACTGGAGAGCAACCACAGCTGGCAACCAAACTGCGTGAGGTTTTTTCAGCCGCAGCCAATGACTTTCATAACCCATTTCCCCGGAAAGAGACGGAGGCTCTTATTACGGCTATCGACTGCACTAAGATCCTCGACCCTGCTTGCGGCTCTGGGGCGTTTCCCATGGGGGCGTTGCATCGAATGGTAGATTTGCTCACTAAACTCGACCCCAACAACCGCCGCTGGAAAGAACAGCAACTTGAACGTGCCCGCTCGGACCGCGAGTTGGCTGAGCGGATGCAAGATGAGGTCAACCGAGAAAATGCCCTGAGCGATGTAGACGCCCGGATTGCCGATATTGAGCGTTCATTTGACACCAAGTTCCATGCACTCGATTTTGCCCGCAAGCTCTACCTGATTGAAAACTGTATTTACGGCATAGACATCCAGCCCATTGCCTGCCAGATTGCCAAACTGCGCTTTTTCATCGCCTTAATTGTAGACCAAAAGGTTGACCCCAGCGCGCTTAACTTCGGAGTGCGCCCCCTGCCTAACCTGGAGACGAAGATTGTTGCAGCGGACACATTGACGCCGATCACCACAGGGCAGCGTGAGCACCAGTTTGGCTTCTTCGATGAGCAGATCAAAAGGCTACGCGAAGAATTAGAGTTGATGCGACACGAGCATTTCAATGCGCGGTCTCCGGAGAAAAAAGCGAAGAGCCGAGAACGTGATGCTGAATTGCGCAAGCAGATCGCCGTGATGCTACAAAAAGACGGCGGATTTCCGGGTGAGACTGCGTCCATGTTGGCAGCCTGGAACCCGTATGACCAGAACAAAGCCGCGGCGTTTTTTGACTCAGCCTGGATGTTCTCGATTAAAGACGGCTTTGATGTTGTCATCGGTAATCCCCCCTATGTGCGGCAGGAACAGATCAAAGAACTCAAGCCCCGGCTCAAGGAATACTACGATTGCTACACCGGTACGGCCGACCTCTATGTGTATTTTTACGAACGCGGGATTCAACTGCTACAGCCGGGTGGGGTATTCAGCTTTATTACCTCAAACAAATGGTTCCGCGCTGCTTATGGCGAACCGTTGCGAGGTTGGCTTGCCAAACATACGCGCCTACACCACATCATCGATTTTGGCGATGCACCGGTGTTCACCTCAATTGCTTACCCGTGCATTGTGATTCTAACCAAAGAGGAGTATAGCGAGCGCCATTCAACAAATGGCAAGCCTGCCCATCAAATCCGCGCCCTTAACTGGCAACCTGGCCCGCCGGTCGAACAGTTCATTGAAATCTTTCATCAGCAGAGTTTTTCCTTGCCACAGGCGAGTCTTAAACCAGACGGTTGGCGGTTGGAAAGTAGCGTCAAACTGAAGTTACTCGACCGCATCCGTGCTACCGGCACGCCGCTGGGTGAGTATGTGAAAGGTAGATTTTATCGCGGTGTTGTCACTGGTCTCAATGAAGCCTTTGTAATCGATCGAACCACCCGCGATCGGTTGATAACCGAGCATCCTTCGTCGGCGGAGATTATCAAGCCCTTTCTGCGTGGCCGGGATGTGAAGCGATGGAGAATCGATAATCCAGAGCTTTTTCTGTGTTACGTAGGGTGGCATACCAAGATCGAAAAGTACCCTGCGATTCACAAACATATCAGTACGTTTGCTAAAGGGTTGAAAGCACGACCCGAGGTGAAGGAAGGACGTGTACCTTGGTACGCACTGAGCCGATATGCTTCGGATTATTGGCAAGAGTTCGAGCATCCGAAGGTGCTGTATCCTGATATCTACGAACATCAAAGCTTTACATGGGATGAACGAGGCTTTTACGCGGCAAATACCTGCTACTTCATCCCGACTGCAGAAAAGTGGCTTACAGCGCTTCTGAATGCGCAAGCTATCGAGTGGTTCTACTCGCAGGTTTCCAACAAGGTACGAGGCGGCTATCTGCGAGCCTTCTCCGATTACATGCGGTTAATTCCGATTCCAAAGACTGGAGAAACTAACCGTGGTCTTATCGCAAGGCTGGTGGATTACCTACTTTGGCTTAATCATCCAGAATCTGCACCTGAACCCCGAGGTGGTGATAGCCGCAACCCCCTGATGCTTAGCTACTTCGAGCAATTACTGAACGGGTTGGTTTATGAGCTGTTTTTCCCCGACGAGCTCCATGCCGAGAAGCTCTTCCTTTTCCGTTATATCGAGGAAGCCAGGCTCCCTGTGCTTGCAGAGATTCCAGAAACCAAGCGCCTCACTGTCTTGCGTGAGACCTTTGAGCGCATCTACGACTTGAACCACCCCATCCGTGGCTGCCTCTTTTCCCTCGGTTCACTTGAAGCCGTGCGCATCATCGAAGGCAAGGCATGAGAATCACCAAAATCGAGATTAAGAACTTCCGCGGCTTTCCCGGCCCTGGGACATATTCATTTGATCGCGATGACGGTAAGAATCTGCTAAATTAGACCACAAGATATTGGTACACTATTGTAGGGGCGATCCTTGTGATCGCCTCAGACAAGAGTGGAGGGGCGATCCTTGTGATCGCCTCAGACAAGAGGCCGTAGCAACTGGGCGAATACCAGATTAGCCCCTACAATAGATAGCAAGGTCTCCTGTACCAATCCTATGTGGTTCGATTTAGTCTACAGTGAGAATGGCAGCAGCCAATCCTCGCTATTCCGGGCGCTTGTTGAGTTCTTTAACCTTTGAGCGCGATGACGGTAAGAATCTGCTAAATTAGACCACAAGATATTAGTACACTAGTGTAGGGGCGATCCTTGTGATCGCCTCAGACAATATTGTAGGGGTGAGCCTTGTGAGCGCCTCAGACAAGAGGCCGTAGTAACCGGGCGAATACCAGATTAGCCCCTACAATAGATAGCAAGGTCTCCTGTACCAATCCTATGTGGTTCGATTTAGTCTACAGTGAGAATGGCAGCAGCCAATCCTCGCTATTGCGGGCGCGGGTTGAGGCTCTTTAACCTTTGAGCGCGATGACGGTAGGAATCTGCTAAATTAGACCACAAGATATTGGTACACTATTGTAGGGGCGATCCTTGTGATCGCCTCAGACAAGAGGCCATAGCAACCGGGCGAATACAAGATTAGCCCCTACAATAGATAGCGAGGTCTCCTGTACCAATCCTATGTGGTTCGATTTAGTCTACAGTGAGAATGGGAGCAGCAAATCCTCGCTATTCCGGGCGCTTGTTGAGTTCTTTAACCTTTGAGCGCGATGACGGTAAGAATCTGCTAAATTAGACCACAAGATATTGGTACACTATTGTAGGGGCGATCCTTGTGATCGCCTCAGACAATAGTGTAGGGGTGAGCCTTGTGATCGCCTCAGACAAGAGGCTGTAGCAACCGGGCGAATACCAGATTCGCCCCTACAATAGATAGCAAGGAGGTGCAGGTTGAGTGTCTTCAAGATGGCCTGGAGGAATGTGTGGCGCAACAAGCGCCGCTCTATTGTTACCATTGCAGCCATGACCCTGGCGTTGTGCGTGGAGCTTCTCTACTCAGGCTTGATCACGGGCTACTTGCAGGGCATGGAAGACGATGTGCTCGAACTCGAGGTTGGTGACCTGCAGGTCTTCGCTGGGGACTACCTGGACAGACCGTCGATCTACACCGCCATCGAAAACCCCAACGCCCTAGTAGCTCAGCTCAACAAGGTGGGATACCCCGTCAGCGCCCGTCTGCTCTCAGGCGGCTTGGCTGCGGCCGGCGAATTCTCTGCCGGAGTGGCACTGCGGGGCGTGGATGTTGCGCAGGACGCCAAGGTGACCCTGATCGGCGAGAAGGTTGCCAACGGAACCTGGCTCGACCCTACCGACCCACACGGGGTGGTGGTGGGTCGGCGCTTGGCCAGGACCCTGGAGGTGAAGCCAGGCGATGAGCTGGTGGTCTTGAGTCAGGCCGCCGATGGCAGCCTGGCCAATGACCTGTATACTGTTCGTGGCGTGCTCATGGGAGTTGCCGACGTCACTGATCGCACCGCCATCTTTATGAACGCTGAAACCTTCCGGGAACTAATGGTCTTTCCCCAGGGGGCACACCAGATGATTGTCCGTCGTCCTAACAACGTGGAGCTAAAGGCTGCTGCCGTAACCGTGCAGGAGCTCGCCGGCGCACTCGAGGTAAAGACCTGGAAGGAACTAATGCCGGTCGTTGCCTCCATGCTAGAGTCAACACAGGGACTGATCATGATTGTGTTCTTCATCATCTATGTTGCGGTTGGGATTCTGATCCTCAACGCAATGCTAATGGCGGTCTTCGAGCGCATTCGCGAGTTTGGGGTACTCAAAGCCCTGGGCGTGGGTCCGCTACGCATTGTAAATCTCATCCTGGTTGAGAGCGCCCTCCAGGCCGGTATTGCCATTGTTGTTGGCGTAACCCTGGCCATCCCTGGCATGTGGTACCTGGGCCATGTGGGCATCAACGTGGGTAAGCTCGGCGGGATGTCGGCCATGGGCTTAGCCATGCGTCCTGTCTGGCACGGCATTTACAACGTTAATACCCTCAGCGGTCCCCTGGTGATGCTGGTCTTCATAGTCTTCTTAGCAGCGCTCTACCCCGCGCTCAAGGCAGCGTGGATCCGTCCTGTTGAGGCCATGCGGCATCAGTAATAGGAAGCAGGTTATGAAAGGTCCAAAACTGGCAGCAGTGGCATGGCGTAACCTGTGGCGCCAGAAACGCCGTACACTGCTAACGCTGTCATCCATTGCCTTTGGTGGCTTCCTGGCGGTACTGTTCACCGCCTTGCAGGACCGCTCTTTTGCTGACTTTATCGACACCGCAGCCCGCCTCGGCGGCGGGCATGTGACCCTACAGCACTCCGAGTACCTGAACACCCCCACGCTGACCAGAACGGTCCAGGACGCTGGCAGGCTACGTGAGCTCGTTTCCCAAGACCAGGATGTGGAGCAGGTAGTCAACCGCATCACCGGCCAGATCATGCTTGCCACTGCCAGCGACAGTTTCGGGGCTTTTTTCATTGCCTATGACCCGGAGCTGGAGGAGGATAACACCCTATCCTTCGGAGAGGGTCTGGTCGAGGGAGAAATGTACCAGACCTCGCAGGATAGGGGCATTGTTCTGGGCAAGAAGTTAGCCCAAAACCTTGGGGTGAAAATAGGCAACAAGATTGTGTATACCATGATGGATAAGGAGGGCGAGATCGTCGCCGGTATGAGACGACTCTCGGGCGTCATTGGTACGGGCGCACCCAGCCTGGATGCCGGACTGTGCCTACTGCCTATCGACACAGTCCGTAAGGTGCTGGGGTATGCTCCTGACGAGAGCACCTATGTGGCACTGTTTCTCTCCGACTCGCGCAAGAGCGGAATGGTAGCCCAGCGCCTGGG
>CBDCRK010000005.1:0-35927 GCA_965220955.1 uncultured Binatia bacterium (SeqCode) | reverse complement strand
CATGACAGCTTTGTTCCCCAGGTCACAGTAGACCAGGTTGCCCTGGCGGTCCATGGTAATCCCATTGGGAATCGAGCCCTCGGGCAGGGTGGTGATCTCACTCACTTTTCCCTCAGGGCTGACTTTGTAAATGACACGATTGCGGCCCCCACCATAGGCGTTTCCTTCTTTATCAATAACAATGCCTTCTGCCTCGCGGACACCTTGGCCGAAGATCTCGACAGCATCCACTGTATACGTGGCCATGATTTTCCCTCCTTATTTTCTCTGCTCCCCGTAATCCCGCTGGCTATGCACTGGTACAGAGCGACATAAGTTATCCCCGGGTTTTGTGATATTTCGTAGGGGCAGGCCTCCGCCTGCCCGCCCCTAAGGCAACCACAGGGGGTTGCCCCTACAGGGGAAAAACCAGCAAAGGATTTCCGCCGCGCTGACCTAGCGCGTGTAGTGCAATTTGAGCCCAGGTCTAGGCCAGTCCATGGCTACCAGCTTGCCTGTGCCGGTAAGTGTCATATAGGCGGTTTTCAGATCTGGCCCCCCAAAGCAAATATTGGTCGTCAATGGATCAGACGTGGGAACGTGCTCAACCGACGAGCCATCGGGCGAGATGACCGTAATACCACCGTTAATCAGGGTTGCCACACACACATTCCCCGCACTATCCACCGCCAATGAATCAAGCAATTGGTATCCGGGCAGCCCAACCAAGAGCTTGCCTCCCCCCGGCCCTGCCAGCAGGGGTCCTCCCTCGCCGGTTTCACGTGCGAGTTCCCCTGGACTAGGAATATCCCACTGCCAGACCCGCCCTTCGAAGGTCTGGGCCACATACAGATGGGTATCGCCAGGAGCAAGGCCAATACCATTAGGGCCATCAATGGGAAACACCATCTCTTTAATCAGTGAGCCATCGGTCTTGGCATAATACACAGCCGTGCGATCTCGCTGGCGCTCTCCTACCTTGCCAAAGTCGGTGAACCAGATCCCCCCCGTAGCATCAAACACAAGATCATTCGGGCCCCGCAACGGATGCCCATTGCACTCTGTATAGAGGGTCTCCACCTTGCCGGTTGCCAGGTCAATGCGTTGAATGCTGCCACTGGTATACCCTTCTGGCAGCTCACTCGACGCTACGGCCTCACCGTCTACTTCTACCCATTTGATTCCGCCATTATTACAGAGGTAGACCATCCCATCGGGACCAATTGCTGCTCCGTTCGGCCCACCGCCCGTCTCAGCCACCACCTCCTTTGTGCCATCGGGTTTGACACGTGTTAGTGTCCCTCGCTTGACCTCAACCACAAGCACACTGCCATCGTTCATGGCTACTGGGCCTTCTGGGAATTCTAAGCCTGAAGTAATTTCTCGAATCTCTGGCATTGTCCTTCTCCTTTCTGCGTACATTTTGTCTATAACTGTATATGTCAGGATTTTTTCCCATTCACAATATTTATGACCTTGAGCATTAAACGAAACGGCCAGCCAGCACAGACAATATCCCACAAAGCTAGCCATGACAACGAGGACGCTCAGTTCCTCCATAATCATTGCTATCCCTTTCTTTTGCCAGCCAAGAAATGGTAAAGGAGGATCGCAGCAAAAAATTCTTGCCAAGGAGGGTTAGGCTATGGCACAGGATCTCGAAGCACGCATCAAGGAGCTGGAAGCCCAGGTGCAAGAACTCACCGACCGAGAGGCGATTCGCGCCCTTCGCTACCGCTACCACGAATATATCAACGAGGGGAAAGTGGCTGAGATTCCCGATCTATTCACCGAGGATGGAGACCTGGATTTTGGCTACCTGGGGAAGGCAAAGGGTAGGGCCGAGCTCACCAAGTTTTTTGCAGGTATTCCTCAGTTGCTGTCGTTTATCAAGCAGTTTGTTCATAACCATGTGGTTGAGGTGCAGGGTAATGGGGGAACTGGGTTTAGTTATCTTGAAGCCAAGACCATTTCCAAGGGAGAGCCGTACCTGGTAGCGGGCCGGTATAACGACGAGTATGTCAAGGAGAATGGGCAGTGGAAATTTAAAAAGATGCACGTTACCCCATACTTTACGGTACCGCTGAAGGAAGGCTGGGCCCAGGAAGACCGGCTCAAGATGGGACGATAGCAGGGCATTCCAGCTCCAGAAATCTCTTTGGGGCAATATAGTTCCCGGTCTTGACATCGGTCAGTTAGGTATTTCCTGTCCTTTCCAGCGGGGGTGAAGGAGGGGTTCCGTAATGTTGGGGACAAAGGGGTTCCCTACTAGTGTGAGGATAGGCTTTTGGGAATCCGGTGGTGGCTGGATGGCGCCTTGGTTAGACCGAATGGACCGCCACTTCGACGACAAAGGGCTCTTCAATGACTCGCCGCTGCGGATGCGTCCGAGCGAGTATTTCCAGGGGGGATCTGATCTCTAGATCAGCGCGGTGGAAATCCTCGGCTGGTTCTTCCCTGTAGGGGCAACCCCCTGGGTTGCCTTGGGGGCGGGCAGGCATGGGGGCCTGCCCCTACGGAATATCACGAAACCTGGGGATAGCTTACACCGCGCGGTACTAGCCACTTATGTGGTGGGCTGCTTCACCTTGGCAAGCTTCTGGATGTTCCGCACCTGCCTGGGCGGGTTCAGCCGGCTGCCCATCATTATCCAAGAAACCTCGCCTACATAGATGTTTTGCTCAGAGTCCACTGAGATGCCGTGGGGAGCAATCATCTGACCAGGCTCTTCCCCTGACCCGTTATCACACAGTTTGGCCTGCAGCTTGCCATCCAGGGTATAGATGCTCACTCTGGGACCCATGCCCGGGCAATCCCAGATTGGCCCCAACTCGGAAGAGCCGGCTGCCCACAAGCCTGAGCTTAGCTCACCAATATAGCATAACTGCTGCGAAGGGCTGGTGTCGATGTGCATCCCGCACGGTAAGGCCATGCCCGTCCAGACGGCTTCCAGTTGGCCGTTAGGGGTGAACACCTGCACTCGGGCGTTGTGGCGATCGGCCACATAAACATACCCCTCCCTATCAGTACAAATATTGTGGGGAAGGTTGAACTGACCTGGTTCGTTTCCCGCCTCACCCCAGGAGTACTGCAGGCGCCCATCGGGCGTGTATTTATGCACCTTGGCGTTGCCGTAGCCATCGGAGATAAAGAGCTCGCCCGTATGTGGGTGGATGGCCACATGGGTGCACTGGTAGAAAGGCTGGCCGCCCATGGGTTTAGCAGGCTTCCCACTGGTCCCGATGGTCATCAGGACCTCTCCCTCGGGCGTACACTTGCGTACCGTGTGGTCATAGGTATCGGTAAGCCAGATGGTATCGTCGGGACCTATTGTGACCGCATGGGCGTTAGGAAATATCTGTTTGTCGCCCCAGGCATGCAGAAAGTTCCCATCGCCGTCCAATATAATCACGGGATGGTCACCTCTATTAAACAGGTAGACGTTGCCCTTTACATCTACCCCCACACCTGCCACGTCGTTCATAACCCATCCCTCGGGCACCTTGGCCCAGTCTTCTATCACTTCGTATACGTACTGGCCGACGCCGGTCTGAAAAGACATATGCAGTCCTCCTTACTTCAAACGCTAGACGATGGGTTACCACTTCAGGCTTGAGAATACAAGGATTCTAGCCTGACTCGCCCGCTGATGGAAACGCTGTGCTGTAGAGACGCCTCGACGGGGCGTCTCTACGCTGGCTTACACGTTATCCAGGCTGAGCTCACGAGGGAGCTCCGGATCGAGCTACACCCCCAAAGTGTTGAGCGCCATAGAAACCGATCTCTGCTTTGTGAAACACGCGCTGACTACTCATAGCTAATAGATCCTGGCCGTGCCCTCGGGTTCAGCGATCACGAGATTTTCAATCTCGCCTAGCTTATCTATTGCAATCTTCACCACATCGCCGGCTTTCAAGAATTGTGGGGGCTTCATTGCGAACCCGACCCCGCTCGGCGTACCCGTAGAAATGACATCACCGGGCTCCAGCGTAAAAGCCGTTGACAAATGCTCCACCAAGTCAAAACAGTCGAACAGCAGTTCACGTGTGTTTGAATGCTGGCGCAGCTCACCGTTCACCCAGGTTTTGATTTCGAGGCCGTGTGGATCGCCGACCTCATCAGCTGTCACAAGCCACGGACCAAGCGGACAATGCGTGTCCCACGACTTACCCATAGTAAAGGTCTGCACCCGCAGCTGCCAATCGCGGACGCTGACATCGTTGGCGATCGTATAGCCCACGATCACCTCATGCGCTCGATTCTTTGGCACATGCCGGCAGCGCCGGCCAATTACCACTGCTAGCTCGCATTCGTAGTCAACCTGATCCGAGGCGTGGGGCAGATGGATCACATCGGTTGGGCCAGTGACTGCAGTGGATTGTTTGTTGAAGATCATGGGGACTTCTGGCGTTTTCATACCTGATTCCGCAATGTGATCCTTATAGTTAAGCCCTACCGCTAAAATCTTCGGCGGCCGCAGGATCGGTGCCTCAATTTTGACATCTTTCAGCTCAATCCGGGCCGAGGCATTCCCAACGGCTTTCTTGGCTGTTGCTAAGGCATCATTGCCGGCCTCTAGAAAAGCACACATCTCACGGGGGAGATCTGGTGCAGCAACGGATAAGTCCACAACTGCGTCGTTCTCCAGAATACCAATGCGGGTCGATCCAGACTGGGTAAATGTAACGAGTTTCATAGTGTCTCCTCCTTGACCGAGGGTTTTATCAGATTCAGGAGCATTAGGGTATAAGCAAGACGGCTGGGTGCAAGACTGCGGTTGAGCGCTGGATCGCCCACTGCAAAACCCTGCCTGGCTATCTCGCTATGCCAGGCTTGGAAAATTCGGACTATTGGAGGTGATGGGCTGCCATTATAGGATTGAGAATACAAGGATTCTAGTCTGACTATAAAGAAGGGGGGAAGAGTCAGAAGGCTCGCCAAAGGCTTGCCACAGGCTCGCTATAAGGCAGCAGATTCTCTTGTTTCCTAACGCAACGGCCGGAAAAAGGCGCGAATGTCGGCCACTAGCCGTTCCGATTCCTCCATGGGCGCAAAATGTCCCCCCGTTGGCATCACTGTCCAGCGCTGTAGATTATAGTAGCGCTCCGCCCAGCGTCGGGGCATGAGAATCACTTCACCGAGAAAGACTGCCACTCCAGTCGGCACTTCTACGACCGGCGTTCGGGTGTGAACCGGCTGCCAGGGATGCGCACGGCTTTCGCAGTAGAAACGAAAAGACGAGCCAATAGTACCAGTTACCCAGTATAGTGTCATTGTGGTCAGCAGCTCATCTTTAGTAAATCGTTGTTCGACATCCCCGCCGCAATCGCTCCAGGTCCGCCGTTTCTCCAGGATCCAGGCACATAACCCAGCCGGTGAGTCTGTGAGGCCGTATGCCGCTGTCTGTGGTTTTGTGCCTTGAATGGCAGCATAGCCACTCTCTTGGACAAAGAAGTGTTGGTTTTTTTCGAACCACCCCTCTTCCTCGGCGCTGTAATCCGATGCCGGTGGCAGCTCAAGCGAAAGGGGGACAGCCAGATTGACATGCACGCCAATCAGGTGCTCGGCGTAGGCATGCCCAAGATCGGCACTGACAATCGCGCCAATGTCGCCACCCTGGGTGGCAAAGCGCTGGTACCCAAGGACATCGCGCATCAGCACAACCCAGCGATCGGTGATCTCTCGAAGCGCAAGGCCAGTTTTTGTAAGCGGTGTTGAGAAGCCAAACCCTGGCAAAGACGGCACAACAACATCAAACGCATCAGCCGCGTCCCCACCAAACGCTGCTGGATCGCTCAAAGGCCCAATTACCTTATGAAAATCCCAGAAGGTCCACGGCCACCCATGGGTGAGAATGAGTGGCATGGGCTTAGGGCCGCGTCCAGGCTGGTGAATGAAGTGGATAGGTTGCCCGTCGATCGTCACCTTATAATGCTGAAAAGCGTTCATGGCGCGTTCGTGCTGACGCCAGTCATAGGTAGCCTGCCAATAGGTGACCAGCTCCTTGAGATAGGCAAGGTTGGTCCCGTACTCCCAATTGGTATTGCCCACTTCGTCTGGCCAGTGCGTTTTCGCCAGGCGCTCGCGCAGATCCGTCAGGGCCTCTTCGGACACGTTAACCACAAAGCGCTCTTTTTCCATGGGATGGCTCCTTTTGTCTCAGCCCTTCTCGCCTGCTATACCATGCGCACTTGCTTGAAACAAGGAAAGACTTTATACCAGGACAGGCACATGAATCCATGGCCCTATTAACCTCTGGAGCCAAATAGGAATTGTGGCCAGGGCAACAAAGGCAGCAAAGCACGTAGCGAGGCGCTCCCAGTACACGACCAAGTGGCGGTATTTTTGCTGCTACCAAACCAAGGTCGGTTCTCTGCTGGGGGGTGGTTCTCTGTCGGGGAACGGAAGTGCGCGTTATGAGTTCGGCACACAAGGGGCGGAGACCTAACAAGGGCAGAATTATGCGCTATCAGAGCTGTGAACATGATTAAGGAGATTTATTATGTCTAGTACATCTATCAATAATGGTGTGGTGATTGAGCATAATGTTATGGTCCCTATGCGGGATGGTGTCCGGCTGGCGACTGACGTGTACCGGCCCGACAAGCCAGGCCAGTTCCCCATTTTGCTGCAGCGCCTACCCTATGGAAAAGAGCTGCTAGGCGCAACGTTCCTCGACCCCATCCTGGCCGCCCGGCGTGACTACTCCGTGGTTATACAGGACTCCCGCGGCCGCTTTGACTCAGAGGGCGAGTGGTATCCGTTCCACTGTGAGGTCAACGACGGCTACGATGCTGTCGAATGGGCGGCAATCCAACCCTGGTCGAACGGCAAGGTGGCGATGTTCAGCGGCTCGTATGTTGGCGCCACGCAGTGGCTGGCGGCCATTGCCCAGCCACCCCACCTGGTCACAATGATCCCGGCAACAACAACCTCTGACTTCCACAACAGCTGGGTCTACCATACTGGCGGTGCCTTCGACTTGATCTTTAACATTGGCTGGGCCATTGCGGTGAGTGGCAATACCGCAAAGCGGTTAGGCATTAAGGAACCAACGGTCGAGGAGGCTGGCGCCACCCTCGACGCGGTGGGCAAGTTTGTGGCAACGGACTGGTCGGCGGCGATGACCGCACTACAGAAACTGGCGGGCATAATCCAGCCTTTGTATAGCTTCCGGCCGCTACGCGAGTTGCCTCTCCTGAAGCAGCTGGCCCCCTGGTTCTATGACTGGATCGACCACCCCGAGGCCGATCCCTACTGGCAGAGCATTAACTTTGCCGCCCAGTATGACAAGGTAAACGTCCCGGCGCTGCACATCACCGGCTGGTATGATGTCTTCTTAGGGGGCAGCATTGCCAACTACGTGGGCATGATCAAGAACGGGCCGACTTCCGAGGTCCGGCGCGGCCAGAAGCTGATCATTGGCCCATGGTACCACGGTCCTTTCACACCCCAGACAACGCAGATTGGTGAGGTGGATTTCGGCCCTCAGGCGGGAATTGACTTCACCCCGGTCCAGCTGCGCTGGTTCGACTATTGGCTGAAAGGGGTCAACACTGGCATCATGGACGAAGCGCCGATTCGTCTTTTTGTCATGGGCGATAACGTCTGGCGCAACGAGCGGGAGTGGCCGCTGGCCCGCACGCAGTGGACGCATTACTATCTACATAGCGGTGGTCAGGCCAACACGCTAAACGGCGACGGGGCACTGTCCACCCAGCCGCCCGAGGCTGAGACGCCGGACCGTTTCACCTACGACCCGCGCAACCCTGTGCCAACCCGTGGCGGCTGCCTGCTGCCGATGGGCATTGGGCCTGGCTTGTTCGACCAGCGGGAGGTCGAGGCACGGCCAGACGTGCTGGTTTACACTAGCCCGCCGTTGAGCAAGGACGTCGAAGTGACTGGACCAGTTGTGGTCGAGCTGTGGGCGTCTACTTCGGCTCCAGACACCGACTTCACTGCCAAGCTGGTGGACGTCCATCCTGACGGGCGAGCGCTGAACCTGTGCGATGGCATCATCCGGGCGCGTTACCGTGCCTCGCAAGAAAAGCCGTCGCTTGTCACCCCTGGCGCGGTCTACCCGTTTCTCATTGACTTGTGGGCAACGAGCAACGTCTTCAAGGCTGGACACTGCATCCGGCTGGAGGTCTCGTCGAGCAACTTTCCGCACTTTGAACCCAACCCGAACACCGGCCATGACTTTGGGCAGGACGATGTCCTGGAGTCTGCCGTCCAAGAGGTCTTGCACGATACACGTCATCCCTCCCGCATCACGCTGCCGGTGATCCCACGGTCCTGAACCCTATGTGGTAAGAAGGAACAACCGACTTCTTCCCAGTTTGCTAGTCACCCGCTCCGCACGCGGGTGACGGTTAGGTGCCTGACGGAAGCTGTGAGGCGTGGATGGCCACCTCTTGCCACTTCCCGTCGGTCTTGGCAAAAATGAACGTGAAACGCGCATAAACTGCGCCCAGCGGACCATCCTTGGGCTTGACTGCCAGCGACATATGGCCCCAGACAATCCCCGTATTCCCGATGACGCGGCATTGGGGATTGACCGGTGTCAGGCTCAGACTCTCGGCGTTGGCAAAATTCGCCTCCGCCAGAGGCCGCAGGGTGGATTTCCCCTCCACAGCAAATGGAGAGAAAGGCGGAAACGCAACGATTTGTTCGTGCCAAAAGGATGAATAGGCGTTGGCGTCGCGCCGGTTAATCGCCGCGACCACTTGCTCAAAGGTTGCTGCAAGGTCATCGATGTCTGCCATAAATTCCCCCTTTGTGTGGGCTGTAGTAAAGCAGCCCGGTTAGCGTGCGGAGCCGGTCACTCCTTTGCCATACCACTTTGTTCGCAGCCAGAAAAGCCTTTACCTGGGGAGATCAATAAAGAGCGGGCGGTGAAAATGAGCAAGAAAGGCATTCCAGGGGTGGAATTGCAAGGCTTGCGTTTTCTCTTGATCCGCTGGGGCACAAGCGCTAGAGTTCACGTATTCGTCTAGATCCAGATAAAGGGGGAGACCATGGAGCGCACGTTCGATCCCATCCTGGTAGAAGTGGTGAAGAACGAACTGGCTGCTGTGACCGAGGAGATGGCTATTGCCGTGTGGAAGACGGGTCGCTCGGCAATGGTCAAGACCGGCGACTTTGCCACAGCCACCTGTGACCGCCAGGGAAGGCTGATCGGTCTTGGCTATGCCGCCCCTCTTCAACTCGCTACCTTAAAGCTACGGCAAAGTGGTCAGAAGTCGGAACGGTTCGCAACGGCAGACTGATTTGGATCGGGTTTATACCTTCCACGAGCTCGGTTCTTAAGGTTCGAGAGGAGAGAGATTTATAAGCAAGCCAAAGCTCTACTATGGACGAAACATATCTGTGGAAAAGGAGATGAACGATGGCAGAACATCCAAATTTAACAGAGGCCCAGGTTAAAGAGTTCTTCACCAGCTTGAGTAACTGGGGCAAATGGGGTTCTACAGACCAATTGGGCGCTCTTAACTATATCACACCCGCAAAACGAGCCCAGGCAGTGGGGCTTGTGCAAGAGGGCAAGACAGTCTCATTGTCTTTGCCCTTGGCTACCACTCCGGCTCCCGACAATCCAACGCCGGTGACGCATCTCATGATGTACACTGGCAAGCTTGGAGAAACTCCGTTTCCCCTGGCCGCTAGTGGGGATTATTTTGCGATTGCGCCGCACGGGCTGGCCAACACCCACCTTGATGCCCTCTGCCACGTCTTTCACGAGGGCAAGATGTATAACGGCTATCCAGCAACAGACGTGACTGTCCAGGGGGCCAAAAATGGAGCCATTGATGCCATCAAAGAGGGCATGGTGGCCCGGGGAGTCTTGCTTGATATCCCCCCAGTCAAAGGGAAGAACTGGCTCGAACCCAAAGAAGCTATCTTCCCCGAGGATCTCGCGGCCGCTGAAAAAGCTCAGGGTATGCAGGTGGAAGAGGGAGATATACTCTTTGTCCGCACCGGTCGCCATGCGCGCATCCGCGCCCTTGGGTCTTGGGATAGCTTTCAGGAGGGATTATCCGGGCTGCACGCATCGTGTCTGCCCTGGCTCTATGAGCGGCGTATAGCGGCTATGGGTTCAGATGGAGCCAGTGACATTTTTCCCAGTGGGTATGAGGGGATTATGGCTCCTATCCACCTGGTGACAATTGTGGCGATGGGAGTACATTTGATCGACAACTGTGATCTGGAAGCTGCGAGCGCAGCCTGTGCCGAACGGTCGCGGTGGGCATTTTTGCTGGTAGTTGCGCCGCTAGTACTGCAGCGTGGCACGGCTTCTCCGGTGAACCCTCTGGCGGTGTTTTAGCGTGATTTGCTCCCGTGTAGAATACGGGGTGGAAAATGTAGACCGAACTTCGCAGAACTGCTGCAGGTAGAGAGGCAGCTTGCTCCCTGAAACAGAAGGTGGTAGGAGGCGGGTAAAAGCAGGCAAGAGAGAGTTTGGAGCAAAAAGGAGGACTGCCATGGGTCGCAGGTATAATGTCATTGATGCCGATGGGCATGTGTTGGAGCCGCTCGATTTGTGGGACCAGTATATGGATCCCGCTTATCGGAACCGCTCGCCTCAGCTCTTTGTCGATACCGATGGCAAAGAGCGGTTGCGCCTCGAAGGCAAAGTGCTAGGTGGGCCCACAGGACTGGGCCTGGTCGGGGCCATTGGTGCCCGGCAAGGCGAGGCCTCGATTGACATCAAGTACATTGAGGGCAGAAAGGGCGGCTTTGATCCCCATGCCCGTATCTCTGACATGGACCTCGATGGCATTGATGCTGTCTTTCTCTATCCGAGTATTGGTCTGTTCTCAGGAGCCGTGGAGGACCCGCAGCTGGCTGCCGCCATGTGCCGGGCCTACAACTGTTGGCTGGCCGACTACTGTAAACCCTATCCTGAGCGTCTCTTTGGCGTGGCCATGCTGCCCATGCAATCGGTGGAGCTGGCCATAGAGGAGATGCGTTATGCTCGCAAGGAACTCGGGATGCGAGGAGGCTTTCTTCGTCCCAACCCCTACAACGGGCGTATGCTCCACCATCCCGACTATGAGCCCTTCTGGGCTGAGGTACAGGAACTGGACTTTGCCATTGGCCTGCATGAAGGGTCCGGTGGTGGGATGCCGCAAGTGGGCGTGGATCGTTTTGAGACACGCAGCGAACGGCATATCATCTCGCATACAATGGAGATGATGTTAGCTTGCCTCAGCCTCATCTGGAGTGGGGTCTGTGAACGCTTCCCTAAGGTACGGATGGCTTTTCTGGAGTCGGGTGGGGGCTGGATGGCGCCGTGGTTGGACCGCATGGACCGCCACTTTGATGACCAGAGTCAATTCCAGGACCACTCGCTGCGAATGCGGCCCAGCGAGTATTTCCAGCGGCAGTGCTGGATATCCTTTGAACCGGTGGAATGCAGCTTATTGTATGCAGTAGAGCGCCTGGGTCCCCACAAGATTCTGTGGGCTACTGACTATCCACATCCTGACGGATTTTTCCCCGGGGCACCGGCCATGATTGCCGAGAAACTCTCTGAGGAAACCAAGCAACAAGTCCTGGCTGAAGGTGCCATCCAGTTCTACAAACTGACCTAAAAAAAGAAAAGGAGGGACTTCTATGAGCAAAAACGAGCGGTTTTCGTATCCGGGAGCGATTGACGCGGATGGCCATGTCCTGGAGCCACCCGATGTGTGGGAGAAATATATTGATCCCCAATATCGGGACCGGGCAATCCGTATCAGCAAAGACCACAAGGGGCTGGAAATATTGGAAATTGGTGGGGGACCCTCCAGATACCGCAGGCCAGGGCAGTTGGGCCTGTCGGGAGCTATGGGCAAGGATGGGGAAGAACTCAAACCCCATCCCGACAAGACCTATGTGGGCCAGGCTCCGTTTGGCTCAATGGACCCCAAAGAGCGCGTTGCCCTGCTCAATCAAGAGGGTCTTGATAAAGCCATCATTTATCCCACCCTGGGGTTGGCCTGGGAAACCGAAGATGTTGAGGATCTGGAACTGCAGGCTGCTTATGCCCGGGCCTACAACCGCTGGGTTGTAGACTTTTGCGCCGACTCGGGCGGTCGTTTAATCCCCATTGCCCATATCTCCTTTGGTGATCCGCACGAAGCTGCCCGCGAGCTAGAGCGGGCCGTCAAAAGTGGCGCCCAAGGAGCCTTTTTTGTGCCGTTCACACCGACCAACAAGTCGCATGCCCACCCCGATTATGACCCTTTCTGGGCTAAGGCCCAGGAACTGAATGTGCCGGTGGGAATTCATCCGAGTGGGGAGCCACCGGCCAAGCGGGTCCACCAGCGCTTTCGCGATATGCAGAAGTGGGCACTCTGGCACTATAATGTGCATGGTGCGCAAGGACCGCTGCAGGCGTTTACCGCCATGTTCCAGTATGGCCTGTTTGATCGCTTCCCCAAGGTGAAAGTGGTTGTCCTGGAGTCTGGGGCTGGCTGGGCCGGGTATCTGCTCAACCGGATGGATGCCGTATATAACAGCCCCTTAGGAGAATCGGTGCGGCTGAAAGAGAAGCCGAGTTATTATTTTTATCGCCAGTGCTGGATCTCTGGGGACCCGGACGAAAAGGCGTTCGGCCACGTTGTAGACTTTGTGGGGGCGGACAAATTCTTCTGGGCGTCAGACTTCCCGCACCTTGACCACCCGGGGAATTATATGGATGAGCTCCAAGAGCTAGTCGAGCCCATGTCCGCAGCAACCCGCCAGAAGATCATTGGAGAGAACGCGGCCAAAGTCTACGGTCTGTAAAAATGAGCCCAACGGGCTGAAGCGCGTAAGGCACCTAAGGCCGCAGGATAGACTGCTATTATTCACCCATTGAAGAGACCGTCTCAACCTGTGGCCTTCTTTCCCTTTGACCCACGCCAATGAGGGAACCAGACACCGCGACTTGGTAGGGACCTTCTGATCTCATGGGAAGCTACGCCCCTCTATGTCAGAGGCTTATCCTACCTCACTCCCACGCCAACATAGGCCTCGGCCGGCGGGCTTACCTCCCCTCTCACCGAACTCCCTCCGCAGCAGCTCAATGTCCCTAATCTTCCCAAAGACCCTATCCCACAGGAGCACTGTACGAGTTATGTCACCTGTACCTTCGACCCCTGGTCTGAGGCGCACTGTATGGCATCCAGTAGTCGGTGTCGCTTCACTGCCAGGTCGAAATCAGGTTGTAGACTATGGCCTTCCCGCATAGCCTGGCTCAGACTGCGGTACAACTGGGCCACATTGAAAGGTGGGCCCTGAGGGACCGCAGCAGGAATCCAGGTCAGACGCTCTGGTACGGATAGCTTCTCCAGTGTCTGGTCTTTCCCTTTACCGCCTAGAAGCTGGATTTGGGCGTACTGAACCATTTGACTCGATGAGGCAACCAGAGTAGCCTCCCTTCCGTAGACCTCCATCCTCCAGCCGGTGCTGTGCCAGGGTACGGTGGCTACATGGACCGAAGCAACAGCTCCGTTGGTGAGTACCCCACTAACAAGCACGTTGTCGGGAGCGGTCACATCCACTGTCTTGCCGGGCTCCGAGGTCTCCCACACCGGCACCTGGATGGTGACGCAGGACGAGACTTCCTTAAACTCTCCTACACAGAAGCAAAGGACATCTATGGCGTGTCCTGTGGATATAGAGAGGGTATTCGCTCCCGCCGCCTGGTCTGCCATCCAAGCCCGCTCCAGACCCCTTTGCAGAAGGCCGGGCAGGAACATAACCATGTTGCAGGAGAGGATCTCTCCTACGTATCCCTCCGCCACAAGCTCCTGGATGCGTAGCAAGACAGGGTCGCCCCGCGCCTGGAGACCCACCATGGTTTGGACCCCTTTAGAGCGAGCCAGATTAGCCATCTCCTCTGCCTGGGCCAGGTTGGCACCCAGGGGCCACTCGCAGAAGACCTGCTTCCCGGCTTCCAGGGCAGCCATCACCATCTGATGATGTAAGGGAACGCGCACGGACACCGAGACTAGGTCAATATCTGGGTACTTTACCATCTCGTGGTAGTCATGAAACGCTAATTTGGCTCCATAGTGCTTGGCCGACTCCTCTGCAGTCTCCCGGCGTGAGGTACATACAGCCGTTAGCTCGTACTCGGGCAGAGCCAGCAGGGCCGGAAGGTGTGCCCTCATGCTCCAGCCGTAGTGGGCATTGGCGCCAATAATACCAATACGTATCTTTTCCTCTGCCATGGAAGCCCTCCTTAATCCGGAATTTCCCTTTTGAGCGAACTGCCCTCAATTCCTCGGTCTACAATTCACGGTTGATGGCATAACAAACTCTCCCTTGTTCACAACTTGTTCACAAATGGAAAAAGCGGTGCTCCGAGTATTGAAGTAAACACCATGTCATAAAATATCTATGCCGTAAACGTGATATGGGATATTTCTATGAGCCCTAACGGGAGCCATAACCGGCGACGCTCTGGAGTCTACCGCGAAGCGTCACCAATGTTTCCGCCGTCCGGTTCATGGCCTGGTTATGTGGAGTTCCTGCCTGACCGGTAAGCGGTCTGCTAGGCGGACACTTTCAGACCGACGCTACAACGCTAAAAGGCACCCCATTCCTGTTTCCTCGGAATGCAGTAGCTTGGACACATGAACCGAAAAAGGTGGGCGATCCGACGCGCCTGGGCGAGCTTTTCTGCGCTCTCGGCTCGCATTGTTGCCAGCTTGGGGCTCAACGCCACCCTGGAGAGGGCCTGCTACCATGCGCACCCCCGCAGATCGAGCAAGTCCAAAGGACTCAGTGTGGAGCCCACCCACTGCTGGCGCACCGGCAACCAAGATCTGGTGCCTTGGAAAGTCGAGATCCTTCACTCTGAGGCGTAAACACTCCAGTAAGCGCAGACCAGCACCATGCAGCTTGACCTATATGCCCGTGAAGGTGATAGGCGCCAGTCGAATCTTACCGCTACCGGACGCTGTTGTCAGCTCGACCCAACACCTTGAGCTGCGGAGAAACCGGCCTCAACACAGGCCTCCGGGCCACCAGGAAACATACTCCGCCCAGGAGGTTTAACCCAGCCAAGACCAGAAAGGCCGTGGTGTAGGTTCCCTGGGTGTCGCGCATCCATCCCGCAAAGGGCGCAGCCACCAACAAGAGGACGTTCATGGGTACGCTGGATAGGCCCAGAATCTTGCCAAAGGCGGCTCGACCAAAGTAGTCGCCGCGGATAGCCACTGTAAGCGGACTACGTCCCCCAAACCCTATGCCAAACAGGATGGCAAACAAGTAGAACATTTCGATGGAGGACGAGAAAGCGAGCACCACCACTGCCCCTGCCTGAATAGAGGCGAAAATAAACAGGGCTATCCGCTTGGGTATACGGTCGCCAATATAACCCCCTACAAGCAGAAAGACCGTTGCAACAGCGGTGTATAGGGCGACAAGCCAGGCGGTCGTCTGGACAGAAAATCCTTGGTCTTCCATCAACAATCCCAGGTGGGCCATAATGGCAAGAATCGCCATCGACGTAAAACCATGGCCAAAAGAGATCAACCAGAATGCGGGCGTTCTGAGAGCCTGGGACGCCGTGAGGTCGGCATCAATCCGCTCTGCCTCACCGCGTTGTGGCGGAGCCACCCCTTGGGGTGCGGTGGTTGTCGCTGGAGAAACCAACGGTTCGCCATCGGGCATTAGGTTGTGATCTTGGGGCCGGTTGCGAATCAGCCGGGAAATCGGCAAGGCTACCACCAGGGAGAAAACGCCCAAAAGCAAGGCCGTAGGCTGCCAACCCAGACGGTCATGATCTGGATCAATGGCCCAGGCTATGGCCGGCACTAGCAGCAACGCCCCTAGCCGGCTCCCCACGTTGGCCCAGCCAATTGCAGTAGCCAGGCGCCGCGCGAACCAGTGATTTAACATGGTCATCAGTGGAACCCAACCACCTAAGCCTTGGCCCAGGGCCATGACTATGTATGCCAAGTAGAACATCCATAGATTCTGGACCTGGCTGAAGAGGAGATATCCTACCCCTAAAATCAGGAGCCCCAGGAGAACCATGTGTCGCGTCCCCATCCGGTCGGTGAGGTATCCCTCAAGGGGGCCCATTAAGCCGCCCTCAATACGGGTGAAGGTAAGGGCGAAGCCCAACTGGGTCCGGCTCCAGCCGAACTCGCGCTCCAGAGCCACCGCCCATACGCCCATGGCATGGAACAGAGGTACGCTGGCAAGCACCATTACGAAGCCGCTGATGGCTACTAGCCACCAGCCATAAAAAACCCCCCGTACCCGCCTGGGCAGGTAGGAAAACTGGCTTGTTAGATACAAAACTTTTTCCTTGACCTGTCCGATATGTGGAGCCGACAAGGCTCTCTTTCCTGGTTACCTGCTTGCAGAGGCTATTCCCTACTGCTACTCTTTGTCAGCTAAGTAAACCGCAGGCCTACCGCCTACTGCAACGCCTGGTCCAGAAAGGACTTCTCAAAGTGACAACGCAGAAAGGTCGGAATGTGCGCTATAGACAAAACACACAACAAAGTCACGCGTGAGTTTAAGAAACGCACGCGTGCTTTAAAATGCACGGCTCCCATTAAGCAGAACCCAGAGAGACTCCAGGCAATGTTCCCAGTGTGAGCAAGAGAACCGAGAGGGCGTGAAATTTTGTAAGGCCCAGCAAGATTCCTTTCCACACCCCTACAACGGCTGCTTCTCTTGCCTTTGGCTGGCCGCCTAGCCGGGATCAGTAGCCAGAGAGGGGCTCCCAGGCTCTGGGGCCATTGCCGCCGCGCTGCCACCCATAAGCAGGACAACAATAGATAGGATGAAAACCCACTGATAACTGCCAGTACTATCGTAAATGGCTCCGCCTATCACGGGTCCTAAGGCGCCCCCAAAACAGAGTAGAACCGTGCCCAGAACTCCGGCAATAGCGCCAAAAGAGCGCAGACCAAAATCATGACTGACAACCAGGGGCCAAAGGACAATAAGCCCGCCATAGCCCAGGCCAAAGAGGGGGACAAAAATTGCCAGCACCCAAAAGCCCAGGGAACTCAGGCCCAGAAGCATCCCGACCCCTACAGCCTGGATAACCAAGCAGAAGAATAAGATATAGTGTGGATGCGGAATACGTTCGCTTATCCAGCCTACCAAAAACCGTCCACCCATGGTCACTCCCAGGACTACCCCGGCAATAGTAGAGGCCAACCCCAGAGTCATACCGGCATCCTGCAGCAAGGCAACCTGGTGAGCAACAATAGCTGAGGTAGCCAGGATCCCAAGACAGAACGCCGCACCTAGCAGCCAGAAGGTTGACGTATGTAGAGCCTCTTTCAGAGTCCAATCTCCAGGTGCCAGGATTATCTCCTCCGTCTCTGCCGCAGAGTTCTCAGAGAGACTCTCCTGCCCCAGCGGTACCAGCCCTTTTTCCTCTGGTGTGTCAGTGAGAAAGAACCAAACCAGCGGCAGCATACCGCCCAGGGATAGAAGGGCTAATAGCTGATATGCTGTTCGCCAGCTGAATTCGGCAATCAAAAAACCAGCCACAGGAACTAAAACCAACCCCCCCATGCCCGCGCCGACCAAGGCAATGCCCATGGCCCGACCTCTTTTGGCCACAAACCATTGGGTGACGACTTTGCCTACACTCATGGGGCCAATACCTGCTAGCCCTATGCCCAAAAACAGGTATAAGATATAAAAAGCGGCCAGGCTCTGTACATAGCTCAATAGTAGCAACGCAACGCCATCAATGAGGGCACTCACGAGGTAAACTATCCTGACCCCTATGCGATCTACGAGCCATCCCCATAGGGGCAGCACAAGTCCGGCAACGAGCAAATAAAGAGAGAGGGCAAAAGAGGTCTGCGCCCGTGACCAGCCGAACTCCTCAGAGAGGGGTTTGAGAAAAGCCGAGAAGATGTAGGTGAAGCCCCCGTCGATAATCGAGATGAAAAAAAGAATGCCAACAATAAACCAGCCGTAGAAGAAGCGCTCGTTTCTGACCGCTGATTCGCTGCCCGTCCCTTGTTTGTCCATAGAGACCCAGCCCCTCAGCTACAGGCCAGAGCATAAGCGTTTCGCACTCCCGCAGGTAGCGGAAACTCATTCCAGGTCGCTCCCCCATTCTGCGTGCCAAACACCTGTCCTATGCTGTTCACACCGTACACACACTGCGGGTCTTGGCGGCTCAGTGCCACAGCCATCATGGTTCTATGTGGCGTCACATGGTGATCAAAGCGCTGCCAGGTCTGGCCGAGATCTTGACTACGGTAAATGGAGCCAGCCTTACTCAGGGCAGCGGGACTCAGCGCAGCATACAAAGTATTGGGATCGTGAGGCGCAACCTGGACATCGCGTGCATAGGAAAAGGGCGAATAGCGCCAGATCTCCATCTCCCGCCAGCTCTCTCCCCGATCGGGGCTACAAAACAGCCCCATGCGGGTTGCCAGGAAAACCGTGCCTGGCCGTGCTGCACTCACATCTAAGGCATGAGAATCCATCATGCCCTCAGTCTCGGTATCGCTGCCAAGCCGACTCTTGAGATGGTCTTGTTCCGCTAATGCCACCAATGCCTGTGTACAATCACTCCAGGTTTCTCCTCCATCCAGGCTACGGATCACTCCCCCAACTTCCAACCCAGCATAGATTTCCTCTGGATTGCTGGGATCAATGGCCAGGCGAATGATTCGGGTAGGAAAGGCCATTTTCACTATCCCGGCAGTTTCAACCAGGGGAAGCCGCCTCCAGCTCTCCCCTCCATTGTCACTACGATAGACAGCGGTCGGCGCTGTGCCCAGGTAGAGGATCTGCGGATTATGCGGGTGGAAGACAATCGACCAGACAACCATCCCAGGATCTGGGATATTGAGGCGTTCCCAGTGTTCTCCACTGTCCAGGCTGCGATAAGGGCCGTGCTGTGTACCTACATACACGGTCTGCGGGTTGTTAGGATGAATGGCAATAGCTCGTACTTCAGCCTTGTCCGGCAGCCCTTTGCTAAGATGGTGCCACTTGCTAGCTCCGACCTCTTGACGGAAGAGCCCGCCCAGCGGGTCTGAGTCCTCAGTAGAAGACCATTGCGCCACACCGGCATACACATAGTTCATACTCTGTCCCCCCTCCTTATTAAGAGAATATGATCTGCCTTATACATTGTACGAGAGCGCACGTAAGTACCGTCCTAGTTTGCCTAGTTTGCCATGCGGTGTCCCGGTTTGGTAGAGGGCGAGGTTCTCCATTCTACCAGGCAACAAGCGAATGAATAGTTCTTGGCCTTGATGAGTCTTTTCTCTGGCGGCTGGAGTGGTTCACCGAGCTATACGGACAACATCGGGACTTTGTCGCACTAAAGCAAGGATTTGGGATTCGCTCCTTAGCAGTTCGACCCCATAATTCCTGGCATGATCCCCTGCGAGAATTAGAGCCCGCCGTGAGGCGTTTGCCAACAAGATGTTGCCACCGAAATAAACTGTAGCTAGCAGGACACATAGAATAACCAGAGCAAGAAATAGCTTTTTCATTACAATAGATACCTCTCGAGGCTAGAGGTAAACCCGCGCCAATCTAACGCTATGTCGGGCATTGAGCAACCGGTGCCTTGGAGGGACGATCCGACCAGAGCCTTGACATCCTTGCCATTATTGCAGGATACTCGCCACAAAGAAGGCCTGCACTTTAGAAAATTGCAGAAAGGAGGTTATTATGCCTATTGAACAAGTGGCTTCAGGGATAGAGCGGATAATAGCACTGGACCAGGAGATAGAATGGCTAGGTAGTGGGTTTGGTGCATTTGATGAACAAGGGATGATTAAGGGAGTTGCCGAAGGCCCAGTCTGGTGGAAGGAGGGAGGGTATCTTCTTTTTAGTGACTGCGGGAATAATAAGAGGCATAAGTGGGCCCCGGGGCAGGAGGTCTCTTTGTATAAAGAGCCCAGTCACAATGCCAATGGGCTTACCCGTGACCGACAGGGCAGGCTGATTGCCTGTGAACACAATACTCGTCGGGTAACGCGTGAGGAACCGGATGGCAGCATTACCGTGGTGGCTAACAACTATCGTGGCCAGCACTTGAACCGTCCCAACGACATAGTGGTCAAGTCCGATGGCGCCATCTACTTTACCGATCCCATAACCCTGGGCGTGGAAACCGAGCTCGACTTGGCTGGCGTGTATCGTGTCTCCCCTGATCTGGGTACGGTTAACTTACTCGTTCGTGATTTTGCTTTACCCAATGGCTTGGCCTTCTCCGCTGACGAGAAGGTCCTTTATGTCAATGACTCCATGAGAAGACATATCCGTGCCTTTAATGTGGATACTCTCTGGGGCACGGGTTTATTGAATCTGGCCTCGGAACGTATTTTCTGCCAGATGAGTGGGGACCGGCCTGGCGTTCCCGATGGCATGAAGGTGGATATAGAAGGGAACGTATACTGCTCCGGGCCTGGAGGAATCTGGATCATAGACCCCTCGGGCAAGCAGCTAGGAACCATTGTAACCGGAGACAAACATGTGACCAATATGTGTTTTGGGGGTGATGACTGGACTACCCTGTTTATCACAACCTTCTCAGAATTGGGTCGTATACAGGTCAAGATCCCCGGCGTGCCCGTTCCTCGCGGGCAGGTGTAGCGTCCTGGGGCGGCCCGCAAGTCTCCGGCGGCTTATTGTGGCAATAAGTGGAAACAAAAAGTGAATCATGATTAAGCATCACTTCTGGCAGCAGATAGGGATTCTGCGATCGCTCTTCATGTATTATGGCATTCCCTTTCGCAGCCGCCAGTTATCCCGTTTTTATGCCCAGTTCATCCAGACCAACGATCTCTGTTTTGACATTGGGGCACACGTGGGCAATCAGCTTCGGGCCTGGTCTCGCCTGGGAGCACACATTGTGGGCGTTGAGCCTCAACCCCACTGTATGCGCTTGTTGAAACGCTGGTATGGTCGCCACCCCCACATTACCCTGGTTGAACAGGCTGTGGGTTCAGCTCCCGGAACGCAAACTCTGTTCCTGAGTCAACGCACCCCTACCGTGACCACTCTTTCACAGGATTGGATACAAACCGTTCAGCAAGTCGACTCTTTTGCCCGTGTGTCCTGGGATACCACTCTGTCTATTTCTGTTACTACCCTCGATATTCTTATCGCCCAATATGGTAAGCCGGCTTTTTGCAAGATTGATGTTGAGGGTTACGAACTGGAAGTGCTACGGGGTCTGTCGCAGCCTCTTCGTGCTCTGTGCTTTGAATATATTCCTGCGGCAATGGACACTGCCCTCGACTGTATCGAGCGGTTGAAGGAACTGGGACCCTATGAATTTAACTGGAAACCGGCGGCGCTGGGTGAGTCGTATCAGTTTCAGTCCGTTAGCTGGCTCAGCCCTGATGAAATGGTTGCCCAGCTAAAAACCCTGCCAGTAGACGGAGTCTCGGGTGATGTTTATGCGCGTCTTCTTCATCAAAAGCAGGAATGTTCGGATGGGAAGAGTTGACAATAGGCCCTCAGGTGTTGCAGGGAGGAGCAAGGCTCCTCCGCACTCCACACTTATCAGGTTCTCGAGTAAGTGTACGAATGTTATGTGGTCTGATTTCGCTGAAAGCTCTTAACCCTATGGAAAGAGGTGACGGCCAACCCTGATTTTGCCATCCCGCAGATGGGGCCTCATCTTCAGCGTCCAGTCTGAGTTCCGCGCTTGGTCCCATTCCGCGCTTTTCAGGATCTTGGCCTCGCTAAGTTCGTAGACCGCCAGATATTTAGGGTCTCCGTCGACGGCCACATAGCGCCGAGCACAAAATACGCCCGGCACGCCCACCAGAGCCGGCACATGATCCACGTTGTACCACTCGTTAAACTCGCTCTCCATCTCCGGTGGAGTGTTCAGCCGCACGGTAAGGACAACCTCTGCCTCCTTGTCTGGCGGGGTGCCATGAGAGAAGATCTGCCGAAAGGTAGTAACCGTTGTATTGCTGAAGTGAGGACGCATCTTCTTTGTCCAGTCGGTTGGGTCTTCCCGCACTTGACGAAAGGCGTCGCTCTTCAGAACATTTTCGTCAGTCAGCTCGTAGAGCGCCACGTACTTTGGCTCGCCCTCCACCACCAGGTCCCGACGCGCACTGAGAAAGCCTGGCACGCCAAGCAGCTGAGGAATGTGCTCGGTGTTGTACCACTCATTAAACTCGCTCTCCATCTCGGGAGCCACATCGGTCCAGACCGCCAGTAAACCTGTTCCTCTCTGTGTTGCCATAATAATCCCTCCTTTTCCTTTCTTTCATACACACATTCAGACAAGCTTGTCCAGCCGTGCTTTCGCCTCTTGCCAGTCTTTGCAAACCCCTGTACCCATCTTATAGAGTCTGATTTAGACGCATCTTGCTATGACTGAAGCCCCATCCCGTACTCGCTGGCTGATTATTGGCCTGGTCTACTGCACCTATGTGCTCATGTTCATTGACCGGGTAAACATTTCTATTGCGGCTAAGTACATTATGCCGGAGTATGGCATCAGCGAGGTGCAGATCGGCTGGATTTTTAGCGCTTTTGTCCTTGGTTATGCGCTTTCGCAAATTCCGGGTGGGTGGCTGGGCGATCGCTTTGGTCCTAGAGGAGTGCTGGCCCTAGCAATTCTGTGGTGGTCTATTTTCACAGCGGTGACGGCTGTGGCCGGGAATCTGTTTCTGGTGCCGCTGATCGGTGTGGTCGGCTCCTTTCTTGTAATCCGGGTATTGATTGGCATTGGCGAGGCCGTGGCGCCACCAAATGGCAATCGGGTTGTGGCCAACTGGGCGGCTCCACAAGAGCGCGGTCTGGCGTTGGGTATTACGGTCAGTGGGAGCTCGCTTGGTGGCGCCCTGACACCGCCACTCATTGTCTGGATCATGTTGACCTGGGGCTGGCGCGTAGCCTTTTACCTGGCCGGTGGGGTAGGGATTTTGCTGGCCGTAGTTTGGTACTGGCTGGCCAGGGACCGGCCTGAGAACCATCCCTGGGTGAACACTGCTGAGCTCCAGTATATTACCCAGGCATCGGCATCCTCTTCTGAGCAAAGCGATCAGGGTCCGGTACTTGGACCGGTGCCGTGGCGAGCGATTCTTGGCTGTCCTAGTCTGTGGTTTCTGACCGCTGCCTACACAATTCTTGGATATATTGGCTATATCTACCTCTCCTGGTTCTACCTGTATTTGGTCAACGTGCGCCATTTTTCAGTCGAAAGTGGCGGGTTCTACGGTATGGCGCCGTTTTTAGCTGGAGCCGTGGCTGCGCCGGCTGGCGGCTGGCTGACGGACCGCTTAAGCCAGCGGTTCGGAAAAAGGATCGGACGATGTGGCATAGGCGTTGGGAGCATGTTGCTCACTGCGGGATTCATCTTTATTGGGGCAACAGTCACGAACCCGTATCTGGCCGTTCTCTTTCTGGGCCTGGGGGCAGGGTCGCTGTTTTTTGGGGTGGCCGCATACTTTGCCATCACCATCGATCTGGCCAAAACCTATGCCGGTACAGTGGGAGGGTTCATGAACATGGGAGGCAATCTGGGAGGGACGCTCTCTCCCACTCTCACACCGCTTCTGGCCCAGCGTCTTGGCTGGGAAAGCGCGTTCTACGTAGCGGCAGCCCTGGCCGTGTTAGCCGCATTTTTCTGGCTGTGGGTGCATCCAGAGCAGCCCATAGAGCTGGAAGAAGAAGGGTCCCCTGCACTGCAGGAAGAAGTTGTTACATGATCTGGCTAGGACGATTTTTGGTTGCCTGTACGGGGAAAACGAATTGTGGAGTGGGCAAGCCATGCTTGCGCCTTGGGGTCCCGAAGCCAGGCTTCGGACTAATTACAGGCAAATCTAGGCTTTGCCGCTAAAGGCGGGAGCGCGGCTCCCGCCCTCCCACACAAAATGACTGTACACTCAGATGTAACCCGCTCTGGAACAGAGGCCAGTAGGGTGCGCCCTGCGCACCACCTGACAGTTCTAATTCTTTTCCACTAAGCTTAACACCTCCAGGGTCGTACCAGCCGTGTCCTTGATAAAGGCAAACTTAGCAAACCCTGCATCGGTGGGCTCTACTATGAATTCCACTCCTTGGGCACGCAGTTCCGCAATCGCCGTCTCAAAATCATCCACCTTTAGCCCAATATGATCTCCTACCCCAGTATGGAGCTGCCGGGAGATGGTTAGCGGCAAGCCCTCTAACTCCAGCTGTACTACCGGAATCCCCCGAAACTCTAACTCCCGTACCTTCTTGGCCCCTAACACCCCCTCGTAGAAGGCGACGGTCTTGACCACATCATCAACAATGAGATGTCGATGGTGAAAATTATACTGTACTGAGTTTTGCTCCTCTGCCATTGCTCTCCTCCTTTCTGTCCGACCTTTCCATAACTCGCACACAGATATTCACAGGAAAAAATCGTGCGGGCATCATAGTCCTTCCTTAATTACCCATGGGTGTGTCCCACGTCTGACTTGGGTACCTGGGCCAAAAGCGCCTGGGGATCATGCGCCACTCCACCACGGTAAACCGTTGTGAGCTTGCGGAGTTCACGCGTGTCACGCAGCGGGTCCCCATCCACAACGAAAAAGTCCGCGTATCGTCCAGGGGTCACACTGCCGATGTCGTCCTGTTGTCGCATATACCGAGCTGCAACCGATGTGACTGCCTTGATCGCCGCCATTGCGCCAATGGCCTCAGCCATAAGCTCGACTTCACGCAGCAAGGCAAACCCTGGGGGCGGGTAAGCCAGCCCCCCGCAGTCAGTGCCGCCCACAACCAGACCACCAGCCTCGTGTAACATACGCGTCACTTCTTGATGTTTCTCTAGGGATTTGGCGAAGTCAGTGGGCTCGAATAATCCAGGATGAATATCCCAGTCCGGTCGTTCCCCTATGTGCGCAGCCATGGCCTGCTGACGGGCAAGTGCCATGGGCGGAACATAGCGGCGGTCTGGGTCTTGCATTGCCGCCTCGCGTCCACATTTAGCAATCCATAATATGTCGAGCGTGGTTCCCATGTTGACCTGGTGCTCAACCATAGCATCGAACCACGTCCGTGCCCCTTCTCCTTCAAGATCAGCTTCTTCCCAGCCTTTATTGAGTCGGGTCCAGAAGTTGGCGTCCATCATGGATGCCCCAGCACCAAAGCGCATGTCCAGAGCACAAAATTCGTTGTACGGCGAGATCAACACATGCTCCAGGCCGTCAATACCGGCCCTGATTGCATCAAGCGAATGGGTGTAACCTAGATGACCAGTGACCGGCACGCGTTTGTCCACAAAGCCAATAATGGCCCTGGCCGTGTCAGGCGGCATGGTGAAATAGAGTTTGACGCCATCAACACCGGCCTTGAGCAGGTCGCCAATCTTTTGGGGCACGGCTTCTACTGAGGGAACGTAATCGAGCATCTCCGCCAAAGTACTGCCGCGCTCGAAACTGCTGTCCACACCGTCAAGCAAGGGACCTAGGATGAACAACCGGGGGCCGACCTCTTTCCCGCTGTTGAGATCGGCTTTGAGCTGTTGAACCTTCTCCAGCTTTGCGCCCACGTCGCGCGCGCTAGTCACACCAGCAGCCAGAAACAGGGGCAAACATTCTCTGTCCATAAAGGTAGCATGGACATGGGTGTCAATCAGGCCAGGAACAACGGTCTTTCCCCCCAGGTCGATCACCTGCGCACCCGCGGGTGCGGGAGTTTCGCCGCGCTCGACCGTGGTGATACGCTCGCCGGTAACAAGGATAGAGACCCCTTCCTGGGGCTGATCGGCAAGGCCGTCGATCAACCGTGCGTTCTTGAGCAGTAACGTTTGTGCCATAGTAATCCCTCCTTTCTTTTCTTTCATATGCACCTTTAGGCCAGCTTGTCTAGCAGTGCCTTGGCCTCTTGCAAGTCTTTGGTGTCAAACCCTTCGGTGAACCAGTTATAGATCTCGGCGGGATTATCCTGCCAGAGGCAGGGCAATATCGAAGGGTGTGCGGAATTTCCCTGGGGGAACAACTCCCTGATCCATTCTAGGGGTGGGGAAGAAAACCAGGGCTGCAATCGGCTAGGCCATTTTCGGGCTGTATGAAAGACTCGCACGATTTCGATTGTCTGGCCCCGCACGCGATACGGGATGATATAGGGCGTGCCACTTACGACCAGTTCCCGCGTGCTAGGGATTCTGCCTGGGCGCCCCATGCTAGGCTGGTCTACTAACAGAGAAACCGCACTCTCAATACGAACACCCAGGTGTTCAGCTGCGGTAGGATTCTCCTGGGCAATATAAGCTCTCAGTGCTTCGAGATCGTGCACGGCACGCCGGAACCATACCAGCGTCATTATGGGGCCTTTCGCTCCCGCTTTGTACCCCAACTGTGCAACCACTCCCGCACTTTTTCATGCGGGATGAAGTCCTCTGGTCCTGCCGTGTCGGCTTCTCGTACCGTTGCTTTGATCTCCTGAATTTGCCACTCGTTCATGTCCAGATAGGCTCGGATAGCTTCCGCAGCAAGATAGGACTTGGTACGGGCGGTGGCATTGGCCAGCTTCTCCAGGCGGCGTTTGGTCTTTGCATCCACGCGAATAGTCATGGTTTCTTGCATGAGTGTCCCTCTGTACACAAAATAACACGTCTTTCCCTTTAAGGACAAAGATGTTGGGCCCCAGGTGTATAACTCGCAAAACGTCTTGCTATCCTGCCCCTGGTTCCAAATCGACCTGCAACGCATTGAGGTTGCGTGCCATCATGTTCCAGAAGGCCGTGGCAGCGGTAAGGTCCAGAATGTTCTGCTGCCCAATGCGATCTTTGACCTGACGGAATAGCTCGTCATCCACCTGCCCCTTTTGGGTCAGATCCTCAGCATAGCGGATGATTAGCTTGTCGTCGTCGCTAAAGAGCGAGCTTGTCTGATAGGAACCGATGTTGTCGATCTGCTCGCGGGAAATCCCTACTCCCTCGGCAATCTCAATATGTCTAGTAAAACCGTAGGCGCAGTTGAGCCGCTTCATAAGAATGAGGACAGCCAACTCGCGCAGCCGTGGGTCTAGGGACGCCTCCTGCATAAAGTAACTCCCCAGCGGAAAAACGCGTCTGGCCAGCTTGGGGCTGTTGGACAATGCCTTCACCACATTGGGGACATTGGGCATGTTAAACTGCTTAGTAAAGGCATCGTACAGCTCTTTAGTTTCTGCTGTAGCGCTTTCTCGTTCGACATAGGGAATTCGTGCCATGGGATCATCCCTCCTTTTTGTATTGGCAATGCCACTGTATGGCATTGCTGATTAACTCTTCCTTTACCCTCTTTGACCCCTCTTGTGCAAGAGAAAGGTTCCTGGTGTTGAAAAGGAATTTTTTGCCAGCCAGGGAAGAGTAGAGATGAAGCTTGCTCCTGAGGGCAGAAGATGGTAGGACGCGGATTAGTGTACGAAGGATATGGCTTTGAGCAAAAAGGAGGGCTGCCATGAGTCGAACATACAACATTGTTGATGCAGATGGTCATGTGTTGGAGCCGCCCGAGCTGTGGGAGCAGTATATAGATCCCGCTTACCGCGACCGCGCACCCCAGCTCTTTGTTGATAGTGATGGCAAAGAGCGCTTGCGTATCGAAGGCAAAGTGCTGGGTGGGCCCGCAGGACTGGGCCTGGTTGGTGCCGTTGGTGCCCGGCAAGGAGATGCCTCTATTAAGATCAAATACACTGAGGGTCGCAAGGGCGGCTTTGATCCCCATGCCCGTATCCCAGATATGGAACTGGACGGCATTGACGCTGCCTTTCTTTATCCGAGTATTGGTTTGTTCTCAGGAGCTGTGGAGGACCCGCAGCTGGCTGCTGCTATATGTCGTGCCTATAATCGCTGGCTGGCTGACTACTGCAAACCCTATCCTGATCGTCTCTTTGGCGTTGCCATGCTGCCTATGCAATCGGTAGAGCTGGCCATTGAGGAGATGCGCTATGCCTGCAAGGAACTGGGGATGCACGGCGGCTTCCTGCGGCCTAACCCCTACAACGACCGCATGCTCGATCATTCGGCCTACGATCCGTTCTGGGCTGAAGCCCAAGAACTGGACTTTGCCATTGGCCTGCACGAGGGGTCCGGTGGTGGGATGCCGCAAGTGGGCGTAGATCGCTTTAAGGGGCTTGGCGCCAAGCATATTATTTCGCACACTATGGAGATGATGCTGGCCTCTCTAAGCGTCATCTGGGGAGGGGTATGTGAGCGCTTCCCCAAGGTGAGGATTGCTTTTCTGGAGTCGGGCGGAGGCTGGATTGCCCCCTGGTTGGACCGTATGGACCGCCACTTCGACGATAAGGGGCTCTTCAATGATTCCGGGCTGCGAATGCGTCCCAGCGAGTATTTCCAGCGGCAGTGCTGGATCTCCTATGAACCGGTTGAGGGTAGCTTGAGCCATCTGGTGGACTATCTGGGTGCAAACAAGATTCTGTGGGCCACCGACTATCCGCATCCTGATGGGTTTTTCCCTGGCGCACCCGTTCTGATTGCCGAGAAACTCTCGGAGGACAACAAACGCAAGGTACTGGCTGAAAGCGCGCTCCAGTTCTATAACCTGACCTAAAATCAGCTCAGGCTTGGCAGCCTTGAGAGCCCCAACGGGCCAGGACTCCGTTGGGGCTTGGAAGTCGCTAACCCTCTACTTTGCTGGCAGCAATGCGGCGAAGTCAACGGCTTGCTGTACCCACTTTTGTAGGGCGCTATCCGTCTTGTAGCCGGTGGGCGATACCATGACCATGTCCTTTAGGGGTCGGCCGGTAAAATCGCACGGCCGCACCTGCGGCTCCTTGAGTGCCTGCTCAGCCTTCTCCGGTCCAAGACGCAGCACTAGATTGTCATTCTTTGTCACCCCACAACACATAAGTTAAGGTTGACCTCAGACTTTTTTCCGGGCAAAGTGGCTCAGTTGAGGACAGCAAAGGAGAATGTTATGGCCGGACTTTTAGCAGGCATCAGGGTGCTAGATTTTGGTATGGCGGCCGTTGGACCGTTGGCTGCCACCTACTTGGGGTTGCTAGGCGCTGACGTGATCAAAATAGAGCAGCCCAAGGGAGACATTGTGCGCAGACCCAGCGGCCCTACCATGCAGGGTATGGGCATTACCTTTATTGGTAACAACTATACCAAAAGAGGGCTGTGCCTGGACCTTAAGAAGGACGAGGACCGAGCGGTTGCTTGCAAGCTGATTGCCTCTGCCGATGTTGTCCTAGACAATTTCCGCTCGGGCGACATTATGGAGCGGCTTGGCTTGGGCTATGAGGTGCAACGCCAGATCAATCCAAAGATCATCTACCTGCAGGCCTCGGCCTATGGAAATCGGGGGCCGTGGAAGGGCATGCTCAGTCATGAGTGGATGACGCAGGCTGCCGGCGGGTATACAAGCCTGAATGGGAAACGGGGAGGGGAGCAAGAGTTCCTGCGGGGCACAGCCAATTTGGACTGGAATGCCGCCATGATCAATTGTGTAGGTCTACTGGCCGCCTTATATGTTCGTCAGAAGACCGGCCGGGGGATGAAATTGGAAACCAGCCAGTTACACTCTACGACTCTGGCTGGTCTCACTCGCTATGCTGAGTATTTCGCCACCGGTACTGTTCCTGGCCCCATGGACAGCTCTCGCCCCAATATTGTGCCCGACCAAGCCTTCCCTACGGCGCTGGGATTCTTGAGCGTGTCAGCGGTTCATAACGGAATCTGGGCACGGCTCTGTGAGGCTCTGGGTCTACAAGACCTGATCCAGGACCCACGGTTTGTTACTAATACCGAGCGGGTCAAGAACCGGGAGGAGCTGATCTCCATTCTTGAGGGAATCTTCAAAAAGAAGGCTGCCTGGCAGTGGGAACAGACCCTTAAGGAACATGGTGTCCCCTGCGCCCAATATCGGCAAGACAAGCCGCGCAGCCATTTGCTCAAAGAGCATCCCCAGACCCAGGCTAACCGTATGGTGGAGACCCTACAGACTCCCTGGGGTCCCTGCAGTGTGAGCCGGGCTCACTGGCGATTTAGCCGGGATACCACCTCCATACCGCGGCCGGCTCCCAGGCTGGGAGAGCATCAGGATGAGATTTTGCAAGAGCTTGGCCTGACACAAACTTCGTCACGCAAGTCCGCTGCCTAATCCCTAGCCTACCGTAAAGGAGGACCCATGGCCCTGGCACTAGCAGGAATCAAGGTTATTGATGTCTCCCAGGGTGTTCCCGGCCCGCTCTGTTCCATGATCCTTGGTGACCTGGGGGCAGAGGTGACAAAAGTGGAGCCACCCAGCGGAGACTGGTTTCGGGAGATTGGCCCTTTCACCAACGGTGAGTCGGCTCTTTTTCTCCGGCTCAACCGTAACAAAAAGGGCTTATGCGTGAATCTCAAGGAAAAGGCCGGTCAGGAAATCATCTACCGCTTCGCCAAGAGTGCAGACGTTTTGATAGAGGGGTATCCCTCGGGCGTTATGGAGCGGCTTGGGTTAAGCTATGCGGACCTCTCCAGGAACAACCGAGGACTGATTTACTGTTCTATCTCGGCATACGGGAGCCAGGGTCCCCTGGCAAGAACTCCTGCTACTGAGCTTGATATGCAAACCTTCGTAGGTAAGTTTCGTCATCTTGGCACTGCCGATGAGCCTCCGCTGCGGGTTGGCTTTGATATCATTGCCTCGAACGCCGCCTGGGCGGCCTGCCAGGGCATTATTGCGGCCTTGTATTCGCGGGAGTCAAGGGGCGAAGGCCAAAGAGTTGAGACGTCTTTACTGGACGCTGCTGTGGCTATCATGCAATGGACTATGGCCGCGGAAACCACACCGGATGAGTGGAAAGCAAGGCCCATATCGGGCTATACCGAACCACCGGACCATGGCTTCCAATGCCGGGACGCCCACTTGCTTATGGACTGGGGTAACCAGAGAGAAGCCTGGCAGACCCTTTGTAAAGTTTTTAACATCGAGCATCTGGCCTCTGACCCCAGGTTTGACGACTGGCTCAAGCGCCTGAATAACCGGGCCGAGTTAGCAGAGGAGTTGAAGCCTGCCCTGGCTGAATGGAGCTTTGACGACTTGCAACAGCTAGTGCAGGGCATGGGCGGCACCATTGTGCGTATGCATACCGCCGGCACCCTGTTCAACGACCCCCAAGTCGAGGCGCTGGGTATTGTTAAGGAATTAGACCACCCCATAGCGGGAAAGTACAAAACCATTGACGTTCCCTGGCTCTCCTCCGAACCCATGGCTGAGTTATCCCCTGTGCCGGCCCCTGGCCTGGGGGAGCACAATGAGGAAGTATTGAAGAACCTTGGCTACAATGAGGCCCAAATTACTCAACTCGTACGCGCTTGTGTTATTGGGCAAGACCTCTCCAAGTGAGGAAGCTGGAGTGAGGGAGAAAAAAGATGGAAGCAGCAAACGAACCATACCTACAGGAAATACGGCAGGCCGAGGAGAAACTCCTGTACTTCTTGCGCACTATGGAGACCCTGCAAGAGGAAATACACCTGGCCCGTATTGCCGAGCAGCAGGCGCAATTCCGGCAAACCATAGGCGACCTGTTTACGCTGCTAAATACACAGCTCTCTGCACTCTCTCCGCCTCAAGAGCTTAAAGACTTTCACGCCACCTTCTCCCAGGCTGTGGTCTGCTGTGCCGACGCCTACCAGGCCTTTCTGCTGGGTTCTTTCCCAGATTCCTCCGAGTATTTCTTGCTCAGCCGGCAGGTGTTCTGTCGGGGACTCTACCTCTTGTATCAGCTTCGGGCTGAGCTGCCTATACTGCAGCCATACTGGGTCCTGCCCACGGCTCGGCCTTCGCTTGCCGAGTTGGAAACTAGAACCCCGGGCTTAGAAGTGCCTGTGGGATTTATCCATATGGAGCGGGCCAGCCATCGTGCTGGATACTCCCTCTATGTGCCGGAAAACTATACTGCGCAGAAGAACTGGCCCCTGATTGTCTGCCTGCACAGTGGGTATGGTCGGGGCGATGACTACATTCTGACCTGGTTGCGCCCGGCTAAGAGCAAAGGGTATTTGCTGCTGGCCCCCCAATCGCGGGGACCTACCTGGTCGGCTATCCGCACGCCCTTTTCGCCTCCCAATCCGCCGTTGGACATGGGCTCTATTCGGGCAATGTTAGAAGAAGTCTTTAACACCTATGCGGTAGACCGTAGCCGGGTCTATCTCAGCGGGTTTTCAGACGGCGGCATCTTTACCTACATTTTAGGGCTAACCTATGCGGATCTCTTTACCGGGATTGCGCCTGTAGCCGGACGACTCCATCCCGCACTGGAGGACTTGATGAGGCGGGGGCAAGGTAAAGGGCTGCCTATGCTGATGGTGCATGGGGGCCAAGACCCGATCTTCTCGGTGGGCTTCACTCGGCAGACCCATGACCTGTTTACAAGACTCGGCTATCAGGTGACCTATAAGGAGCTGTCTGAGTGGGGGCATGCTTATCCCTACTCCATCAATGAGAGCATTGTGTTGCCCTGGTTTGAAAGTATTGAGGCCAAGCCTGCCCCTCAGGACGATACCAGCCCATAGCCAGAGGAGCCACTCTTACAGTTATCATAGACGTTTCCCTATAAGCTTGGTATGACTAAGGGGGCTCCTGCTGCTTGTATCTTAACAAAAAGGAGGAAAGACTATGCCTTTATATTTGGATGAAATCTATGTGAACGCTAGCAGCCCGGAAAACGCCAAAAAGTTCGTTGCGCGTATACAGGAAGGGATGATGAAGGGACAGCTGCCATCAGGGGTGACCCGTGTAGCCGGCCCTTGGGCTTCTAATGAAGAACCCAAGATCATTGTTGTGCTTGACATGAAGGATCACTCCCTCACCTTTAATACCTTTGCCAATATTGTTGCCCAGGGGTTGATTACCAAACGGCGACTCACTCCTATTGTAGAGTGGAGTGAAGTGGAAAAAATGGTAAACGAACTATAGAAGCTATCCTGGGTTCCTTGGCCACATGCCGCAGTGTCAAAGTAGCAGAAGCCCAAGCCTTCTTTTGTGCCACTCTCTTGTAGCTCGATTTAGTTAGAGTCCCTCAAAAATCGGATAGGCCCCAAGATATCCCATCTCGGTTAGTTCCGTTCTGGGGGCCCATTTTGCCATCTCGGCGCGAATTGGGGCTATATCCACCGCTCGTGAGAATCCCGGTAGCCAGTTGTCATGATGACTCAGCACAACTCTCCGTGGGCGGACTAGGTCGGCCTGGCGGGCAACGAATTGCGCTAACGATCCTTGAACCGGCTCGCCATCAATATTGCCCCGACCGGCTGCAGCCAGGATGGCTACATCTGGCCGTAGGTCACGCAGAATACCACTCCAGTGACCGGAGGTATCCTGATACAATAAGGAGCCCTCTGGTGTTTCGAACAGATAGACAAGCGCGCCTCCGTCGCCCCGCGCTCCTTGAGCTGAAGCCTTGAGGTGGGCGATCACTTCATCTCCCTGTGACGTTAACTGACCCCAGAGTTCTTTTATCCGCTCTTGCTGTTCTTGGTAGGTTACCCCAAGTTCGCCCAGGCAGACCGCGTCCGCAGCAGGCATGGGTTGGTGTGACCACACACACGAGTGTTGACTAGGGTACACGTTCACCGTGACCTTGTCAGAAAGGCGGATCTTCTCCCCGCCACATACTGGCATCAACTGATCAGTTGGTACTCCCTGAGCCTCCATAATACGCACGGTCTCATAGGAGCCGATCACTGTTGCTCTGGTAGCCCGGGCAATGCGTTCTGCGCCATATACATGGTCAAAATGCGAATGACCGACAACAATCCAATCGGCTCGATCAATCTCCTCTGTGGTGATACCCACAGGCGTGGCATTCGGTACCCGATCAATGTAGGCGTCAAGAAAAACCACAAGCTGATCTAAAGTGAGTCGAAAGGTTGCACATCCCATCCAATCTAAAGTAGCCGTCATAGGGTTCCCTTTCTTTATCTTTTTAGCGTAGCGACCGAAAAAACGACCGAATATCCTCCACCAGCCGCTCTGGCTCTTCCATGGACGCAAAGTGACCGCCTGAGGGCATTACTGTCCGGCGCTTTAGGTTATAGTAGCGCTCGGCCCAACGCCGGGGCATAAGCACCACGTCACCAGGAAAGACCGCCAATGCCGTCGGCGCTTCGACAACCGGTGTGCGAGTGTGAACCGGCTGCCAGGGATGGGCGCGGCGCTCATAGTACGAGCGAAAAGAAGTCCCAATGGTGCCGGTCACCCAGTAGAGCGTCATGGTGGTTAACAGCTCATCTTTGCTGAAGCGTTGTTCGACGTTTCCGCCACAGTCGCTCCAGGTCCGACGTTTCTCTAGAATCCAGGCGCATAACCCAGCCGGTGAGTCGGTAAGACCATAGGCCGCGGTCTGGGGTTTTGTGCTCTGAATGGCGGCATAGCCCCGCTCTTCGGCAAAGAAATGCTGATTTTTCTCCAGCCACCCCTCTTCCTCGGAGCTGTAGTCTGATGCCGGTGGCAATTCAAGCGAGAGTGGGACCGCCAGATTGACATGCACCCCAATCAAGTGATCGGCATAGGCATGCCCCAGATCGGCGCTAACCAGGGCGCCAATATCACCACCCTGAGTGGCAAATCGCTCATACCCAAGCACGTCACGCATGAGGATAACCCAACGATCGCTGACCTCTCGTAGCCCAATGCCGGTTTTAGCAAGTGGGGTTGAGAAGCCAAACCCCGGTAAAGAGGGGACAACAACATCGAACGCATCAGCCGCATCCCCGCCAAACGCCGCCGGATCGCTCAGGGGTCGGATCACTTTGTGAAAATCCCAAAAAGTCCATGGCCATCCATGGGTGAGCATCAACGGCATGGGCCGGGGACCACGTCCGGGTTCGTGGATAAAATGAATAGGCTGTCCGTCAATGGTCACTTTATAGTGCTGAAAGGCATTCATGGCGCGTTCGTGCTGGCGCCAGTCATAGATTGTCTGCCAATAGGTCACCAACTCTTTGAGATAGGAGAGGTTGGTTCCGTACTCCCAGCTGGTATTCCCCACTTCATCCGGCCAGCGGGTTTTTACCAGGCGCTCCCGCAGGTCGGTGAGAGTTTCCTCAGGTACCTGAATCTCAAAGCGCTCTTTTTCCATAGAACTACTCCCGTTGTCTCTGTCTGGTACGGAGTTAAGTTTCCCTTCTTCTCCTTCCCCCTCTACCACACCACTTCCTTGGCTTTTAGGGCTATGATCTCTTCCATTGAATATCCGCAGACCTGCTTGAGGACCTCATCGGTGTGCTCGCTGAATTCCGGCGCCCCTTTATTGAGGGGGGCCGGTGTCTTCTCAAGTGTAAAGGGGTAGGAAACTGTCTTGAGCCCAGTGTCAAGCTCCACCAGATAATCATTGGCAGCAACCTGCGGGTCAGTGGGCAGGTCGCTGATATGGTTGATCACCGAGAACCAGAATCCCTTGTCTCGGAAGATCCTTTCCCAGTGAGCCCGCGGTTTAGTGGCAAAGGCCTGGTCCAGGAGGGTGATAAGCTCTTTACGGTGAGCCGCCCGTTGGTTGTCACTGGCAAAACGGGGGTCATGCTCTAGTTCGGCGAGACCCATCACCGCGCAGAATTCAGGCCAAAAGCGCTGAGTAACAAAAAGCCCACAGGCGATCCATTGATTATCGGCACAGCGATAGAGATTCATAAGGGGGTTGGCCACATTGGTGCGGTCATAGGGGTCGAAGTCTGCGCCCCTGTTGAGATATTGGGCCAGGTTATAATACTGTAGCCACATCATGGCACTAAGCTGGGAAGACCATACCGCCTGGGTAACGCCCAATCGTTCGCGGGCAAGGAGCGCGGCCAAGACGCCAAACCCAAGCATGGTGCCGGAGAGAATGTCACTCAGCGCGCCGGTGGGGTAGGTGGGAGAACCATCGGCACTGGGGGTGTTAAACATAAAACCGGAGCGGGCCATTCCCACAGTGTCCTGGCAGGGGTCTTCAGCATGGGGGCCAAGGGGACCGAACCCGGTGGCGTGGGCATAAATGAGCTGAGGATTGATAGCCAGAAGCGTCTCGCGATCGACCCGAAACTCTCGCAG
>CBDCRK010000004.1:0-90393 GCA_965220955.1 uncultured Binatia bacterium (SeqCode) | reverse complement strand
CGTGCTTCAGGAGCGAAAGAAGTAAGGTTCAGCGTAGGAGCAGAGTCAGCATTGTTCAAGGCTAGGGGAGCCAGGGGGGCATTAAGCCGTTTCTCCGCCCACAGGGCATAATAGCTGTAGGGATATTGCTGTAGCAGCCGCCGGTAAAGTCGAGCTGCCTGGTCCTTCTCTCCCGCGTGCTCTGCTGAACGGGCCTGCCAGTAGAGTGCTGCCTTCCCCGACGTTGTGCCAGCAGCCTGACGAACCAGCCCAGAAAAGAGCATCTGCGCCCGGTGAAAATCGTCATGGCGATAGGCCATCCATCCCTGCCGCCACTTTCCCTCTTGAGCTAAAGGGTTGTGGGGGAAGCGAGCGGCGAGTTTTGTATAGGCATCTGTTGCCGGGGCGTTGTTGCCCTCCTTCTGATAAATACGACCCACAGCATAGAGCGAGTCCGCTGCTAGTTTATGCTGAGGGTATTGCTGGACCAACCTTTCAAAGAGTTTAAGCGCCTCTCTATCTCTGTCCTGGTTCCAGAGGATTGTTGCCCAGGCATGCAGTGCCTCTGGAGCAGCTCGGCTGTTTGGATAGCGAGTGGTAATCTCTTCTAGAAGCGGGACCACCTTGGAAGTCTTTTTCTCTTTTCTATAGGCCTGGGTCAGGAGCCTGAGCATCTCCGGATGCCGGCGACCCGTGGAGAACTTGCTGGTGTAGCGGGCAACAATCCTTTCCAGGCCGGTTATGTCCCTCTCCTTAAGCAGAAGACGTCCTTCGCTTAAGAAGTCTTTTTCCGTTGTCAGGCTAAAGAGATCGGGATGACTGTTGCGCAGTTCGTACACCCGTGCTCTGGCCTCTTCGCCGGGAGCAGAAACAGGTTGTTGTTTGCGGACCGCCTGATACAGAGAGTACGCTGAGGTGACTTTTCCTTGCCCCTGGCGAGCATGAGCCATAAGGAGGGTTGCTTCAGCCTCGACCCACAATGAACTCAGAGAAGCAGAGCGGGCCAGCTTACCGTAGTGCAGTGCCTTTTCCCAATTTCCCCCAGCCAAGAAGATCTTACCCGCTTCCACGGTTGCTTGGGGCAACCACACGCTTTCACGGTGAGAATCGATGAGCCTCTGGAAATGGGCTAGTGCCTCATGTGGCCTACCCTGTTGTTGGAGCAAAAGACCAAGATAATATAGGCTATGATCCTCAAGTTGGGGATAAACCTCCAGTGCCCGGGAAAAAAAGAGAAGGGCGCCTTCCTGGTTCTTTGCCTGAAAGAATTTATAAGCCTGAAGGAAAATACCGCGCTGTTTTTCCAGGGTATCCCCCTGGAGTAGGGAGCGGTAAGATGCCCAGGGATCGGCTTGGGGTGCCGGGAGGATGGGCGGCTCAGCCCTGGAGACCCGCCCATAGCAGACACCCAGGAAGAGCAGGCTGGCACATAGGCTAAAGAGAATGCGTTGCATGTTTTACTGCTAGCACGAAAATTCTCAGTGGCGCAACGTGAAGTCTATTGTTATGTGACGTTACGTCCCCGTCTTTGCCCATAGAGGGATATAGGGTGGAGCATGCTAAATCAGACCACAAGACATTGGTACTCTAGCGTAGGGGCGATCCTTGTGATCGCCTTTCCAGAAAAGGGGCCGTGACAACAGGGCGAATACAAGATTCGCCCCTACAACAGAAGACGAAATCTTCTGTATCAATCTGATGTGGTTCGATTTAGTCTACCTCCACATCATCATCCAGACCTAATTCGCGCAAAGCCACTTTGGTTTCTTCAATCTTTTGCGTAGAAATACCTCCCTCGGGAGAGACTTCCACGTTTAGGGTTAATTTCAGACCTTTACTTGCGGCAAACCTGGAAAGGACCTTAGTATAAAAGTTCATCCACTTTTGCGGTGAAACTTCGCCGCCCCACCTCAGCTTGGTGGCTGCCGTGCTTGGGGGAGTTTCCAACTTGTTCGATGTCGGCTGCTCGGTGGTCAGGAGATCCCGTTGTGAAATCTCCCCTGCGGTATATTCCGTCCCAACCTCGTCCCCGGGGCTCTCGATCCCAGGGCTTGTAAGAGGTGAATCTCCTTCTGGCGTCTTACTGGCCGGTGCGCCGCGCGCGGATAGGTAACTTTCGGCAGTCTCTTTGGTAATAATGAACATATCGCCAGAGACCTCGACGTCGTTGGCGCTCAGTCCGCTGCCGTAGTAGAAAGGTTCATACTCGCCATTCCCAGATTTCCCAACATAGGCGAGGATACCACTGCTAACACCACGGGCGATGGTGTTCTTAACTGCTTCAGCATCAAGAAGCCGTGGGAACTGTGGCGACGCAAAGAACGCGTTCCTAGCAGACTTTGTGCTCCATTCTTTAAAGGCAGGGGGCCAGTTCCGTACCAGGAAATTCGGGCCAATGTCTTTTTCCACATCGCCATCTTGGCGCAGGCGATTCAGGATGAGGTCTACCATAGTTTCAGCCGCGCTAGAGTGGATCAGGCCGAGGTCTACGATACGTAAGGAATTGTCCTTTCCCAGCAGCATGACGTTCTTGTACGTTCGCCAGACACCCTCTTTAAGGTCCCGCGGTGCCTTCTTGAGATTCTCGGCCAGTTGACGCTTCTGCCCCTCGTCGAGACGCAGCTCGTCCTCTTCATCATAGATGTCCTCCCAGGCCAGAACTTTCCTTGCCTCTTCACGGATAACGCTGGCAGTATCCGGGACACACCATATCAAAGCGCTCTTAAAGGTTCTGGCTGAGGTGCCGTACTCCCTTGTCATGGAGTTCACCAACTGAGTGGTCTTTTTCTCGTCCTGCATCGATTGGTCTGGGGCAAGGATCACAAAGGTCAGTGCTGCCCGGTCTGGGACCTGGCTGCTTTTCTCCGGGAAGAAGACACGCTCCATTCCTGATCTTGCAGCGAACACCTTCTGGACCTCAGAGCGTACACGTTCCTCGATTCTGGGCGGCTGGATACTGGCGCGGCGGTCGGCCAATAACTTGTTCAGGTTCGGGGAGAGACTAAATCGATAGCGATTGCGCTCAACCGAGAGATAGTAGCAGGAGGTCCCAAGCGTCTCCAAAACAGTCTCAACGTTCCCGATGTCCAGCCCAGGTTCAGCCACAGCCAGGCGAATTTCCGGCACTGTTGCTTCGGTGCGGGTCTGCCCTCCGTTTGACTCGAAAAAGATTGTTGTTGCCTCCTTGCGATGCAACCGCGCTTTTTTGATTGTGTCCACCGCCTCTTTATCCAGACGGAGAGCATGAGAATCCTTCTTGCCGCAAATATCGGTGGTGACCGCACCCTCAAGCCGGGGCTCTCCCAACTGCTCGAACAGAGCTGCCCGGAACATGGAGTCATCGAGCGGGGCTGTACCCAGCCCAATCAACGGGTCACGGTGTGCCCCCTTAAAGCCCTCCTGGTAGGCCCTGGAAACCCAAAGAGCCAGGAGTCTCAAGATGCCACGGGTCCTCTGAAACCGGGGTAGGGCCTGCCACTTTCTCTCGAACACTGAGAGCACCATTGGGTGAAAGGGATACGTGCCATAAAACGCCTCCCGCGCGTTGTCGATGGGGAACCAGCTCGGAATCTGCTGGCGGTGGTCAACAACCCAGTCCGCGTATTCGTTACAGGTCTGTTGCGCCTCCCGGCTCAGCAAAACCCTTCCATCCTGAGTGACGACTCGCGGTTCCCACTCAAACAACCGGCGACGAATAATCTCGGCCGTTTCGGTCTCGGCAGCCATAATCACTGCTTTACCCAGGCGGTTGAGGAGTTTTTTAAAACGTTCGTAGTCTGACTGATCTTCGGCGCTCATCTCCAGTTCAGAGGCCGGGATGGAAACGGCGAGGACCATGTTGTCATGCCCGCGGGCTTCCTCCGAAAGGTTCTGGAGAAAGCTATATAGCTGGGTGGCCATCCCGCTCTTACGGCTGCGGCTAACGTAGTTCATCAGCTCGTCCATGAGGATGAGGCAGGGCCTATCTTTGGGTAAGAACTTACGGATGACATCGCCCGCAGGGGCCGTCATCTGTTTTTCGTGTTCGGCAAGGACTTCAAGCCCTTCCTTACCGCTAAGCTGGTAGGCGATCTCTCCCCAGGGCGTCTTACGCAGAGGTGTCCCGTCGTTCCCACCGCGACCAACGAGAGAGTCAAACTCGGTCCCTACAAAGACCGTAGTTACTGCGCGAGGTACGGTGGACATACCGGATTGATCCAAGATCCTCTGAATACCAGACCAACGCTCCGCCTCGGGGCCGTGCTTTGCCAAATGATAGAGTAAGGTCAGGGCATGGGTCTTTCCGCCGCCAAACTGGGTTGCCATGTTGAAGACGGCGGAGGTCTCGGTCTTCTCCCCGGAGAGACGGCGGACTGCCTCAGCGGCCAGTGTAGTTAGGTTCTGTGTCAGGTAGGTACGTTCAAAAAATTGCTCCGGGTTCTGGTAAACATCAGGAGCCCGATTATCACGAACCTGGCCAAGGTGAACCGCGAACTCGGAGGCATCGAGGGGTTTGCCTTCCCGCAGATCCTCACGAGGTGTTGCTACTTTGTACCAGGGCTTGATCGCCATTTTTCAGCCCTCCTATGTGCTGGGTGGACGAATCCTGAGCCTACCTGGCTCCGCCGTGATGATTGCACCTGATTGGAGTTCCTCTCCGTGAAGAGTAAGCACCTGTAAACAGACAGGTCCCTGCTGCTTGGCTGCTAGGTTGACAAGACGCAAGATCCCACAATGAGGTCGTCCACGAACAATAGCTAGTTCACCAAAATCTTTGTCCAGAGTCACCAGGACACGGCCCTCGTTATAAGCGCGTGCCAGGATTTCTTCATCACCTGGGTCTTCAGTCCACTCTCCAGCCCACAAGACATCGTGGCTAGCAGCCTCCAGTTCTTTGCGGGCTCCTCCCCACACGCATGTATCCAGAAGAAGCTTCATGTATCGGTCTCGATAAGGAGTGGCTCAACCCGCTCGTGACCGACCAGCCTGCGGGCGTAGACAAGGCATGCCTGAATATCTTCTGGTTCTAACCAAGGATAACCCTCAAGAATGGTTTCGGTCATGTCACCGGCTGCTAGCATCCCGAGAACATGTTCAACGGCCAGACGGCGCCCACGAATGATTGGCTTACCGCCGAAAATCTTCGGGCTCACTGTGATCCGTTCCAAAAGTTTCTTCTCATCCATTGGTTATCATCCTCCAGACAGAAAAATCAGGGGCGAGGCATTGACGGCCCGATGTTCAGCCACGGTCGATCTCCCGCTTCAGGTCGTCAAGATCTACAACGAAAGCATCAGCACGCTCGCGTGCCAGGTCTAACAGAAAGTCGGTACGATCCAGACCCGCAACATGGGCTGCCTTCTCCTGCGAAACCTCGCCCCGTTCGTACCAGTAGATGGCGGCAGCAAGGCGAAGCTCGCGCACAAACTCCTCTGGGGATCGACGCAAGGCGGAAAAGATTTCTTCAGGTAGATTCAGAGTAACTGTGGGCATAAGATTCCTCCGTTTGTCAAAACCCCAGTCCTTTTTTCCGAGCAAGCACGCCATCCACCCAACGCTTCTCGTCCGTGCCCGCAGGGTACAGCGCCGAAAGAGCCTGAGCCAAGCGCCAGAAACGCTGGTCACGTCCGACACCGTCTTCCACTAGAAACCGTTTGAGCGCTTCACCACGACCCGCGGCAAAGAGAATCATACTTTGATGGATGCGGTCGAGGACTGTATTCCCCAGTTGTGGAGCATTCTTTTCCCCCCAACCATCTCCTTCCTCTTCGACCTCGCCAAGGGCCTGCCTGCCGGCAGACAGGGCACCAAAAAGGGTGAGTTGGGTAGCTTTCTTCTTGCGTTTTGCTGGAGCCTTACCCTCATCTTTGCCGAAAAGAGCGCGAGTACGTTCCGACACGAGTAGAAGCCGGGCTTTGTCTCCTTTGACTTCTACCAAGCTGGCCAAGTGCTCCAGGTGTGCACCGAGACCCTGGGCGATCTTACGGGCTGCGTCATACTCCAGGACAAAGCCGCTCGTCTTGGCTTTCTTGATAGAAGCCCCTTCGTCTTCTTCACTTTCGGCTTCACTGTCCCCACTGCCATTTCCACTGGTGCCAGTAGATAAAGTCCATAGCCACATGGCTGTCAGGCGAGCATCCTCCTCAAAGCCAGTTGCATCAGCGCCCTCGAAGATCATGTTTAGGGCCTCCCTGGCGACAGCAGCCCAGACAAGCTCCAGATATTCCTTGAGGGTAACCCGCTCACCACTGGCCTTCTCCACACGTGAGTGACGAGAAAAGATTTCCAGAGCAGGACCGAGGCAGGCAAAAATGGCGTCTGCTCCTACTACACCTTCAGCGGCCAAGCGCGGCATCCATTCGTGGATACGCTTCGGCAGCTCCGCAAGAACGTCACGCCAGTCGCCGATATCGTCTGTTCGTAGCGAGCCGTCGGCATTTTCACGGGGGCGACAGACGAGATGAATAGAAGAGGCAAGGGTTGCAGCTCCCATAGCGTTCATCCGCGTTCCCATCTCCGTGTCGATGGGCCAGGAGCCGGTCATCACCCAGCCAGCATCGACCATTGCTTGTAGCATAGCCTCCCAACCACCAGTGGATTTGTGCGCGAAGACCACAATGCCCACACCGTCGGGTGCCAACACACGTCGCCCTTCCTCCATGGCTAACTGCATGTTTTTCTCAAAATATTCTTTCGTCTTGTGAGAGTAGGGTCCTCTAAATCGCTGAGACAGATGAACAATCTCATCTGTCTTGTCCACCAATTCGCTTGAAAATAATGACGGATAAAGATCTCCTATAGTGCGCTTCAACCATACAAAAAAGAAATCAGACAAGTCGCCATATGCTATAGCGTCGTAGTAGGGTGGATCGGTGAAAAACCCCTGTGCGAAATCGTTGGGTAGTGAGTGAATGGTCGCGGAGGCAGCTGCTGTGGTGCCCTCAGAAGGTAAATATGATGCCGTCTTGATTGTTATCTGAACTAGCTCAAGCAAGGAGCTTAAGGAACCGACAGAGCTTCCGAAGGGATTAGTTTCACAGACATCCCAGGTCATCGGCAAGGCTTGCCGACCAAACGTAGCCTGGAGCTTCTCGCCATTCGCGTTCCAGCGGCAGAGAGATGAACCGTGTTCAGCCGCCCTGTCCACGGTCATTGCCAAACATGTCTGCACCGCTAGTGCTAGGCCCGTTTCACCCTCCTGTGTCATCTTCTCTCCCGCTATTCGCACCAGCTTCACCAGCATCGTCAGGGCCAGTGCCTGACGAGGGATGAAGAGGTCTCCCCAAGTTCGCGGACCATAAACGACAGACGAACTCAAGGCACCGGAACCGGTTTCATCCGGATATCTTTCATTCGGCACCATGCTTGGTTTACCCTTGTATACCCGTTCGCATCGTTCCAGTTCCTTGGCTGCGGCATACGCTGCCTGCCAGTCTTTCTCGTTTGGTAGACGGTAGAATCTCCCCTGGGCACCTGGCCGCGTCATAACCACGCAGAACAGTCTGGCATCAACAGCGCCGCCTCGACGCTTCCTCAACTGCTGTCGTACTGAGCCAACTGGCGTGGTGAAGCCACACGCCGGGCAGGTTGCGCTCCCGCGTCGAACCGTTCCTTCGCTGATATCTCGTATCTGGGCATTCTCGATAATCTCGAACTCTACTTGCTTGGCTTTCGGTCTGGAAATTATGCGCAAAGCTACAGAGCGGTTTCCTTTCTTTGCAAGCCAGAAGGAGCGCATTAGCGGTACTTCAGCACCACATCCTGGCCCCTCACAGGTAATTGTCCGCGCCCACAGATAGGCAATCGGCGTCGCCCCATCTGGGTCTCTAGGATAGAACTTGGCCAGCTCCTTCTCGGCCTCCTTCTTGATCCACTCGCCCCATTTGCGGACCTCGTCAGCAAGGCGCTGGCCATACTTGGGGATATATTCCAGCACCACCTTGTTGAGCAGTACAGCTACCGGGTTGAGGTCACTGGCAAAGGCATCTGCCCCCACCCGCAATGCTTCTAGCGGGATAGCTCCACCACCAGCAAAGGGGTCCACCACCAAAGGTTTAGTACCAGGATCGCCACCCAACGCCTCATGCGCAGCCTGGGTTAAGGCCCGGCTGGCCTCCAGATATTCCTTTTTGGTCGAGTTATCCCAATTGGCGAAATCGGCGATGAAATCGAGCAGAGCGAAACGCAAGACGTTGAGGTGTGAGGGGTTGTTTAGATCAAGGTGATTTTCAGGCTTGGCCAGAGTGAGCCAGCGGGCAATTGACTCCTGGGAACAACTGTCCGCCAACTTCCCCGTCGAGGCAGCCTTGATGGCAAACGTCGTGACGAGTTCTGCCGCCTTCTCCCGAAACGCCTGTGGGCAGTGTTCATTAGCAGGATCGGGCCAAAGGGCTGCACAAATCACCGCCCGACATGCCGCTAGGGGCCGCCTAGCCCACCAAATATGTAGCGTCGAAATGTGCCCGTGGCGAATGCTCTTCTCTCGCCGTGCATGTGCAGAGATGCGCTTGATAGGAAGGTCCACCTCGATAAGGCGTTTGGGGTGATTGTTTGTATCAATCAAAGCTGCCTTCTCCACTGGTCAAGTCCTACTAGGAGCGCATCATTCAACCATTGCTGAAAACGCTCAACTATTTCTTGCTCCTGCTCGTTATAGGAAAACTGAAAAATATCCTTGCACACAGGATAAGGTCCCTCTATCGTTACTTCGCCGTCTTCACTCCTATCCCGGTATTCCATGAACGAGGAGGCTGCCATAATCCCAAGAAACTCGACTCCAAGAGAATGAAACGTGATCACCAACTCAGCTTGCCGTTCCTCGCGGATCTTTAACCGCACCCAGGTACGATAGCTTCGTGTGTCGGCATAATAATCCAGATCCCTCGCTATATCTACGATTTGTTTTTTGAACCAATGGTCCGTGTCAGAGTCGCTTCTGTCAGCAGTCACGAGGTATTGGATATCCACTTGTCTCAATTCACTTGACAAAATGTCTGCTATCTCTTGTAGGCGTGTTCGAGCCATTTCCTCCAGGCGTTGTGAGAAACTGAACACCTTTCGCCGCTCTTGAATTTTCATCTCTGCCCTAGCCCGTAGACGCTCCGCTGCGGCACTAATCATTTGCTGGAGCGGTTCCCGACCCCTAAGCACATCTTCCGAAATGCTAAATGCAGTTACGAATGCTTTTTTCTGAATTCTGGTGAAAAGTCCAATCAAAGACTGCAACTCGCCTTGATCGGCGTGTTCTAAAGCACGGATATATTCCTCTCGAATGTCCCGGTTGATGACAAGCGGAAACCAGCCTGCACGCAGGAAGATCAACGAAGCAAGGGCACGAGCAACGCGGCCGTTTCCATCTTGAAAGGGGTGGATTTGCGTAAACCGATGATGTAGCCAAGCCGCTTGCACTTCGGGCGAAATACCCTCATGCTATATGTCGTTCATGCATCTCTATTAACCGGTCCATCTCCAGCCGCTACGTGCTCGGGGGGGCAGTATTCATGAATTGTTCCGTCAGGGCGATTCGGATTATTAGGCCATTTTTTCCATTCTCCACGGAGAAGAGGCACTTCCGTTGGGCGTCCTATACCATTGATGGCCGGGACCGTTTCTTGGTGACGGGTAAAAACTTGATGGAGTTGCTTTATATAAGACGTTGATAAGGCTCTTTGCTGTTTGACAAAGTCGAAAAGCCCCTCTAGAGCTTCCTCTTGATCTTTGAGAATAGGAATAACTAACTCCACTGGTTTATCTGTTGTTCCATGCGGAATCAGGCTAGCCTCAATACCTTTCTCGATTAGCACTTGTGTAATTCCACGATCAATGGAGTAGAGATTTTCAATAACACCGGTTTCAATAGCCCACTCACGGCAAAGGCGCTCGTTAAACTGTTTCAGGGCATCGGACTGTTGAAGTCTCTTCGATTGATCCTTCCATATAGATGCCAAGCTTGCCAAGTCGGTGGACACCAATTCCTGCCAAGAGTACGGAAGATCCTCAATCGGTTGCCAGTGGTAGAAAGTCATTGTCAATTCTCCTCTGCTGAGAGAATTTCTTCTGCCCCTACATGATAATGCTCGATCTTCACCAGCGGCTTCCAACCTAGACGTGTCGGGTCCTGGATTGAGTGGACCTCAGGCGCCGAGGTACAGTTGAAGACCACGTAGAGCCAGTAATCCTTCTTGAGCCGCTCGGCGGTTTTATACTCGTTAGTTGTCAGCGCAACCACGCCGACGGTTGCCCGGCCCTTGACCTCGATAAACCGTACCTCGATGGCAGTCTCTGGATCTTCTGGGTGGGGTTTGCGTGAGATGAGGTCAAAGCCACGATTGTCCTTCTCCACACTCTCAACCTGCCAGCCTCGTGCTTCTTCATATGCCGTCACAGTATCGACCGCGATCCGCTCAATCTCATTGTCCCTCACCATCGGGGCGATACCAGGTGACTGGCGTTCTGGGTGCGGCAGTACCCAGGCCCGGCTGATGTGCTGAATGTTGCCAATGGTGCACTGCTGTTCCTGCTGGAGTTCTACCCGCCTGCGTTCCAGACGACCATTGAGCTCATCGAGCCGGTCTTCAATCTGCTTCATATTGGCGGCAAGTAGGGGTGATGTGTCGCCTTTCTGCTGTTGTTCCAGCAGATCTGCAAGCCTGAGGTTCTGGCGGTGGATCAGCTCATTGAGACTGATCTCGATGTGCTCGGCAATCATTGCTGTCTCTCGCTCTCGTTCAGCAGCTACGTCTGCCAAGAAAGAGTTGAGTGCCTTTTCGATCAAGGTTTGTTCAGCAACATGCCGGTCAGGGAGGCTAGCTTCTTCTGGGACTGGCGTGCCTTGGGGTGCAAGCGCAAGATCGAGGAAAAGGGTCGGTTGCTTGATCGACATGGAGCCGTCCAGGTCGGTCTGGACAACAAAGAGCTTCCGGTGCAGGAGGTTCCCACGACCGTCCTTGATTGAAGTGGTGAAAACATCCAAGCGATAAGGCTCTTTGTGGTGAAGGTCGTAGAAAAGGCTGCCCCGTTGTAGATCATTGCGAACACGCTCAATCACATCTTCGCGTACCACCTCGAATAGGGGGTGGCCTGGTGTCACCCATTCAGATGTGGCGTCTTTCAACAACAATGCCTTGTCAAAGACGATCTGGCGGTATTCACGGCCTAGCTTGCCAAAGCGCGGTTCCAGGCGCTCGCCAATGGGCCATAAGGTCCGGGGAACCCGGCCGATTCGGTAGACATGCGTGTTTGCCCTGGTCTCCCTGGGGTGGATTCCGGCCAGAGGGGCAGCCTGGGCAAAGAAGTTCTCGATCACCTCAGGGACGAGGCAACGCTCACGGGCCTCAGCAGACCTACCAATAAGCACGGAGAGGTTGAGTTCACGTTTGGCCAGTCCTTCCAGGGTTGACTCGGTGATTGCCCGAAACCTCCGAGCGTCGATATCCTGGACAATACGGGCTTCTATATCTGGTACATCCACCTTATTGGCGTACAGGTCCCGGAACATCTTATCCAGCAGATTAGCCGGGAAGACCTCACCCACCACGTCAAAAACCTGATCGGTTCCCAGCTCCTTGCGGATTTCCCTCAGCCGTTCCAGGAGTCTTTGCAGGACACGTCCCTCGCGTGTGTTGATGGCAACAAAGTTCAGGATCAGGCAGTCGTGCTCCTGGCCGTAACGGTGGATGCGTCCCATCCGTTGTTCCAGGCGCACCGGGTTCCACGGGATGTCATAGTTGATCATGAACCAGCAGAATTGCAGGTTGATGCCTTCGCCTGCCGCTTCGGTAGCCACCATGACCTGGCATTCTTCTCGGAATTCCCGCTCAGCATAGATGCGAGTACCTGGGGTATCCCGATCTCCGATCTTCATACTGCCATGGATCCGGGTAACGGACAGTCCCCATTCCTGAAGCTTGCCAATCAGGTAGTCGAGAGTCTCCTTATGCTCCGTGAAGAGCAGGAGCTTCATCTTAGGGTTCTGAAAGATGCCCTGCTCGGTGAGGACTTGCCTGAGTCTCACTAGCTTTGATTCAACCTCGCGCTTCTCCAGAACCCCAGCTTGGTCGATGAGCTCACTAAGCTGGAGTATTTCTTCCCTGAGGGCAGCGGGTTCAACCGAGGCAACCATTCCCTCCAGAGACTCAATGATTTCCTGCTGTTCCTCTTCGGGAAGCTCGTCAAAGTCGTCCGGGAGCCTCCTGGTGATCTGCTCCTGCCGGTAAGCTTCTGGATCGTCGAGAATTTTCTGGCGCTTATCCCGCATGCGCTCCAGGCTACGCCGCACCGCATAGATGCTGGAGGCAAATCGGCGTTGTAGCATGGCCATGTTAAACGCCAGCGCCCGGCCACGTGCGGAATCATCCACTGACGCCTTGATGGATTGGTCTTCAACGTAGCGGGTCAGAGCATCATAGAAATCCCATTCATCCTCATCAATGTGAAACTCGACGGTCTGGACATCGCGGTTGGTAAAGATCTTCTTGATTTGACCGGTGTCCGGGTCGGGGAACGTGACCAGGGCCTCTTTGGTCCGGCGTAGATAGAAGGGGGCATTGTTGCGACGCATAGCCTCTTCGAGGCTCTTCACGTCACCGTAGACATCGCGGTCCAGGAGTTCGAGAAAGAGACAAAAATTCTTCGGGTCGCCCTTGTGGGGCGTTGCCGTCATCAGCAGATAATGGTCGGTCATTGTGGAAAGGGCTTCACCCAGTTGGTAAGTCAGGGTCTTTTTATCCGCACTATAGGCGCTCATTTTATGCGCCTCGTCCACAATAATGAGGTCCCAGTGACTGCGCAGGAGACTTTCCCTGGCATCCTCAATGCGCGAGACCCAGGACACTGAGGTAATCACCTGGTTTTTTTCCTGCCAGGGGTTGGAGCCATAGTTTGCCCGCAGAATGTCGCTGCGGATGACCTCGAAGCTCTCTCGAAATCTGTCTTTCATCTCCCGCTGCCACTGGAACGAAAGGTTGGCGGGTGTGACAATGAGCGTCCTCTGAACCAGCCCTCGTATTTTAAGTTCCTTCAAGAGCAGGCCAGCCATGATGGTTTTGCCTGCACCAGGGTCATCGGCAAGTAGGAAGCGGATACGGGGCAGCTTCAGAAAATAGTCATAGACCGCTTCAAGCTGATGAGGGAGAGGGTCCACCCGCGCAATAGAGAGCGAGAAATAGGGATCGTACTCATAGGCCAAAGCCAGGCGCAATGCCTCGAGCCCAATACGGAACTTTTTCGGGTCGCCGTCAAACGGCTCCTTGTCTGGGGTAGCCTCTAACTGTGCCAGTTGCTCAGCATTGAGGATTGGCTCGTGGACCTGACCGGTGTTGAGTCCCTTACCAACAAGCTTGACGGAGTCACCCATCGGGACCGCTACAATCACTTGAACCGGCTCAGGGAAGATCGGTCCCCGGACAATGACGTCCGGTTTGAGTCTTGCGAGGTTATCGTTTAAGTCAGCCAACCCTTCCTCTCCTTGCCCTTTTTTGCTCAGGTCACTGTGGAAGGCGGCTACCTTAGGATAGGACTAGCGACGGGCTTTATAGGGGAGGCGAAGTTCCCTGGCCCGCTCTTCATTCCGTTCTCGAAGGAACTCCTGGAAAGTGCCCCTGCCCTTGAGGATACCTAGAGAGGCCTTCACGGGGTCGGACGGCACTGGGTACACCAGGATGGCTCCGTCCTGGACCTGCCAGTGAAGGACTGTGTTGGGGGTGATGCCCAGGGTCTTGCGGATCTCCCAGGGGATAACGGTTTGTCCTCTTACCGATACCTTGCTTTGCATGTGAGATCCTACACGTCCAGCTCTTCGACCTTGGGTGCCCGCCCCATAATGAAGGCAAAACGGGGCTGGACCTCCCGGCCCATAAGGGTCTGAATGCTGGCCTCTGTGCGGGCGGCGTCATCAATGGTCACGCGCAGCAGCGAGCGACTTTGGGGATCAAGGGTTGTTTCCTTGAGTGTCCGTGGATTCATCTCCCCTAAGCCTTTGAAGCGCTGTACCTGAGTCTTTTCTCGGTTTCCGTTGCGGTTACTCAGGATGCTCTCCTTTTCTCCATCGTCGCGTGCCCAGAAAGTCTCTTTACCTGCCTCGATCTTGTAAAGCGGGGGCTGGGCAATGTAGAGGTGACCCTGGTGAATAAGCTCAGGAAGGTGACGGTAGAAGAAAGTAAGAAGCAGGGTACAGATGTGGTTGCCATCAGAGTCGGCATCCATAAGCAGGCAGATTTTGTGGTAACGGAGTTTCTCCAGTGAGAAGCTCTTGCCTGCCCCGCACCCCAGGGCTGAAACCAGGTCGGTGAGTTCCTTGTTGGTGAGCACCTTGGCAAGAGAGGCTTGCTCGGTGTTGAGCACCTTGCCTCGCAGCGGCAAAACCGCCTGAAATCCGCGGTCGCGTGCCTGTTTGGCAGAACCACCGGCCGAGTCCCCTTCAACAATAAACAGCTCGCTGACTGCGGGATTGGTTGAGGTGCAGTCGGCAAGCTTGCCAGGGAGGTTAAGGCGGTGGGAGACAGAGCCTTTACCTTTGACCGTTTCCGCTGCTGCTCGCGAGGCGGTGCGGGCTTTGGCCGCAAGAATGATGCGGTTAACAATGGCATCGGCAAGCGAGCGGTTGTGCAACAGAAAGTTCTCCAGAGAGGTGCGGATAAGCCCGTCGATCTGGGCTGTCACCTCAGGGTTGCCCAGTTTTTCTTTGGTCTGCCCCTGGAACTGAGGGAGGGTAAGATAGAGACTGAGAATGGCAACCAGTCCCTCACGGATGTCTTCGGCGGTCACAGTGAGCCCTTTGGGGATAAGATCGTGAACGCTGAGGTAGTTGCGCACTGCTTTGACCAACCCGCTCTTTAGCCCGCTTTCGTGGGTTCCTCCAAATGGCGTAGGAATTCCATTGACAAACGTAAGCATGGTTTCGTCTGTAGCTTCGGTCCAGGTCAGTACACACTCCAGCGGTGGCTCTTCGCGGCGTTCTAGAGAGAAAACCTCGCCAATGACTGGCTTTCTTTCTCTTTCCTTAACAACTTTTTCTAAGTAGGCCTTAAGCCCGTCCTGGTGATAGTAGCGAGTCTCCTCTCCGGTTTGCTCGTTGCGGAAAGTCAGCCTCAGCCCTTTATGCAGGTATGACTTTGCCTCTAGTCGTTCGGCAATCAGCCTGGGCTTGAAAGTAATAGAAGGAAAAATGTCCTGATCTGGGTGAAAAGTAATGGTGGTTCCCGTATCCTGTGCTTTGCCGATTTGCTTGAGGCGTGAAGTAGTCTTTCCCCGAGAAAAGGTCTGTTCCCAGATAAATCCATCACGCTTTACTTGAGCAATCAATTTATCCGCAAGCGCCGTGACTACCGATGCGCCCACACCGTGTAACCCGCCAGCATGAGAGTAGAGATGGTCAGCAAACTTGCCGCCAGCGTGCAACGTAGTAAGGATTAGCTCCAGAGCAGTTTTTTTGAACTTTGGGTGCATGTCAACGGGAATCCCCCGGCCATTATCCGTAACGGTAATGGTGGAGCCATCTTTGTGCAGGTTGACCTCAATGCGGCTTGCGTACCCGTTGATGGCTTCGTCTACAGCGTTATCTAGGAGCTCCCACACCAAGTGGTGAAGACCAGGGCTGTCTACCCCGCCAATATACATGCCCGGGCGTTTACGAACAGGTTCCAAGCCCTCAAGGACGGTGATGTCTTTGGCGGTATAACCATTTGCCTCACTTTTAAGCGTTGTCATGACTGTTCATCCCTCCCTCCGCAACCTTATTCCGCACCCCCGTGAGGGTTAGGCGTTTTATGACTCTCTGTCCCTTGCTTGCCCGCTGTCCTGGAGAAATCTTCCTCAAAGGCACCTCACATTCGTTGCCCTCAGTGTCCACCACAGTAATGCCCTCACTCGGAGTAGTAGTAACAGCACCAATCAGGCGGTCGTTCCGGTCAAGACGCATCAAGATTACCCCCCGCCCTGGACCGGAAAGCTCAGCCACCTCGTTCACGGGAAAGGTTGTTATCCGACCCTGGGCAGTGACACATACCGCCAGTGGGCTGGTAATGGGTTCAATAGAGACGATCTCGTCGCCTTCCGCCACCCTGGCTACCTTTCTGCCGTTACGATTGGTCTCGGTAAAATTTGGCTGAAAACGAAAACCCAGGCCTTTGGTGGTGGCCAGGAGGTAACTCTGCAGGGAGTTTGTCGAATCTGTGGCCTCTTCTGCGAGTGGCGCAGACGGAGAAGAGAGCGGTACGCCGCCCGAAAGATTCTCTTGATCCGTGCCGTTCACTTGACCATTGACTTTGCCGTTCCCCTGTTGGGGTGGCTCGCTTACAAGCTTGGCGCTTACTACTTGTTCGCCGTCCTGAAAGCGGAGGATGGTCTGAATAGGTTCGCCATAGCCGGTCGAAGCGGGCACATCGTATATTTTTATAACATAGAGCCCACCATAGTTGGTAAACAGGGCCAGACGGTCACGGGTGGTCCCAGAGAGAATCGCCCGAATGGCATCTCCCTCACGCAAACGGGTACTAGTAGGATCCTTAAGCTCCCGTACCCGCTTGATCCAGCCGTCGCGGCTTAAGACCACCGTTGCCTCCTCGTGGACGATGTATGCCTCGGGATCATAGCTCAGCTCTTCGCCAGCGGTCAGGCTAGTACGGCGTCTGTCTCTATAGTGCTGCTTGAGTGCCAGCAACTCCTCTCGAATCAGCCACCAGCGCTTCTGGGTGTCCCCCAAAAGTTTCCTCAGCTCTTTTGCCTGCTTCTCTTTGTCTGCCTGTTCTTTTTCGATCTTGTCCAGCTCCAGACGGGCAAGTTGGTAGAGGCGGGTTTCCAGAATGGCCTCGGCTTGGACCTCGTCAAGCGGTACACCGCCCGGGTGGAAAGCGGTACGCCCGCTTCGGCGTACCGGCCCGGATGCAAGCGGTACGCCGCCCGTCAGTTTTTCCCGTGCCTCTTTTCGCGAGGCAGCCGAGCGAATAAGCTGGATAACCTGGTCCAGGCGGCCGGAGATGAGTTCGAGCCCCTTAAGAATGTGCAAGCGTTTTTCTAATTCCTGTAGTTCGTGCTCTAGCTGCTTGCTGACCACCTCCATGCGGAAGTCAAGAAAGTAGCGGCACATTTCTTTTAGGGTTACCCGTGCGGGCTGCCCTACCAGTGAGTTTGCCGTGGGCACAAGGCAGGTAAGGTTAATGGGAAACGAGATCTGCAGGGGAGTATGGCGAAAGAGGTAGGCCATGGCTAGTTCAGCGGAGGTGTCTCCTTTGAGCTCTAGAGTAAGGCGTACCTCTTCAGTAGATTCATCGCGTACGTCTACCACCTGGGGAAGTTTGCGGTTTCCTACCAACTCGGCGATTTTTTCCACCAGCTGTGCTTTATTCACCGTGTAGGGGAGAGAAGTAATAATAATCTGCTGTTTGCCCCGAGGCAGTGATTCTATCTGCCACTTGGCACGGAGCCGTAGTGTCCCCTGGCCGGCTTCATAAATCTGGCGAAGCTCTCGCTTGGTTGTGAGAATCTCTCCTCCAGTAGGAAAATCAGGGCCCTTAATGTACTTGAGCAATCCCTGGATGGAGATCTCGGGATCGTCAATCAGGGCTATAAGCCCGTCAATCACCTCAGAGAGGTTATGGGGAGGAATGTTGGTGGACAGGCCCACGGCAATGCCTGTTGAACCGTTTATAAGCAGTTGGGGGATAGCGGCAGGCAATACCACCGGCTCTTCGAGAGTGGCATCGTAATTAGGACGGAAGGGGACTGTAATCTCTTGCAGAGCGGTACGCCGCCCGCCGCCAAATAGCTCTTGGGCCAAAAGGGTGAGCTTTGCCTCGGTGTAACGCATGGCCGCAGCCCTATCCCCATCTATAGAACCAAAGTTGCCTTCTCCATGGATGAGTGGATAACGCAGAGAGAAGGGCTGAGCCAGGCGGACCAAAGCCTCATAAGCAGCCTGATCACCATGAGGATGGTATTTCCCCAGGACTTCCCCTACTACCGCTGCGGACTTGCGCGGCTTGGCTTCGGCTGACAGATGTAGATTTTGATGCATGGCAAAGAGTAGACGGCGCTGTACTGGCTTAAGCCCGTCACGTATGTCAGGCAATGCCCGCGAGGTGATAACGCTTAGGGCGTAGTTTAAGTAGCGTGCCTCAGCTTCGCTGCCGAGGTCCGCAGGAAGAATATTTTCAGCACTAGCGGTACGCCGCCCACGGTACGCCGTCCGGGCGTATTTTTTCATGGCATCCTCCCACACCACACCACAAGCGGTACGCCGCCCGCCGAAGCGGTACGCCGCCCGATTGATTATACTATTATATAGGCGAGAGTTGGGCGAAGTCTAGACATGTCTTCTCCTCACTCTCTGATGATCAATTGTTGGATGATTGAGACCGACTCAGGTGAACAAACTATAAGGGAGATTGGCAAGAGTCTAATAAACCCTTGGGGAATAATTGGTATAGCGGTTGATAAGCTCAAGCGCAAACCGCTCTAGGGAGTTTTTTCTTCCTGCAAGCGGTACGCCGCCCGCCGGTTTCTCTGGCGCTTGCGCAGCTCACGCAGAAACACCCGGTAATTTTGCGCGCACTCAGAGCCAACAATGATTTGTTCACCGGTGCGGGTATTGTGCAAAGGCACACAGCGAATGATTGCTTCTTTGCCACATAGGACACAGACTGCCGTTGGGTCTGTATAAGGCTGAAGGCGAACAATCCGGTCACTTGACCGGGCAAAGCTTTCTAAGGCGGTAAGGCAGCGGGCTTTGTAAGACGGAGAGAAGCGCTTCACCAGATAAAGAAACTAACTATACATTCGCCACCACAGGGTCATAAATCCAGCAAGAAGAAACTGCCCATCTACAAGCAGCTCTCCTGCCGCCCCTTTAGGCAAAAGGCGACGGTGATAGGACCAGCTTCCCCCACAGACGTAGGGAACCACAGCCAGAAGAAAAACCGCCAGGGGGAGACCTCTCCAGGGGAGGGTCAGAGCAAAAAGGATAAGGGTAAGAGCGGCTGTCAGAGTAATAAGCACTTCTTTGGTTCTTCTTTTACCCACCACTCTAAAAATAGTTTCCATCCCCATAATCTTGTCTCCCTGCGCGTCGCGGACTCCCAGCAGTGCTGAGCGGACAAAGACAAGCAGGAAGACAAACGCCAGCGCCCCTAAGGCCCTTAACCATGAGGATGTTCCCACGCTAACTAAAGGAAGCACCCCTACTACCAGGGTCCATCCCAGGGCAGACGAGATGTCCTTGGAAGCAGGCAAGTCTTTAATGCGACGTACTCCCATGACATGCCTGGCCCAGCGCAACGGGATAACCTTAACCCCATAGAGGGAGCTCAGGAGTCCGGCGGCCAGGACTACAAGAAGCGGAATGGGTCCCAGAAAGGCGGCAAGCCCCAAGGACACGCCCATAGCAACAATCCCCACCCCCATCACCATCTTCTGGAAGCGCTTGTGGGCAGTAGGAGACAAGGTCCCCTGTCCACTATAATAGGAATGTTCACCGTAACGGCCAATAGAGTGGGTAGCCAGGACATGAAATCCAGCTATGATCATAAGGGAGAGGAGCAGGGCCGAAGCGGTTGCCGGATTGAGAAGAAGGGTGGTGGCAAGAGTCAGGGCCGCGGCACCAACTCCCACGTAGACATTAGTGGCAACAATGAAGGCAGCTGCCTTCTTTACCAGTGTGTGTAGACGACTCGCGGGCTCACGGTTAAACGACTCAATCTTCTCCACTACCCGGTTGATCATCCACTCCGGAGTAGAAGCACCGGCAGTTACGCCTATAGTGTTACAATCTTGAAACTGCTCTTCGGTTATCTCGCCATCGGTCTCAATGTGGAGGACCTGAGCCCCTTCGTCCTCGGCTAGTGTGGCCAGGCGGCAGGTATTGGCGCTATGGTGGCCGCCAACCACCACCATAAGGTCCACCCGCTTGGCCAGGTCTATAGTTTCGGTCTGGTGGTCGCGGGTGGGTTCACAAACGGTGTTCATTGCTCGTACCACCCGGGCTTTTTCTCTCACTTTCTCTACCACCCGATCAAATGTCCCGTCATTCTGTGTGGTTTGGGAGACAACGCATACTTTGTCAAACTCTGGGAGTTGGTCAGCTTCGTTTTCATCCGCAACAACATAGCAGCGGTCACGCGCATAGCCTCTGAGTCCTACTACCTCTGCATGGTGATCGTCTCCAACAATAACAATGTCGTATTCCTGATCCTCATATTTGGTGATAATCTTCTGGACTTTACGGACCAGTGGACAGGTAGCGTCGAACACCTCGGCCCCGGTTGCTCGCAACTGGTCAAAGACCTCAGGCCCTAACCCCATGGGCTCGCACCAACACCGGACCTCCACGGACGTCCTCGACCTGTTCCAGGGCATGGATGTTTTGGTCGGTCAGCTCTTCCATGACCTGGGCGTTATGGATCAGTGGTCCGAAGGTCTGTACAGGGCCATCGGTTTTCTTGGCCAAGTCTACTGCCTGATCAAGGGCGCGGCGGACGCCCCAGCAAAAGCCCGCGGTTTCAGCAACCAGAATCTTCATACATATGACCTTTCTACTTCCTGAGAAGAAAGGCATTATAGCCGGGAATAGGCTACCAGGAAAGGGGTGGTCTTGGGATTTGTCGAGAAAGACCAAATAGGCTAGAAACCTAGTAATGGCTGAAGGCTGAGTATTGCTGAATGTATTAAGGAGGGCAGCCCCATGATTCATATTCACTATTTTATTCGTTGCAAACCGGGGATGGCTCAACAAGAGTTCCATCGTTACTGGAAGGAGGTACATGGACCAATAGCCAGCAAGATTCCTCAACTGAGGGCTTATGTGCAGAGCCACAAGATCCCCTTTGGTCAGGAACCCGCGGACTCTCCTTTTGACGGGGTGGCCGAGGCCTGGCTTGACAGCGAGCAGGCCGGGCAGGAATCCGTACAGAGTACAGAGTACCGCGAAGGAGCTTTGGCCGATGAGTCCAACTTTATTGACATGAGCCAGGTGCTGTGGGTGCGCGCAACCGACCATGTGGTCCTAGCAGGAGCTCCGATTAAACAGGATACCCGCTTAGTTAAAGGAATTTTTTTACTTAAGCGCAAGCCTGGCATGTCCCTGGCCGATTTCCGCCAGTATTGGAAAGAGGTGCACGGACCCATTGTACTAAAACTTCCGGGCCTGCGTCGCTATGTCCAGTGTCATGCCCTTGATTCATCCTAATTAAGGACGGAGAGCCAAGATTCGACGGGGTAGCGCAAATCTGGTTCGACAGCACCCAGGCCATGGAGAAGATGATGGCATCACCGGAATTTACAGAGGAAGCGTGGCCAGACGGGGCTAAATTTATTGATCAGAGCTCTATTGTTAGCTTTGTTGCCGAAGAGCACCGGGTTATCTGGCCTGTATGACTAGTGCCTGGGAACAGGGTGTGGTTAAGATTGAAAAGCCTGACCCTCAAGTTCCCTGAGAATGGACAAAAAGCGTACGCTGTGACCAGTCAGCTCCGACGACATGTTAGGTTAAGCTACTGCAGAACGTCGAAGAAAATCGATTCCGTCCCGACCTCTGTCTTGCCAGGTTCACGTCACTCTTAGATCGTATTGAACCAATCCACGTCCACTGCGACCCTTTCTACCATGACTGTCTTGACCCCGAGTTCGTATTTCTTGAGGAGGTCGGCCAATTCCTGTCCATCCACGAGGTCGATGGCCGGTGCTCCATCGCGGATGGCCTCGGCACGTGCATCGCGGCTGAAGGTCCCGGTGGAGAGGATGAGCCCTTTGTCTGCCCGCCCAATCATGGCACCGCGAAAGTCCCGAACCGTACTCGCACTCACCGTGCCAGCATAGCGCTTGCTTTGAAAGACCACCTGAAAGTTGATGAGCCCACCAAGCCGCAACACCCCTTTGCCGTCAATACCGCCATCCCCCGATCGCCCCGTGACCTCCACCTGGGTGAACCCACACTCACGCAGCAGACGTTGGCTGAGACGTTCAAAGGCATCCGGGGACATCGTCAGGATGGTTGCCAGCACGTGTTGCTTCCAACCGAGTTCTTCCTCGATTTCCTCCTCTGCCGACGCCTCCTCGTCACTTTTCTCCGGTGGTTCCTGAGAGGCTTGGAGGGTGGATTTTTCCTTCCGGCGGGCGACATACTCTCGGCGTATCTCGGTCATGAGCGCTCGCCCATCCACGCTGTCCGTCTCTTTGCCTTGGGGCGTCAAAGCCCAGACCCCTCGGGCACTCTGCGTGAGGTAGCCGGCTTTCTTGAGATACGACTTTGCCCAGGCTATTTGATACTCAACCTCGCCGAGATTGTGGCCGTGTTGTTTGCGGTCGAGTACCTCATCTGGCAACTGCATGAGGGTCACGACCGCCTCGACGATCTCCCCGTTTGTCAGGGTTCCGCCGCCTGTGCGCATCGCTTGTAAAGTAGGATTCATGAATTCGTAGAACTGTGGCGTTTCCATCAATGCTCCAGAACCTGAGGTGATCTTATGGACAGCTTTGAACCCTTTAGTAATGTGAACCTAACGTCAGAGATGAGCGGCGAGTGACAGGAATGAGACGGTCGATTTGGAGAAAAAACCATGCTGTCACCCGTCAGCTCCATCTCCTTGTTAGCCATTGGCCTTCAACGGCGCGCCTTCTTCATGACGATATTGCCTTGGGAATCAACAATGTAGACAGCGATAGGCAGCCCCGACGCTTCGTGTGCAGACCAGAGGTTGAAGAGCGTATTGAGGTTGCTCTCGCGACCGTTCCGCGGTGCCGTGAGTTGAACGATGCCATCGCCGAGGTTCTCCACCCTGGTAAAGAAGGGAAAGCCCGAGATGGGTTTGACCTTGTTGTTCAGTTTCTCGACGTCACGTACGAAGGCGTCGAAACGAGAATCAGCGGGGGCGACTGTCGTACCTCCTGGGGACATGGACGCAACCAAGGAGGAATGAATCCAATCGTCCTTCCCACCTGTTCGGGCAATTCCGACGTTGATCCACTTGCCCTGACGAGAACTCAATGAGCTCGTGTCCTTTGTTGAGCTTGAGTAGAACGGGATTGTTCGTGCCCGGGCCGGTACGTACGTTCACACCGTTCTTCTGGATGTAGAGCTTGTCGCCAGGGGCCGCCCATGCCGGCTCCATAATAGCAACTAGCAGAAAAACTGTGCAGAATAAGACGTCTACTCGGATCATGATTCGGACCTCCGACCCCCGGCTAACGCTGCCGATAAGCTGCGAGCAAACCGGGCCATAGAACTACAGGAAACGCTGAAGAACCGCCACGCGGTTTGCTCGTCAGCTTGATTAGCCTGTTAGTCAGCTTCCTCTTCGAGTTGCCGATGGGCTCTATGAAAGGCCTCGCCTATCTCGTCTGTCAGTCTGCTCAGTATCCGTAAACCAACAAGTGAATCGAAATTCGGCTGAATCAGTCCCTGGGCGACAGAGACATGCAAAAGCGAGATTGCGGCATTATGACCTGGGCCTGCCAAACCGGCATTGCTGGGACCGGCAAGAAGCACGTCGACTTCCTCGAACAAGCCAAGCTTGAAAAACACACCTTTGGGATTGGCGTGGATATTATGGCTCGCCAGTCTGTAGTGCGCTCTGAGGTGATCGATTCCAGCGGATCGTTCGATGTCTTTCAGTGAAGGCCGATTGTGACCCAGAGCATCAGCCGCCCAGCCATATTGCGTCTTGAACATACCTCCGTAGCGCTGGACTATCTCCTCGTATGCTTGTCGGATCTCATCGAACTCGGATTCTGTCATGGGCTCGTAGCCCAGCCGCTCCGAGCACTCGCGGTAGTCCTTGGCCGCCTGGAACGACTCGACCACTTGGTGGTCAGTGTACCGTCTGGCAAGGTCCTCGCCGTGCTCTTGGACGAAGAAGGCGACAATCGCGATCTCGTGGAGCGTCCGCCAGCGCGCTATGGCCCCATCCGCGAAACCGGAGGTGAGAAGACACGCTATCTCATCCGTCACCTGGCATGCTCGTGCATGTAAGCGTGTGAGCACGTCCAGAAGGTGGGGAGATGCGAAATCTGGATCATCTGCGATCGAGTTGCGCGTCATTTCGCCAAGCTCTCGGGAAACCGTGAGCATCATGCGTAGAAGGCTGATTGCCTCACCCCACCGCTGTTGCAGGCGTTTGTCGAAACCCCGACGCTCTCGGGCCTGACGCCGCAATTCTGCTCGCCAATTACGATGGAGCGTGAGAAGAATACTGACCGACAGGTCCTCGACCGCCGAGGCGATCAATTCCGGCAATTGAGTATCAATGAACTCGGTGAAGTGATCATGGACCGCTTCAGCATCCTCTTCCGTGAGCTCGATTTTTAATTGCTGGTTCTCCCACCAGCGCCATCTCCGGAGACAGAAGACGTCGTCGGAGTCCGACCTGATATGGTTGAGCAACTGTTCACGCTCGCGGGCGGTCAACGTTACATCTTGCGCGGCTATTTTGTCCGACACTATGTCAGCAAGGAGCTGATAAGGAGCATGCTGCAGTGTTTGGTCGAGCGCGCTTTGCAATGTGCCCATGCGACCCCCCATAGCGATTGTTGGCTAACCATTGATTCACTTGCCATTTTGCCCTGATAATGTGATATTGGCAGGGTTTTCAGGCAGTTTTGCCTACTGCCCGTTATCAGCAATCTCAGGGCGTCATTACGCAGACCTTTATGCCTGACGTGACGAGAAGTCAACAACCAAAACTCCTCCATGAAGTCCCACCCGGTGCTTTCGTCGCGGTAGGGACAGCCCTTGCGGACCGCCCGCCGGGTAGCCGGGCGAGATTGCTCCCGCCAAGCCCCCTCAGAACTGCTCGTGAAAGTTCTCCCTCAGGCAGCTCAAGCCTTGCTAACACCTACTTGTGGACGCGGTTTCACCACGGTCAATCCTTGGCTATGGACCTGGGCGTGGCAGTTGGGATGGAGCAGTACCCGGTTCTCCGCACGGTTCAAGCCACCGTGGATGGGCCACACCAGATGATAGCTAGGCCAGCCGCTCAAGTACGTGAGTGTAAAATGACATTCGCATGCTTCACAGTTGACACAAGACACATTCCCGAATGCCTGAGCCGAATATCGTGCGCGACATAACTCGCACACCAGCTTCGCCGAGTCCTAATGACCCGGTACTCCATCACGCTGGCTCTCGATGGCCTCTTCGGGTTCCAGGACTACATCCCCTTCATCTTCGTCCAGAACCATGCCTTCGTCGGTGGACTTGCCCATGGCCTCGGAAATGAGACATAAAAGCGCGGTCTTGCGCGAACGATAAAACGCCTCGAAGTCGTCGGCACGCAGGAGTGGGACATTGATCATGTGAGACGCGAGGCACTCATCAAGTGTTGCGTGATCGATCGCGCCCTGTCCAACAAGTTTCGAGAGATATTCCGACGGCGCGGCGTCTCCTATGATCTGGTTGGTCAATCGCGTAAGCGGGGTCTTGTTTGCGACGGCATCGTAGACCTTCGGAATACCTGCCTTTTTGCACCAAGCCTGCGGAAAGATGTGATGGATATCGACATTCTCATCCCAGAACACTGTGTCGTCGATAGTCTGACCCGAACGAAGGTCCCGTGCACCCGCGCGCATCAGAAGCGCATGAACGCCCTTGTAGGCTGCGGATTGTCGCATGCGCATAGTGTCGAGGCGGTCGGGTTGAAAGTTCGCTTCGTTGACCGTTTCTGGCTTCGCGCCACCGTCGATCCAGTTGCGGACTTCAATGAAGTCTTTGGCGAAACGGGTCTCAATGGCGGAACCGTAGAGTTCTCCAAAAATGCCACACCAGAACCATTGCCGGATCTTGGCCTTGACCGTCTCTTGATCCCAGAGATCGCCAAGATCGGAAAGAACAGAGGCGAGCGGAACTATCTGTGTCCTGTAGGGAACGTCTTTGACACGGTAGATCTTTTGAGTTCTCAGGAAACGAGCAGCGAGAACGAATCCATGTTCGACCTGGTCTGCGTAGCGCCTGTAATCACTGAGGGGTAGATCGAGAATTGCTGCCCGCGTGCAGGAAACGGCGGGAAGCTCCCTTCCTATCCGCCCTTCCCGTTCCGCACCACGACGACGGTTGCGGGTACTGAGTAGCGCGAGCGCTTGCAGGAAGTCCGTGCTGGCGATCTCTTTCAGAGTGTCGTATTTGCAGAGACGGACAAGACGGCCTTCGACATCCGTCTTTGGGTCGCCATGCCAGTCTTTGCGCAGCTCGAATTCATCCGCAGCGTAGATGGCCGTCAGAAGCTCGAAAGCGTCGAGTTTCTTGCCACCGGTGTTGACCTTTTCGAATACCAGACACACCGCCTGCTTCGGCGTTTCCTTGGCAAGAGTGATCACGGGCAGCTGGTAGTGATCGAATGCGCGGATGACCTCTTCATAGAATTTCCGATAGACGCTGCGCTTGTCAGGGTCTCCGCAGTCTCGCCAGTAATCTTCGAAGCCATGCTCCCAATCTCGGTCGTTGAAGATTTGGTTGACCGGAAACATCAAGTTCTCGAATTCGGCTTCGGGAGTAGATAGGTCGAGGTGCACGTCGCGTCCGAAATTGCTAGTTAGGCGTTTGTTGTCCGGGAGACCGATAATAGCTTCCTCTCGGTCTGCGTCCGGATCGAGGGCCTTCTCGATATTGATGTAATACCAGCGCTTGATTGCGTTCTTCTTCGCATTGACTGTTTCGACAACGACTCGGCGAAGCGTCGTCTGAAATAGCGAAGTGATGCGCTGTTGACCGTCAAGAAGAAGCGCCTCGGGCGTTGCCGAGTGGGCGTAGGTTGGCGCACCCTCTACTGGGCGCGGTTTGAAGTTGATCTTGCCGCCGGTCTCGAGCGTCATCAGTGCGCCCACTGGGAATGACTGAGAAATAGATGCGAGAAGGCCGCGAATGTCCTCATCACCCCAGACCCAGCCGCGCTGAAAATCTGGAAGTTGAATTGCCCCGGATTCCGCCTTTGTCATAAGCTCTCGCAGCGATCTTTTTGTGCTGTCGAACGTCGTTTCGGCCATACTTGCTCCCTGATAGTAATCGACACCCTACCAGAAGGACCCATTGGAGCCCCTTGAACCATGCTTCCTCCCTTGCGGTGGCGCCTAATATTGGTGGGGTATAACGTCCCTTATTCCCATGCTCCTGGCTGGCTCTCTTTACATTATTGGGGCTTGCTGAGAACAACAGAGAGTCCCTGTACTGGTGTGCCGTTTTCAATCCACATCACAGCCGGTTCAAGAGAATTGACGGTGAAGCCGCACCGAGTCGCTCGCTCTTCCAGGTAGCGTCGGCTATGCATGTAGTAACCGGAGCTGTTCACGCTCAGGTCCTGAGTCCGGTTGTCTTCGGCCGTAAAAATGAAGAAGCCACGGTCCTTCAGTGCTCTGAACGCAGCAGTGAAAACTTGACGGGGGTTACCAATATGCTCAAATAAGCCAGCGGCAACAATCACATCATAACACCCTGCTTTTTTCTCCAGGAATGGGTAGATGTCTGCAACCTCTAGCTGGTTATAGATATTGAGCTGTTTCGCTTTGGCGAGCATCTGTGGTGATAAATCCACACCATCAAGGCGCTTTGCCATCTGTTGCACAGCTTGACCGCATAAGCCGGTACCGCAACCAAGGTCAAGAATATCGACTTTTTCTTGGCAGTGCTTCTGTAATGCCGCAAGGATAATTTGTGGAGATTGGTACTGCAGGCCGTTGACCAGCTTCTGATCGTAAGAGTTCGCGTAATTGTCGTAGAAGCGTTGAATGTAGGATGGCGCGGGCCTTTCCGGGATCGCCTCTGCGCCAGTATAGGCGAGGAGCATCCTGGCCCCGATGGGATCCTCCGGTACCAAACGGAGATAGTGGTGGAGGTGAATAGTGGCCTGTTGTAAATCATGACACGAGATGAAGAGTCGACTGAGATACGCATGTACAACAGACTCATCAGGTTGTATTGCAAGGACACGCTGGAAGCTCAGAATCGCTTCCTTGTTACGCCCCACTTTCATCAACATGAGTGCCAATTCGAAGTGTGTCCGTAGTATGGCCGATATGAGGTCTGCTGCAACCTGGTTCCGCGGATTTATTTGGAGTGCCTGCACGTAGAGCTTGAGGGCCTCGTTCAGCTGACCTGTTGCATGGCATGCGATCGCCTGATCGATAGTGGCATTCTCCGCAGACATTTCAGTTAGACACCTTCCAACCCATTGGTTTTTGCAGCCTAACGGCCCAGCTCACCGCGAGCCGCCAAGATGTGTCCTTTCAGGTTCCCCCAAGCCGCCACATGGCGGTGATGCGATGCAGCGCATGGTTAGCGGGCCTCATCGTCCCAGCTCAGATGGCTCTTCGTCAGTACCCCTAAGGCTTGCGCCACGGGATCGGTACTGGCTTCCAGATGGCGCACGACGCCTTGCTGGTCTGCCACTGGACGGTTCTGGCCCAATTTGAACTTCCCTTCCACTCGCTCAATGGGCATGGCAAAGCCCACAATCGCTTTCAGCAAATCGCTCTTGAATTCGGCTGGGAGCACTCCGAGCCACGGCTGTGCCCGCCCCGCTTCGTAGATGGTCACCAGGCGATCTACAAAGCGAGATAACCACTCTATATCATCGACAACCCGAGGCGCGCCGGACACATGCACAACCGCATAGTTCCACGTCGGTACAGCCGGGGAGGTGGTGTACCAACTAGGCGAAATATAGGCATGAGGACCGTGAAAAATGGCGAGCGCTTCTTGCTGCCCATCGAACGCACGCCAATGCGGATTGGCGCGGGCCATGTGTCCCAAGAGGGTCCCCTGTGGCGACTCAGTGCGGTCGAGAATCAGCGGCAGATGGGTTGCGAAGGGAAGGCCGTTCACGGTGCTGATGAGCGTCGCAAAGCTATTGCTCACCATAAAGTCATTCAGCACAGACACATCTGAGACTGCAAAAGCTTTGGGGGTGTACATGTTTACATTTACATCTCGTCAATAATTTCGTTAAAGGTAGGGCTGGGACGCATCGTTTGTGTTGCCTTTATTGGCTCTGGGAGGTAGTAACCACCAATATCAACAGGCTCGCCTTGAGCGGCGAGAAGTTCTTCAGTGATCTTGGCTTCATTCTCCTCGAGTTTTTTTTCCACCTTGGCAAAACGAGCCTGCATTGACGCATCTTTGTTCTGTGCAGCCAGCGCCTGTGCCCAGTACATGGCAAGATAGAAGGTGCTGCCTCTGTTATCGATCTCATTCACCTTACGGGAAGGAGACTTTGCCTTTTCAAAGTATTTGCTGACTGCTTGATCAAGCGTCTCTGCCAAAATCGCTGCTTTTTCATTCTTGGTGGTTTCGGCTATCATCTCAAGGGACGGGACGAGAGCGCAGTACTCACCCAGGGAATCCCATCTCAGGTGACCTTCTTGCAGGAACTGCTGCACATGCTTGGGAGCCGAACCGCCAGCGCCTGTCTCGAATAGTCCGCCACCATTCAGCAGAGGGACAATCGACAGCATCCGTGCGCTGGTTCCCAGCTCCAGAATCGGGAACAGATCGGTCAGGTAATCACGCAGAACATTACCCGTAACCGAAATCGTATCTTCTCCTATCCGGATCCTTTCTAGGGAAACCTTCATCGCTTCTTGAGGCTTCATGATGCGAATGTCAAGGCCTGTGGTGTCATGATTCGGCAGATATTTGTTCACCTTCTTGATGATTTCCTTATCGTGTCCTCGGCGCTCGTCTAGCCAGAAAATCGCCGGTGCTCCGGTCGCTTTTGCTCTTCTCACTGCCAACTTCACCCAGTCCTGGATAGGAGCATCTTTGGTCTGGCTCATTCTGAAGATATCACCGACTTCCACGGACTGCTCAAGGAGCGTGGTACCTGAAGCGTCGACAACGCGAATCTTTCCGTCAGCAGGCGCTTCGAAGGTCTTGTCATGAGAACCGTACTCTTCCGCTTTCCGAGCCATCAGACCGACGTTGGAGACATTGCCCATTGTTGCAGGGTCAAACTGTCCATGCTTCTTCGCGTCTTCAAGAATTTCCCGATACATGGTCGCATAACAACGATCCGGCACCATGGCGATACAGTCTTGCAGCTCGTCGTCCTTATTCCACATCCGACCACCGTCACGTACAACATTGGGCATGGACGCATCAACGATGATGTCATTCGGGACGTGCAGATTGGTGATGCCTCTTCTTGCATTGACCATCGCAAGAGCCGGACGATTCTCATACACCGCGGCAATGTCCGCTTCGATCTCGGCTTTTTTGTCAGGGGGAAGCCGATCGAGTTTGGCAAGAACATCAGCCAGACCATTGTTGACATTGGCCCCGATCTCTTTGAGGACATCTGCGTGCTTGTCGAGAGCCTCTTGGTAGTACACAGACACACAGTGACCGAACATGATGGGATCAGAGACTTTCATCATGGTTGCTTTGAGGTGCAAAGACAGTAACGCCCCATCTTTCTTTGCCGCCTCCATCTGCTCAGCATAGTACTTACGCAACGCAGCCACGTTCATGACGGACGCATCGATGACTTCACCCTCAAGAAGAGAGAGCTTTTCTTTCAGGACGGTGACCTTTCCATCATTGCCAATAAATTCGATCCGGACATTGCTCGCTTTTGCCATTGTGGTGGATTTCTCACTCTCGAAGAAATCACTATGATCCATGTGGGCAACACGTGCCCTAGACCCCGTCTCCGGCCAGGCCTGCATCATTTTATGAGGATTCTTTTGGGCAAACTTCTTGACTGAAACCGCTGCTCTGCGATCAGAATTGCCTTCCCGCAGGACAGGATTGACGGCCGAACCGAGAACTGTGGCAAATCTGGCTTGCAGGGCCCTCTCCGCATCGTTTTTGGGTTCTTCCGGATAGTCAGGAATATCATATCCTTTTTCTTGCAGCTCCTTGATGGTGCTTTGCAGCTGAGGAATGGTAGCACTGATATTCGGCAGCTTAATGATATTGGCCTCTGGAGTCTCTGCCAGCTCACCCAGTTGCCTCAGACAATCGGGAATTTTTTGCTCCTCGGTCAGTTTGTCGGGAAAGTTAGCAATGATTCTACCGGCAAGAGAGATGTCGCTTGTTTCAACCTCAATACCGGACCCTTTTGTATAGGCCCGAACAATAGGGAGTAAAGCGTATGTTGCCAATGCCGGCGCTTCATCAATCTTTGTCCACGTAATTTTTGATGTTGCCATATGCTGTCCTTTGTTTCGCTAAATTTGCGCGGATTATACCACGACAGTTTTTCCCTTTATAGAGGCTCCGGCCTGAAAAGTGAGCAGGGCGGCCCTATGCCCCGGCGGCCTGCCCCGATTGCAAATTTGCCGGTGAAAGTGTAGAGGAATCTCATTCTTGTTGACATTTGCGTTAATGATCTCTTTAGCGGAGGTGACCTGTAAGCAGCATGGCAGATGTTCCCAAGTTTGACAAACTAACGGTTCCTGAAGACGGGGCCAAGATCGAGATTGTTGAAAACGCTCTTATGGATAGAGTAGCCTAGTGAGGTAGGGACTATGCGACAGCTCCTCACCTTCTTAGGGTTAATGGTTTTACTCCTTACCTCTTGTCACACAGAGATAGAGGATGTTCCTCTCATCGATCCCAAGATCTCGATAAGGGATAGGTTCTACGATGTTCACGCCCTTTCCCCGGATAAGGCCATTGTAGTTGGCTATAGAGGTAAGATCCTCATGACCTCGGATGGGGGCAGGAGCTGGCAGGTAAAATCTAGTGGAACCGAGATGGCTCTTTATGGGGTCCACTTTGTTGACGAGCAAACCGGATGGATCTCCGGGCAAGAGGGGCTTATTCTTCACACCACCGATGGGGGAGAGAGCTGGCAAGAACAGCAGAGTAGTACTGAGGTCTCCCTCTTTTCCCTCTTTTTCCTGGATAAAACCCATGGCTGGGCGGTAGGGGATAGAGCTACTTATCTCAAGACTACCAGCGGAGGAGAGAGCTGGGAGAGTCATTACATCCAGCCTTCCCTAGAAGGGATTAGAGAAGACGTGGCCCTGGCAATAGTGGACCCTATCCTCTATGACATCCACTTTCTTGATGCTCAGGTGGGCTGGATGGTAGGGGAGTTTGGTATGATCTTTCATACCACAGACGGCGGGAGCTACTTGGCAGGAGCAACAGAACCGTCTTCTGGGTCAGGGTGGAGTCTTCGATGCGTTTGAGATGCCAACCTTTTTTGGTGTTCACTTTATTAGTCCCCAGGAGGGGGTGGTCGTAGGATTGGATGAGAAGATTGCGTCAACCACGGATAGTGGACAAAAGTGGACCTTTGCCCCAGAGGATCCTTATGCTTTCATGCCCGACCCTCTCTATGCTCTTCATCTCTTCCCTAATGGGAAGGGTTGGGTGGTGGGGTCATCAGGTATAGTCATGCACTCTCAGGACGGGGAGTGGAAGAAAGCGGATCTAGGGATGGAGGTTTATACTTGGTTGCGAGCCGTGGACTTTTTTGACGAAGAGAATGGCTGGATTGTTGGGAGGATACGGCTTAATTCTTCACACTACCGATGGGGGCGATACCTGGTTGCCGTCGATTGGCTAATGATTGACAGCCTAAGCTGGGCTGGGATGCGGCTATTATCTTTAATTGGAAGGAGGGGCGGGTTTGCCACCCGCTCGTAGGTTGTATGACAGATAAAGTATTTAGCGTTGAGGGAAAGGTCACAATTGTTACTGGAGGCGGAACCGGTATCGGGGCAGATATTGCCAGGGAGTTTTGCCGTCGCGGAGCCAAAGTAATGATTACCAGCCGCACCATGGATCACCTTGGGCCGGTGGCTGAGGGAATTCGCCAAGAGGGCGGGGTGGTTGAGGCCATGGTTTGTGATGTGCGGCACAATGACCAAATTGAAGCGGTAGTCAAAAAAACCATTGAGGCTTTTGGCGGGGTTAATGTGCTTATCAACAACGCCGGGGCCAGCTTTGTGGCTAAGTCGGAGGATATCTCTCCTAACGGCTGGAGTGCCATTGTGGCTATCAACTTGAATGGCACGTTTTTGTTTTCCCGGGCAGTGGCTAAGGTCATGATTGAACGGAAAACCGGTGGCCAGATCATTAATATCTCCTCGGATGCCGGGGTGTACGGGTCGAGCTATATGTCCCATTATGCTGCGTCTAAAGCTGGAGTGATCAATCTAACCCGTACACTGGCCATTGAGTGGGCCCCTCATAAGATCCGTGTCAATTGCATTTCTCCAGGGCCGATTGAGACCGAAGGGGTCAAAGAAGTGCTGTGGCCAACCGAGGAGCTACAGCAGGGAGCGATTAACTCCACTGCTCTTAAGCGCTTTGGCACTGGTCCAGAAATTGCCTGGCCGTGCGTATTTTTGGCTTCCGAGGCCTCTGGGTATATCACCGGGGTGAACCTGCAGGTGGATGGTTGTGTGCTGGGTTCGGGTCGCTCAGGAAGCCGGCTAGGATAGAAGATGCGTAACGGCATCTGGAAGATGCGTAACGGCATCTGAGTTTTGACCTCGGTTTGGGCGATCACAAGGATTGCCGCTACAAAACGCGATATGATTTTGACCAAGATAGGGGCGAATTTTGTATTCGCCCGCAAGTTCTGAGGAGTCAGCCATGGCCGGTATTGTCTCGTATGGTGCCTATGTTCCAACTTATCGCCTGCCTCGCGATGTGATTGCCAAAGAGTGGGGTACTGCGTCAATGGGTGGGGAGCGGGCAATCGCCAACCATGATGAGGACAGCCTGACCCTGGCGGTGAATGCGAGCTTAAACTGCATGGGAAGCCGTGATCCTGGGAATTTGGCCGGCGTATTTTTTGCCTCTACAACCTCCCCGTATCGCGAAAAGCAGGCGGCAGTCACTGTGGCGGCGGTCCTTGATGCCAATCCAGAAATCCGCACCATGGATTTCACCGATACGCTTAGGGCGGGGACATCGGCAATCTTGACTGCCGTTGATATTCTCCAAGGTAGGGGGGGACAGAATATCCTTGTGTGTGCCGGTGACTCTCGCATGAGTGAGCCGGACTCTGTCCAGGAACAGAGCTATGGAGATGCGGGTGGGGCGATTCTCATTGGCAACAACAATGTTATTGCCGAGGTAGTAGATACTTACACGGTCAGCCAGGAGTTCCTTGGTACCTGGCGGACAGAGGAGCAGGACTATACTCGTTCCTTTGGTGGAGCTTTTGAGACCAGGTTCGGCTACAACCGCTTCATCTCCACGGTAGTACAAGGGATATTGAAGAAATGTGGGCTTACTTCCCAACAAATTGCCCATGCTGCCATTGCCGCACCGAACCAGCGGGCCCTACAAGGAGCACTACGGGGTTTGGGTCTGGATGTAAAAAATCAGGTGCAGGACACCTTTTGGACCACGGTGGGGGATGCGGGTACGGCGCAGCCCCTTATGCTGCTGACCGCGGCCCTGGAACGGGCTAAGCCTGGGGATTTGATCCTTATGATAGGCTATGGGGACGGTGGGGACGCCGCCGTCTTTAAAGTCACTGACGCCATTATCCAGTTCCAGGTGGCACGCAGCGTGTACTCGCAGATCGAGGTCAAACGCACTCTGCCCTCATACGGGAAATATGCCCGGTTTCGCAAACTCATGCGCAAGGACTATTCTACTACCGACACTTCTACCCCAGTAGTGCTCTTGCGCGACCAGAAAGAGATCCTACCCCTGCATGGCGGCAAGTGCGCGCAGTGTGGCACCGTTCAGTTTCCCATTCACCGCATCTGCACTGAGTGTGGGTACCGGGAAGGATTAGAGGAGGTCAAACTGCCCCGCCAGGGCAAGGTTTTTACTTTTACCCATGACTACCTAGTCGAATCCCCTGATCCGCCGGTTACTCATACTGTAGTCGATCTTAACGGCGGCGGGCGGCTCTATGTCCAGATGACCGACTGTGAGCCCGATCAGGTGCAAATAGATATGCCTGTGGAGCTGACATTTCGTAAGTATCACGAAGGATTTGGTTTGAAGAATTACTTTTGGAAGGCTAAGCCTGCAGCCCAGTAGAGACGGGCCTCTGTGCCTGCCTTGCTCCGAGGCAACCACGCAAGGGTCACCCTACAATATCTCACGGTCAGAAAGAAACAGGAAAGTCTAACCCCATGCATTGGGCAGATAAAATTGCTGACAATCTTATTAAACGTTATCCCTATCAGGATATCTTTTATTGTGCCTCAGGAATCAGTCCCTCCGGGCCGGTTCATGTAGGCAATTTACGGGACATTGTCACTATTTGGTTGGTAGGCAAAGCCCTGCAGGACAAAAAGAAAAAGGTCTATCTATTTCACTCCTGGGATGATTATGATCGCTTTCGCAAAGTTCCCAAGGGAATACCTGAGCCCTATGCTGAGTTCATTGGCAAGCCGCTGAGCCATATTCCGGACCCGTCCGGTAGCTATGACTCCTATGCCGCATGCTATGAGCATGAGTTCGAAGCGTCGCTGCGCGAATTAGGTATCGACATTGCGTTTCGCTATCAGACCCAGATGTACCAGAGCGGCGTTTATCGAGAAGGCATTCTTGAGGCTGTTGCTGCCCGCCACGCTATTTATGACATTATTGCTGGCTACCGTACCCAGGGAGGATCCGAGCAAGAGCGTGAGGGCTATTTCCCAATCACGATTTACTGTGAGGCTTGCGACCGGGATACAACGCAGATTCTTTCTGCTGATGCCTCAGAGACGGAGCTGTCTTACGTTTGCTCCTTGTGCCAGCATCCAGGGGTTGTAGACCTCCGCACAGCCACCAACGTTAAGCTTCCCTGGAAGGTTGACTGGGCGATGCGGTGGCGGCATGAAAACGTTATCTTTGAACCCGGAGGGAAGGATCATGCCACTGCTGGCGGCAGCTTTGAGGTATCCAGGGAGATTGCCAAACAGATTTATCACTACCGATCACCAGTGTTCCAGCCCTACGAATTTATTGGCATCAAGGGGCTCACAGGAAAAATGAGCAGTTCCTCCGGCGAGCTTCTCACCCCCGACGAGGTGCTGGCAATTTATCAGCCTGAGGTCTTGCTCTGGGTATTTGCTCGCACCCCTCCGACCCGCGCCTTTGATCTGGCGGTTGACGAGCAGGTGCAGCGCATATACGAAGAATTTGACAAGGCCCAGTTAGGCTCAAACTCTGCTACCGATCAGAGATCCCTAGAGTTGGCCAAAATTCCGGAACGTCAAGTTCACTCGGTATCCTTTAGACAGTTGGCCAGTTTTTCCGGTGTGGTTCAGGGCAACCGTCAAGCCCTCGAAGCCATCTTCGCTCGTATTGGCGACCCTTGCTCACAGGAGCACTTTGCGGAGCGTCTGCAAAAGGCCGAGAACTGGCTTGAGTATTATGCGCCCGATCAGCGTACCACTTTGTGTTGCCAGCAAAATGCTGACTATTTCCAGACCCTTGCTCCCCATGAGCAGCAATGGGTTGCTGAGTTATATCAGTGGCTGCAGGCCTCCGAGTTCGGTTTGGCAGAGGCAACCGAGAAGCTCTATGCTATACCTAAGAAGGCAGACATGACGGAAGCAGAGCAGAAAGCTGCACAGCGGCGGTTTTTTGAGATTGTTTACAATCTACTCTTTGGTCGAGATAAAGGACCGCGGCTTGGCACTTTTCTTGTGGCTGTTTCTCCTGAGGAATACTTGAGACTCCTTAGTTTTTCTGAAAAATAGGGGCCAGAGCCTGAGGGATCCCCACAAAATTAATAGTCACTCTTAGGTGCTTGAACAATATCCTGCAAGACTTTTGCAGCAGCAAGCCTATCGTGTTTTCTCAGGCTCAGCCGTGGGTTGTTTATCATCTGCAAAGCACTGAAGAGGATCGACAAGACCACACGATTTCTCAGTGTGTGGGCTTGATAAAAGCGGTGCTGTGGGGGCAATGGAGTTGCTTTGCCCACCAACCACAGCCCTGTCACCTTCACTCTGCACCCTCGCAGGGCTGCTTTCACTACCCCCTCTAGCCCTCGGCATCGTGCCAGTGGAAAACTTCATCCCCTTAGCTAATACCTGAGAGGCATGCCTGGGGATATTCTCCTTGAGGCTTTGCTCACCTTTTAGCCATAATAAACAGTTGTCCTTCCCTTTGGGATATGGTTAAATGCCGGGGCAGACTGTCGATGATAGACAAAAGAGGAGGTGCTCTATGAACATTAGGGATAAAGTGGCGGTGATTGGAGCGGGCTGTAGTAAATTCGGTGAAAATTATGACATGAGCGCTGAGGACATGGTGGTAACAGCGGCATATGACGCGTATGAGGACGCCAAAATTGAGCCCGGTCAGATTCAGGCCGCCTGGGTGGGCACGCTTAGCTCGGCTAATGCAGGTAACGCCTTGGCTGACCCGCTCAAGCTCTTCAACATTCCTATCTCCCGCGTGGAGAATTACTGCGCCTCCGGCATGGATGCCTTCCGCAACGCCTGTATGGCTGTGGCCGCGGGCATGTACGATGTGGTTTTGGCGCTGGGATTTGAGAAGCTGCGCGATTCCGGGCAGCGAGGTCTGGGGACGTTTGGCAGCCATCCGGTTGTTGGCTATGGCACCACTGCCCCCAGCCTCTTTGCCATGGCGGCCACCCGTTATTTTAAGACCTATGGCATTGACAAAACCACTCTGGCCAAGGTGGCTATGAAGAACCACCATAATGGCACCATGAGCCCCAAGGCCCACTTCCAGATGGAAGTGACTGAGGATCAGGTTGTTAAAGCTCCTATGATTTGTACCCCCCTAGGCCTGTTTGACTGCTGTCCTACCACTGATGGTGCAGCAGCGGTCATTATTTGTCGGGCAGAGCTGGCCAAGAACTTTCGTCCTGACCCGCTCTATGTAAAAGGCGTCGGTCTTGCCGTCACCTCAGGAGAGCCCTACCTAAAGCCGGGATTTGCTTATACTGGCTTTCCTGCTACCGCGCAGGCAGCACAGTCCGCCTACGAGCAGGCAGGAATGACGGCCAAAGACATTGACCTTGTTGAATGTCACGACTGCTTCACTATTACCGAAATCTTGAATTATGAGGACCTGGGTCTTTGCAAGAAGGGAGAAGGCTGGAGGTATATTGAGGAAGGGCGTTCAGCGCTTGACGGCGACGTTCCCGTGAACCCGAGCGGAGGACTCAAGTCTTTTGGTCATCCCATCGGAGCCACCGGCATTCGCATGATCTATGAGGTCTCCCAGCATCTGTGGGACAAAGCTGGTGCCCGGCAGGTCAAGGATGCTGAGGTCGGGTTAGCCCATAACCTCGGTGGCCCGGGGTCGGTTGGCTGTGTAACCATCCTGGCCAATAGTTAGGAAAAAACATGGATTTTGGTTTTAGCCAGGAACAGGAGCTGTTGCGTCGGACCGCGGAGGATTTTCTTGTCAAAGAGTGTCCTATGACCTACGTCCGCCAGATGATGGAGGATGACAGAGGGCATTCTGAGGAGCTTTGGCAAAAGATGGCCGAGATGGGCTGGCTGGGACTCATCTATCCTGAGGAGTACGGCGGCTCTGGGCTCGGTATGGTTGACCTAGCTGTAGTACTTGAGGAGATGGGCAAGGTGGTCATGCCCGGTCCCTTCTTCTCCACTATTACACTGGGCGGAGCCACTCTTCTGGAGGCAGGAAATGCGGAGCAGAAAAGACGTATTCTACCTGGTCTAGTAAACGGTCAGACCAAGGTGACGCTTGCTTTGCTTGAGCCAACAGCCCGCTGGGATGCTGAAGGAATAACCCTTAGGGCGGAGAAGAACGGAGGCGGCTATCGTTTAAGCGGAACCAAACTCTTTGTCCCCGATGCCCATGTGTCGGACTTTCTGATTGTGGCAGCACAAACTGACGAAGGCAATTCGCTCTTTCTGCTAGAGAGGCAGCAGAGCGGAGTTAACCTTGAGCTGCTTAAGACCATGGACCAGACTCGTAAGCTCTGCGAGGTAACCTTTGATAATGTGCAGGTGGGTGTTGAGGCAGTCTTGGGAACTCTGGGCAAAGGATGGGAGGTGCTGGCCCGGGTGATCGACCGAGGAAAAGTGGCCCTCTGTGCCGAAATGTGCGGAGGAGCGCAAAAGGTGCTGGACATGAGTGTGGACTATGCCAAAGTGCGGGAGCAGTTTGGCCGGCCTATCGGCAGCTTCCAGGCCATTCAACATAAGTGTGCCAACATGCTTCTGCAGGTGGAAAACGCGAAATCGGCAACATACTATGCTGCCTGGGCAGTGGCAAACGATGTTCCTGAGGCTCCTTTAGCCGCGGCCATGGCCAAGGCCTGCTGCAGCGATGCCTACCGGCAGGTAGCCAGCGAGGGTATTCAGGTGCACGGCGGCATTGGCTTTACCTGGGAACATGACCTGCACCTCTACTTCAAGCGGGCTAAATCCTCGGAAGTGACCTTTGGTGATGCTACCTGGAATCGTGAGCTAGTGGCGCAGTATACATTAGACCGTTAGCGGAGGTACCTCATGGCAGACAAGAGTGACATTGGCAAAGCCGGCAAGCCTATCCCTATGCACATGGAATACGGGAAAATCCGGGAATTTGCCAAATCTATCAAAGATCCCAACCCTATCTATTATGACCTGGAGCATGCCAAGAAAGAAGTTGGGGGGGTCATGATCCCACCAACCTTTCTCATGACTCTGGCTCACTGGGATGAAGGGGAAGGCCGCCCCCACGTACAGATGGACTTACGTCGTGTACTGCACGGAGAGCAGGAGTTTGAGTACCTCAAGCCAATCTATGCTGGTGACGTGCTTACAGCCATAACCCGGGTAACTGATGTGTACGAAAAAGCTGGCTCCCGAGGTGGTACTATGACCTTTGTGATCATGGAGACAGAATACAAAAACCAAAGAGGGGACCTGGTGGCACTCACCCGCTCAACCACCATTGAGACTGGGCAGGCAGTACAGAGCTAGAAAATTGGGAGCTTTGCAATTGCAGTAGAAGTCAGAAGAGGTGAACTATGGCAGGCAAGAAGTTGTACTACGAGAATGTGAACGTTGGGGATGAAATTACCCCTTTTGTAGTGGAGAATTTGACGCGTACCGATTTTGTCCGCTATGCTGGTTCCTCGGGCGATTTTAACCCCATCCACCATGACCAGACGTTTGCCGATACCGCCGGATATCCCACTGTCTTTGCTATGGGGATGCTTAATGCTGGTCTTCTCAGCAAGTGCATTGCCGACTATGTGGGTAGGGAAAATCTCCGCAAGTATAAGGTGCGCTTTGCCACCCAGGTGTGGCCGGGCGATACGGTGACATGCACCGGCAAGGTGACAAAGAAAGACACTGAGAACGGGGATAAGATTATTGAAGGTGATTTGCAGATGACCAACCAAAAGGGCCAGGTCACCATTCAGGGCGGTTTTAAGGCTGCACTACCCTCACGGAGCTAGTGAATGCGCCGATACAGGACCGGCGCATTTCCCCCAAAAGCACTGCTGCTAACCACTGAAAGGACAAATCGTATTCTACTATGACGGGGTGCGGGTGCCAATGGCGCCGCATCCCTGGAGCTGCTCTAGCTCCGAAGCATCAAAACCCCAATCACGCAGCGCCTCCTTGGTATGCTCTCCTGGGTTAGCCGGAGGTCTCTGGATGGAGCTGGGAGTGCGGCTGAATCGCGGAGCCGGGGCTGGTTGCACCACACCCTCGAGTTCTATAAAGGTCCCGCGCTCGCGGTTATGGGGGTGACTGGGCGCCTCCTGCATGCTGAGAACAGGGGCAAAGCATACATCGCTTCCCTCCAGGATAGCGCACCATTCGTCGCGGGTCTTGGTCCGGAAAATGGCCGTCAATCGCTCTGTGAACGTGGGCCACGAAGGCTTATCATTCTGACGGGGCAACTCCTCATTTTCCAGTCCAGTCAAGCGGAGTAACTCAGTGTAGAACTTGGGCTCGATCGAACCAACGGAGATGTATTTCCCATCCTGCGTTTCGTACACATTATAATAATGGGCTCCGGTGTCCAGGATATTATCCCCCCGTTGATCCGTCCATCGCCCGGCCGCACGTAACCCATAAATGGCAGTCATTAACGAAGCGGCCCCATCGATCATGGCCACGTCGATCACCTGGCCTTTGCCTGACTTCTGCGCCTCTAGTAGCGCGCCCACTACCCCCAGCGCAAGATACACACCACCGCCGCCGAAATCGCCAACCAGATTGAGTGGTGGAACCGGTGCTTCGCCTTTGCGCCCGATCGAGTGCAGGGCCCCGACCAAGGCAATGTAGTTGATATCGTGGCCAACCGCCGGGGCCAACCGCCCTTCCTGGCCCCAGCCGGTCATCCGCCCATAGACCAGACGAGGATTGCGAGCCTGACATGGCTCTGGCCCAAGTCCCAAGCGTTCCATCACGCCAGGGCGGAACCCTTCAATCAGCGCATCGGCCTGCTCAACCAGCTTGAGCCCAACCTCAGTGCCTTCCTTACGCTTCAAATCGATTGCCACCGAACGGCGACCACGTCCCAGCAGATTATACTTGGAATCTGTTGGTATCCCCAGGCTCGCGTCCTCGGCCCGGTCAATCCGCAGTACCTCGGCCCCCATGTCCGAGAGCAACATGGCACACATGGGGGCAGGACCGATCCCTGCAAATTCGACTATCTTGTAACCGGATAAGACTCCCATAACTCCTCCCTCTTGCATTGCCAGACCCACCGGGACTGACGTATTGAAAGACTATTGAGCACTCTTTGGTAAAATTGCCAGCACATACTAACGAGAACCGCCTCCAAGGGAAAGTAGCCCTGTTGCTCTAGCCCGTGTAGGGGCGCGTATAGAGCGGGGGGATTTCCCTCAGCGCTCGGCTGTAAATCTCCCCGCTCCTCCCTGAACAAGGCTTTTCCAACAGCTTCTCATCTATTGTTCTCTACTCAATACATCAGAAACGAGTTGGAGGAGACGGAGCAGTAGGCAGAGATAATCGGAGGGGTGTCTCAAGGGTCAGGCTTGAATACGTAAATCGGCTTGCTCGTATGGGTGGAGAAGGGCAACCACAAGGGTTGCCCTTAAACTGGCAAGGTACAGGCGGGATGATTCGCTAATTGACGCCGTAGAGGCGAGCAGCGTTGCCACCCACAATCTTCTGCACATCCTCTTCGGGCATGCCTTTGAAAGCCTCGGCAATCATATTCTTGGAGCGAGGCCAGGTAGAGTCCGTGTGTGGATAATCCGATGACCACACAATATTCTTCGCCCCAAAAATTTGCCGGGTGAAATCCACATTGGTAGTCTCAAACTGGAAAGTAGCCGTCACATTGCGTTGCATATACTCACTGGGCATCATGGGCAGGCTCAGCCCTTCAAAGTGCCGCAGTCGATCATAGGCATGGTCTAGCCGATACATGAAGTGAGGAATCCAAGAGATGTCGTTTTCTGCCGACACCAGCTTAAGACGCGGAAAGCGCTCGGGCACTCCGCCCGTAATTAGGTCGGCAAAGGAGAGCTGGACCTCCTGGGGCAGCCTCATGTAGCGATACAGCACCCGGCGTGGGTCGAATTGCAGTCCTTTGCGGCTGGTAATGATATGGAGGCTTAGAGGCATGTCCAGGTCCTGGGCTGCGGCCCAGAAGGGGTCATAGTCGGGCAGGCTATAGGGCTTGTCTTCCGGTGGGACTCCCCAAATCAGTGCTCCATGCAGTCCCTTCTTGGCAATGCGCTCCAGTTCTGCCATTGCTGCGGGAATATCCTCTAGCGAGATTACTCCAAGGCCGATAAGCCGCTTGGGATCATAGCTGCAATACTCGGCTGCATAGTCGTTAAAAGCCCGAAAACAGGCTGCCCTTAGCTCCCCATCGTCCAGGCCAAAAAGAAGCATACCCATGGAGGTGTAGAGCACCTCAGCACTTACTCCATCAACGTCCTGTTCTTTGAGCCGCTCGGCCGGGTCCCACACACTTTTGGGTGCCACCTCGAATCCCCGCTTGCGGTGTTCGGGAAGCTCCTCAGCGCTTTTACCCGAGCCAAAAAACCCTGCGACCGGAATGGGGCTAACGTTCTCACAGATAAAAAACTCCCCCTCTTGGCCCTCATGTCCCTGTACTGTATGCGGGGCCTTGTCACGAAATTTGGAGTCCATGCGTTCCGCCCACATGTTCGGAGGCTCAACAAAGTGTGAATCCCCTGAAATAATGCGATACTCTGCCATGTTTCCACCCTCCTTTTGTATTGCTTACCCGCTGCTAACTGACTCCATAGAAGCGGGCAACATTGCCGCCCACAATCTTCTGCACATCCGCCTCAGGAATACCCTTAAAAGCCTCATCAATGATATCCCGAGAGCGGGGCCAGGGAGAGTCGGTGTGAGGATAGTCCGACGACCACATAATATTCTCCGCCCCAAAAATCTGCCGGGTGAAGTTTACATTGGTAGTCTCAAACTGGAAGGTGGCCACTACATTACGCTTCATATACTCGCTGGGCATCATGGGCAGGCTCAGCCCCTCAAAATGCCGCAGTCGATCATAGGCATGATCCAACCGATACATGAAGTGAGGTACCCAAGAAATGTCATTCTCGGCCGACACCAGCTTGAGACGCGGAAAACGCTCCAGCACCCCTCCGGTAATAATATCGGCAAAGGTTAGCTGGATTTCCTGGGGTAGCCTCATGTAGCCAAACAACACGCGACGCAAGTCAAACCGTACTCCGCCTCGTCCGGTGAGAATGTGGAGGCTTAGGGGCATATCCAGATCCTGAGCGGCTGCCCAGAAGGGGTCATAGTCGGCTAGGCTATAGGGCTTGTCTTCGGGTGGAGCTCCCCAAATCAGTGTTCCATGCAGTCCCTTCTTGGCAATACGCTCCAGCTCTGCCACTGCCGCCGGAATGTCCTCCAGTGTGATCGCCCCCAGCCCAATGAGCCGCTTGGGATCATAGCTGCAGTACTCGGCCGCATAGTCGTTGAATGCCCGAAAGCTGGCCGCCCTGAGCTCGGCATCATCGAGACCAAAGAGGAGCATACCCATGGAGGTGTAGAGCACTTCAGCACTTACTCCATCGGCATCTTGCTCTTTGAGCCGCTCGGCCGGGTCCCATATGCTCTTGGGTGCGACCTCAAATCCTTTTTTGACGTGCTCAGGTAACTCCTCAGCGCTTTTGCCCGAACCAAAAAACCCGGCTACCTGTATGGGATTAATGTTTTCACAGACAAAAAATTCCCCCTCTTTATCCTCATGCCCTCGTTTTGTGTGCGGGGCCTTGTCACGGAATTTTGGATCAATGCGCTCCGCCCACATGTTGGGGGGTTCAACAAAGTGTGAATCCCCCGAAATGATACGATATTCTGCCATAATTTTACCCTCCTTTCTGCGAAATTGAACAGTATTTTATACTCATTGCTATCCTAGCGTCAAGAAATCTATCTCTGTCTCGACTCTCTGTCTCTGCCCCGCTTACTTGCGAAGTTGTCCAACGTACAGGTACTCTTTGACCTGGCCAAGGATGATCCGCGGGATGTCCTCTCGCCGGTTAACAGCAAACACGTTGACATTCTTCCACCCGGCAGTAGCCTTCTTAAACTGCAGAGCAGAGGTCGTTTCGCCAATGTGGACCGCAGTGAGGCGACCCTCCAGCTGAGAAAGATAGGCAATAACCGTTTCCAGGTTGGTGATCTGCATATCGGTGATCAGGAAAACATCGGGAGCAGCACGGCGGGCTCTGTGGCGGAGACCTTCCAGCTCTTCCAGAGCAAGCGCAGTTCCCCCACCAAAGTAGCGGCAGAGCGCTTGGTAGATGCGCTTGCGGTCATCAGTAAAGTCAAGTAGCAGCCTTCCTCCCTTGGGGGCATCGCTGAAGTTATATACCGCCACCTCAGCCCCAGCGCGTAGGTAGGCTTCGCAAGCGCACCCGGCCCCCAGAATGGCATGACTGAGAAGATGCCTGGGATTCGTCATGCTACCCGAAGAGTCAATAACTATAATACAATCAGGCACGCCCTCACGACGGCCCACTGTTTCTCCCTGCCGGCGTATCCAGGTCTGGGTTATTCCTGGCAAGATCTTGCCAAAGCTTGTCCATACGTCAATGTCCTGAATAGGTTTGCCCAACTCCCAAGGGGTGTGCGCATAGGGATCATAAGAGCTACTCTTCTGCTGTGGTGCCTTGTGCACGGGCAGATGGTACCTCTCCGCCAACTTCATGTAATAGAGAATGTCGGTATCAACTTCTTTGCCCCGTCCGCGTCCCATTCCCTCTTGTTCTGTGGCATAGCCCATCTCGGCCAGTTCCTCGGCAAAATCGGACACGGTCTCCCGGAACTGCCGCGGATTGGCTGTATTCTGAGCAAACTCCCTAAGTCCCTGATCCACCTCGCTTTGGGAGTGCCCGGCCAGGCCATGCTGACCCAGCGGAGCCGAGGACATTCCCTGCTCCTGCTGTTTTTCCTCTTCCAAAAGTGGACGAATAAGCTGGCAGAAACGGCGCAAGCTCTGCTCCCATTTTGACCGATCAAGATAGGGGATGCGAGAAAGTCGGCGGATAAGCGCCTCTGGACCAGAGCCCTCAAGGTCAACCCCCCAGATGCGGCTGTAAAGAGCAGTCATAACCTCGTCAAGCGGGTTGCGCTCAATGTGTTGATAAAGCTTGGGTAATGCCGTCTCCAACTCCTTGACACAATAAGTGTCTGCAACTGCGTCAATAAAGGTGTCGGTAGCTCGCTGTGCCATGTCTGGTTCTTTGAGCACTTCTTTGGCTGCCGCATGAAGTCGCAGGTGGGTAGCAAAGTCCCAAGGACAACGGGTGTAGTGGGCGACTCCGTGGTCAAGGGATGCTTCCACAACCTCCTCTATGGGCATGTTGGCGGCAAGCTGCTCACAGAAGGCCGCGTCCACAACAATCTGCTTATTTTTCATCTCAACCGCGGCCTTCTTTTCACTCTCTCCCACCTGGGGCATAGGTAGTTCTGGAAAGAAATGCTTGCGCCGCACCCGCGGCCACATATCGGCAATAATTTCCTGGAGATTCATGTTGTTTCCTTTACTGGAGCAACTTGCCTTTCTCCCACATAGACTTTGCCATTGTCTACCCGGCCAAGGCTGCCAATCCGTCCTCCTACGTGGAGTTCCCCACCCTCCATCCACTCGCCGGTGCGTTCACCAGTATTTCCCTGAATGGTAATCTTCCCCCGCCTCAGGCCGACGGCTGTCCAATTGCCAGTGCTCCCTTGTACAATAATTTCCCCACCTTCCATAGCGGCGCCAACGAAATCTCCACAACTCCCCTCTATAGTGAGCCGCTTGCCCTCTGGTAGTCGGTAGCCAAGCAAGTGCACCCGGCTCTTGAGTCCAGTCAGCCTAAGCGTGATCTCTGGAGACTCTACCCGGTTGCAGAGAGCGGAGAGGTAAAGGCCAGAGGGTCCGCCCAAGGCAAAGGGAAAACGCTGAGCATTCTCCAGGGCAAAGCAAAAGTCCTCAATATCCTCCACAGTAAAGCTAAGCTCAGTAATGGCCTTCTCAGCCGCAGCATATACCCGCAAGAGCGTGCCATGCTCGACCATCCAGACCAGGTTATGCACCTCAGCTTCTACCAGCTTGTGATACCCGGTGACTAACTGATCCAGAATAAGGTCCTTGGCTGCAATAATGCGGTCCAGAGGAATTTCTCTCTCTTTTCCCTGGTAGCCCTGAAATTCACGGAATGGATTGATCATGGTCCTTCGCTCCCCAAATCCCGCTTGATCTCGGCATATACCGGATGGTCTCCCTCTAGAGGCTTAAGATCCTCCCCCGTTAGAATACGGCCAGCCCTAGCCAGGGCGGCCTGAATCTCCTGACGCTGTTCAGCAAAGCGGTGCCAGATCTCAGAGACCGCTTGCTTGGCCAGGTAAATCTGCAGGGGGTCGCGGCGCTCCTCACGCTCCCGAGTGGAAACATAGGTATCCCGCCATTGTACTCGGTGAGCCATAACATAAGGCAGCACCTGATGCACATGCTCGGCCTCGACCCGACTGTTTTTTAATAGCCAAGCCAGAGCCTGGGCATACTTGCGTAGCGAGGTCGGTAAGCGGTTCGAGGCACAGTTGCGCACCTGGTAGCAGAGGTAGCCGGTATAGTGACAGCCCTCTGGGCATTCCTCATTGGAGCGCCTTTGCCCGTACATGCAGCAAAAGGAAATCTCGGCCAGGACCGTGCGCATAAAAGCATTGGCCTCAAGGCTGAACTCTATGCCGCCGATCTCTGTGCGTAGCGCCTGCCGTTCCTCTTTACCCAGGGTGACTAAGCTATGCTGCTCGCGCAGCAGCTTGGCAAAGCGCCCACCAACCTCCTCCAGTCTGGGTTCCTTATCTGCTGGTGCGATTTTGTCTAAGATTACCGCATAGAACTCTTGCTCGCACTCGGGGTCGCGCAAGAGATAATCTTTCCTCTCTTGCTGGCCAATGAGAAAGGAGAGGTTAGCACCCGGATGCTTAGACTCCACTGTGACATCAAAGCGGTCGAGCAGTGGAGGAATCAGTGTCTGCGCCCCTGGGTCTTGGTAGTTGGCAGTCGCAAAGAAGCAGTATTCCTCGTGGAGAAGAAGATGGCTCAGGTACTCCCAGTTTCCCCGGTCCACACCATCCAAGATAAGGCTCTGCTTGGTCTCCGGCAAACGGTTGATCTCGTCAACAATCTTCACTGGGAGTTGAGCAAAGTTGCTCCATACTACCTGCTCCTCACCACGGTTGAGCTTGCCTAGATCAGGCCGACCCACAATCTTCTCCTCCGTCTGCTCGGGATGCCCGGCAATCTCGCTTCCCCAGAGCACAGCTAGCGGAATACGGTAAAGAAGCGCGCAGGCGTATTCGGCAGAAGTAGTCTTCCCTAATCCAGGCTCGCCAATGATAAGCTCCTTGCCGCCAATGAGGGCAGTAAGGAGGCTAAAAAGAAGGGCCGAGTTAAATTTTTCTCCCTCGACCTCCAGGTCAGGCCGGTTCAGGTATAGGTTATCACTAATAAAGTCATAGAGACCACGAACCGTACGATGGTTGTCTGTTTCAGCTATAGGCATTACCTCTCTCCTGCCACCTCACCTACCTCTGGTGATAGAGGGGGTGGCCGTGAACTGATGTATGGACGCGGCTAAAGTGGTCGCCCTGCAGGTTGGCAATGTAGAGATACTGCAGCCCTGGACCACCAAACGCGCAGTTGGTGGGGAAGAACATCTTTTCCCCTGCTGGGTCATCAATGAACATGGTCCAGTTTCCACTGGTATCAACCTTGATGACCTGATTGGCCGGATTAAAACTGCCGCCTTGGACCTTGGCCGGAAGGGTAATGTAAAGGTTGCCGTCGGTGTCAAAAGCCATACCGTCCGGTAGTGCGGGAAAGTCCTTGGTACAGACCTCAGGCTTACCAAAAGTCCCGTCCTTTTTGATTTCAATGCGTAAGCAGTCGTTACGAGTGCTCTCCAAAACGTAGACCGCCTCTTCCTTGGGGTCAATGGCTGTGCCATTGGCCAGGTAAATGCCCGTGGCCACAATGTCACCCTTGCCATCGGGCCGGATGCGGACCAAGGCTCCGTTAGGCTGGGGATTCGAGAGTTCCTCCAGCGCAGTGTTAATATCCTTTGTGCTCGAATTAGATACGTAAAGGTTGCCCTCAGCGTCGTAGCTGGCAAAGTTGGGCATGGTCAGGGCCAGGTCGCCCACTCGGTCGGCTATCATGGACACCTGCCCGCTCTGGGTTACCCGCATCATGGCTTTTTTACCCAGATCGCAGTAGACCAGGTTGCCCTGGCGATCCATGGTAATACCGTTGGGAATGGAACCAGAGGGCAAAGTGGTGAGTACGCTTACTTTCCCTTCAGGATCGGCTTTGTAGATAACACCATTACGGCCTCCACCATAGGCGTTCCCTTCTTTGTCAATAACAACGCCCTCGGCCTCGCAGACCTCGCGGATGCCATGGCCAAAGATCTCGACTTGGTCGACTGAATAGGTCGCCATTATCTTTTCCTCCTTTTTTCTCTGTTCTCAAGCGCAAAGCAGGGTGAGTCTACCTGGATGGGGAGCTGTTTGTCAATGTGAATGGGAAAGTATAGGATGAGAATGAATAATAACGTTTTAGCTGTATTATGCCAGAGGGCAAACATTATTACGGACACCGAAAGCGGCTGCGCGAACGATTTGCCCAGCATGGTCTTGAACCGTTCCAGGATTATGAAGCGGTTGAGCTATTACTCACACTGGCTATTCCCCGTAAAGACGTAAAAATTCCTGCCAAACTCGCCCTGGAAAAATTCGGCTCGTTTCGTGGAGTGCTTGATGCCCCCCCGGACGAGCTGTGCAAGATCCCCGGATGTGGAGAAGTTGCTGCCACGGCTCTTCGCATTGTCCGGGAGGCGGCTAACCGTTATCTACAGCAAAGGAGCCAACAGCAACCCTCTCTGCTAGACCCACAGGCTCTTTACGACTACTGTCGGGCGGCGCTAGGTAGTCTGCCACATGAGGCCTTTAAGGTTGTTTATCTTGATAGTGGTTACCGGATTCTGGGGGATGAAACCCTTGAAGAAGGAACCATTGATCGTGCCGTAGTATATCCTCGGCGGGTCATGGATGCGGCTCTGCGGAGAAATGCTGCTGCGCTCGTTTTTGTCCATAACCATCCCAACGGCGACATTACCCCTTCAGATCAGGACAAGATCCTTACACAGGCCCTAGTCCATGCGGCCGCCACCTTGCAGATCAAAGTCCTTGACCATGTGATTGTGACCAAGGATGAGGTTTTCAGCTTTCGCAGTGCAGGACTACTGTTCCTTTAAACTTCCGCTAAACCTCCGCACTCCACCAGGGAGATCAAACCCTCGCAGGCCGCATGCTGTACCAGGAGTTAGGCGGGTTCTCCTTGGAGGAGGTAGAAGCCAAGAACCATAGACGTTTGTGACTCTGAGGAGGGTTTCCTCGGCCGTACCTGGCTCGTTCGCATGCCGAGAGCAACGAATAGCGTCGAAGATTCATCCGGCCTTTTCTAGAAAGAGACCTCCCCCAACTGGGTGTCACCATTGGCTCGACAACACTCCGCCGCTTATTACGCCGTCGATGCGGAGTGCGCTCTCCGACCTCCAATTGTATCGCCTGGATGTCATCCATGCAGGGGAACAAACGTTTTCCCTGGACAAGCGGGGGCGTTTGGCTGTGGGATCTTATAGAGCGTTATCCTAATCCCAGGGAATAAGCACGGACAATAGGCCAGAACTCTAAGCAAATTCTCCAGACCCTGGGAAACTCCCAAATAGCATGCGGCCGGTGGCTACTTGAAGATCGGTGTGAATTCTCTATAGTCCTGGCATGCCCGACGCCTTACTTTCTGTCCAGCCAAGTCAATTCCCGTCTCCTCTGAAGCTTCTCTGGGTAATGGTTCTTCTTCTGGTGATGCTTTCGGCCGTAATAAATGGCTGCGAGAAAGCTGTACCCGTGGAGGGGAAGAAGCCGACCCTAGTGCTCTTTGTCGCCGCCAGTCTCCGGGATGTGGTGCAAGAGCTGGGCGAGACGTTCGAGCAAGATCACAAAGTAGAGCTGGTCTACAACCTTGCCGGCTCAAATACGCTTGCCCAGCAGATCAAAGCCTCGCCTTCGGCCGATGTGTTTCTGTCCGCCGATGTGCGGTGGGTTGACTTTCTTGAACAAGCCGACCGGATCCTTTCCGACTCAAGAAGAAATTTTCTTTCCAACGGCTTGGTCCTCATTAGTCGACACGACACAGAGTTCGCAATTACGGACCCGCTTCAGCTCCAGAATGCCGACTTCAAGTTCCTGGCACTAGCCAATCCCGAGGCGGTGCCAGCGGGCCGCTACGCGAAGGCGTTTCTCCAAGTGGTTTCAGTAGCAAACCAAAGCCTGTGGGACATAGTAGGAGAGAAGGTAGCCCCTACTCTCGACGTCCGGGCAGCACTGGCCTTGGTGGAGTCCGATCCGACTATTGTAGGCATTGTGTACCGAACAGATGCTGCTACCTCGACAAGCATTAAAGTGCTGTATGAGGTTCCCCCTGCCTTACATCCGACGATCACCTACTGTGCTGCCGCTGTAAAAGGGAGGTCTGAGCTGGACCTCGCCCGGGCTTTTCTCGATTTCCTCGGGAGCGAAGGCGCCACAGTGATCTACAAGAAATATGGGTTTGTAACGAGTTAAGGACCGGAGGCAAGCGTCAATGACCCCGGAAATGTTCTCCATTATCCTCCTCACCCTTAAGGTTGCTTCTGTAGCCACAATCTTTGTTGTAGTGCCGGCAACGTTGCTTGGCTATGTGCTTGCTCGCTACAACTTCCAGGGAAAGAATATGCTTTCGGCCTTGGTGGGGCTTCCTCTTGTTCTTCCCCCTACCGCGGTGGGCTTCCTTCTTCTGCGCCTCCTGGCCATAGACGGACCTCTGGGTCGGGAGACCCTAGGGGTAGATCTGGATCTGCTGCTGAACTGGAAGTCAGCGGTGATTGCGGCGGCGGTGATGTCCCTCCCGCTGGTCGTGCGGACTGCCAGGGTTACCTTTGAGGGCATTGATCCTCGATTGGAAATGATGGCCACAACCCTGGGGCACAGTCGCCTGACAACCTTTCTCCGTTACAGCCTGCCCTTAGCCAAACGCGGCCTTTTGGCTGGAGTCATTCTTGGCTTCACCCGTGCGCTGGGAGAGTTCGGCGCCACGGTCACTATTGCCGGTAACATTCCGGGACGCACCCAGACCCTGGCGTTGGCTATTTTTAGTGCCCAGCAGGTAGGCGATGAGGGTCAGGCCTACTTTCTTATGATTGTGGCCATGGTGATGGGCTTTATTGCCATCATCAGCTCGGAACTTCTCTCACAAGGTCACTCCCTTCACGGCCCAGCCCGATGATGGATCCTTTTGACTCTATTTCGCTCACTGCGCTCTCGGTGCGCATACGCCTGGCATTAGATCGCTTTGACCTAGCTGTAGACTTGACCACCCGCCGGCAGGTGACGGGCATCTTCGGGGCCTCGGGTTCCGGTAAGACCAGTCTGCTTGAAACCATTGCCGGGCTGCGTCGCAGGGCCAAGGGAACGATTCGCCTTGGCGACCACTTATGGTTGGACAGCAACGCCCGTACTTTTGTGAAACCGGAGAGGAGACACATAGGATACGTTCCCCAGGATGGTTTGCTCTTTCCCCACAAGAACGTCCACCAGAACCTCCTGTCCGGAAGCAAGCGGGCTCTGCGGAACGGCCATCCTCTCCAGGAGACCCTGGAGGTGGTGACCGAGATCTTAGAACTGAAACCCCTCCTCAACCGAGCCGTGGCCACGCTCTCTGGAGGTGAGCGTCAACGGGTGGCCCTGGGTCGCGCTATCTGTTCGGGCCCACGTCTTCTTCTCCTTGATGAGCCATTTGCCTCCCTGGACCTTCCCCTTCGCCGTAAGCTCTTGCCCTTCCTCCGCCGGGTCCGCTCCGAATTCCGCATTCCTATGCTGTTCGTGTCTCACGACCCCCTCGAGGTCCAGGCTCTCTGCGATGATCTCATTGTGCTTAAGGACGGCTCCGCAATCGCCTACGGTGAGCCCCGGGAGGTGCTGACCGATCCTGAGATTTTTCCTCTGGCTGCACAGGAAGGCTTTGAAAACATTCTTCCCTGTCGCTTGGTGGGCGACCAAGGAAGCACCTCCCGGGTGCGTCTAGGAGAGAGTACGGAGCCAAATGTAAGCTCTGTCGAGTTAATTACAGTGAAAGCGGAGACGGAGCCCGGCGATCTGATGTTGGCTGGTATCCCCGCTCACGACATCATAATCGCCACGAATAGACCCACAGGACTCTCAGCCCGCAACATCCTCCCCGCGCGGATCATCCAGCTACGAACAGTGGGTTCCGTAGGACTGGTCACGGCCGAGATCGCCAGCAGCCTTCCTCCCCTAACAGTCGAGGTTACCGGGACAACATTCGGCGAGTTAGCACTCCAACCCAACAGCAAGGTGTTCCTGGTCATCAAGGCCACCTCATGCCGCCTGTACGAAGGGGAGCGTGGTTAGGTGTCTTCCTGCTTTCGGAAGACCTCGAAATTAAGCTCCAGTTTTTTTCCTAGCCACAGGGCACGACCCGAGTGGTCTTCCACATGCGCGCTCGTTGAAGGGTGAATGAGAACATCCATCCCCCTATGATTGAGCATTAACCAGGGGACGACCTTGTCAAACTGATCCGGCGAGAACGCGACTTGATACATGGATTTGGGGTGCGGGCCAATGGGTTTGTCGTGCCAGCGCCCAAGCTGTACGTCAAATCTGGCGCCTAACCCTCTGCGTATGCGGGCAGCCGTAACGCGACTCTCGGGATCGTAGTAAACATGAGCATGAAAACCGGTGATCTTGGTCGCATCTTTTTTCATTTGCTATTGCCTTTCTCTTCCTCTGGATCCGGCGGAAAAGGGGACCGACTTTCACCCCCTCTCTGACTCTCCCTCCCGAAAAAATAGGTCCCTTCCCCCTTGATGGGGGAAGGAGGATGGGGGTGAAAGCAGCCACGCTAATCTTGTTGAGGGGCTACTAGCTCATACCTACCCCCGGGAGCCTTCACAGGAGCAGGGAATTTTTACGCTTCTAAAGGGCGGCCGCCTGTGCTACCTGTCCAGCGATGAGCCGGGCAGCAATGGTCTCTATAACAGCATCGGCCCGTGCCCGTGTCTCCTCTTTGGTGAGTGATGCAACCGGGTGTGGAACGGTAACCACTTCGTAGGAAGGAATGCCCAGGTTCTTACACTGGAGGCGGGCGGCCTCAATAAACTCCGTAGTGGCAACATTGGCCGTTGGCACCCCCTGCCCCTCAAAATAGGCAACATCGTGCGAACTGCACGATATACACGACCCTCAAGAACTTAGGGCCTCAATGACAGCGTCACAGCGTGAGAGAATGTCCTCCCTCACTTCTTTCTTTGCCATCCGGGTGGGACTGGGCTTGGCATGCCTGATGACCTCAGCTACCCCATAGCGCTCCTGGAGCAGTTCTTCTACCCGGTCAAGGAAAAGGTTTCCGTTGGGGAACCCAATGTCCAAAAGGCCAATAGTTTTTCCCCGCAGGTCGGTAAGCCGCGGGGCCAGCGGCTTTGTGGTTTGCTCAGCAAATCCCATAGGATCGAGCATCTCTTCTGCCATAGTGCTTCCTCCTTACTGAGTAATCTAGAGTGTATTTTAAAATCCTCTCCCCTTCAGAAAATAGGGAGCGGGTTTCAAACCCGCCCCTACATTTTTGAAAACAAGGCTAGGGTGAGGAGCTATCCGCCTTCACCATTAAGTTGAATACGCTGGCTGACCGGGGTACTGCCATCGAAGTCTCCTGACGCCCACCCCGGAATGACCATCGACATGCCGCCGGCCGTTCCCCCGGCCACAACAACAAGAATCGACTCCGGTGAGCGGAATTTGCGCACATAGCCCTCCACCACTAGACCGCTCATCCGCTGGCTGCGCAGCAGGCTTTCGCTTAAGCCTCCCCCTCCGTCCTTGCCCGGCTCCAGCTCTGCTGTGGGCCGTTTGATTGTCTCATAAAGAAACTGGCGAACATCCTGCTTGGACCAGCCGTCCCGGGCAATGGTCCTGGCATGCTCCGGGTTAAGCACCAGGACGGCGTCGCAAATCAACGGATAGTCCTTGTGGTTCCAGACTCCCCCGGCCATTGTCCAGCCCAACGAGGCTACCAGTTGCTCAGCTGTACGGCTCCGGAGATCGCTGATCTGCTGGGGGGAGCCAGCAGGAAAAAGGGTGACGACTGAGTCTTCCTTCTGAAATCCGCGTTCAACATGGAATGGCTCCCAGGGGGAGGTTTCCTCATCCTCGGCCACTAGCAGGGTGTATTGGCCGGGATGTCCCATTACTGCTTTGGTGATCCCGTGCGGACGGGCACCGCCAATATTCATAATGATCAGGCGCAGCGCTCTGCCGATAGTCGCATTGGCACGAAAGCCATGGCCAAGTGCGTTATGGCCACAGTTCAGACCAATCTTACGGCGCACCGGACCACTGATGATGGCCAGCGGTGCTCCTGAAAAGAGGGTGACGTTAAGACCATGGGCGCAAAAGCGCTCGTCACATAGCGCTTCGACACCAGCCAGGACCACCGGGAAGTATTCCGGCTTACAGCCGGCCATGACCGCATTGATGGCTACCTTCTCCACCGTTGCCTGGCCGTAGCAGGGTCCTACTGTGCCAATCAGCTCGTCTGGACGACGGTCAGGCGCGCCCGCCAGCATGCGCTCAACACGCCCACGTGTGGGTGGAACCACGGGCAGGCCATCCGAGGCCCCCCGCTCAAAGAGCATCTCAATAGGGTCATCCTCTATAGAATTCCTGACCGTTGCCATAGGCATGTCCCCCTCTATGTTGCCTTAGTTAGTGCTTGTAAATCTGAGTGACAAGCAAAACCCCTCACTAAGAGTCTATACGGGAACTCTTTTTCTCCCCCCTCACCAGAACTAAAATCCTGGCTATTCTCTACTCCCTCTCCCGCAAGAGCGCGGGAGAGGGCTGGGGTGAGGGTCCCATCTAAGCTTTCTGATTCCCCCACCGGTCCCAGTGGATCACCTCTTCTACGGGCCTACGAGAAGTAGGACCAAATTTTCCCTGGGGATATCCCAAGGGTAAGAGTGCGGAGACTTCCATGTTCTCGGGAATACCCAGCTTCTGCTTAAGGTCCTCCTCAAAGAAACAGTGCAGGGTAGTAAGCGTGGTGCCAATTCCTAGGGCGCGACAAGCCAGCAGAATATTTTGCACTGCCGGGTAAATCGAGCCATACACCGCGCCCGCATTGGCCCGTTGGTTGTTCAGCGGGGTCAGGGGTGGGTATTCTTTCAGCATGCAGGCCAAGAGAATCACCGGTACTTCGTCCATGTGGGCAGCCAGATGGGCGGCAGCATTGAGCATGCGTTGCTGGGGGGGCGGCATATCGGTGGGAATAGTTCCCCCGGCCCGTATCTGCTGCCAGCTGTTCCAGTAGTAATCGCGGATAAACCGCTTTAATTCTGGGTCCCGCACCAGGATAAAGGCCCAGTCCTGCGTGTTGCCACCGCTGGGAGCGCGGGTGCCGGCGTCAACAATTTTCTTAAGCGTCTCCTCTGGAATGGGATCGGGTTTTAGCCGGCGCATTGCCCGGGTCGAATAGATGATTTCAAAAATTCCTGGCTCTGCCATAAGTACACCCTCCTTACTTTAGTTAGGAAAAAATCCCCGGCTCTCTACAACAAGAGCAGGAGGGCAGCCATAAAAGGCCGCCTTTACATTCTGACTGTCTACCGTTTTCTCTCTACCCTTGTCAATCTTGTGCCGAGTTTCTTCAGAGTTGTCGGCAGCTTACCCCGGACGCAACAAGGTTGTCAAACGCTCTCCTTCCTTGCCTATGGTCTTCTTGTGTTGTGGGTTTGGCCTGTAGTAGAGTAACCTCGTTTTTGCGTTTGCAATTCTAATTAGAACGGCTAGAATACCCACTATCTCACCGTTAGACAGTGGTGACAAAAAATAGCAATGAGAAGGAGGAGGAAATGGCAGAAGAAAGAAGCGGCGCAGTCACTTTGAGAGGCAACCCGATCACGCTTATTGGTCCTGAGATTAAACCTGGCCAGGATGCGCCTGACTTTACCGCCTTGAATAACGACCTTCAGCCCGTTCGTCTGAGCGAGGCCAAGGGCAAGGTTGTCGTCCTTAGCTCTGTGCCATCAGTAGACACGCCGGTCTGCGATACAGAGACAAGGAGATTCAACGAAGAAGCGTCTAAGCTCAGCGAGGGCATTGAGGTATGGACCATCAGTTTGGATCTGCCTTTTGCCCAGAAACGCTGGTGTGGTGCCGCGGGTGTGGAGCGGGTAAAGACTCTGTCGGACTTTCGCGAGCGCTCGTTTGGCCAGAACTACGGAGTGCTGGTTAAGGATAGTCCGCTTGCCGGTTTAGAGGCTCGGGCCGTTTTTGTTGTGGGCAAAGACGGCAAGGTCAAGCATGTTGAGTATGTCAAGGAAGTTGCTAACGAGCCAGACTACGAAGCCGCACTTAACGCGGCCAAACAGGCAGCCAGCGCTTAAAACGTACTAAAAACTCTTTTGGAGGTGGATTATGGCTCTAGCAGAAGGACAACAGGCTCCTGATTTTACCCTGCCGGTAAAATTCAAGATGCCCCAACCGGACACTATTTCTCTGAGCTCTTATCAGGGGAAACAAAATGCCCTGCTTTTGTTTTATGTGCTGGACTGGAGTCCAGGCTGAACCAACGAGCTTTCCTCGGTGAGGGATGACTATGCGGCATATCAGGGTCTCAATACCGAAGTACTGGGCATTAGCGTGGACAGTGTTTTCTGCCATGAGGCCTGGGCCCAACACCTAAGCCTGCCTTTTCCGCTCTTGGCCGATTTTAACAAGGACGTAGCCGAGCAGTATGAGGTGCTGCTGCCAGAGATCTTAGGTCTAAAGGGCGTGGCCAATCGCTCGGCCTTTGTTGTGGATAAACAGGGAGTGGTTCGTTACGCCTGGGTGCCGGGAAGCCCGGCGGAAATGCCCGATTTTGCCAAAATTAAAGATGTGCTCAAGGGATTGCCATAATCCTCTAGAGCAAAATACTAATAAGGAGGGTCTTATGAGCGTAGAGGACAACAAAAAGATTGTGCTAGGGTTCTTTGAGAATTTCACCGCTGGCAAACCCGAGGAAGCCCTGGGTGCCATGGCCGATAACGCTACCTGGTGGGTGGCTGGCAACTTTGCCCTTTCCGGCACCGTGACCAAACAGCAATTTGCCGAGGGGCTTAAAGGCATGGCTGCGGCCCTGCCCCGAGGGGCTGAGATTAACCCCCAAGGGAATAATTGCCGAGGGAGATCGGGTGGCTGTAGAGGCCGAGTCCTATGGCAAGCATGCCAATGGCAAGATCTACCAGAATCAGTACCATTTCTTGATTGAGGTCCGCGACGGCAAGATCCAGGCGGTGCGCGAGTACCTCGACACTATGCACGCCAACGACGTGCTCTGCAGCTAGTGCCTCACCGGCCCTTAAGAAGGGGGCTACTATTGGCCCCCTTTTTTTATGCCTGGGCCCCACATTTCTCGAAGACCAGCCTCCGATTCTCAATGGCAGGATGTGTAGGAATGATAGAAAACTCTGTCATGCCCGCTCACTCAGGCATCCAGAAAATTTGTCCACAGGATATGTTCCGTACTTCGTTAGAAGCTCAAATTACTCTCAGAAGGTGGGGGCCAAGGGGTTTTGCCGGATAAGGTCGAAAGAGAAGCTGTAAAAATTGTGGAGGTAGAGGGAAGCTTACCTAAGAGTCGATCGAGTTTGCCGCCTGCCCTACAGGCGCTCCGCCATCGTAATTTTCGTCTTTTTTTTGTTGGTCAGTTTGTCTCTCGCATCGGCTTCTGGATGCAGCAGGTAGCCCTGAGCTGGCTTGTCTACCGCTTATCCCATTCCCCTTTCCTTTTGGGGCTTGTAGGGTTTGCCGGGCAGTTTCCTACACTTGTGCTTGGACTATTTGCCGGAGTAGTGGCGGATCGCTTCAACCGTCACCGGGTGATTATTTTCATGCAGGTTCTGGCCATGGTCCAGGCCTTTATTCTTGCCTTCCTCACCTTAAGTGGATGGATCACAGTAGGGGAGATCTTTCTCTTGGCCCTCTTCTATGGCTCGGTGCAGGCTTTTGAGATGCCGGCCCGCCAGAGTTTCATGATGGAAATGGTCGGCCAGGAAGACCTTGTGAGCGCCATTGCCCTCAACTCTTCCCTGGTCAATGGCGCCCGTGTGATCGGTCCAGCTGTGGCCGGTATACTGGTAGTGAGTATGGGAGAGGGACCTTGCTTTCTCATCAACAGCTTCAGCTATCTGGCAATCATTTTTGGCTTTCTTGCCATGCGAGTCACTTCCCGTCCTGCTCCCCCGCCCCTGGCTTCTACCGCAACCTATATCCGCGAAGGGATCGGCTATGCGTTTCGTACTCCGCCGGTTCGCGCCCTCATTCTTCTGATTGGGTTAGTGAGTTTTTTGGGGACATTTTATACTATTTTAATGCCAGTAGTTGCCGAAGAAGTTCTTCATAGCGGGGCGCGTGGGTATGGCCTGTTGATGGGAGCCTCAGGCACCGGGGCAGTAATCGGCACCCTCTTTTTGGCTAGGCACAAGGGCACCCAAAAGCTTGGCGGGGCCATTGCCTTTGCCCTGGGCAGGTTTGGGGTAGGGCTCATCCTCTTTGCCCTCTCCCGCAACCTGTGGCTCTCCCTACTGATTTTGCCAATGGTGGGTTCAGGATTTATGGTGCCAATGGCTGCGGTGAACACCCTGCTACAGACCCTGGCCCCTGACCAAATGCGAGGCCGGGTTATGAGCCTCTACTTTATGATGTTAATGGGGACAGCCCCGCTGGGAAGCTTACTAGCCGGAGTGCTGGCTCCACATCTAGGCGTTCAAGTAACCGTAGGCTTAAGTGGTCTTGTCTGTCTTGGTGGGCTGCTATGGTTCATCCCCCGTCTTGCCCAGGTGCGAGAAGCGGTTTAGCCTCTCGGCAGGAAAAGGCGTGTTGGCGTCATTGACACGCAGCAGGTAACGGCCATCGGCCAGCCGGTGGACTTCAGGACTCCACTCCACCCTGAAATGGAACAGAAGCAATCCGTTTGGTACCTCAACCTTCTGGGCTTGAAAGCGCAGAGGTGGGTGGATGTAGTTGCGGTCCCCAGGTGCACGGAGGAATAATTGGATTTTATCCTCAGCATGAGGCGTGCCGGTCACAGTGCCGTCGTCCTCAATACCAACAACAAGTTCGCCACCATCGGCGTTGGCCATAGCCGAGAGCGTCTCAACAATATCTCGGGCGATGTCTGTGGCCTTGCGCTGTTTATGCCGAGAGGCGGAGCGATCAAACGCCGACTTGCGGTCAAAAAACTGACCTTCAGGCAGTATGGACCAGCGAGCGGTGTTGTTCTCAATAGTCACAGCGCCAATGTAACCCAAACTTTACAGGATGGCTGATACCAAGAGGCATTTTCTCTGAAAGGTAGGGGCGGGTTTCAAACCCGCCCCTACCGAATTATCTGGCCGATCCATCATTCATCCCTGTATTGATATGCACAGCGAACTACACACCGGTTACATTCACAGGGAGGCTGCCATCTGGATTCAAACCGAAAGCATGTCTGTTCTGACGGAGTAGGTTAAGGAAGGCATCCCACCCCATCTGGTCGAAGTTTGCCTGACTTTCGTAAATGTATGTCAGACCGTTAAAAAGGTTCGTTCCAACTTGGAAGCCTTGGCCTTGTTCTTCTTCCTTCCGCAGAACTCACAGCGTGTCATATTCTACCTCCCATACCACAAATAATCGTTAGGGTTATGAGCTTTCCAGTTCTCCTGACAGTTCTTCTGGGCAGCCGAGTTACGCCGACTCATACCACAGGGATACGGGATATGCCCGGGCTCAATGTTATGTCTGGCACGCGAATCCCGCATAGCGTCATCAACCAGGTCACGGTAGTCCCTTCGGGCGGCGTTCCGCTCTTGCTGCCGGCGTATCTGTCTATCTCTCAGGATCTGATCCGTATAGGAGGGCCTAGAGTTATATGATGGGGCTTGGAAGCCCTGGAAGCCTTGGTAGCCTCGGCGACCAGTATACTGCTGGGAGTCGAAGGCGGAACGCCCGCCGAACAGTGAGCCATCAAATGCACTGACTGGACTAGCGGGGGTTGTCAGAAATATTGACGCAGCAATTCCTACTGCCAGGATGTTAATTTTTTTCATGATATTACCTCCTTCTTAGCCATTAAGTTCTTAGTCATAGCAATCAGGGCAGAGTGGTTTTATAAAATCCGGGTTGACATTTGTCCCACACGATTGTTTCAATCTCCTACGGAGCATGAGGTTCGTTTCAACCTCTAGTTCGCGATTCTTTACAGCCCGGATGACCCGTTTCAATCTCTTACAGAGCATGAGGTTCGTTTCAACGAGCTTCCGGGATCTTGATCACCACACTATCAATGGTGTTTCAATCTCCTACGGAGCATGAGGTTCGTTTCAACATCATTACCCTAGCGACTAGCCTGCTCACTATAGCTGTTTCAATCTCTTACAGAGCATGAGGTTCGTTTCAACAGGAAAGAAAATGAGTGCAAACGTTTACGACATTATGTTTCAATCTCTTACAGAGCATGAGGTTCGTTTCAACCTGCGCTTAGACCTGGTAGCAAAGCGAGTTCAGGAGTTTCAATCTCTTACAGAGCATGAGGTTCGTTTCAACCTGGAATACCAGAGGGGAAGCTTGCGCTATCGGCTGCGTTTCAATCTCCTACGGAGCATGAGGTTCGTTTCAACAGGCAACGGAGCGTGTCTATCAGTAGCTGCTGCGGATCTCGTTTCAATCTCCTACGGAGCATGAGGTTCGTTTCAACAGTAGCTAGAGGAGTGGGGGTGTTGACCTCGGCACGTTTCAATCTCTTACAGAGCATGAGGTTCGTTTCAACTTTATCTTTACGCCTGCACGGCGAGTTAACGACCTTGTTTCAATCTCTTACAGAGCATGAGGTTCGTTTCAACCTGGCAAGCCCTATCGCGGGATCAACCTCTTCATCCTGTTTCAATCTCTTACAGAGCATGAGGTTCGTTTCAACCTCTGACGAACACTTGTCAATCCAACATGGAGGAAAGGTTTCAATCTCTTACAGAGCATGAGGTTCGTTTCAACTCAGGACCCAGAGGATGATTGTCCGTATTCAGAGGAGGTTTCAATCTCTTACAGAGCATGAGGTTCGTTTCAACAGCCAGGAGGAGAAGCCTGATTGCGAGCCTAATATGTTTCAATCTCCTACGGAGCATGAGGTTCGTTTCAACTTTGCACAAATTAAGAGAAAGCTTGGCTGAGTCGCTAGTTTCAATCTCCTACGGAGCATGAGGTTCGTTTCAACAGGCTTGTCACAGGTAGAGCTTAGGCTACAGTCAGAGTTTCAATCTCTTACAGAGCATGAGGTTCGTTTCAACCTCCTTGCGAGTGGGCAGCATGAAGCTTACTAACTGTTTCAATCTCCTACGGAGCATGAGGTTCGTTTCAACCTCCTTAAGCCTATTCGATTCTGGCTTAGCCATGATTATGTTTCAATCTCTTACAGAGCATGAGGTTCGTTTCAACCGTCTCTTACCTTGCTGTAGCGAGCCTTACCCAATAGGTTTCAATCTCCTACGGAGCATGAGGTTCGTTTCAACTTGGTTCTGGAACCAAGTAAATTCGCACATTGACTTGTTTCAATCTCTTACAGAGCATGAGGTTCGTTTCAACGGTATGGCCGCAAAGGAATGCAGCGCCCATCTCGGCGTTTCAATCTCTTACAGAGCATGAGGTTCGTTTCAACAGATTAAGGAAAATGAGGAAGAGCAAGGGTTCACCCGTTTCAATCTCTTACAGAGCATGAGGTTCGTTTCAACGGAGTATGTCTGTTGGGAATAGCCGGCAGCGTTAACGTTTCAATCTCTTACAGAGCATGAGGTTCGTTTCAACAACCTCCGGTGCCTGCTGGGAGAGTGATCGTATGTGTGTTTCAATCTCTTACAGAGCATGAGGTTCGTTTCAACGCAATCAGATAAGCGGGTTTCGTTGTCCAAGCTGCGAGTTTCAATCTCTTACAGAGCATGAGGTTCGTTTCAACCCGGGGGGGAGTTGGATAGGTGGCGTATCGGATGGGTTTCAATCTCTTACAGAGCATGAGGTTCGTTTCAACATGCCTCAGCAGAGAACAGTTGTCCCTCGTAAAAGTCGTTTCAATCTCTTACAGAGCATGAGGTTCGTTTCAACAGTCGTTCTGCTTTTTATAGCAAAAATACGGACTTAACCCTTCTAAAGCGCAAGTCACAGAAAATTGCAAGCAGCTAGCCATAAAATTCTCTCTCCACACTCCTTTAAGTAGCCAAAACCTAAGCCTTTATCCATACTTACCTTCTTGCGCGCATCCCCCGGCATTTCGCCTACAGCTTCGATCCGCGCTTGTTCGATCATACAATGACTGCCCCTTTTGCTCGTGGCTTTTCTCCGCCTACTCGCTCGATCTGTTGCTTACACCCTTCGCATAAGAAATAGAACCGTATACTGTCATCCTCGTCAGGGTCAATGAGGTGATCAAGCCGGTCTCTGAGGCGTAGAAAATGCAATTTGTCTAACTCACACTCAAACACGCTGTATTGCATCCACTGGCCAAAGTTCTTGAGGGTCTTGAAGATCCGACCGCGGCGTCTGTCACTTTTAATATCGTATGAGATCACAATGAACACAGTTTGGATTCTCCTACGGAGTATGCAATTTTGGGTTGGACTTTGGTACTACCGCACTACAAACGGTTTGTAGGCTTGTACCTCCTTCTGTAAGTATTTGGCCAGAATTCTTGCCTGCAGCTCGAAGCAGCGCTGGTAGGTTGCCCGGTATTCAAACAGCGGGTGCTGGATCTCGGTCCCTTTGCGCTCCTCATATTGCACCAAGAACTTCTTGCGTCCCTCTGGTGTGAGGCTATGGACCTCCCCTAGGCCCACGGCAAAGTCGTCTGCCTGGACAATACGCTTATTGAGGCAAGTTAACACAACTGAATCCACTACCAACGGCCGGAACTCCTCCATCAAGTCTAGGGCCAGCGAGGGACGGCCATAGCGGTCAGAGTGTAGGTAACCACAGTAGGGGTCAAAGCCCAGCACATTGACAGCAGCCTGGATATCGCTTGCCAAAAGCGCATAGCCAAAGCTGAGAAGGGCATTGACCGGGTCAGTGGGAGGCCGTCTGACCCGCTTTGTGAAAGAGAAATCAGGAACTTTAATAAGCTTGCCAAAAGCGCCGAAGTAGGCAGCCGAACCCTCTCCCTCGTGGCCACGCAGCACATCAAGATCAGCCGCCGCTTCTAGCCGATGTTCGGCCCGGCGGATCGCTTCTACCGCGTCAATGACATCAAGTCCCTCGGTGTTGCGTGCAGCCCGAAGCAAGGCAACCCGCAGATTAGCTAGCTTACCAGCAACAAAGCCCTGGGCCAGGGTGAGCGTTCGGAGCGGATCAAACGCCGCGGCATACTGGGCCCGGCGCAGCAGCGAATTCTTCGAGAATGCTGGCTCGATGCGACCCACATAGCGGCCGTGCTCGGTCAAGTATGTGAGGGGAACACTGCGCTCCATCAAAGCGGCGACCGTATGCGATGTTACCGTCACCCGCCCTAGCACAACAACCCGCGACACCTTGAGCATGGGCAGGTCAAGCAAGACGTTGCCCTTGAGCGTCACCTTGAGCCTCTCATCCTCCTTGCGCAGCACCGAGTCTTGTTGGGTAAGATACAATGTCGACATAATCAGTCCTATGAAGCCAATCGTGAGGAAGGGGGAGAAAATGTAGGAGTTTTTTTCCTGCTGCTCGGATCATTGCAGAGCCGCGCTGTCTCCTTGGGCAGGCAAATGTCATGGAGGCTGCACCCTTGGCAACGCGGGGTGTAAGGGTTTGGCGGACGCACACCGGTCTCGATTAACTGGCGTACCGAGGCAATGGTATTGAGCGTCTGCTGCCGCAACTCGGACGTGAACACTACCTCCTGACGCCGACCCGTAGCGGCGTAAAAGATGTAGCCTTTAGGCACAGGGGCTCCGACCATTTCTTCCAGACACAAGGCTTGCGCGCAAAGCTGAAGGGCGTCGTTGCGCCATTTTCCTCTCTTGCCCTTTTTGTGTTCGACCGGGTAGACCTCCCCCATTTTCTCCTCGATCACGTCGGCCTGACCGCAAATGCCAAGCTGTCTTGAGTAGAGGTAGACGGTACGGAACTGCAATATTCCATTCAAGGTGCTTGTTTCACCAGAATTGACTCGCTGATGTTTAAGAGACCCTTCTATCGTGTGCTCATTATCGACAAATATGTTCTCCACAAATATATAGTAACAACGCCGAGGGCAGTAATCGTACTGGTTAAGTGCGGAGAGAAAGATAAAGTTCTCCTGATCCATGCTCTAGTCTCCATTTCAACCTCCTACGGAGCATGAAGTTTAGTACAACTCACCCAAGTGGGCGCGGGCTTGTTGGAGTGCGCCCTCGTTTTAATCTCCTACGGAGCATATCTTGATTTTCACACATTACCTCTCGACCCTTCGTGCGACACCGAAGCCCATTGTCGACCTAGCCCCAACCCCGGCATAAAAAGCAAAATCTGCCAGTGTGTTTAACTTCCTGATGAGTTCGGGATCATGCAGCTCTACTAGGCGGAAAGTGCAACTTCCGACAAAACCAGGAAAAGAGGTTGTCTGGTAGGTTTTGTCTGGCTTTGGGAAGGTCAGCCGGGCCAGCTGTGAAGTAATGCGGTGATAGGTGACTTCTAAGTGATGGGCAAAGATGTCTTTGAGAACGGCTTCCTCCACAAAGGGCATAGGAGAGAATTGGTTCCAGTTGCGCAGCAGGCTACCAAAGACCAGATCCGGCAGGGGCAAAGGAACAATAAGGTCCGGGTAAGCCGGTCCTCCCCCACGTCTAAAGAAGGTAGGAGTGAAAAACTGCAAGGAGAAAACCTTCTCTTCCTCAGAGGCTTGCTCATAAATTTCCCCAAAGGAGACAACCCCGGCCCACTCTTCCCCACTTTGCGGGGTGCTCAGGATATGCGTCACGGTCATCTCGGTACGCACCAGGTCAAAGGTAAGATCCGGAGCGGAAAGAAAGTAGCGAGCCAGAAGCGGATAGAGGGTATCATCCAGAAAGGTAAACCGGATTTTAACCTCCTCACCAGCCCGGATAGTCTCCTGGCGGCGCTGCCGCTCGTTTAAAAGCAAAGCAGTGGAAAAGGGTTTAAGCCCAGCGCTGCTGTGAATCTCATCCCCTTTGGCCACGCTGATCTTCTGCAGCATTTCGTAGAACAGCCCGTGTAGAACTTTTCCTTGGGCGTGTACGGTAGGAAGATCACTTTTGGGGAAGGCATGGATGACAATGGCATGGGGCATAAAGGGTTCCTTTTCAATTGTCTGTGGTATCTGCGCAAAAAGTACTCGCGCAATGACCAATCGTGGGGCCGTACTTCCTGGATACCAATATTCATACTACCCACCATTCTCCTGTCTTCCTCTGGATTGACCAACCGTACCGGCCCATAACCCGGTAACCGTCCAAACCACTCAGTAGACGAAGCTTTTTTGGCAGGGGACTGTCCGCAAATGTGACCGTCAAATCGGTTGGATAAATTCCATCTCGAACCAGACTAGCCCACTGCCATGGTTTAAGGTCATTCGGATCAAGGATAAGACAGGGCACGTACTTTCGGGAGACCGCTTCAATCATGAGGTTGGGAGTAGGGACAATAGCCCCTTGCTGCAAACGAGTCACTTTAAGACCCTCAATTGCAGTCGGTTTTTTCATATAGCGTCTACGAAAATCTTCCCAACTGCCGTTAAAGTGAAAAGTCCAGCTCACGCTCAAAGGCGAGTCCAGAATTCCCTGGAGCACTACTTGTAAGCCAGCCGGCTCGCTTCGGCTTTCTTCTTTGAGCTGCCATTGGTAGAAACGAAGAAGGTGGAATAGGTCGAGCTGCACCGTTTCACTTACAGACGAGACGACTCCGAGCGGGTCGTCAGCTTTAACCTCGACTCCGACATCAGCATCGCGGAAACTGAAAATCGGCTGTAGTGCGGCTGCCTCACGGGAAACGTACAATTGCAGCTGCGCTTTTGCCCCAGGGCTCTGCAGGATTTGGTCAGCCCGCTGGGCAACTTGTTGCTCTGGTAACCCCTGTCCGGTTTCTTCTTGCACATACTCTCGCAATGTCTTGACTAATTGAGGTCCTGACCGAGGGTTAGGTTTCCGTAGTTCCGTTTCAAGATTCCGCAGCCTTTGGTATCGGTGGATCTCTCCTTTAAGGCTCCACAGGTGTTTTTTGCTGGACGGTGCATAGACACGCTTGATGATCTCAAAAGTCTGCTCGATAAGAGGCGCATGCTCCACCCTAGAAGCTTGCCCATCTCCACTAGAGGCTGGGCTACCTCCAGAAACGCATAGGATTTGATGTACTCAGTAAACGCAGCACGCTGCATATTGCCTTCAGCCGCCTCGTGTAGCAGGCTTTTTAACTCTGGCCGAGAAATATCAGTCCGCTCACCGATCTTGTCACGTAGCCTCGCACATGGACCGTCAGGGACTAAGGCGAGGGCGAAGGACGGAATGTCCTTCACTGGCTTTCCCAGCACCCGTCCATCCCGACCCAGGCGTTGCCAGAACTGATCCTCTAGCGCTGCCTCAAAGCCTACGAAGTCGAGATTTTGGCGATCCTTGGGATGACCCTCAAAATTAAAGCCAATATCCACCGTGGGAGTAGCCAGAAGCAGTGGCTTGAAAGCAGCCTCTCTACGCTCCTCTTTGTGCAGTGGGCCGGTAATCCGCCCGACCCGTTGTGGACCCAGACAATCCGTGAACTTCCTGGCCAGGCGGTTAACGCCATAAAGGCTGTTGAGCAGAACCGCCCCATCTTTGTCCTGTTCGACCAGATCGGCTATCCGTCCGACATGGTTGAAAAATTCTCCAGCGGCATCCCGCGTATAGGGATGGATCTCTAATTCCAGCTCGGTCAAGCTTTTAGTGGCGAACGGATCATCTGCAGGAACTAGTTTGGGGTCTAACCTTTTGACTGATATTCCCACATCACCCAGGCGCTCTATGAAGTGGTTGAGATCAGAGTCAGGCGGTGGCAGTTAGGAGACAGATTTTTCTGCGTTCGGAGACATCGTGAGTAAAGTAACCAAACGCCTTGGAGAGTAGGATAAAGAAAAGTAGGTTGGCAAACTGCTTGGCGTCATAATAGTGAACTTCGTCGATAATGATGTACTGGAACTTAGCAATGAATTGTTCGGCAATATTACGCCGGTCCAGGACATTAAAGAGATAAAACACGCTGTAGTAAAACAGATCAGGATTGGTCACAAGAAGAAGCGGTGGCTTTATGCTTCCTTGGTACCCCTGCACTTCTGGCAGGAGCACGGGATTGGTGAGAATACGGTAGAACCTTGATCCAGGTCTTTGCCCCAAGTCAGGGGGGAGCTGTCTGAGATAGGCAGCATCCACAGCTGTCACCACATGGTGCAAACCAGCGTCATTGATGAACTGTTTTGCATCTCTAGCATGCTGCCTCACGAGTTCGTTGACTGGAGCAATAAGCAAGGTATTAGCTTGGGGATGATTGAGCAGCCACAATAACGCAGCCTTCGTCTTGCCGGTGCCAGTAGGGAAAGCGTTAATTACCAGGTCGTGGTTGGCTAGGGCAGTAACCGTGTCAAGTTGATGTTGAAGCGGTTGGGATAACACCCTGCGGACATTGGCTGGAACCGCCTCGGGGACAGCCAAGCGCTGATACTCGGCATCAAGATGAACGCGAATCAGTTGTGCCATTGCTAAGTCCTTCTCCTACCTCTGCCGCGGGTCGGTGCCTCGGCGGCAGGCAAGCCAAAAGCCATGCCAGCCGGCAAACGGGTATCGTCCAAATCGTACATCTGACCGGAGAGTTGAGCATTGCGGATGAGGGGTACCGGCGGCAAGTTGAACAGGTCGTGATATCCCACTTCTGTCTCCGGACTCAGGTCAAGAGGGTTAAGAAAAGCGGTGACTTGTTCACCACGGAATGAGCTGCTGGGTGGATCTTGCCACTCTTTTGCCTTTTCGACCCTGGTCTTGCCGAGAAATTTACCTAGACGAACATAGCGTGGGAGAGTAAGCGCTTCGCGTGCAAACACATAGCAAAAGAACCGGTTCCCTCGGGACAGCATCCGTAGTCGTCCCTTTTGCGGGAAATTGGTTACCGGTGCACGAGCACCGAAACGAACTGCCATATCGGCAACTACCGCATTGTTGGCCATCTTGTACCAATAAGAGTCAACCATGCCGTTAAAGCGCTCAACCTCCAAGGCCGGAGTACCAAGAGGAGTGCCTGGGGTAACGTACACACCTTTTTCATTGAGTATGGATAGATCTTCCCGATAATAAGGACGATCTTCCCGTTCGGACAAACGATAAGGTGAAACTGCTAAGCCCAAGGCGTAGGTGAGAGCGTAGTTTCCCAGGACGGGCTCGGTCTGGAATAGCTCGTCAATTTCCCGGCTGGCGAAGAAGACCTTTTCCAGCAAAGTTAACTCTAGACGGTAGATAAACATGGTGACCCTCTAACGACCTTTTCTAGCTTGTGGCGGGGCAGGGTAAGAGGCGTCAAGCCGACGCAAAAACACTTCAGGAGACTCGTAGACATCAGCCACTTCTCTTAAAAAACCGCTCAGCTCTCCTCCCTGCATGGCTTTGTAAGGACCGAGGGTACTAGGAAGAAGTGTTTCAAGGGCTCCCTCAGCGCTTAAGACGGCCTCTGTGACTTTTTCTATCTGCAACGGATGTTCTTTGTCCTTGAGGCGGTCGTAAGTAGCCTGGGTTAGCTCCAAAGTGCTGAAGACCTCAGAGTGGAAGAAGATAATGGCCAGCATAGAGTTTTGCACCCTGCCTATACGTGAGGAGAGCGCACCATAACGCGAGCTACGTAGAATGTTTCCACAAGTATAGACCAACTCATCGGCAGTCACGTCCTTGAGTACCTCGATGTCAAGGAAATGTGCTTCTGGTCTGACATATTCGCTCTCGTTAATGCTGGTTGAAGCCTCACCAGTATTGGGGTTACGCATGGTGCTGTTATCGAACAGGGCGTTAAATGTCTTGGTGTCCACTATTGATGACGCGGGTAGGAGCGAGAACGCATCCTCAGTGATAATCCGTGACTTCTGCGCGCCACCGCCACCAGCGGCAAAGCCGTAGAGCCAGCAGTCTACGCACTGCTCACAAGGTTTGTTGGTGTTAAGCATGCACTCCGCGCCGTTATCCAACTTTTGCAGTAAATCGAAACCGCGTAAGAGTTCCCTTCCGGTTCGCCGTTCTACTGCGGTCTGCTTGCGTTTAGAAATAATAACCCGTGGGATGACTTCGTTATCACTTAACCCAGCGTGAATAAATTCGCGGTTCAGTGGCTCACCCCTGCCCTCAGTGCGAAAAATCGTCTCTGATTTGGTCTCACGCAGGACGATGAGGTTAACGTATCTTCCTTGGGGTAAGTTGTTATAATGATCCAACAGAAAGTCTTTGTACTGATCCAGCGTTTTCATAACCTCTCCTCCCGATTGTGTTACTCTTCCTCTTCGATGTTGTCGGTCTGACCTCTGGCAGCCTTTTCTTCGCGCCTAGCCTGCAGGGCTGCGTTCAAGTAAAAGAGATATGCTTCTTTCAGTGCCTTTTCGTCACCAAGGAAGCGGGCCAGGTTGCCCCCAAAGTTTTCCCGCAATAACCCATAAAACACCTCAACAAATCGGGCGACTTGCTCGTGTTTAGTTGCTCCAGGTTTGTATTGAGGGTCGGCTAGTCGATCCAAGCGGTCAAAGATCGCCTGGCTAGTAGCAGCCTGCACGCTCTCCAGATCTAGAGGGGCAGACTTCCGTCGCAAGCGATCAAAGGCGAGGCTCACCGGATCGAGTAGAGAATTACGCTTAAAACTGCTCCCGCGCAGCGTGTGCTCGGCTGCGAGCTGAGCCATGGTCTTCAATCGTGCAGACACTGAATGCTCATCTGCCATAGTCAATCCTCCATAGGCTAGAGTTTCTAAGATGTTGGTTAAACGGGCCCGGATACGCCCTGCTAAGATTTCAGGCGCAGAAGCCTTAGTCCCTCTTAGCTTGCGCTCCAGGGCCCGACCGGCCACGGCAAAGATTTCGAGCGGTGCGGTTCCAAGTGCCCGGGCTAGATCCCACGCTACGGAGTCGTACCCAGTCCGTATCTCTCGATCCACAACCCGCAGGGCGGTATAGCGTTTGAGCAGTTCGTCCGCCTGCTCTTGGTTAAGGTCTCGGCCGCCGAGGAATCCTTGCAACGCCGTAGGCAAGGTATCAATGTAAAAAGCACCAAACTGTTGTGACCCCAGGGGTGGAATCGGTGCTTCTGACACTAGGCAACGCAATCCCAAAAGCTTACCCAAACGCAAGCCAACCTCAACGCTCTGCAGGAGACGCATGCCATCACTACTTATGTCGAATCCTGGGCAGATCGGAAGAGTGATGGTATTGCCGATCGCCTCACTTCGACGAGGCACGGCGAATCCGCGTGCCTTCTGTGCCAGGAGGTGAAGCTCAAGACCAGTCTGTTCGTCTGCAATGAGGCTTGTTTCAGTTGGCAGGAAGAATGTATCTTCAGCCTGCTGGGCCAGGTCTTCCAAGCTTTGACGGAGGGTCTCGAGATAGACCGCCGGCAAGCCACCCGTTGGGAAAAAGTGCAGATACATGCCTTTTGTGCCGCCTGAACGGAACAGCATCTGCTCCAGAAAAAACTGTTCACGACATACCGGACAGATGTTGCGCTTGGGTTCGCGTTTGACGCCACCTACAAGTCGGTTCGAGAACTGCTGAACAACAATCCCCTTGGGAACCTCAGCACTCATCCAACTCTCGGCTTGGCCAGAGAAGGCGGAGTAACAACATTGTCGATGGTTCTGCGAGATATATGAACGAAAATAGGCAGCCAGATCAGAGCCCGAGCGGGGAGCGAAATTCACGTCAAGGACCTCAGCTAGGTACGCAGGTAGGAAATCGTCGGTGCTAGTAGCGGCTACGTTTCCTTTTGCTTCCAAAAGACGAGAAAGGATGCCTTGAACCTGCTGCTCAAGGTCTGAGTATGATCTGTCTAAGGTTCCGGCCAGGACGAATGGCCGGTCATACAGCTTGTCAAAGGGCTCGAAGGCACGGCCATCTATATCAAGAAGCCGGTAAACCGCCTCCCAGGGATCAGTTGCACCAGCAGTCAGGCTAGCCGCCTCTTGTGAGAAATGGGTGTTAACCAGGTTATAGAGCCCACGCACTAGCTCGCCAGAGCGCATACCCTCTTCAGTCTCCGGGTAGCAAGTCCCATGCTTACTGCAATAAGTGGTCAGGTCCGCGGACACTTTGCGCTGGAGCCGCTCATTACACTTGGCCCGATTTGCCTCGAGGTCACGCGGAGCAAACTTGCGCCTGAACACCTGCCTGGTGATTTCATCGAGTATCTGTGTGGTGCTCAATCCCAAACTGAAGAGACTTGCATCTGTCTTCACCCCGTCTTTAGTCAGGACCACAATCTTCGATAGGTCTTGGTTGCGTACGGCCTGAAACGATTGACGTACGGCTTGACTTACTTTTTGGTGAAAGACCACGCGGTCAGGAAGAAGTGCATTTTCAGGAATAAGATACCAGGTTCCTTCTGGATAAAGTAAAACAGGAGCCGCCCCGTATTCATTCTGCAAGACCTTGGTAGCACGGTTGTGGATCAGGTTGGAAAGAACACCGCGGTGCTCGTTGAGACGATGACTAATCAGCCGGTACTGGTTTGTGCCAACCGAATTGACTTCTAGAAGGAACTTGTCTTTGAATTTCCTTTCCTCAAAACTCTCCTGCAAATCAGCTACATCTACAGCTCGCATGAGGTGGGTCAGCTCTTCGAGCCGCTCTTTGGTGAGGCGGCTTCCTTCAATGCGTGCGAGTAGACGTTCTCCGGCAACGGTAGTGTGGCCGCCGTGGCCCAGAACGAGCTGTTTCAGATCAGCCAAGGCTTCGCGCCACCCGGGGAAAAAATCGGCTACTCCTGAGTCGTTAATGACCTGCTCGAAGAATGCCTGGTCGTCAGCTAGCTTGCGCAAACTTTTTCCCCCTGGTTCGTACAACTTGTTGAGGTCGTGGATGCTGAAGGCAGACATGAGAAGGCGGATTTCTTGCTCTTCCAGACCAAGGACAGAGCCTAGGGAGTATAGGAGAAGCCCGCCGCGGATCAGATGAGAGTAGAGGTCTTGTCCCTCGCGGATGCCTGTTTGGGTAGCAGCGCGGTGTTTGTGTAGCTCACCTCGTGCGACTGTTTCAAGGTATCTATCAACCAGGGGTTTCTGTTCGTTCTTAAGAATTAAGAGGATTTCGTCTGCCATAGGTTGTCTCCTTGAGGATTTGGAGGAGTTAGAGTAAGAAGCACTTAGGAGTACTTATCTGGGTCTTGGTTGAGCTTCTGCTCTTCATTTGCAATGAGGTCGTCCAAAAAGTTTTCTTAATAGATAAATCCCTGTAAGGGCTTGAATAAAACATGATTGCTGTAAAGTCACAAGAATATTTACTCAGGAGGATTCGCTAAGAGATCTAACCTTTGACCTGCGCAAAAAACGTCTTTCCCTGGGCCAAGCGGCCAGACTTGCCGGTATGAATCGCCTGGATTTTCTTGATGCCCTGGCTGCACGGGGAATTCCCGCCTTTGATCTTTCGGCCAAATACGCCATAACAGAGAGCGCTGCCGCATAGCGAACGGTGTCGGTATGATCTATTTTGTGGACACTTTTTCTGCAATCTTCTTCCTCCCCTCATACACCCTGGCAATCTCTCTAGCCATATTGGCTACTTCTTGCCTGAGGCTCTCTGGTTCCAGAACCTCGGCTTCCGGCCCCCATTGCATAACCCACCAGCCGACCTCGCGGGGTTCATTCACCTCGACCTGAAAGAGAATGCTTCCGTCTGGCTCGTCAGTAATCTGTTGCGAGAGGTGCCAGCAGGTCTCCCGTATGAATGGGGCAATGCGTTTCGAGAAGCGAACCTTTACCTTCTCAACCTTATTCCCCACAAAGACACTAAAAGAATTGCGGTGACGCTGGGCAAAGGAATAATCGGGTCGCCGCGGAACAATCATCCCGGTGGGACAGACTCCTTGAACTCGGTTAATGCGAAAGATCCGGTAGTCCCCCTCTTCAGGGCAGTAGGCATCCAGGTAAAGAGCTCGGCGTTTAAAGTAGATCTGGTAGGGGTCGAGGGTGTAAGCTTTGAGTGGTTGAGGTTGGTTGTGGCCGTAGCGAATGATGACCCGGCGCTGCTCGGTCACTGCCCGCTGCAGATTCTCTAAAATGGAGGCCTGACAACCAAAGCCTTGCTGTAGCACCATGTCATCAAAGGAGGGTTGGAGTAGACCCCGCTGGGTGATCGGGGCGGCAGCAATGAGCTTTTTAATCGCTCCCAGCGCATCGTATGTCAGCAAAAAATCTCCAGCAGCGGACAACTGGCGCACCGCCATGGTCAGGGCAAAGGTTTCCGAGAGAGTCAGGTGGTGAATGGGGATATACGGGTCGGCGTCAAGGATGAACTGATGGGTCTTGCGGTCATAATGAAAAGTAAACCCTGCCTCTTTAAGCTCCTCCTTATCCTTGTAAAACTGGGCTTTGGAGATTTTTAGGATGTCCAGGAGGATAGTAAGGGATTGGCGAGGATTGGCCTTAATCTCGGTTACCAACCGAATGAGACGAGCTAACTTATGACTAGACCGATAAGGTGTAAGGGATGCCATACGCCAGTTATGGTAGTCACCCCGATAGTTAGGGTCAATGAAAAAGAAGGCTGATTCTACGGAAAAGCAGGTCTCAGTCTATCCCGGGGTAGACTGAGAGAGATAAATACGAGCAGTTCGATCTCACGCTAGATGAAGCGTTGGCCAATGAGTTCAAACACGGATTGAAGGCGCTAAAAACAGAGGCGGCTGCAGGAGCACAACCGAAGGATTTCTGCGCGCTGATCTAGTTATTGTGGTGGCCTGTTAGACAATATTGAATGCTTGACATGCCTCAAGAAGCCTATACACATCCTCAGGCTCAGCATTTCCCCAGTCTGCTGCCTCGTGAGGGTTTCTGCCTCCTGCCCTGGCTGCCAATATAGCCTCCTCTATAGAGAAACCGCGGGCATAAATCAGCCAGGCAGTCACAATCTGTCCTGCTCGCCCCCTCCCACCTTCACAATGCACAACTACAGGCTCTCCTTTGCTATCTGATTCCTTTAAGAAGGGGAGAACAGTTTCCTTTAACATGTCTCCATCACAAAGATGGTAATCCTCGATAGGAGCCCAACAAATATTTCCCTGGCCAAATTCTCTGTTATAAGCCTGCAAAAGGTCTTCTTTGTAAGCACGAAGTTGATTTTCATGGAGAAGACAGCAAATGCGTTTGATTCCTTGTTCCTTCATATAGGCAATCCATGCCTGAATTCTGAGAGAAGAGCGAGCGGGTCCCCGGGCGGCGAACACAATAGGTTCGTTCTGAGATGCTGGCCCAAATCTGAATTCGTTCATGAATTGTCCTAATTCATTCATGAATAGCCTCCCTGTAAATACTGATTGAGTGAGTGACTTGGATTGAATGAATGGCTTGATGGTTTTATAATTATACCATGAAGTCATGTAGAACAAGAGCAGGTCTTAAGCCTTGCTGGAGAGCTCGCCGGAAGACTCCCCCTTGCCTCCTGGAGTAAACCCCGGCTATGTAGAACTCGTTTATAGCTGGGTTAGGCTCGATTATTGCCGTCTGAGTATAGGAAGGGCAGAGACATTTTTTATGGCCAGTGCAAGTCGTCACCAAATCAACCTTCGCCAGTTAAGTATTTTTTTAATTATGGCCATGGTTTCGCTGTTCTTCTGGCTGACCCCGGCACTGTATCCGTTGAAGATATTTGTGGTCTTTATTCATGAAACTTTCCACGCCTTGGTAACTGTGCTTACCGGCGGGCAGGTTGTCTCGATGGTAGTTACCCCCTGGCAGTCCGGTTATGTGCAATCTATGGGTGGGAGTCCTTTGCTCATTGCTGCAGCCGGCTATATCGGCAGCGCCCTTTTTGGCGGCCTTTTATTGCTTCTGGCAGTACGTAATAAGTGGGCCTCGGCCGTGTTTGGCGGGCTGGCCTTGTTGTTTGGTGTAGTTACACTGTGTTTTGTCCGCAATTTTTTTGGCCTGGCTTTCGGCCTGGGCACTACCGCTGTGTTTGCTTTTCTTTACTGGAAGCCAATCCGGGGTGCCCATTACCTCATCGACTTTCTGGCGGTAACTAGCTCATTGTACGCCATTTATGATCTCACCGACTTTCTTCTCATAGGTGCCAGGACCGATGCCGTTATCCTGGCTGAGATTACTCCTGTGCCGGCCTTTATCTGGGCCCTGCTGTGGAGTGCTGTCTCACTTACGATTGTGTACCTTGCTGGCAAACGTGCTATTACCATGCATTCTTAGGTTTTGTGAAAGCATAAGAACAAAGGAGAGATCAATCATGACAGAACCCCTAGCAGCAGAAATGACGGTGTTAATGGAGATTCTAGGTGGGTTTGAGCGTGCGGCAGTGGTGTTGGGCGCAACGCATCTCGATCTGTTTTCTTCCCTGGCCAGTGGCCCGGCCACAGCCACGGAGGTGGCCACTCAAACTAGCCTGCCGGTGCGCGGGGTAGAGCGGGTGCTGAACGCCTGTGCAGCCCTGGGGTTTGTAGTCAAAGAGCAGGATCGATACCATAACTCCCCCTTAGCCAACGCCTTTCTGGTTAGGGGCCAGCCAGCCTATGTAGGCAACCTCATTAAACAGGCCCGTGAACGTTATGATGCCTGGGGAAAGCTGCCCGAGGGCATCAAGCAGGATAAGCCAGTGCTGCCGCTCACCGGCGCCGAGTTATTTAACACTAGCCCTGAAGTGCTCGATAATTACGTCCACGGCCTTTTTGACCTTGGCAAGGGCCTGGCCCGGCGCATTTGTGACCTAGTCGATCTTAGCGGCTGCCGATCACTCCTGGATATAGCTGGCGGCTCCGGGGTGTACTCAATTTTATTCTGTCGCCAGTTTCCCCAACTTAAGGCAACGGTTTTCGATCTTCCACCGATTCTCCAGCGTACTCGCGAGATCATCACTCGTGAAAGCATGGCAAGCCAGGTCAGTGTACGCGAGGGTAACTACTTCACTGATAACTTCGGCTCAGGCTTTGACGTAGTCCTGCTCTCCAATATGCTCCAGACCGAGGGCCGCCAGACTGGCCCTATGGTGCTGAAAAAGGCTTTTACCGCACTGAACCCTGGTGGTCAGATCCTTGTCCACGGCATCATGCCTAACCCTGACCGGGTAAGCCCACTTCAACCGGTTCTGTTTTCACTTTTTATGATGATGGTGTTCCCCGAGGGCGAGGCCTATCCAGGTGAAGAGATCATTGGCTGGCTCCACAAGACTGGTTTTGTTGAGGGGCAAAAGTTGATGTTGCTTCCTCCAGCCTTTACCTCGCTGGTAGTGGCGCATAAGCCACCTGTTTAGAGCAATTTGCAGTTGAGTTTACTCATACTGCGGAGCAGAATGCCCCCTCACCCTAACCCCCAGTGGGGGAGAGGGAAACAGACGCGTAAGCGGCTGTGGGTGAGAGGGAGATATGTGTGGTCAAACCAAGCGCAACCGCTATTAGCGTGAGATGGCCACTCCCCAAGGAGCTTGGCCCGCTGGAATCTTGGCAATGATTTGCTGGGTGGTGGTATCAATAACCACTACCATATTGGAGCGGCCTACGGTCACATAGAGTTTCTTCCCATCCGGGGTAAGATCTACCCACCAGGGTCTCTCTCCTTCTATAGGAATGGTCATGGTCACCTCATTTGTTGCGGTATCAATGATGCGGACATCGTATGAACGACCATGAGCAACATATACATGTTTGCCGTCTGGAGTAACAATGGTGCCTACCGGTCTCTCTCCCATGGCAATGGTTGCCGCTACCTTATGGCTGGCGGTGTCAATCACTGAAACCGTGCCCGAGCGCTCGTTGCTTACATAGGCTCGTGTTCCGTCCGGGGTAAAGGCGACTCCACGCGGGTTTTCCCCAACGGGAATTGAGGTAACCACCTTGTTTGTGGCTGTGTCAACGACCGTGACGTCGTGGGATGTCTCATTGGGTATATAGGCCCATTTACCGTCAGGAGACAGGACCACGGTTTCTGGCTCAGTCCCCGCTGTCACCCTGGCAACCATCTGGTTTGTGGCGGTATCCATAACCGTCAGCATCCCTTCATTTTCATTGACAACGTAAAGGCGTTGGCCATCGGCACTGATTGCCATCCCTTCTGGATCAATGCCTGCAGGAATAGTGGCAATAACCTGGTAGGTCTCTGTGTCGATTATGGACACATCGTTAGAGTTACCATTGGCCGTATATACCCTCTTACCGTTGGGGGAGACAACAACGCCCCGTGGCCGCTTACCTACGGAGATTGTGGTCAGGACTTTGTCGGTTGCTGCGTCAACAACAGAAACGTTGTCAGATTTCTCGTTGGTCACATAAACCCGGGGCTGGGCAAAGGCGTTCTGGGTAAGAACGGCGTTCTGGGTAAGAGTAAAAAGAAGAAGCAGAAGAAACGGCTTTGACCACAGGGAGAAGGCATAGCTCATAAAGGGTTCCTTTCTCTCAATCATAAGGGTTGTAGTAACTATTAATTAATAAACATCCTGACCGGGCGAACTGTCCAAGACCTTAGCCAACTGGTAAACAGTGGCAACCCGGCGGTCAGTTCCTTCAATATCCCGGCTGACTTCTATTTCTAGATCAAAGAGGTGACGCCCAGGAAGTTTTACCATACGGCGGCCGGCATCTGCGGCCAAGACAGTAAGGCCACAAGAGGCATATCTCTGCAGTTGCAAAAGCAGGCCCTCAGCTTTACTGCGTTCGTAGAAAACGTCACCTACAAGAACAACTTCGGCAACTTCGCAGGGGAGTTCTGTTGCCTCCCCGAGCAGGAATTCTACAGACACTCCGTTGGCGCGAGCCGTGAGACTGGCTACGGTGAGGGCAAGGGGGTCGGCGTCGTTTAAGATAACACTGCCACCAGCGCGAGCTGCGGCAACTCCGGCAATTCCAGACCCGCATCCAACATCGAGGACTCGCCGATTTTTCACCCAGGCGGGATCGTTGAGCAACAAACTCGCAATAGCAATACCCCCAGGCCAGGGTGTAGCCCAGAAAGGGCAGAAAGCTAGCGGCTGTTGTAAAGCCTCCTCAGTAGCCTGCCATAGTGCAGTCAAGTCGTAGCAGGCAGGAGCAACTAATTCAGGAACCGCGGTGACAGGAAGAAATGGGGCATGCTGCCGCAGGATGCTGTTCAAGCTCTCTTCGTCAAGCGGGCCTTGCCAAATTTTATGCAAACCCATATCCTCTTTTACTATCGGTCAATAATTTCGGCAATGATTTCATGATGCAGCGGATAAATCAAATGGCCTGTTAAGTGTGAAAAGCTTGTATATTGAGATCAACGGGAGTAAATGATTTTGAGATTGGAGGATTTTTTCATATAACCAGAAAGGTATGAGCAAAGAGGAGAATATTGAGGTAACTGGGGTTGTCCTGGAAAGTCTACCTAACGCCATGTTCCGCGTCGAGCTAGACAACAAGCATGTAGTCCTGGCCCATACCGCGGGCAAGATGCGTAAGTACTACATTAAGGTTCTGCCAGGGGACCGGGTCACGGTGGAGCTCTCCCCCTACGATTTAAGCCGGGGAAGGGTTACCTACCGCCATCGCTAGGCTTCAGAGCCAACCAGGAAAAAAGATAGAGTTTTGGCTCTGGACAGACAGAGCCGGGCGGAATTCCCTAACTCCTAGAGGCAACTAAGGAAGATTGTAGTTTTGCAGGATTTTTTGTTTATGGCATGAAGAAAAAGGAGTGCCTTGGCCTAGTAGATTTTAATGTGCTGAAGTGGCCAGATTTTCCTTGCACTTCGAGGCAGAGCGAATATAGGCAAGAATCTTCCAGATCATTTCATCGGGTAGTTTGCCCTTAAACCCGATCATCTCAGTTCTTTTCACCCCTTCGGTCACTGTACGAAAAATGTTAGCGTCAGTCCCGCCATGCTCCCATTCACAATCAAAAAGATTTGGGCAGCGGGTGGCTTTGCCCGTGCCGTGACAATAGCCACTGCAAATGCCTTTAAAGACCGCCCGACCTCTGGCAATGGCCTTCGGATCGTTGGCAAACGGGTTCTTGACCTGTCCGTCAGCAGGCTGCGCAAGCAAGTGAGAGGGAAAAAAGCCAAGGGCAACAATAGTCAATAAAAGAAGCACTAGTACATTGCGGCGGAAGTCTCTGACCTGATGGAGAAGCGGCGGTTTTTTCCTCAAGAGTAAAAAGGGTGAGAAATTTCCGTCAACAAGCGTTAGGTATTTCATGGGGACATCACTTCTAGGGTTGGGAGAGTTTCCGTACCTCTGCCAGGCTATAGACCTGCGCAAAGGGACGGTGCGGAGGGATCCCGTATTTGGCAAACAATGCTTCTAGGGCCCCCGCAGCCGTGAGCTTCGCAAGAGCGCGGTCAATCTCTTCACGCAGGGTAACATCAGTCTTACGGGTGGCAACATGCTGGTTCCAACACACCACCGGTTTGGGTTGGTATCCGGCAACCAAAGCGAGCCCATCCTCAGGATGACTCTTTATGTGCCAACCCGCAATTGGGCCCCACAGGAACACAGCCGGAACCTCGCCCGCGGCTACGGCTTTGAGCGCCGCTGCCGGTGAAAGAAAGGTTTGGTGTTTCACCTTGTGATAATGCAACACGAACTGGGCCACGGTTTGGGCTTGCACGCCCACTATCGTTTCGCTGAGGGTATCCAGGCTAACCGGCACCGATCCATTGCTACGCCCTACCAGCTCAAAGGCCGCTCCATAGTATGGGGTACCGATTGCCAGTTTGGTAGAACCGTCAAGGGCGTCTGGTCCTGGGACACTGAAGAGGACATCACACTCCCCACGCGAGAGCCGGCGCAGGGGAAAATCACTCTCTTCCAATTCGATGATAGTAGAAGCATTATCAATCCATACCGGCGTGAATGGACGTGCCAAGGCCTCGGCCACAGCCTGGGCCGTCTCGAGGTCAAACCCAGAGGCGTTTTTCTCTGCCGAATAAGGGAGGTTGTTACCGAGGAAGCAAACGCGAAGCTCAGCCGGTTCAGCGGCCCAGGCTCCTCCCCTCACACACCCCAGCAGGAAAAAACCCAGATAGAGAGCAGGAGCAAGGCCTATCCTCCTAGTGCAAAGCAGCATAAGTAATCCTCTGGTTTCGTGATATTGCGTAGAGGCAGGCCCCCATACCATTCATATCCTCCCTAATCCCTCTTTAACAAAAAGGGTTGGGGGAGAAGCGGCCGAGGCCAGGATAAAACAGGATAAAAGTAGTGGCATAGTAGGGCAGGGATGTGTGGAAAGCAGAATTTTCGGCCTAAGTTGGGACCACTAGCCCCTGTGCCAGCCCATCCCTGGGGCTTCGCCCCTACTGAGGCAGGGCAAAAACGAACAGGGCACTTCCCAGGGTGATCAACGGAGGCTTACCGGCATAATCTGCGGCTAACCCACCCCCACCGCTGCCAATGGCTACATACTGACGCCCGTCGATCTTGTAAGTTATGGGCTGCCCGCGTACGCCGGAGCCGGTCTGGAACTTCCACAAAAGGGTTCCCTTCTCATCATCAAAGGCCAGAGCATAACCTTCCTGATTACCGGTAAATACTACATGCCCCGCAGTCACCAGGGTTCCACCCATAAGGGGGTAATTGTCTTTGTAGCGCCATTGGATGGCTCCAGTCTCTGGATCTATGGCTGAGAGGTGGCCATAGGCCTTGTCCTCATTCGCCCAGGTGCCGATCGGTTCGCCCCCCCAGAAAGGGATACCCTGGATGAAAATAGATTCCGCTTTGGGCATCTGCATGCAACTTTCAATAACCGGTACATACATGAGCTTGGTCAGAGGGGAGTAGGCAGCGGTGTAAGAGCCATTTTTCCCTCCCGGTGCTCCTGGGCAAATTTCTTCATTATTCTCCGTCTTGGGCGTATACTTAGGGTCAACAATGGGCCGGCCATACTCGTTCAAGCCCTTTGCCCAGTTTAGATGGTCAACATACTGCTTGCCATGAAGATAAGTGCCCTCTGCCCGGTCAAGCACATAGAGATAGCCATTACGGTTGGGCTGGGCCAAAGCCTTGACCATCCCTCCGGCACGCTTGACATCAACCAGAAACAGGTCGGTGTTGCCGTCATAGTCCCAAACGTCGTGCGGGGTAAACTGGAAGTGCCATTTCACCTCCCCAGTCTGGGGGTCAAGTGCCAGAACCGAGTCCGTGTAAAGGTTGTCTCCCTTGCGGGCGTCACCGTTCCAGTCCGGGCTGGTATTGCCTGTGGCCCAGTACAAAATATCCAACTCCGGGTCGTAGGAACCCGTGACCCAAGTCGGACCTCCTCCGGTTTTCCACGAGTCCCCAGCCCAGGTGTCTACCCCGGACTCACCCTCTCCTGGAATAGTGTAACGTCGCCACTTACGTTTCCCGGTTTCCACCTCATAGGCGTCGATATACCCACGGACCCCATACTCGCCACCCGCAATACCAGTGATCACCAGATCTTTTACTATCAGCGGGGCCCCCGTAGCGCTGTAACCATTGCTATACTCATCGATCTTGCTGTCCCAAACCATCTTGCCGGTCTTACGATCCAGGGCAACCATTCGAGCATCAAGCGTGGCCATAAAAACTTTGTTGCCAGCAATGGCCACCCCGCGGTTGGTTGGCCCACAGCATAGCCTGAGATCGTCCGGCTGTTTGTGGACATAATGCCACAAGGGATTACCAGTAACTGCATCCAAGGCAAAGACATGGTTATAAGAGGTGGATAAGTAAAGAATGCCGTCAGCCACAATAGGCGAGGCCTCAAGCTGGCCGGGCACCCCGGTCTGGAAGGCCCAGGCAGCCTGAAGGGTTTTAATGTTTTCGCGGTCAATGTCTTTGAGCGGGCTGTAGCGCCAGCTCTGGTAGTTGCCGCCATACATAAGCCAGGCTGAGGTGTTGTCTGTGGCTTTAAGCAGGTGCTCGTGGGTTACTGGCTGAAGTGACGGCTCGACAGCGGTAGGCTGAGCGCCGTCGGGTTTCTCCGCTGCCCATGCCATGGTCATAAACATGGTTACCAGGATCACCATTCCCCAGGAAAACCCACATAGTGTGTTGCGTTGCATAATATCTCTCCCTCAGTAAATCGAGCAGATAAGTACTTGCTTTTTGACAGCAGGTCAAGGGAAGGTCCCTTATGAGCACTTGACTCACTTTTGCTGGAGATAATACAAGGAGGCCATGCAAATGTACAGAAAACGCTGGCAAGGGTGGTTGAGAATAGGAAGGGTTGTTGTTCTGAGCGTAGTATCCGTCCTCTTCTCCTGGCATATACCAGGTGCGCAAGAGAGGGAAGAGGCACCAACAGAGTCGGAAGTCAGCGAAAAAAAGGCAGCGATCCCGCAACTGGAAACCATTGTAGTTACCGCCACCCGTGGCGAGACACCACTTGCCAATGTTCCGGCTGCCACCGGTCTGGTTGACAAAGAGGAGATTCAGCTTGGCCAGGAAACCATAAGCATTGATGAGTCGCTCGACAGAATCCCCGGGATCTTTGTGCAAAACAGCTCTAATTTTGCCCAGGACCTGCGCATCTCTATTCGCGGCTTTGGTACTCGCGCTCCCTTTGGCGTGCGCGAGGTCAAGGTCTTGGTGGATGGCATTCCTGAGACTTCACCCGATGGCCAGACCCAGCTAGACAATATTGATCTCAGCGGAGCCAAACGAATCGAGGTCTTGCGCGGCGCTGCCTCCTCTCTCTATGGCAATGCTTCCGGCGGAGTCATCCATGTACTGACCGAAGATGGGCCACAACAGCCGTTTGCCGAAACCCGCCTGCTGACCGGATCCTACGGTCTCTGGAAGTACCAGGCCAAAACCGGAGGGCAGCTAGGAAAACTCAACTACTTCCTCAATACCTCGCGTCTTGATTTCAAAGGGTACCGGCACCACAGCCGCACCGAGAGTGTAACCTTCAACAGCAAGCTGCGTTATGACCTCGATGCAGATTCCGATGTGACCTTGCTGCTTAGCCTGGTCGATTCGCCCCAGGCCAATGATCCCGGAGGACTGACCCGTGCCCAGGTAGAGGACAACCCTCGCCAAGCCCGGGATCGGAACGTGGACCTTGATGCCGGGGAGTCTGTACAACAGGGGAAACTCGGGCTCATCTACCGTCGGGAGCTTTTACCCGGTCACAAGGCCGAGGTTTACACTTACTCCCTATTCCGTGACTTTGCCAATTCCCTGCCCATCCTGCCCAGATTTGGCTCCGGTATTGTAGCCTTCCATCGCTTTGGCATTGGTGGCGGGGTGAAATATATTTATGAAACGTCAATCTTTGGTTACCACAATCGCCTGACCTTCGGTCTTGACTCGCAATACCAAATTGATGGCCGGCGGCGGTTTGACAATGAAAGCGGAGAACGCGGGCTCATGCGCTTCCATCAAGATGAAGAAGTGACCAGTGTGGGACCATTTGTACGCGAGGAATTTTCTCTGCTCGACAACCTCATCCTCAGCGGTGGTTTCCGCTATGATAATGTTCACTTTAATGTGGACGACAAGTTTCTTTCTGATGGGGATGACTCAGATTCCCGCTCTATGGAAGAGTTCAGCCCTACGGGCGGCATTGTCTACCGCCCCCTCCCTTTTCTCTATCTCTACGGCAACATTTCCACCGCGTTTCAGGTGCCCACCACAACCGAGCTGGCCAACCCCACCGAGGCAGGAGGGTTCAACTCAGACCTTAATCCACAGACCGCGGTGAACTACGAAATTGGCGCCAGGGGCTACCTTTGGGAGCGTCTAGGCTACGACCTTGCCCTGTTCCTTATTCATATTGATGACGAGCTGATCCAGTTTGAGGGACCTTCAGGCCGGAACTTCTTCCGCAACGCTGGCGAATCGGAGCGTAAGGGCATTGAGCTACGCGCAGGTATGGAGCTTATAGCCGGGCTAAGCTGGTCGTCAGCTTATACCCTTTTGGATACTACTTTCCGCGACTTTGATACCCCGGATGGAAGCTTTGATGACAACGATGAGCCGGGAATTCCCGACCATGTCTTCCACACCGAGTTTTTCTACCGTCACCCCTCAGGAATCTTTGGGGCTTTTGAAGTGTTGTTTGTGGATGATTTCCCGGTCAATAATGCCAACACCGAAGAAAATGATGCTTACAAGGTGCTGAACCTAAGGCTGGGGTACGAAGGCTACATAGGCTCCTGGCGGGTAGCCCCCTTTATTGGCATCAATAACCTGACCGACGAGGATTACAACGGGTTGGTACGGCTCAATGCCCTGGGTGGCCGGTACTTTGAGCCCGCTCCAGGAATTAACGTCTACGGCGGTCTGAGAGTGTCGTATAACTTCTGATGGGGACTGTATTGCCTTAGAGTCGAGCCAGATCGAGGCAGGCAAGAAAATGCACGCTCAGGGGGAGTGGCTTTATTTCCCTGACATACGAGAAATGGGTAAGGTACTAACCCCGAAGCGTCTTGAGCTCTTAAAAACTATCCGAGATCATCGCCCGGAGTCGGTCCGTGCCCCGGCCGAACTCACCGGTCGCAATGTTAAAAATGTGGCTGAAGGTTACATATCAGCAAATAGCCAAGGGGCTTCTTGTTTGCGGCGCTCTTCGTAGGCCGTAATCTCGGCTTCGTGCTGTAGGGTGAGGCCAATGTCATCCAGGCCTTTGAGGAGACGTTCTTTACGAGAAGAGTCCACGTCAAAGCGAACACTTTTACCTTCTGGGGTAGTTACTGTCTGTGTGGCCAAATCAACGGTGAGTTCATAGCCTTCCTTAGCATTGACCTCCTGGAAAAGTTCCTGGACTTCCTCGGCCTTGAGAATCACCGGCAGAATTCCGTTCTGGCAGCAGTTGTTGTAAAAAATATCCGCAAAGCTGGGCGCCATAACGCAACGAAAGCCATGGTCCAAGAGAGCCCAGGGGGCGTGCTCTCGCGAGGAGCCACAGCCAAAATTGTCACGGGCAAGCAGAATCGTGGCCCCCTGGAAACGGGGTTGGTTGATAAAGAAGTCCGGGTCAGGGGAGCCGTCGCTCTTGCGGCGCCAGTCAAAAAAGAGCCCTTCTCTGAGACCTGTGCGCAGAATCGTTTTCAGAAACTGCTTGGGAATAATCTGGTCGGTATCGACATTAACCCGGTCAAGCGAGGCAACAAGACCTTTATGTACGGTGAAAGCTTCCATGGTTGGATCTCTCCTTTTCTTGCTTTTTCTCTTCCTGATGGCTGACCGCTTATCCTATGACCAGTGGCGAATGTCCACTGACCAGTGGCGAATGTCCACAAAATGCCCCTCCACAGCTGCGGCTACAGCCATGGCCGGAGAAACCAGGTGAGTACGACCACCCTTGCCCTGGCGCCCCTCAAAATTACGGTTGCTGGTGGAGGCACAGCGCTGTCCGGGCTGAAGAATATCCGGATTCATGCCTAGACACATGCTGCATCCAGCCTCCCGCCACTCAAACCCGGCGTCTTTAAAAACCTTATCCAGCCCTTCTTCCTCGGCCTGCTTTTTCACCAGACCCGATCCTGGAACAACCATAGCCTCTACTCCCGAGGCAACCTTCTTTCCGGTCAGATACCCGGCCGCCAGGCGTAGGTCTTCAATCCGCGAGTTTGTGCATGAGCCAATAAACACTCGGTCGATTTTGATTTCGGTTATGGGTGTGCCCGGAGTAAGGCCCATATACTCAAGGGCACGCTCGGTTGCCTGGCGTTGCTTTTCATCCGCCACCTCGCCGGGGTTAGGCACCTTGCCGTTCACGCCCGTTACCATGCCTGGGTTGGTTCCCCAGGTCACCTGAGGAGCAATGTCCGCGCCTCGAAGCTCTACGACTTTGTCAAACGCTGCCCCAGGGTCGGTGGACAGCTTGCGCCATGCCTCTACTGCTTGCTCAAACATATCTCCTTTAGGAGCATAGGGCCGGCCCTTAATATAAGAGAAAGTTGTCTCGTCCGGGGCTACCATGCCGGCACGGGCTCCTGCCTCAATGGTCATATTGCAGAGCGTCATTCTTCCTTCCATGGACAGAGCCCGGATGGCTGAGCCGGTATACTCAATAACATGACCCGTGCCTCCGGCCGTGCCGATCTTGCCAATGACCGCCAAAATAATGTCCTTAGCTGAGCAGCGCTCAGAAATCTCTCCATCTACCCGGACCTCCATGGTCTTGGGCCGCTTCTGCAGCAAGCACTGAGTAGCCAGTACATGCTCCACCTCGCTTGTGCCGATGCCAAAGGCCAGCGCGCCAAAGGCTCCATGGGTAGCAGTGTGAGAATCGCCGCAGACAATGGTTGTGCCCGGTAGGGTAAACCCCTGCTCGGGTCCGATAACGTGTACAATCCCCTGGCGCAGGTCATTCATGCCAAAGAGGGTAACGCCGAGTTCGGCGCAGTTCTGTTCTAGAGTGGTTACCTGCAGAGCGCTTACCGGATCGTCGATACCCTGGCTCCGGTCGGTGGTCGGCACATTGTGGTCAGGAACAGCCAAGGCGGCTCCCAGGCGCCTGATCTTACGCCCGGCTAGCTTGAGTCCCTCAAACGCCTGGGGGGAGGTCACCTCATGGACAAGATGGCGATCAACGTAGAGGAGCGTGGTCTCACCCTCTTCCCGCACCACGTGTGGCTCCCAGATTTTATCAAACATTGTCTTCGCTGACATAAGAAGCTCCTTTACTTTATTTCCCCTTGCTGAAGCCCTATACATCTCTCATTTGGCTTTTTGTTTCAAGGTGGCCGGCGAGGCGTGGCCAACAAGATATGGCCGACGGGGTGTGGCCAACAAAGCGCGGTATTGCCCTATGGCTTACGGCTGGTTCTGTGATAAATATAGCCATCAGCAATTAGCCTTAGCTGACCTCTGACCCTAGACCTGAAAGCTGAGTGCTGATGGCCGAATGTTAGTGAGGAGGAGAAAATGGACGCATGGATTGCTGAAGTTGATGAACAAACCTTTGAGAGCGAGATCATTGAACGCTCGCGTAAGGTACCGGTGATTGTAGATTTTTGGGCCCCCTGGTGCGGCCCTTGCCGAACACTCGGGCCGCTATTGGAAGGGCTGGCGGAGGAATACCAGGGCGCCTTTTTTCTGGCCAAGGTCAATATAGATCAGAATCCCAACCTTGCTCAGGCCCTCAACATCCAGAGTATTCCCGCGGTCAAGGTCATCCGCAACGGCGCGCTGGTAACGGAGTTCGTTGGGGCTCAGCCCGAGTCGGTGCTCCGTGAACTTTTAGGCCAGATCCTTCCCTCTGAGGCAGATAACCTGACCGCCGAGGCCAGTAATCTAGAGCAAGCCGGAAAGTTGCAGGAGGCGGAAACCCTCTATCAGGCCGCCCTGGAGAAAGAGGCCAGACAGGCCCTGGCCCTTTTGGGCTTGGCGCGCATTTCCCTTGAACGTGAGGAAGAGGAGCAGGCTCTTGCGTTTCTAGAAAGAGTGCCGGTTACTGCTCCTGAATATGAGGAGGCCCAAAGGCTCTTGGCAGAGCTAAGGTTGAAACGAGTTGCAGCCGAGGCCGGAGATGAGAATGAATGTCGGACGCGGCTGGCGGCCGATCCTGCTGACCTGGACGCCCGCTATGGTCTGTCCCAGGTACTTGCGGCTTCAGGACAGCATGAGGAGGCATTGGTCGAGCTGCTTGAGGTGGTAAAAAAGGATCGTGCCTATCGTGATGACGGCGCCCGCAAAGCCATGCTGGAGATCTTCGAGATTGTGGGATCAAGAAGCCCGCTGGCGGAACAATACCGCTCAGAGTTGGCCAAGGTGCTATTTAGTTAAACAGGGTCTGCTTATATGGACAAGACAGATCCAGGCAGGTAAAGAAAACCTTACCCAGCCGTTGAGCAGTATAGGAGAAGTTGTGGCTTATACCGCCCTTATGCAACAGTACCTGGCCATCAAGAAGTCGCTGCCGGAGTGCTTATTGCTATTTCGGCTGGGTGACTTTTATGAGTTATTTTTTGAAGATGCTGTCACGGCCTCAGGTCTTTTGGATCTAGTGTTGACCTCCCGTGAAGGAGGTCAAGGGAAGGTGCCCATGTGCGGCATTCCTTTCCATGCCCTACCGGGGTATGTGCAGCGCCTGATCCGGGCCGGCAAGAAGGCGGCCATTTGTGAACAAGTCGAAGATCCTCAACAGGCTAAGGGTCTGGTACGTCGAGAGGTGACGCGAATCATCACGCCCTCGACCTATGTAGAAGATGAAACTTTTGAGGGCAGAGACTCTCGCTACCTGGTAGCTGTAGCCCGTCCCGGCGGGGCACCCGGTCGGTACGCCGCAGCGGGGGCATCGCTGCCAAAACTCTGGGGCCTGGCCTGTTTGGAACCAACAACGGGCGAGTTCGCTGTTTCAGAGTGTCACCATCCTGAGGAACTACTGGATGAGTTGGCCCGTCTTGTTCCCACTGAACTGCTTATCCCTCAGAGCGTGCAGGAGGAAGGTAGCCTACAGCCCTTCATTGCCGAAAGGCCAGCGCTCTCGCTGACAACCTATGAGGACTGGCGATGTGAGGTTGGCGATAACACTGAAAGCGTTCTCTCCATTTATAAACTCGGATCCCTTAAAGGGCTGGGGCTTGGTGCCTATACCGTAGGGATTGCCGCCATAGGTATGATCCTGCAGTACCTTAAGGAGAACCTTTCCGGGGCCGAAGTCCATCTCCGGCCACCCAAACCCCACGCCCCTCATGAATTTCTTCTTATGGACCCGATCTCAGAACGTAGCCTAGAGTTAGCCCCGACTAGCCCGGCAGACCGAGAAAACACAACGTTATTATCGGTTCTTGACCAGGCCGTCACACCCATGGGTGGACGGCTGCTGCGACAGTGGCTCAAACGGCCGCTGCTCTCCTTTACAGCTATCCAGGCACGGCAAGAGGCCGTGGCTGCATGGGTCGCCCGCTCGGGAGCCCTCAATACTCTGCGGCAGTTCCTGCAACCCGTGCGAGACCTGGAGCGCCTGGTCAGTCGTGTGAGCTACGGAGTTGCTACCCCTAAGGATCTGGTTGTGTTGTGTTCTTCTCTTGAGCAGGCGCCATTACTTAAAGCCCACCTGCAAGAGTCTTCTGATTCCCTTATCCGTCAGCATGAGGCTCGCATTACTGATCTGGTGGATTTGCGCCAGATCCTTACTACCGCCCTGGTCGATGACCCGCCAACGCATCTGCGCGAGGGTGGAGTGATTCGTGACGGATTTAACCCCCAGCTTGATGAACTGCGGGTTCTGTCGCGTGAGGCTAAACATCTCATTGCTGGCTTGCAGGCACAAGAAATCCAGCGCAGTGGCATTAAGTCCCTTAAGGTCGGTTATACTAAAGTCTTTGGCTATTTTATCGAAGTTTCCAAGGCAAACCTGGGCCATGTGCCAGCGGATTATATCCGCAAGCAAACCCTGACCAATGCCGAGCGCTTTATTACCCCCCAACTCAAGGAGTACGAGGACAAGATTCTCAACGCTGAGGAGCGGTCTAAGGCACTGGAGCAGACTTTGTTTGAGGAGGTTCGCCAGCGCGTTGTCCAAGAACTACACCCTATTCAAGAAATGGCTGAGGCCATTGCCAACCTGGATGTTCTTAGCTCCCTGGCCCTAGTGGCCATCCGCGGGCAGTACACGCGGCCAGAGATCGATGAAGGTGCGGGAATCCTCATTCGCGGCGGCCGACACCCGGTTGTAGAACAAGCGCTAGGGCTGGGTAAGTTTGTGGAAAACGACTGTCTTCTAGACCGCGATCAACATCAGTTCCTGCTCATCACTGGTCCCAACATGGCAGGAAAATCCTGTTACCTGCGCCAGACCGCTCTCATTGTTATCCTGGCGCAGATGGGATCGTTTGTACCGGCAACAAGCGCCCACATAGGGATTGTGGACCGGCTCTTCACCCGTATTGGGGCCTCGGACAACCTGGCT
>CBDCRK010000003.1:0-64992 GCA_965220955.1 uncultured Binatia bacterium (SeqCode) | reverse complement strand
CGTGTGAAATTGTGATACATGAAGCCCAAACTGTTGAGCAATTCGCATGCCCGGCCAATTGGTTACCCAGTCCTTCGATCCATAGCAGAAAAGATCAGAGTTCAACCCTGCCACAAACCCGAATGGAGCACTCACTTCACCAAGCCCTGAAAACGTTTGCTGGTACGGTGACAACCAAAATGGCCCAGGTGACCACGGGTTCACCGGAAGACCAGATACGCGCCCCGTTCGAGACCTTCATGGCCGCTGCTGCCCAGGCGTTGGGTTGGAATGTTGTCTGCACGGGTGAAACACCCCTGCCCGAGCGCCTCGGACGCCCGGATTATGCCGTTCACCTCAACCAACTGCTGGCCGGATACGTCGAGATCAAGGCTCCTGGCAGTAGGCGTTACCCCCAGCCGTTTCAAGGGCCATAACCGAGAGCAGTTCAAGCGCTTCTCGGCCATCCCGAATATTCTCTATACCGACGGCAACGAATGGGCGCTCTACCGAGGCGGCAAACCTGTGGGCCGGGTCGTTCGTCTGTCGGGCGACGTTGCTGCTGACGGCAGCACGGCCGCTACACTCCAAGACGCATACGGTGTCGGGCGTCTTTTGCGCGATTTCCTCTCGTGGGAGCCCATCATCCCCACCGACCGCAACGGCAAGCTCGATCTCAAAGGCTTCGCCGAACTACTGGCACCTCTGTGCCGCCTGTTACGCGACGACGTAACGGACGCGCTCAAGCGTCCAGGCCTCGCCTCTTGTTCAGCTTGCGGACAAGACTGGCGACAACTCGCTCTTTCCCTGACGCCTCGAACGAACAGTTCGCCGATGTCTACGCTCAGACCGTCACCTTTGCTCTACTGCTTGGCGCGAAGTGAAAGTGACGACTGACACGTTTACACTTGAACAGCGCTCAAGACATCGCTTGTTGCGCAACACGGACCTGCTATCGCGCGCGCTTACGAGTCCTGACCGACTACTGACGCACGCGTACCGAAATCACTGCGTCGCTCGACCTGCTCCTGCGTGTCGATTGCTGTCGTGCCGCCCACAGACGCTTAGCGGTTCGCAATGACCCCTGGCTTTATTTCTACGAATATTTCCTTGCCATCTACGATCCCAGAGCTGCGCAAAAATGCCGGAGTTTATTATACCCCTGTCGAAGTGGTCCACGCCCAGACACGGCTAATAGACGATCTCCTCGTTCAACCGGCTGGGGATAAGCCGCTCGGATTTCGCCGACCCCGGCGTCGTCACGCTCGACCCTGCCGTGGGAACCGGGCACATATCTCCTCGGCGTTATCGAACACGCGTTCGCCCGTATCGAGGTTGAACAGGGTGAGGGCGCCGTTGCAGGACAGGCGACCACGAATTGGCTGAAGAATCTCTACGGATTCGAGCTGATGGTTGGTGCTTACGCGGTAAGCGGAGCTCCGTGTTAGCCGCGCGTTAAGCGACCGTGGTGCGCATACTACCCGACGGACGGCACGCACGTTTACCTGACCAATACCCTCGAAAGCCCTAACACCGCAGCTACCGCAGGCTGTCGCTTCGCCTGCGTCAAGCTCATCGCGTGAGCAGCACGCCAAAGCACTTGAGAGTCAAAAGTGACCGTGCCCGTCATCGTGTGTTTGGGTAACCCACCCTACGATCGCCACGAAGCCGCTGTACCCTTGGAAAACCGAAGATAATCTCTCGCCATATGGCGGATGGGTTCGATTCGGTGATCCCTTAGCCGACAACATCGTTAAAGATAAGAGGGGAAAAAGTAGAGAACTCAAAACCGCTAAGGCCAATTTTTCACGATTTCCTCGCCCCTGTTGTTGCTGCCGGGCACGGCGGCCATGCCAAGAACCTTTACAACCTGTATGTTTACTTCTGGCGCTGGGCGTTGTGGAAGGTCTTTGAGCACGAGACGGCGCACGGGCCGGGCGTGAGCAGTTTCATCAGCGCGTCGAGCTATCTCAATGGCGACGCCTTCGGTGGCATGCGCGAGCACCTGCGTCGCCAGTGCGAGGACATCTGGATACTCGACCTCGGCGGCGAGGGGCGCGGCGCACGCAGGAGCGACAATGTTTTTGCCATCCAGACGCCCGTTGCCATCGCCGTGGCCGTGCGCGCGAAGGCGGCAAAACAGGACATACCCGCCGCGGTTCGTTATGCCCGCATCGAAGGGACGCGCGATGAAAAACTCGCTGCCCTCGACGCCGTCATCCGGTTTTCGGCAGTCGCCTGGCAGGACTGTCCGGCTGACTGGCAGGCTCCTTTCCGTCCCGCTGGTCAGGGTGTTTATTTTGATTGGCCGTTGTTGACCGACCTGATGCCGTGGCAGCAGTCCGGCGTCAAAGCCGGGCGCACTTGGGTGATCTCCCCCGAACAAGAGACCCTCCATGAACGTTGGCGTATCCTGCTTCAGGCTGACATGGAAGAGCGCGGGAGGCTATTCAAGGATTCTCCGACAGGACGTAAGGTGGGAGAGCCTGCAACGCAGTTACCCCCGTCCAACGTCAAACTGCCCTCCCTTATTGGCCTTGTGAAAGGAAGTCCCACGCCTGCCATCATTCGTTTCGCTTATCGGTCATTTGACAGGCAATTCACCTTTAATGACGCCCGCTTATTGGATAGACCAGGACCGCCATTGTGGCGATCCCACGGCGAACAGCAGGTATATGTGACAAGCCTGTTGACGACTTCACCCCTCGGGGGCGGCCCGGCACTTACGGCATGCGCAACAATCCCCGACTTGCATCATTTTCGAGGCTCCTATGGCGCAAAAGCCACGATTCCCCTCTACCGCACTTCCGACGCATCACAGGCGAACCTCCTGCCCGGCCTGCTCGACATCCTTGGCGCGGCTTACCAGCGCGCCGTTGCTCCCGAAGATTTTCTGGCCTATGTCTACGGTGCGTTGGCACAACCGGCGTTCACGGCCCGTTTTGCCGCGGAGCTGGAAACGCGGGAGTTGCGCGTGCCCATCACAAAGGACGCCGCGCTGTTCGAGCAAGTCCGCGGCATCGGCGCCCGGCTGCTCTGGCTGCACACCTATGGGGAACGGTTCGTGCCCAAGGGTGAGCAGCACGGCCGCGTGCCATCCGGCGCAGCACGATGCACCAAGGCTGTTCCTGGCGACGCCAACGGCTATCCCGACACGTTTTCCTACACCGACACGACCCGCACGCTCCACATTGGTGAGGGCGCGTTCGCTCCCGTTGAGCCCGAAGTCTACGAGTTCGAGGTTTCGGGCCTCAAGGTCGTGCAGTCGTGGCTCAAGTACCGCATGAGGAAGGGAGCCGGGCGCAAGTCATCGCCCCTGGACGACATCCGTCCGGCGCGCTGGACCAGCGCGTTCACCACCGAATTGCTGGAACTGCTGTGGGTGTTGGAGGCAACCGTGGCGGCCTACCCTGAACAGGAGCACCTGCTCAAGGCCGTTGTTAAGGGTGCCTGCTTCCAGGCTGACGACCTGCCGACCGTCCCGGACAGCATGCGGAGACCGCCGCGAGCGCCAGCCTTTGCGGATGACCTGTTCGACTTGGATGACTGAGGAAGGGGAAAATGAGTTCCCCGGATAGGTTAGCTTGCCAAAATTCACCCTGGCTGCTAAAGTCCCACCTCTAGCAACACTATCTTATCGCTATTTGACACCCGCCATCTGATCACTATTTCTGTGGGGCCGTAGCTCAGTTGGGAGAGCGCTAGAATCGCACTCTAGAGGTCAGGGGTTCGACCCCCCTCGGCTCCACTTTTTGTCTTTAGATTCAATATCTTGCAGTTCGTAAAACATCGTACTCCTGGGTAGTACTTAGGGGGATACTGGGAGGAGTATAATGGGGGTCGTCCAGTTTGTCTATTTCCTCTTTGTGCCCGCCCGGAATTAGGTGCCCGTAGGTGTCCACTGTGATTCTGATTGACTGATGACCGAGATGGTCTTTGATGTAGGCTAGAGGCGCTCCCTGCTGGATGAGGAGAGAGGCGAAGGTATGGCGAAGAACGTGGGGGGTGACTGGCCGCATTTACAAAAACCGCTAAAAGTGGATTATATTGCTGCAAAAGTCGACTCCTTAACTGGAGATTTCGTGAGCCTGGATGGGCGGAACGAGGTCATTGACAATAATGGATATGTGATCAATGCGCAGGACGCCGGCGTTCTGTCTGAATTTTTTTGCTTACTATGAAGAAAGAATTTGGAGCAAAATTCGCGTCTATGGCGGATGGTCATTTTACGGCAAAATACCGAGCAAGTTGCTACTGCAAGGCAGTCCAATACGAAGTGAGAGCGGATCCCATAGATGCAAAAATATGTCATTGCTTAGGATGCCAAAAGCTGCACGGCGCTCCTATGCAGTGGGCAGCAATATTTCACAAACACGACGTCAGAATAACGCAAGGCCTTGAGCATCTACACTTTTACAACAGGGATCTCAACAAGCCTGAGAGGATTCTTCCTTGCAAAGTCAGCTGTGCCCTGTGTGGCACCCTCATTGCAGATGAAGGGCGCAATATGTGGCTTGCCTTTCCGTCGCTGTTTGATTTTGGGGGTGCGCCCAAGGTTCCAAAGAAATTCAAACCCACTTGTCATATTTTCTATAGCACGCGGGTTATCGATATGGACGATGATTTGCCTAAGTGGTCGGGTCACAAAAACAAATCAGAAAAGATGATCTGAGAACGATTTATCAACCGTCGAGAGGCTCGATAAGACTTATTACCGCCCTATATTGTTCGATTGTGGATATATGCCCAGCCAGCATCGGTTCCCGTGCTGGTTCTCCTGAAATCACGTCAAGAAGCGAAACCCTTGTCCCACTCCATAAATACTGGAATTCTCCCCCGTTGCTTGTTACCAGCGCAAAGCCAGCGGCTAGGTCCCAAACCTGCGCTCTGCCCAGCAGCGCTGCGTCGGCACTGCCAGTGGCAACGTAGCATAGATGTGCGATGGTTGATCCTAAGCTTCGCACCTTGCCAGTATAGGACTGAGAGATCCTGTAGCGCTTGTGTAAGCCAGAGGATGTCAGCAGTACGGATTCGCGATGAAGGCTCTGGGGCTCTTGTCTCCTGGTAACCTGATGATTCCGATATACAAACCCGCCGGCAGTTGAGGAGAATAGATCTCCTGTGGCCGGCATGTAGAAGAAGCCAGCGTGTGGGTTGCCTTCTCTTACCAGGCCAATGGCAATACCCCATACCGGCAAACCATTGACAAATGAGGCGGTCCCGTCAATAGGATCAATGATCCAGTAGGTATCCCCCCCTTTGGGCATTATCCTGAGGTTTTGCTCCTCCGCAATGATGCCGTCGTCAGGGAATCTCTTGCTTAGTTCGTCCCGCAGGTACTCCTGGATCTCAAGATCAGCGTTGGTTACGTAGGTTTTGTTCTCTTTCAGTGAAGGCTCCACTTTGCGAAAATATTGCAAAGCAATATTGCCTGCGGTGTTGAGGAGTTCTTCGATCAGCGCGGTATCGTACATGGTTGCTTTATCCTCTTTAGAGCCTGGCCCGTCTTGCTAGAGCGACCAGACACCCCCTAACAATTCATTGGCTCGCAGGTTCCTCATCTCCTAATACTGGGGAAAGCAATCTTCTTGTTATCCCGATTATCATCTCCTATGGGGATGAATCCAAGGCCCCGGCGAGGTACTGGCGAAAAGCACTATAGTCGTAGAGCAGATATTCCAATTCCATGGATGGCAGTCTATAGGGGTCCACCTCCTTTGTAATGTAGCGTGCCGCGTATGGTGGTCCCCCATCGGCTTCGTCATCTCCCGCTATGCCAACGAGGTCCGCATAGCGAATGGGTTTTCCATCGGCTTCATACATTGCGCCAATGATCCAGAAGCGGCCAAATCGGTAGCGCTTCTTGACCTCCTGTTCCGCCAAGCTGCTCCAGGTGGTGCCGGTGAAGGCAAAATCCTGGGGCTCAATCCCGAGCTCCTTCTTGAGAATTTCGTCGCATCGCTCTAACTCTTGTCGAACCTGCTCGCCAGAAGGATCTGCTGCGCTCAAGTCGGAGAGGTTGGGATGGGTATGGGTGTGGGAGCCAATATGCCAACCGGCAGCCATTAGCTCCCCGATTTCCTCCCAGGTCATAAGGTGTCGGTCTACGGAATCTGCCATTTTGTTGGAGTACATATCTTCCATTGGCCCGGTATTGATGAACAGGTTTCCCGTGAATCCAAACCGTTGCATGACGGGATGAATATCGTGTCGAACCGACTTAACAGGATGATCAAAATCAAACATGATCGGATGGGGGGAAAGCTCAATTTCATGGGACCGCCAGGCCGCAAGGTGGTTGTATGTGATAGACCTGAAGCCCAGCTCTGACGCGATTCCGAAATAGGTCTCAAAGTGTTCGATGTCTAAGGGTCGCTGGCGCTTTAGGCGTACGCCGTGGCACATGGTTATCGGAATCCTCATTGGCAGTGTCCTCCTTTTCCCGGGATGCTAATGCCGAAGCTTACCCACTGTGGACTGCGAAACCGTATGCAGTCGGGTGGAGTGCCTAGTGTATGCCCGGCATGGGCATGAGCTCATAGGGTGAAGACCCCCTGTAGAAGGTTCACCCTTATGAAGAAGATGATGACATGAGGCTAACTGCGAGTCAAAGGCGAAGCTATCACCTCAAAAGGAGGGCTTCCTTTTCCTAGCTAGGCGAGAAACAACCCTAGCGCAACCAGCACTGGAGTTAGGATGTTCATAATAACGTTCAACCCCATATAAGGTAATAATTTGTCTATATTCTCTGCATACCGAAAGGCGCCAACAAAGGCAGGCACAGCAATCACAAGGGATAATAAGCCGATCAGGCTAATTTTAGGTAAGTAGGCAAAATAAACCCCAAAGATCAGCGATAGATACGCTAATAATAGAAAGGCCCCATAGATAAAACTACTGCTTTGCCTACCAACAATAATCGGCAGATGGTTTCTGCCGATGCTTTGGTCTGCTTCAACATCTGGAAACTGGTTCAAGAGCAGCAGGTTGCTAACCAAAAAGAACGGCACAAGTGAGGCAATAAACGCGGTCCACGAATATTCACCGGTGAGAACAAAATGAGTACCCATGACCATTATCGGCCCAAACCCCAATCCCGGGGCAATCAAGCATAAAAATGGGTTACGAGTAAGCCATGTGGTATAGGTAAAGATGACTAGAAGTCCAAGGATGCCCAGCGGCAGTAGGGGTAATCCTCTAACATATAAGAAGAATATGCCAACTAGACCGGTGATGGTAAATGTTATCAATGCTGTGCTCAGAGCAGGACGTGCCATATGAGGATTTTCTGGTAAAGTTCCGCTACCTCCGCTAAAAGGCGTCCGCACCGTTCGGTAGTCCAATTCGCTCTTAAAATCAAAATATTCATTAAAGGCGTTGACGCTGATGTGTGCCGAGGTTGCCCCAATGAAGGTAAGGATAAAATAAAGGATGCTTACCTGCCCGGATGTCCAGACAGCAGTTGCTAATCCCAACAGCACACAAGCGGGAGTCAAAACTAGGAAAGGAATACGCATGGGCCCTAATAGGTGTTTTAGGTTGTTCATGATAATCTCTCTTATGCATTGTAAACTCAGCAGAAAAACCAGATAACTCCAACCGGACAACGTATTCCTACATGCCCTAACCTCTCTTCTTATCAACAACCTGTTCCACTCTTCTAGCCCCACCTATGGTGGTGTGGGTAGACCATCCTCCTTGGTTACCCGATTATCTCGACTTTTCGCCCCTACTTTGCAGTAGAAGCTCGCAGACCTCGCCGGTTCCCATGGCCCCAAGCTCTCTGTGACCAGACAGCTCTGCATTAAGGAAACCGCACACAAGAATCGACGCAACATCGCCGTGAGTGCAGAGAAGGACACTATGGTCGCTCACCTGTTGCTCAAGCTCTTCAACCAAGCTAGTCGTTCGGTACAGAACGGCCGCTAGGCTTTCGACGCCCCATTCGGTATGCAAAGGGTTCTGTTGGTCTTTTGTCCAGACGGCTTGGTAGTTCGTGTCGGTCGTCAGTTCGAAGTCGCCAAAGCTCCTCTCTCTTAAGCGCTCATCTACCTGAATTGTTGCGTTAAGAATCCTTGATGCAATCTCCGCAGACTGCCGTGCTCGCAAGAACGGCGATGAGACGATTAGGCTGGGGGCCGAGAACTTGCCCTCCTTCTTGGCGCGAGCAACGTGGGCCTCAACTTCCCTTTGTCCCTTGAACGTGAGACCATATTGGCCCACTGCATGAGCCGGGATACTCACAATGAGTCCCTGCTGATTGGCATAACTCTGACCGTGTCGCAGCAGGAAGTACCGATTTGAAAGTGAGGTGACTCTGGTCAAAAAGTTATCTGTAGACTTGCCTTGAGCCATACTTGTCAACCCTTGGCGGTTCCTGTCCTTATTCCCTTCTTCAGAACTCCATGGCAAACCCCGCTCGCTCCTGGCTGTCTTTTTCAATTATAAATCCCCTAGCTCCGGTATACGAATTAAGGGGGTAATAAAGGTACGCTTTGAGGCTAGTTCCAGGAGCCAAGGCCTGGCTGGTCAGGGCAGGGGTGGGAAAGACGCCATTGCTTTTGCTCAAGGGCTTCACTCGCTCTCCCGAGGAAGTCAGCAGCACAATCTGGTCTGTTTCCAGCGCATAGGTGTGGTCGGTAGTGTTGGCAATCTCGAGGCGCACCGGGAGCACCTGGGTGACCTCAGTGCCAAACTCAAGCTTAGCCTCTAACCCCACCAGGGGATGCATCACCACCTGTATTTGATCTGGGGGCTTGGGCGGCTCTCCACGCTCAAACGCCTCGACCCTACCCTTGAAGCGGACAAAAAAGACCGCAGGAAATCCTGAGTTGCCAGCGCCCCCAGCCCTGGCATCTATACGCACGCCGTTGGCTTCGCAGGTGATCTTGACTGTGACGGTAGCCTGGGACTGCCTTTGAGACCTCCTCTGCTGATAGGAGGCCCTATCCCCTGCGATTAGTCCTGCTCTCCCGTCAGAGGCTGGTGTAAGAGTTGTCACTCTATACCCCAGCTGCTCTACTACCCGGTACGAGACCCTATTGGCTTGGCCACAACTCAGGGCAGTTTCATAGAAGGGACCAGAGCGTAGTTTGGGTGCAACCATTTGCTGTGGCATCTGTTGGGTGGCACAACTGGCCAGTGCTCCCATCAGGATAGAGATACAAACCCTCTGAAGAGCGTGACTTGTCTGATGCATAGACGACCCTCTCTGGTGTTTTTCCTTCCCTTTTCTTCTGCGAATTTTTTCCTTTGATTTTAGTGGAAGGTCCTGTCAACCTCACCCTTACTGTTCACCAACTCAGTAATATACTCGCTGCCAGAGTTGTCATAGAGCTTCTGCTCATGGTTCCACATGATCTTGTAACCGGCCAGGGGATCATTGAGGTCGATGTCAGGGAAGGGACACCCGGCTACATAGTTGAAGATCTCTTTGCCATCGGCTGAGAGCTTGACCTGAGAGGAGTAGTGCTCGGTAGCTTCTTTATAGGCTTTAGGCCAGTGAACCTTCTTGGTCTCAATGACCTCCATGGGCATACCCTGCTGGAGCATCCAGCGGGTGATGGGGGTGAGCAGAGCCTCAGCCTGGGTCATAGTGTCCTGGGTAATAGTATCCCCCGGCTTGACCTGGGCCTGAGCTAGACTTGTACAGCTGAGCACCAGGGTGACAGCCAGAACTCTACATAGATACGCTAGTTTTTGCATAGAATGTTTCCTCCTTTCGGACTATCTTTGTAGAAGTGGCTACTCTATCGATTAGTATAACCAATAGGGAAGGGAGAAAGCCTAACGGAAAGATGCCGATTTAGTCTAGAATGTGACGATTTGCCAACGGCGGGGTAAAAGATGCCAGATGAGGGGGTAGGGTAGTAGGGGCGAAGCATTTGCTTCTACCCGCTGATGCCTAATGGCTGACCCGGGACCCTTTTTCTTAGAATCCGACCCAACGCAGGGCCGTTCGGTTAGCGTCCTGACAATCGCGTTGTTAAGCTGGGTGTGTAACAAAGAACACCCCTATGCGCAGCACGGTTTGTGGATTATGCTTTACAATAAAGCTAATGCAAGCATCATCCTAGGAGGTAGATACAGTGGCGGAAAGGCATTTCAAGGTCAAACTTCCGGAGGAGGTCCTCACCGGTTTCGGTTGGCAAGAATCAGAAGTGCCGCGTCGAGTCCGTGAGGCCCTCATAATGGAGCTCGTCCGGCTCGACCGGGTCTCCGAGGCCCAGGCAGCGGAGTTTCTCGGGCTCGACCGATGGGAATTCCTTGAGGTTATGGGCCACTATCGGGTCCCTGCGATTCGGATGAACCCGGAAGAGCTGAAACAGGAGCTCACAATGGAGATCAAACGGGGCGAACGAGTATGATTGTTGCTGATAGCGGGCCGATCATCGCTTTCGCCCGCATTCGACGCCTGGATCTCCTCCAGCAAGTTGTTGGAGAACTTGTAATTCCAGAGGCAGTGTACGAAGATCTTGTGGTTAAGGGCAGGGGAAGACCGGGAGCGACTGAAGTGGAGCATAGTGCATGGATCCACCGGAAGGTGATCACAAACCGAGCGGCGGTCAGCCTACTTCCACCGTACCTCCACTTGGGCGAGCGGGAAGCTATTGTTCTTGCCCAAGAGATCGGGGCGCAGCTGCTCATCGACGAAAGACGCGGTCGAAAGAACGCAGCCGAACAAGGGCTTGAGATCTTCGGTAGCCTCAGAATTCTTGCCGAGGCAAAGCGGCTGGGCTTTATCGGCCAAGTGAAGCCAATCCTCGAGGCAATGCTCGGTAGTGGGTACTGGATTGACGAGGAGCTCATTCCGCCATTCCTCCAGGAGATTGGGGAAGTTGACACGTAAGTAAGTGAGACAAGCAGGTTGGCAAAACGCCTAGGTAAGATCGATGAGGCCACCGCCCGTAAGGTGCTCACGCTCCTGAACGAGATGTTCACATCATAGCTCCCCTATCCCTTTTTCTTAGAACGGTCGATGTTAGTGAATAGTCCTGAGGTGGCTGAGGGTATGTAACCTGGGACGGTTGAGCGGACCTCCCTCATTGAAGTACCACTCCTTGCGCCACTCCGAAGGCTTCTTATAGCCCGATGGTGCATCAGAGGCAGTCGCCCGAACGGCCTGGATATCGACTATTACCCCGTTCGGGATAAACGGCCACTCATCCTCATAGTTATACTTCCCACCCGAGATGGGATTGGTGGGATACCCCTCATAGGGCTTGTGGGTGTAGAAGAAGCAAGGGACTGCACCCTTCCACAACTCCCCTTGCTGATCATACATCTCGGTTAACACCAGGCCAAAGAAGTTCTGGTCAATGTACAGGATACGCTTGGAGTAGGGATAATCTCTGCGGTAGCCCGTGGGAGTAGCTTCTATGACCCACACCCGACGTTTCTCCCAGGACACACAGGGTAGGGCAGCCAAAATGCCATGTTTACCATCACGGGGGGCACACCAGGCTGAGGGGTCACCATACTTACCACTATGCACCACGGCCAGAATGTCCTTTTCGGCGAGGACGTGGAAGGTCCACATACTGAGCTTGCCGTTAAACCCTCCCCAGGAATCAGGGCCTGCATCACCATGCATGGGTTGAGCCCGCTTGGCATTGCTCAAATTGAGAACGTGGCGCTGGGCGGGATCGTATAAATAGTGGTTATCTGGAGCCTGGGGTGAGAGATAACGGATAACCAGGTACATTGCCCAGCTAGCGTTCCACTCGGGGCGAAGATGAGGTCCATACAGGTCGGTACGGTGGATAGAAGGGTTGTGGGGAACAACCGGCTTGGGATCGAGGTAGAGACGCCCGGTCCACTTCATCCTCCGCCAGAGGTATGGGAAGGTCCTGTCAACCTCACCCTTACTGTTGACCAACTCGTCAACAACCTCGCTGCCAGAGTTGTCATAGAGCTTCTGCTCGTAGTTCCACATGATCTTGTAGCCAGCCAGGGGATCGTTGAGGTCAACCTCTGGGAAGGGACACCCGGCTACATAGTTGAAGATCTCTTTGCCATCGGCTGAGAGCTTGACCTGAGAGGAGTAGTGCTCGGTAGCTTCTTTATAGGCTTTAGGCCAGTGAACCTTCTTGGTCTCAATGACCTCCATGGGCATACCCTGCTGGAGCATCCAGCGGGTGATGGGGGTGAGCAGAGCCTCAGCCTGGGTAATAGTATCCCCAGGCTTGACCTGGGCCTGAGCTAGACCTGTACAGCTGATCACCAGGGTGATAGCCAGAACTCTACATAGACACGCTAGTTTTTGCATAGGATACTCCCTCCTTTCGGATCGCCTTTATAGAGGTGATTACTCTATCGATTAGTATAACCAATAGGGAAGGGAGAAAGCCTAACGGAATGGTGACGATTTGCCTAAGAATGTGACGATTTACCAACGGCAGGGCAAAAGATGCCAGATGCAGGAGGGTAGGGTAGTTATCCCCCCTCTTTCCTGGTGAGAGAGGGTAAGAGGGAAGGTATGCGATACCACCGCAACCGGCCAAGCTTTACAAGTTCGCATGCAGCACTCATAATGGATTGGTGAAGCAAAATGCAACACTTGATTCATCATTCTGGATCAACGCTATCGCTGGAGGCTTAATTGACCATCTCATGGAGGACTTTGAGCTGTGTGTAGTGCCAGCAGTTGCTCGGGAGCTTACGGAGACATATCCCAGTGGCGCTATGCTCCATCAGCTTATAGCGAGAGGGCGCATCGCGCTCGAAGCACCTGAAGTGATGGCTCTGGATCGATTCGGCCCGGGTGAACGCGAAGCTATCAGTATGGCAGTACAGCGCCGCCACTGGACGCTCCTTATCGATGACCTGCGGCCGTTTCGTGCCGCCGAGGAGATGGACCTGGCACCCGTTTCGACTCCGGCGTACGCCGCGTCGCTCTACAGCCGAGGGGTGCTTGATGAGGTCGGTGTACTTACGGCTCTAGCTCGGCTTGCAGCACGCGGCACGGTAAGCCCACAGCTCATTGCTCTGGCCCTAGCCCAGACAGCAACGACATTGAGAGAACGGAGGTGAGCAAGATGGGAACAAGGCTCAGGACAGTATCGGTGCGCCTTGGTGGTCGGGCGGGTGTACATGTGGATAAGGCGGCTCAACTGCTACATCAATCTAAAGGGGCGTTTCTCGCCCGAGCCGGAGAGGAAGCCGCCGAGCGCATCCTCTTGAAGTGGGCAGTGGAACAGTACTCTGCAGGTGTAGCGTCGCTCTCCGAGCTAGCGGCGGAGACAGAGCTGCCACTAGAGGCTATCGCCCAGCAGGTGGCTGAGAGTCGCGCAGGAGAGGCTATGGAGATATACCTGGTGAGCTGTCAGAAGCTCTCACAGACCCTGAACCTGCCCAAGTTCTACACTACAGCTAAGAAGGCTGTACATCAGGCGGTACAGGGGCACACACCACTACCTTTAGGATCAGCAGCAATGAACAACAGTGGTAAGAAAGTAAAGAGAACGGCAATCAGTTCAGAATGACATTTGGGTGTAAGGGAAAGCAAAGAAAAGAGAGAGGAGGCAGACCTCGAGATGGGAGAAATCGCTGTCTCCCCCCAGAATACCGCTGATTTTAGTGGATAGTCCTGAGGTGGCTGAGGGTATGTAGCCTGGGATGGTTGAGTGGGCCTCCCTCATTGAAGTACCACTCCCTCTGCCATTGTGAAGGCTTCTTGTAGGTTGAGGGGGCATCTACAACAGTGGCACGAACAGCCTGGATATCGATCACCACCCCATTCGGGGCAAAGGGCCATTCATCCTCATAGTTATACTTCCCACCCGTGATGGGATTGGCAGGATACCCCTCATAGGGCTTCTTGGTGTAGAAGAAGCAAGGGACTCCTCCCTTCCACAACTCTCCCTGCTGATCATACGTCTCAGTTAACACCAGACCAAAGAAGTCTTGGTCAATGTAGAGGATCTGTTTGGAGTAAGGATAGCGCTCACGGTAACCAGTAGGAGTAGCTTCTATGACCCACACCCGACGTTTCTCCCAGGACACACAGGGTAGGGCAGCCAGAATGCCATGTTTACCATCACGGGGAGCACACCAAGCTGAGGGGTCACCATACTTACCACTATGCACTACAGCCAGAACCTGGAAGCTCCACATACTGAGCTTACCGTTAAACCCATCTCCCCAGGAATCGTAATCTATCCCCACAGCCCCTTGCTCATCACCCCGATTGGCAGAGCTTACATTGATAACAAAGCGTAGCCCAGGATCATAGAAATGGACGTCATCGGCAACCTCGGGTGAGAGGTAGCGGGTGACTAAGTGAAATCCTCCGAATTGATTCCACCCATCGAGAAGAGAAGGCCCAAACAGGTCGGTACGGTGGATAGACGGGTTGTGAGGGATAACTGGCTTGGGATCGAGGTACAGACGGCCTGTCCACATCATGCGGCGCCAGAGGTTGGGGTAGGTCCTGTCAACCTCACCCTTACTATTGACCAATTCGATAGAGTACTCGCTACCAGAGTTGTCAAAGAGCTTGTGCTCATGGTTCCACATGATCTTGTAGCCGGCCAGGGGATCATTGAGGTCAATCTCAGGAAAGGGGCACCCGGCTACGTAGTTGAAGATCTCTTTGCCATCGGCTGAGATTTTCACTTGCCCGGAGTAGTTCTCGGTAGCCTCTCTATAGGCTTTAGGCCAGTGGACCTTCTTGGTCTCAATGATCTCTATGGGCATACCCTGCTGGAGCATCCAGCGAGTGATTGGGGTGAGCAGATCCTCAGCCTGGGCCAGGTTGTCCTGGGTAATAATATCCTCCGGCTTGACCTGGGCCTGAGCTAGACCTGTACAGCTGATCACCAGGGTGGATAGCCAGAACTCTACATAGATATGCTGGTTTTTGCATGGGATACTCCCTCCTTTCGGATCGCCTTTGTAGAGGTGGTTACTCTATCGATTAGTATAACCAATAGGGAAGGGAGAAAGCCTAACGGAATGGTGACGATTTAGTTTAGAATGTGACGATTTACCAACGGCAGGGCAAAAGATGCCAGATGTAGGAGGGTGTAGATGCCTAATCGCTGACGGTATGTCTTTCTCTTAGAGTCCGAGCCGATGCAGGGCCTCGAGAAGCCGTCTTGATACGGTGGGATCTTTATAAGGAGTCAGCCGCTTGGCCTTTTCTAGCGACGCCTCAGGAGAAAGCTTGAGGCCTTCTACTAGCTCTGCCCGTCCCTCTTCCTCACGCCCTAATTCACTATAGACGGCAGCTAGATAGGTGCGGGCAGCCAGAAGATTAGGGTTACGGGTGAGGGGCCTCTTAAGGGCAGGAATGGCTTCTTCATACCTTCGCATTAAGAAGTAGGCATGACCTAAGGCGGCAGAATAATAGGCGGCAGAAACTGGATTGAGGCGCATTGCCTTCTTTATCAATGCGATGGCTTCCTGTGGCCGTCCAGAACAAGATAGAATGTCTGCCAGTGCCACATAGCAGTCAGCACAACTAGGATCGAGGGTAATAGCTCGTTCTAGCTCAGCAATAGCCCGAGCGTGTTGTTTTTTGAGCAGATACACCTGGCCCAAAAGCTTATGGGGGTAAGGGTGAGAATCGTCTAAAGTAACAGCTTTTTGTGCTGCCCAAAAGGCCTGTTCTAGGCTGCGAGGACTTGGATCCCACAGCCAGCTCAGGTCCAGCAGGTGGGTAAACCCCAAACTCACATAAGCTACAGTGTACTGCGAGTCCAACTCGATGGCGCGTTTAAACATCCGCCGCGCTTGGGTATTCGACTCCTTGGTGAAACGATAATAATAGTCCCACCCCCGTAGATAGTAGTCGGTGGCCTCCTGACTATGAGCGGAGGTGGCCCAGGGGTGGCTTAGCTTGCCTTGGGTCGATGCCCCTTGCGGAGCTGTCATGCTCTTTTTGGAGGAAACTTTGCTATCAGGCGCGGGAGACTGGGACACTTTGCGTTGCGACTGCTTCTTGCTGATGCTTATTTTGCCTTATCGATCAGACCAGGGACAAAACGGAGTATTTGTACTGCATCAGCTTGTTCGGTTGACGATCTACCCCCCTGAGAGTTATAAACAAGGAACTATGGAAACCGTATTTAGTGGCATCCAGCCCTCTGGTGAACTACATTTAGGCAACTACCTTGGTGCGGTTCGAAATTGGGTCGCTTTGCAGGACAAGTACCATTGCTTCTTCTGCATTGTGGACTACCATGCCATTACTCAGGATTATGATCCTGCGGTGCTGTCCCACCGCACCCTCGAGATGGCAACCGATCTGCTTGCCTGCGGTATTGATCCCGAGCGCTCAGTTTTATTTGTCCAATCGAGTGTGCCGGAACATACAGAGCTTTGCTGGATTCTGAATACCGTGGCTCCTTTTGGTGATCTGGGACGGATGACACAGTTTAAGGATAAGGCAGAGAATCAGGCCTATACCGTCAACGTTGGCCTGTTCAGTTATCCTGTGCTGCAAACGGCCGACATTATCCTCTATAAGGCCCGATTCGTGCCGGTTGGTGCCGATCAGGTTCAGCACCTGGAGTTGGCGCGCGAGATCGCCCGTAGGTTCAACGGTCGCTGGGGTGAGTATTTCCCAGAGCCACAGGCTCTGCTGTCAAGCACGCCCAAGATCCTGGGTCTAGACGGACAGGCCAAAATGTCAAAGTCGATTGGCAACACGATTGCGCTCGGTGAGGACAACGAGATTATTCGCAAGAAACTAGCCACAGCGGCGACCGATCCGGCACGTGTCCGGCGTACGGATCCGGGAAACCCCGATATTTGTAACCTCCATACCTTGCACTCATTTTTCTCGGACGCCGAGCGTATCCAGTGGGTGCGCTCAGGATGCACAACGGCAGCAATCGGCTGCTTTGATTGCAAGCGCGCGCTTGCCGACAATCTTGTCACCCACCTCGAGCCAATCCGCGAACGCAGGGAACAGCTTAAAGCGAACCCGGAGCGCGTTGAGGCAGTCTTACGCGAAGGGGCGCGCAAGGCGCGTGGGATCGCCCAGGAGACAATTGCTGAGGTTCGCCAGAGGATCGGCCTGTGGTCTTAGAGGGTGTTTGAAGAGCTTGAGCTGACGGCCAAAAAGGCAACGCTCCACGGTAGGAGACGGGAGAAACCCGACACAGTCTCCATCGCCATTGATATCCATAGGCTCTTCTATGACGGCCAGGTTTCCCTATGCAGGTTCCCCTATGAATATAAAGATCCGTCCCGCGGTCGCCTCTGATACTGAAGCCTGCGGGCGCGTTATCTACCAAGCCTTCAACGGTATTGCCGACCGCCATGGGTTTCCGCCTGACTTTCACTCGGTGGAGGCTGCCACCCGGGTTGCCAGTTTCTTTATCGATGACCCCTCGATCTTCGGTGTGATTGCTGAGAGGAATGGTCAGGTTGTTGGCACGAGTTTTCTTGACGAGCACAATCCTATCCGGGGTGTCGAAGCGGTTGCCGTTGATCCGCGTGTACAGGAGCGTGGCATTGGGCGGCAGATCATGAAAGCTGTGCTTGAACGGGCTCAGGGCTCGCTCGGCATACGCCTGCTTCAGGACACGTTTAACATGCTGTCCATATCCCTTTATGCCTCGCTCGGCTTTGAGGTCAAGGAGCCCTTTGTATTGATAAGGGGTAAGCCCAAAAGCCGGCCTTCCGCGGAGGTTAAACTCCGGTCCCTTAAAAATGAAGACCTGGACGAGTGTATGGCCCTGTGCAAGAGGGTATATGGGTTTGAGCGCACCCATGAGCTGCAGGATGCACTAAAGCTCTTCTCCCCCTTTGTTGTTTGGCGTGAAGGTCGCATCACCGCATATACCTATGTGATGTTTGCCCAAAACCTTGCCCATGGCGTAGCCGAGACTGAGGAAGACATGGAGGCGCTGATCTTGGGTATTGGGGCGTTGAGTTTAAAGCCAGTGTCTTTCTTCGTGCCGACGCGGCAGGCAAGCTTCTTTCGCTGGTGTTTGAGCGAGGGGCTACACGTTGTTAAGCCGGTGACGCTAATGGCGATCGGCGAATATCAAGAGCCAAAGGGATGCTATTTCCCATCCGGGCTTTACTGATTAATATGGTCGGCCAGACCGCCCGTAAGGTAAGCCTGTCAAAAAGAGGAAACAAAAGGTAATTGTCTTACTATGAGGTACATATCACTTCACTCCAACCCGCACACGATAACTCCAGTACCAAGGGGTATCTCCATCACCAAGAGCGCGCTTGAACGCTCGGCGCACCTCGTCCAGTCCTTGTTCAACCTCACTCAGTCCCGGTTCTAGCAACGGAGAGACTTGGCCTAGCGTAAGGGTGAACCCAAGCAAGCGCTCTGCCGTGCACGTTCCGGTGCTGTGCAGCAGAATCTCCTTAGCATAGCGAAAGCGGCCACTCTCCCGCATGCGGACAAGATGTTCGGTTTTTGCCCACTGCTGCATTTGCCTCTCGATTCCCTGCTTACGTCTTATCTTGTGCACCTGAACCATGAAATCGAAGAACGCTCTCTCGGCCTCCCAGTGCACCGTTGGCGGCCAGTCGTAATCATAGGCGGCGAACACTCCCCCAGAACGCAGGATACGGGCGACTTCCTTAAAGGTGCTCTCGGGTTCCATCCAGTGAAGGGATTGAGCACATGTGACGATATCTGCCGAGCCCTCGGGCATACTTGTCTGGTGTGCAAAACCAGCCTGGAAGCTCACGTTTGGCGCTTGGTTGCGGGCTGCGGCTCTCCGCCGCATCTTTTCGTTAGGCTCGATTCCAACCACACGCTGTGCATGGTCGGTCCATAGGCAGGTTGAAAGACCAGTGCCGCTTCCCAGGTCAACTATAAGGTCCGGGTGTGTTGTTTGTGTCAGCTGAATCAACACTTCCGGGAGAGTATCCGGAGGCTCGGGTCGATACGCATCATAGCGGTCAGCGAACCCACTGCTGGTATAACCCGAGCGCTCGATGTTCAGCATCGGATCGTAGGGTTGTGAACTCATCGCTTTCGCTTTGTGAACCAGAAAAAACCTGACAACATTATATACCTCAGTTCTCTACAAGCAGTCTACCGCTATTAGACTAGAAACAAGTAGAAACAAGAAGTAATCCACTAGTCGCATACTAAATGATTGGTGGCCCTGGTTGCATTGACAGGATGGGTGAGTATGTTAGTATGTGTCAAAATTACGCAAAGTAAGCTTGGGAGGAAGTCATGGAAACCACCGTTTATGGGGGAGAGAAGACTCCCCAGGAACTTTACGAGCACCTCTGCCGGCTGGGGGAGCCGGCTGCCTATACACCGGAGGCCTGTACAGAATATGTGGAGATAATTCGCGAGATTCGAGTGCTCAAACAGGAGCGAGATGCAGTCGTTCTAGCCCATAACTACCAGCGGCCGGAGATCTTTGAGGTAGCCGATTTTATTGGCGACTCCTTAGAGCTAGCCCGGCAAGCCAAGAAAGTGGAATCTTCGGTGATAGTTTTTTCTGGCGTGCACTTCATGGCGGAGACCGCCAAGATTGTCAATCCGGAAAGAACGGTTTTGCTGCCAGACTTAAAGGCGGGATGCTCGCTGGCCGACAGCGTCACCGCCGAGGCCCTGGCTGAGCGTAAGGCCGAACTTAAGGAGGTCTACCCGGACCTGCAGGTGGTCTGTTATGTGAACACCACAGCCGACGTCAAAGCCGAATCCGATGTGTGCTGCACCTCGGCTAATGCTCTGAAGATTGTTGAGGCGTTGGACAGTCGCCATATTCTTTTTGTTCCCGATGAGAACCTGGCCAATTATGTGCAGAGCCAGACAGACAAGACTATTATCTCGTGGGACGGGAACTGCTACGTCCATCATCAGATTACCCCCGAGCATGTTCTGGCGGTCAAAAACCACTTGCCCCATGTCAAGGTGCTGGTACACCCCGAATGTCGAGAAGACGTAATCGCTCTGGCCGATGCGGTGCTTTCAACCAGCGGCATGGTGCGGTATGCTAAGGAAAGCGAGGCCACAGAGTTCTTGATCGTGACCGAGTGCGGTCTCTCGGATCGGCTTCTGCTGGAGCTGTCGGAGAAGAAATTCTACAAGAGCTGCAAGCTTTGCCAGTATATGAAGATGATTACCTTGGACGGGGTGCTCGCGTCTCTGCAAGAGCTGCGCTACGAGATCTCTCTTCCCGAAGACGTCCGGCAGGGAGCTGAGCAATCTCTGACACGTATGCTAGAGCTGGGTGAATAAATCTCATTTGAGGTCTAAAGTCCAATGTCCGAGGTGGGAAACCTTTTGCCTCAGGATGCCCATGAGGCGCTTACTGGTGCGAAGGCCTCGGACTGTGAACTTCGGGCTGCTCAGGATCATCCCTGGGTGGCTGTGGATGTAGTGATTTTTACAATTGATGAAGGTGTGCTGAAGGCTCTGCTGGTCAAAATTAAAAAAGGACCCTTTGCCGGCATGTGGGCCTTTCCCGGTGGGCTGGTGTCGATGGGGGAGTCGCTTGAGGAAGCGGCCAAGCGGGAGTTATACGAGAAGACCGGAGTCAAAGGCATTTATTTGGAGCAGCTCTATACCTTTGGTGATCCCCAGCGCGACCCTACCTGGCAGGTTGCGGTTGTTGCCTACTTTGCCCTAGTGCCGCGGCGGGGGCGATTTCTCCATAGCGGGGAGAAGTATGCAGACAGTGCCTGGTTGCCCGTGAGAGGCCTGCCTCCTCTAGCCTATGACCATAACCCTATGGCGGTGTATGCGCTGAACAGGTTGCAGGCTAAGCTAGGCTATACCAATATTGTTTATAGCCTGCTTCCCAAGGAGTTTACGCTGGGGGAGTTACAGGAGATATACGAAATTATTCTTGGTCGGCGGCCTGACCGGCGAAACTTTCGCCGCAAGATTCTTACCCTTGGGCTCCTTAAGCCCATCCAGAAAAAGCGTTATGGCCCGCATCGTCCGGCCATGCTCTACACCTTTACCCGGCGCAGCCCGATGAACATAGTGGTGCTCTAGCGTGAGCGCTTCGTCTTATGCTAAGCTAAACATCTATGCAGACGTGGCTCAAGACTTGCCTCAAGGGGGTTTTCGCTCTTAGTCTTCTCTTCGGCGTTGTGCTGCCAACGGGAGCGGACCCTGTGGCAGAGCCGAAAGCTTATAGTCTTCCCAGCACCCTTCCTCCTGCCTTTTTCTTGGACAGAACGGCAGAGGCTTATGGAGTAGCCGCAGAAATTCCAGAGGTGTTAGCCGGACTGGCTTGTTATTGTGGGTGTGATCGATCTAATGGCCACCGTCACCTGTTGGACTGCTTTACCGATGACCACGGCGCTGGTTGAAACATCTGCCAGGGCGAGGCGCTGGATGCGTACTCTTTGTTCATGCATGGTACCCCCCCGGACGAGATCCGCAAAATTATTGATACGAAGTATGGCAGGTAAGCCCAACCCTTTTCCCGCCCGGTTCACCTTGAGGGTTCCGTCTATCCTCAGCTAGGACTGCCGCCTTTTATGCCGCCTGGCAATCATGGTAACCCTTGGCATTTCATCTAGTCATTGAACATTCCTCTCTCTGTAAGAGCGGCTCGCGTTTTGCTTGCAGTTTCCCCCAGCCATAATGACTAGACTGGGTCGCTAAAGCTTCCAAGCCATGGAGCAGCTATGAAATTCCTTGGCAGTCAGATTTCGTATTTCCTTAGCGAGCAAGAGACCCGCCGCAACGTTTGGGCGCTGGTCAAGTATGTGGTTTTTTTGCTTGCTGTCATTACCGTTTTTTCCCTGCTCTTTCACCTGATTATGTTGTACAAGGAAGGGCAGTACCACTCCTGGATCACGGGTGTTTACTGGACACTAACGGTCATGAGCACACTTGGTTTCGGAGATATTATCTTTAACAGTGACCTGGGGCGCCTTTTTAGCCTGGTTGTGTTGCTGTCGGGCATTATTCTGCTGCTTATTGTGTTGCCCTTCACGTTTATCCGCTTTTTTTATGCGCCCTGGCTCGAAGCTCGGGTGCGGTTGCAGGCGCCCCGCGAAGCTCCGGAAAACATGAAAGGACACGTAGTGATCTGTACCTATGAGACCATTGCCCCGGGTCTCATTAGGACGCTACGACTCCACAACATCCCCTACTATGTCATCGAACCTGACCCAACCGAGGCCGCCCGTATGCATAGGGATGGCATCTCGGTGATCACCGGCGAGGTCGACAGCCGGATGACGTATCAAAGACTACAGGGATCGCAGGCACGTCTAGTGTTGGCCAACAGCGAGGACACAATCAACACTAATATTACCCTGACCGTCCGAGAGGTTGCTCTGGATGTACCCATTGCGGCCATTGTCGAGGACGAAGATTCCGTTGACATCCTGGAGCTGAGTGGCTGCACGCATGTGCTACCACTGAAACAGCAATTGGGTGAACGTCTAGCCAATCGCATTAATACCGGCCATGCCCAGGCGCATGTGATTGGCAGTTTCAGAGGCTTACAGGTCGCTGAATTTCCCGTGCACAACACCCCACTTGCGGGTCGTACCATCCGCGAGACACGGCTACGGGAGTCTATAGGTGTCAACATTGTTGCGGTTTGGGAACGCGGGCGCTTGCTGCCAGCGCTGCCGGAAACCTTTCTCTCGGATGCCAGTGTCCCGGTCGTTATGGGGACTGCAGAGCAAATACTAGAGCTCGATACCTTGCTGGTCATCTATGATACTAACTACAACCCGGTTGTGGTCATTGGTGGAGGTAAGGTTGGCTGTGCAGCGGTTCATGCGCTCAAACAGAAAGGTATTGCCGTGCATCTGGTTGAACACGACGAGACACTGCATGAGAGGATTGGCAATATCCCGGACCAGCTCTTTGTTGGTGATGCCGCCGATCGAGAAGTTCTCATGCGAGCCGGCTTGCAAGAGGCACCGTCGGTTCTTCTCACAACCAATGACGATGCCATGAACATCTACTTAGCCGTCTACTGCCGTCGCCTCAATCCGAACCTACGTATTGTCAGCCGTATCACCCATGAGAGAAATATTGAGGCCATCCACCGTGCGGGTGCCGATTTTGCGCTCAGTTACGCCTCTCTGGGCGTTGAGTATGTCTTTTCTCTGTTACAAAGTCAGGAATTAGTGATTCTTGGGGAAGGAGTTGAGTTGTTCGCGGTTCTCCTGCCCCCATCGCTGGCCGGCCAGACGCTAGCGGAGAGTGAAATTGGTGCTCGCACGGGTCTGAATGTCATTGGCGTTCAACAGAACGGGCGAGTTGAGACCAACCCGCCTGCTTCGACAGAGCTGTTACCAGGGAGTGAGCTGCTTATGCTGGGTAGTACGCAACAGCGACAGGTCTTCACCCAGGCGTTTGGCTAAACGTTGCAACCTGCAAGGAGATTTTATGCTCTCATTTTTTGTCTACAAAAACATCCACCTTATTGGCGTCTTTATGGTCGTTATGGCTTTAGGAGGGCTCACCCTTCACCACATCAATGGAGGCAGCCAAGAACACTCCTGGAGAAAGCCTGTAGCCATCACCCATGGCGTGGGCCTCTTGCTCATGCTGATTAGTGGGTTCGGTATGCTGGCCCGTCTAGGCATCCATTGGCCATGGCCGGGTTGGGTTATAGGAAAAATCCTTATCTGGATTATTTTTGGCGCCCTCATTGCTGTGATTTCTCGGACGGGTCTCAGACCCGCCTCTACTTTGGCAAAGCCTCTGTGGTGGGTTACTATTGTTCTCGGAGGGTTGGCGGCTTACCTGGCTATAAACAAACCCTTCTGAAAAATAGCGAAACCTTCTGCTCAGAGAAGCCATTGGGCCTGTTTTCCTTGAGGTTTGAGGCCGAGAAAGGAGAGATAACATGGGTCTTACAGGGAAAAAAGCAGTTGTGACTGGTTCCAGCTCAGGTATTGGCCGGGCTATTGCCCTGGCTTTTGCCAGAGAGGGTGTAGATGTTGTGATCAACGGTCGGGATGAGAAGAAAATTGCTTCAGTGGTAAAGGAGGTTGAGTCTATAGGGGGAAGGGCTCTGGGTCTGAGGGCAGACGTATCCCGCTTTGCTGATGTCAATGACATGATGGAGAAGGCCCGTGCCGAGTTTGGCGGTATGGACATCCTGGTTAATAATGCCGGTATCTTTTATACTCGTCCGCTTCTCGACATGAAAGAAGAGGAATGGGACGAACTTGTGGCGATTGATCTCAAAAGCGTGTTTAACTGCACCCGGGCAGTGATTAACGATATGATTGCCCGAGGCTGGGGACGAGTCATCTGCATCACTGGCCTAGCGGGCAATACCGGATATGCCAACACTACTCATGTGGCGGCAGCCAAGTCAGGGGTACATGGATTTGTCAAAGCCCTGGCCCGTGAAGTGGCGTCCTCGGAGATCACGGTCAATGCTATATCCCCGGGACTGATTGATACTCCTATCCTTGCCCATATGAGCGAGGAGCAGAAAGAGTCATTTGCCCGGGAGATCCCAGCGGGGCGCATTGGCAAGTCTGAAGAGATTGCTGCTGCCAGCGTGTACCTTGCTTCTGATGCTGCGGCTTTTATCACTGGGCAGGTACTGAACATCGGCGGGGGACAGCTTATTTGATATTTTGATATAAGGAGGGGAACATGACCAAAGAGGAATTTTATAAGGAGGCGGACCCTGCGCTCTCTGGTCCTCTGGAGGGGATTATAGTTATTGAGGCATGTACTACCTATGCAGGACCGGTGGCTGCAGCAGAACTAGCCGACATGGGAGCCGAGGTCATCAAGTGTGAACTGCCAGGGAGCGGTGATATCTGTCGTGCCTTTACTCCTCATGTTCCCCATGCGCCAGAGCTGGATCGCGGTGTGGCTTTCCTCAGCATCAACCGCAATAAGAAAGCCATTACGTTGAACTTTCATAATGCTCAGGGGCAAGAGATTTTCCGTCGGCTGGCCCGCCGGGCAGACATCGTCTTGGAGAATTTTCGCCCCGGTACTATGGATAGCTGGCATCTAGGGTATGCGGACATCAAAAAAGTAAAACCAGATATTGTCTATGTCTCTATCTCCTGCTTGGGGCAGTGGGGGCCACTCTCCTACAAGGTGGGCTATGATATCGACGCCCAAGCCATGGGCGGGATTATGTCTATCACAGGTCAATCCGACGGCCCCCCTACCAAGACGGGTAACGCTATTGCCGACTACTTAAGTGGTATCAAGGCCGCCCAGGCTGCGCTTGCCGCCCTTGTCCGCAGGCAGCGTACAGGCGAGGGACAGCGAGTGGATATTGCCATGGTGGATTGTGTCCTGTCAGTTACCGAGGGCGGAATCATGCAGGCAGCCAACTGCGGAGAGGTTTGGCAGCGGAATGGGAACCGCCATCCGGCTGTGGCGCCAGTGAACACCTTTGCCTGCACGGACGGCTATGTGATGCTGGGTGTGGTTCACAATAAGCAATGGGAGAAATTTTGCAAAATTGTAGGGCGAGAAGATCTGATCAACGATCCCCGCACTGAGAGCGTAGCGGCACGCAAGGCTAATGAAGCCCTGGTTGAGCAGGTGGCGGAAGAGTGGGCGAAAAAACACCCTGTCCAGGAAGTTGTTACAAAGCTCAATGCCGAGGGCATCCCGGCTTCACCTATTTTCAATTTTGGTGACATTATTCAGGAAAAGCATTTCCAAGAGCGGGACATGGTTTGCGAGGTTGCGCATCCAACCGCAGGAAAGCTTGCTCACTATGGCATTGCTCCTAAGTTCTCGCGTACTCCGGCACAAGTGCGCACCCCAGCGCCGCTTCTAGGGCAGGATAATGCCGAAGTGTATAGAAAACGGCTGGGATACAGTGAAGCAGAGTTGGCGGACTTGCAGAGGGAAGGGGTGATTTAGGACAGGTTTGCCTGGTACCTGGTTTTTCTCCTACATGACTCTTGGCCTCTTTGCCCCTACTATTCCAAATTAGCCTCAATCAGCATGGGGCCAGGGGTCTTGAACGAATAGCGCAGAGCATTGTTCAGTTCCTCTGCAGTACGGACGGCGCGACCCTCAACCCCAAAGCCTTCGGCGACTTTGACAAAGTCAATCTCCGGCTCGTCCAGGCCGGTAAGCGCCAGGCTTACGGGTCCAGGAGTAGCGCCGCTTCGCTCTATCTCCCAGCGTAGGATGGCATAGGCACGGTTTTTACAAAGTACGGTAGTGACATTCATTTTTTCGCGCGCCATAGTCCAGAGGGCTTGGATGGTGTATAAAGATGAACCGTCAGCCTGAAGGGCAATGATCCTCTGGTCTGGCGCTGCTGCTGCTGCCCCTGCTGCGCACGGTAGGCCCTGCCCAATCGAGCCGCCGGTCAGGGTCATATAGGTAAAGGATGGGGCACTGGCTGCGAGTCCATAGTAGGCAAAGCCCGCGGTGGCGCCTTCATCCATAACAATCACGTCTTCGGGTTGTGCCGCGGCTACAGCCTGGCACATATTGACGGAGGTGAGCGCGCCGGTTGGTGCTTGCGGACGCGGAGAGGCAGGAACCACGTGTTCAGGGGGTGCCCCAAGGGTATCGGCTAAGGCGACCAGCGCTGTCACCGGGTCGATCTCTGCGCTGCACAGAGGGATCATGTCCGCTTCTTCCGCGCACAGGCCGCTACGGCTATTAGGATAACCAAAAAATGCCACTGGTTCTCTAGCCCCGGCAAGCACAACAGATCGGTAGGGAGCAAGCAGTTGACGTGCAGGCTCGGGCGGGTAAGGAATACGCTCGGGTGAGAGCAGGCCAGCACCACGGTCCTGGACAGGAGGAAAGGTTGGGGCCAATACCCGGCAGCTTGTTGCCCGGGCGATCCGCTCCGCTGCCCGTAGACCTGACGCGCGCAGGGCTCTGCCACCCAGCACCAGGGCTGCGGTTCCTGAACGCAAAGCCTGGGCTGCTCGCTCGATCTCTCCAACGTTTGGTGGTGACGGCTCCAGAGTTTTACCTACGGCCGGCTCAGCCGTTACCTGAGCCCACTGAACATCCGATGGTAGAATCAATGTTGCTGGCCCAGTTGGCATCCGTGTGGCCTGAATAATGACCTCGGCCATGTCCTTAGCGGCTGATTCGGCCTGGGTTGCAGTATGGACAAACTGTGACATGGGTCGGGCAAGCCCGGCAATGTCTGAAGTCAGGGGCGCATTCGCAGCAATATGCCAGGTTGCATGCTCGCCAACGATTGATACCACCGGAGAGCCAGCCTTGCGCGCGTTGTGCAGGTTTGCCAGTCCATTGGCCAACCCTGGACCTAGGTGTAGTAACGCCAGTGCCGGCCGTCCGCTGATGCGGGCATAACCGTCGGCGGCACCCGTACATACGCCTTCAAACACCGCCAGCACTGGGTGGATTTCTGGCAAGCGGTCGAGTGCCTGTACTAATGGCAGCTCGGTGGTGCCGGCATTAGCAAAGCATACATCAATACCAGCTGCCGCTGCGGTCCTGAGCACAACCTCGGCTCCGGTCCCTGGGGGGGTGGCTGCTGCCGTTTCTTTCGTTATTGCCATAACCTCATCTCCTCCTGTGCTAAATCGAACCCTATGACATTGGCACACTTTCCTTCTGGTGTCATTCCTGCCAAGCTTGCCCTCAGGCAATCGGGGGTTTGTCCCAGCGCAGTAATCTATTGGCCCGCCACTTTTTTGGATTCTCGCTTGCGCGGTAATGACAAAGTGAACGGGAGCAGCATGCTCATGAGGTCAAAGACTTCTATGGCCATGCTCTAGTGTACCCATCCTCTTTGGTTCGATTTAGAGCATGCTAGAGTATGCAAACCAAGTCAACCGATTTTTTGGCAGTATACCTAAATAATGAGCCTGTGCTATGGTATGAAAACACCGGCCGGTAGAGAAGACGCTGGAGGATTTGGAGAATTGATCTTAGTAGTGCTTTTCTTTTCCTTTGCCCTGGGGTAATAGTTTGTCTGTATTGGCTCCCTCTCTTCTTAATTCTTTCGAGTTAGGGGGAGAGTTGGGGTAGGGATGAAAATAAAGTAAGGAAGGAGGGTGAGAACGGTGCTTAGCAAGGTTCTTGGGAGCATTATTCTGAGTGTGATGTTCTTTGTGTTTGTAAGCTGCTCACGAGCCGGGAGCGAACCTAAGGGAGGAGGTCCTATGGTCATTATGTCTACGTCTATGGGTGATATTAAGATCGAGCTATATCCAGAGCAGGCGCCGGAAACCGTTAAGAACTTTCTTGCCTATATTAACGATAAATTTTACGACGGCACCATCTTTCATCGGGTGATCCCTAACTTCATGATCCAGGGAGGTGGGTTTACCCCGGAGATGCAACAAAAGCAGACCAAACCGCCTATCAAGAATGAGGCGGAGAATGGTCTCAAGAATGACATTGGTACCCTGGCCATGGCTCGCACCAATGTGGTGGACAGTGCTACGGCTCAGTTTTTTATCAATGTGAAAGATAACGACTTCTTAAACCACAGCGGCCCGCAAAACTTTGGCTATGCGGTGTTTGGCAAGGTGATTGAGGGGATGGATGTGGTCCACAAAATTGAGAAAGTAAGGACTGGCGGGCAGGGGAGATTCCAGGATGTTCCTGTAGAGTCGGTGGTGATCCAGTCGATACAGGTAGCCGAAGCAGAAGAAAAGTGAGTCTCAGTCAGAAGGGAGGAGATAAAGATGGGTCAGAGATGGATATTTTTTGGTTTGGTACTTGCGGGTATCTTAGCCTGGATGCCAGCTAGTCAGGTCATGGCTTTGACCTCAGAGGTCGAGGATGCCCTTGACTCCAGCAAATATGTTTACATTGCCTCGACCCGCAAGGATGGCTCATTGGGGAGACCGGCGGAAATTTGGTATATGCACCACCAGAAGGCAGTGTGGGTGGCCACACCAAAGACAACCTGGCGGGTAAAACGTATCCAGGCGGGCAGGGACGATGCCAAGATCTGGGTAGGAAAATCCGACGGCCTCTCGTTTATGGCTAAAGGATCGATTGTTAAGGACTCAGAGGCCCAAGAAGCCCTCTTTAAAACGTTTGCCGAAAAGTATTCTAGCAGTTGGTCTTCCTTTGAGACGAATTTCCGCAATGGGTTGCAAAATGGTGACCGTCTTCTCATTAAGTATGAGCCGGTAGAGTGAAAAGGAAAGGAGGTATAGAGTATGAATCTTGCATGGGCAAAAGAGTGGCTAGAGGACTTTGGCGGGAGCATGGATGGTTTGATGAACATGTATGCCGATGATGTGGAGTTTGAGGATATCATTTTTGCGGAGAAGTTCAGCGGTAAGGCCAAGTTGCAGGAGTTCTTCGGGGCCCTTGCCGATCCCAAGGCTGGGGTCCATACGTTTAAAGTTGTTAGTTACAGTGGAGGCCCAGAGGCTGGCGCGGTGGAATGGACCTGGAATGCTAAGCACGCCAGCGACTTTATGGGCGTAGCAGCGGCGGGAAAGGAGACCAACACCCGCGGGGTATCCATCCTGACCTTTAAAGGTGGCAAGATTGCCTCGCAGCACGATTACTGGGATGCGGCGGTGGTATTCAAGCAGCTGGGAGCGATTAAATAGCCTGTGCTCGGGCTTAGGGTTGGTGGTATAAGGGGCGGAGCCTAGCTCCGCCTTTTTCTTATTTCTTATATATTTCTTATATAGGGAGGATACCTATGCCTGATGAAATGGGCCTCTTTGAGGCTATGCATTCTATGCGGGCCATGCGACGGCTTAAGCCTGACCCAGTGCCGGATGAGTTGATCTACAAAATTCTCCAGGCCGGCCTATGTGCGCCCAGCGGGGGAGACAACCAGCACTGGCGCTTTATTGTGGTCAAAGACCCGGAGATTAAGAAGCAGATCCAGCTTCGCTACAAAAAAGCCCTGGATAGAGTCTTATCCCAGTACCAGAAGAACCCTCCACCTCCGGGAAAAACCGAGACGCAGAAGAAGCGTATGCTCGATGCGGTTGTATACCTCACCGAACATTTTCATGAGGCACCGGTCCTGATCGTCTGCTGTCTCTACCGTGACTTTGCTGCGGCTGTAGGACTGCCCAAGATGTCCGGGGCGTCGATTTATCCTGCCGTGCAGAACATACTGCTTGCCGCACGTGGGCTCGGTCTGGGGGCTACCCTGACTACTCGTCACCTGCTTTTTGAAAAAGAGATAGACGAGGTCCTGGGCTTGCCCGAGAAAGCGGAAACCTTCGCCGTTATTCCTATAGGGTATCCCTTGGGCAAGTTTGGCCCGGTCTCACGTATTCCACCAGCAGAAGTGACATTTCTGGATCGCTGGGGGCAGTCCTGGCAATAAAGCCACGGCCGGAGCCTTCTCTGAGGCATTTTTAAAGAACCCTTATGGACTGGGGGGCATTAGTCAAAGTTACCCTGCAGCTCTACCTGCGATCCCTGCAGGAAGCCTGGCAGAAGGTGCTGCAGGGCTGGTGGCTACTCTTGCTCCCAGTGCTCTATAGCCCCGTCCTGTCCCTGGCGACCCTTTTTGCTGCTCCGCTCGGCCTTATCGGTGGGTTCCTCATTGGCCTGACTATGGCAGCCTGTGTTAGCTCCTACCTCTACTTCATTGGCGAAGTGGTAGGTGGTCGCCGGATTGTTTGGCAGGATCTGGGAGAAAGTTTTAGGGTCCATCTTGGGTCGGTGATCTCTGTCCTGTTTATTCTTATGCTCCTCCAGTGGGTCTTGGCTCTGGCCTTACCTCCGGTTCCTAGTGCCCAGGCTGTGCGCGCAGTCATTAACCTAGGACTCTTGGTTATCCTCAACCCTGCTCCCGAGATCATCTACCAGACCCGAGCCCACAGTGTAGGGATCTTTAATGAGAGCTGGGAATTTCTGCGGGAGAACTGGGCAGAGTGGTTTGCTCCGTTTGTTGCTCTGGCCACGCTTTTTTTCTTCTTGTTGCCTCTGCCCATTCTGCTGGCGCCGCTCATGCTGGGAAGACTCTTGTCTATTTTGTCTTGGAACGCCCTGCCGGTTCTATTTGGTTCCCTTTCTACCCTGGTAGTTATGCTTTGCAGTTTTTTTCTTTTTCTTCTGTTCATGATTTTTCGTGGAATATTGTTCCGTGAGCTCTCCAGCAGCACCCGCCGCCAGCGCCTCTTTCGGGCACGGTTTGAATAAGATGTGAAGGCCGGATGAACTCACAGACTTCTGATTTGAGACCGGGATGAAAGAGAAGGCCGAGGAGTTTAGGAAGGCAGGATCGGAGATTTATTTTTCTTCCAGCCGTTCTTGAATGGCCTGTACCGCCTGTTGCTGAAAGGAGAAAAGCCGAGGGGTGAGACTGACAAGGTAAGAAGGAGGGCGGCGAAGCGTTTTGTAGGCATTGGGTAGGCGGCGAAAATCTGCAAGAAAGGCTTCCCGGATCGCTGCCAAGGAGGGAAGGGGAGCACAGAGTTTTCCTCCTTCCATGACCTTGTGCAGAAGGGGTTCTGCTTGAGGGGTGCCCTCCCTTGTACGGGCGAAGCATGCCTCGCCCCTACGCTCAGGACAGACTTGCTGACAGATTTCTTCCCAGGTCTCTTCTTGCAGAGCAAGCAGGTCTTGGGCAAACAGGCCCTGAGAGTCAAAAAGACGGTAGACCTGCTTTTTCCCTAAATAACTTATTTTTTCGGTGCTAAGCTTAAGCCGGGGTTTCCCAGCGTACTCCACAAGCTTGTACGCTATATCCATCCATGGCGCATCGCCCGAGGTTCCCATCTCGGTGCCTACGCCAAAGACGTCAATCGGGGCTCCTGCGGTTGTTAGCTGCTCGACCTTATATTCGTTGAGCCCGCCACTAGCATAGATGCGGGTGTCTTTTAGTTCAGCGGTGTCAAGGATCTTGCGAGTGTCCTGGCTCAGTGCCAGCAGGTCTCCGCTGTCAAGCCTCACTCCTCTGAGCTTGTGCCCCTTTGCTTTCAGTCCTTGTCCTACCCGCGTGGCCCGGCGTGCCCCAGTAGCAGTGTCATAGGTATCGATGAGGAGTGAGCTTGACTCAGGAAAGGTCTGGGCATAGGCGCGAAAGGCCTCAATTTCATTATCAAAGCTCATGATAAACGAATGGGCCATGGTGCCCACAATGGGGATGCCATAGAGCTTACCCGCAAGCACGTTGCTGGTACCGTCAAAACCAGCAATGAAGCTTGCCCGTGCCACTTTGAGTCCGGCGTCGGTTCCATGGGCACGCCTGAGCGAAAAATCGACCAGGCCCTTCCCTCTTGCAGCCCAGAAACAACGGGCTGCCTTAGTGGCAATGATGGATTGAAGGTGCATTGTGTTGATGAGATAAGTTTCCACAATCTGGGCCTCAAGCATAGGCGCGGTGACTTCTATCAACGGTTCGTTAGTGAAGAAAATTCGTCCCTCAGGCATAGCCCGGACATCGCCGGTGAAGTGTAGCTGAGAGAGATAGTCGAGGAAGTCAGAGTCGAAGAGCCCTGTCCCGGAAAGAAACTTGATATCTTCAGCCGAGAAGGCAAAACTTTCTAGATAGGAGATAACCTCGGCCAGTCCTGCGGCCACAAAGAAGCCGCGATCAGTAGGATAGTTGCGCACAAAGAGGCTAAAAGTAGCAGATGCCGACATGTGATGATGAAAATAGCTTGCTGCCATGGTAAGCTGATAGAGGTCAGTGAGCAGAGGGCTGACCAGAGAAGGGTTTGGCCCTGTTAGGTTCATCAGTCAGAATAAATATCAAAGTCTAGCCTATAAAGACTAGCCCTGGCCGATCGGTTTTGTTCAGCCCAGCAATGCTGATTGACCTTGCCAGGGTGAAAGGGGTAAGGTGAAAAGGACAATAGAGAAGGCTAACGCTAACCCATAGGGAGGCCTTTTTTCAGGAACCTGACCTGGTTATTGGACGGTTCTTTGTTAGACAATGTAACCTAAGGAGAAAACGCTATGGCAGCACCGGTGTACATTTTGGGAGGATACCAGACCGATTTTGCTCGCAATTGGCAGAAAGAGGGTAAGAGCATTGTTGCCATGATGCAAGAGGCTGTAGAAGACGGGCTAAAAGAAACCGGAATTGAACCACGCGAGGTAGAAGTGGCTCACGCAGGCAACTTTGCCGCGGAGCTATACTGTCATCAGGGGCATCTGGGAGCGTTTCTGGTGGATATAGACCCGGCGTTTTCTGGTTTACCTACCTCGCGACATGAAGCTGCCTGTGCTTCAGGCAGTATTGCTATTCTTGCTGCCTCGGCGGAGATTGAGGCAGGTCGTTATGACCTTGCTCTAGTGGTCGGGGTAGAGCAGATGAAAACAGTTGATCCTACCACTGGCGGGGACTACCTCGGTACTGCTGCCTGGTATGAACATGAGGCCAAGGGTATTGAGTTCCCTTTTCCTAAGCTTTTTGGCCGTCTGGGGGATGAGTATGAGCGGCGCTATGGGCTAAAGGACGAATACCTTGCTCGGATCTCGGCTATTAACTATGCTAACGCTAGGCTCAACCCCAAGGCTCAGACCCGTAGCTGGTTTGTGGACGAAGATCAGACTAGGGCCGATAGCAAGCTCAACAACCCGGTAGCCGGCAGGCTTAAGGTGAGAGACTGCTCCCAGGTGACCGACGGAGGAGTTTCGCTCTTGCTTGCCTCAGAGAATTTTGCCCGCGGGTACGCTGAGCGTAGAGGACTTAAATTGCCTCAGCTTCCTCGCATCCTTGGTTGGGGTCATCGCACTGCATCCATCGAGTTTGATGTGAAGATAGCCGAGGGCCGCAACCACCCCTATGTTCTTCCTCATACCAGGCAAGCTATTCTCGACGCGTTTAAGCGGACGGGTATTGCTGACGTTTGGGCAGTAAGCAGTATCGAAACCCATGACTGCTTTACCACCTCAGAATACATGGCCATTGACCACTTCGGAATCACCAAGCCGGGAGAGTCGTGGCAAGCAATTGAAGAAGGGGTAATCGAGCTTTCCGGCAAGCTGCCCATTAACCCCAGCGGTGGACTTATTGGCTGTGGGCATCCAGTGGGGGCTACGGGTGTGCGGCAGGTGCTCGATGCGTTTAAGCAGGTGACCGGTCAGGCCGGAGACTGCCAGGTTCCGGGCGCCAGCAGGGTTGCCACCCTGAACATTGGCGGCAGCGGCACCACGACGGTGTCTTTTGTAGTAGGGAGCTAAGAGAGAAGCTATGGCCATGCAGCTTAGGTTTCGTTCCAGAAGCAGTGTTGAGGCATTAGAAGAACAGGTCCTCTACGCCGAGCGGGTCAAGGAGATTATGAACCGCATCCACGGGGCAAAGGATCTGGATCAAATATTTATAGAGTTAAGAGAGGAGATCTTATCTCTCCTTGATGCGGAGCGCCTCACCCTTTACGCCGTAGACTATGACAAGAAAGAAATCTACTCAAGATTTTTAGATCTTGACTCGGTCAAGGAAATCCGGGTTCCCATCAGCGAACGGAGCATTGGGGGATTCGTTGCCCGCAACCGCAGGACAGTCAATATTGCTGATGCCTATAACAAAGCGGAGCTTGCTCGCATCAGTTCGACCCTCTCTTTTGATAGCTCCTGGGACCAGAAGACCGGGGTGCGGACTACCCAGATATTAACCGTCCCGGCCTTAGCTAACGGCAACTCACTGACCGGTGTCCTCCAGCTCATTAATAAAAAAAGCGGTGGTCGCTTCAGCGAGCAGGACGAGGCGAGGGTTGAAGAAATTGCCAAGACCCTGGGCATTGCCCTATATAATCAGTATCAATTATTAACCAAAAAGAAGCCCGCGAAATTTGACCACCTCCTCTCTGCCAATCTTATCACCCAAAATGAGCTGGAGGCGGCGATGGCCGAGGCGCGAGAAAAACAGAGACCGATTGAAACCTTGTTAATGGAAAAGTTCAAAGTTCCCAAAAAAGATATAGGGCAGTCCTTGGGCTCCTTTCATGAATGTCCCTTTATCGAATTCCAAGAGAGCCTCTTTATTCCTCCGGAATTAGTAAAAAACATTAATCTGAATTATCTTAAAGCTAACTATTGGATTCCCCTAAAAGGCAACGAGAATGTGGTTGATATCTTGATTGATGACCCTCATTCCTTCCAAAAGCTACAAGACATCAAGCGTCTTTTTCCGGGCAAGGAAATCAAGTGTGCTGTCGGGCTGCGGGAGGACATTCTCAAATTTATTAGTTCGACCAGTACAGGCTCTGATCCCAACACCAATTCAGATTCCATGAAGGATATCCTCCGTCAGCTAGAAGCCGAAGACCAGTCGGCGGACGAAGAGGCCTCTGACCTGGCATTAGACGAGAACGATAATGCCGTTGTCCGTTTAGCCAATCGTATCATCTATGATGCCTATAAGGCGGGAGCCTCGGACATCCATATTGAGCCTTACTCCAATAAAAGGGAGACCGTTGTCCGTTTCCGTGTGGATGGGAACTGTTACGAATACCAAAGGATTCCGCCCAGTTATCGCAAGCCCTTGTCCTCCCGTCTGAAGATTATGGCCAGTTTGGATATTGCCGAGCGTCGCAAGCCTCAGGATGGCAAGATCAGATTTCGCCTGCCTAATCGGGAGATCGAGCTGCGGGTGGCAACGGTGCCAACCACAGGGATTGAGAACGAGGATGTGGTCATGCGTATCCTGGCTGCTAGTGAGCCCATGCCCTTGGAGAAGCTGAACATGTCCGAGCGGAACCTCGGGGAATTTAAGCTCATCTTGGGGAAACCGTACGGGATTATTCTCTGCGTCGGCCCTACCGGTTCTGGTAAGACCACCACCCTGCACTCCGCCTTAGGATACATTAACACCCCGGTCAGAAAGATCTGGACTGCTGAGGATCCCGTTGAGATCACCCAGTATGGCCTGCGGCAGGTGCAGGTCCAACCCAAAATCGGCTTTACCTTTTCCGCCGCTATGCGCGCTTTTCTGCGCGCCGACCCTGATGTGATCATGGTGGGAGAAATGCGAGATGAAGAGACGGCCGAGACCGGGATCGAAGCCTCTCTTACGGGACACCTTGTCTTCAGCACCCTGCATACCAACAGTGCCACGGAGACCGTGACCCGTCTCTTGGAGATGGGAATGGACCCCTTTAACTTTGCCGATGCTCTCTTGGGGGTGCTGGCTCAGAGGCTGGCCCGGACCATTTGTCAGAGTTGTAAGGAGACATACCACCCGCCCAAGGAAGAATACGATGCTCTGGCCCATGGCTATGGAGAGGAAGCCTTCGCCTGGCTGGGCATCAACTACAACGACAACTTCTTTCTTTATCGCGGCAAGGGCTGCGAGATCTGTAACCAGACCGGCTATAAGGGGAGAACCGGGCTGCATGAACTGTTGATTGCCACTGATGATATCAAAAGGCTTATTCAGGCTAAGGCTACAGTGGCAGAGATGTTCAAGGTTGCGGTAGAGCAGGGCATGATAACTCTGTTGCAGGACGGGATTATGAAGTCCATTCAGGGATGGACCGACTACCAGCAGGTCAAGGCCGTAGCCATAAAGTAAGTTTCATTACACCGACCAATCCTCTTGTCGGTAAGCCTGCTCCCAGAAGAGGTATTCATAGCGACTACTCTGGACAAAATGTTTTTGCATTCGCTCTTTTTCCGTAGCAGAGGCGTCCTTGCCTAAACGATCCACAAGCTTGAGCTGCTGTTCCACGTGGGCGCCAAAATCCTCGGCGCTGTATGCCTGAATCCATTCCGCGTAGAGAGGATCGGAAGGTAAGGAAGCGCTGAGGTGCTTGCCTACTTCCCAATAGATCCAGTAGCAGGGCAGCACCACGGCTACTGTTTCCCCCAGTGTGCCGCCCTGGGCTACCGCCAAAAGGTGGCGGGTGTAGGCCTGGGTCACTGGGGCTTGGACGGTTTGCGTCAGCTCCTCCGGGGCTAAGTCCAGCTTCTTGGCAAAATTGCCATGCAGATGGCGCTCTACCCGTACCACGGTGGCGGCATGATCGGCAAACATGTCCAGGGTGTCCAAAGAATCGGCTTTGGCTCCACCCAGACACAGCGCCCGGGCAAAATCCTGCAGGTAAAGATAGTCCTGGCGAACAAAAAAGAGAAAGCGCTCCCGGGTTAGGGTTCCGTTTCCCAACTCTTTGACAAAGGGATGGGCAAAGATTGCTTCCCAAACCGATCGGGCTTCCTCGCGTAGATGCTGGTGAAAAAGCATATCCATTCTTACTCCTCATTTCCCTTCGTACGGATAGATCACTAGGTGGCGCAGGGGTTCTCGGCCTTCACTGCGAGAGATAAGCTCGTACCGCTCAGCGAGCTGATGCTGGAGGAGGCGAAGATAAGGATTTTGTGGAGCCAGCTTCGCCGGCTCGCCGCTCTCAAGCACTTGTTGGATTGCCTCCTCCGCTTGGCTGAGTGCCTGCTCTTCGCTGTGGTCTTTCCCTCCCAGGGTCTCTTGTAAGAACTTGCGCATCTGAACGAGCGTGTCACTGCGTAGGGTGTAAAGCGGCAACCCTTGTTCGACTGCCTCTCGTAACCCCCTAGATTGCCTTTTAGCCTGCCCTTTGAGGGAAAGAATCAAATCTGCCTGTTCTAAATCAACTACCACATGAGCCGGAACCCTCATTTCACGGATTGTCTGATCCAGGCGGTGACGGTTCACACCATAGGGATAGATGCCAAGCGGCCGCAGTTGGTTCACCTCTGTAGAGGTTAGAGCCCGGAGGTCAGAGGCCAGAGAAGGAGGGGAAGCGGACGTCTGAGCGCTGACGGCCGGGGATTTTGTAATGCTAATAGTACCGTCTTCCTGACGGACCCGGACCTCCGATTCTGAGGAACGTCCGCGTAGCAGCGCGTCCACCGCCGCGGTTACATCAGGGTGGAGAGCAAAACGGTAGCGGTCGTGAATTTCAATGATCACATCAAAGGTAGGTGGAGCCTTGCGCTCAAGCACCGTTTTTTGCGTCCTCCGTCGGCGTGCTTCTATATCGCCTAAAGTGACGGCCTGAATGCCGCCCAGGAGGTCAGAAAGGGTGGGGTTCATGAGCAAGTTGTCGAACGAGGTGCCGTGCGCAGTGGCAATGAGTCTAACTCCTCGCTCGGCAATCGAGCGGGCAGCCAGTGCCTCCGCCTCGGTGCCAATTTCGTCTACTACAATAACCTCAGGCATATGGTTTTCCACTGCCTCAATCATTACTTTGTGCTGAAGCTCGGGGGAGGATACCTGCATGCGGCGGGCACGGCCAATGGCCGGATGCGGAATATCTCCATCGCCAGCAATCTCGTTTGACGTGTCCACCACAATGACCCGTTTGTCGAGTTCTTCGGCAAGCACCCGTGCCACCTCGCGCAGGAGCGTAGTCTTACCCACACCCGGTGGGCCCAGCAGTAGCACGCTCTTCTCCTCCTTAATCACATCTTTGACAATGTCTACGGTGCCAAACACCGCTCGTCCTATCCGGCAGGTCAGGCCAACAATCTCGTCAATGCGGTTGCGTATGGCTGAGATACGATGGAGGGTACGAGGAATGCCTGCACGATTGTCCTGGGTGAACACGCCCACCCGGGCAACGGTAAACTGGAGGTCCTCGCGGTTCACTGGTGCATCCGTAAGGTAAAGAGATCGGTTGATAAAGCGGGCTTCAGGCGGCCGCCCGAGATCCAGTACTACCTCAAGGAGTGAATCGAGCCCAATTTCCTTGATAAGGGCTTCTTTCACCATAGTGGGCAGCACCTCAAGCAGGAGGTCGAGATTATCGACCGTCTCGATTCGCCCACACACCAAAATCGGCCGGGAAAAAGTGGCTTGACTTTGCTGATCCATTAGGACTGCTTCTCTCCTAGCGGGCGATTGGCAGGGTACATGGCCTCAATCACCTCTTGGTACATTTCTGCCACCACCCGACGTTTGACCTTGAGGGTGGGGGTGAGTTCTCCTCTGTCCTGGGAAAACGGTTGGGGAAGGAGGGTGAAGTTGCGCACACGAGAATAAAGGGGCAAGGTCTTGTTCACTTCGTCAATTCGCTGGCGAAAGAGCATGCGAACGGCTGGATGGGTAAGCATCTCTGAGACGGTGGTGGAAACCTTTTGCTCGCGGGCAAGGGTTTCTACCAGCGGAAGATTGGGAATGATCAGTGCAGTGAGATAAGGTCGGCGATCTCCCATCACACATACCTCTTCGATCAGGGGGTCTTGCTTGAGCAAGGTTTCGATGTTTTGCGGAGCAACGTTTTCCCCCTCGGAAGTAATAATGAGGTCCTTTTTGCGATCGGTGATATGGATAAAACCCTCGGCATCGATTTTTCCCACATCACCCGTGTGGAGCCAGCCCTCGGCATCGATCATTTCTCTGGTTTCTTCTGGGCGTTGGTAGTAGCCCTGCATCACATTGGGCCCTCGCGCCAGAATCTCACCGTCAGGGGCAATGGCCACTTCTACTCCTGGAAGGGTTGGGCCCACGCTGCCTAGACGGCATTTGCCCGGGAGATTACAAGAAATCACCGGCGCAGCCTCGGTGAGGCCGTAGCCTTCATACACAGTAATGCCAACGCCATAGAAAAAGCGCGCAATCTCAGCGGCCAGGGGTGCTCCGCCGGAAACAAGAAAGCGGATCCTACCTCCCAGAAGTCGGCGCAAGCGTCGGAACAAAATTTGGTCGGCTAGGCGGTTCTGCACCGAGAGAAGCAAGGGTAGGGGCTGGCCTTCTGAGCGATGAAGGCCAACTCTCTTTCCCACATCTAAAGTCCAGCTTAGGATCTGCTTTTTGGGAGAGGAGGCGCTCTCACGTTCGCTATGCACTCGTCGATAGATCAGCTCCAGAACCCGGGGGACACAGCACAGTACTGTAGGCTTGACCTCGGGCAGGTCTCTTGTCAGGGTCACTGTTCCTCCGCCATAGGCCACCGTTCCTCCGGCCATGAGTAAGGTGTAAAGTCCGGCAGTACGCTCAAACGCGTGGGAGAGAGGCAGAAAGGAGACAGTCAGGTCATCTTCGTTAAGAGGCAGAATCTCCGTGGCGGCCCGGCAGTTGGAGAGAATATTGGCGTGAGAGAGCATTACGCCTTTAGGTGGGCCAGTAGTGCCGGAGGTGTAGATGATGGTTGCCAGCCCGGGGTTAGAGGCTAGGTCAATCTCGCCTCCCTCTCTGTCCGCTAAGCCCATGAGACCCTCCAGACTCAGAGAACGCAACCGACCAGTCCGAGTCTCTTCTTTAAGATCCTGGTCAAATAGGATGAGAAACTTAAGGTCAGGCAGCTCTTGAGCCACCTGTAAGATCTTTTCCAGCTGTCCCTCTCCGGCTACCGCCACTGCTTTTACCCCGGCGTCATGAAGAATATAAGCAATGTCCTTGGCCGTGCTGGTTAGGTAAAGGGGCACGTCTACAGCGCCAAGGAAAAGGCAGGCTAAATCCACCACTGCCCACTCAGGCCGATTCTCTGCCAGAATTGCCAGGCGGTCGCCCGCTTGTAGGCCCATTGCCTTTAAGCCTTGGGCAGTCTTGGAGATCTGTTCCCCTAGGGCATTCCACGATACTTCCTGCCATCTGCCCTTGCGTTTTGCCCGCATCACCTGTCGCTCGCCGTAAGTGCGAACGCGGGTGAGAACCATAGTGGCTAGAGAATTCTCCATCATCATCTCCCTCTTTTTTCTAGCCCTGCAACTCCCTCCGCACCATTTTTGTGCCTTCAACTTTTTTTGCCTCGGGCATTCCCACCGCTACATTAGGCTCGTCCACCTGGATGTAGTCAGCTCCTGCGGCCACGACATTCTTGAGCCCAGTGTTCACAATGGCAGTCAGATTCCAGAGGACCTCCTCAAAGTTTTTGTACCCGCTTTGCAGTTTGAGAGGGGTGGCAATGGTGAGAGGGCCTGGGCAGCAGATCTTGAGGGGTTTGGCTGTGTGTGCCCAGGCAAAGGTAAACTCCTCAACCAGGCCTGGACCTTGCGGGGCGGTGATTTGTTCCACTACCTCGTAGAAAGCCACGCTGTCATAGAGGGACGGCCCCATTTTGCGTGTGGGCTCAAGGGTACGCAGGCCAGTAAAGTAATCATAAAAGCCAAAGATAAAGTCGAAACGGCGCATCTCGCCATCGGAAATGATGTCCACTCCGGCCTGCTCCTGAGCGCTGAGGGCAATAACAACCGCATCGTCTAGGGTTTCTTGTATATCCCGACGGCCAAACTTGCCCTGGTGGATCAACTCACGTGCGGCATAGAGCCAGGAAGGGAGGGCATAGCTGCCAATAACAGTGGTGGAAAGTAAAGGCAGAGGCGATGGCATCATCTGACATTCTCTTAGTTTTGCTGATAACTTCCCACACTTAAAGCAGAAAGGCAATGTCTATTGCCGCAAGAGGGATGTCTCTGTTAAATTCTCTCCTCTAGCGTAACGGCTAGATCAATTACTGCTTGGTCGATTTCTACCAGTACATATTGATGGGCAAAGTCATGGGCTAGGTCACGGAGGATGTCTTGGTAATTCTCTGCAAGTAAATCACCACTCCTGTGTTTGCTAGCAAATGCTGCGGCAGCTTCAGCTTTGGTAACTCGTGCCGTGGCAATCTCATGGCCAGCGGACGGATCACATAGGCCTACAATCTATGAGCCTCCACTCTCAGCTACATAGCATTTGACCAACGCGCTGGTATCAAGGTAGACGATTTTACCGGGCGTTGGCATGGTCATAGAGTCCCCCGTTGCTCAATGACCACTTGGCTTACGGGTTTGCCAGCAAGGGGAACCGGTGTATGACGAACATGCCGTGGTGAACTCGTTCATATGGGTTGATCGCCAGTGGTTTCTCGACTGCTACCGAAGCAATTTGTAGCGACCGCAGATAGGACTCGATCTAGCTAACGTCAGGGCCAATCGGCGCGCATGAAGCGTAGCGGAATACGCGTCCCGCTCCATGCCTTGGTTAGCTCATGGACGCGCTCGAATGCGCTCTCACACCGCTGCCTGCACGCCCACAACTAACTGCTGCCCTAAAGCCGCTAGGGCCGATTCCAAACGCGACATTTTGGAAGCATGACGCGGGTCAAGCAAGCGGCGCACCTCTTTTTCGTTGCAATGCAGACGCGCGGCGAGTTCGACTTGCGTTATACCAGTCTGGCCGATGGCCAGATACAGGGCTGCCTTGGCTGCGGTTTGGGCGGGTAATGGAATCGCATAATGATCTGGCCCAACCGGTGACACCTCTGGAATACCCGCATGGCGTCGGATACGCCCGGCAATGGCCTCCTCCAGGCAATCAGCAGCTTGCTGTAGGGCGTCGGACACATCATCCCCTTGGGTACTGGCTTCCGGCACGTCAGGAAACGTGACCACAAATCCACCGTCATGCTCATCTGGGGTAAGTGTGGCAGGATAGACAAAGTGCTGCATAGCGACCTCCTACAGGTCATTGAAGCCGTGATTTGGGTCAGCTTGAACTGACTTATAGAACTCTCGCCATGACATTGACATGATTGCAGTGTGAGCGGGTGCTTTCGCTTTACTACCGCCCGAGTAACTTCCGGAGACACGCCGAAGCGCGGGCTGCTGAGCTTTCCATAATCGACGGTATGTGGACACCGATTTTTCTGTAACCGGACCCCCGGCGTTCCAGTAGCCATCGATTTGGGCTAAGATCTGATCCTTTAGATTCGCTGCCGATGCCTCCTGACATGATACATGCAGTAATAACTCGCTGTTCTTGCCTAAGGCACCGGCTGTTAAATTGGCGCTGCCAATTACTAGCTCCCACTCAGACGAGTCCCAGAAAAAATATACTTTGGGATGAAATATACCTTGTGGCTGAAGAATAAATCGCACTTGATCGAAACCAACAAACTCATCCAAAACGTCTGGGTGTGTTTGGTAGAAATGCGTGCCTATTACCGCTCGCCAAATCTTCGCTTGTTTTGGACCAGCGCCTTGAATACATCAGTGCCGAAGGACGCCCATGCCACAGCGAACGCGACATTTTTGTGTTTTTCCAGCAGCTCAAGCAGATTCTTGCTCAAGCCGCGGCCCCCTGTGAGTAGTTTCATCATAGCGGGTTTCCTGAGTTATAACGTTACAAATGAGCCGCCGCCGAGGGAGCGGCGCGACCGAGGGAGTTACACGTCTTTGGCATCAGCCAACGCAAATGGCCTGAGCAAGAGTCGCTCCGTATGGAGTGTGAGGCGTTGTTTCATAGGTGCTTCTTTTTGGAACCGAACTATTGAGTATGCTGACCGGCATAATCCCATTATGGCTGCAACAGATGGAGCCCTAAGGCGAGTCTGTCCATGGGGCTTCGGACTCCCTTCCCGCCACGGTCCAAGATATGGGTGTAAATCATTGTGGTAGCCACGTCGGTGTGCCCGAGCAGCTCCTGAACCGTGCGGATGTCATAGCCCTCTTCCAAAAGATGCGTGGCAAAGGAGTGCCGCAAGGTGTGCGGGCCGGCTGGCTTCGAGATGTCGGCCTTGAGCCCCATATCTTTGACGGCCTTCTGGAGAACCGATTCGTGGAGGTGGCGGCGGCGCCTCTCTTCCGTCACCCGGGCGATATAGTGGCTTGAGGCGGGAAAGCTCCACTGCTATCCCCACTCTTTACTTGCATTGAGATATTTCTGCTCAAGCGCGTTAGGTAAGACTGCCTGGCCTAGACCCTTTCGCAGATCTTCCTCATGCTGCCGTCAGCGTTTTCGAGGATCAGCACCCTCTTGACAGAAAAATGTGGGTAAAGCTTAGTTGCGTTAGGAGGGATGTATCTGTTAAATTCTCTCTTCTGTGGCGGCAAAGAAAGCAAAAAATCAGCGGCGTATACCAACAGCTAGGCCAAGGCAGGAGCAAGCCCGATGGCCTCGTATAGCAATGTGGGTGCTTGCCGGGCTGGGAATCGGCCTCAGCCTTTTTCTTACCTATCATCACTACTCGGCCAGTGGGGGAGGGGGCATTTATGCTCGCTTTTGTGGTGGCAAAGGCTCCTATGTCAACTGTAACGCGGTCCTCTCTAGCTCCTATGCTTACCTCTTTGGCCTGCCGCTAGCGCTTTGGGCAGCAGGGACCTATCTTGCTGTACTAGGCCTCATGCTGGTTCGCTGGGCAGGGCTATTAGCGCTGCTTACAGCCTTTGCTCTGGGGTTTTCCTTTTACCTAGCGGGAGTCTCTTTTTTTGTTATCCATGCCTTGTGCATTTTTTGCACTACCCTGTATGTGATCAATGCCGGTCTTTTTGTCTGTGCCCTATACCTTCTATGGCAATCGGGAAAAATAGTTGTGACCCAGCTTGCTTACGGAGCGGCGGGAGTGTTAGTGATGGTGGTTGCGCTGGGAGGGTGGCAGATGGCGGATGTGAGGTCAACAGCAGCCTCCTCCTTACTAGGGTCACCTGAGCAGGCCCTTGGACCAGGCTTCGGACAGGAAACGAGAAAGGGAGAGGGTGAATTTATCCGTTGGTATGATGCCCGTCCCACGGTGGCGGCTGGTGGGGAGGAACGACATGTGGAAGGGCGCAGTGGAGCCGTGGTAACAGTGGTAGAATTTGTTGATTTTCGCTGACCTTCGTGTGCTCGCGCCCGTGGGGTGCTCAAACGTGTGCTGGCTCGCTACCCTAATGATATCCGGGTGATTTTCCGCCATTATCCTTTGGATACGACGTGTAACCCCGATCTTACCCAACAGCTGCACCCCAGCTCCTGCGAAGCGGCCCAAGCGGCAGAGTGTGCTGGTGAACAGGGGCAATTTTGGCCATACGCAGACCAGCTCTTTACCGACCAAAAGCGGTACACGGCTCAAGACCTGGCAACCTATGCTGGCCGGCTCGGGCTTGATATGGCGCAGTTCAACACCTGCCTGACAGAAGGAAGAGGCCGAGAGGCGGTGCGCCAGGATGTTGAGGAAGCAAACCGGATTAAGGTGAAGAAGACACCTACGCTCGTTGTCAACGGTCGCAAAATTGAGGGAGGACTCTCGCCTGCGCAATTTGCCGTGGTCATTGCTGTCGAAAAAAGGCGAGGTAAAGGTAAAAGAAATACATAGACCCGGACCCTTTCAGGAACCTTTCCCCTCAGCTCAAGTGTTCATACCCTTGGGTTTATATTAAAGATTCCTTTATGGCCTCAGAAGGAGGCGGGAGAAATAAAAGTGCTCTTTTTTCCGAGTGGGCACTCCCGCATATGGATTATATCTATACTGCTAGTCTCTATCTGGCCCGTAACCGGACAGAGGCGGAAGATCTCTTTCAGGAGACCTATCTGCGGGCGTATCGCTTCTTCCACCAGTTTACCCTGGGCACTAACTGTCGTGCCTGGCTTCTTACTATCCTGCATAACGCGTTTAAAAACCGCTACCGGCAGCAACAACGGGCGGGACAGACGGTGGATGTGGATGGGCTCACTTATGAATATGAGAGGAAACTTGCTAACCACAGAGTAAGGAGAGCACGCAACCCCAGAGACAGCCCTCTTTGCGCAGTTGCTTGACTCCGAGGTCGAAACTGCTCTCAGATCTCTTCCCGAGGAATATCGAACCACACTGCTTCTGGTTGATGTTGGGGAGTTAACATATGAAGAAGCAGCTCAGGTTTTTGCCTGTCCGGTTGGCACTGTGCGCTCACGTCTATCGAGAGCGCGACGAATGATGCAGGTGGCTCTAAGGGAGTATGCGCAGGAAAAGGGATATGTGAAATCCGACGGTCCGAGGTCTAAAGTCCGATGAATTGCCAGGAATATCGGGAGATGGTTGCTGCCCATGTTGACAACGTTCTGATCCCGTCAGAACGGGAGGAAGTAGAACATCATGTGGCGATCTGCGAGGACTGCCAGAAGGTATATAAGCAAGAAAAGGGTTTTCGCGCCTTTATGGCAACAAAACCGCTCCTTCAGAAAGTTCCCCCGGCTCTAGAGCAAAATCTGCGTATTGCCCTGGTAAAAGCAGAGAAGGGATCCTGGTGGAGTTGGCTCCAGCAGACCTTTACCTTCCCGCGTCTGGCGGTAGGGTTGGCAACCGCAGGACTCCTCGCCTTCTTTTTCTTGCCGCGCTGGTTTGAACAACAAAGAAACGGGGATTTCTTGCAGAGACTGGCCCAGAACTATATGGCAACCACAAGCCCTGATTTCTCGCTGGCCTTTCACACGCGCGACCTCCGGGCGCTTGAAGATTACTACAACCAGCTAGGTCCTTTAGATTTCCAGGCACAATTGCCTGATCTGCGAAAACGAGGGTATGACCTTAAGGGTGGAATCGTTGTGAAGGTAAAGGAGAGAGTGATGACCTTAACCTCTTTCGAGGGGCAGAAAGGCTATATCCTGTGCCACCTTTTTAGAGGAACATCCTTTCGCCTCCCCTCGGGTGGCGAGAAGGTAGGGAATCACCTAGTTTACTCTCGGGGAGATTTTACTATCTTTTTTACGCGGGAAGAAAAAGAAGTGGTGTGTGCTCTTGTTACCCGCGTTCCCAGGGAAAGATTCCTTCGCGATATAGGATCTACCCCCTCATAGGCTCTTTTTTTGGCCCAGATTTCTATGGTTGATATTGATTCATGACTGCTCCGTTGCTCCCGCTTCAGGTTCTTGACTCACTATGGTTCCAGGTTACCGGCACTCTTTGCAACCTGATTTGCACCCACTGTTTTATTAGTTGTAGCCCGCGTAACCAGACCTTTGGCTTTCTTACCCTGGAAATGGTGAAGACCTATCTTGAAGAATCCCGGCGGTATGGGGTCAAGGAGTATTATTTTACTGGTGGAGAACCTTTTCTCCACAAAGATATGGTTGAGATTTTAGCTGAGACTCTAGAGTATGGTCCAGCCACTGTACTCACCAATGGGATACTGCTCAAATCGGAACAAGTAAAGCGCCTGGCAGGCATTGAAGCCTGCTCCCTCTATTCCTTAGAATTTCGTGAGAGATGCGGGCAGAAAAACTACCCCAGGAGTTTATTGAGACCATTTTGACCGGCTGGTGGACCACCTGTCTGGAAGTGCTTCCCACCAAGGAACAACGCCGGGGTCGTTTTTAGAGGAGGAAAGTTGTGCATCTTGGCAAGGGTACGTTTATTGTTGTGGTTATATCTCTTGTCTTAGGCGTAGGGTGCTTTGTCTATGCCGCCAAGGTCGCTCTTGGACCCAAAGATGGAGATGGGTCTGCCCCCACAGACCTTGAGCATGTTAAGGTCGGGGAGCCGGCCCCGGACTTTACCCTGGAAGACGAAAAGGGCACCCCTATTACCCTTTCTCAGTTTCAGGGGAAAAAGCATGTTGTCCTGGTTTTTTACCGGGGACACTGGTGACCGTACTGCTTTAATCAGCTCGTGGAGCTGAAGACACTTGTAGAGGGTAGCCTTAAAGAGAAGACGCAAATTCTGGCCGTTAGCGTTGACAATCACGAACAATCAAAAGCGTTCATTGCGGAAATGGAAAAGGACCCCCCCGGCCAGGAGCTTCTCGGTACAGTGTCAGAGAAAACCTCATCCAGCAAAGTAGATTTCCCTCTATTAGCGGACCTAAACCATCGGGTGATTGACCGCTACGGTTTGCTCAATCCCCAAGGTAAGGGGTGGCCCCATCCTGCCACCTATGTCATTGACAAAGAGGGAATTGTTCGCTGGAAGTTTGTTGAGGTGGATTATAAAGTTCGACCCACAAACGCTATGGTCTTCAATGCCCTGAAGGTTCTACCGTGAGAAAGTTTTTTTCTGAGAGTCACCCAGGAGGAACCGGCCAGTACATGAACTCTAGCTCGTGGATACGTTTGGCACCAAGGCGCTCATAAAACTGGAATGCCAACTTATTCGCTATGAAGACCGACCAGAAGAGCTCCCGGCCTCCGGCCTCCTGGCAAATCCGGGCTGCCGTTCGCATAAGTGCCTCGCCGGTCCCACGTCGGCGGTGGGATTCCTGCACGTAGAGATCGATAACATGCATGAGTCGCATTGCCCGATCGGTGTCGTAGCCGAAGTGATACAGAAGATAGCCAATCACCTCGCCGTCTAGCTCGGCAACAAGGCCGGAGAAGGCCGGGTTTGGGCCGAAGCCGTCACGTAGGTAGGTCTCTGCTGTGAACTCAAACTGCGTTCGGTCGCCTAGAGCGGTTTACCTGTGCCTGTACGGTAGGATAAGAAAGAGAAGATGAAAGCCTATTGGCAAGACTTACGAGAGAGAATAGTGGGGGCACTAGAAGCACAGCAAGACTCGCAAGGGGAAATGGCCGAGCGCTATGGGGTGAGTTTATCGTTTGTGGAGAAGTTATGGCGACGCTGGCGCACAACGGGCAGTTGTGCAGCGTTGCCCCATGGAGGGGGGGGACAAAGGAGTTTGCAGGGGCAGGAGGAGGTGTTGCGAGAGGCAGTGGGCACTGAGCCCGATATCACACTGGCGGAGCTCTGCGAGGAGGTGGAGCAGAGGGGAGGGGTTAGAGTGAGCCTGAAGACGATGTGCGTGGAGTTACAGAGGCTGAAATTGCCACGCAAAAAAAGTCGCTTCATGCCAGCGAGCGTGACACGCTCCGGGTGAAGGGTTTACGCAGGGCCTTTGGGAAACGAATGGCCACGGGAGCAGTGAAGAGGTTGAAGTTTATCGATGAGTCGGGGATCAATATAGCCTTAACTCGCTTGTATGGCCGTGGGGCTCCAGGACAGCGAGTTCTCGGCAGTGTGCCCCGCAACTATGGGCAAAGTATTTCCTTACTGGCCGCCCTTGGGGTGCAAGGGCTCAGGGCGCCGATGATGGTTGAGGGAGCAGTCGATACGGAAGTCTTTGGTGCCTATGTCGAACAGGTGTTGGGGCCCACGCTTGAGCCTGGAGACATTGTGGTGATGGATAACCTGGCGGTGCATAAGGTGGGTGGGATTGAGCAGGCCATCGAGGCACGAGGGGCCCGAGTACAATACCTCCCTCCATACTCTCCAGATCTCAATCCCATTGAGAAGTGCTGGGCGAAGATCAAAACGGCCTTACGCCAAGCCAAGGCCAGAACTCGTGAGGCCTTGCAAGAAGCCCTATGCCAGGCTTTGCTGACGATTTCCCCTGCCAATGCCTGTGCTTGGTTTGTGCACTGCGGCTATCCCGTACACTGATAGGAAATCTGCTCTAGGGCTTGTAGATACCCCTGGAACTCCCTAGCAAGCTCGCCAATCGGGTGCGCGTCTGCAGCTGTTGCGTTACGGATCATAGTATTCATGGCTCGCCTCTTGGGGGCTGGCTACACCGGCTAGTGCCACAAGTTGGCAATCAAAGGGGATAAATCCGGTATTGGTCCTCGGGTCTCAGCGGCCTTAGGCTGGTAGCTGGATAATCAGCACCCACATAGGCCGGGAACCGATAGGATACGTCTCCATATGGGTCAAAGTGCCTGTGGAGCTGTCGATCCGGTAGGCGGCGAGCCGACCCGATTCCAGCCCGGCAGCGAAGAGGAATTGCCCCATGGGATCAACGCTGAAGGCGCGTGGTATTGGCTCGGTCAGGACACGCCCGGTCAGGGTCAGCGTCCCTGAGGCTTTATCAATGGCAAAGCAAGCAATGCTATTGTGCCCACGGTTCGGTGCATAGAGAAATCTGCCGTTTGGCGTGATCTGAATCTGTGCGCAGGTGTTCTGGCCGTTGTTATCCTCTGGAAGAGTTGACACTGTCTGGAAAGGGTGCAAGGTTCCTGCTGCCGTATCGAAATAATACGCTGTTACGCTGCAGCCTTGCTCATTAGAGAAATAGAGGATGTCCTTGCTGGGATGAAAGCAAAAATGACGTGGACCATCGGCATTCTCTGGGCTCACCATCGCTGGTGTGTTTGGCGTGATCTGGCCAGTTTGGTCATCGAACATGAACTGAAAGATCGCATTGGGGCCATTGCCAGCAATGTGTGGCACAAAGGCAAAACGATTGGACGGATCGGTCTGGAAGCAATGGGCCCCACGTGCCGTGTCGCGCCATACAATGGGTGGGCTGCCAACTGCTCCGTCAGGACCAATGGGATGTACTGCCGCCTTGCCGGCTTGATAATAGGCCGAAAACAGAAACTGGCCCTTGCGGTCCATGGCAAGGTAACAAGGCTCGGCGTCGAGTGACACTGCTCCAAGCAAGGAGAGATCACCGCTTCGCTGATCGATCCTATAACTTGAGATTTCACACACCCCTCGTCGTCCGACATGGAGGAATTGCCGTTTGGGATCAATAGCCAGGGGTGCTGGACCGCCCACAACGGCCACGTCAGCCAGAGGAGTGAGCGTGCCTGTGCTCGCATCCATGGTGAAGCGGGCGATTTTGTCTTCCCCTTGGACCGTGACGTACATGTAGTATGGCATAGTTTGGCCTCACTCTTCTCGTGCGTGTACCTTGATACGCTTCGATAATCTGGTCATACGGATAAAATATACTTGTAGTTCCCCCAAAGAGGAAGGATGGCATGAGGGGCAGCAAGCGTTGCTTGCCGCTGAGGTGTACCGCTCCCGAATCGTGCAATCACTTTGGCAGCCCGTACACCTCAGTTTGCGGGTGAAAGGTTGCCCAAGCAAACCAATAGGCTGTTACTGTGGCAAGGGGCTTGCCTGTGACCGTCTCGACTGCCGTGGCATGTCCCTCAGACTGGTAGGTAATAGTGAGGGGTTTGCCGCCTAAAGTATCTTTCAGTGGCTGACCAAGCCGCCGTAAAACAGACAGAGGATACGCCTTGCTTGAGTCGCCAACCTTTACTCCGATTACCTTTTCCTTGACCGAAAGACGTGGGTTGCGCTTGACGGGAAACCTTATTGTAGAGCTACGGGCATAGCCCTGATAAGGATCACTGCTGAAGAGAATATGTCTAAGGAGGTAGAGATAAGCGGCCTGTTCTCAAACTCTCGGACCCTGGATATCTTCGGAGTCACCGTCATCGGGGTAGAGAACTACTACACATTAACTCTGGCAGGCGCTGCTTCCTATACGGAATCATGTCGCTTGCCAGTCTTGGCTTAGGTAGGTTTGCCCTCCCTTTCCCTGCCTGAGCCCTCTGAGGGGGGTGCATCTCCTCCACCCCCTCTTTTTTCTTCTGACCTGGGAATAGATCTATACTGCTCTTGAAACTTTTTCCTTTATGGTGGCATTTATATAGGGAAAACTCGGTAGTAGCAGAGTGAAGGATAATAACCCGTTGTAAGAGGAGGAAGGCATGGATGTGATGAAATATATGATTTGTATAACACTTACCTTCGCTACCGCAGTCGTTGCTCAGCCGGGGCGAGCGGAAGTCTCTACCTTTACGGTCAAACCCCAGGTGGGGAATAATACCTTTACCGCCGTCTTTGATGCTGTGATCGGAGAACGGATTACGGCAGTCAGCTCTGCCGTTGGCTGCACAGCGACAGCGGACGAGGAAAAATTTGAGGGAAGTGTCAAGTGCTCAGTTCCTTTGACCTCGATCCGCGTTGATAATGATGAAACGAAGACGGAACATTTCCAGCAATGGGCGACTAATAAGAAGGGTGACCCGGGGCAATGCACATTTGATCTGGAGGTGCCTCTTGTCAACCTGCTGCCCCCCATTGAGGCGAAGAAGCCCATTGCCTTTACTTCTGAGGGGACCTTTACCATTTGCGGTCGCAAGAAAGAGAATGGCGGTCCAGAGCGTATTTCAGGTACTGTGATTTACCTACCGCCCGGCACTTATGGTAAGGAGCGGACGTTGCGCATCCGGGCGCGCATCGAGGGCTTTAACCGTGAGCAGTATGGGGTAAGCCCTAAGAACACTGCTGGCTGGTTAGCACGAGTGCAGCAACTCGCCGATGTGGTGGCCACCGAAGGTACGATCGATGTTAATCTCTTTGCCACCAGCCCGGACGGGGTGGCGGCAGAAACAAGTGACCCATAATCGAAACGAAAGGAGGTTAGAAAGCAACGAAAAATAAGGAGTGGTGGTTGTAGGAGAGCACAGCGCCGTCTGGCGCGGTTGGCATACTATTAACTATAACCTCAGAGAGGAGGAGTCGCAATGAACGCATTGGGAAAAGGGATCATGATTGCGAGTGCAGTGGCAAGTCTGGTGCTGAGCGGCAGTGTCGTAGCTCAGGCCCAGAGCAAGACTGGGTCCGAACCTGTGCAATGTGCTGGCGTTAACGAATGTAAGGGTCACGGCAGTTGTGCTGGTGCGGCGAATGCTTGCAAAGCGCAAAATGAGTGTAAGGGTCAAGGCTGGGTAGAAGCTAGCAGCGCCGATGAGTGCACGGAAAAGGGCGGCAAGGTCGTCGAGGCCAAAAACTAACTCATAAGAGCGATTGAGGGGCCGGGATATTCCCGTGCCCCTATTCCTTTTACCACAGAGAGAGGACGAGATGGCGTGTATAATGCCCTACCTTGGTCATGGCATAGGACTGCGCCCCAAGCACTATCCTAGGGTCTGGGAAGGCGTAGCGCAGGTAGACTGGTTCGAGGTGATCTCGGAGAACTTTATGATCCGTGGGGGACGCCCACTGGCAGTGCTTGAACGAGCACGGGCGCAGGCTCCGTTGGTCCTCCATGGAGTATCCCTCTCTCTGGGTTCGACCGATCCGCTTAACAATGCTTATCTCCATGACCTACAAATGCTAGTGCACCGCTTTGAACCTGCCTGGGTATCAGATCACCTCTGCTGGGGCAGCATTGGTGGGCATTATGCTCATGATTTGCTCCCGCTGCCATACACCGAAGAGGCGCTCACACAGGTTGTCGAGCGGGTACAGCTTGTGCAGGACCGGCTCGGTCGACAGATCCTGATTGAGAACGTATCAAGCTACCTCACTTTCTCCCATTCGGCCATGCCTGAATGGGAATTCCTGGCAGAAATTGCGGAGCAAGCAGACTGCGGTATTCTGCTTGACGTTAACAATATCTATGTCAGCGCCACTAACCATGGTTTTATCCCCGAAGTCTACCTGGCAGCCATGCCCAAGGAGCGTATTGGCCAGATTCATCTTGCCGGACACAGCAACAAGGGAGCCTATCTTCTTGATACGCACGACGGACCCGTCATCAATCCCGTGTGGGACCTGTATCGGTTGGCGCTCCGCCGCTACGGCCGTGTATCGACGCTGATTGAGTGGGATGATCAGATTCCTGAGTTTGACGTACTTTGCGCCGAAGCCGAGCGTGCTCGCATAATCGAGTCTGAAGTGATGGGTGGTATTTATGCTGAATCTGCGTGATCTGCAGTCGCGGTTCTTTGCCTCGATTACTTCTGGGCTTGAAGGGGGTGGACATAGGAGCTTCGACCTTGCTCTGGTGCAGGTTATACAGGGACTGGGCCAGATCGAGCCTGAAGAACGGCTCGATATCTATGCCTGCATGTATCGTGCCCGCCTCCTCGACGTTCTACAGAAGGATTTTCCGCGAGTTACCACCCTTGTGGGGGATGAGTATTTCCACAAGCTAGCTTATCAGTACCTGGCTCGATATCCCTCAACCCATCCTTCTGTGCGATATATTGGTCGCCATTTTGCTGAATTCCTTGACATAGAAGCTAAGGTGGAGGAGTTACCGTTTCTGGCTGATCTAGCGCGGCTGGAGTGGGCGCGCCTGGAAGTATTCGATGCTCCTGACGCCGAGCCACTACAAATGGTGGATCTACAGGCGATTCTGCCCGAGGAGTGGCCAGCCCTCAGGTTCCGCCTAATCCCAGCATGTCAGATGCTGCGTAGCCCCTGGCCTGTTCACCAGATTTGGGCTGCGCAGGAGGAGACACCGCCGTACGAGCTCGTGCGTCCAGCCGAGACGGTTATGCGCGTGTGGCGTGATGGTTTCATTATCTATCAGGCTAGCATGAACTCTGCGGAGCGTCTGGGGCTCGATTGTGTGCTTGCGGGAAAAACATTTTCTGAGATCTGTGCTGCCCTGGAGCCAGTCCTACCGGCAGAGACAGTGACACATGAGGTCGGTGGCCTGCTGATGCGGTGGATCGAGGACGGGATTCTCGAGCGTCTGCCGGAATCCTAACGCGGGCTCCGGGACTTGCCTATATCCTCACTTTTGGTGGCCGAGCCCTGTACAGTCATTGTCAAGAAACCGTATAAGCCCTTCGACATGGGTCTCCCCATTGAGGCACAGGTCTGCTATCAACAAAGGAGTGTTTTTCCATTCCTGGACAAAAAGGAGCAACTGTATGATTGTTGGATATTTTACCGAACGGCCGTACCGTTGGGTTCCCGAGGACGAGGTACTGCGCAACGAAGGGTTCTTTGCGGTATCAAACTCGTATTTTGACCACGAGAAGGCCGCTGACGACTACAACTATTTTCTTGACGAATATTGCTATGCCGAGGAGTTGGGCTTTGATGCGCTCATGCTGAATGAACATCACGGTAATCCCTTCTGCATGGGCAGCGTCATGAACGTCGAGGCGTCGATCCTCGCCCGGATCACCAACAAGGCCAAGATCGTTCTGATCGGCAACCCGCTACCGGTGCTTAAGCACCCGTTGCGCATGGCAGAGGAGCTGGCGGAGATTGACCTCATCTCCCGCGGCCGGCTGGTTGCGGGGTGGGTGCGTGGCGCTGGGAGCGAGCAGTTTTTCAACAACGCCAACCCAGCCTATAATCGCGAGTACTTCAACGAGGCCCACGATTAAAGCCTGGACCAAACCGGGACCGTGGCGCTATGAAGGCAAGCATTTCCACTATCGTCATGTCAACCCGTGGGCACTGCCATATCAAAAACCGCATCCCCAGATGTGGATTCCCGGTGTCCTGAGTCCGGAAACCGTCCGCTGGTGTGCTGAACATGGCTATCCCTATCTTGGGCTGGTCACTGCACTCAGCCCGACGTGCGATTTATGGGATTTCTATGCTGATATTGCGGCCGATCATGGGTATCAGGCTGGTCCCGAAAACTTCGGCTACCTGATCGGCGTGTTTGTTGCCGAGACAGACGAGAAGGCCCAAGAACTTGGTAAAGGCTTTGTCTTTGGCGGTGGCGCCACGGCCTTCTCCCGCCCTGAGCACACCTTGCCGCCAGGTTATAACTCCAAGAATGCCATCCGCCTCTTGGCCACTGTCACTGTAAGCGAGCAAAGCCTCATCCGCATAGCGGTTGCGGCCACCTCTCCCTACTTGGCCCACCCCAAAATCCAAAGCTACGGCGCCGGTGTTGTCCACCCGGACCGACTCGGCCGCCAGTAGCAGCAGGCGGCGCTGGGCAGAGGAGGCTTTGCGGATAGTGGAGCGGGAGTAGGAGGCGGAGAAAGCCTCATCGAATGAGAGGCGGCCCTGACAGATCTCGGTGCGCCGCCCGGGCTGGGAGTTCCAGACGGCTAAGCGGTCGGCTAAGACCGCCTCAAAGGTCTGTAGGTCCACGGCCCGACTATTGTAATTCTCCGGCTTGGCCGTTGGATCAGGTCCGGTCCAGGCCCCCCGAAAGGCGGGGTCTTTATCGATATATTCCGAGAGTCCGCCCACGCCAAAGGCCCTCTCTATGGGCTTGGCCTGGCCCCAGCCCTTCCCGGCCTGGACACTGGTCCAGTGCACCTGGATGCCCAGCCGGGGCAGGATGCCCAGGGGATCTTCGGGGCGCACTTTAAAGCGGTAGCGGGTAGGCGTACCGCCCGATAGCCATTTATTGGCCGCCGCCCGGGTATTATCCAATGTCGCATGCTCGGGGACTCCCCAGTGCTCTAGCAGGTCGGCCAGCGCCAGGCGGATGAGGTCGGAGTTTTCCGTGTGGTCCGTGCGCCAAGCCAGAATCTTGCGGCTGTAGATATCTTGCCACAGCCAGGTCACCGGGCGGGCAATCGTACCGTCTGGCCAACGGACAAAGACGTTGTGGCGGTAGCCGTCGCCGTTGATCCACTCCAGAGCGTGCAGCTCGCCCACGCTACGCTCCAAGGAGGGATACAGGCGCATAAGGGCATGCTCCCCTTGCCTCAGCAGCACTCTTGTCTGAGGGGCAATCTCACTCCGGATCCGGCGCTGAAGAGTCGCAAGGCTAGGAGTTGTCCACCCTCTCTCTGCCGCTAGGGCCTTTAGACGTGAGTAGCAGGCGGTGGACGCCGGTTGCTCCAAAGAGAGATAATCGGCCTTGAAATAATCCCAGGCCTCAGGGCTGCACTCGGCACTTGTGCGATTGCCGGTGTGCCGGGGCAGCAGGAGCGCCGCCCACTCCGTGCGGTGGTGAGCGCGCACTCTCTCATACCACCTATATAAGGTAGCCCGGTTGATCCCGGTCTCTTCCGCTACCTGCTCGATGGCCCTGGATTTCCCCACGCCGCTGGCAACCAGGGCAACAACGGTGTCGAGTGCCGCCAGCCGTTTGTCCGCCACGGCCCTCTGGGAGTTGGTCTTTCTCCCGTAGGCTTCCCATAACTCTTCGCGATCTAAGGGACTTGCCCCCTCTCCCCCTTCCTTGTCCCCTCTCCCCTGGGGGGAGAGGGATAGGGAGAGGGGCTTATTCTTTCCCTCTGGTGAAGGGGACTGCTGCTGACGCTGCTGGCGCAGCAGCAGCGCGGCTTGGGCAGCCGGGGGTAGGGCGCTGAGAGGGTACTCCCGCCCACCGCCGCGACCGGAGCGGGGCCGCGAGGGCCAGTCCTCGCGGGTGGCTTTCCTTTTTAGAGCCTGCACAGCATCGGGGAGGCCGCCTACCCCGCGCAAATCCTGAGCAGCAAACCACTGCTTTTGCGGTTCAAGTTCGGAGATCTTACCCATCGCGGTATTTTCAGAAAATAAGCTGTAAAATTAGGAACTTGAGAGAACTTGAACCGCAAAAATCAACTTGAACCTCCTGAGGCTTCACTTTGCCCTCACTTCCTCGCCGCGCGAGGGCGTCGGGCGTCGGATGATTTCTTCCGGTGGAGCAGAGATTTCACTCCCACACAAAGGGCACGATCGCCTTGCCCTCACTTCCTCGCCGCGCGAGGGCGTCGGGCGGGGGATTTCTTCCGGCCACTCCAGCCCCTCCGGCCAATGGTCGGAGAGCGACTGCAATACATGCTCGGCGAGGCGGATGGTCACACGGCCGTCTGCCAGCCGTCCAAAAAACTTCCCGTCGCGCGCTAGATACGTGCCCAGCGTACTTAGGGTAAGTTTGCGATTTGCGGCGTAAATCGACGCGATTGTCAGAATATGATCAGAATACATATTGACAATATAAGAAAATACTCTGAGATTAGCAAGCCCTACTCAGAAAATTTCCCGAGGCAGAAAACACGGCCGTGTGCGAGAGCCTGGCAAAGTACGCAGAAGCAGCTATGAGAGTACGCCAGGACGGTACTCCAATCATAGGGCTGCTCGAAGTTCTGGCAGAATTGCGAAGATCCGGGGAGCTTATTCAAGTCGCATATGACCAGATGCGGACAATTGCCGTTGAGGCATATCGAAAACCGGCATACAGCAGTCCCGAAGACCAAAAAAAGCAACGATCGAGTTCTCGTCAGAGCAATACCGGTTGTGCTTGGAAGAGTAAGGAGGCGTGGGGGAGGGCTTTAAAGCGGTAGTATGTTTTCGCATACTGCCTAGCCCTCCCCCGCATTGCAGTTCTATCTAGTCCCCTTACTTATACTATTTCAGCCCCCTAAGGAAGATTTAAACAGGATTTAAACGGCTATGATGATGTTGCAAAATAGCTGCGTAGAAATGCCGATTTTGGAGATTTAGGCGATTTGTCGCAATCTCAAATCCAAGACAAAAAGCTGTCAATATTTTCCTTCTTTTCTCTTTCATTTCAAGCCCTTATCCCGGTTATTCCTAATTAATCCCTCCTAATCCCGGTTGTCGCAATACTAGTGCCTCCCTACAGCCCCAGTGGGGGATGGGTCGGTGTGAGTTCGGATCGGCTAAAGCAGGCCCAGCACGGGGCTGACGAAGCTGAGGGCAAAAATTATGACGAGGTGCGACAAAAACTGCTCAGAGCCTATGATCGAGCCCAGAAAGACCTGCTGATGATCGTGGGGTCACCCAAAACCGTGATTGAGAAGATCAAGCTCATGCTGCGGGTGCTGCGACCCGGTATCTTTACCGTCTTCAATGTACAAGGTCCGGTCGGCAACGAAGACCGGATGACCAGCATGCGACTGATTGCCCAGGAGGTAATCCCGGCGATAAAGGAGTATGCCAAGGAGATCGAGCTGACCGATCCATTTGAGCGCTATCCCGGGTCGAACAAGCTGACGGCAGGAACTAAGCGGACCCCGGTGGTGGACCGCACCCCCCTTGGCTCACTGAAGCTTGAGAGTACTTCTTAAAGACACCCTAGAAGAGTAGGTCGAAGCCCATCAGCTCAGTGGTCTGCGGAAGAAACGTGCTCTCGGTGGCAAGAATTCGTGGCTTGCCGGTCATGGTCTTGCCGCGTAGCAGAACTGCTGCAGCACCATCGCCGAGCAGCGCGCTTGACACCACATTTATGACTTATAGCGCCTTTTCATAAATCCGGTAGGTTTTATAGACACGAGCACCCATGCGCTCCAGCCCGCGGCGCATCTCCCAGTTGTCCTCAAGGATCCAGGAACATTCGGTCCAGGCGGAGTAGCCGTTCTTCGGCGTTTCTTGCCACAGGCGCAGGTAGAGCATGGCGTCCAGGCCTGTGCGCCGAAAGCTGGGCTTGAGCCCTAGTGCGAGTATACGGGCGGCGTTGATCTTGCGCCGGTACCAGAGCAGCTTAATTAGGCCAAACGGCAGCAGCCGGCCATTAATGCGCCGAAGCGCCTGATTATAGTCCGGCAATGCCAGAGCAAACCCTACCGGCTCGCCCTTAACCTCGGCAATAAGACACAGATTAGGGTCTCCTACCTGTCGGAGTTGCCTAGCAAGATAGTTGAACTCTGCCTTGGTCATAGGAACAAAGCTCCAGTTGTGCTCCCAGGCGCTGTTATAGATCTCACTAATGAGCTCGGTCTCTTCCCGCAGCTGCCGCAGGTTAATCGGCCGGATGGTAATGCCCTGGGCCCGCTGGAGACGCCCTACCCCGCGCGCCAAACGCTCGGGCGTTTTGGTGGGGTCCTCGATAAGGTAAGCTAGCAGATCCCTAGCCTTGGCATACCCTGCGGCCGCGAGTAACTGGGCATAGTACGAGGGATTATAAGGCATCATCACTGCTGGGGGATGCTCGAATCCATCCACCAGGAGCCCACAATTCTCGTTGGTGGAGAAATTCATTGGACCACGGATCTGTTGCATCCCTCGTTCATAAACCCATTGCTCCGCGGCCGCCAGTAACTCGGCAGCTACCCTGGGGTTGTCCACGCTTTCGAAGAACCCGAAAAACCCTATGGCCTCGTTGTGGAAGTTGACATACTGGTGGTTGACAATAGCGGCAATACGCCCCACCGGTTTCTCATCGCATAAAGCCAGAAAGTATTGGACATCCGCATGCTGGTGAAACGGATGCTTGCCAGGATCAAGCAACTTTTTCAGATCGTGGAGTAGAGGAGGTACCCAGACCGAGTCACCCTGGTAAATATGCCAGGGGAGCTTGAGAAAGCGATTGAGATCTTTCCGGCCGTGAACGGGGACCACGCACACATTCACTTGCCTGCCCCGCACCTGCTGAGGAGCCACTGGTTAGGTATATGAGCCTATCCGGTGGCCCTACGCCTTATTGCCTCGGATTGCCCGGCCCGAGCGAAAGCATCCAGCACAAAATCAATTTGCTCATCGGTATGCGTGGCCATGACCGAGATCCTCAGTCGGCAGGAGTGGTTTGGCACGGCCGGTGGCGTTACCGAGTTAGTGAAGACACCGGCGTTGAAGAGTGTTTTCCATAGGACCAACATTTGTTCCAGTCCACCAATCAACACCGGGATAACGGGTGTTTCACTCTCGCCAATATTGTAGCCTAGACTCTTGAGTCCCTCCTGCATCCGGCGGGTGTTTTTCCATAGCGCCTCGCGCCGTTCGGGCTCCTCCGCGATCACTTCCAATGCGGACAGCACCGTGGCAACCGAGGCTGGCGGCATGCTCGCGCTAAAGATTAAGGAGCGGGCGTGATGTTTCAGATAATGAATCACAGGCTCCGGCCCTGCAACTACACCACCAATCGCCGCCAGCGACTTTGAAAAGGTGGCCACAATCAGCGTCACCTTATCCTCAATGTGGAAGTACTGCGCTGTACCACCGCCCTGCTCACCCAGCACGCCAATAGCATGGGCATCGTCCACCATGATGTCGGCACCATACCACTCGGCTAGCGCCGCGATTCCCGGCAGATTGGCAATATCCCCTTCCATGGAGAAGATCCCATCTGTGACAATGAGCTTACCGGCGTCGCGCGGCGCTTGTGCCAGCTGCTGTTCTAGGGTCTCCAGATCACTATGGGGATAACGGCATACCTTGCCATAGGCTAGGCGAGCGCCATCTACTACACTGGCATGATTCAGCTTGTCCAAGAAGAGATAATCACCTCTTCCACTGAGAGTCGCCAGGATTCCTAGATTGGTTTGGTACCCGGTGCTAAAAACCAGTGCCGCTTCCTTCCCTAGAAAACGAGCCAGCCGCTCTTCGAGCTGCTCGTGAAGATCCAGTGTGCCGTTAAGGAAGCGGCTGCCTGTGCACCCACTGCCGTATTGCTTAAGCGCAGCTTCCGCTGCAGCCAAAACCTTCGGGTGATGTGTAAGCCCCAGGTAGTTATTCGAACCCATCATAATCTTGGGCTCGCCCCGTACTACTACTTCGGTGCCATCTGACGCTTCAATAGGTATGAAAAACGGGTAGTAACCCGCAGCCTGCGCCTCCCGAGCACGAGTAAAGCGAACGCACTTCTCGAGAAGATTCATCCAGTCCCCCCTCTATCCATATACATCCTCGGTACTCCGTCTAGGTGATTCGCCCGTAGGTTGTAATTCTATCCCTCGACTCTGCTGATTCGACGGTATTAGCTAGAGCCACCCCTGTTCCCGGTACCAGGTTGCTGTCTCCGCGAGCCCTTCGGGTAACGGAATGCGGGTCTCGAAGCCTAAGTCTCTCTTTGCGGCCTCGGTTTCGCACAGCCAGCCAGGGGCGAGAAGCTCCCGTGCCTTATCCCGGTTAAAGATTGTAACTCGGCCGGCAGTGGCCGCCCCGAACTCGCTTGCAACCGCTGCCGCTCGCACTAACCATTGTGGGACCAACACCGCCCGTACCTGCCGTCCTACTGCTTTACCGACCCATGAGGCAGCCTCACGCCATGAGTAGGATCGAGGTTCTGCCACATGGTAAATCCCGGCTACATCGGGCGTTGTTGCTGCTCGGACTAATGCCTCGGCTAGATCGACCACATGGATAAGCTGGACCGGGCGATCGGGTCCCATCGGGATAGGAAGAAGGCCCCGGGCTGCCAACCAAAAATATAGAAAAAGATCTCGATCCCTAGGACCATAGACTGCTGGTGCCCGTAGCACCACCACTTCTAACTCCTTTGTAGCAGTGAGACAAATTTGTTCTCCTGCCAGCTTGCTCCGGCCGTAAGCCGTAATTGGTTGTGGCAAATCTTCCGGTCCCACCGGCCGTGCCTCCCTAGCTGGACCGACAGCGGCCAGCGAACTAAGATAGATTAGCCGACGGGGTCGAGGTTTTGCAGAAAGAATGGCCTCAACAAGGGCGCGTGTTCCCTCTGCATTGACGCGGCTATATTCCGACTCCGATCGCGCCCGCGTGGCCGCGGCCAGATGGAAAACGACATCAACGCCGCAAACTGCACGGGCGAGCGCAGCCAAGTCGTCCAGTCCCCCTTCGATTAGATCGCTTCCCGACTGGGCAAGGCGGGTCACGTCGCTTGTGCGTCGCATCAGCACCCGCAGTCGTAGGTCCCGGGCGGACAGGACTTCGACAAGGTGTGAACCGACGAAGCCGGTCCCCCCCGTGATCAGGACAGGGCTGCCTCCCTTCACCAAACCTCCCTTGAGGCTTGATAGTTACCAGATTTCCATGCTTTAACCAAGGGGTAATAACAACAAAGAGTATACCTGATCCTAAGCTTTCATTAACAGTAATTTCTCGCTCAGATCTCAAAATAAGCTGCCTAGTACAAGTTGACGGAAGTTCCCTTATCTTTTGCGCGAGGTACCCCCCCCTTTTAACATTCCTGCGGAAGCAGGAATCTAGTCCCCGCCTGGGCCTGGATTCCCGCGTGCGCGGGAATGACAGTATGGAAAGCAGCCTTTTCCACCTCAAGTCAAAAACTCTGCCGCAAGGTACTAGCGTATCCGTAAGCGCACTGCAATCGCCGGATGATCACTGAGTGGCTTGCCATTGAGAAAAAATTCTTCTGCAATACCAGCTTCAACCACTTCAAGGGCGACTCCTCGTCCGCTTCGGTAAAGGATGTAGTCGACTCCCCCCCGGCCCAAGCGGTCTTTGTACCGAACGCCGCTATCGCGAAGACCAAAGTCTGCTACAAACTCTTGCATCAATGCCCAGTCGTCAGCATTGTTATACCTAAAGTTGAAATCTCCACCAATCACAAGAGCACTTTGGCCCGAGCGCTCTGTAATATGCCTGCGCAGCAGCCGGAGTTGCCGTTTCCGAGCCTGCCGATCAAGATGACTCGCACCCGCATCGAGATGCAAATTATAGAGGTCAAATGCTGCGCCATTGTGGAGACGGAGTCGTGCCCGTATGAAGCCCTTTGTGGCCCAGCAATCCTTGGCCCGCCATAACCAGCCTGCGCACATGTGAAAAGGCTTGCCGAAAGGCTCGCCGAACGGCTCGCTAAAAGGCTGGCGGTCCAGCTCGATCAGTTGATCACGGGGGAAGCGTGCCAAAAGCGTAAGGCCGGAGCCGCAGGAACCGCAGAAGTAGCGTATAAATCCTAGAAGGGAAGGGCGAGGCCCATTGCCGCGCACAATGAGTTGGTGGGTTGCCTTCTTGGTCAAAAGGCCATGGTAGGCGAAATCCTCCTGTAGAAGAACCGCATCGTATTGGTTTGCTAGCTGCCCGATGATGGGAAGGCGGACCTCCGGGTGGTCTCTGGCAATCCATGCCGGAAGTCCGTGCGTATTGTAAGTAAGGATCGACATCTCGACCCACTCACCCCTACGGACCGGAGCAGGATCAGCACCCGAGAGGGTGCCTGAGAAGAGGACCAGGAGCAGAATGGCGCTCAGAGTCTGTGCTACAATCTTCCTAAGTAGTTGAAAACTAAGGGTATAGTCTGGGGTTGGCAGACAAATTCTAAGCTCCCGAGTCGCCCGTGGCCAATGCCTTAAGAGTGGAAAGAAGTAAACAATTATCAAAAATCCCATGTGAATTTAGGCTCTTACAAGCTTATCATATCTTAGAGGGAAGGAAGGGCTAATATATTCAGGCAAAGTAAAGGAGAGGGTTATGCTCAGACGAGTAGTAGCCTTATTGTGAGGGAAGAATTTCAGACGTAACAGTTGTGCCCCTGTGCGCAAAACACTCAGTCTCACCCCAGAATACTTAGAGCTGCACAAGCGAATGAGACAGCAATTTCTCACCAGACTGAATAAGCATGGAATCGAGACCCTGGATCTCCTCCCTCCAATGTAGGGGACAAGGGAAGCATTATTCTGGGAGACGGACTATCATCTCAACCCTGAGGGCCACGATTTGGTTGCACGCGTCTTTTTCGACCACTTTGGCGCTAGAATCTTAGGTGCCCTAGAAAGACAATAACAACAGGAAAGTTAAAATCTGACAAGAAGTTGGCAGAATCGACTGGCTCAGCTAAAGGCGGGCAATTGCCGGTCTAACCTAACTCACCCGCCAGACTATTCCTTGTGGCCCGTTTTTCCTTTGCCTTGGCAGAACGAGTGGTCTATAATCCAGACGCCATGTCCAACTTACTTGAGGTCCGCCGACAGTTTTCGGGCGCCTTTCCGCCGCGCCCTGGGATCTACTGGAGCGATCTGCTGGTATCTGCTGGTGTTGGGTGGGCAGCATTTATTGTGGGGGTTCAGGCCGTTTTTGGCTCTCCCTTTTACCTTGCCGCAACGGTTGTTGCCACGATGGCGTTGCTTCGGGCTGCCCTCTTTATTCACGAACTCGCCCATCTTAGGCGCGGCGCTCTGCCCGGATTTGAGACGGCATGGAATCTTCTGGTTGGCTTTCCTTTCATGCTGCCAAGCCTGATGTATGTGGAGTCGCACGGTGATCATCATCGACAAAGTGTTTTTGGCACGCCTGCTGATCCAGAATACGCGCCGATCGCACAATGGAGTCGCCTACGGATTGGGGGGTTTATTGTAACCGTGCTTGTGGTTCCTTTCCTTCTTGCCTTGCGCTGGGGAGTTCTGGGCCCATTATCATATCTCCTGCCGCCGCTACGACGGCTGGTTTTTCAGAGAGCCTCAACGCTAGTGATCAACACCGACTATCGTCGTCCTGCTCCACGGGGGCGACAGGTCTTCCCTTGGGTACTGCAGGAAGTTGCTGTGGAAGTGGTCTTTTGGCTTATACTGACTGGCGGAATCATGGGTTGGGTTCCTGTGCGGTGGCTATTCCAGTGGTACCTAGTCGGAGCCGGAATCTTATTGATAAACCAGGTCCGCACCCTGGCGGCACACCGTTACAATAATGACGGCAAGCCTCTTGATTCGTTGGGGCAGCTCCTTGATTCCATTAATCTCGGTGGATGGCTGATCCCTACGGTTCTGGCGGCACCTGTAGGGCTGCGTTACCATGCCCTCCACCACTTTCTCCCTACAGTTCCGTATCATAACCTGGGAACCCTACATAGACGGCTCCTGGCGGAGCTTCCCTCAGACTCTCCGTATCGATGCACAGAACAAAAAGGCATCCTTTCCACAGTCCACAATCTTTTCCAACAAGCTTCTCGAAACGCTAAGAGCGCCCTGGTCAGCGAAGATTGCGCTGCCAGAGGAGTTTAACAATGGTCACTCCGCCTAAGAGGAAGGGGTGCTTGCGCTGCTGCTCGGTTGGCTCAATAGGACTTCCGGCATGCCGTCCGATCTTCCACAACACGTAGGGTAGCCAGTCTCCGAATGTACCTGCCGATTTCAGCAGCCAGATAACATACCGACCTTTTGCCATGGAACGCCGAAGTTTCCAGCTCAGCTGCCCCTGTCGACGTTGCCATCGAGTCATTGTCACTTGCAACCAGCATCCTTCCGGATGCACTCGCAGAAGACCGCGTTGCTCAAGTCCGCGTAGGACCTCGAGCGCCATACGGTTGTAGCGGTCGGAAGCGGCTTGGTAAATCTTCTGAATGGTTTCGGGGCCTTCGGCGCGAAGCTCTGCACGGTAAGTTTCCTGAAACCCGCGTTGCCAGAGGTCTTCGGGCTGAAACTGTTGCGTGTCACTGGACGCGGGAAGGAGTGTAACCATGAGGGTGACCATAGTGATAACTGCCTGGCTTAGGGAGCGGACCACAACGGCACGGGACGTTTCATTGCGAGCATATAC
>CBDCRK010000002.1:0-130493 GCA_965220955.1 uncultured Binatia bacterium (SeqCode) | reverse complement strand
CACCACAGCTGCTCAACCTGCCCATCCCGGCTCCAGATAAGGTGGTACCGTGAACAGAATATACTGGGGTGTGGTCTGGCTCGTCCTCCTGACTGTGCCGGGTTGGTCAAGTCCCGCCGCCCAGGAAGCGCCGGGTTCGCTTGAGGAATTGCTGGAGCGCGTGCGGGCTGAACGGCAAGCCGATTCCCAGCTACACGGCGAACGCGAAGCCCGTTTTGTGGCAGAGCGTGACCAGCAGCAGGAGCGCATCCGACAGGCCAGAACAGACCTGAACGAGGTCAGGCGCCAGGGCGAAGAGAAGCGGGCGATTTTTGAGCAAAACGAAGACCGCTTGGAGGAGCTGCGCACTCAGCTTGATGAGCGGGCCGCCTCGCTGGGCGAGCTGTTCGGCGTGGTGCGCCAGGTGGCGCGCGATACCGCCGGCCTGCTTGAGAACTCGCTCGTGTCCGCCCAGCTCGGGGAGCGCGCCGCTTTTCTCTACGCCCTGGGCGAGAGCAGAGAACTCCCCTCGCTGGACGAGCTCGAACGCTTGTGGATCGCGCTGCTGGAAGAGATGACGCAGTCCGGGCGGGTGGTCCAGTTCCCGACGACTGTGGTGGACGCGAATGGCACGCAGGCGGAGCGGGCGGTCGTCCGGGTCGGAGTGTTTAACAGTGTCTCTCAGGGCAACTATCTCCGCTATGTGCCGGAGACGCGCCAGCTGGTGGAGTTGACGCGCCAGCCAGAGCAGCGCTACCGCAGCGCCGCCCAGGAACTGGAGCAGGCCACCGATGCCTATGGCGCGTTCGGGATAGACCCGTCTCGGGGAGCTATTCTGGCCGCGCTGGTCCAGACACCAGACGTGTGGGAACGCCTGCAGCAGGGCGGCTTCATCGGCTATATCATCCTCGCCATTGGTTTCATGGGCCTGGCCTTGGTCGTGGAGCGGGCGGTCTACCTGTGGCGAGAAGGACAGCGCATTAACGCCCAACGCCAGACCGACACGCCGCAGGCCGACAACGCGCTAGGTCGGGTGATGCTGGTGCATCATAACGACGAAGAGCAGGATGCCGAGACCCTGGAAGCCCGCTTGGATGAAGCCATTCTCAATCAGATCCCCCGCCTTGAACGCGGCCTGTCAACGATCAGTATCCTGGCCGCGGTTGCCCCGCTGCTGGGCCTGCTCGGCACGGTCGTCGGGATGATTGATACCTTCCAGGCCATTACCCTGTTTGGGACGGGCGATCCACGTACGATGTCGAGCGGGATTTCACAGGCGCTGGTGACGACCCAGCTGGGGTTGAGCGTGGCGATTCCGATTGTCCTTCTTCACACCCTGGTCTCGGGTAAGAGCACCCGACTGATTCAAATCCTGGATGAACAGAGTGCCGGGATGATCGCCAGACTCGTGGAGCGGCGCAGTGAACTTCCTGATCCAGAATCCGCTTGACCCCTTGCAGCGATTCATGGCGGTTGGCGGGCCTGCCCTGTGGGGTATCCTGCTGGTTACGGTCGTGCTGGGCACGCTCATTGTTGAACGCTATGTCTTCTTGCGCACGAGCTATCCCGCGCTGGTGAGCGGGGTCATCGCTCGCTGGCAGGCGCGGAGCGAGCGCTACTCCTGGTATGCCCGTCAACTGCGCCGGATGGAGATTGTCGAGATGGACTATCAGCTGCGTCGGTCTCTGCCGCTGATTCGATCCCTGACCGTTGTGCTGCCCATCCTGGGACTGTTGGGAACCGTGAATGGCATGATCGCCACGTTTACCGTGATGCAGTTGTTCGGGACGGGCAACGTCAACGGGGTGGCCAACGGCATTTCCGAAGCCCTGGTGACGACCATGGCCGGGCTGGTGTGTGCCCTGCCCGGGCTGTACTTCGGTGCCAGCTTAACCCAGCGGGCCCAGGTCGAACTTCAGAAACTCACCAGCCTGCTACAGCTGGACGACGAATTTGGCAATCCGGGCCTGTTGTGGATACGAGCCCAGGTGGAGCTTCAGAAACGCTCCGGCCTGTAAAAGCCGGGGCAAGATGTTGAGAGCACTGCAATGAGACGCCGCCGTGTCAGCCTCCAGACCGATAACCAGCCCAATCTGACCCCGCTGATTGATATGGTCTTTATTCTGCTCATCTTTTTTCTGGTGACAGCGTCGTTTGTCAAGGAAGCCGGGATTGATGTCAACCGGCCTTTCGCCCAGACAACCCAAACAAAGGAACGCGGCACAATCCATATCGCCCTGTCGGCGGGAGGCGAGGTGTGGATGGAGCGCCGTCGGGTCGATATTCGCGCGGTCCGGGCCAATGTTGAACGGATGCTGGCCGACAATCCAGAGGCCGATGTCATTGTTTTGGCAGACGAGTCGGCGCAAACCGGGCTGCTGGTACAAGTCATGGATCAGGTCCGGCTGGCCGGCGTGCACAATATCGCCGTTGCCGCCCGGCAGGAGGGTTAGCCGATGTGGCGGCGGACAGCGGCGTCGGGAGGGGGCGGGCTGGTACTCGCCGTTCTGCTCTTTCTTGGCATGCAAGCCCTGATCTCACGTCCGCCTAGTGACAGTCTGCGTCGGGATGCCTACCCGGTGGTTGACTTTGTGCGCCTTGCCCGCAAAGAGGCTCCCCCGCCACCCGCTCGGCGTGAGCCTCCACCAGAGCCGCCCCCTCCCGAAACTCCGCCAACAGCACCGAGCCTGGCGCTGCAGACGTCTCAACCCAATCTCGTAGTGCCGCAGATCGAGATGACGGCGGCGCCTGCCCGAGGGCCTTTGCTTGGTATGATCCCCTTGTTGGCATCTCCTGCTGCTCAACCGGGTGGCCCGGGTCTGATGGACCAAGAACTGATTGCCCTGGTGCGTGTGCCACCGCGCTATCCTTCGCGCGCCTCGCGCCTGCAGATTGAAGGCTTTGTGACAGTTGAGTTTACGATCACCAAAGATGGGAGTGTGAGCGATCCGGTGGTGATTGAGTCCTCTCCTCCCAAGACTTTTGACCGGGCTGCCCTGCGGGCCATTGTTCAATGGAAATTTAAGCCCCGGACAAAAGATGGGCGGGCGGTTGACTCGCGGGCCTCGCAGCGGATCGACTTCGCCTTGAGGGAGGGCTGACGTGGGCTGGAAAAGCAGACGATGTGACAGAGGTCTTGGGGTGACGAGCTGCTGGGCAGTCCTCTGTCTCTGGCTGGTTGTTGCCACGGCTGCTGCCAGCGAACCCCCGCTCTCACAAAAAGTTTATGATCAGCTGATCCAAGCCCAGGAGTTGACGCAGCAGGGGCAGCATCAACAGGCCCTCGTCCAATTACAAACCCTCTCGACAGACCCTGACCTCAGTCCATATGAGGCGGCTCTCGTTAATCAGACCTTGGGACATCTCTACACGGCTCTGAATCAATTTGATCAGGCCGCCAGCATGTTTCAGAATAGCTTGGCCAGCCAAGCCCTCCCGCCCGAACGCGCCCAGAACCTGCGCTATAATCTGGCTCAGATCTTGATCACCGCTGAGCGTTATGAGGAAGGGGTGCAAGAACTTGAAATCTGGCTGGCTGAAGAAGCCCAGCCCACGCCGCGGTCCCGGGCCTTGCTTGCCCAGGTGTACAGCCAGCTCAAACGCTACGCCGAAGCCGAGCAACACATTCGGCAGGCCATCAGCCAGGCCGCCACATTCCATGAGGAGTGGTATCAGCTGCTGCTGTTTGCGTCTGTTGAGCAGCAGAAACTCTCCCAGGCCGTGCGGGTGCTACACCAGCTGCTTAACCAGTTGCCTCGCAAAAAAATCTACTGGTTACAGCTCTCGCAGCTGTATGTGCAGACCGAACAGCAGCGCCAGGCTGCCTCAACGCTGGCTCTGGCCCATAAGCTGGGACTCCTTGAAGAACAGGAAGTGTTATACGTGGTGCAATCCTATCTGCAGCTCGGCTTGTCGTATAAAGCCGCGGATATTCTGGACAACGGATTGACAGCACAAGTGGTGGCCGACACAGAGGCGCATCGGGAATTACTGGTGACCTGTTGGCTGCACGCCAAAGAGTATCAACGGGCTTTGGACGTACTTGAGAGTAGCGCTCACAGCGCAAAGACCGGAAGGCTTGATATCCGTCGTGCAGAGCTGCTCATCCAGTTGGAACGCTGGCCGGCCGCCGCGGCTGCGGTCGCCCTTGGCATGAAAAAAGGCGGACTCAGCGATAGCGGACGCGCCTCCATACTGCTGGGGATTGCCGAGTACCGATCCGGACAACTGGCCGCCAGCAGGGCCGCCTTCAGCAACGCGACTCGCCATCGCCAAGTTGCCAAGCAAGCCGGGCAGTGGCTGCGTGTGCTCGATCAAGAAAAAACAGACTCTTCTCGATACACAGAATAGTAAAATGTTCTAGGCTGCGGTTTTATCGCACTGACAGATGACAAAGCAGCACTTTTCACACTGTTGCATCGGCGTCAGACCCGGGTGAGAGATACTCTGTCGGCTGTCGACAAATTCGGTGGCCACATTCGGGTCTATTTCCATCAGGGGTCTCTGGGCGCACAGCCTCTCAAACGTCACCCTCTACGTAGGAAGTTAATTGAGGTCTTGAGCGCGGAGATTTAAAGACGGATTCTTCGCCATCTCTCTCGGAGCAGACAAAGTCCTTATTTTTCCATAATTTTACGAGGGAAGAACGGCGATGTGCAAGAGGTAGACCCTCACCAAGCGGAATTCAAGTATCAGCCGAGATCATTCATCGGGTCAGTGCTAAGATTATTCCCTCTATGATATTGCTCGTTGTTTTCTGCTCTTAACCGACTGTTGCATGATGGTGTAGAACCCGGTACGCTTCTTCACCAATAATCATTGGCAAGAGTGTTAGGTCAGGAGGAACACTATGAAATTTGGACTTTTCGCTATCAATATGGGTCCCTGTAGCAATCCGGAAACTGCTGCCCAGGTTGCCCAGACCGCAGAAGCTGCGGGCTTTGAGTCGGTATGGACGGGTGAGCATGTAGTGCTGCCCGATCCCCAGGTACCACCCTCGCCATTGCCCCCTGACTCTCTGTTACTTGACCCTACTGTGGCCTTGGCCTTTGTTGCGGCCCGAACCAAAACCATTAAGCTGGGTACGGGCATCATTATTCTGCCGCAGCGCAACCCTCTGGTACTGGCCAAGGAACTGGCCAGTCTTGACGTAGTCTCAAGCGGACGCTTGCTCTTTGGCCTGGGCATTGGCTATCTCAAGCCTGAGTTTGATGCCCTGGGAATTCCCTTTGAACATAAGGGGCCGCGGTCGATTGAGTACCTACAGGCCATGCTAGCTGTTTGGACTCAGCCTAAGCCCGCCTATGAGGGCCGGTTTGTTTCTTTTGGTGATATCCGGGCTTTACCCCAGCCCATACAAAAACCCCATCCGCCCATTATTATTGGAGGTCATACCAAACCTGCGTTTGGCCGCGCTGTATCTCATGGCAATGGATGGTATGGCTTTGCTCTGGACCTGGAGGCAACAGAAAAGTGTCTTGCTGGTCTTAAGAAAGCGCAAGAGGAACACGAACGACCGGGTGAGCTTGGAGAGTTGGAGATTAGTATTACTCCGAGCGCGCGGTTGGATCTGGACACAGTCAAGCGCTACGCTGACCTAGGCGTCCATCGTCTGATTCCCTTTCGGCGGGCAAAGGCAGAGACTGAGCTTGTGGACTTTGTCCAGAAAACGTCTGATTCCTTGATTGGCCGGATATGAAAGCTGGGCTATGACCAGGTGGCTTTAAGGGAGGGGGAGAGGCAGGGCGAAAAAAAGTAAACATTTTGTCTACTACAACTTGCACCGTCTCTTCCCACTGGTCGGTTGGAGTAGACGTTTTCTCTAATAAAGTAAAAATTTCTTCCGCTTGTTGGGTCCTCTGAACGAGCAGGTGTTGGTAAACCGCGGCATATAGCTCCTCTTTGGATTTCCAGTGGAAGTGCAGGGTGGAAATGTTGATTCCTGCCTGCTCGGCAATGTCTCGCGTACGGGCGCCCTCAAATCCCTTATGGGCAAATAATTCCTTGGCAATCCGGAGAATCCGCTCCTTAGTCGAGCCGGGCTCGTTGTGATCTACCCGCAGCTCTCGCTTGGTCTTTTTCTTTGCTAGCATAGGGTGAATGTTTACCATGACTGACGGGTAAAGAGAAAGGAGGCACCGTGCAGTTTGCTATTTTCGACGTGGAGACCCGGATCGACAAGGGTCTAGTGAAAGGGGTCTATTTCCCACGGGAGGCGGGGGGCCGTCCTGAGGTCTCGGAAGAGGAAGCCTATGAACAGGTACGGAAGCAACGTCTTGCTGAAAACCAGACGGACTTCTTTCCTATCTCTTTTCATATTCCTATCTCCATTGCTGTAGGGCGCGTGAACGAGGAACGGGTGCTCACAGAAGTGGAGACCTTAGGCGAAGAGAACTACAGTGAAGAAGAAATTGCCCGCGCCTTCTGGCAGAGGGTCGAACGGTTTCATGGTGCTCTGGTTTCTTTTAATGGCCGCAACTTTGATCTGCCGGTGCTAGAGCTGCAAGCGCTTAGATATGGTTGCCAGGCTCCGCGTTATTTTAACGAGAAGTATGGCCACCGCTACCGCTACTCTGAAGAGGGGCACTATGACCTTTACGAGTTTCTGACCAATAACGGCATGTACCGTGTCCGCGGCGGGTTTAATTTCCTTGCTCGGCTAATTGGGCTGCCGGGCAAAAAAGAGTTTGATGGCTCTATGGTGCAAGGACTGTGGGAGGAAGGGCGTCTGACCGAGATTCACCGCTACTGCCGCCATGACGTAATTCAGACCTATTTTCTCTTTTTGCGTATCGAGCTGATGCGCGGCCGTATTAACCCAGAGCGGTACGCGCAGATATTGGAATTGACAGCGCCATTCCGTGAAGAGGTTTCTTAAGGGGGGAGGGGAAGCCTTAAACCACCTTCCGTCTTGGCTGTTGGGAGTGGGAACGTCCACAGGTGGAGAGGGGTTGATGTCGACCATTGATCCGGCGGAAAGGAGAGCGGGTGATCGAGGTAGGTGCCCGTTGCTGCGCCAGCTGCTGGGCCTTCCATTTACTCAGGCCCAGGCGAACATAGTCGGCATTAAGATCAAGGGCCGCGCAGATGTTCTGAAAGGCAAAGGGCCAGACTGTATCGGCAGAGGTGAACCATTCTTCGACCTCTTTAAGGAGTCGGTGTTGTCGAGGAGTTTCCCCTATGAGGCATTTGTGAAAAGTGGTAAGGGCCTCTTCCATGACTGCCAGCATAAGGCGCTTTTCAGGTTGAGCGGAAGGTTGGGTTTTTATCCGCTCAAAGAACTGGCGTAGGTAGGACAATATCGGACTCAAAGAGCAATAAAGAGGACTCCGCGGCTGTGACCGTGGTATCAATCATACTAATCATAGTTGATCTTCTCCTAAGGGTTCAAATTGACTCCCCTCTGAGCTTTCGGGTAAGACCTTACCTTGAAACCCAGATCCCTAAATAATCGGCAGATTTTTCTTCAGGATAAGGTCAAGGTATGCCATTCATCTTTTTCTTTCCCCTACATATGGTAAAAAGGCTTATTATTCTCTAGTACATGGGAGCAAAGGTAAGAAATCACGGCTTTATCTGCCAAGGGAGACGTAGGGAAAGAGTGCAACTGTCCCTTTTCCCGCGTGTTTGATGCAGAAGAAAGAGAGGACTGCGCCCCGGGAAGATCCTGATGTCCAGTTCATGTTGCGCTTCAGGGAGGGAGACCTGCAAGCGTTTCAGCGCCTGTTTCAGAAATACAGTCCTTCGCTGGTGAACTTTGCCTTCCACTTTGTTGGGTCACGGGCGCGAGGCGAGGAGATCGCTCAGGATGTACTTTTGCAAGTTTACCGCTGGCAGAAACGGTATGAGCCCAAGGCGCGGTTTTCTACCTGGCTCTTTAAAATAGCAACCAATCACTGCTTAAATGAGGTGCGCAAAGGTGAGTATCGGGTTAGTGTTGAATCATTTGACCTCCTCCCAGACGAGGAGGGAGAGAGACTGGGGCGAGGGGTTGCCGATACCAACCCTGGCACAGGGGAGGACCTCTTGGCAGCCAGAGAAGTAGCGGATAAAATGAGAAAAACCCTTTCCCAGCTGCCGGTAAACCAGCGAGCCGCACTGGTTTTGAGCCGTATAGAGGGTTTTTCCTACGAAGAGGTGGCGGAGGCTTTGAGCTGTTCGCAGCAAGCGGTTAAGAGCTTGGTTTTTCGAGCTACCCAGAGTCTCAAGGAGAGCTTAAGGGATTTTCTCCAACCATGAGGTGCCAGGCAATCAAAAAGGCCCTTGCGGCCTACCTTGATGGAGAGTTGTCCCCAAGAACACGGGTACGGGTGGCTGCGCACGTGCAGGAGTGTGCTTCATGTGCCCAAGAGAAAGTTCTGCTAAACCAGGTTGATCAGCTGCTTTCCCAAATGACACGTCTCACCCCCTCACCAGACTTTGCTGAAACCTTCTGGCGTCGGGTGGAAGAGGAAGGACAGATCGAGGAAAGAAGCTATCTAACCCGCTGGTGGCAGGATTTTGTTGAGGATTGGCGACTAGCCCCTGCGCTGGTTGCAACTGCAGTTCTGCTTGTGGTTGTGAGTTATGTTGTCCTCTCGAGTAGAGTGGAAACCTCGCGAGTCACCACCCCTTCCCCTGCGGTCGGCCTGCCTCGGGAGCTTGTGGAACAACCTGATCTATTCTTACAATATAGGTTTGTGACTGAGGTAGATAAACTTACTAACTCCGAATCTATCCTTGCCCAGAGAGAAGAGGAAGCGCTGTCAGGTCTGACCATAGAGACGCCACCGTCGAGATTGCTCGAAGAGCCAGGACTTTTTGTTGATTACTATCTGCTCCACAGAATGGAGCAGCTGCAGAATTTTGAGGCGGTGCGGAGCATTCATCTAGGTGGGGAGGGAACAAGCCGGTGGTGAGTCCACAGGAGTAGTGCAATGTCAGAGCCTTGTGGTGTTAAAACTGCTCTCTTTACCTTGGTGCTGTGGACGTTTTTTTTCACCCCGGGTCATGCCGAGGCACGAATCGGTGTAGGTCCTTCCTGGCCAGCCTATGCAGCCTCCCGCGGTATTGTGCTGAGCCAGAGATGGGAAGAGCTTTCTCCCCGTCAACGCCAGCGAGCGCTAAAGAATTTTCAGCGATTTCAGCAGCTTTCTCCGAAACGGCAGAGGAGCCTTGAACAGCGCTATCAACACTGGCGCAGCCTTCCCCCGGAAGAGCAGCAGCGCATCCGCAAGAACTACGAGCGCTACCAGCAGCTGGACCCTTATGAGAAAGAAGAATTTGAGGAGCACTACCGTGAATGGCAGTCCCGCCCGCGGAGGAAATAACCCTTGTGCCTTAAAGCTCTTTATCCGAAATCCCGGTAACATTAGATTTTGCCTGTCACAGGTTAAAATCAATGATATTTGGCCACTAATGGGGTTACTTGGAAGAGCCATGTATCTTGACAGGAAGAGAATCTACAGGGTAGGGTAACGGCAAGATCTGTACAGGGAGGTAGTCTATGAAGGCGGCGGTTCTTGAGGAGATTAGCAAGCCTTTGGTAGTACATAACGACTGGCCAGACCCCAAGTGTGGCCCTCAGGATGCGCTCGTACGGGTGGAAGCCAATGGCATCTGTCGCAGTGATTGGCATTTCTGGGTAGGAGACTGGGGGTGGATTGGTCTTGAGCCGCATCTGCCTCAGGTCATCGGACATGAGTTCTGTGGGGTGCTTGAAGAGGTAGGATCGCAAGTAACGAAATTTAACCGAGGTGACCGTGTGGTCTGCCCGTTTAACTTTGGCTGTGGTTCATGCGAGTACTGTCTATCCGGCCACCAGAACACCTGTGCCAACGCTGAGGCCGCAGGTTTTAATTACAGCGGTGGCTATGGACGGCTTGCCCACATTCCGCGGGCTGACTTGAATTTGGTTCCCCTTCCTGAGACGATTCCGTTTGTTGAGGGTGCAAGCTTGGGATGCCGGTTCATGACCTCATTTCATGGAATAGTAGATCAGGCCCAGGTGCGTGCTGGGGAGTGGGTGGCGGTACATGGCTGTGGGGGCATTGGCCTGGCAGCCATCCATATTGCCTCGACTCTGGGCGCTAATGTCATTGGTGTGGACATCAATGAGAAAAAGTTGGCCATGGCCAAAGAGCTGGGGGCAACGCACACAGTTAACGCGTCTAATGAAGACGCACCGGCTGCGGTCCAACACCTTACTAATGGCGGGGCTCATGTCTCCGTTGATGCCTTGGGTGAGGCCACAACCTGTCGCAACTCAATTATGAGTCTTCGCACTCGAGGTCGTCACCTGCAGATTGGGCTAACCACGCAGAAAGAGAAGGGGGAAGTGGCGTTCCCCGTGGATATTATTGTGGCCAGAGAGCTAACCGTGGTCGGAACTATCGGCATGCAGCCCCAACGCTACCCAGTAATGCTTCGTATGGTAGAGTCAGGAAAGCTCACCCCAGGCAAACTGGTCAGCCGTACCGTGCCGATCGAACAGGCTGGCGAAGTGCTTGCCTCCATGAGCCAGTATGGCACCCTTGGGGCAACAGTAGTAAACCAGTGGTAAGATAGGACCATTCAAGAAGGAGCTTTCTTCTCTCTACTCCATCATGAAAACTAATTCTCTTCCCCCATTTTCAGGGGCAGCTGCGACCCTTGCGTCCTTGCTGCGTGAGCGCATTCTGCTTTTTGACGGTGCCATGGGGACCTCTGTCCAGGCACGCTATCTCACTGCTCAAGACTTTGGCGGTGCTCAGTACGAAGGGTGTAATGAACATCTAGTCTTTACCCGTCCTGATGTTATTACCGACATTCATGAAGGGTTTCTTCAAGCAGGGGCTGACATAATCGAGACTAACACTTTTGGTGCTACTCGGGTTGTGCTGGCAGAGTATGACCTGACAGATAAGGCCATAGAGATCAACCAGGAGGCTGCCCGTCTGGCCAAAGCGGCAATCAGGCCCTACAGCACATCGGAGAAGCCCCGTTTTGTTGCCGGTTCTATGGGTCCTACGACCCGGAATATTTCCGTAACCGGTGGGGTGACCTTTAATGAAATGCGTCTAGCCTACAGCGAACAGGCCCAAGGGCTTTTGCAAGGCGGGGCGGATCTCCTGGTCATGGAAACGACCCAGGACACACTCAACCTTAAGGCTGGCCTAATTGGCATTCAAGAGACCTTTGATAGACTTGGCGTCAGCGTGCCGGTTATTGCCTCGGTAACAATTGAGACCATGGGCACCATGCTTGCCGGTCAGGGGGTCGAAGCCTTGTACACAGCCCTGGCTCACTTTGACCTCTTGGCTGTGGGGCTGAACTGCGCTACCGGCCCAGATTTTATGACGGACCATCTGCGCACGCTTGCTGCTCTCTCCCATTTCCCTGTCCTATGTATACCTAACGCTGGGCTGCCGGACGAGGAGGGTAATTACAACGAAACCCCGGAGATGATTGCGGCCAAGCTTGAGCGGTTTGTCAACGAGGGATGGGTCAATCTTGTTGGTGGCTGTTGTGGGACTACGCCAGCACACATCTGCCTTATTGACCAGATGCTAGCGGGAAAGAGACCTCGTGTCATTCAGGCTCCTCGGCGTACGGCGGTCTCCGGTCTGGAAGCGCTGGTGATCGACGAGGACAAGCGACCGATCATTGTGGGGGAACGGACCAACGTGATCGGTAGCCGCAAGTTTAAAGAGTTGATTATTGCCGGAGCAGTTGAGGAGGCGGCAGAAATTGGCAGGCGTCAGGTACGAGGTGGGGCTCAGGTCATAGATGTATGCCTGGCTGATCCGGACCGGGATGAACTGGCAGACATGGAGGCCTTTCTTGAACTCCTGGTTAAGAAGGTAAAAGTTCCGCTCATGATTGACTCCACCGATGCCAGGGTTATTGGGGCTGCGCTGGAGGGTTGCCAGGGCAAGGCCATTATCAATTCGATTAATCTTGAGGACGGTGAGGAACGTTTCGAGCAGGTTCTACCGCTGGTCGCACGCTACGGCGCAGCGGTCGTTGTTGGCTGCATCGACGAAGATAAAGCACAGGGCATGGCAGTGACCAGGGAACGTAAACTGGCCATTGCCAGGCGGAGCCACGATCTGCTTACCAAGAAGTATGCCCTCCCCCCTGAGAATATTATTTTCGATCCCCTTGTCTTTCCCGTTGGCACTGGCGATCAGAACTATATTGGTGCCGGCGAAGAAACCATTGCCGGGGTGCGACTGATTAAAGAGGCTTTGCCCGAGTGCAGGACCATTCTTGGTATTAGCAATGTTTCCTTTGGTCTTCCACCGGCTGGTCGCGAGGTATTGAACGCGGTCTTTCTTTATCACTGCGTCAAGGCTGGCCTGGACATGGCTATTGTCAATGCGGAAAAGCTAGGGCGTTACGCCTCCATTCCTGAAGAGGAACGCAGGCTTTCTGAAGATCTCATCTTCTGGCGGGGCGAGGACCCGGTGGCTGCTTTTGCCGCCCATTTCCGCAAGAAGAAGGTCGAGAAGAAAGTGGATGACCGGGCAGACTTGCCCCTCGATAAACGGCTTGCTCGCTATATTATCGAGGGCTCCAAAGACGGCCTCATTGATGATCTCAACGAGGCCTTAACCGCACAAAAGCCCCTGGAAATCATCAACGGTCCGCTTATGGCAGGTATGGACGAGGTAGGACGGTTGTTCAACAACAATGAAATGATTGTGGCCGAGGTGCTGCAGAGTGCTGAGGCAATGAAGGCTGCGGTTACCCACCTTGAGCCTTTTATGGAGAAGGCGGAGGCTAGCCTTAAGGGCAGAATTCTTCTGGCTACGGTCAAGGGAGACGTACACGATATTGGCAAAAATCTTGTGGAGATCATTCTGGCAAACAACGGCTATCAGGTGATCAACCTTGGCATCAAGGTGCCACCAGAAGATCTCATTAAAGCGTACAGTAAACACCAGCCAGATGCTATTGGTCTTTCTGGGCTTCTGGTGAAATCTGCCCAACAGATGGTTGTGACTGCACAGGACCTCAAGAATGCGGGGATGAATTGCCCCATTCTTGTAGGTGGAGCAGCGCTTACCGCTAGGTTCACGGCTACCAAGATTGCTCCTGAGTACGACGGCCTGGTGTTGTATGCTAATGATGCTATGCGTGGGCTTGATCTGGCCAATCAGCTTATTGATGAAAGTAAGCGTAAAGAACTGGAACTGCGTGTTGCCGAGGACCACGCCCGCTATAAAGAGGCTAGTAAGAAAAAGATAGCAGCAACGGCTGTAACCCCCATTGCGCCGGGGCCAAACCATGGGAGAATGCACGACCACCCCATTCCCCTTCCTCCCGACTTAAAGCTCCATACCCTCGACGATTATGACTTGGAGGAGATTTTTTCCTACGTTAATCCCACCATGCTTTATGGTAAACACCTGGGACTTAAGGGGAACCTGGAAACGCTTCTGGAGCAGGGCGATGAAAAAGCGACAATTCTCTATAGGCAGGTACGGGAAGTTGAGGAGGAGGTCATCTCTAAAAAGCTCATGCAGGCAAAAGGGGTATACAAATTCTGCCCTGTCCAAGCTGAAGGGGACATTATTCTGATTTACGATTCTGCGGGTGCTAATGTGATTGAGACCTTCCACTTTCCCCGTCAGGCTATGAATGGTGAGGGGCTTTGTCTGAGTGACTTTGTGGCTCCGCGGAGTTCGGGGAAGATGGACTATGTGGCTTTTTTTGCTGTCACCTGCGGGCATAGGGTGCGTGAGTTGGCCGAACGCCTTAAGCAGGAAGGACACTATCTGCGCTCTCATATTATCCAGGCTCTTGCTATTGAGGGCTCGGAGGGGTTCGCTGAGCTGCTCCACCAAAAGCTGCGCGAGATGTGGGGTTTTCCCGATCCTCAGGGAATGGCTATGCGCGAGCGCTTCAAGGCCCGGTATCGAGGAGTGCGAGTCAGCTTTGGTTATCCGGCCTGTCCACGTCTTGAGGATCAGACCCAGCTCTTTCAGCTTCTCAAGGTCGAGGACACTATTGGTGTGTGTCTTACCGAAAACTATATGATGGAGCCTGAGGCCTCGGTCTCAGCCCTTGTTTTCCACCATCCTCAAGCCCGCTACTTTAGCATTGTAGAAGAGGACCTCACCGCGTTTGAGAAACAGCTCGGCGAAGGGCTCGGCGGAGGGCTTGCTGAATAGCTCGCTGAAGATCTCGGCGAATGGCCTGCCGGGGAAGCTCCCCTCCTTAATCCTCCCGCACTAGGGACTCACTGGGGTAGGTATAGGTAAGGAGATGGAAGAGAGGTGGGGAGGAAGTTCTTGCATATATGCTTTAAGATAATGAGGGTGAGGGCTCTAAAAGGCACCTGTAGTCTTGTTGGTGTTGGGCTCATTTTTTTCTTGATCCTTTTCTTGATTAAGGGGGGGGTGGAGGCACAAGAGTATCCGCCTCTCTCCCCGCAGGCGCTCGAACATTTTCACACGGCCGATGCTTTGCAAAAGCAGGGGGACCTTGCTGGTGCGGTTCGAGAGTACCAGCAGGCCATTGCCTTAACCCCTGACAGAGCTGATCTCCATTATAACCTGAGCATTGCCCTTTATCTCCAGGGAGATGAGCGTGGAGCTATTACCGAGCTGCACCGAGCAATAGCTCTCAACCTCACGTATGCCGACGCGCATGTTTACCTTGGTACTATCTTCCACCACCGGAGTGACTTTGATGGAGCAATCGCCGAGTACCGCGAGGCTCTGCGCATTGATCCTACCCATGCTGGTGCTCGTACCAATCTAGGAGTTGCCCTAAAGAACAAAAGAGATCTTGACGGGGCGATTGAAGAGTACCAGCAAGCCCTTGGCCTTAATCCCCAGAGTACGGCCGCACGCCGTAATCTTGATATTGCCCTACGCGAGCAAGCGGGACGTCAGGGCCCCCCGGAGATGTCCTCCACTGAACAGCCAGAAACAGACCAACCTGCAGAGAGCCCTGTCCAGGCCCAAGAGAAGGAAAATGGTGGGGCGAAGGAACCTGACCGGACCCTGGTCAGGCTTTCAGAGGCTCCCACTGAAGCCGAAACTCTTCCAGTTGCAACATCGGAGGATAATCCAGCCTCTTCTTCTGTACATGTCCCGCAAGATGAACCTGAGGCCAAGAAAGCCACCCCCCAAGCTAGTCTCTCCTTGCCTCCCAAGAAAGAGGAAGAGCAGGCATTTTCTTTTGTAGCGATTGTCACGCGCAATCAAGAGGCGCTGTTTCATTATGAGGTGGGGCAAGCGCTAGAAGCCAGGGGGGATCTGGTTAGAGCCAAAAGAGAGTATCAAGAGGCGCAGAAGTATGACCCTAACTTTGCCGCTGCTTGTTGCAGCTTGGGCCTTGTATGGGAAAAAGCTGGGGATAAAAAAAACGCGGCAGTGCAGCTTACCCGCTGCTTGCAGCTGGCCCCTGAAAATCCTCAAGCTCCCCTAATCCGGGAGCGTCTTGCCCAGTTAGGCTACCCTCAAGGGAACCCTCCAATACAGTGAATGGGTTTTATAGGGCTTCGGTCTACGGGATAGAGGCTTTGTTCTGCCTGCGGCCTGTGCTAGATTTCTGGCAAGTTTTGCGAAAATTCTGGTGAAAAAGGAGGGAGGCCATGGCTTTACCGCTGGAGGGAATTCGCATTATTGACTGGACCATTTTTCAGCAGGGACCGGTGTCTACCATGATGCTGGGAGACCTGGGTGCAGAGGTGATAAAAATCGAGGAAAGGATAGGGGGAGACCCCGGCCGGGGGGTTATGAGCATTGCCGGTAGCCGGACAGGAGGAGAAAAACGCAACTATTATTTCGAGGCCAACAACCGCCATAAAAAAAGCCTCACGCTGGACCTAAAGAAGCCTAAGGCCACAGAGATTGTCTATCGGCTGGTGGAAAAATCCGATGCCTTTGTACAGAACTTCCGCAAAGGAGTGGCGGCCAGGCTCGGTCTGGACTATCAGACCCTCTCTCGTTACAACCCCAAGCTCATTTATGCCAGTGCTTCGGGGTATGGGCCTAAAGGACCAGACTCAGGTGAGCCTTCCTTCGACTATATGGGCCTGGCTCGCTCCGGAATTATGACCGCGGTTGGCAACCCAGACATGGAGCCGGTAAACATCACCGGGGGCATTGCCGACCAAATGGGCGCGATTATGCTGTCGTACGGAATTGTGGTGGCGCTTTTAGCCCGGGAGCGTCTGGGCATTGGACAGGAAGTGGATACCTCCCACCTGGGTAGCATGGCAACAGCACTTCAGGGACTCAACCTAGCCTGCCGACTTACCCTGGGGAAAGAGTTCAAGCGGTTTTATCGGACCAAAGCTGTTAATCCCTTGTGGAATCACTATGAGTGCCAGGACGGGAAGTGGATCTGCCTGGGCATGCCCCAGGCGGATCGATACTGGTCAGACTTTTGCCAAGTCATAGGCATCCAAGAACTGGAGAAAGATCCCCGGTTTGCTGACATGCGGACCAGGGGCAAGAATGCCGAGGAGCTTATTGCTACGCTCGACAAAATCTTTGCCTCCAAGCCTCGGGAGGAGTGGATTCAGCTCCTGAAGACAGGTGGGGATTTTATCTATACGGTAATTAACACTATCAATGATCTGCCCGAAGACCAGCAGATGCTGGCCAACGACTACATTGTGGACTATGACCACCCAGGCTGGGGCCCGACCAAGATTGTAGGCTCACCTATCACTCTCAGTAAAACCCCGGCTAATCCCAAGGCTCCGGCTCCGGAATTTGGCGAGCATACCGAGCAGATCCTGATCGATATGTTGGGTTATTCCTGGGAGGACATTGCCAGTCTGAGAGAGGAAGAAGTGATCTAGCTCAGAGAGAGCAAAGGTACCAGTCCCAGCTTAAGGCATTTCACCTGCAGAACCGCTGTCGCTTCCCTCTCCCTTGGCGGGAGAGGGCTAGGATGAGGGGCTCCCCAAGAACCCCTCCCACTTTTTGCGGAGGTAGATCATGGTTAAGTCCATCAACTTTCTTAAGCGCAAGTCGGGAATGAGCGTGGAAGCGTTTCAGGAGTATTGGCTCACCACGCATGCCGCCTTAGTGAAAAAGGTCCCGGAGATACGCAAATATGCGCAGTGTCACACCCTGCTCTCCGGCTACCGTAGGGGTGAGCCTGTGTATGATGGGGTGGCCGAACTCTGGTATGACAACACCGATGTCATGCGCCGGATTGCTGATCTGGCGGAGAGTCGAGTCGCTCTGGCAGACGATGAAAACTTTCTCGATATGTCCAAGATGACGTTTATCCTTACCCAGGAACATGTGCAAAAAGAAGGACCCACTAATGACTCCATGGTCAAGCTAGTAGAGTTTGTTACCCGTAAGCCAGGGATGGAAGTAGAGGCTTTTCAAGAATACTGGCGCACGGTTCATGGTCCGCTAGCGGCTAAAATCCCCATGATCCGCCGTTATGTACAGTGCCACACTCGTCTCTCTGCTTATCACGCTGGTCGCCAGCCCCTTTTTGATGGTGTAGCCGAGGTGTGGTTTGACAGCACCGATGCCATGCGGCAATCAGAGAAGACCCCGGAGTATGCCACAGTACAGGCTGACGAGCCCCATTTTATCGACGGAAGTAAGCTGAGCTTTATTATCACCAAAGAATACGAGATGCTCTAAGCAGGGTTGGGTTTTCACCAGGGACCCTAAGCCATTAACTACGGGAGTTTACTATGGGGATAGCAAAAGAACTAGCCCTGGATAAGGAGCAAATCGAGGAAATCATGTTAAGCGAGTGGAATATGCGCATTGCCACTCTGGGGCCGGGCCGGCGCATCAACGTGACCCCCATGTGGTTTGGCTGGGCTGGTGGCAAAGTCTATACCTATGCGCGGGGGCAGAAAGTGGTCAATCTGCGGCAGAATCCGAATTGTACGATCATGGTTGACCGCAACGAAAAATTTCCCGAATTGCAGGGTATTATGCTGCTAGGGACGGCGGTTGTGCTGGAAGACGAAGCGACTGAGCGGGCGGACCCACATCTGGCGGAAATACAAATGCAGATGGGCAAAAAGTATAATGGGGGGCATGGTCATCTACCGGTAGCCGAACCGCCTCCCTTTGCTGTCACAGTACAAGGCTCGACGCGACGCTGGATAGTTTTCACTCCAGAAAATATTGTGACTTGGGACAACTTTAAGTTGGGAGCTGATCGGGAAACACGCAGCCGGCGTGGCGCTTGACACGGAGCGCCTGAGTCCGAGCCTTTTCCTGCTTGTCCGCAGCTGTTGCCTAAACCACCAACCACGCCAATGGCCAGGGCATCTTTATACGACAAGATAATGCTTACCTACCAAGTGACCGATGAGCTGTCGGTTGACTTGGTGGAGATTTGCAATTGGCACCCTGACTTTCCCAAGTGTCGGTATTGCCAAGCCAGCGAATTCTGGAACATTGTGTGGCCGACTGGTTTAGCCTTATCCCGCTACCTGGCCAGTGCCTTTCCGCTGGAGAGAATGAAGGGGCGACGTGTCCTGGTGGTCGGCTGTGGAGTAGGGCTAGAGAGTGTGGTGCTGGCGAAGCTGGGGGCGCGGGTGTGGGCCCTTGATCACGTGCCCGAGGCACTGCGACTGGTGAAGCAAAACTGTACGCTGAATGCTATCGCGCCAGTACACACCATTTGCTGTTGCTGGCGGGAAGGGAAAAGGGTTGGCGAAATTGGCCACTATGATGTGCTCATAGGGAGCGATGTGCTGTATGAGCCCGAGGATGGGCAGTGGATCAAATCCCTGCTAACAACTAGGGTGAGGCCAGGTGGGGTGGCGCTCTTTGCCGATCCCCTGCGAGAAGGGGTAGAGGATTTCTTTGCGGGGTTAGCCGCTTCAGGGTTTCGCGTACAGGCGCACCAGGCTCAGACCCGCTGGCTTACTGGAAACGAAGAGGTAAGGATTTACCAGGTAGAACGATTATCAGCGAACAGCACACAAACTTGAACCTAGCAGTAGCTTTGGTTCCCGGCCTTTTATTTCCCCTGCAGCATAAGTGCCATCACACTAAACTTACTTTCGTTCATAGGCCGGTTATGAAGAATTTTATAGATCTCAAAGGTATTCCCTAGCTCTAACTGATAATCGATGGAAGCCTGGGAGGCAATTTGTGCAAACCACTCCTCATTGTTCCAGGGGTTAAAGTCGGGATGCCGCGCAACGATTAGGAACGTGCGTTTGTGATTCCCCGCGTGGTCATATGTCAGCGCGTACAATGGCAAGAAAGTCTGGACATCAAGGTAGAGAACTCGACGACTGTACAGCGGATGGGACCTTTTGGGCCGACCTTCTACAACCACCGCCTGGCGTAGCTCCCAGGGATCAACCGGATACCAGTTGCCTTTGCCCCCCCAGGTGGGCTTGGCGGCCCTGATGGGGCTGGGAGTGAGGACTACCTGCTCTCCCAGATATTTCCACTCGTAGTCATGAATATACCCCATAAAGCCTGAGCGGTCTTCGATAAGTAAGACCCCGCGCTCGGGCGAGATATAGGGATTATACACCAGCTTGCGAGTGCGGCGGCTCTCGGTATCATAGGCCCACTGGTCTTGGGGAAGGGTGTCATTATCGTAGGTTACACCAACAAGTTGGTTCCCTTCGACATCTGAAGGAGCAAGCATAAGGGAATAAATTTTTGTGTATACGCCCTGGCGCTCCCACTGGGGGATGTTCTTGGTCTCCTCTGGGCGATGCATTCCATAAAGGGAGAGAAAGTAAAAACGCTGGCTACGTTCGACCCCCCCGCTGCTATTGAGCAGAGTATTAAGCGCCCACATTTTAGTGGTCTCGCCTTGGTCGCGGTAGCGCAGGTTCCAGACCGCCTTGAGCCCGGCCTGGGGGTCTTGGGAATCGAGCAAAGGAAAGGGCAGACCGGCCACATAGTGCTGCAGTTCTTCTTCTCCTGCAACAACGTTTTGGGAGTGTTTGAGGGTAGCGTCCAGGTAGCTTTGCCGTAGGAGAAGATCGGTTGTCTCCTGGACGGTGATGGTGAAATCTCCAGACGTTAGATATCGGAGGATTTCGGGTGGCAGCACAGCAGTTGCCATCTGAGCGTTGGTACTATCGAGTTTCATCCCTGGGGTAATTCCATCCACATGGGGGGGTCCCTCGCGGTAAAGGAAAAAACGAGCCAGGATTCTTTCTCGGGCGCTGTCCGTTTCAGCCTGCCCCTGGGTAGGCAGCAGCCACAGCCCAATGCAAAACACTAACCTCAGACAGAACCACTTATGACCGTTCATCCATATCCTCCTTGTCAGCTATTACTTCCCCTGGCTACTTCTACGTATCCGAAAAACATGTTGATTTCCAGGGTCTCAACCTGCCCTGTTGTAGCCTCCCTTTTTGATAACGGATGCGGTCAACCGCACTCTACTTTGCGGGGAAGTACTCTGCGAATTAGAGCCATTCCCTCAGAGCAAGAGCCGCTGCTGGATGCATAGAATGCCTGTTCGATACAAGCTCTCTTTGTTCTGGATAACGGTGACCGTGCCGTTGGGGCCATCATGATAGTAGAGAATCTGCTCATCCTTCCAGCGTCTCTTAAACTCTGCGTAGCTTTCGTCTAGATAGAAGCTGCGCCAGCGAAACTGTCCCCCTGATAAGACATTAAGGTCCCAGCGAGGAAAGGCAATAAGATAGAGAAAGAAGAAAAAACAGGCAAAGGTCCCAGCAGCAGCCTTTTTCCTCCAACCCCAGCTTTGCTCACCAGCCAGGGTGAGAATCCCGATGACAAGATTGAGGGCCACCCCCACCTCTAAGAGTCCTTTTATTCCTAGGGCGGGAAGGAGAAGGAGCCCGGAGAGGGTGACCCCAAGGACTGTTCCCACAGTGTTAGCGGCAAAGACTCCTCCTACCTCCCTACCTAAATTTGTTAGATGTCGACTACTAATACGGCTTACCAGCGGGAGGGTCATGCCAAAAAAGAGAGTAGGAAGGAGCATGAGAAAAAAGCACAGGCAAAACTGTAAGAACCCATAAAGCCAAAACGTATGGGGCAAGCGAACCAGAATGCCCGTAAGCCCCAGGAAGTAATAGGGAAGCCTCTCATAGAGGGGAAAGGTGAAGATAGCAGAAAGGGCAATTCCTATCTCGGCTAGGCCAAAAAGGAGATAAGGGTCAAAGCGCGAAAAGAATCGAGTAGAGATAAGAAGGCTTCCTAGGGTGAGGCCGGAGATAAAAGCAGCAAGCATGAGAGAGAATGAGTAGGTAGAGGAGCCTAGCACCAGGGAGAGAAGGCGGATCCAGGCAATCTCATAGACCATAGCGGCAAACCCGGAGAGGAAGATGCCGAGGATAGCCGCCTGAATCTGAAAAGGGGGGTACGGAGTCTCATAGGGTCCGGGCGGAGGATAAAGACCTGAGACTGGGACCTTATCCTTGTCCTCTTTTCTATCTTGTCCCCAGGACTCTTTCTTACGCAGCAAAAGGGCAATCAGACCAACAAAAAGGTTCAGGGCAGCAGCAATGGTAAGAGAGAGGTCAAGACCGAACTCCCTGATGAGGAAGAAACCGGTAAGGAGAGACCCGACTACAGCCCCAAAGCTATTAAGGGTGTAGAGCTGAGCCACCTTGACCTCTATCTCTTTAAGCGAGTGCACCAGGTAACGGCTTAAGACGGGAAGGGTCCCGCCCATAAGGGTTGTGGGGAGGAGGAGGGAAAGGAGGCTTAAGAATAGCTTAAGTAAGGAAAGGGAAGCAGGGGAGAGACGAAGGTCATGGGCCAAAGACACATACAGGGGGGTGAGAATAGAGAGAAAGAGGGGGAAGAGAACACCGCAGATACCAATGCCGATCTCCAGCCAACCATAAAGACCCAAGCGGCTCTTAACCCTGTCTGCTAGGCGACCAAAAAGGTAGTTCCCTAGGGCTAACCCGCCCATAAATGTGGCCAGTACAGTGGTGTGGGCCTGTACGGTGTTGCCAAGAAAAAAGGAGAGATATTTGGCCCATACCACTTCATAGATGAGGCCCGCTACTCCGGAGATCAAGAAGCAGAGAAGAATAACTATAGGCATAGGCACCTTTTGTTATACTTTAAGTTTTCCGACTAACCTTTCTTTCTCCGCCTATTCCTGAGCCCGCCTCTGCCTATACTTCCATACGGCACAGAGCAGAAGAACAGCAGCCAGCGTGGCCGAGGAGATTTTAAGACCGAGGAATAAAGCAGTAGGAGTATAGCGGAAGATCACTGTGTGATGACCGGGTGCCAGCTCTACTCCCCGTACCCACCAGTTCGCCCGCAAGATGGGCCTCTTCTCTCCATCTACAATGACCTCCCATCCTGGGTAGTGATAGTCATTAAGCACCAGGATAGCCGGTTTGACGTTAGAGACCGCTATCCTTACCTCCTCGTCATAGTAAGAGATAATGCGAACGTGATCATCAGGAGAGGGAGACCCTTTAAGGGGGACAGAGTGATCAAGGATTACATCATAGGTAGAGTCAAACTCCTGGCTAAGGAGAACATTAAGTGTGTCTTCTGGAGTAGAGGCGGAGAGAGTCCGATAGGCCAGATAGGCGCGTTCAGAGGCGCCTGGTACCTCATACAGGAAGTAATGAGGGGGAATACCGTCGGCTATCTGGTGGAGGAGGGTAGAAGGAAGAAGGTAATCAGAGACAATAAAACGTGTATTAAGCGTGCCCAGGACCTTCACCTGCAGGTCAAGGGGTAGGGGGCGCAGAAGCTTACGGAAGGCGACCTCGTCCCGCAGCTTCATGCCATCTCCCCCACTGTGGTGGTCCACCCCATAGATATGGTCTACCCCGCAGAGGATGCCAGAGTTGGGAAAGCAGACGCGAAGTAACCCCTTTTCCTGCTCGGCAATCGAAACATCTTTGTCATAGTGGCTGGCGTTCTTGCGCATGTGGGCAAGGCGAAAATCATGAGAAGGGGCTCCGCAGGCCAGGGCAATAGGAGAGGGGGCAGAGAAGAAAGCAGCATTGATATAGAGATTAAGGCCCCGGTGGGCAGAAAAAAGATCGGTGTAGATGAGGCTAAGGAAAAGAAGGGGCAGAACCCTTGTCCAAATCCGAGATCTGTCTTGAGCCCAGCCGGAGGAGCGATCCCAGATAATAAAGAGCAGAACCCCGGCAAGGCTAAGGAGGATAGCCCGCTCCGTACTCCATGCCAAATGGCCAAGAGCCCAAGGGTTAAGGACAAGCGGGATCCCTTGTGCTGCTATCCAGATAAAAGTCCGAATGATGAGGCCCGCACGGAGAGAGAGGAGGAGATAGAAGAGGAGAAGGCAAAAGAGTAGGGAGACAAGCAATAAGAGGAACTTCTTTCTATGGCTACGGCCCTCAGGCACAAGAAGTAGAGAAAGCCCCTCGATGCTGAGCACAAAAAGGGAGAGATGGGTCAGATAGAAGAATTTCTCTGGATAACGAAAGGCAGCAACAAAGGGGAGATAGTGGTACAACCAAGGAAAGAGAGGGTTGTAACTCCCCATAGCCAGAGAGAAGGAGAGGACAAAAAGGACCCCCCAGAAGAACCTTTCTCTGTCTCTTCCTTGCCAGAGGAAGAAAAGCCCAGCAAGGAAGGGGAGGAGCCCGATGTATATGCTGAGGAGCCAGGGAATCTCCCGGTCTAGTAAGGACTCAAAGCCAAACTGTCCCTGCGGGCTAAGGAATGTACGGGGTAAGAGGAGGTTCATAACAGTCAAGGGAGAGAAGGGCACTTCTTCTACCTCGGATAGAGAAAAACCCTCATACCGGATAGAGGACCAGAACATTTCCAGAGTGGGGAGAATTTGTGGTAAGGTAAGGACAAAAATAAGACCCAGGCAACAGAAAAGAGAGAGGAGAGAAGAGAGATAAACCCGCTTTTTTGTGCTCAGGTATTGAAACAGGTTAAGCCCCACAAGGGTTATATTCGTCATCAGGAAGATTTCCGGAGAACCCCCAAGAAAGTGTAAAAGCTCCATGGAGGCAAAGACTCCAAAGTATCTCCTACCAGGGAACAGAAGGAGCTTTTCCCAGTAGAGGAGAACCCAGGGGAGCCAAGCAGCCGCTTGCAGGTTATTGAGGACATTGCCAAAAGAGACCATACATCCACCCAGAGAGAGAAGGAGGGAGCCGATAATCGAGGTCGTATGCGAGTGGTGGCGCCAGCGGAGGTAGAAAAAGGCGCCGATAGCAATAACCCCATAGTGAAAGAGAAAGAAGATGCGGAAGGCTAGGGTAGGAGAAGGGAGGGCAAAGATCAGATTGGGCAGATAGAAGACTCCAGACTGAAAGCTAGCAACAAAGGGCCTGCCCATAGCAACATGTGGGTTCCACAAAGGTAGGCTGAACTCGCGCAGATGGACGTGGAGGTAATATTTCAAGGGATAAAAAAAGCTGGGCAAGTCCCGCAAGGCAGGCACGCCAGAAGAGAAGATTATCTCCTCATAGAAAAGCATAAGGGCTAACCCAATAGTGAGGAGGGCAAGCCCTGTACGGCTACCCACTGCTTTTGCTACTAATAGCCTCAGATTCATTCTTGACCTTTCTATCTATGGGGCGGCCCTCCGCTGATACAGAGCTCCATAATTATTCTTTAGCCGGAGAGTATAGCCACGGCTGAGAAGCTTCCACATTTCCTCTGCTGCCTTTTGATCGGTGTGAATCTGCGGGGTGTAGGCAACCCAGGTGGGCTGTTGGGGGATAGGCTGTCCTCTAATGAATGCGTCTTCTGCTGTGTAGATGCGACCTGTTTGTGGGTCGACCTTGAGACGCCAGGCGTAGTAGGGAAGGAAGGCAAGAGCGGTAAGAAGAGAGTCGCCCTCCTGCCATTCTTTTTTCAGGATGGTATCGGCAGCTTCACCAGTGAATGCCATGGCCTGCTCAAAAGGGATAAAAGAATGGTCACGGAACCTTTCTGTTGGAAAGTAAGGCCAAGAGATAGAATAGAAGTGCCAGAAAATATAATTGCTTCATACCCAAAACCATGAAGCTGTATTCAATGATCCCGCCCAATATGGCCCCAATTGAGTTGAAGGCTAAGGAAGTTGTAGTTTCTTTTCTTCTCCTGAAGATGTCGGCAAATATAATCCCGGTAAAAAAAGAGAGGGAAGCCAACCAATATTATCCCCAGGATCTACTGGAAAGTTGTCGAGATGTGTAACAGATAGTTAACTGAGAGGTTATAGTTGACAATAAGTGAGGCGAAAAGAAGCAAGAACAACAGGTTCCTGTTCAACTTGGATATCTTCATCACAACCAAATTTGCTAAAACGATGACCAGAAGAATCGCAGAGAATACCAATACATTGACTACCCAGGTAGAGCCAAATAATAGAGACATCTCTGTAACACTCTTGGTCTCCAATAGCCAAAAGCCCGCCCCTATGAAGAAGAGGGGCGGGGTCGGTCCCCTGGGTCTTCCACAGCTGGCCAACAAAACATCATGATGCCTGAGGAAAACCACAGCAAAGGAAGCGTAGAGAAGTAACTCATAATAGCAAAGGTGATGATACCAGCTAGGCTGCCGGCAATGTTGACGCTGTATGCGGTCAGGGCTGAGAACTGTCGAAAATACCTTCCTAAAGGGTATAAAGAGAACAGATGCCAAGAAAAAAATAATGACCACAACGGTTTCGAGACCAAATTGCTGCACATAAGGGAGCATGCCTACGAGTATAGACCATAGGGGTTCATCCTTACGGTTGTACACATCGATATTGACGTTGCCAAAATAACCATGTGATGAAGAACGAAAAGGCCTGAAGGTTAACAGCCAGATATCTAATGAGTACAAGCTCAAAGTAGAGTATCAAAAAGCTGAAAATAAAAAGTCTAAGTAAAGTTGGAGTCATTCACTATCTCCTCAGGGAAAGTAGGGGTCAATAGCCGGGCGAGAGCGGTCCAAGCGGTTGTCCCTGAGCTTTTCCAGCACCGCCTTCTGTGAGGACACTTTGCGGATAAAGATCAACGCTACTGGGTCGGAGTAGATATACTGCCATTCTGGGTCCTCAAAGAGCCGCAGGTGGGTTCCATGTCTCCGCATTAATAGGGCAATCTCACTAGGATATTTTTCTATCAGGTTGCGCCATTGTGTCCCTCCTCCGGTAAACTGCCAATGATCTTGGAGGACCTCTGAAGGATAGGCTGTGTCATAGCGGCCATCAATAGAAACCCTGCACTGGGGAAAGAGATGCCACAAGGCATAACTTCCCCAATCAAAAGGAACAATCAGATTTCCCCAGATCTGGTTGTTTTTGATAAAAGCTACGGCGGCCACCGGGAAATCGGCCGTAACTACTACCTGTCCATATGCACGCAGGTAAATAGCACCTGTGGTGAGGAAATGGGATAAAGCCATAACAACAATGGCGGTTTTCAGGACGAAATGAAACCCTGGAGAACTCAGGATATTTTTCTCTCTTCCTGCCACTCGCCCCCATAAGCTCCCCAGCCCTTTGGCCAGAAGGGAAGCTCCCAGAATATCCAGGAGAGGAATATGTCGATGATGCCGAAGGGCAAAATAGACAGCGAATCCAACAAGCGTGATTTCCCACAGCCGCTGTGTTTGCCTGGGTAAGATAAAGAGCGCCAGGCCCAAGAGGATGACCATGACCTTCACATACAGAAAGGAAGTATCAAGAAACGGGATGGGATACCATTCGGTAATGGGACGGGGGGGTAGCGAGGCTGTGGGAGAGAAACTCCCACAGCTTTATTCCATAGGGGGTTAACAAGGTAGAGAGGGCCGACAGTCCACCCCACAAAAGGAGAAGGCCGACAGCCTTGCGCTCGGCCTTCTTGTCACGCAGGAAGTCAAAGATCGTAGAGACGGTAAAAATCGTAATGCTTCCTAAGCCTACAAGAAAACCGCCGTGGACGTTAGCCCAGATGGCCATCACCAGGGGAAGTAAGAAAAGGATATTTTTGCCCCTCTCGGTAAACTGGTACAAAATGTAAAAGTACAGGGCCGCGAAGAGATAGGTGAAGATCTGGGGTCTGGTCAAATAACCGGGCGAGAGGATGGGTATGGCAAAAAGAGTGGGAAAAGCCGCGCACCACGGATTTGCTGTCTGCTGCCGGCACAAGGCCAGGATGAGAAAAACGGTCAAAAGGGCCAAGCTCAATTTAAAAAGTAAAAGGCCAGGATTCCCCCCCATTGGTAGATGATAAAGAAGATCACGTCTGCCAACCATTCATGAATCACTGCTGGTTGGCTGGGAGCAGTAAAAGAATAAGTATTGGTATAAAGCACTTGCGAGACTAGCCCGTTGCCTCCTTGTGGGCTTGAACCTACAGCGCTCAAAATATCTCTGCCCAGAAGGAGGCGCTCCCATAGGTCATTATCGGCCTCATTAGAAGAGCAAAAGGACAGGGCTCTACTGAGCACCAGAGCAAGCAACAGGTAGGGGTACGAAAAAAAGGAGAGGAAGGCTGGAAGCCCAACAATCCTCTTGCCTTCTTTTTCGTTTTTAGTGTTTTTCATATTGGCCGGTCATGGGGAGCTGGTGGTTTAATCTGCCGGAAGATTTTCATCCTGCCCAACAGCTATTCTTTGCTCTAGTAGGCTTTGGATAAGGTTTTTTTGTGGGTAATCTGGACTAAGATCCAAAACTTGCTGAAAATATTCTGCCCCTTGGTCAGGGCCTTGTTGTCCAAAGAGGACCAGTAAACCGCCAGGACTGCCAGGACAATCATGGCAGTCCTCACTATAATTCTTGTCAGTGATCTCGCGAACATTAGGATCTAGCCCAAGGATCCAACCTAGGTTGGTGGCGCGGATAATCAACGCCACAAGGAAAGCCCCCGTCTACTTATTTTGCCAAGCATTAAGAGCAGGGAGAGCCCGGTTAGGGAAAGAAGCGATAGCTTGATGCCCAAGAAAAATGTGGCCGGTTCATAGCGGAAGACCACGGTATGTCGGCCCTCCTCTACTGCTATACCTCGCACCCACCAGTTGGCACGCAAGATGGGGGTCTCTCTGCCATCAACGCTGGCCTTCCAGCCGGGATAAGAGGTGTCGTTGAGGACAAGAATGGCCGGACTGTGAGACTGAGACTCCAGGGAGATCTCCCTATCACCATAAGAGGTAATCTTTACGTAGTCGTTGGGGTGAGGGCTTCCTATCAGGTGCGGGCCCGTACGGGATTGAGTCAAAGGACGGGACTTGTGGACAACAACATCACGCTGAGGATCAAAGTCTTCCTGAATAATGAGGTTGGTAGTCTCGATAGGATCTGAGGCGGTGTGTGATCGGTAGGCAAGATAGGCCCGTGGGCTAGGAGAACGAAGCTCGTAGAAGGTAAGAGGTCTCTCGGCAAGAGGAATGGTTTTCACAATCTGCGAGGAGGTGAGAAAACTGGGAGCTACGAGAAAGCGGACATTGAAGGTTTGCAGGAGTTTTAATTGTTGATCCAGGGGTAAGATGGTAAGAATCTTAAGAAGATCAATCTCGTCAGTGAGCTGGATGCCGCCAGGGCCCCAGAAATGATCCAGCCCTTGGATGATACCAGTGTTAGGATAGGAGATCCGCAGAAAGAGAAGCTCATGCTCCTTAATAACGGGGATGCGCGTATTGTAGTCATAGGCAGCAAAGTACAGCTTGTTAGAGGGTGAAAGCTCTTGCCCCATCGGAGAGCTATCCATGTTGTGGAAATCCACTTTCCCATGAACGGTGCGATAGTCATGGGAAGGAGCCCCACAAAGGCGGGCAATCGGGGAGGGAGAAAGCAGAACACGAGCATCAGCATAAAGGTTGAGGTCCCGATTCGCTACCAAGACGTCCAAGGAGAGCAGAGCGGTAAAGAGAAGGATGAAAGTATTCTTTTTTAACCAGGCATGATTATAAGAGAGAAGCAACAAGATAGCCGCCAGGGTAATGAGAAGGAACCTTTCCCAGTTGACTCCTAGGCTGCCTATGGCCCAGGGGTTTAAGATTAGTGCGATGCCATGAGATTTCATCCAGGAGAGGCTAGTAACAATGGTGTCAAGTCGGAAGAGGAAAAAAAGGTAAGGGATGGTGATGGTGAGCCCCACCCCGCCAAGAAGGAGGAGAGCTTTGCGGCGAAGAGGCTGATCCTCAGTGTCGAGGAGCAGGGCCAGGCCTTGGCTACTCAGCACAAAGAGAGAGAGGTGGATAAAGTAGAGAAACTTTTCTGGATAGCGAAACATGGCCAGAGGGGGGAAGGAAGCCAGGAGAAAAGGGAAGAGCGGGGTATGGACTCCCATAGCCAGAAGGAGCCCCAAGAGAAGAAGGGCTCCCCACAAATACTTCTCCCGCTTTTGCCCCTGCCAGAGGAAAAAAAGAGCCATGGAGGGGATGAGAGCGCCCAGATAGATGCTTAAGACCCATGGCACTTCTGTATCTAGGAGGGCATGGAAGCCGAATTGGCCCTCAGGACTAAGAAAACGAGGGGGAAAAAATAGGTTGAGGAGGGAGATTGGTTCAAAGGACCAGCGAGAGAGGTCTGCAAAAGGCAACCCCTCACTACGGGGAGAAAGCTGAATCATCTCTAAGGTGGGGAGGATCTGGGGGAGGGCGATAAGCAGAGTGACACCCAAAGAAGTGGGGATCAGAAGCAGGGACCAACGAGAGAAGAGCTTTTCCGCTGACCACGCTCGAAAGAGCGTGAGGAGAAATAGTATCAGATTGGTCATCAGGAAAATTTCTGGAGATCCCCCTAGGAAGTGAAGAAGTTCAAAAAGAGTAAACACCAGAAAATAGCGCCAGGAAGGAGAGTTCATCAGTCTCTCGTGAAAGAGAAGGAGAAAGGGTAACCAGGAGGCGGCCTGCAGATGGTTTAGAACGTTGCCCAGCGAAACCATAAAGCCGCCAAAGGTGAAGACCAGAGCCCCCAGAAACGAGACCGGTCGGGAGCAAGACTTATATTGTAAATAAAAGAAAGCCCCTAGAGCAAGGATGGCATAGTGGAAGAGGAAAAAGATGCGAAAAGCAGCGGTAGGAGCAGGTAAGAAGAATAAAAGATTCGGGGGATAAAAAATGCCGGACTGGAAATTAGCCAGAAAGGGCCTGCCCATGAAGATATTGGGTATCCACAAAGGGAGAGTAAGATCCTGCAGATGGAGGTGGAGGTAATATTTCATGGGGAAAAAGAACTTAGCCGCGTCACGTAGAATCGGCACCTGGGAAAAAAACACCACCTCGGCATAAAAGAGCGTAATCCCAAGCAGGATCAGCAGCACATAGGGAGCACTTTTGCCTCCGGCAGAATCAAGTCGGGACATCTCTCACATCCCCAAAGGCAAGAGGAGCATGGAAGACTTTCCCCATGCTCCTCTAAGGTATGGGCAAGATAAGGACAATAGTTAGATGGTTAGCTGGTAATTCTCCCTGTTGTGCTATCGAAGGTATAGGTTTTACCAGAGCCTTTGCCACTGGTCCCGGTCGCAGTAAAAGCACTAGTACCGGTAAGGGCTACAGTAATTGTAACATCAGAGGATTGTTTGAATCCTGGGGGGGTAATGCCTGAGGTGTACTGCTCATTACTTGCGAAATAGGCTTCCTGAGCAGTGACAAAGTTTCTCAGGTCTGTCTCTGCTCGACTATCATAACCCCTCTGACGGTATACGGTGAACTGGGGGATGGCAATGGCAGCCAGAATACCAATGATGGCAACGACCACCAAAAGTTCGATTAGTGTAAAACCTTTGTTCTTCATACCTACCTCCCTAAATAGAGTTTAAAAGAGTTTGCTTTTGAGCCTTTTTGCCTCCTCTGGGGCTTTGTCCTCCTTTGCCTTTTCTACTCTCACCTCCTTATCCAGGCACAAAGATTAGCCGGACAAAAGTTAAGCAAATAGGACGGCAATAATCATGCCAAATAGACAGTCATATATCAAAAAAGCCTATAGGAACCAATAACTTAGCTCTGAAAGCAAATCACTGGGTATTATAATAATAGAGGCTATGAAAATATCTGAGTGACAAAAATTGTTGTCAATGACAGAAAATGGCATCGTAAAATTAACACTCAGGTAGTGTTAATTTTATATCAGGCTTGGGATTTTGCCGAGATTGTACTTTTGCAGCCGGTGGCGGAAGGAGCGGTAGTTAATGCCGAGGAGTTCGGCCGCCCGCTTCTGTACTCCCTCGGCTTTTTCCAGGGCAGCCCTGAGAATGAGCTGTTCGTATGCAGCCAGATCGTCGTCAAGGCTAATTCCCTTGGCGAAAAAGTTATCTCCTTCTGCTTGTATTCCTGCGAGCTTAGCCTCTGTACTTCGAGTTCCAATCTCTAAATTCTGCAAGAAGTGGGAGGGGAGGTCTATCTCCCTAATAGTATCACTGTCGGCCATGGCTACTGCATGACGGACAGTGTTTTCTAGCTCCCGGACGTTACCTGGATAGCTGTAATCGAGGAGGACCCGCAGGGCCCGGGGAGAAACCTTGGTTACAGTCTTTCCCTCTTCGGCTGCAAATCGTTCTAGAAAGTGGTGAATGAGCAAAGATAGGTCTTCACGGCGTTCTCGGAGAGGGGGAAGGGAGATGGGGATCACATTAAGCCGATAGTAAAGGTCTTCCCGAAAGTTGCCTTTGGCAACCTCCTCTTCCAGATTTCTGTTGGTGGCAGCAATGGCCCGCACGTCCACCGTGAAATTCTTTGTCCCCCCCACTGAGGTGATAATCCCATCCTGGAGAACACGTAAGAGCTTAACCTGGAGCTGGAGGGGAAGCTCTCCCACCTCATCGAGAAAAATTGTTCCCCCATCTGCCTGACGGAACAGACCGAGGCGGTCAGCAACAGCACCAGTAAATGCCCCTCGTACATGGCCAAAGAGTTCACTCTCCATGAGGTTTTCTGGTATTGCCCCACAGTTCACGGGGATAAAGGGTCTCTCCCGCCGAAGGCCTCTCTCATGGATAGCCCGGGCCACCAGTTCTTTGCCGGTTCCACTTTCCCCGGTGATGAGAACCGTGCTAGTGGTGTCAGCCACTTTACGGATCAGCTTGTAGACTGTTGTCATCTTATCCCCATGGCCGAGAATCCCGCCAAATGACTGACTACCGTCCGCCGTCGGCTCTGCGCTATCTGTAAGCCCCTGGAACTCCTCTATTGTGCGAAGGCTCTCCTCCAGCTCTTTGACCCTGGTCACATCTTGGATGATATAGAGGCTACCAATGACATTTCCATAGGTGTCTGTAACTGAAGAGTAACTGGCCCGCACAAGGCACTCTTTTGCTGAGCCGTTAGTAACAGTAAATTCGCATGGAATCGACGGGGAAGAAGAAGGATGCAAGGCAGGAAAGAGGGTGCCGATCTCCTCACCAACTAAGCTCTGGGTATCATAGCCAAGGATCTGGCCGGCAGGGCTATTGATGTAGTTCATCTTACCCATGGAATCCGTGATAATGAGGCCACTATCGAGGCTGCGAATAATACTCTCTTGTAGAGAGGCAAGCTGGCTAAACTCCATGTCTCTCTCTGCCAGAAGGACCTCCACGCGCGCCAGCCTCCTGGTAAGATAACTGCTGAGGAAAGCAATAAGGAAAAAAGAGGACATGTTAGTGAGAAAACGTAGAAAGAAAGGGAACTCTTCTGCGTGCAAGACAGGTCTAAAGGAAAATAAGGGGAGCAGATGGTAATACAACAGAGTGACTGTTCCCCCATAGCAAAGGGCAGAGAGGGCAGCGGCCGCTAGGGGCCCGGTTTGTGGGAGGAGAATGGCAGCATTGATAATTGTGAGGTTGTAGAGAAAAGGAAAAGGGCTCTCCAGCCCACCGGTGAGAATTACGATTCCGGTGATGAAGAGGATGTCGAAGGCAACCTGCAAGTGGGAGAAGAGGGTGAAGTTGGCAAGACGGGGAAGAGTGAGAGCAGAGATAAGAGAGAAGCAATAAGCCAAGACAATGGCGACAAAGAGAGGGCTAGAAAATAAGGTGGCTTCCTCCTGGTGGTGGAAGTAAAGGAGGGCAGTAGATCCCAAAAGGAAGGAGATAACCACTACCCGCAGGAGAAGAAACCACTGCAAGCGGCGCAGCTCTTCGCGTTTTTCCCTGCGTTCCATAAAAGTAGGTGGTCAGCTCTTAGTGATCAAGCTTCAGCTTCTGGGTAAACGATAAACAATATGAGCCTATGCTTTGCTTGCTAAGCCCAGCACGATCTGAAAAAATGGACAGGCCTGATATTTTCACTCTGTCCCAACCTTACTGTTCTGTGAGATCCCTCAATTTATGCCGCCGGCTAGATCTAGGGCTGACAGCTGAACGCCTACTGGGGTTTACCCGGCGATAGCACCCAGCTTGAAGATGGGCAGGTACATGGAGATCACCAAGCCGCCGATCACCACTCCGAGAAAGGCAATGACCATAGGCTCCATAAAGGCGGTGAGATTGGCCACGGCGTCGTCCACCTCATCTTCGTAGAAAGCGGCGACCTTCTCCAGCATTGTATCTAAAGCTCCAGTAGTCTCCCCCACACTGATCATCTGGCAGACCATCGGAGGAAAAACCATCCCCTGTCTTAAGGGCTCGGCGAGGGCCTTCCCTTCGCTGATGCTCACGCGGGACTGGAACACTTCCTTCTCTACCACCTTGTTGCCTGCGGTACGGGCGGTGACAGAAAGGGCCTCAAGGATAGGGACCCCAGAGGAAACCAGGGCGCTGAGCGTGCGGGTGAAGCGGGCCACTGAGGCCTTTTTCACTAGATCACCGAAGACAGGAAGCCGAAGGGTGAGGTAGTCAATCCAGTATTCTCCTTTCTCGGTCCGCCTGATCTGACGGAAGGCAAAGATCAGAGCTATGATTGTTCCTAGCAGATATTGAAAGTAGGCAAGGGTAAAATTGCTCAGGTTAACAACAAACTGGGTGGGGGCGGGCAAGGCTTCGCCGAAGCTAGTGAAAAGGTCGGCAAAAACAGGAATCACATAGACCAGCAGAATACCGGTTACCACCACAGCGATGGTGACAATGCTGACCGGGTAGATCATTGCTCCCTTAATCTTGGCCTTGAGCTTTGCTGCCTTTTCCATATAGCCAGCCAGCCGGCCAAGAACTGTGTCCAGGATTCCTCCTACTTCCCCTGCTGCTACCATGTTAGTGTAGAGGTCATCGAAGATTTTGGAGTGCTTTTTCAACCCGTCAGCAAAGGTAGCGCCACTCTCTATGTCTGCTTTAATCTGCAGGACCGCCTTGGCCAGGACCTTGTTTTCGGTCTGCTGGGCAAGAATATCGAGGCACTGGGCAAGAGGTAACCCGGCATCGATCATTGTAGTCAACTGACGGGTAAAGATCACAACGTCCTTAGTTGTGACCTTACCGCCCAGACCAGGGATAGTAATTTCCATTGATAGCCACTGGCCCTTCTCGCGGATTCGTGCCGGCTGGGGCCGGATCCTCTGAGTGCGCAGGCGCGTGACTACGGCCTCACGAGAGGCAGCTTCCATCTCTCCCCGTAGTGTCTCTCCTCGGGGACCAACCCCCTGCCATGTAAAGACTGGCATACTTACCTCCGTTGCTTTTAGCCAGCTATAGTGACGCGGGTCACTTCTTCGAGGGTAGTAATTCCCTCCTTAATCTTAGTGATGCCACTGAGACGTAGGGTAGAGGGCTCGATTGCCGGCAAGCGGTACTCTTTTTGTAGGTGGGAAAGCAGATCATCCTCGGTCAGAAAACCCAGCTTCACTAGGTGAGCACTTAGTGCTCCCCCTTGCTGGTGTTGCTCTTTAGCGGCACGAGTGAATTGCTCCGAGGTGATATATCCCCTACGTAGTAGAAATTCTCCAAGACGGGTTTCCATGAGATTCTCTACTAACCTTTCCTTCTCTCATTTATAACAAAACCCACCCTGATCGCAAGGATGAACACGGTGCCTTTTGAGGGCTAAATGCTCTAAGCTCTGAGTCAAGCTTGTCCTCAAAAAGATCAGCTGACTCGCACCTAACTTCCGCTCACTCTGTTGGCTGGCTAACCCTACGCCTAGTTGCACGGCCTTTTAGCGAGCGGCTGAGTGCTCGTTCCATAGTGTCGAGCGGGGCCATTGTGCGAGTCCATAGAGAAAAAGCCAGGGCTCCCTGATGGAGGAGCATTCGTCGACCGTCGAGCGTCTGACGCTGGGCTGAGCGGGCCTGAGAAAGAAAAGGGGTGGGTACAGGGCGATAGAGTAGATCATAAAATAGACAAGTGGAGGGAGTGGCAGAGTAGGCAAGGGGAAGAAATACTTTCTCATGCAGCCCCACGGGGGTGCAGTTAACAATAAGAGAGGCAGTACTCAGGAGCTTGGGATCAGTGAGTCTTTCTAAAGGCAGACTCCTTACCTGGGTCTTTCCCAACGCCTGATATCTGCGCGCTAGTGCCTTTCCTTTCTTGAAGGTGCGGTTGATGATTGTCACCCTGCCGCTTCCTGCCCGGATAAGGGAGACGAGGAGCGCTCGGGCTGAGCCGCCGCTACCAATGAGAATGATCTCTTTACGCCAAGGAGAAAAGCCTCGCTCCCTAAGAGAGAGTAGAAATCCGCGGCCATCGGTATTGTCCCCCAATAATATGCCCGAGCGATTCACGATGGTGTTTACCGCCTGGCAAAGATGGGCCTCTGGGCTAAGGGCCTCAAGATAACGGATAATCCGCTCTTTGTGTGGCACAGTCACATTAATCCCTACTAGGTTAAGAGCACGTAGGCTCTGCACTGCTACCTGAAGGGAAGTAGCGGAAACATGGAAAGGCAGGTACACAAAGTCCAGGCCCAACTGACGAAAGGCAGCGTTATGCATTGCTGGGGACAGGCTGTGTGCAATGGGATCCCCAAAGATGCCAACTACCTGAGTAGTACCAGTAACGGGCATGGCTTCCTAGACCGAAAACCGTAAGCCGACTATTTTTTCACTTTTTCTGCCCCGCCTCTGCTTTACGCTCTGCGCTTCGAAGTTCTGCCTCTGCCAGGGCAGCGTGAGCCGCAGCGAGTCTGGCGATGGGTACCCGGTAGGGGGAACATGAAACATAGTCCAGACCAGCCCAGTGACAGAATTTTACGGATTCAGGCTCGCCACCGTGCTCTCCACAGATGCCCACTTTGAGGTGGGGCTGAGAAGCCCTTCCCTTTTCTATGGCCAGGTAAATGAGAGAGCCCACTCCCTGTTGATCTAAGGTGACAAAGGGGTCAGCCGGTAGGATACCTTGCTCAACATAAGCAGGCAGGAATTTCCCTGAGTCGTCCCGGCTCAACCCGAACGTCATCTGGGTAAGATCATTGGTGCCAAAGGAGAAGAAATCGGCAACTCTAGCAATCTCGTCAGCTGTGAGTGCAGCCCGGGGAACCTCGATCATAGTGCCGACCGTGTATGGCACCTCAACGGCATAAGCCGCACACACCTCCTGGCTGACGCGGTCGATGTGCTCCCGTATTACTTTAAGCTCCTGCATATGGCTGACTAGCGGAACCATGATTTCCGGTATGACTGCTACCCCTTCCTTCGCTAGCTCGCACGCCGCCTCTAGCAGGGCTCGGGTCTGGACCTCGTAAATTTCTGGAAACGTCATCCCTAGACGACAGCCCCGATGACCAAGCATGGGGTTAAACTCGTACAAGGCGTCACATCTAGCTTTAAGCCACTTTGGGTCCACCCCAATTTTGCGTGCCAGCTCTATCATCTCTGTGTCAGTATGGGGGAGAAACTCGTGCAGGGGTGGGTCCAGAGAGCGAACAGTGACAGGTAAGCCAGCCATGACACGCAAGATGGCGCGGAAATCTGCCTTCTGCAGAGGCAGGATCTTACTCAGAGCTCGTCTCCTACCTTCTTCGTCCTCGGCCAAGATCATTTCTCTCACCGCATCGATCCGCTCGCCCGTGAAAAACATGTGTTCAGTGCGGCATAGACCAATCCCTTCAGCGCCGAAATCACGAGCGACCTGTGCATCATGGGGAGTGTCAGCGTTGGCTCGCACCTTCAATGTCCGTAGGGTATCCACCCAAGCCATAAGCCGAGAGAATTCTTCACTCAGCTGTGGTTCAATGGTCGGCACTCGTCCTCCCAAAACCTCTCCGCTAGAGCCGTCCAGCGTAATGCTGTCTCCCTGGCGAATGGTACGGCCATTGACCGCAAAACTTCTGCTGCCGTAGTCGATCTCAATGTCACTGCAGCCCACCACACAGCACTTGCCCATACCGCGTCCAACAAGGGCGGCGTGTGAAGTCATACCCCCGCGGGCAGTGAGAATTCCTTGGGCGGCATTCATTCCGTGAATATCCTCGGGTGAGGTTTCCACGCGCACAAGGATCACTTTCTTTCCCCCACGTGCTGCTGCTTCGGCCTCCTCCGCCGAAAATACCACCTCCCCTGAGACCGCACCAGGTGAAGCTGGCAGACCTTGGGCGAGAAAGTCTCGCGGGGCAGAAGGATCGAGCCTGGGGTAGAGAAGCTGGTCAAGCCGACCAGGGTCAACTCGTAGCACGGCGGCTTTTTCATCGATGAGTCCCTCATCGACCATATCCACAGCGATCTTCACCGCTGCCGCGACGGTACGTTTGCCCGCACGCGTCTGCAGCATCCATAGCCGTCCCCTCTCGATGGTAAACTCGATATCCTGCATTTCCCGGTAATGGGCCTCAAGCCTATGCGCCACTTCTTCCAGATAGTCGAAGCAGGTAGGGAAAAACTCTTGCAAGGAGGGATGGGTTTTCTGTCTTTCTTCTTCTGACAGCTGGTGCAGAGCCGCCCAATGTTGGGAACCGGTGAGGGTGACCTCCTGGGGAGTGCGGGTGCCAGCGACCACGTCCTCTCCCTGGGCGTTGATGAGAAACTCGCCATACAATTCCTTCACACCACTGGCCGGGTTACGCGTAAACGCTACACCCGTAGCACAATCCTCTCCCTGGTTGCCAAACACCATTGCCTGCACAGTTACTGCTGTACCCCACTCTTTGGGAATGTTGTAAAGCCCACGGTAGGTGATTGCCCGGGCATTATTCCAGGAACTGAATACTGCGCCAATTGCGCCCCAGAGCTGTTCTTCAGGATCCTCCGGGAAGGGAGAGCCAAGACGAGCACGAATAAGGGCCTTGAATTCTGAGACCAGCTCACGAAGGTCCTCAGCTGTCAGTTCCGTATCGAGTTTAGCCCTGCGAGTGTGTTTTTTCTCTTCTAGTATCTGCTCAAAGGGATCGACCTCAAACTCAGATTCGGGTTTGAGCCCTAGCACCACATCTCCGTACATCTGTACGAAACGCCGATAACAGTCATAGGCGAAGCGAGGACTGCCCGACTGCTGAGCAAGTCCCTGTGCGGTTTCGTCGTTGAGTCCCAAGTTTAACACAGTGTCCATCATGCCTGGCATCGATACCCGGGCGCCTGAGCGTACCGACAAGAGGAGTGGATGACCCGAATCACCAAAGGTACGACCCATGATGGTTTGGATATGGGAAAGCCCCTCACGCACCTGTCTCTCAAAGTCCATGGGATAGTGATCCTTATGGTTGTAATGGTTATAGGAGTAGGTGCACACCTCGGTGGTGCCAGTAAATCCTGGAGGTATGGGCAGACCAAGACTCGCCATCTCTGCTAGGTTTGCTCCCTTGCCGCCAAGAAGCGTGGTCATGGTAGCCCTTCCTTCGGCTTTGCCATCGCCAAAGGTATACACGTACTGTTTGCCACGGGCAATTTTTGCCCTCGTCACTCGCTTACGTACCGCCATCCTTCCCTTCTCCTTCCCCCTTAAATAGGCCGATAGCTTTCTTCTACCCATTGTGAGCAATTTTCTTGCCGAGTTCATCTACCAGCCGCTCAATGGGAATGCGGGTCTGCTGCGTGGTGTCCCTATCCCGCATAGTCACGGTGTTGTCTTGCATTGTTTGGTGGTCGATAGTGAGACAAAAAGGCGTACCAATTTCGTCCTGGCGCCGGTAGCGACGGCCAATGGAGCCGGCCTGGTCATAGACAACTGGGAAATGCTTTGTGAGCAAGTCACGGACCTCATGGGCTTTTTGGGGCTGCCCGTCTTTGCGTAGTAGAGGGAAAATCCCCGCTTTGGTCGGTGCCAGGCGAGGATGAAGTCTCAGCACCGATCGAGTCTCGCCCTCGACTACGTCTTCATCATAGGCATCAATGAGTAGGATTAAGAAAATTCTATCCACGCCCACTGCTGGTTCGATTACATAGGGAAGGTAGCGCTCACGGGTTTCTTCATCGAAGTATGTAAGGTCTTTGCCGCTGTAGGTCATATGCTGCTTTAGGTCAAAATCGGTCCGATTAGCAATGCCCTCGAGCTCTCCCCAGCCAAAAGGGTAACGGTATTCAATGTCTGAGCAGGCCTTGGCATAGTGGGCTAGTTCCTCTTTAGGGTAGTGACGCAGGCGAAGGTTTTCCTTTTTCACGCCCTGCTTTAGATGCCAGGCTAACCGCTCCTCTCGCCAGTAATCGAACCACTCGTCGTCGGCCCCTGGCTTAACAAAAAACTCCATCTCCATCTGCTCAAATTCGCGGGTGCGAAAAATGAAGTTTCCGGGGGTAATTTCATTGCGAAACGATTTTCCTGTCTGGGCAATGCCAAAAGGAAGCTTTAAGCGTGCAGTTTGCAGCACGCTCTGAAAATTGGCAAACATGCCCTGCGCAGTCTCTGGCCTTAGATAAACCACCGCAGCCTCATCCTCCACCGGACCAACAAACGTCTTGAACATCAAGTTGAACTGCCGGGCCTCGGTGAGGTCAGTACTGCCACAGTTAGGACAGTGGTTGTCACGGATATGGTCTTCCCGAAAGCGCTGCTTACACGCGCGGCAATCTACTAAAGGATCGGTAAATCCCGCTACATGACCGGAGGCATGCCATACCTTGGGGTGCATGAGTACCGCACTCTCGAGGCCGACTATGTTCTCGCGGGAAGTGACCATATCTCGCCACCATGCTTCTTTGATATTCCGCTTTAGCTCAATACCACGGGGGCCATAATCCCAGGTGCTGGCAAATCCCCCGTAAATCTCACTCGAGGGAAAGACAAAGCCCTGCCGTTTGCATAGATTGACAATCTTTTCCATTGTGACATTTGTGGACATAGCTTTAAGGTCTCTATCATTCCCTGGTTTGGTCATCAAGGAAGTGTATACGCTCAAGAAAGGCGAGTGACTTGGGCTCTGCGGGCAGATGGTGAGAAAGGACGTTGCGCATTGCTGCCTTAACCTCTCGCAGGATGAGTGGAGAAGAGGGTAAGGCAATAGAAGGAGGAGGGAAAGATTCCTGTAACTTGAGAAGGATACCGACGGCTTTACGAGAGATCTTCATTACTGGTTCTTCTCCTTTCCAACAGTGGGTGCACATCACCCCAGCATTGCGGGGCGAAAAAGCTACTTCCGTTATGTTCGGGACCGGCTCGCTAGCTAGCGCTTCGCTTCGATCTTGGAACTGAAGCCCACAGCTCTGGCAGTGAGACAAATGAGGGGCATACCCCACGCGGGTGAGGAGGTGCAGCTCGTATCCGACAAGCAAAAGCGGCGCCAGGAAAGGTGAGCGGTCAAGGGCAAAAAGCCCGTCACGCAAAAGCGCATACACTTCCTCCCCTGCCTCTCTGCCCACTACTAGCTTGTCTGTCAGCTCGGTAAGGTAGCTGGCCGCGGCAAACTTGTCGAGGTCTTGGGCGAGGGAACGTGGCGGGTCTAGTAGCTCGCAGGCGACTACAAAGATAAGATCGCTCCTTTTGCCCGGGCGGAAGCGCAGGCGTACATGAGTAAATGGCTCCAGAACGTTAACGAAGCGACGGGTAGAGCGTTTTGCCCCTTTGGCAATCCCTCGCATCTTCCCCCAATTTTGACTCATAAACGTCACAATCTTGTCCGACTCCCCATAATCATGGGCAAACAGAACAATCGCTAGGGTAATCTGCTCTGACATTATGCCTTGACAGTGGGGAGAGGGGGTTTTACATTCCTACTCACTGTCATCCCTTACATAGTATAAAGAAAAAGGAGTTCGTCGAACAAGAGGTCTAGCATGAATGACGAGAATAGAATTGCCGGGCGGCCCCCCGCCGAGGAACTCGAAGGAGGACCGGTAGAAGAAGAAAAACTTCAGGATAAAGAAGGGGTTAGCAATGAAGTAGAGCATCTCAAAGCGGAAGTAACGGAGTTGCAGACCAAGCTCAGCGAGAAAGAGAAAGAAGCCAGCGCTCACTATGATAGGTTCTTGCGCGAGAAGGCTGAGCTCGAAAATTTTAAGAAACGTATGCAGCGGGAGAAAACTGAGGCGTTGCGCTTTGCCAATGAGCCCCTTGTCCATGATCTCCTGCCGGTGATTGATAACCTAGAGCGGGCTGTTGAGCATGCTCAGGGTGGGGGAAACGGTCAGCCCTTGGTGGAGGGGGTAAAGTTAGTGCTACAGGCGTTTTTGGACGTTTTGGACAAGCATGGAGTGAGTCGGGTGGAGGCGCAGGGAGAAGTGTTTGACCCGACCAGGCATGAAGCCTTAGCCCAGGTGGAAAGTTCTGCTCATTCCCCCAATACAGTGGTGGAAGAACATCATAAAGGTTATTTCCTCCACGATCGGCTCCTTCGGCCAGCGCTTGTAACTGTGGCTAAGCTCCCTGTGGGGGATGACGGAGGAGAAGAAGGAAGTGGAGAGAAGAATGAGGTTGCAGGGGAAGAGGAGGATGGTTAAAAAGCAGAATAACTGCAAAATCTAAGGAGAAAGGGCATGGCAAAGGTTATTGGTATTGACCTCGGAACTACGAACTCAGTGGTCGCTGTGATGGAGGGAGGGGAGCCTAAGGTGCTTGTCAATGCAGAGGGGGGCCGTCTTACTCCCTCGGTTGCTGCCTTCACCGAAAGTGGAGAGCGTTTGGTTGGTCAGGTTGCCAGGAGGCAGCAGATCACTAACCCAGAAAACACCGTCTTTTCAATCAAGCGCCTGATGGGCCGCCGGTATGAGGATGCCGAGGTCAAAAAGGCAATGACTGTGCTGCCCTACAAGCTTGTCAAGGCCGATAGCGGGGACGCCTGGGTGGAGAGTCGGGACAAAAAATATAGCCCTCCGGAGATTTCTGCCTTTGTCCTACAAAAGATGAGGCAAACGGCTGAGGATTACCTGGGCGAGAAGGTGACCGAGGCGGTTGTTACTGTGCCGGCCTACTTTAATGACTCCCAGCGTCAGGCAACCAAGGACGCTGGCCGGGTTGCCGGGCTGGATATACTTCGTATTATCAATGAGCCCACCGCGGCTTCCCTTGCCTATGGCCTGGATAAGAAGAAGGATGAGAAAATCGCCGTCTTTGACCTTGGAGGAGGGACGTTCGACATCTCTATACTGGAAGTTGGCGAGGGGGTGTTTGAGGTTAAGTCTACCCACGGCGACACTTTCCTTGGCGGGGATGACTTTGATCAGCAGGTAATCAATTATCTGGCGGATGAGTTCAGGAAAGATCAGGGTATTGACCTCCGTAAAGATCGTATGGCGCTGCAGCGTCTAAAAGAGGCGGCGGAAAAAGCCAAATGCGAGTTGTCCTCATCGATGGAGACGGAGATTAATCTGCCATTTATTACCGCTGATCAGAGTGGACCCAAACACCTCAACATAAAGCTCACCCGAGCCAAGCTGGAGGCCCTATGTGCTGACCTCCTCGATCGCCTTGGGGAGCCCTGCCGTATGGCCATGAAAGACGCCGGGCTTTCGTCGCGAGAGATCAACGAGGTTGTGCTCGTCGGTGGCATGACACGTATGCCTGCAGTGCAGGAGCAAGTCCAAAAGATCTTCGGTAAGGAGCTGTACAAAGGGGTTAACCCAGACGAGGTGGTAGCGGTCGGAGCAGCGATCCAGGCGGCGGTGCTCACGGGTGAGGTTAAAGACGTGCTTCTCCTTGATGTGACCCCACTTTCCTTAGGAATTGAAACCCTGGGTGGAGTATTCACCAAGCTGATCGACAAGAACACTACGATCCCGGCAAAAAAAAGCCAGATCTTTTCTACCGCTGCGGACAACCAGACCGCAGTCACTATCCGTGTGCATCAGGGTGAGCGTGAGATGGCGGCGAATAACAAACTTCTTGGCCAATTTGACTTAATTGGTATACCGCCCGCACCACGGGGTATCCCGCAGGTTGAGGTTACGTTTGACATTGATGCCAACGGCATTGTCCATGTCAACGCTAAGGACCTGGGTACAGGTAAGGAGCAATCTATCCGCATTACTGCTTCGAGTGGTCTCTCTGAGGATGAGATTAAACAGATGGTCAAAGACGCCGAGTCCCACGCCGAAGAAGACAGAAAAAGAAAGGAACGAGCCGAGGCTCGTAACCAGCTCGATAGCCTTATCTACACAACCGAGAAATCCCTAAAAGATTATGGCGGGGACGTAGACGCTACTACCAAAGCAAACATCGAAGCTGCGTTGGAGAAGGCCAAACAGTCTCTAGAGAGCGAGGAAGTGGACGTGCTTAAGGGGGCGGCGGATGAACTCTCCCAAGCTTCCCACAAGCTGGCTGAAGCCATGTATGCACGTGCAGCCAAGGAGCAGGAGCAGGGTACAGGGGCTCAGGGAGAGCAGGCTAAGGCTGAGGAAACAGAGAACGGCCAAGCCAAGGAAAACAAGGAAAACGTGGTTGACGCAGACTTTGAGGAGGTAAAGTAAAAGAGAGGGCCAAAAAAGGGAGGTAGAGACAACTTTATAATCGCCCCCCCCTCCTTCCTCCATGGAAGAGTGGGGGTTTTTTTGTTATAGGGAGCAGACAACCATATGGCTTCTAAAGGAGACTATTACGAAATCCTCAGAGTGAACCGCGATACGTCTGAGGAGGACCTTAAAAAAGCCTACCGCAAACTGGCGCTGCGCTATCATCCGGACCGTAATCCGGGAGACAAAAAGGCGGAGGAAAAGTTTAAAGAAGTCTCTGAGGCCTATCAGGTTCTGAGTGACCCGGAGAAGCGGTCGCAGTACGATCGTTATGGACATGCTGCGTTTGATCAGGGGGCAGGATTTGGTGGGTTTGACTTTTCTACCAGTTTTGAGGACATTTTTGGCGATATCTTTGGCGACTTCTTTGGTGCTGGCCAGGGACGCCAGGGACGCCGGACTCGTCGCGGGGAGGATCTGAGCTATAATCTTGAGATCTCTTTTGAGGAGGCAGCGTTTGGTGCGGAGAAACCCATTTCTGCTCCTCGCCTGAGTCTCTGCGACACCTGTGCCGGTAAAGGAACCAGGCCAGGCACCTCGGCTAAGACTTGTTCCACTTGTAGAGGAAGTGGGCAAGTCCGCTTTCAGCAAGGGTTTTTTAGCATTGCACGCACCTGCAGTCAGTGCCAGGGTCAGGGCAGAATGATCAGCGACCCCTGTCCAACCTGTCGAGGAGGAGGTATGGTGCGCAAGACCTCGACCCTTCAGGTTAAAGTCCCAGCCGGAGTGGACACTGGCTCGCGGCTTAAACTGCGGGGGGAGGGGGAACCAGGACCAACCGGTGGTCCGTCAGGTGATCTGTACGTAGTTATATATGTGCGCGAACATCCTCTCTTTAGCAGGCAAAACAACGAGGTGATATGCGATATCCCCATCAGTTTTCCCCAGGCCGCGCTCGGAGTAGAAATCGAAGTTCCTACCCTGGACGGCAAAGTCAAAATGAAGATTCCTGCTGGCACTCAATCAGGGGGTGTTTTCCGCTTGCGGGGGAGGGGGATTGCTGATCTACGCGGCGTCGGCCGCGGCGACCAACTTGTGCGGGTGGTAGTTGAGATCCCGCGCAAACTCACCCCTAAACAGCGAGAGCTATTAGAGGAGTTTGCTGGCTTGGGTGAGGAGGGTTTGACTCCCATGATCAAGGGTTTCTTTGATAAGGTCAGAGAGCTATTTGGTTAGGATCTGGACCAGCCGCATGAAGTTAAGCGAGCTAGGGGAGTTTGCCTTTCTCAACACGCTACGTGCTCGTGTTCCCCATCGCTTAGACTCACCCATTTCCACCGGGTCGCGTTTGCTTCTTGGTCTGGGAGACGACTGTGCGGCAGTGTCCCTCTCTGGTTCCATGCTTCTGACTACGGACGCCCTCATTGAAGGGGTCCATTTCCGCCGCTCCTGGACTTCACTTCGCACCCTAGGGCATAAAGCATTTGCGGTGAATGCAAGCGACATTGCCGCTATGGGTGGCATCCCTACTTTTGCCCTTTTGAGTCTAGGGCTACCTATAGGGGTCTCCGTGGAGGAGTTGAATGAGTTCTTCAATGGGTTTGTTGCCGAGGCATCTTTGTATGAAGCGGTACTCGTAGGAGGGAACCTGAGTGCTGCTCCTTGCCTGATGATTTCGGTGACCCTGCTGGGTAGAGCGCCTTACGGGATCATCACCCGTGGGGGAATGCACGTGGATGAGGAGTTATATGTAACCGGCACGCTGGGGGATGCCGCCCTTGGACTTCGCCGGTTGCGGCAAGGGAAGAAGAGGGGGCCAGAGGTAGAGCGGTTCTTGCGCCCTTCGGCGCGGGTACAGACTGGCCAGCTCCTTGCCAGGAGGAAACTTATTGGCGGCATGATTGATGTAAGCGATGGGTTTCTACAAGATCTGGGTCATCTCTGTACGGAGAGTCATGTAGGTGCGGTGATTGAGCGGCACTGTTTGCCCCTCTCTGATTTCTACACCGCCCCTTTGACCAAACCCAAGACAAAGTTGGCCGCGAATAAATACAGACGCAACATATCGCGTTTCTATGAGCTAGCGCTTACTGGTGGAGAGGACTACGAGTTACTCTTCTCCGCTCCCACAGGCAAGGCCCGCTTACTTCAGCGGGTGGCACGGGAAAGTAAGTGTCCGATCACACGCATTGGTCGGGTAGTAGAGGCAAGTAGGGGAGTTATGGTGGTGGACGAAATGGGCCAGCGGTGTGAAATTAAAGGGAACGGGCATGATCACTTCTCATCTTAAAGACCTTCTTACCCGTGTGCAGAAAGGCACTCTGACTGTTGAGGAAGCCCTGGAGTCGCTTAAGATCCTTCCCTTTGAGGATTTGGGCTTTGCCAAGATTGACCATCACCGAGCACTGCGCAAAGGCTTTCCCGAGGTAATCCTCGGACAGGGGAAAACGCCTGGTCACATTATCGAAATTGCCAAGAGGTTAGTAGAGAGAGGGCAGCAGGCGCTCATTACCCGTCTGGACGAGGAGGTGGCGGCTAAAGTAAGCCAGGCGCTGCCTGGTCTACGCTACTACCGTGATGGTCGGCTTGCTTCCTTGGGTGAGCCGCCGGTTCCACCTGCAAGGCAGGGGATCATTCTTGTTGTCTCCGCCGGGACTGCTGATCTCCCTGTGGCTGAGGAGGCGGCGCTAACAGCAGAGATAATGGGCAACAAAGTGGATCGGCTCTATGATGTTGGGGTTGCTGGTCTTCATCGGCTGTTGGAAAACAGCCGGAAATTACGTGAGGCATCGGTTCTTGTTGTGGTGGCGGGTATGGAGGGAGCGCTACCCAGTGTGATCGGTGGCCTGGTGGACAGACCTGTGATTGCTGTTCCTACCAGCATTGGTTATGGAGCCAGCTTTGGAGGGCTAGCCGCGCTTTTAGCTATGCTCAACTCCTGTGCCTCAGGGATTACCGTTGTAAATATCGACAACGGTTTTGGCGCTGCCGTTGCGGCTGTGCTGATGAACCGGCTGAGTCTTGACTCTGCGCTGTAAGGGGTCGTGGCTCAGGTCTTGTCATGCCCACTAAGCAACATCTCAGCAAGGCGTCGGACAGGGGATCCCCCGGCAAGGTTCGGGACAGATCTTTCCATTCAGCTCAGGACAGGGTTCACCCACAACTAAGCGAAGCGCTGGGGCGGCCACCCGCAGTCAATGAACGTCGGGAGTGGGTCCCAGCTGTAGGCGAAGAGCCCCGTCTCATTAAGGGTCGTGCTAAGAGGGCGCTACAGGTGGGTACCCTCACCACCTCAGTAGGAGGAAGCTACCTCTGGCACGCGCTCAGACGTCCTTTTCAGTCGGCCAGCAAAAAGGAGCAGGAACTCCTTGATACACATTTAAAGAACGCCCTGCGCGTTGTCGAAAGCTCAGAAACAATGCGTGGTGCTTTTATGAAGTTGGTACAGCTACTCAGTATGCGTGGCGACCTCTTTTCGCCCGATGTCATGGAGATTCTCTCTGTGGTCCAATCCTCGGTGCCTCCTATGAGCTATAGTCTCATCCGTGAGCAGGTGAGAAAAGAACTGGGGAGATATCCGAAAAAGATTTTTCGCCACTTTGCAACTGAGGCTTTTGCTGCCGCTTCACTCGGCCAGGTTCACCAAGCCCGACTTAAGAGCGGTGAGGATGTGGTAGTGAAGGTGCAATATCCTGGAGTGGACGAAACAGTGGCACAAGACCTAAAAAACCTCAGAGCTCTCCTCCACATCCTGGCCCTTATTGCCCGGGACGTGATGCGGCAAAAAGTTGACGCGGCCGAAATATATCAGGAGTTAGAGGAAAGGTTGCACGAGGAGCTGGACTATGTGCATGAAGCAAACAACATTGCCCTCTTTCAGCGCATGTTTGCCGACGACGACCAGGTTGTAATTCCTCAAGTCTACCCTGACGCTTCCTCCCGCAGGGTGCTAACGCTGGAGCACATCGAAGGATATAAGCTTCAGGACATCCTTGCTCCTGAGGTGGATAAAGAACTCAGAGATTGGGTAGCCGTCAAATACTTTCAGGTAGTCTGGCGACAGATCTTCGAGTTTGGTGTCCTCCATACCGACCCACACCCAGGCAACTATCTGGTGACATATCACCCCAAGCTAGTCATCCTCGATTTTGGCAGTGTGCGTGTCTTTGCTGAGGAGATTCGTCAGGCCTACCACCAGCTCGCCCAGGCGGTTTTAGAACAGGACAAGAAAACCATGGCTCACTGCTTTATCCGGTTAGGATATTTAGACCTCAAGGATGATCCGGCTCCCCTCATTCGTATTATGAACGTGATCTTTGAGCCGGTGCTGCAGGATCGGGTGTATAATCCCCGTGATTTTCACTCGGTGGAAAAGGTAATGGAAGTAGCAACGATCGGTCTGGAGAATCGTATCTTCAAAACTCCTGGTCACCGACTCTTTCTCTTGAGGGCGCTTATTGGGCTTGAGTCCTATGTCCAGCAGTTTGGCACTGTCACCAACTGGCACCGGATCTTTCGCAAGTGTATAGAGATGGTGCCAGAGCCTTTACCCAGGTCTTCTATTGCTGTCCGTAGGTGTGATAGATTGCCTTCATGACTGACCATGCTCCTTCTTCTCTATGAGCAGCTTTTTTACTATCCAGTGGCAGGATGAACAGGTGGTAATGCTTGACCAGCGGCTGTTGCCGGTGCGCGAGGTTTACCGTACCTACCGCGATCACCGTAGTGTGGCCCGGGCAATCAAAGAGATGGTGATCCGGGGGGCACCGGCTATCGGCGTGGCTGCAGCCATGGGCATTGCTCTAGGTGCCCGCCGGTTGAAGGGAGTCACTGAACCCGCAAAGTTTGCCGAGCTCTGCCAGACGTTCGCTTCCACCCGGCCTACCGCGGTGAACCTTTTTTGGGCCATTGCCCGAATGCGTAAAGTATATGAACAAAACCGGCAGCGGGGCAGAGGACCGCTCTATAACTCCCTTAAAGCGGAGGCTCTGGCCATTTACGAAGAAGACATTGAGGCGAATAGGCGTATGGGACGCTACGGTATCCCTCTTATGCCCAAGAGGGCAACCGTCCTTACCCACTGCAACGCCGGTGCGCTGGCTACGGCCGGATACGGGACCGCTCTTGGAATCATCCGGGCAGCCTGGGAAGTCGGCAGAGTAGAGGGGGTGTTTGTCCCCGAAACTCGTCCTTTTCTCCAGGGGGCTCGGCTTACTGCCTGGGAGCTGGAGAAAGACGGCATTCCCGTGACTCTGATTACCGACAACATGATCGGTTACTTCCTGCAAAAGGGAGAGATTGACTGTGTGGTTGTGGGGACAGATCGTACTGCCGCCAATGGCGATGTGGCCAACAAGATCGGCACTTACACAACAGCAGTTTTGGCTGCACGTCATCAGGTTCCGTTTTATGTAGCGGCTCCTACTTCTTCCATTGACCTTTCCTGTCCGAACGGCCAGGCCATCCCCATTGAGGAGCGCTCTGCCCGTGAGGTGACGCATGTTTTCAACCAACGGATTGCCCCCACGCGCGTCCAGGTGGCCAATCCTGCCTTTGATATAACCCCGTGTAGGTTAGTTACTGCCATTGTGAGCGAGAAAGGGGTAGCCCGCTCTCCCTTCTCACGCACTCTGCCCCGCTTGGTGCGTGGTCAGTCCAGGCCTTAGAAGCTTTCACCTTGACAAGGATCAGGGTGAAGAGTAACTTACTGGCCGACCTGGAAAGCCTGTCTATCTTCTATTCCGTTAACTCTAGTGGGAGCTTCACGCCCGAAAGAACATGGCAGTCTACACGGTCCTGAATCAAAAGGATCTCAACAGTATTGCCGCGGTATATGGCCTCGGGAAGCTGATCAGGGGTGAAGGTGTATCCGCGGGCTCGGTTAACACTCTCTACCTTCTAGAGACGGCAAAAGGCCGGTTTTTTCTTAAAATCGATGAGGTGAAGAGTAAGCCGGAGGTCAAGAGAGAGATTGACCTACTCCTCTTTCTACGCCGTCGCAAGTTTCCTTGTCCTCAGCCCATCTCGGACAAAAAAGGATGCTTCCTCCATGAGCTGGAAGGGAAGTCCCTTTCCCTATACCGGTATATGGCTGGGAGAATTCTCTTCCCATCAGAGCTTACCCTTTCTCATCTGCAAAAGGCGGGCAAGGTGCTGGCCGATCTACACAAGGTAGGCAGGGAGTATAGGAAAAGTATGGAGAACCGGTTTGACTTTGCAGGGGTCACAGAGGTGTACCGTGGAGTGCGAGAACAACTGCCCCGGTACCTGCAAAAGGTTATCCATACCCTCGACAATGAATTTAACCACCTGCATCACTATCTGCACGAAGACCTCCCTAAGGGAATCATCCACGGAGACCTGTTTGCTGACAACCTCATTTTCCGAGGAAAAGGGATTACTGGAGTACTCGACTTTGAAGCGGCGGGTCGGGGTAAGCTCCTCTTTGACCTTGCTACCGCGGTTAACGCTCTGTGCTATAAAGATGGCCATTTTGTGCTTAATGACTTTGAGGCGCTCATGTCTGGATATGAAAGCGTGCGCCCTTTCTCCTTGGCTGAGTGGGAAGCTTTCCCTAACGAGCTGCGTTTTTCTGCCCTGCGTTTTACCGTGACACGGATTAAGGATTTTTTTCTTAACCCAATGGAGAACGAGCGGCGGGAAAATAAGGACTTCCGTGAGTTCTTTGAGCGGCTACAAGTGCTGCGGCGGGAGCGCGAGGGCGGAATGGAGGGACTTCTCATGGCTATGGCCACCGGGTATGATTACCGCATATACGAAAAGACAAAAATACGGGAGAAGAATACAGAGTAACATAAGGCACCGAAGGTGTTTAATAAAATTCTCATTGCCAACCGCGGAGAGATTGTTATCCGCATTATGCGGACCTGCTATGAGATGGGGATCAAGACCGTAGCAGTCTGCTCCGAGGCCGACGCCGCCGAGTTGCATGTGCAGATGGCGGATGAAGTGATTCCTATTGGCCCTGCCCCAGCCACGGAAAGTTATCTCAAAATGGACGTTCTCATCGACGCTGCTCTACATACTGGGGCTGAGGCGATCCATCCGGGATACGGATTTCTTTCCGAGAATCCTCTCTTTGCTCGCAAGGTACAGGAGGCCGGCCTAGTTTTTATTGGTCCTGCCCCTGAGTCGCTGGCTGCAGTAGGGGACAAAGTCTTGGCCAGAAAAACTGTGGCCCAAGCCGGCGTATCGGTCATCCCGGCCATTGAAGAACCAAGCTCTGACCTGGTGCTCTTGCGGACGCAGGTCCAACAAATAGGCTATCCCGTGCTTATTAAGGCCGCTGCCGGGGGAGGAGGAAAGGGGATGCGGATTGTGTGGCAGGAAGAAGAGCTAGCCGAAGCGCTGGCAGCTGCACAGCGAGAAGCAACCGCAGCCTTCGGCGTTGGCCGGATCTATCTGGAAAAATACTTTGAGCAACCCCGTCACGTAGAGGTGCAGATTCTGGGAGATCAACACGGGCACCTGATACACTTGGGAGAGAGAGAATGTTCGATTCAACGTCGCTATCAAAAGATTCTAGAAGAGACCCCTTGCCCGGCAGTGTCAGAACAGCTTCGCTGTGAGCTAACCGCTGCAGCTCTAAATGTTGCCAGGGCGGCGGGATACTATAACGCTGGAACGGTTGAATTTCTCCTCGATCAAGAGGGACGCTTCTACTTTCTCGAAGTCAACGCCCGTCTGCAGGTGGAGCATCCCATCACCGAGTGGGTAACCGGGATAGACTTGGTGAGGGAACAGCTCTGTATTGCTGCGGGTGAGCGGTTGAGCTTGACGCAGGAGGAGGCTAGGCCACGCGGTCATGCGCTGGAATGTCGCATCTATGCCGAGGATCCAGCTAATCGTTTTTTCCCCTCTGCAGGAAAGATCTTGTTTCTGACCGAGCCTGCTGGTCCTGGAGTACGGATAGACTCTGGAGTAGAGCAGGGAAGCGAAGTGTCGATATATTATGACCCACTCATGGCCAAGGTATCAACTTGGGGAAGAGACAGAGAATCGTCCCGTCTCCGTATGCTCACCGCCCTTCAGCACTATGCAATCCTTGGTCTCACAACAAACATTGAATTTCTCCTCCATGTCCTGTGTCACCCCATGTTTGTTGCCGGAGAGACTCATACTGGCTTTATCCCTGAATACTTTCCCCATTGGCACAAGGCCGTTGCCGAACATACCGCCGAGGCAGTCGTGGCGGTTGCCCTGAGCCGTCTGCAAAAAAGAGACAAGAAGACGGTCCAAGGAAGTGGAGGAGAGAAAGAAACCCTCTCTCCTTGGCAGAGCCTGGGCTCCTGGCGGGTAGGCGCGTAAGAAACCCTAATGAGACGTAATTGCTCAATTTCACCCCCACTCCAGCCCTCCCCCATCCAGGGGGAAGGAGCTATCTTATGGCCTTCATTTAAGAATTTCTTCCCCCTGGATGGGGGAGGATTAGGGAGGGGGAGAGAGTTTTCACCACTTATTGAGCAATTACCATGAAACTCGCCTTGCACTGCCGTGGAGAGGCTTTTGAGGTCGACGTTGTCGAAAAGGGAGGGGAGTACCTTCTTTCTGTCAATGGCCAGCCTTGCCAGGTAAGGGTCTTGTCCTTTGAGGAAAGCACCCTTGCCCTGATTGTCAACGGCCGTCCTCTGCGGATCCACGTTGTTGCCGACGGCAAAAGGACATTTGCTGCCCTCTGGGGTGAGACATACGAGTTCACCGAGGCGGAGGGGAGAAATGAGCGAGCTCGCACGCAAGAATTGGGTAGGCTCAGCCCAGAAATCCGCTCTCCCATGCCTGGTAAGATCCTTGAGGTATGTGTGGCTGAGGGCGAAAGAGTAGACATAGGGCAGCCTCTACTTCTCCTTGAGGCCATGAAAATGGAGAACGTCATTGAGTCTAACGGGACGGCGCTAGTTGAAAAAGTTCACGTGCAGTCCGGAGACATGGTAGACCAAGGCCAGTTATTGATAGAGTTAGGAGAGATCTCTGCAGAGGATGTACCCCGTGACTCGAAAAGCGAGGGAGAAAATAAGGAGGGAGGATTATGAGCGAGCGCTTGTTTACAGAGGCTGAGATTCAAGACATGGAAAAGCGCACGGTGGACCGCTTGGTTGAGGCCATCGACAATGGAGAGGAGGAAAAGGCCAAGCAGATTGCCCGGCGTATGTACAACGAGTTTCTCAGCATGCATGACCTATACCGCAACTGGACAACGGCAATGCTCAGCTTTATTGGTCGCAGGTTTGGCGATGAGGTTTTAGAGGAGGCCATGACCGAGGGAGTACGGGCTTGGTGGTTGCCTAATCTAGAGAAAATGCCTCAGGGGTCAGAAGCATTTCGCCAGCGGGTCAAGATGTTTGTTGCCGGGCTTCGCGGCCATCTGCAACCACTCCACATTGAGGAGGATGAGGAGAAGGTGGTTATCCAGATGCACCCATGCGGAAGCGGCGGACGGCTAGTCTTAGAGGGTAAATATGAAGGTCCCGACGCTTTTCTCACCCTCAATAAACCCCAGCGGCTTACCTATGGTCGCGCCAGCTTTCCCGTCTACTGTGCCCACGAGCCGCCGATGGAGCTCCTTGATATCGAGAAGAATGGCTCGCCCTTTGTTGTTGTTGAACCGGCTGCGCAGCTAGGTAAAGAGCACTGCTCCTTTATTATCTATAAAGACCCAAACAAAATCCCGACAAAATACTACGAGCGGCTAGGGCTCAAGAAACCCTCTGCTGGACAAGAGAAACCCAAAGGAGAGTAAACGATGCTATACGCCGGAGTCGGGCTTTGCAGTGAGAAAAGTACGGAGAAGGCGGCGGTAGAAGCAGCCAGGATAGCTATGGGCCGTGCTGGCATAGACAGCGCTGATCTTGCTATTGTACATGCCACTTCCGAGCATGGGCCGGGATATTCCCTTCTCTTACGTAAGGTTAAGGAGACCACTGGCGCAACCCATGTAGTTGGCTGCGGGGCTGCTGGCGTACTGACCACAGACGGGGAAGTAGAGCGTTCCCCTGGGGTGGCAGTGTTGACCATGCGTTCTGACACCATCTCGGCCACTCGTTTCTTTGTTCCGCAGCTGCGTGGTCGGTCACAAGAGGTTGGGCAAGAGATTGCCGCGCACGTCAAGCCTTACCTGGGGAGCAATAATCTCCTGGTTGTCTTTCCTGATACCTACAATTTCCAACCAGCTCCTTTTTTTGCTGGGCTGGGAGAAACGCTGGGAGATCTGCCCACAGTGGGTGGGGGAGCTTCTGAAGATGGTAGTGTTGGCGAGACCTTTCAGCTCTGCGGGGACACAGTCAGCTCTAATTCCGTTTCCGGTTTTCTCTTGGCCGGAGCCTTTCACAGCACCATTGGCATTGCCCAGGCCTGCCAACCCATTGGTCCGGCCCATACTGTTACTAAGGTCCATCGCAACCTCCTCCTGGAGCTTGATGGCCGACCGGCCTTTGAGGTTTTTGCCGAGGTGGTCAAAGAGCCTCTACTGCAGGATCTGCGACGAGCGGCAGCGTTTGTCTTTGTTGGACTGCCCACAGATCCAGAGCGACAGCGTCTGGCTCGGGGTGAGTACCTGGTACGCAACCTCATAGGCTTCGATCCCGACCGGGGTATTATTGCTATTGCTGATGAGGTTCATGAAGGGCAGAAAATAATCTTTACCTTACGGGAGGCTAGTCGCTCGCGAGAGGACCTCCAGCTCATCCTCGAAGCCCAGACGCAGGCATGGCAGGGACGGAAACCTGCCTTTGGTCTTTACTTTAACTGCGTTGGCCGGGGTGGGGGGCTCTATGGGTTTCCCGATATGGATATATCTTATATGAAGCAGTATCTAGGTGAGATCCCGGTCATTGGTTTTTTCACTGGTTGCGAGATTGCGCCAATTCACCAACAGCGCCAGCTCCACCAGTATTCTGGCGTGCTGGCGCTTATTGGTGAAGATTTGTAGGCGTAACACCAAAGCTTTATGAGGAGGTTGTTATGAAAGTGATTCCGATCCCTGTACTTTCGGACAATTATGCTTACCTGGTGGTGGATGAAGCTACCAATGAAGCCGGGGTGGTTGATCCCTCGGAGGCCAAACCCGTAGCCGCGGTTGTGCGACAGGAGGGAGTCAAGCTGACCTCAATTATGAATACCCATCACCATTGGGACCATGTTGGAGGGAATGAGGAACTTGTGCAAGAGTTTGGCAGTCTACGGGTATATGGCCATAACCGTGATAAGAGCCGCACTCCTTGCATTACTGATCTTCTTGATGGAGAGGATCAGATAAAGGTGGGAAACCTCACGGCGCAGGTCATTTTTATCCCCTGCCACACAAGTGGACATGTGGCCTTTTACTTCGATAAAGAGAGTACTGTCTTCACGGGTGATACGCTCTTTATTGCTGGTTGTGGGCGACTGTTTGAGGGAACGGCGGCAGACATGCACAATAACATGGTCAAACTCATGAGCCTTCCCGACAACACCAAGATCTACTGTGGTCATGAATACACCGAAAAGAACCTTCGATTTGCCCTGACACTTGAGCCCAGCAACTCCCAAATTCAGGCAAAGCTCAAGTGGTCAACTGAGCAGCGAGCCCAAAAGTTGCCCACTATTCCCTCCACGGTAGCCGAAGAAAAAGAGATTAATCCTTTTGTGCGCGTGGACAGCCAGGAGTTACAGGAGAACATTAAGAAAAAATTTCCCGATCTATCCCTCAATTCGGTCTCGGTCCTGGAAAAGACGCGGTATTTGAAGGATAATTTCTGATTCCCACGTAACTATCCACCTGATACTCATTCGTGTTCTGATAGGGGCAGGCCCCCGTGCACTAGTCCCAATCTAAGGCATTTCACTGGCAGCGCGGCCATGGATTCCCTCTCCCCTGGCGGGAGAGGGCCAGGGTGAGGGGACCGTCATTGGTGAGATCATCTGTTGCAGAAGGGTGCTTTAGCGGCCGCCAAAAAGTGTTGATGACGGTTCCTTGTTGGGAGAGATGGTCAGTGATGTCCTGAGCGAATGCCTGTTCGTCAAAATTCCGGATTGCGGTGGATAAAGTCCCTTGATGCGGAGAGAGCAAGACCTCCCAGGATTGGATTGCATTGTGATCCAGAAGCGGTGAAGGAGGCGAAAGTCGCTTTGGTTTGTTGTAATGAGAATCCGCGTTAGATCCGTAGCTTACTTGAGGGGGAAGGTATCGTTGAGCCCCTTCGGCAGCTCCACCTCTGGACCAAAGAGGTGCTTCCGGCCTTGCGTTAGGGTAGCACCTGTGGCTGGGTACTTGCTGATCGCGCTTCTGGTTCTGCCAACTTTTCTCTCTGGTTGTCTGGGTAAGAGCTTGGCAGAGCAGCAGGCCTTGATCCAAAAGCAGCAAGAAGACCTCGAGCGTCTCAGGCAAGAGACCAATGCCCTATTCCAGCGTCGGCAAAAAGAACAGCAAGCACAGGAAGCGTGCAACCGAGCGTTCCGCGAGTACGAAGCTGGCCGTAAGACTAAAGACCCCCAGGAAGCAATTGCCCGCTATCGCCAGGGGCTAGACCTCTGTCCCGACGATGACGTGGCTCATAACGAACTGGGGGAAATATATCTGCAGCAAGGACAGATGGCTGAGGCCATAACCGAATTTACCGAGGCCCTCGCAATCAACCCCAACTTTTCCTCCGCCCAAAATAACCTCGATGCGGCTAGAGCAGGACTAAGCCAAAAGAGGAGATAAACGCCACCATCTTCCTTGTGGCTCTATAAGATTATGATCGTGGCTCCAGCGGTAGCCCCTCTCGTTTCCTGACATCGTTCAGGTAGGCCAGGATACCCTCCTCTACCGTATACTTTGGCGTAAAGTCTAGTTCCGTCCGTAGCCGGTCGGTCTTGACCAGCGAGGTCATGGTAAACGGCTTGTCACTAACCGAGACCTTGGCCTGCGGTAAAATCTCACGCAGATATGAGGTAATCTCGCTGGTTGGCCGACAGGTTCCGCTCATGTTAAAAATGCGATGTTTGGGCTCTTTCACTCGGTAAGCCCGGGTAAAGACCTCGGCCGCGTCAGCTACGTACATCCAATCCGACACCTGCTCATTGGGGGGCATCACAACGGGCTGTCCTAAAAGTGCCAGCTCCGGTAGGACCATAAAGTGGTCAGAGTCTGCCCCCCGGCGCTGTCCGCGACCCATGCCGAACACCGAGGTCGGTCGGATGCCGATGGGGTCAAGCCCGTAGGCCTGAGCGTAATAAGCGGCAATATGTTCGTTGAACAGTTTACACGCGCCATACACTGTGTCTGGGGCCGGTGGGTCGTCCTCACTCAGTTCTGGGCCAGTGAGGGTTGTACGCATCGGATATACAGCCACCGAGCTCATATAGACAACCCGCGTAATGCCGCTAAGCCGGGCGGCCTCGAACACATTGGTGGTGCCGATGCAGTTGACCTTGATCGAGGGTAGGGGATTACGCATTCCGCCAGTACCAAGGAAATAGGCCAGGTGAATGATGCCTTCAATATTGTATTTTTTGATGGTGTCAATAAGGGCAGTGGGTTCCAATACGTCCCCAGGCGTCACCTTTACCTGTGCAGCCACATCGGCAATAGCGTTGAGGTTCGGGGTACTGTCAAGCAGCACTAAATCTTTTTCTCCGGCTTGTAAGAGATGGCGGGTAAGGTGTCGCCCAAGAAATCCGGTTCCGCCGGTAATTAGAATCGCCATTGTTTTCCCTCCTTTGTTTTCGCTCCTTAGCATAGCTAGGTTTGTGTTGGCAACAACCGGTCGGCCGAGGTAAAGCTCTGGGATGACTCAGGTCATTAGTGTGACGCTGGACCAAACCCTAGGTAGCTGAAGCGACCGTTACCTGGAGCTTGATTTTGACTTGACACAACAGTTCATTATCAGATACTCTTACCCGCAAAAGGGTAAACCTCAAAAAATTTCCGTTGTTTTTTGGTTTGTTCATGCAAAAACAGCGCGGTCTCGGTCCACAGGTGTTTGTTGAGCAGACCTGTCAGAATGCTGAGCCTACTCCTGGCCGGTGGCTTGTGGCTTGGCAAATTCGGAACCTGGGTCAGCAGCCGCTTCGGCTCTTGGCCGGGTGGCTGCCTCACAGCCAGTTTCGCAGCCAGGAGCGAGAGCTGGCCCCAACTCCGAGACTGTTACCAGGTGAGAGAGCTTGGCTTGAGTTTTCGGTTGCATGCAGCGAGCCACCGGGGACTGTGGTGAAGAACGCCTTTCTTATTTTGCGAGTCCTCTGGCTGGGGAAGCCCTGGCGGATACTTGCTCGCTTGCGTGTAGTTTTCAACGAGCAGGGTGAACCGCAGACCACGACTGAGGTGATGACCTTGCAGCCGGTTGGCTTCTCTGAGCAACCTCAGGAAGAGGGCAACGAAGGTACAAGAGAGGGCAGAAGATGATAAACCGATGCCCTTCTCTTCAAAAATTGTTTATGTGTGAAAGCCTACAGGAGGCATGCCGATGCCCATGAGTAGACCCGACCGCTATCTCCTCGAGCGGATGCTTAGCTGATTCAACAATTGAGGCGCTGGCTTCGAGGAGACCACGGGTATGGTCTCGAGCGGACTTGACATAGAGCTCCAGGAGCTTCTGGGGACGCTGGACCGTCTGCGGCGGGAGTTCAGCAATAGCCTGGAGTATAAGAAGCTGCGGCCGCAGCTTCCGGATGATTGGCCCATGTAGGGCTATCTCTCCGTGATTGTCCTGACGCAGAGTAGGTCCAGAAGCCTGTCCCTACTTACGGGCGTTGCGACTCCGGAAGTCGTACTTGGGGCTGGCGCATCCGCAGAGGAGCAACCCCGTTCCAGAACTCACGCTGGCCGGTCATAGCCTGGACGTGTCCGTCCCACTCCAGGGTAAAGGCGGTTATCCCTAGCTTGACCGTACGCCTGACCTTCTCCTGGGTTTCCTGATCTGTGGCGTAGCGGCGGATGATGTCGATCTGGCGCGCTCCATGGCCGACGTCCTCTTCGGCATGTAGCTTGTAGGTCTCAGCAGCGCGCTCCGAGAACCCATAATAGCCCGTTAACTCGCGATACACTCTGGCCGCGACTCCGTCAGGTCCACCGTGCTGGCTCTCCGCAAAACTTAGTATTGCCAGCCCCTCCAGCGCCGAGCGTCGCTGGCAGCCTCCCACGATCATCTCAATGGCCGCCATGGTTCCGGGAGCAGGCTCGGCGCGGTCTGCCTCTTCACGTGAGATGCCACCCTCCTCAAGGAACTGGAGCATGATGTCCACGTGGCTGCGAGGCCCGGACAGTTCCTCGGTGATGTTCTCCAGCACTACGTCTAGCAGATCGTAGTGCTTCTCTGCCACAGCATTGGCTGCAATATAAGCAAAGAACATAGGGTTAGTACGTACCCGCAGATAGTGCTGGACTTCGCCCAAGATGATCTGGCTAGAGGTCCAACGGTGCTGCAGGATACCCCGGAACCAGGGGTGCTGCTCCATCGGTACTTCGCGGGCATAACTCCACAATTCAGCTATAAATTCGTTAGGGGACATGGCGCTCGACCTCCTCTATGCAGACCGGTTATCTTCAATAACTCAGTCTCACGTCCACTTTATACCTGGGGAGGCGTTGTTTGTACAACGTCTCCCCAATTATGGGGCTCTCTCTAGTATCTGTTGCGCCCAAGGTTGACGTTCGGTTTGCACCGATTCGTTTCTCTCAAGGGCTTTTAGGCTCATCAGGTTTAAATAATGGTCCTGCGAAGCCTCCGCTAGAGAGTAGAATTCAACCCCGGTTCTCAGGTATTCCTCCATCTTGACTAGGACAGTGGCTATGGCAATGTCGTCGTCCATCAGTGGGCCAGGGACAAATGGGTTACGATAAATCCATTCTTCCCCTACCTGGATCCCTTTGAGATAGCTCCCTTCCAGGTTGCCGTTGGTTCCGGCGGTGTGACGGATGAAGTCCAGTTGAATAGGAGTGAGAAAATCCTTTAGGTAGGTGACTTGGTGATTCACTATCTCTCCACGCTCTCCCTGTATCAACATCCTCTGGTTGCGAATCCAAGAGAAATATTGGTCTTCAGTAAAATCTATCAGTCCTAATCTGTTGTCAAAATCAAACCTGAGAAATTGCTGAACCGAGCTCTTAATCTGCTCTCTGGCTGGAGGACCTAGCCTTCCTGGACCTTCCACCAGTGGGGAAACGAATTGGCTACCGATAATCCTGGCAGTCTCATATCCAACCCCCAAAAAGTGACGCATCAGGCTGATGCCATGGTATCCATGAGCAACGGAAATCTGGGCCTGGGAGATCCTCCCCAAGGCTCCTCTGGATATAAATCCCAGCTGGGCGGCATGGTGAGGCTGAAAACAATATTGCTCAGCCACCTGAATACGGGCGCCCTGTTCGCTAAGTTTGTTTAGTTCTATCAGGCCGGCTAAATCGGGTGCGGGAGGTGTTTCTGAAAGCACCGGAACACCCTGGGATGCCAACGACTTCAAGAGGGGGGGATTGGCTATCCAGGGGACTGAGGTGATTACAAACTGAGGGTCTGTTCGTGCCAGCAGTTCGTCGAGTGTGGTAAAAGTTTTCACGCCCCATTGTTGCTTGATGGCTGCACCTTTCTCCGCATTACGGGCCATAAGGCCAATGACTTCAAACTGTTCAGGGCAAGCCTGGGCAACACGCATAAAGCACTGCGATCTCCAGCCCGCACCAACAATAGCAAACCTGACCCTGTTCATGGTATTGGAACCCATTTGGCGGTTTTGTTTGAGGTTTTTCTTGGCAGCAAACTCAATAAGCGTTCTATGGTTTGCGGGGGAATAAATAGAATGAACGAGATCAGCATCATTAGGTTAAAGAAGAAAACCGCAGGAGCCATAGAGACCAATAGAGAAAAATGGAAAAGGCTAATGCCGGCCAGCACGAACAGCCTGGTCTTGGAAAACCACACAAGAATAGGAAAAGCCATTTCGATAGCTAAAGTGCTAAGGGTTATCAGAGCTTGGGGCACTGACGATGGGATTGGCAGTATGGCGTGGTAGTGGTTGGGAAACGAGGGTGGCGCCAGTTGTATGGCCAGATTGGGCGGTCGAGGGGTAGCCTCTTCCATACACGTCAAGCCCGAGCCTGAGCCTAGGGGTATCACCCTTGCGCCCAAGTAGGCTGTGGCCCCAGGGATGGGCTTGTTGAAGGGTAAGAGCGCCCCTTACGATGGCCCGGCACTTTGGGGGCCAGGAGCGCCATTTTACAGGTGAACATGTCTGGGCACGAGGGTAGGGTGGGTGCACGGTGGGGTTGGAGCTCGAGCCCGTGCGCGCCTACATTGGGGAACACGAGGAAGGGGACACGGAGGGCACGGGGTCATTGTGAGTGTCCAGGCTTAACGCTCCATCCTGACAAACTCGGGTGAGCGCCTTTACGGTGGCCCCACTCATCAAGCCACCCGCTTCGCGGGGAGTACGCTGACCCGTTCTCATCTGCGATAGAGAACTTTTCTTACTGCTACTACTACCCGCTCCTTGTCTGGCAACACAGCATGCTCAAGGTTCTTGGCATAAGGCATAGGTACATCCTTACTTGTCACCCGCTCTATCGGCGCGTCCAGTGAGTCGAATGCCTCTTGCATTAGCCGATATGAAATCTCTGCTCCTACTCCGGCAAAAGGCCAGACCTCCTCTACAATCACACAGCGGGGTGGCGGGGGGCATATCACTTTAAGGCCGGGCACATAGGAGTAGGGGCTTTCCAGGCACTGGAAATGTTGGGCAGCCAGTTGGTGTGCAGCCCCGCCAGGACCGCGGAAAACAATAGGGCGCGCAAGTAGGGTTCGAACGTCAACTTGTGGGCCTGGGCATTGTGGCTGCTCTGCTGGGCGATCTCGCGTCGGCGCTGGCATCGAACATGGGGTAGTTGCTGCTTAGTTTCCGAGCGGAGCCTCTACATCAACTCTTTGATCAGAGCTTGGGCGGTTTTGGGAGGAACGCCCAGAGGACGATGGGCGAGGGGGCCGCCCTCGGCCAGAACTGCTTCCAACTGGTCCAGCGCGGGCAGGTCGTCGCGCTTCCAGAAGAGGCCGATGGGAATCAAGTCATCCCACATGTAGGCTTTCTCCATGGCTGCATTGAAGTCAGTTGGATCGTGGCCCATATCTTCCAGTTTCTGGGTGCGCTGTTTGAAAAACTCGTGGCTGTTGTCGTGGTTATAAGTGACGCATGGGCTAAAGGCATTAATGAGGGCAAACCCTTTGTGCTGGATGCCGCCCTTAATGAGGTTGGCCAGATGTTTCACCTGACCGGTGTATCCCTGGGCCACGTAAGTGGCCCCTGCCGCAATGGCGAGAGGGATTGGATTAATCGGGTTCTCCACGCTTCCGTCAGGCGTGCTTTTGGTCTCCATCCCTATGATGCTGGTGGGAGAGATCTGGCCAGTGGTCAGTCCATAGATCTGGTTGTCCATAACAATATAGGTCAGATCCACGTTGCGGCGCATGCAGTGGAGGAAATGATTTCCTCCGATTCCATAGCCATCGCCATCACCACCGGTGGCAATGATCTTCAGTTGGTGGTTGGCGAGTTGGGCACCCGTAGCGACCGCCAGCGCGCGGCCGTGCAGAGTATGCATGCCGTAGGCATTAATATAGCCCGGCAGGTTAGAAGAGCAGCCGATACCGCTAATCGTCATGACCTCATGTGGGTGGATGCCCAGCTCGACGATCGCCTGCTTCAGTGCGCTTAGCACACCGAAGTCACCGCAACCGGGGCACCAATCGGGGTCAACTTTGCCCTTGAAGTCTTTAACGGTGAGTTTGGCGCGTTCGGTTTTGACCTCAACCGCGCCACGTGTTCTGGTTTCTATTTCCGCTGTTGTTGTGCTCATGTTTTTCTCCTCAAACCATAATTTCGTGGACCGGTATGTATTTTTGGGTCTGACCAGCCAGAATCTTTTTCACGCCTTCAACAACGTGATGGGGCATGAACGGCTCTCCGTCGTATTTGCGGATGTGGCCATCGGCTACAATGCTGGTCTCTGAGCGCAGATACCGAGCGAATTGGCCACTATAGTTATTTTCCACAATAATGACCTTCTTGCTCTTGGAGAGGATGGAGAGGATCGCCTCGGCGTGGAGGGGAACAATCCACTTGATCTGCAGATTGTTGGCGAGGATCCCTTCTTCATCGGCAAGCTTCTCGATCGCCTCACAGATGACGCCTTCCGTTGAACCCCAGCCGAGCAGCGTGACCTGCGCATTTGCCGACCCCAGCAGCTTCGGCGGCTCCAGCAGCGGCAGGATACCCTCCATCTTACGCATCCGCTTCTCGTGAACGGCCTGGCGCTTGTGGGGATTGGTGAATTCGTCGCTGATCAGCACACCGTCCTCGTCCTGTTCGTCGGTGGCGACTACGTGCACGTATCCCAGCGTACCCGGCAAGGCGCGCGGCGAGATACCGCTTTCAGTGATCTCAAAGCGCTTGTAGTCACCGTTGACCGGCGGCGCATCGCCGTTGAGTCCGATGACTTCGCCCCGGTCAATCGGGACATTGAAGTCTAGTTCTGCAGGATCCACGCTGGACCGACCTTCGGAAAGCAGAAGGTCAGAGATTATAATGCCGGGGCACTGGAATTTGTCCACCAAATTGAAGAGCTGGGGGACGGTCTTGAAGCAGTCCAGGATAGTGGTTGGCGCAACAATAATTCGAGGGTAATCTCCCTGGCCAGCTCCCATCACCTGCCAGAGATCGCCCTGCTCGGTCTTGGTGGGCACGCCCGTGGCCGGTCCAGCCCGCTGTACGTTGATGCAAACGACGGGGATCTCCATCATGGCTGCTGAGCCGAGGGCTTCGCTCATGAGAGCGAAGCCGCCGCCTGAGGTGGCGCACATGGCACGGCAGCCTGTGTGTGCGGCGCCGATAGCCATGTTGATGACGCCCAGTTCGTCTTCGACCTGGCGCACTATGATTCCCAACTGATGAGCCTGACGAGCCATCCAGTGAAGCACGCCGGATGCCGGGCTCATAGGATAAGCGCAGTAAAAGCGCACGCCAGCAGCGGCACCGCCCATCGCCAGCGCTTGGTTTCCCTCGAAAAACCCCAGTCTCTTGCCGGTATCGGGCAGGGAAAAAGGGAACCGCTTGAAGTGAGCAGCTGCGTATTCGTAGCCTGCCCGGGCGACACCGACGTTTTCGGCAATCACCGCTTCGCCTTTCCCTTTAAACTGGAAGGTTACGATGTCTTCGAGAATCTTAAACTCAACGCCAATCATCTGCAGGACCGCTGCCAAAGCAATGGTGTTTTGAACCAAATCACCCTTGATGGTGGGTGCCAGCTCTTTGACTGGAAAGGGACAAAGCTGAACTCCGTCGGCGGCTGTGCCGGGCTTGATCTTGTCGCTGTTGTAAAGGACAATGGAGCCAGCTCCCATCCACCCGAGATGCCGATTCATGGTGTCCTGGTTTAGGGGGATCAGCATGTCGAGCTTGTCGCCGTGGCTGTGAACCGGCTGGTCGCTGGTTCGAAGCGTAAGGAAGATGTGTCCCCCGCGAATGATGGACTGGTAGGCGTTATAGGCGTTCACGTGAAGCCCTCGACGCACAAAGATCCGCGCCAAAATATTGCCCGGCGTGGCAATCCCCTGTCCCGCCGCGCCACCTATTCCGATTGCAAGATCAACTTTGCGCATAGGTAATCCTTTCGAAAATAACCCGTCACACTCCCTCACATCTACAGCACCAAGGGTCTAAACCAGAAGGTCCTGTACCTGATATCCTTATTTAGCTCAAGTTGCGCCCTATTACAAGCTCAAACTTTACAGGATGACTGATGTACTCAGGCAGCGAAAGGTAAAAGGGGAATATTAATTCCTTGTCCATATGACGAAATTCCTTTGGCTGAGTTCTTGCTCAGCGACTTTTGGGAAGCCCTAAAACTCGCTCGGCTATGATGTTACGCTGGATCTCGGAAGTGCCGGCCTCAATAGTGTTTGCCCGCGAGCGTATGAAGTGGTGCTGCCACCTGCCACTCTCAACTGCCCAGAGAGACCCACGCAAGAGTTGAGAATAGGGTCCCTCGAGCGCCATTGCTGTCTCCTGCATCCGTTGGTTCAGCTCACTCCACTGCAGCTTAAGGGTAGAACCTTCAGGCCCGGGAGTACCTCCACGTAAGAGCCGGGTAAAGTTGCGAAAGCCGTTGTATTTGAGGAGCTCTACATCAATGTGATGCTGGGCGAGCTGCTGGCGAATGAGAAGGTCTTGTAGCGCTGGTTTGCCATTAACTGTGGATTTCTCTGCCAGGCTAATAAGGTTGTCAAGGATGATGCGAAAGCGTGCCTGGGTGCCAAAAGCAGCGGTGCCCCGTTCGTTCATAAGGGTGGTAATGGCCACCCGCCATCCTTCATTGAGATCTCCTACTAGATTCTGGCGCGGTACCCGTACATCTTCAAAGAAGACCTCGTTGAACTCTGATTCGCCTGTCATCTGTTTAAGTGGCCGTATGGTGATCCCTGGGCTGTGCATATCTACAAGCAGATAGGACATACCCCGGTGCTTGGGAGCCTCAGGATCTGTCCGCACCAGCAGCATGCACCAGTCGGCAATCTGAGCAAGGCTGGTCCACACCTTCTGCCCGTTGACAATGAACTCATCTCCCTTGAGCTCGGCCCGAGTGCGAATCGAGGCTATGTCTGACCCGGCATCAGGCTCAGAGAAGCCTTGGCACCAAATCTCTTCGCAGCTCAGAATCTTGGGGGGGTAGCGCTTTTTTTGCTCCTCAGTACCATGCACAATGATAGTAGGACCAGCCATGCTCAGGCCCAGCTGATTTAGGGGTGCAGGTGCTTCAGTTCTGGCCATCTCTTCGTTAAAGATGGCTAGCTCAATCATGCTCGCCCCTCGACCCCCATACTCCTTGGGCCAGGCCAGGCCCAAATATCCACCCTCATACAGCTTACGCTGCCAGTCTTTGAGAAACTGCAACCGACCTTCACCTTTGGGCATCCTAAACTCTGGGTTACCCCAGCCCTTGGGCAGGTTCTCTTGCAGCCAGGCCTGCAGCTCCAGGCGAAAATTTTCTTCCTCTGGCGTAAAAGTAAAATCCATGGCCCTCCTCCCAAATTGTCAGCCCTCAGCTTATAAGCCCTCAGCGCTCAGCAATGGCTATTCTACTTTGTCTTGCTGATGGCTGAACGCTGACTGCTGAACGCTTCTTTTGGCCCCTTGCAACATCTCTCTTGCATGCCTTTTAGCTTCGGTGGTGATCTCCACCCCACCAACCATACGTGCGAGTTCCTCAAGCCGCTCGGCCGAGGAAAGCCGGCGGGCAGTGGAGATGGTACGTCCCTTCGATGTGCTTTTGGCCACAGTGTAGTGATGATCAGCAAGCGCGGCAATCTGTGGCAGGTGGGTAATGCACAGTACCTGGCGCTTCTGCCCAAGGGCTCTGAGCCTACGGCCCACTACCTCCAGCCACTGCCCCACCAATCCCGGCATCGACTTCGTCAAAGATAAGGGTGGGTACCTCCCATTCGGCGGCACCTAGCGCCTTGAGGGCAAGCATGAGCCGTGACAATTCCCCACCCGAGGCAACCTGGGCTAAGAGGAAGAAGAGGTTCACCAAGGTTGGCCGAGAGGTAGAACTCAGGCCGGTCATACCCCTGCTCCATGAGTTTCTTCCACCCGCGAGAAAAAGGATAGCTGGGCGGTTCTTCTCCTGCGGAGGCTGTCCCTTCGACTCCACTCCAGGCAGGCCCTGCTGTGTCAGCAAACCGCACGGCGAACGTTGCCCCCTTCATGCCCAGAGAGAGAATCTCCTTTTTCATCCTCTGTTCTAATTCCTGTGCTTCCTCTCGTCGGGCACGGGATAATGTCTCTGCCTGCTGCCAGGCCTCTTCCCCGACTTGGGTCAGCTCCTTTTCCAGCTCAATAATTGTGCCTTCCCCAACACTAAGCTGCTGCAATTCCTGATCCACCGTTTCCTCGAGGGCCAGCACGGCCTCTACCGTACCTCCATACTTGCTCTTGAGACGAGAGATGAGGGGCCAGCCGCGTGTCGATCTCCTCTAAACGTTCAGGGTTGGGCGTAGTCCGCTCTCCATATCTTTTTAAGCGCAAAGCCCCCTCTTCGACCTGGGCTAGCCCGTCCTCGAGGAGCGTAACCACTTCTTTTAGGCTCTCGTCGATACGGGAGAGTTCTCTGAGTTTGGTGAGCAACCTGCCCAGCCGGTCCACTACCGCCTCCTCTCCCGCATAAAGGGTTTCTTCCCCAATTGTTACCCCCTGAAAAAGCTTCTCCGCGTTAAGCAGGATTATCCTTTCTTGACGCAGCTCCTCCTCCTCTCCAAGGCGTAGATTGGTCCTGGCAATATCTTCTGACTGGTAGCGCAAAAGTTCTTGTCGGGCCTCAGTCGCCGCTTTGTCTTCTTGTAATGTTTTGAGACGAGTCCACACCTGGCGTAGCATACGAAAGCGTTTACTCATCTCCGTCACCTGCGCTGCCAGGCCGCCAAACCCATCAAGGAGCTGTGCCGCTGCCTCCTGACGCAGGAGGGTCTGTTGCTCATGCTGACCATAGATGTGGATGAGTCTCTCTCCCAGCTGCCGGAGAAAAGTCAGGCTGGAAAGGGTACCATTGATGTAGATCCGTCCCCTGCCTGACTGGGAGATCACCCGACGGACAGTCATCTCTTCCCTGTTGGCCAAGCCATTTTCAGCCATCAGTTGTGTGGCCTGCTCATCCTCCAGCATAAAGAGTGCCTCTATGACCGCTTCCTCAGCGCCGTGTCTAACAAGATCACCAGAGCTCCGGCCTCCTACAAGGAGTCCTAATGCCTGCATGAGGAGGCTTTTGCCGGCCCCAGTCTCGCCAGTAATGACGTTGAGTTCCCGGTCAAAGGACAGCTCTAGCTCATCGATGATGGCAAAGTCTCTGATATGTAAGTCTTGGAGCATATGGCTATCTCTCGCCCCATTTCAGTTTGCTACGCAGCACGGCGGAAAAAGTGCGCTCAGGAGAACCAATAAGGACTACAACGTTGGGCGATTTTCGCACTTCCACTCTGTCACCGTCAAAAAGGGGCATACCTTCTTGACCATCGAGGGTCAGTATCACGTCTTCCTCTGCCGTGCGTAAAATAATGCGGATGTAGGAAGCATCAGAGAGCACAATGGGGCGGTTTGTCAGCGTGTGAGGACAGATGGGAGAGAGAACCACAACCCCAACGGAGGGGTAGATGATCGGACCACCGGCTGACAGGGAGTAAGCAGTAGAACCCGTAGGGGTGGCCAAGATAAGACCATCGGATTTGTACGTGCAGAGGTATTCGTTATCCACATAGGTTTCCAGGTCTATGATCCGAGCGAGCGCCCCCTTGTTGATTACTGCGTCATTCAGCACCTGATGGTAGCCGATTCGCTTGCCGTTGCGAAATACCATGACTTCCAGAGTGATCCGGTGGTCTGTCTCAAAGTTACCGCTAAGCACTCGTTCGAGTGTGAAAAAGAGTTCCTCTGTAGTGACCTCAGTAAGAAACCCAAGCCCACCCAGGTTTACTCCTAGGATCGGTACTTGACGCTTGCTTACTCGTCTAGCCAGGCTCAGGAGCGTTCCATCCCCCCCCAGCACAATGGCTAGGTCGACTTGCTCCATAATCTCCACTTTCCGCCATCCCCGGGCAAAGTTTAACTCCTGACTCACCCGGTCCTCTGGCAGAATGGTCCTGCCTCGCTCTTTAAGCCAAACAACGATCAGCTTGGCGAGGTCTACTGCCTTAGGGTTGTTGAGTTTAACAACAAGTCCGATAATGTCCATATTTTTCTGTGCAGACACCCCACTCACTGATCCTTCTACTAATTTAGGCTATAATAACATTTTTATGAAGACCCAAGACAGAGACCTTTTTGTTCATAGTGCCGAGAAAGAGGCTGCAAAAAAAGCCCCTCTGGCCGAGCGGATGCGACCCCGCTCCTTGGCAGAATTTATCGGTCAGACCCACCTTCTTGGTCCTGGTCGCCTCTTAAGGGAGATGATCGAGCGTGGAACCCTCCTCTCGCTCATCCTCTGGGGTCCCCCAGGAAGCGGCAAAACCACCCTCGCCCATCTTCTGGCCAAAGCCACGAATGCCCACTTTGTTGCTTTCTCTGCTGTGCTTTCCGGGGTTAAGGAGTTGCGTCGGGTTGTTGAAGAGGCCAGAGAGCAGCAAACCTACCACAACCGTTCCACCCTTTTACTTGTGGACGAGATCCACCGCTTTAACAAGGCCCAGCAGGATGCGTTCCTCCCACATGTGGAGAAAGGGACCATTATTCTGCTCGGGGCAACCACGGAAAACCCCTCTTTTGAAGTGATCTCCCCACTCCTCTCCCGGGCTCGGGTCGTGATTCTGGAGCCTCTACGGCAAGAGGAGGTCCTTACCCTTCTCAAGCGGGCTCTGGCGAACGGAGACAGGGGGCTTGGCAGTCAGCGACTTAGCTATGAGGAAACTGCCCTGGATTTTATTGGCCAGCAAGCCCAGGGGGATGCACGAGCCGGGCTCAATATCTTAGAGGCTGCCGCATCCCTCGCCGAGCAGAAAGGAGTACCGTGCATCGATCTTCCTCTGGCCGAGGAGGCTGCGCAGCACAAAGCTCTTCTTTATGACAAAGCCGGGGAAGAGCACTATAATGTGATCTCAGCCTTTATCAAGAGCATGCGGGGGAGCGACCCGGACGCGGCGGTTTATTGGCTTATGCGCATGATTGAGGCTGGCGAAGATCCCCTCTTTATTGCCAGACGCATGGTAATCTTTGCTGCCGAAGACATTGGCAATGCCGACCCTCAGGCTTTACAGGTCGCTGTGGCTGCTAAAGAGGCAGTCCATTTTGTTGGCCTGCCCGAAGGCCGTATTCCCCTTGCTCAGGCTACCACTTACCTGGCCACTGCGCCTAAGTCCAACGCCTCATACCAGGCCATGCTTAAGGCCCTAGAGGAGGTCAAGAATAAAGGCCCTCTTTCCGTTCCCCTACATCTCCGCAATGCTCCCACCACTTTGATGAAGGGCCTGGGTTATGGCTCTGGCTATCAGTACCCGCACGACTACGAGGGAGCGGTGACCGACCAGCCCTATCTGCCGGACGATCTAACAGGCAGCCGGTATTATCTTCCGAGTGATAGAGGGTATGAAAAGGCGATTAAGGAGAGGATGGAAGAGTGGCAGAATCTGCGCAGAAAGGACAAGCAGGAGGGGCAGGATTAGCCTTGGGAAGTTGCTGTGCACTTCGTCACAAGTACACTGTCACCGGAGCAAGTACGATGATCAAACGGCTCCTTCTGGGCATTTTTCTGTTTGCGAGCATTGAGGCAAGCGCCGAGCCCCCGAAAACCGCAGGCTGGCCGCTGACCGGTGGCGACCCTGGCGGCATGTGCTATTCGTTGCCTACACACTTCCGGACTTGTCCGGTACGGTAACGCAGAAGAGGTGAATGGAATGGCAGAGATGTATGAAGGAAAAAAAGGTGTCAGATATCTTTTTGCATCCAGCTAAGGGGATGTCGTCCTGAATGGATAAGTTCCACGGAACGGCCTGTACGTATACCAGCAGACATGGTAGCCTCAGATTATTTCCCAGAATGCTGGGTGTGTCGTGCAAGCTTTTGAGGAGAGATAAAGTATGGATCAACCAATTGAAATCGTTGAGTTTTCCGATTATCTCTGACCCTGGTGTTACCCTGCGGCCGTGCGCCTGCAGAGAATTAAAGAGCAGTTTAATGGACGCGTTGTTTTACGCTGGCATCCTTTTGCCTTGCGTCCGCAGTATAACCCCGGATCTTTTCAATTTTCAGGGAGCTATGTGGAGGGAGCTTGGCGGCGGGCGGCAGCTCTATCTGAGTTGGATGATATTACCTACCGTATGTGGGGTCAGAACGACTTTCCCCGCTGGAGTATGCCCGCCCTAGAGGCAGGAGCTGCGGCTCAGCGTCAGGGCGAGGAAGCCTTCCACCGATTTCATTCCGCCCTCTTTCAGGCCTTCTTTACCGGCGGAAAGAACATTATGGAGAAAGAAATACTGGTGACGGTAGCGCGGGAGACTGGCCTTGACGTCTCCGCCTTTGTGAGGGACTTTGACAACCCGGCCCTACAGCAGGAGGTAAAGAAGACGTGCGAGGAGGCGGTAGATTTCTATGGGGTGAGCGCTGTGCCCTCGGTCATCATTGGCGGAGAGAGCCGCCTGGTAGGAGCCGTACCGGCGGAGAATTATCTTAAGGCATTAGAGGCGTACGGCCTCCACGCTTAGCTTGGAGAAGCCCTAATACGCATGAGAGAATGGAACATTTTTGCTACCTCACTGGAAGGGCGCCAGGATGCCCTGCTTATATCGCTCCGCAAGCTGGGGCATTTTTGGCGTCCTCGCTTTCGCAATATTGTTGTTGGTCAGGTGGAAGATCCCCAAGCCTTTTTCGATCGGCTCAAGCAGATGCTGGAGAAGGATTTTCTTCTTCCCACTGCACTGGCTCGGGCTCTGCCGGCAGAAAAGGTTTTTGAGTTCCAGCTCGACAATTTGATTGACAGGCTGAAAGACGAATTGCTGTCTCTGGTCGAGCGTATTGGTGGACATAAGTTTTATGTGCGTATGGAACGGCGCGGGTTCAAGGGTCAAGTCCATCCCTCAGCAGTGGAAAAAGAGATAGGAGAGTTTCTGTGGCAGGAGTTGCAGCGGCGTGGATTTACACCGGCGGTGGACTTTAGTGATCCTGACCTGGTTGTGGTTATAGAAATGTTGGGCGAGTCTGCCGGTATTACCCTGGTCGACCGAGATATGCGTACAAAGTATCCTTTTCTCAAGGTACGGTAGACTGCGGCTTCTCCACACGCCTTGCATCTCTAGTGCCTATGTTATCTTACTGATTTTAAACGAAAATCCTTACTGGAAGTGTCAGCCCTACCCATTGCCAAGCTGGTCTTCAACAAAGACTCTTCTCCCACTGCTGTCTAGCCTATTCTCACTGTCCCCCATGGTCTTTCTCTTCTTTTGTACTCAAGGTTTATTACCCGCTCCCCTCTGGGCTTCTTTGATTGCTTCTCTTAGGCTTATTGCCCCAGTGTAAAGGGCCCGGCCAATAATCACACCCTTGATACCGTCCTGCTCGGCACCTCGCAGGCGGCGGATGTCTTCTAGACCTGCCACCCCGCCTGAAGCAATAACCGGAATACTAGTTGCCTGGGCCAGAGCAGCTGTGGCCGTGACATTAACCCCGACTTGGGTGCCGTCGCGGGAAATATCTGTGTAAATAATCTCTTTTATCCCAAGGCCAGCACACCGACCAGCCAGAGTTAAAGCCTCCATCTCTGTAGTCTCTGTCCAGCCGGCCACCGCAACCTTGCCCTCACGGGCATCAATCCCAACAAGGATCTGGCCGGGAAAATTTTGGCAGGCTTCTGCTACTACTTGTGGCTTGCGACAGGCCACAGTTCCCAGAATGACCCATTGCACCCCTAAATCCAAAACCTGCTCAATAGCCTGGAGATTTCTGATCCCACCCCCCACCTCTACTGGAATGGTTACGGCCTGACAAATTGCAGCAATGGCTTCGGCATTCACCCTTGCTCCCGAGACCGCCCCATCCAGGTCCACCACGTGCAGCCGTTTTGCCCCTTCTTCCTGCCAGCGGCGCGCCATTTCTGCAGGATCATCGGCATAAACCGTGGCCTTATCTATCTCTCCCTGATAGAGGCGGACACACTTACCACCTTTCAGATCTATGGCTGGGATGATCAGCATGTTAGCATTAACTGTTTACTATGCGTGCAAAATTAGCAAGGATCTTAAGACCAATCGCCTGGCTTTTTTCTGGGTGAAACTGGCAGGCAAAAATATTCCGCCAGTGGACGCTGGAAACAAACTCCTGACCGTAGGAAGTTGTTGTGGCAATAATGTCAGGGTCATCCGGCACAGGATAGTACGAGTGGACAAAGTACACGTACGAACCATCGGTGATACTGGTAAGGTGTGGCACAGGTTGCCGAATAACAAGCCGGTTCCAGCCCATATGGGGAACTTTTCCCCCGTTCAGCTCCATTGGATCAAAGCGCACAACCCGTCCCTTAAGTATATCAAGCCCTTTGACCGAGCCGAATTCCACACTCTCAGAAAAGAGAATCTGCATCCCCACGCAAATGCCTAGAAAGGGAGTACCTTTCTCCACTACCTGGTGTACGGTTTCTACTAGAGCACATTCTTCTAGGCCGGCCATGCAGGCACCAAAGGCGCCTACTCCAGGAAGCACCACACCAGCGGCGGCTGCGATCTTTTGCGAATCCCGCGTCACTTCCGCCGCATAGCCTACCTTCTCAAAGCCCTTTTGCACGCTGCGGAGATTGCCCATACCGTAATCAATAATGGCAATCATAGGGCTTCACGATAGTCTATCACTGAGGAGTAGGCAATATGGCCTTAGCTCGCATTTCCATATCAAACTACATGTAGGGGTAGTCATAAACAATGAAAAGGAATCCCAGGGTGACTATTGCCTGTCTATCAAACCATGAGATAGAGTTTTGACACGGCAGATCTGAAAGAGGCAGAAGCATTACTACAAGAGCTCTCAGTAGAGAGGACGGAAAGGAATCACCACTAAGGAGGTTACCATGGAATTTGTTGATGTCGAAGAAGCAAAGAATCGATCTGGCTTGCGGCTGGCTCTGGTTGCCAATGCCCCTAGCCCCTGGGGAGAGGCAGCCAAAGGTATTTTTCAGATCAAAAAGATCCCCTTTGTAGGAACACGCTACCTTCCTGGTCAGGACAACACGACCCTTGTGCAGTGGACGGGCACAGATAGCGCCCCTGCGGCCATGTATGAGAAGGAGAAACCAAGGACGGGTTGGGCTGAGATCCTGTTGCTGGCGGAACGCTTGGCACCCCAGCCACGCCTTATCCCGGAGGAGATAGAGCAGCGCGCATGGTTCTTTGGCCTTGTCTACGAACTCTGCGGTGAGATGGGATTTGGCTGGTGCCGCCGTTTGATGATGGTGGACCATGCTCTTGACCCCAACACCGAGTATCCCCTGCCAGCACAGGCAGGGGAGTATCTGGGAGCCAAGTATGGCTATCGGCCAGGAATCGGAGCCGAAGCGCAGAAAAGGGTCGTAGACATCCTCCGCATGTTTGCGGCTTGCTTGCAAGGCCAGCGGGCGGCGAACCGCAAAGCCAAAGGGAGTCGCTTCTTGCTGGGAGATAGTTTGACTGCGCTCGACGTTTACTGGGCAACGTTTGCGGCCCTGGTGGCCCCGTTACCGCCTGATCAGTGCCCTATGATGGAAGCCCTACGGGCAGGCTTTGAGTGGATCGAACCAGAAGTAAAAAGCGCCCGGGCGGCGAACCGCCTTGATCCGGCACTGCTTGAGCATCGGGACTTTATTTATAATGAATATCTTGAGTTGCCCATGCAGCTATAAGCTGGCAAGCTGGTCTTGCGGCCGTAGAATGACGGGCGTATGCTACCGGTTTTAGTGGCAGCAGTGCCTTGTGTCGGTTTGACTGAGAGCATTGCTGATCACAATACATTTATAGGGGGTGAAGCGATGAGACCACCAGAGGTACAATCGGGAATGATACAGTATCCTGGCCAGGGTGGAACCCAAATCAATGCCTATCAGAGTCGTCCCGTTAACCCGGGCCGATATCCTGGTGTCATTGTTATTATGGAAGCGTTTGGGTTAAACGATCACATCAAAGATATAGCCCGGCGTTTTGCCGCGGAGGGGTATATAGCTTTGGCACCGGATATATATACTCGCGAGGGATCACCCGACCCGAGTAATATCGATGAAGTGATCAAGATCATGTTCTCCGTCCCCGACTCTCAGGCAGTGGCAGACCTGGACACGGGGGCGCTGTATATCAAGGGCCAGTCCGACTCTAATGGGAAGGTTGGGGCGATTGGCTTTTGCTCGGGGGGACGTTACACGCTGATGTTTGGCTGCACAAGCAAAAATCTGAATGCTGCGGTCGATTCCGCTGGCGGATTCATTATCCAGGACGAGCATACGCCGCAACGGCCGGTATCACCTATCGACATGGTTAAGGACCTGTCTTGTCCTTTGCTAGGGCTCTTTGGCGAAGAAGATCCCAACCCATCGCCCGCTCATGCCGAACGGCTCCAAGCAGAGCTAGACAAGCATGGCAAAACTTACGAACTTCGCATGTATCCCAACGCGGGCCATGCCTTCTTTGCCGACTACCGCGAGAGCTATCGTCCCGTACCAGCCCAGGATATGTGGCATCGGGTGCTTATGTTCTACGAAAAGCATCTCAGAGGGTAGCAGAGTAGGAGTTAGAGGGTAGGTGGGAATAACCTTCCTACCTATCTATCCCTCAGACTCAAACACTATCCTCGCAGGGGCCGGAAAAATGCGCGTATATCTTCGGCCAGCAGGTCCGGCTCCTCCAGAGCGGCAAAGTGACCGCCCCTGGGCATTGGTGTCCAGCGTTGCACGTTATAGGAGCGCTCAGCCCACTCCCGCGGCGGGCGGCTTATTTCCTTCGGAAAGAGAGCCACGGCGCAGGGCACCTGAATCCCTTCACCCTGGCTCAAGCTCCAGGGGCTATGCTGGAACTCGTAGTATAGACGAGTGGAAGAGTTGATGGTCTGGGTCACCCAGTAGATGGTAACATTGGTGAGAAGCTCGTCCTTGGTGAAGCGCCGTTCTACATCGCCCTCGCAGTCGCTCCAGGTACGAAATTTTTCTACCATCCAGGCAGCCAGACCAGTCGGGGAGTCATTCAATCCGTAGGACAGGGTCTGGGGTTTGGTTCCCTGAATATGGGAGTACCCACCTTCGGCCTGCCGCCAGCGCTCCCGACCCTCAAGCAGTGCCCGCTCCTGTTGGGAAAGTTCGCGGGCTCCCGGGCCCAGATAAGGGAAGATTGCGGCCACCGAGGTCACATGAATACCTACTAACTGGTTAGGGTGAGCGAAGCCAAGGCGGGCCGTCACACTGGCTCCCCAATCGCCGCCCTGGGCACCGAAGCGGTGGTAGCCTAGTCCATCGGTCATAAGCCGTGCCCAGAGGTCTGCGATCCTAAAGATGTTCATTCCTCGCTGTGTTGGTCGGTCCGAAAACCCGTAGCCTGGTATAGAAGGCACTACCACGTCGAATGCGTCCGCTGGGTCGCCCCCGTGGTTGGCGGGGTCGCTGAGCAGAGGTATGATCCTATTCATATGCGCTCATTTTTTGCCCGATAACGGCATCCGAGATTGTATTGATTGCGCTATCAATCTCACTTGCGGTTGTCATTTTGCCGGTAGAAAATCGCAGCGTCCCCTTGGCCCATTCCATAGGAACATTCATGGCTTTGAGAACAGAGGATATTTCCGCCTCGCCAGAGTGACAGGCTGCGCCGGCAGATGCTGCCACATGCTGGTTAATTTCAGCAAGAAGCCTGTCCGCTTCTACACCCCAAAAGCTTAAGCTCAGAGTATTGGGTAAACCCTTCTCTGGATGTCCATTGATTTTTACCTCCTGCAACCTATCTCTCAAGCCATGGTATAACCTGTCCCTCATCTCTTTCATGTGCTGGCTATTCTTGGCCAAATCTCTGCCTGCAACTTCACAGGCTTTTCCTAGTCCCACTATTTCCAGAACATTTTCCGTTCCTGGTCTTCTGCCTTCTTCGTGTCCAGCTCCGTGAATGAACTTGGCCAAGTGAATGCCCCGTCGAATATAAAGGGCCCCCACGCCTTTGGGCGCATATACTTTATGGCCAGCTATCGAAAGCAGATCAACGCCAAGGGCGTTTACATCCGTAGGAATCTTACTAACCGATTGGGCGGCGTCGGTATGGAGAAAAATTCCGTTTTTCCTGGCCAGCTGGGAAATTCGTTCAATTGGCTGGATAGTCCCTACCTCATTATTGGCATGCATAATGGAAATCAGGATGGTTTGGGGTGTGATGGCCTTTTCCAACTCAGGAACGCTTATCAGCCCAAACTTATCCACTGGCAGATAGGAGACCAGAAAATCATTTTCCTCTAGAAACTTTCCTACTTCTATAACTGCCGGGTGTTCAATTTGGCTGGTAATAATATGATTCCCTTGGTTCCGACGAGCAAAGGCGATCCCTTTAATGGCGTAGTTATTCGATTCTGTCCCGCCACTGGTAAAAACAATCTCATCCGGCTGGCAATGCAATAAAGCGGCAACCTGTCCACGGGCGCTCTCTATGGCCTTTTTGCTTTGCACGCCGTATTCATGTGGGCTGGAGGGATTACCAAAATGCTCCTCCAAGTAGGGCCGCATAGCAGCAACAACTTCTGGGTCGTGAGGCGTGGTGGCGTTATAGTCCAAATAAATGGGCCTTGTCATGGTGGGGTTTGTTTCTCCTGATGCGGCGCTCTCACTTGATCTGAAGCAGGATCGGACAATGATCTGATCCCATCACATCCTTGAGAATAGCGGCTTCCTTCACTCGCTTGCCGAATTCCTGGTTGACACAATGGTAGTCAACCCGCCAGCCAATGTCTTTTTCTCGAGCCCCGAAGCGGTAGGACCACCAAGTATAGTGCCCCGAACCCTGGTTGAATATGCGGAAGGTGTCTACATAGCCACTATCAATAAACTTATCCATCCAGGCCCTTTCTTCCGGAAGAAAGCCTGCACTCTTCTTGTTGGCTTTGGGGTTTGCCAGGTCAATTTCCTGATGGGCAATATTGTAATCCCCGCAGAGTATGTGGTTTGTGCCCGCTTTGCCTAGCTTACGGCAGAATTCCAACATAGCGTTGCAGAAGTCCAGCTTGTAGTCTAGTCTAGCCCCGTCCTCCTGGCTATTGGGGAAGTAGGCATTAATGAGGGTAAACGTCTTGTATTCAAGAACCTGGACCCGCCCTTCGTAGTCGAAGGCTTCAATGCCTAGGCCGCCAATGGACAGAGGTGCCTTTTTGACAAAAGTGGCTACCCCACTGTAGCCCTTTTTCTGTGCGGACGCCCAAAACGTCCTGTACCCTTTAGGTTCCAGGACCTCTGGCCCCAGCTGGTCAGGATGGGCTTTGGTTTCCTGAATACAGAAAATGTCCGGCTGGGTCTTATCGAGCCATTCAAGCAGGTTGTTCCGAGCCGCCGCCCGGACACCATTTACATTCCACGAGACAATAGTTTGCATGGTTACCCAATATCGATGCTTTCCCAGAAAAGGACCAGAGTGTCTTTTCCGCTGGACTTTTGCTGTCTCAATTTACAGGCTTCCCTTTGTGGATAGTACCCCTTTGACCCGTGGATCGATCTGGATGGCGCTATCGAGGGTGTGGGCCAGGGCCTTGAAGGCGGCTTCAATAATGTGGTGGGGGTTGCGACCCTGGGTCATATTGAGGTGGAGATTCATTCCTACCTGGTTGGTGAAGGCAAGGAGGAAGTCATGGATGAGTTCGGTGGCAAAGCTTCCAACCTTTTCCTGCTTGATTTTAATATTATAGGCAAGAAACGGCCTACCACTTAGATCCACCACACAAGAGACCAGGGCCTCATCCAGGGGGGCGGTTGCCTCGCCAAAACGACGGATCCCTTTTTTGTCCCCCAGGGCCTCGCGAAAGGCCTGACCTAAAGCCAGGCCAACATCTTCTACTGTGTGGTGATCGTCTATTTCAACATCGCCTTTGGCTTCCAGGATGAGGTCAAAAAAACCGTGGCGGGAAAAGAGTTCCAGCATGTGGTTAAGGAAGGGGACACCCGTAGCAATCTGATACTTCCCCTCGCCGTCTAGGTTAAGCATCACCGAGATATCAGTCTCGGTAGTCTGGCGGTGCACCTTTGCCCTACGAACGGTTTCTTCTACGGACATGATTTTCTCCCTGATTATTGAGGCGCTGCTTGACTGCCAGGCCATGGGCCTCAAGTCCTTCGAGTTCGGCCAAGCGTATAATCTCCGGTCCCAAAATGTTCAGAGCTCGGGGCGAAGCCTGGATAATACTGGTGCGTTTGAGAAAATCATATACCCCTAGGGCAGAGGAAAAGCGAGCGGTTCCACCGGTAGGGAGTATATGGTTAGGCCCCGCAATATAGTCACCAAAGGGCTCGGTTGACAGATGGCCAAGGAAGATTGCCCCGGTGTGGCGAATGCCTTTCAGCCACCATTGGGGCTTGTCTACTGCTAGTTCTAAATGCTCAGGCGCAATGGCATTGGCCACCTCTAGTGCTTCCTGCCTGCTCTTAGCAATAATGACTGCGCCAAAATTTCTTAGGGAGGCAGAGGCAATCTTGCGGCGGCGCAGCCTTTGCAGCTGGCGGAAAAGTTCATGGGTGATCTCCTGTGCTAGCTTTGGGGAAGTTGTTACGCACAAAGGAGCGGCCAGTTCGTCGTGCTCGGCCTGGGAAAGCATATCGGCCGCCACAAATTCGGCTCTGGCACTAGAATCGGCAATCACCAGAATTTCACTCGGTCCCGCTACCATATCAATGTCCACAAGACCAAAGACCAGGCGTTTTGCGGTTGCCACATAAGCATTGCCTGGCCCCACAATCTTATCCACCTTAGGAATGGTCTCGGTTCCATAAGCCAGAGCCGCAATCGCCTGGGCTCCTCCTCCTCGATAAAAAGCGTCTCCTCCAGCAATCCGAGCCGCTGCCAGGATAGCTGGAGGGTATTGAGGGGCAGAAGGAGGGGACACCACAATAACCTCTTTTACTCCTGCCACCTTTGCCGGGATAATGTTCATAAGCACAGAGGAGGGATAGGCCGCCTTGCCACCCGGGACATACACCCCAACTCGCTCCAGGGGCGCAGTTTTTTGACCGAGGACTACACCTAAGCTGTCCCGGTATTGCCATGATCCCTGTCCCGAACTTAGTCGCAGGGCCTGTTGCTGGTGGCGGTGAAAGGCGGTGATGCGCTTGGCCGCTAAATGCAGGGCTCTTTGCTCAGGTAAGGGGAGAAGGGAGAGGGCGTTATCTAACTCTGACTGAGAAACCCTAAGCTCCTCTTGCTTAAACCGCATCCCGTCAAACCTTTGGGTATAGGCCAGGAGAGCCTTGTTCCCCTTTTCCTTGACTTCCTTGAGGATGGAGCGAACTGTTTCTTCGACCTGGCTGCTGATAGTCTCACCCCGCGCCAGAAGCTTTTTTAAGTGCCTGTGAAACGCAGCCTCAGAGGTTTTCAGCAGGGGAACGGTCATCTTACGTCTTAACCCTGCTAATGTCGGCTCCTAAGCGCGAGAGCTTCTCAGCAATGCGCTCATAGCCCCGGTCGAGGTGATAGATGCGCGAAACTGTAGTGACCCCTTGAGCTGCCAGTCCAGCAAGAATAAGAGAGACACTGGCCCGCAGATCCGTTGCCATTACCGGAGCCCCGCTAAGTATGGCCACTCCACGGACAATGGCGTTGTTTCCCCTCACCCGAATGTCCGCGCCCATACGGGCAAGTTCCTGAGCATGCATAAAGCGATTCTCAAAGATTGATTCAGTGATCACACTCTGGCTATCGGCAAGCGTCATAAGAGCCATCATTTGGGCTTGCAGATCAGTGGGGAAACCGGGGTAGGGTAGGGTTTTTATGTCAACACTTGATGGCCTACCGTTGCCCGTAATTTGAATCCCCCTATGGTTTTCTTCTACGGTGACTCCTGCCTCCTGTAGCTTGAGTATAAATGCGCCCAGGTGGTCGGCCTGTGCTCCTCGGAGGAATAGATCTCCAGAGGTAATGGCAGCAGCGATCATATATGTTCCTGCTTCTACCCGGTCCGGGATCACTTCGTGTTCTATCCCACTAAGTTCATCCCTTCCCTCAATAGTAATAACATCACTTCCCGCACCATAGATACACGCTCCCATATTGTTTAGGGCAGCAGCAAGGTCGCCAATCTCTGGTTCCCGTGCGGCATTTTCTATGACCGTAGTTCCTTCTGCCAAGGTCGCAGCCATCATGAGGTTTTCGGTTGCGCCAACGGAGGGGAAATCGAGGTGAATTTTTGCTCCCTTTAGGCGAGGAGCTTTAGCCTCGACATATCCTTGGACCAGACGGATAGATGCTCCCAGTTGAGCCAAACCTTGCAAATGAAGGTTAATGGGGCGAGTACCAATAGCGCAGCCTCCGGGAGTGGAAACCCGTGCTTGGCCGAAACGGGTAAGAAGAGGACCTAATACAAGAAAAGAAGCCCGCATCGTCTTAACCAGATCATACGGAGCCTCGATCTGTGTGATACGGTTTGCCCGTAGAACGACCTCGCCGGAGGCCTCGCCCCCACGCTCAGGACCGGCTATTGTCTGGCTAACTTCGACCCCGAGCTCCTGGAGCAGGCGCAAGGCGGTCTTGATATCCACAAGTTGTGGCACCCGACGAAATCGACATGCCTCTCCAGTCAGGAGGGAGGCAAACAGGAGAGGAAGAGAAGAGTTCTTCGATCCGCTTACCTCCACCTCACCGCGCAAGGGGATACCCCCACGAATCATAATCTTGTCCATGCCTCTTCCTCTTCTACCGCCCGCTTATTGCTTTTGTCTGAATTGCTACTACCCGATCAATACCAGCATAATCTTTAACAAAATGAACGCAGGTGAACTCCCCCTGCCCTGCAGTAAGCCGAGCTATGGCTCTTTCTTGCCCTTGGCCGATCTCCATTATCAGCCATCCTCCCTGACGGAGGTAGCGGGGGCTCCCGGCAATCAGTCTCTGATGAAAGTCGACACCAGCCTTTCCGCCATTGAGGGCAAGACGTGGCTCCCACTTTTGTACCTCTGCCTCCAGCGTAGAAAGTTCCTCTTCGGCTACATAAGGAGGGTTGGATACGATTAGGTCAAAAAATCCTTCTTGATCAGCCACTGGCGCAAACAGATCTCCCAGTAAGAAGGTGATTTGCTTTGTTACCTGATGCCTGGTGGCGTTGACCTTTGCAACCGTCAAGGCTGCTGTGGAGATATCGACTGCCCAGATTTTTGCTTCTGGCAGTTCTTTTGCCAAGGTAACGGCAATACAGCCACTACCTGTGCCTATGTCTAGCACCCTTATCTTCTCTGGGATCTTTGGCAAACCAGGGTCTGCCCAGTCCCTTATCCTGGCTCTGTCCTGAGATGTAGGGGCGGGTTTCAAACCCGCCCCTATGCCCTCTCGTATAATCCGTAGAACTGTTTCTATCAGCACTTCGGTTTCTGGCCGCGGAATAAGGACCCAGCGGTCCACAAGAAACTCCAGCGACCAAAATTCTTGCCTGCCGGTGATATAGGACAAAGGCTCTCTTTTACCTCGTCGCCCGACCAAGCGCCAAAATTTGTCTATCTGTTCTTGATCCAAGGGCGAGAAGTAGTGGAGATAAAGGCCAGCCCGGTTGGTCTGCAGGGTTTGCGCAAGAAGCACTTCGGCATCAAGACGGGCAGTGGACACACCACACTCCATCAGGTAATCGATGGCTTGGCGAACCTGCCATGCCGGGGTAATACTGAGAGGAGTCTTCTTGTTGCTTTCTGTTGTTTCGGCTGGGCTTAAGACAGGCCCTTCGACTGTGCTCAGGACTGACCTACGATCTGTGCTCTCTGGCATTCGTTAACTGGCCGCCTTCAGTGCCTCAGCCTGATAGTAGGTAATGAGTGCACTGACAATGGGGCCGAGTTCGCCGTCAAGCACTCGTTCGAGGGTATGGAGGGTCATGTTGATTCGGTGATCGGTTACCCGTGCTTGGGGAAAGTTATAGGTGCGGATGCGTTCGGAGCGGTCGCCGCTACCCACCATACTCTTACGCGTAGCAGCGATTTCCATCTGCTGCTTTTGCCGTGCCTGTTCTAAGAGCCGGGCACGCAGAATCTTGAGTGCTTTGGATTTGTTCTTATGCTGCGACTTTTCATCCTGGCAAGTAACTACAAGGTCGGTTGGTAGATGGGTAATGCGTACTGCTGAGTCGGTGGTGTTGACGCTCTGCCCGCCTGGACCAGAGGAGCGGAAAACATCAACGCGCAGATCTTTTTCATCGATGCCCACGTCCACGTCGTCTGCCTCAGGCAGGACGGCAACAGTCACGGCGGAGGTATGAATCCGGCCAGAGGCTTCGGTTACTGGTACCCGCTGTACGCGGTGCACCCCGCCCTCATACTTGAGCCGGCTGTACGCCCCTTTTCCTTCGATCAGGCTAATGATCTCTTTAAAACCGCCCAGGCCAGTGGGGTTGGAACTCATCACCTCAATCTTCCATCTCTGGGTCTCGGCATAGTGGCTGTACATGCGGAAAAGATTAGCAACAAAGAGACTTGCCTCCTCTCCCCCGGTACCCGCCCGGATCTCTAGAAGCACATTCTTGTCATCGAGGGGGTCCTTGGGAATGAGGAGCAGCCTTAGTTGGGCTTCCTGCTGCTCATATTTCTCCCGCAAATCCACCAGCTCCTCTCTAGCCAACTCCCGCACCTCAGGATCAGTATCTTCCAGAAGGAGGCTGTTACCTTCGATTTCCTCTCCCAGCCGTTTCCATTCCCGGTAGCACCCTACAACTTCTTCCAGAGAGGCTCGTTCTTTTCCTAGGCGAGCATACTCTTTGGGATTGTTTACTACCTCTGAGCGGCCAAGCTCACCCTCAAGCTCCTCGAACCGGTTCTGGACCTCGGCAAGCCTATCCAACATGAGCGCCGATTCACTCATAAAGGTATCCCCGCAGTGTTCAGTCTGTACAATCCAGAGAAGGCAAGAAGCTAGCTAGCCCGCTCCTCAGGGGTAGGTTCAGCCGGCAACTTATACCTGCGTCTAAACCGTTCTACCCTTCCGGCGGTGTCCACAAGCCTCTGCTTACCCGTGTAGAAAGGATGGCACTTAGAACAGATGTCCAGATGGACAGTGGACACACTTGAGCGCGTCTCAAACGTGGTTCCGCAAGCACAAGTAATCGTACATTTCTCATATTTGGGGTGAATGTTCTCTTTCATTATTTATCTCCATTCAGCTATTATTATCACCTCACTATTGGGACTGCAAGCTGCATATCATTCCCTCTCCCTCCAGGGGAGGGAAATTTTGGGAGGGACTTATGGACAAACACCGCCTTGAGGAGATCCAGGCTGCCCTACAAAGAGAAGGGCTTGATGGCTGGCTTTTTTATGACTTTCGCGGCAGCGACCTATTGGCCTATCGCATTCTGGGGCTTGACCTAGCTGAGCTATCTACCCGGCGCTGGTACTATTATATCCCGGTGGTAGGAGAGCCCAGGGGCATTGTCTCCACGGTCGAACCCCATCGCCTTGATATCTTACCGGGCCATAAACTCTCTTTCCTTTCCTGGCAGGAGCACCAGCAAAGACTGAAGGAGGTCCTGGCTTCATCCCAGCGCATAGCCATGCAATACTCCCCAAGAAACGCTATTCCCTATATATCCAGGGTTGATGCCGGAACTATAGAGTCAATCCGAGAGCTAGGGCTGGAAGTTGTTTCTTCTGCCGACCTTGTCCAGCAGTTTGAAGCGGTCTGGACCTCCGACCAATGGGAGAGCCATCTGCGGGCGGCTCAGGGGGTTCGAGAAGCGCTGGATGAGGCCTTTGCCTATATCCGCGGGCGGATAGGCAGGCAAGAGGGCAGGGGAGGGGAGGTTTTGACTGAATATGAGGTACAACAGTTCATTTTGCAGCAGTTTACCCAGCGAGGGCTCATAACGCTCCATCCCCCCATTGTGGGGGTGAATGCCCACAGTGCAGATCCTCACTATGGTCCGACCAGGGAACAAAGTGCTCTTATCCAGCCTGGAGACTTTGTTCTTATCGACCTTTGGGCTAAGGAGCAGAGGCCGGAGGGGGTCTATGCGGACATCACTTGGACAGGCTTTGCGGGTACAGAGGTGCCCCCCCGTTATCAGGAGATTTTCTCTCTTGTGAGCCGCGCCCGCGACTCGGCCATTGCCTTTGTGCAGAAGCGCATTAAAGAGGGTCAGCCGGTTTATGGCTATGAAGTAGACAGCGCCTCCCGTAGGGTGATCACAGAGGCGGGCTATGACAGATTCTTTCTCCATCGTACCGGCCACTCCATTGGCGAGGAGGTGCATGGTAACGGCGCCAACATGGATGGTCTGGAGACCCATGATGAGCGCCGGGTATTACCTCACACCTGCTTTTCCATTGAGCCAGGCATCTATTTGCCAGGTGAGTTTGGCGTGCGTAGCGAGGTTGATGTCTATGTGACCGATACCGAAGCCATGGTCACCGGTGAACCCCGCCAGACCGAGGTGGTGCCGATTCTGAGGTGACAGCGCTGGACCAGACCCAGAAGACTAAAAAAACGGAGCACCCAGAAATTGTAACAGGATGCCGCTCCCAGAAGGGATTAGGGGATTCTCTTATTAGGAGCGGCTTCCCGCCACGATAAGATCACTGACTGGCCAGCCGGGGGTAGGGGACCAATTTTTGAAATGGGTTCTGACGAACCGGGCAAACCCCGCGCGTTGTGTGCAAGTCTCCATCACTCCACGTTCTGATGCTTGTGGTTCGATTTAAATCTCTTCCTCTTCTACCAGCACAATGGGTTGTAGGATCTGCTTAGGAAGGCCGTCCAGGAAACGAGAGGGCTTACCCAGGACCATCCCGGTGGAGCGGTCGAAGATGTTAATCGGGTAGGTGACAAAGAGGTTTTCCTTTGCCCGGGTGGCGGCCACGTACATGAGGCGGCGTTCCTCTTCGATCTCGTCCTCATCACGGATATTGTAGAGGGAGGGAAACCGGCCATCAACGGCCCAGATAATAAACACCGAATGCCACTCCAGCCCTTTGGCCGAGTGGATGGTTGAGAGGGTAAGTAGTCCCTCTTCTGGCTCGGTTGCCAGGACGTCGCCCACACTGTCGCTGGGCGGCTCCAGGGCCATATCGGTAAGTAGCGAGGTCAGACTCCGATAGCGCTCGGCAATTACGGCAAAGTGCTCCAGATCTTTTTGTCTCTTGGGATAGTCCTCACGGTAAAGACGTTTGAGCATGGGTGTATAGTAGCGGATGACTGCCTCTACCTGTTCTGCCGGTCGGAGCCCTGGGGCAGAGATTATGGTAAACAACTCGGCCAGCTTCTTTAACCCGTCTTTCATTGGAGCCCGGGCCGGCATTTGGGTGAGGGTCTCTGCCGGGGTTTGGCTGGCAAGCACCTGCGTAATCACATTCTCGCTGCTTTTAGGTCCTACACCTTCAAGCAAAAGAAGCCCGCGATACCAGGAAACAGCATCCTGGGGGTTAGCCACAATGCGTAGGTGGGCAAGCACGTCTTTAATGTGGGCGGTCTCGATAAACTTGAACCCCCCTCGCTTGACAAAGGGAAGACTACGGCGATTGAGTTCCAGCTCCAGGTCAAACGAGTGAAAGCTGGAACGGAAAAGCACCGCCATATCACTAAGAGGAACGTTTTCTTCGCGCAGCTCTAAAATCTTTTGAGCCACAAAGCGAGACTGATAGCGCTCGCTCTCCGCCTCAATGAGCACGGGTGTTATTCCCTGTTCTTTGTGGGTAAAGAGGTTTTTTGTATAGCTCTCTTTGGCCTGATTGATGATGGTATTAGAGAGGTCAAGAATCGGTTGGGTGCTGCGGTAGTTTTCCTCAATGTTGACAATCTTGGTTCCTGGAAACAGCTTGGGGAAATCTAGGATATTACGAAAATTAGCCCCGCGGAAGGAGTAGATTGACTGCGCATCATCTCCTACGGCCATGACATTGTTATGAGTGGCGGCTAGAAGCCGTACGATCTCAGCCTGCAGGCGATTGGTGTCCTGGTACTCGTCTACCATAATGTAGCCATAGGCGCGGGAAAGACGCTCAGCCACCTCCGGGTGGGTTTCGAGTAGCTCCCTGAGTTTGACAAGTAGGTCATCGTAGTCGAGAAGACTCTTTTCGGCCTTATATACCCGATAGTAGTCCTGCAATCGCAGCAGATCTTCCATATCGGAAAAGAGGTGTGAGTACTGGTCCTCCAGGATTTCTCCGAGGTGACAGCTTTTATTCACCGAGAGACTTAGGATGCTGAGGATGGTCTGTTTACGGGGAAAGCGTCGTTCCTTCTTGTCCAATCCCAAGCGTGTACGCAGCAGGTTAATTACGTCTTCTGAGTCACCACGGTCCAGGATGGTAAAGGCATGGGCAAAGCCAAGGAGCGAGGCATAACGTCTGAGCACTGTGTTGGCAAATGAGTGAAACGTGCCACCAGTGATCCGCTCGCAACGGCCATCAAGCAGGGTTGCCGCCCGGAGCAGCATCTCCTCGGCAGCCCTGCGGGTAAAGGTAAGGAGAAGAATAGCTTCGGGGGCTACTCCTTCCTCCACCAGCCGGGCCACCCGGTAGACTAGAGTGCGGGTCTTGCCGCTGCCGGCTCCGGCAATGACCAGAAGCGGTCCCTCCAGGCTGGTGGCCGCCTCATATTGGGCCTCGTTGAGTTCTTTCTGGTAATCGATAAGGAACCGGGGTTGGTGGGAAATAGGGGTCTCTTTGCGTAAAGTGTATCGTTGTAGACTAGGCCTGTCCTGAGCCTTGTCGAAGGGCCTGTCCTGAGCCTTGTCGAAGGGCCTGTCCTGAGCCTTGTCGAAGGGCCTGTCCCTGAGCCTTGTCGAAGGGCCTGTCCTGAGCCTTGTCGAAGGGCCTGTCCTGAGCCTTGTCGAAGGGCCTGTCCTGAGCCTTGTCGAAGGGCCTGTCCTGAGCCTTGTCGAAGGGCCTGTCCTGAGCCTTGTCGAAGGGCTGTCCTGAGGTGCGTCGAGGAGCCCGTCCTGAGCCTTGTCGAAAGGGCTTGTCCTGAGCCTTGTCGAAGGGTCTGATGCTTCGCTTAAGTGCAAAAGGGATTTGTTGGTTGCCACGCCCTCACCCTCCTCCTGTTTTGCGGATGGTGTCACCATAACCTACCCCGTCCTCTCAATCAACGCTTCATAGCTCTATGGCCATGATCAGGGCGTCTTCACGGGGGTGATCATAGTACTTGCGAAACTCTCCTCGCTTGCGAAAACCACAAGCCGTATAAAAACTTATGGCTCGGGTGTTTGATCTTCGCACTCGTAGCCACAGAAGCGACACCTCCAACTCCTGGTATTCGCCGAGCACAAACGCCACCAGCCGTTGACCTACCCCCTGCCGGCGGTGAGCCGGGTCTACGGCCAGGTTGCTCAGCTCTGCCTCGCCAAAACTGCTCAGCTCAAGCCCAGCATACCCCAGCACTTTGTTGGTTCCGGCCTCTATGGCTACCCAGAGCTGCCCACGGAAGTCCGAGCTTTCCCGGTAGGTCTCGAACAGCTCTGCAAATGCCTCTACGGACCAGGCATCCGCCCCAAAGCAGGTTTTCTCCAGGGTTGCGACTATACTGAGGTGTTTCCTTGCCAGGGATTTAATGATTATTGCCATGTCCGGGGTTCCTTCCTGTTGTTGTGCAGTATATAGGAGTAAAGCCCGAGACGAAAAGGAGGAGGTCCCATGCCGGTTGCGTATATTCCCCGCACGCGAGAGCTCTACGCCGGCTATACGCCGTATCGCTGGGTGATCAATGAAGATACTCCCTGGACACCACTCACCAAGCCGCTGAGCAAGTGCAGAGTAGCCCTCATCAGCTCGGGCGGGATCCATCATAAAGATCAGATGCCCTTTCATTTGCGGGATAACATTTCTTCTTACGACAAAATTCCCAGGGATGTGGACATAGAGGATCTATGTATCTCCCACTTCGGCTATCGTACCGACGATGCCCGCAAGGACCCTAACTGTGTCTTTCCTATTGAGGGCATGCGTGAGTTGGAGGCGAAAGGGGTGATTGGGAAATTTGCCGATCCGGCCTACACTTTTATGGGGGGTATTTACTCTGCCCGTAGGGTGCGAGAGGAGCTAGCTCCGAACCTTATTAGGGAGTTAATTGCCAACCGCATTGATGTCTCCTATCTCGTTCCTGCTTGACCGGTGTGCCATCAGTCCGTGGGACTGATCGCGCGTGCTGTTGAGAGAGGAGGGATCTCTACTCTTTCGATGACTTCGGCTCTGGATATTACCCGGGCGGTCAAGCCGCCTCGGGCCGTGTTTGTTGACTTTCCCTTAGGTCACCAAACGGGCAAGCCACATGAGCCCGGGCTGCAACGGCAGATTGTTCAGGCCGCGTTTGCGGTTCTAACAACCACAACAACGCCTGGGTCTATTATAAAGCTGCCTTATGTCTGGGACGAGAACGACTATAGCTGGCAGGACCAGGAGTATACCCCTGGCTATCTGTCCGCGTACAAGCGAGAGGTTTCCCGCTAGGATGGAATCGAAGGGGTGCTATCTGGCAAAATAGGTAGCATACCACCAAGCGCCTGCGTCGAGGATTGATGGGCTGAGTATCGACATTTGAAGACTTTGGCCATTGACGGTTGATGAACTTCGAGCGCGGATTCGCAATAATGCCAGCTAACAAGGCGATGCAGACGGACGCGGCTTCGCCGCGCCGCTGATCGCCAGGACGTTAGGTGCCCAGGAAAAATCTACGCAATAAGTAGATATGAGCTTGATGTCTTTTACTTTCGTTTCTACCCTTTTACGCCACCAAAAATGCTCAGGTTCAGATACTTCCAAAAGCAGTCCACCGATTGAAATCCGGCCTCTTCAAGCCAGCCAAGCTGCGCGTTTAAAGAGGTAATGTGGCTGCGTTGTCCAGACATACGCAGACGCTCATTCATCTCGGCCTGGATGGCTTCAATAGATCTTGCCGTACCTTGCTTCACTCGTTCCTGCTCCTGGATGTCACGATACTGAAGGGCCTCGAAGCGGTCTTTCAGCAGTGGAGGAGCTGTAACTACATCATTGTTAAGAAAAAATCCGCCCGGTAAGAGGAGGGCGAAAACCTCATGATATAGCTGTCGCTTACGCTCATCGGTCAAATGGTGGATGGCAATGCCAGAGACGGCCGCATGAAAAGGACCGTTAAGCTTGACATGCCAGGACGGCTCGGCAAGATCCTCTAAGTGGAGACGGACCCGCTCGCCATACTTTGCCAGCCGCTCACGGGCCAGCTTCATCATCTCCTCTGAGCCATCTACACAGGTGATAGTAGAGTGAGGATAGCGTGTCAAAAGCTCTTCGGTGATAGCTCCATAGCCTGATCCAAGGTCAAGGATATGAATCGGCTCTTCCTGCTGCCAAGGAAAAAGGTCAGTGAGAAAGGCTAGCTGCTCTTGCCGCTTAGGAATCATAGTGTCGGATTTTTCCAGAAAATAGGCAACCTTTCCTTTGTCTCCCCAACCGCATAGAGTGTCACGATCAGCCATGGCTTTTCCCTCCTTTAGTTTTTTACTGAATAGCTCAGACAATGAGCAGCCTGCAAGGGAGGGAAGGGTACTGACAGGGGAATGAGGGGGGATTTTCTCTGCGGGACAACGAATGGATAGCCTCGCTTGTTATGTTACTGGCTCTTGCTAGACAGAACCGGAAAGCCAGGGTATTCTAGGACACTTGAGTCGAGGTACGGCATTTTGCAGTAAATGGAAGGAACAACTAATGAAGGTAGGAATTCTCTCGGACATTCATGCCGACCCCAGGGCGCTCAAGAGAACCCTGGAGGATATGCCTGCGGTGGACAGGGTAGTGTGTGCCGGAGATGCGGTCAGTGAATATCGCTTCTGTGCGGAAACCGTGGAAATTTTGCAGAGGGCCAATGTCTGGTGTATTCAGGGGAATCATGAGATGGTTCTCTTTGGCGGTCGTAACCCGCAGTATCTTAAAAAATGCCAGGCGGAGTTTTCTCCTAATCTGCTAGATTTTCTTGCTTCTGCTCCTCTTTCTCTGGAGTTCGACTCTGCCGGTGCAAGAGTACTCGTGACCCACGCCAGTCCCTGGCAACCATTTGACGAATACATCTATCCCTGGAGCCCGCAGCTTGCCCAGCTCCCTCAGCTCCCTTACGACTTTGTTATTCTTGGCCACACCCATGTCCCCATGATCCATCGATCTGAAGGCGCAACCGTTATTAACCCTGGCTCCTGCTCCCAGCCGCGAGATCAAGACCAGCGTGGCTCTTACGCCGTTCTGGATACAGAGCAAAGAGAGGTAGAGGTGCGGAGGGTTATTTTAGATTGATATGCCAACCATTGAACAGCTTCTCGAAGAACAAACCTCTGTAGCTATTCATAGCGTAACCGGAGCCTCGGCCCCGGCTATTATGCACACTGCCGACCCCCGTTTTGGCGACTATCAGGCCAACGGGGTGATGGCTGTGGCCAAGCAGCTCAAGCTCAATCCGCGTGAGCTGGCGGAAAAGGTTGTAGCACAGCTGAGACCCAATTTGTCTGGCATTACCCTGCCGCCGGAGGTCGCTGGCCCGGGGTTCATCAACTTCCGCCTTGATCCGACTTGGTTGGGGCAAACACTGCTGGCAGCAGCACAGAGCGAAAGGCTAGGGGTGGAGTCTGCCGCGCAGCCAGAAACTATTGTCATCGACTTTAGCGCTCCCAACATTGCCAAACCCATGCATGTAGGCCATATCCGCTCGACCATTATTGGTGATGCCCTCACACGGGTCCTCCGCTTCCTTGGGCACCAAGTCATTACCGACAATCACCTGGGAGACTGGGGGACCCAGTTTGGCATGCTGATTGTTGGTTACCGCACTGTGCTGGACCAGGCTGCGTATACCCGGGATCCTCTTGCTGAAATGGAGCGCATCTACAAAGTGGTTCAGGCCCAAGCCAAAGAAGATCCTGCAGTGGCTACGCAGGCACGCCAGGAGTTAGCCAAGCTGCAAAAGGGTAATTCTGATAATCTAGCCCTGTGGCAGGAATTTGTGACGGTCTCACGTCAGGCATTTGAGGAGATTTACGCCCGGCTGGGTGTAGAATTTGACCACTGGCTGGGAGAGAGTTTTTACAATCCTATGCTGGCCCAGGTGGTCACAGAGCTACGGGAAAAAGGTCTGGCACGGGAAAGTGAGGGGGCGATTTGCGTCTTTTATGACGATTCCGAGCTCTCCGGCAACCCCTTTCTCATCCAGAAACAGGATGGGGCTTTTCTCTATGCTACTACTGACCTAGCCACAGTTAGGTACCGGGCCGAGAGGTTCGGGCGGCGAACCGCCGGGCGGCGAACCGCTCAGCGCTTTAGCACGCCGCCTGACCGAATTATCTATGTGACCGACGCTCGCCAGCAGCTCCATTTCCGTCAGCTTTTTGCTGCGGTTAAGCAGTGGGGCTATACCATGCAACTTGAGCATGTATGGTTTGGTACCATTCTGGGTGAGGACGGCCGGCCCATCAAGACCCGTGAGGGAGAGCCCATTAAACTCATGACCCTCCTTGACGAGGCCGAGCAGCGGGCTCGGGCCATTGTTGAGGAGAAGAATCCAGACCTCACAACCGCCCAGCAGGCGCGGGTGGCACGAGTGGTGGGTATGGGCGCTGTAAAGTATGCCGACCTGTCACAGAATCGTACCTCTGACTACCGCTTTAGCTGGGACAAGATGCTGGCCCTGGACGGTAACACCGCCCCTTATTTGCAATATGCCTATGCCCGGATTCGCTCGATCTTTCGCAAAGGGGCACTGGAGGGTTGGCAGCCGTCTGCCGACTTGGTTATCTTCCTGGAGGCGTCTGAGGAAGTCAATCTGGCCAAACAGATCGTGCGTTTTGGTGATGCCCTTAGGCAGGTGTCTGCTGATTATAAGCCCAATGTGCTGACTGGCTTTCTCTATGACTTGGCCACCAAGTTTAACATTTTCTACCAGACCCTGCCGGTGCTCAAAGCGCCGCCCGCAAACCGTCCCACCCGCCTTTTACTCTGCGACCTGACTTCTCGGATGCTCTACACGGGCCTGGATCTCTTAGGTATTGAGACCCTGGAGGCAATGTAAGCGCAATAAGCGTTCAGCAGTCAGCCCTTAGCTGTCAGCTAATGAGGAGGGACCTCTATGACCACAAACAAATCCGACAACAACCCTGACCTGACCCGTCGTCGTTTTCTCCGGACTGCCCTAGGCGCAGCCGGCACCGGAGCCCTGTTCACACAGGCCTGTGAATACCAGACCCAACTCTTTCTTCTCAGTAGTGCACCCAAGGAGGCAGAAGCAGCCCAGTCTGAGTGGCAGGACTCTCAAGTAAAGAGCTATCGTCCCTTGGGCAAAACCGGGATGCAGATATCAGACATCTCCTTTGGCTGTGCCGGGCTAGACAGTGTACAGGTGGTACACCGAGCTCTGGAGCGGGGGATTAACTATTTTGACACCTCGCCCGATTACTCGCGGTTAGGCTCTGAGCGCACATTGGGCGAGGGCATCAAAGGCCATCCTCGGGACAAACTTTTCCTGGCCTCTAAATTCTGTACTTCCTATGGGCACTTGCGCAGGAATACCCCGGTCAAAGAGATTATGGCTGCGGTCGAAGGAAGCTTAGAACGCCTTGGCACCGACTATCTTGACCTTGTCCACATTCATGCGGTGAACTCCATTGAGCGACTTATGGATGCCAACATTCACGAGGCCTTCGATCGCTTGCAGGCAGCGGGGAAGGTGCGTTTTATGGGAGTTTCTTCTCATACGCCTAAGCTTGAAACCGTCATGCGTCATGCCGTGGACTCTGGCCGTTTTGACGTCATCATGGTTGCGTACAACTTCAGGAACTGGCCGGACCTGACTACTATTTTTTCGTGACGCTAAAGCTAAAGGTGTGGGAGTGGTAGCCATGAAGACCCTCAAGGGAGCCCGGCATAGCGCGCTCTCAGATTTTACTCCCACAGAAAGGGAATCATTTTCTCAGGCGGCCTTTAAGTGGGTTCTCTCCAACTCTAACGTGAGTGGTCTAGTTGTGACCATGAGTCGGCTAAGCCAGATTGATGAGTATCTCCATGCTTCGGGCCAGGCTTTGCAATCACAGGATGTAGCCCTGCTGGAGAAATACGACCGCCTGATTACGCAGGATTATTGTCGGCCGGGATGTGGGGAATGTCTGTCGTCGTGTCCTTACGAAGTACCGGTTAACGACATTTTTCGCTATGCCATGTACTACGAGAACTACGGGCAGCAGCGTTTAGCTATGGAAAAATACAGCCTAATACCTGCATCTAATAATGCCTCCCAATGTCTGAGCTGTTCGGCTCCCTGCCAGCAGGCTTGTCCCTATGAGATTCCCATTAGGGAGAAGATGAACCGGGCTCACCGGTTGCTGTCGTGAACAGGGCCCAAAGAAGACAGAGAGAACAGGGCCGTCACCTTAGACACTTAGGCCGATGCCAAAAAGCTCAAGGAAGCTGGCTTCACTGAGCGAGAGGCTCAAGGACAAGCCGAGGGCAGCGGCGGCAAGCTCGGCTCCAACCCCCAAGAGCTGGTTGCCCAAAAGCGGGAAGGCAAACGCAAGCACCAGATATGAGGAACGAGGATCTCGCCGCCTTATGGATGTACCAAAGGAAGCAGGGTGCTCAAGTTAAGCGACCAGGAAAAGCAGGAAGTTATCCGCTATCTGGAAGCCGATAAACCGCTACCGGAGAAATACCGCTTCCTGCTGTTCGAGGACAAGCGCGAGGTCGAGCTGGTCTGGAATGGCAAGACCAGCGAAGTGTGTAACATTGTCCTGCCGTTTCAGACCATTGAGCATGTCGATGAGCCACGGGCGGAAAAACCGGCGGATACGCAAGCGCAGATGGCCCTGTTTGACGCGCGAGGGAGGCAACTGAGAGGCTGGACCAATAAACTCATCTGGGGCGACAACAAGCTGATCCTGTCGTCATTGAAGAATGGGCCGCTGCGCGAGGAGATCGAAGCACAGGGCGGTCTCAAGCTGATCTACATAGACCCGCCGTTCGACGTGGGCGCCGATTTTTCCATGGATATCGAAGTGGGAGGCAACCCCCCTGTATCCCCCCTTGTCAGGGGGGACAGTTCTGGCTCCTCCCCTGATAAGGGGAGGCTGGGAGGGGTTGAGACCTTCACCAAAAAGCCCAACATCCTCGAAGAGATCGCCTACCGCGACACCTGGGGCAAGGGCGCGGATTCGTTCGTCGCCATGATCTATGAGCGGCTAGTGTTGATGCGGGATTTGCTGGCGGAGGATGGGAGTATTTATCTCCACATGGGACCAAATGTCAGCCATTATGTACGAATGGTAATGAGTGAAGTCTTCGGAAACATGCTTAATGGCGAGATAACTTGGAAACGAACGAGTTCTCATGGAGACTCAAAATGGTGGGGCGTTATCAACGACGCCATACTGTTCTATACGAAATCACTACGATACGTTTGGAACAATCCAAAACGAGCATTTTCGGATGAGTATATTGCTTCACATTACAGCATGGTGGAGGAAAGAACGGGGAGGCGTTTTTCTGCAAGTAGTTTGACGGCGGCAGGAACACGGCAAGGTGAAACAGGAGGTGTCTGGCGTGGTTTTGATCCAAACTCAATCAAACGTCATTGGGGCAAGCTGCCGTCTGAACTTGACAAGCTTGACACAGAGGGCCGCATATACTGGCCAAAGAAGGAAGGTGGATGGCCACGTGAGAAGCTGTATCTCGACGAACGCGACGGAGTTGCGGTTCCTAACATCTGGGACGACATTCCACCAGTAAATAGTCAAGCGAAAGAAGATACTCGCTACGCCACCCAAAAACCCGAAGCCCTGCTCGAACGCATCATCAAAGCCTCGTCCAACGAAGGCGACCTCGTTGCAGACTTCTTCTGCGGCTCCGGCACCCTCGCTGCCGTTGCCGAAAAGCTGGGCCGCAAGTGGATTTGCGCCGACCTGGGCAAGTTCGCTATTCATACCACGCGCAAGCGCATGATCGGCGTGCAGCGGCAGTTGAAGGCGAACGGCAAGGACTACCGCGCCTTTGAAATCCTTAATCTTGGCAAATACGAACGGCAGCACTTTGTCGGTGTAACCCCCCAACCCCCCTTATCAGGGGGGCTTCAAAACGCTGCCCCTGATGAGACAGAGGGATTTCGAGGTTCTCCCCCTGACAAGGGGGAGTTAGAGGGGGTTCGTCAAAGATTGGCGCGGCACCGGCAAGAAGAAAAAGAAAACGCCTTCCTCGACCTGATCCTACACGCCTACCGGGCGGAGAAGCTAGAAAACTTCGCCGCCTTCCACGGCAAAAAGGCCGGGCGGCTCGTGGCGATTGGTCCGGTCAACCTGCCGGTCACGCGCCTGTTTGTGGAAGAGATTATTCTTGAGTGCCGCAAAAAGCGCATTACCAGGGTGGACATTCTCGGCTTTGAGTTCGAGATGGGCCTATTCCCCAACGTGCTGGACGAGGCGCGGGCCAAGGGCATCGACATCGCCCCCAAATATATCCCCGCCGAGGTGTTTGACAAGCGGGCAGTGGAGAAGAACCAGGTCGTATTTCACGATGTCGCATTTATCGAGGTCAAACCGATCATTTCTTACCCCCCTGATAAGGGGGGCGAGGGGGGTTATCTGCCCTACAACACAGCCCTGACCGAAAAGGCGCGTGAAAACCGTAAAAACCCAACCCCGGCAGAACAAAAACTGTGGTTCGAGGTTCTGCAAAACAAACGTCTGAACAATCTGAAATTCTCCCGCCAGAAACCGCTGGATGAATATATTGTCGATTTTTATTGCTCTGAATTGATGCTTGCCATTGAGATAGACGGCGATACGCACGCCGAACAACAACAATACGACGAAACCAGAACCCACCGGCTGAACACACTGGGCGTTGAAGTCATTCGCTACACAAACGCTGAGGTAATGAACAATCTTGAGGGGGTGTATGAGAACCTGCTGAAACGTGTTGTAGAAAGAAAACCCCCGACATCCTCAACCCCCCTTAATCCCCCCTTATCAGGGGGGAAATCGCGGGGACTTCCTAGTGTGGCAGTTGAACTGACGGATTTCTCGGTGTTCTACTCGCAGGATTCGATTACCAACGCCGAGGCTACGCTGTCGGCCACCAGTAAGACAGGCAGCAAGATTGTGGTCGAACACGGCCAGATTGTGAGGCTATCCAAAGACAAGAGCGGTGTTGTCACACGCGAACAGCTTACCCGACACTGGACGGACTGGATCGATTATTGGTCGGTGGACTTCGATTTCGAGAGCAAGCGTGAGATCATTAGCGTACAGAATCCTGAAACAGGGACAACCGAAGAGCAGTGGACCGGAGATTTTATCTTTGAGAACGAGTGGCAGAGCTTCCGCACCAAAAAAGATCGTTCACTGGAACTCAAGAGTGTCGCTCACGAATGCCAACCCGGCAGACATAAGATAGCCGTGAAGGTGGTGGATATCTTCGGCAATGACACCATGACGATCGTAGAGGTAACGGTATGAACCTCCGGAAATTAATAATCGAAGACGTCCGTTGCTTTGCCGGTCGGCAGGAGTTCGACATCCGCCCGCTGACCTTCCTGGTCGGCGAGAACAGTACCGGAAAAACCACCGCCCTCGGATGCTTCCAAACCCTACATAATTTCATGTGCGCAAGAGCATATGGTTCACATTTGGATTTCAATGTCGAGCCGTATCAGATGGGTGCGTTCGCCGACATCGTAAAGAGATCCACGCCCAAAAAGAAAAATTTCATGCTGGGGTTTAAATTCGAACCCGAGAACAAAGGAGGAAGCGTCGAGTATTCTCTAATGCTGACCGAGAAAGAAAAAGGTTCTGAACCTATTGTCCAGGAACAGAAAATGTTTTTTCCTGGTAGTGAGATCGTCTTTGTTGGGAAAAACCGAGAAGTTAAACGGTCGGACAAACACGGCAGCTTTCCTCGCATGTTTGAAGTTGTCGACTTTTCTGAAAGCGACGGGCACAAAAAATTCCGTGTTGACGTGTTTTCACCTCTTTTTGATAGGAGCGTCTTTGATACGTTGGACTACGCCCGTGTTATGTTACGAGAAGAACGAAGGAATCTATCATCTATGGAAAAAGAATTTTTTATGTGGGCGGAAAGCGTCCGGCAGGTATTTAGTAGGAGATGGTATCGTTCGTATGAGGAATACAGCTACAGTTTTGCGCCAATACGCTCCAAGCCGCAGCGGACCTACGATCCTCTGAAAGCAGCTATGAGCCCCGAGGGTAGTGATATCCCAATGGTGCTTATGAATATGTTTAGAGCGGATGAGAAGGCGTGGAAGGATCTCAAGGGGAGATTGGTCGCATTCGGCTCAGCATCAGGATTGTTCGCGGACATCGACGTGAGAAGACTCGGAAGATCTATGGGCGACCCCTTTCAACTGCAAATCAAAGTCAAAGGACCAAGGGCCAATATGATAGATGTAGGCTACGGTGTGAACCAACTTCTTCCTATTTTGGTGCGCATGTTCAATGCGCACCAAAGGATGACGTTTTTAATGCAGCAGCCGGAAGTTCATCTACATCCGCGAGGGCAAGCGGAATTGTCCTCGTTACTGGTCGATCTGGTCAGACACAGGAGGCATAGTTTTATCGTCGAGACACACAGCGACTACATGGTTGACCGAGCCCGCATCGAGATTATGAAAAAGAAAATAGCGCCGGAAGAGGTTTCACTAATCTACCTGGAGCCAGTCGGCAACAGCGTCAAAGTTCACAATATCGCGTTTGACGAACAGGCGAATCTTCTGGACGCACCATCCAGCTACCGTGAATTCTTTCTCAGAGAATCTGACAAATTGCTCGGTTTTGATTAAGAGTAGAACCATGTGCCTTATTCTGGACACGGATAACTACGGCCTGTTTCTCGCTCCAAACAATGAAGACATGAAACCTGTTAGAGATTGGGTAGACAACAAGAACGGGGCAATTGTCTATTCACCAGTAGGTAAAATGAAGGATGAATTAGAGAGGTCTCCTAGAGTGAGAAGTCGGTTTACGCAATACAGGAGAGCCGGGAAACTCAAAGACTTTTCCATGGAAGCCGTTGAGCAGGAGAAGAAAAGGCTGCCGAAGCTGCGCTCGAATGACCCGGACATCATCGCTCTGGCTCAGGTCTCCGGGGTCAGCGTGTTGGTCTCAAGCGATACGGATCTACACGCTGACTTCAAAGCAATCATTGGAGGGAGTATCTATCAAACCCAACGGCACAAACACCTGCTCAAGAAAGACCTCTGCCCATAACCCGGGTTGATCTTGAGAGGCGACTATGGCTCTGCACCCCGACTTCCCCGATTCCCCCCACGCTATTCTTGACCCGGAGCTTCGCTGGTTCCTCGCGGATGAAACTCTGCGGGAGAGCAGTGCCGAAAAGCTTATGCCGCCGCTGGTGGCGCAGCTTCGGCGTCAAGTGCAGGCGTTCCGCAGTAGCGGCTATGCGGGCGCAAGCCCGACAAGCCGAAGCTTGCTCAACTGGTGGTTCGAGGAACCCCACTTGCTGGAGCAGTCCGACGGCAGCGCGGTGGAGTTCCGCTACTTTTTTGCCCAGCGGGAAGCGGTCGAGACGGTTATTTATCTCTACGACGTGGTTGGCGTCAGAGACAAATATGACCTGATGCGCTTCGATAGCACCGGCGCGGTTTCCACAGGCATGTTCGACGAGACCTGGCGGCGCTTTGTGGTGAAAATGGCAACCGGCACGGGCAAGACCAAGGTGCTGAGCCTGGTGTTGGCCTGGAGCTATTTTCACAAAATCTACGAGCCGGATTCCGAACTGGTCCGTAACTTTCTGGTGATTACGCCGAACATTATCGTTCTGGACCGCCTCTACAAGGACTTTCAGGGCTTGCGTATCTTCTTCACAGACCCGGTCATTCCCAACAACGGCTTTGACGGCCGCAACTGGCGAGACGATTTTCAGCTCACCCTGCACCTACAAGACGAGGTGCGGGTAACACGGCCGACGGGGAATATCTTTCTGACCAATATCCACCGCGTTTATGCGGGCTATGACATTCCACCCTCGCCCAATGATGACAATACCATGGACTATTTTCTCGGCCAGCGGCCCACCGGCGCAACGACCGACTCGAACGTAGACCTGGGCATGATCGTGCGGGATATTGACGAGCTGATGGTGCTGAACGACGAGGCGCACCATATCCACGATGCCAGGCTGGCTTGGTTCAAGTCGATTGAAGATATTCACAACCGCTTGCTGCAAAAAGGCGGCGGCTTGAGTTTGCAGGTCGATGTCACCGCAACTCCCAAGCACAATAATGGCGCGGTCTTTGTGCAGACCGTGGCGGATTATCCGTTGGTTGAGGCCATCTCGCAGAACATCGTCAAGCATCCGGTGCTGCCGGACGCCCCGAGCCGGGCAAAGCTCGTCGAACGGCAAAGCGCCAAGTACACCGAGAAATACGCGGACTATCTCCACTTGGGCGTGATCGAGTGGCGCAAGGCGTATGCCGAGCACGAGAAACTTGGCAAGAAGGCCATTCTGTTTGTGATGACTGATGATACCCGCAACTGTGACGATGTGGCCGAGTATCTGGAAGGCTGCTACCCGGCTTTGAAAGATGCCGTGTTGGTCATTCACACCAAGAACAATGGCGAGATTTCCGAGGCGCAGACCGGCAAAGCCAAGGAAGAGCTGGAAAAGCTGCGCGAACAGTCGAACAAGATTGACGAGCCGGACAGCCCGTACAAGGCGATTGTGTCGGTACTGATGCTGAAAGAGGGCTGGGATGTGCGGAATGTGACCACCATTGTGGGGCTGCGCGCCTACTCAGCCCAGAGCAATATTCTGCCGGAGCAGACCCTGGGGCGTGGCCTACGCAAGATGTATGCGGACAGTGTGGAAGAATACCTCAGCGTGGTGGGTACCGATGCTTTTATGGACTTTGTGGAATCGGTTCAGGCCGAAGGCGTGGAACTGGAACGCAAGGCAATGGGTGAAGGCACTACACCCAAGACGCCGCTGGTGGTCGAGGTGGACAATGCCAATGTCAACAAGGATGTGGAGGCGCTGGATATTGAAATCCCGGTGCTCACGCCCCGTGTATATCGAGAATATAAAAACCTTTCAGGCCTGAATGCCGGGACGATGTTGTTTGAACCGGTCAGCTATCGACAGTTCAGCGAAGAGGAACAGCGCGAGATCATTTTTAAGGACATCACAACAGGCAATGTGACCCATAGCACGCTTCTGGACGGCGCTGGGGTTGCGGACTATCGGAGTGTGGTCGGCTATTTTGTCCAGACCATCATGAAGGAATTGCGCTTGGTCAGCGGCTACGATGTACTGTACGGCAAGGTGAAAGGGTTCGTGCAGGATGATCTGTTCGGTGAAACGGTCGAATTGGAATCGACGAATACACTGAGAAATCTGTCGGAACTGGCAGCCACAAAGACCCTCATCGAAACGTTCAAGAAGGCAATTAATGCTTTGACTGTTCAGGACAAGGGTAACGCAGAAATCCGCGATACCATCAAGTTACGGAACATCCGGCCATTTGTGGTGAAGGACCAAAGCTATTTGCTGCCCAGGAAAAGTGTATTTAACCGGATTATCGGGGATAGTCACTTTGAGCTGGAGTTTGCCGATTTTCTTGAGCAGTGCGGCGATGTGGTATCCTACGCCAAGAATTATCTGGCCGTACATTTCAAGCTGGATTATGCGAACGCGGACGGCGACCTCTCCAACTACTACCCCGATTTTTTGGTGAAGCTGACCGACGGAAAAATCATTATTGTCGAGACCAAGGGACGGGAAGATTTGGAGGTGCCGAAAAAAATCGAGCGTCTGCAATAATGGTGTGAGGACACCAATACAGCCCAGTCGGGTGTAAGCTATGACTTCATTTACGTGGATGAAGAGGGCTTCAAGAATTACAAACCGCAGTCGTTTGCGGAGTTGCTGACGGGTTTTCGTGAATATAAAGAGAACACATAGCTCTCTCTGACACTTTCGGCGTTTCGTCAATGTAGCGCCGAGCCAGTTTTACGAAGTCCTCAAGTTCCGGTTCGCTTGTAGTCAAATGCAGGTGGGAGCCAAGAAAATCCTTGCTCACGAACAAGCCCGCCAAACGCTTCTTCCAAGAACGATGACCCGATACCTGCCACATTGTCGAAAGTTACATCCACGTGCTCGTTGTCTTTCAACGCGGGAATCAGCACTTCCTTACGAAATGTTGTTGCATTGTATTTGCCGTCGTCAGGATAGCGGCCAGCAGGATACGCAGAAAAATCATCGGCTATTGAGATCTTACTCTTGTTCATGGTGCCTCGCTTTGTTCTTCAAGCCCGGCTCTGCGCGAACACGGATCATTTCGGTCTTTGTTCTACTAGACCTGCCATTTCTCCTCAAGCAGGTCATGTAGCGACACTGGATACAGCTATGCCAACCATAAGGGCGAACTCCTACTGAGACTTCTTTAACTGAGTCCACTAGCCCCCCTTCCAAGCCCAGTCGGGCCGGTACACATCGGCGTACAGCTTTGTCGCATGGTGGCAGAAACATTTTTTTCGGTTCGGATAGCGTATTGTGGACGACTGCCGTGTCATACACGGACGACTGCCGTGTGGCATAACCCATCCTTTTTTTACCGCCCGTTATAGAAGCCTGTCGGCCAAAAGGCAATCTAAACCTACGGCCGCTAGGCGGGAAACGGCCTTGTCGAGGCGTGGTCAAGAGTGCTACACACGCGGGAGAAAAAGGTATTGTTGATGACCGATCCCTATGCAGGAAGAGATCAACAATAGCTTTTGAGGACGCTATGCACTACTGGTTAGTCAAATCGGAACCGTATAAATACTCCTGGGACCAATTCTGCCAAGACGGCTCAACCTATTGGGACGGCGTGCGTAATTATCAGGCCCGCAACAATCTCCAGGCCATGAAAGTCGGCGATCAGGTCTTGTACTATCACAGCAACGAGGGTCTGGCCGTTGTCGGGGTGGCCCGCGTAACCAGAGAGGCCTACCAAGATCCGACCACCGACGATGCGCGCTGGGTGGTGGTCGATCTGGAACCGGTCCAAGCCTTAGCCCGGCCGGTCACTCTGAGTGAAATCAAACAGGATACCCGTTTGCAGGACATTGGCCTGATCAAACAGAGCCGTCTGTCGGTGATGCCGGTGAGCAAAAAGGAATTTGACCTGATCGTCAAAAAGGGCCCGGGTCAGACGACCAGGGCCAAAAAGACCGCCTAAGCATACGGCTCCCACATCTGCTAGGAGCGTTAGAACCGTGCCCTCGGCTACGCTAGTCATGCGGCATGTGGAGCGGACTGAATTGTCCTCTACAAGGGCAACAACTCTCTGTGCTCTGCGCTTGCTGTTGAGCTTGTTCATATTGTTATGTGGTTGTGGTCAGCATTGAGGATTATCACTAGGAGGGTGCTAATGGTTGAAAGAACGCCTGCAGAGGTTTTTCCTCCTGGCGAGTTCATTAAGGAGGAACTAGAAGCACGGGGATGGACTCAAACTGATCTAGCAGCAATCCTTGGACGCCCATTTCAGCTTGTCAATGATATTATCACCGCAAAGCGAACGATCACACCAGAAACTGCTAAGGGGCTTGGTGATGCTTTCGGAACAGGAGCCCAATTCTGGTTAAATCTGGAAAGCCTCCACCAATTAAATCGAGTAAAGAACGTTGATCCTGACGTTGCCCGAAGGGCGCGGCTATATGCCCTGGTTCCTCTGAAAGACGTGATTAAACGCGGCTGGATTGAATTTTCAAACGCAGTGGAGGTTCTTGAGAAGCAGATCTGTGAGTTTTTCAAGATCAATAGCATTGATGAAGATCCGGTTTTTCTTCCTCATGCTGCAAGGAAATCCACTTCTTACCTCGACATATCCCCAGGGCAACGTGCATGGTTGTTTCGTGCAATGCACCTTGGTGGTGTTTTTGAAGTAGCATCTTTTAGCGAGGCTCTTTTTGAAGAAGGCTTAGTACGGCTTCGAGCGATCTTATCCAATACCGAAGAAGTGCGACATATTCCACGCATCCTTGCTGAGATGGGAATTCGTTTTGTTGTCATTGAACCCCTCCCACAAACAAGAATCGATGGGGTATGTTTCTGGCTTGATGATAACTCTCCAGTTATTGCTCTTTCGCTGCGCTACGACAGGATTGATTCTCTCTGGTTTTCGCTGATGCACGAACTAGGGCATGTAAAAAACCGTGACGGCATTGAAAGGAACGGGAAGTTGGATACTGACCTTGTTGGAGATGAAGCTATACGTACTGAAGAAAAACCAGGATTTGAACAACGGGCTGACGAGTTCGCAGCAAACTTTCTTGTCCCAAGTAAGGAGCTTGATAGCTTTATTGCGAGCACTAAGCCGCTGTATGCAGCAACACGGATTGTCGGCTTTGCCCACAGATTAAAAGTTCACCCTGGTATTGTAGTTGGACAACTTCACCGGCGCGGGGAATTTTCTTATTCTAACCATCGAAAAATGCTCGATAAGGTAAGAAAGATTATCACCTCATCGGCACTAACTGATGGCTGGGGCTCTATTGCTCCCGCTCTTGTCTAGAACAACGGAGAAAATCATAAATGTCTCAGACGTACACCCAGTCGGGCTGTATTTCCCATAAAAAACAAGAACAAAGGCGGCAAAGGCGATTTGGCACGTTTCCTGCTCCTACACAGGATAGCTGCATGACAGTGCAACCCTCCTGCATGCAATCGAAAGAGCCGGCCGCCCTCCTGTCTTGCCCTCTTTCCTTTCGAGATTATTCAACATCTGGTCTTCGAGCTGGATGCCGATGGGAAAAGGCTCTCAGCCCGCCGGCTTACCGACTACACGGGCGACACGGTTCGCACGTTCTATCCGAATGCGTCCGAGCTGCGCAAAGACTGGCTTGATTCCGGTCGCCGGGCGCAGGTCGTTGAGAGCCTGGAGCAGAAGGGGATTGACCTCGAAGCCCTGGCCGGGGTTGCCGGCAAGCCGGAAGCCGACCCCTTCGACCTCCTGTGTCACCTTGCCTATAACGCGCCGCTATGGACGCGCCGTGAGCGGGCCGACTAGCTGAGGCGCGACGAAAGGGATTTCTTTGCAATGTTTGGCCCCCAGGCGCGTGAGGTGCTGGACGCCCTGCTCGAAAAATACGCCGAGCACGGCAGCGCCAATCTGCCGAAGATATATTCACTACTGCATGTGCTGTTTGGTCAATTTCAGCGTCTATCGCCGACTATACTGGCTCAAGCACCCGTTCCGCGACGTGCCACTCCTTATCGTGATGAAGAAGTCGTTGGCTTTCATCGCTAGGCCGCCGCCATCGTACCGAATGGGCGGCCGGCAGGACTTCTTCGATCACGGTGAACACGGCGACAGTTCCAGGGAGCAGGGAGTAGGTGTAAGGAAAGCGGCGTAGTCACTCTTCCACCTCACGCCTGCTGAGACTTCTGTAACCGAGCACGAATCGCACGTACATCTTCGGGCCGAAACTCGGTCGTCCGTCCGGGCGTGCGTTGCCATCTGCTTTCATTTTTTCAACTGATAGCTCACATTGGTTTTATTGCTGCTGACAATAACGATTTTGCGCTTGACCAGCTCGTCTATGAGAGCGTTCAGCTCGTCCTCTCCTAATCTTTTCTGAAATACTGAATTGATCGAATTGGAAAGAGTTTTTAAATTTCTTGGTTTTGCATTGCCTAGGGCAATCAGGGACTTAACAATTTTCTGAACGTGATCTTCTTTTATTGCTGAGTTCGCAGATTTTGAAACGTGAGCATGCTCTTTTTGTGTTGCGTTTGCAGGTTTTGGCAATGGTATCTCACTGAGGTCCTTATGCCTTTGTGCCTGAATTTGTTTAGATTCAAGATGCGTAATAAGAGGATCAAAACCTTTATCTTTTGAAATGATGTGGAAGTGGGCATCGCTGTTTTCTTTGGAAAACTGGCCGATGTAAAACGCGATATGAAAATCAAGAGCGTTTGGTCCGTTGCCTTGAATTTTGATGTACTCGGCGTTTCCCCCCAAATTCTGAAGAGCGGATGCTAAATCGAATGATATCTTTGATTGGTTCTGGCCCACGAAAACAATAACCTTGAAGTTCTGCCCAGCTAAAACACTCATGTGTTCCGGCTGAATATTTTCCAAGTCAATTAAGACGTAATTCGTTTTCACACTTTCTCCTTCGTTGTCATACACGTCTGCTCAATCGAAGCGGGGCGGTTCGCGCATGGGCTCTCGTTGGGGGAGGGGGAGTTCTACACCACCCAAGGGCTTGAAGAGTTGGTGGATTGCCGTTCCAAGATATTTCAGATGTTTCACTGGAGCAGTCTCTTGAGTAAGTGCGGTACGCAAGAGACTGCCTGCCTCCTCTTCCATTGAGCAGCCGTGTTCGGCAGCGCGGATGTATAGCCGCCGTTTCAGCCCTTCTTCAAGATGACGAATGGTGATCTTGCCATGATTGCACCTCCGGCCCGAGACAGGAAGGTAGCCTTTGATTGCCCGACCATCGTCGGTTTCAGAAAAAATGACGAAACCACAGACGAGCCGGGAGAGGAAACCCCCTCAGTCCCCCTTGTCAGGGGGAAGGGGAAAGGGTCAGCCGAAGAAACGTTCTGTCCTCACGATTGCCTCGAAATTACCAGCCAGAAGCGGACTCAACCGCGATACAAGCGCCAGATACCATCAACAACACTTTTGCTATTCCAACCAACCGTTTCTTTTGCAGCGGTGGCCACAACCGAAGATTTACGTTCCTGTCCCCACGGGTTTACGCCAAGTATCGGTTTTGTGCTGTAGCTAGCGTACATTGCTGCGTTCCCCGAAAAGCTCTTGCTCGACCGTATTCGGTTCCGATGCCATTCAACTCACCTACTATTCTCTCTATATCCCAGGGCAGGGGTTCTGCGTTGAGTTCCGCAAGAGTGGGCGGAACTATCGGCACTGTCGGCTCATATGGGTCATGGCGGCCAGTCTGTGGTGGGAGTAGTCGGGAGAGAGTCCGAGCCTAGCGGCGGCAATGGGATTATGACAGGGTGCCTTGCTAGAGAGCTGGCAGTTTTTCCCCCGCGGGTGTCAAGACGCGACCCTTTTCCTGGGACGGTTGCCCGGGTGACCGGGGAAGACGTGCCCATGCCCTACGCCAAGAATTTAGAGGAGTTGGTGATTCTGAGCGTCACCAAGGTCATTGAGGCGGTGCACGGGGTGGTGTACCGGGAGTGATGCGGGCTAGTGCCTCCCCGCGCGTCGGCGCAGCCATTCTACACTCAGCATGAACAGCAGGGAGAAAGCGACCAGCAGGGTCGCCACGGCGAGAATTGCCGGGCTGATCTGCTCGCGGATGCCGGTCCACATTTGACGCGGAATGGTGCGCTGTTCCAGGCCGCCCATGAACAGTACCGTCACCACTTCGTCGAACGAGGTAGCGAACGCGAAGACGGCACCGGAGATCACGCCCGGGGCGATCAGCGGGAGCACAACGCGCCAGAAAGTCCGCAGCGGCCCAGCGCCCAGACTGGCCGCCGCGCGATACAGGGTGGTGTCGAAACCGGACAGTGTGGCGGTCACCGTGATGACAACAAACGGCGTGCCCAGCGTAGCGTGGGCCAGTATGAGGCCCAGGTATGTATAGCTGAGGCCCAGGTTCGAGTAGAAGAAGAACATACCTGCCGCCGAGATGATCACCGGGGTGACCATCGGGGAGATCAACAAGCCGGTGATCACGGCGCGACCCGGCAGGGCGGGATTCGTCAGTCCCAGTGCCGCAAGCGTGCCCAGCGCGGTCGCCAGCACTGTAGCGGACAGGCCGATGAACAGGCTGTTGAGCAGGGCTTGGACCCACTCTTGATCGCCCACAACGGTCTGGTACCAGCGCAGCGAATAGGCGTCGGCGTCCAGGCGTAGCATCCCCTCGGTAAAGGTGAAATAGGGTTCGGCGTTGAAGCTGAGCGGCACAATCACCACAACCGGCGCGATCAGAAACACGAACACCCCGGTACAGAATGTCAGATAGGCGAGGCGGCCGGCGCGCCCCCACGCTCCTCTTGGTGTCATCTCAGCCCAACCTCATCCGATCGAGACCGACGAGACGGTGATAGAACAGATACAGGACGAACACGAAGGCCAGGAGGAGGCCGCCGAGCGCGGCGGCCAGCCCCCAGTTCAGCGAACTCTGCATGTGGTAGGCGATCATATTGGCAATGAGCTGGCCGCTGCGGCCACCGACCAGCGCAGGAGTGATGTAGTAGCCGGTCGCCAGGATGAAGACGAGCAGCGAGCCCGCGCCAACGCCGGGCAGGGTCTGGGGCCAGTAAACCCGCCGAAATGCCTGAACCGAACTTGCGCCCAGCGAGGCGGCGGCACTCATGTGTAGCCGCGGGATGGTACGCATGACCGCGTACAGCGGGAGCACCATGAAGGGCAGCAGGACATGGGTCATGGCCACCATGGTGCCGGTCATGTTGTAGATCATAGCGATGCGCCCGGCGTCGGCGATCAGGCCGAGCGCCACAAGCGCGCTGTTGATCACCCCCTGGGTCTGGAGCAGCACGATCCAGGCGGTCGTTCGCACCAGCAGGGAGGTCCAGAACGGAACCAGCACCAGCAGCAGCAACAGATTCGCCCGGTGCGGCGGGGCATGGGCGATCAGATAGGCGACCGGATAGCCGAGCAGCAGGCACAGCCCGGTCAGACTCAGGCTCACAACCAGGGTACGCCACAGGAGGGGCAGATAAACGCGATATTCGGCCGGTCGCGGGGCGATGCGACCGTCGCTTCGGCGTTCCAGATCCAGGGCGTGCAGATAGTGGCGCGAGGTGAAGCGCTGACCGGCTTGGCGAATTGCGTGCCAGGTTTGTACCTCGTCCCACGCGGGGTGGATGCCGATCAGCGTGCCGCGCCACGAATCGCCCTCCGCCCCGCGCAAGCGACGCGCTGTGCGGACGATGACGCTCCTCAGTCCGCCGCGCACGCGGTTGATACGGGTTGCGACCCGCCCCAGGATGCGCTCCTGGTGCGCTCTGAGCAGTTCGTTTGCAAGCGTCTCGAATACCGGCTCTGGCGGGGTGCGTTTACCCTCCCAGCCCTGCAACAGGCCGAGGGTGCGGGGGAGCGAGTTGGCGACCACCGGGTCATAGATGCTGCGTGACAGCATGGTCGCCAGCGGAGCAACAAAGGTCAGCCCGATAAAGGTCACCAGGGGGAGGACCAGCCCAGCGGCGCGGAGCTGCGGGCCAATCAGCGAGCCAGCCATGCGCTGAAGCGCTCATTCATCTCGTCGCCGTGGTCTCTCCACCATTCCCAGTCGTGGTGCAGGGCGCGGGCAACGTTTTCGGGGCTGGTCGGCATATGCGGCTCCATATCCACACCGGTTTCGAGATGGGTGGTAATCAGCGCTGTTCCCGACCGTCGGGCGGGACTGTAGGCGATATGACGACCGACCGCAGCCACGGACTCGGTCCGCGTTGCGAAGGTGAGAAACTTCCGGGCCGCTTCCAGATTCGGCGTACCGGCAACAATGCCAAGGAGACCATGGTCGAGCACCTGACCGTCCCAGACGATCACAAAGGGCTGGTTTTCCAGCACCTGGGCGTTGAAGATGCGGCCGTTGTAGGCTGTGCTCATCACCACCTCACCATCGGCCAACATCTGCGGCGGCTGGGCGCCGGCTTCCCACCAGATGATCTGGTCCTTGATCGTGTCGAGCTTGCGAATGCCCGGTTCACGCCCTCCGACGTGTTCAGCGTTGTATACACCTGATCCACGGGCACGCCGTCGGCCATCAGAGCGAACTCCAGGTTGACAAGCGGGCTGCGGCGCATGCCGCGACGGCCGGGAAATTTCTCCAGGTCGAAAAAGTCGTGGAGCGTTGCCGGTTTGGGGCCGGCAAGGTGTTTGGGGTTATAGGCATAGACCGTGGAGTAGAACAGCATGCCTACGCCGCATTCGGTGAGCATATCGGGGAAGAAATCCTCCGCCGCAGGCGTTCCGTCCGGCGCCGGCAGCAGGATGGTGCCGGAGAGCGGTTCGAGAAGACCCTCGTCACAGCCCCGCGCCGCGTCGGCCATCTCCAGGTCGACGAGGTCCCAGTGCACCTTGCCGGTCTCCACCTGAGCGCGGACCTGGGCCAAGCCGCCGTTGTAGGCCTCCAGGCGGATCTCGATGCCCGTCTCGGCGGTGAATGGCTCGTGATACGCCTTCTGACAGGCGCGGGCGTAGGAGCCTCCCCACGAGACCACGGTGAGCGCTTCGCTGCTGGCGGCCGGGCGGCTCCAGCCCAGCCCGGCCAGCAAAGCGATTGCCACAACGTGAACCGCCCGGCTGATTCGGCTGCTATGTGGGGATGTTCTCATGGTGTGTTCTCCTGATCGTCCGGCTCCAAGGCCCGGCAATCGGTCGGCGTCCAGCCGATGTAGACCTGGTCTCCCTTCAGCACGGCGCCGTGGCCTACGGTATTCGGGATCTTGACAATGAAGTCCGTGCGGCCGCACGCTGCCACTCGGAGGCGCAGGTGATCGCCCAGGAACGTCATGTCTTCGATATGGGCTTCAAACCTGTTGCTGTACAACCCCGGCTCGGGCGCAAGGTAGACCCGCTCCGGACGGATGGCGAGGGTAACGGCGTCGCCTGGTTTGCACGGCGCGACCTGGAAAGCTTTGACGACCTGGCCACCGGTCTCCACCCGCGAGATATCCCGTTCGACGTCGAGGACCCGCCCGTGCAGCAGATTATTTTCACCGATGAAGCTGGCAACGAACGGGCGCTCCGGTTCTTCGTAGAGCGTTTCGGGCAAGGCGACCTGCTCAATACGGCCGCCGCGAAAGACGGCGACCCGATCCGACAGCACCATCGCCTCCTGCTGATCGTGGGTGACGTAAACGACCGTGACTCCCAGGCTGCGCTGGATGCGCCGGATCTCATACTGCATTTCCTCGCGCAGACGGCGATCAAGGGCGCCGAGCGGTTCGTCCATCAGCACCAGGCTGGGTTCAAATACCAACGCCCGGTCTTCAATCATCTTCTGCGCAGCATGCGAACAGCCGGATAGATGCCGACCCGTTGGGCGTCTCTTAGCGGGGTCAAGTCAGTGTTGCGCGACCGACCGTCCTCGGCTAAGACAGGTAAGATACCAGTTCTTGGAGGTAAGCCATGCAAGGTGTTTTGGATCATATTGTGTTGAATGCGGAAGATGTTGAAGCCCTGGTGCAGTTTTATACCGAGGTGGTCGAGCTGGCGCCCGAGCGCTTAGAAGCCTTTCGCCAGGGCGAGGTGCCGTTTCCCTCGGTCCGGCTGAACGCGGGCACGGTCATTGATCTGGCCCCCAAGGCAATGTGGCAGGGGGCGCAGCCCCAGGACCGCGGACGGCCGAATCTGGGCCATTTCTGTTTGACCTTAGACAGGGCCGACTGGGAGAGTCTGCGTGGACGGGTGGTGGCCAAGCGCATTCCGATTGAAGGCCCGCTGCCCCGCTGGGGGGCGCGGGGGAATGCCACCTCGATCTATTTTCACGATCCCGAGGGCAATGAGATTGAGGCGCGGTATTATGAGGAGTGAGGCTCCCCTCACACTACCCCAAGCTCCTGCAAGACCGACATCACCTTGGGCTTTGCCCTCTTACTGGCCGGGTTTTTTCCAAGCAGGGCGTCGGCCAAGGCGGCTTGGGCGAGCGGAAAAACCGTATCAATAATCGGCCTGATTTTTCCCGCCGTTAGCAGCGGCAGCCAGTTTTGCTTAAAGCGCTGGGTGATCTCAATTTTTTCCTCAAGCGTACGGCTGCGTAGCACAGAGCCGAATCTGTAGCCGTTTGGTCAGAATCAGGCCGAGGTTGGTCTCGACTTTGAGGAGCCTACTTTCCCTTAAAGCTCGGCTTACGTTTTTGCACAAACGCCGTCACACCCTCGGCAAAATCGGGTGACTGGGCCGAGATGGTAATTGAGCGCGCTTCACTGTGGAGCTGTTCTTGGAAAGAACTGCCAAAGCTCTGATTTAAGAGCAGCTTGGTCCGACCAAATGCCGCGGTCGGTCCTTGGGCCAGCTCATCGGCCAGGCGCAGGGCTTCTTCCAGAACGTTTTCGGGAGGGACAACCGCGGTGGCCAAGCCCAGATCGAGCGCTTCCTGGGCCGAGACCGGGGTGTTGCGCATAAAGAGTTCTGTTGCCTTTCCCATGCCAACAAAGCGGGGCAAAAAGAAGGTTGAGCTAGAGTCTGGACTGGCCCCAATGCCAACAAAGGCGGTCACCAGATTGGCCTTGGCAGACATAATCCGAAAATCGCAGGCCAGGGCCAAACCCAGCCCTCCGCCTGCCGCCACGCCGTTGAGGGCGGCAATCACTGGCTTTTGCATTTCGCGGACCAGAGAAATCGCCGCGTGCAGCATTGGGCATCATCTTTTCAAAGCTGGGTCCGATGGTTTGGGTTTGCAGCTCACTGACAAAAAACTTGATATCCCCTCCACCGCTAAAGGCCCGACCGTTGCCGGTCAGAATAACAGCCCGGACCTCCGTATCATCGGCGCACTCCTGGAGAGACTGGCGTAAGCCAATCGACAGTTCGGTGTTCATGACGTTGAACTGCTCGGGGCGGTTGAGGGTAATTGTGGCAACGCGGCCTTGACGTTCTAACACTACGGCGTCTCCCATCGTGTTCTCCTTTTGCGCCTCGGTGTTCCTACCGCTTCCCCGCTTGACTGGGCGTACAGGATCACCGAACATATTCTGGCTGGCTCTGGTTCTATATAAAATTCTGGTTGCTAGCGAAAGAGAGGAGTCGTGTATGCCAGTCAAACAAACTACCCCGCCCCAAGCCCACCAGACCCTGAGCAGTGATCCGTCGGTCATCTATCTTGACGTACGCACCGAGGCCGAATTTACCGCCGGTCATCCCGAGGACGCGATTAATATTCCGGTCATCTTTTTTGATCTGGCCACCCGCCAACCCAGTCCGAATCCGCATTTTCAGGCGGTTGTCGAGGCCAATATTGCCAAAGGAGTGGCGGTGATTGTCGGCTGCCAGGCGGGGGGACGTTCCCAACACGCCGCCGAGATCATGGAGCAGGCCGGCTACAGCGATGTGACAAATATGCAGGGCGGATTTGGTGGTGGGCAGAACCCGGCCGGGCGGGCAGTGGTGGGCTGGCGTGATGCGGGGCTGCCGATTAGTACGGATAATGGCGACGGGGTCAGCTACGCCTCACTGGCCGTCAAAGCGGGGGTGTTGTCGTAAGGCTGAACCGGCCGGTACATCCTTCCGATCCGTGCCGAGGGCCTTTGCCCGTTGGACTTGGTCGGGGTCGGGGTCAAGAAAGAGACTGGTCCAAGGCTACCTGCGCCGCTGGAAGGACCGACGACTCTCACCCGAATCCGGGAATGAGGCCGAGGAAGTCGAATATTTCCAAGTGTTTACGGAGAATCAACTTGACTTCCTATATAAGAGGTTTATATACTAGCCCCTTAACACATTGGCGAGCCGCGTTTGTCTGGTAGGCCGAGCCGGTCGACGGTCCTGGTCTCCAGTCCATGGGCATACCAACTGCAATCTCCCTTGACAGAGGGTTTGTCATGAGTGGTCAGTCGAGAAGCAGACGACCCGTTGAGGAAAGAACCGACCCACGGAGGCGCACATTGCGCGAGCTGCGCCTCTTCACCAGCCAGCAGGGATTTCTTCCAACCACCCAGGAACTCGCGGACATCCTTGGGACATCGCCCCCTAGCACGCTCAACCAAGTCAACCAGCCCGTGACACGTGACGAGGCGGGAAATTGCGGCTGACGGCACTTTCCCGCGCCCTGTTCGGCGAGTTCTCCTGGACGCCGCCCGTCTGGTTGCAGCGTATTGGCACCCACCGTGCCGGCTGGGGGCTCCTCGCGTTGCTGGGCGTCACAGGACTGGTTGCGGCAGGCTATCTCTACTACCAAAGTCTCCCCAAGCCGCTACGTGTGGCGATCGCGGTCAAACCGCCCGGCATCACCGCCATTGTCGATGGCGAACTGGCCCCCGCTCCGGTCCGGCTCGACTTCAGCTACCTGCCCAATCCCGATCTGCCGGCGCCGGCATCGCTGTCGGCGGCGCGCCTAGACCTGATCGGGGAAACCCTCGACACGGGCGTCGAGCTGCGCCCCGCAATGTCGGGCAAGTGGCGTTTTGAGACCGAGAACCGTCTGGTCTTCGAACCCGCGGAAGATTGGCCGGCGAACCGCACCTATCGCGTGCGGCTGGCGCAAGAGCTGTTCGCGTCGGGGGTTGAGCTCGCTGATGCAGAGACGGAGTTTGCAACGCCTCCCTTTGCTGCGTCAGTGACTACGGCAAAGTTCTATCAGCATCCTGTGAGGGCATCGGAACGCAGGATCGTTGCAAGTCTGAAGTTCTCGCATCCCGTCTCGCGCGTCGATCTTGTGGAACGCTTGCGCATGTCGATCCCGGAAGGCCGCGGCAAGGACGAGGCAGTGCGGCCGCTTACTTACCACGTCGAGTATGGCCCCCACGACCGAACCGCCCACGTTCACTCGGAAATCATCGCCATACCGGAGCGCGAGAACTTCGTCACCGTTGCTGCGGCGGCTGGCCTCAAGCCTGCGCATGGGGAGGGCGCGTTCGACACGCCGTTGTCCGTTCAGGTGCGCGTCCCGGACCGTGCGAGCTACTTCCGCGTCCAGGACATCAGGATCTCCATTGTGAACGATGCCAACGACAACCCGGTGCAGACCGCAGTGATGAGGTTCACCGACCAAGTGAACACAAACGACTTCACCGACAGAGTGGAAGCATGGCTGCTGCCGGAGAATCGTACGGTTGGAACGAAGACGTATCGACGCTACCGCTGGCGGTCGCCGCGGGAGGTCACGTCCGCGGTGCTGGCAGCGTCCGAGCCGCTGGATTTGACGGTGAACCCCACGCAACGCGACACCGCGGCGATGCAGAGCGTGACCTTTGACGCGCCGGAGGGACGGCATATTTATTTCCGCATCGGCAACGGCCTGACCTCGACGGGTGGCTTTGTGCTGGCGTTCGCCCACGACGACGTAGCTTCTGTGCCCGCCTATCCAAAGGAAGCCGCCATCGCCCTGGACGGCGTCCTGCTGCCGCTGACCAGAGACCACCGTCTCATGCTGTCCGCCCGCGGCGTCGCCGCGATCAAGGTGGAGATCCAACAGATCCGGCCGGGAGCGCTCAACCATTTGGCGAGCCAGACCCGCGGCGACATCCGCGATCCTTCGTTCAAGAGCCGGACCTTCAACGCCGACAACATCTCGTCGCTGACCACGCGCATTGTCGATGTCAATCCCGGACATCCGAGGGAACAGGTCTTCGCCACGCTGGATCTGAACCCCTTCCTCGACGAGGGCGGCCTGTTCTTGGTCCAGGTACAGGGTTGGGATCGGCAGCGGAAGCGCACGGTCGGCACGCTCGACCGGCGCATGGCGCTGATCACGGACCTGGGCCTTCTTGTCAAGACCAACGTCGACCACAGCCAGCATGCGTTCGTTCATTCGGTGGCGACCGGCGAGCCGGTGACGGGGGCGCGGGTGGAGCTGCTCGGCAAGAACGGCTTGGAGGTGCTGTCCGCAACAACGGACGCGCGTGGGCATGCCCGCCTTGAATCTGCGCGCGACTTCGAGCGCGGCCAAAAACCCGCCGTCTTTGTAGTTCGCTACCAAGACGACGTCACCTTCATGCCCTATCAGCGCAGCGACCGACGGTTGACTTGGTCCGGATTCGATACCGGCGGCGAGCACGCGGCCGAGGACGACGGCGACAGGCTCAGGGCCGCGCTTCACACGGACCGCGGCCTCTACCGCCCGGGCGAAACGGTACGCCTGTTCGGTATTGTGCGCCGTGGCGACTTCAGCGCCGTACCCGGTGCACCTATCGAGCTCCGGGTTGACGATGCGCGCGGCCGAACGGTGTTGCGCACGCGCGTGGCCATGCCCGCCGACGGCTTGCTGGCATGGCGCTTCGACACCCGCCTGGAGTCGCCGACGGGCCAGTACCAGGCGAACGTGTATCTCATCGATAACGGCGGACATCGCCGGTCGCTGGGCGGCACGTCTTTTAACGTCGAGGACTATCAGCCGGACCGGCTGCGCATTCGCGCTGCCGTTGAGGGGAGTCCCGAACACGGCTGGGTGCGGCCCGGCGACCATTTTGCCCGCGTGTCCCTGGAAAACCTGTTCGGCACGCCCGCGCAGGGACGCCGAGTGCGGGGAAGGCTGGTGTTGCAGCCTGTCTCCCCACAGTTTGCCGAGCACCCGGGGTTCGTGTTCACGGACCCGTTCCGGAACCCCGAGGCCCTGCCGCGGTCCGTGACTATCGAGCTTGCCGAGGTCGTCACCGGCAACAACGGTATCGCCCGCTTACCCTTTGACCTCGGCCAATACGACAATGGAATCTACCGACTGCGGTTGACAGCGGAAGGATTCGAGCCGGGCGGCGGGCGCAGCGTAAAGGCCGTCGCCGGAACCCTCATGTCCCCGGCAGAAGCGCTGATCGGCTACAAGTCGGATGGCGACCTGCACTTCATCGCCCGGGGTGCAGAACGCACCGTGCGCTTCCTGGCCGTTGGCCGGGACGCCGAGCCCACCGTGCTGGACGGTCTCGAAGCGGTGCTCTACGAGCGTCGCTACGTGTCCGCGCTTGTAAAGCAGCCGAACGGCACATTCGCCTACCAATCGGTACCGAAGGAGAACGAGGTCGAGCGCGAGCCGTTCACGTTGCCGGCGGCGGGTCGCGACTTTCTGCTGCCGTCGGCGCGGCCGGGACGCTACGCGCTGGAGCTAATCGCCAGCGACGACGTGAAGTTGAGCCGCGTCGAGTTCGCGGTCGCCGGTGCGGCCAACCTGGCCGGCAACTTAGAGCGCGACGCCGAGCTCGACCTGAAGCTCGACCGCCGCGAGTATCGCCCCGGAGACAAGATCGTCATGGAGATCGCGGCCCCCTACGCAGGCACCGGCCTGATCACCATCGAACGGGAACGGGTTCATGCCTTCAAGTGGTTCCGTTCCGACACCAACACCACGCTGCAAAGCATTCGCCTGCCCGACGACCTGGAGGGTAACGCCTACGTGAACGTTGCCTTTGTGCGTGACATCGATTCGCAGGAGATCTTTGTCAGCCCCTTGAGTTATGCGGTCGCCCCCTTTGCAATCGACCGCGCCGCCCGCCGCTTGGACATCGATCTCACGGCACCCACCACGCTACGTCCCGGCGACGAGTTGGCGCTTGGTTACACGACCCCGACGCCGTCGCGCCTAGTTGTGTTCGCGGTGGACGAAGGTATTCTTCAGGTGGCCAAGTATAGAACCTCCGGATCCCCTGGCGACGTTCCTGCGCAAGAAAGCTCTGCAAGTGGCCACCCACCAGATGGTCGATCTGATTCTGCCCGACTATAACGTAATCCGTCGCACCGCGGCGCCCGGGCGGCGGCGAAGCGGCACGGCTCCTTGGTGCCAACCTGAACCCATTCCGGCGGCAGTCTGAGCCGCCGGTGGCGTTCTGGTCCGGCCTCCTCGATGCGGGACCCGAGTGGCGCGAGGTCCACTTCGAGATTCCGGACTACTTCAACGGCGAGCTACGTGTGATGGCAGTGGGCGTTGCCGCCGGCAGGCTGGGGGCACGCGAGACGCCCGTCACCGTCCGCGGCCCCATTGTGCTGACGCCGCACCTACCCCTGGCCGCGGCGCCGAACGATGCGTTCGACGTGTCCCGTGGGGGTCGCCAACAATCTGGAGGATTCCGGCCCGGATACTGAAATCGCCTTGACCGCCGTGCCCTCGGAGCGGATTGGGGTAGAGGACGATACGAGTCGCGCGCTGGTCGTCCCCGAGGGCGATGAAGGCCGCGCAACATTCCGCGTGCGTGCTGGCGCAACGCCGGGCGCGGCAGAGCTGACCCTGACCGCACGCCTGGGCGAGACTGTGGTGCGCCGCAACGCCGGACTGTCCGTGCGTCCGGCGGTCGCTTTCGAGACGACCCTGATCTCCGGTTTCGATGCCGGCGGCAGCACGCAGTTGGCGTTGCCACGACGCCTGCACGAAGCCTTCGCGAGCCAGCGCGTGGCTGCCTCGGCAAGTCCGCTGGTGCTGGCCGACGGCATGTTGGAGTACCTCGACACGTTTCCCCACGCCTGTGCGGAACAGATCGTCAGCAAGGTTTTCCCACAATTGGGACTTATGCAATTGTCTTCTTTTCCGCTCGACCGCTCGACGTTCGGCGCGCTGTTCGAAAGGACCTTGACGCTGCTGCGCAGCCGTCAGGACGCGTCCCGGCGGAATCCGCTTCTGGGCCACCTCTGCCGAGGCCGCGCCGTTCCCATCGGTGTACATAACGCACTTTATGACCGATGCGCGGGCGCTGGGCCCTGGCGGTGCCCGGTGATATGCTGGGTGCCGCACTACGCTACCTACGGCGGCTCGCCGGTGCGGCGGACGACCGACAATCCGGCGCAAACCTGACGGCCGCCCGTGCGCGGGCCTATGCCATCTACATCCTGACGCGCAACAGATCTGTCACTACCAACTACCTGAGCGCATTGCAGGAAACCCTGGACCACGCGCATGGCGACGCTTGGCGCACCGATATCGCCAGCGCCTATAATGGCCGCCACTCACGCCTTGCTACGCAACGATATCCTCGCCGAGGGTTTGATTGCCGGCTACCGACTCGGCACCTCGACACAGCCTGACACCGACTTCGACACGCGCTTGGGACGCGACGCCCAGTATATTTACCTGTTGGCGCGTCACTTCCCGGAACGCTTGGCGCGACTCGACGGCAGCGCGGTGCACGACCTCGTAGAACCGATATTCGAGAATCGTTTCAATACGCTGTCCGCGGCTTACACGATCCTAGCGCTCGGTGAGATGCACCGCGCGTTGGCGCGCCAGAACGCGTTGGCGCCACCTGAAATCATGGCCCGCAGTCCGGACGGGCCGGTCGATGTCAAGGTGACGGGGGGTGAGTTCGCGCGGGTATTGCTGCCCGTGGCGGTTGACAGCGTGGACATCGCTAGCAAGACGGGCGGCGGTGTTTACTTCACCGTGAGCCAGTCCGGCTTCGATGTCGAGGTCCCGGCTATCCCGCTCGCGCAGGGCATTGAGATCGACCGTGCCTATCTCGACAACGAGGGCGAACGCGTCGATCGTGTTGGCGTTGGCGACGAGCTCAACGTCCATCTCCGCGTCCGCTCGCAGAACGGCCGGATTACCAACGTGGCTGTAACCGATCTCTTGCCCGGCGGCTTCGAGATCGTCACTGACTCTGTCCGCAACCAATACGGAGGCACGGCGCTCGACTATCGGGATGTACGGGAAGACCGGCTGGTTCTGTACGGTAGCTTTGGGGAGAACGTGACAGAGATTCGCTATCGCGTAAAGGCCACAAGCCCGGGCGACTTCACGGCGCCAGCCGCCTATGCCGCCGCCATGTACCATCGTGGTATACGCGCCCACACGGCCTCCGGCCACCTGATTGTAGAGGGCCCATGACAACTCGTCGGCGAGCGCTCTGGCTGCTCGGGTGCGCGGTGCTACCCGCATTCCTGGCCTGGGTCCTGGCGCCAAAACCGGACCTGTACGAAGGCGTCGGATTTTCGACCCTTGTCACGGACCGCCACGGGCAACCGCTCAAGCTCTTGCCGGCGGACGACGGCCGGTACCGCCTGTTTACGCCACTTGCGGACATCGCCCCGGCGGCGCAAGTGGCGACGCTGCTTTACGAGGACCGCCGCTTCCACCGCCATCCGGGTGTGGATCCCATCGCCCTGGCGCGGGCTGCCTGGACCACCTACGTACGCCGTAGCCGGACGGTCGGTGGTTCCACCATCACCATGCAACTCGCGCGTATGCATTTCGATCTCGACACACGCTCACCGCTTGGTAAGCTCGTGCAATCGGCCCGCGCTCTGCAATTGGAGCGTCACTATACCAAGGCCGAGATCCTCGAAGCGTATCTAAACTTAGCGCCCTACGGCGGCAGTGTAGAGGGCATTGGCACAGCCAGCCGAATCTACTTCGATAAGCCCGCGAGCGCACTCAGCCGCGGCGAAGCGCTGGCCCTTGCGGTCATTCCGCAGAACCCCACCGCTCGCTTCCCCGGTCACTGACGCCGGCCGCGCCAACCTACTCGCCGCACGGGCTCAGCTGCTGGCGGTGTGGCGAGTCTCGAAGCCCGCGCTCAAGGCGGATGAGGAAACGATTGCGCGCGCCCTGCTCGAACCCGTGTTCCGGGCACCATCCGACCTACCTGCCCGCGCGCGGCACTTCGTGCGTGACCACGTGGCGCGCACCGGCGACTCCGAGATTCGCACCACGCTCGATCTGGATCTGCAGACGTTGCTGGAGACCCGTGTCCGCGCCTACGTCGACCGCCGCCGGGATGGCATCCGCAACGCGGCTGCCATGCTAATAGATCACCAGCGAATGGAGGTGCTCGCGCTGGTAGGGTCCGCGGATTTCTTCGACACCACCATCGCCGGCCAGGTGAACGGAGTGCGCGCGCCGCGGTCTCCCGGTTCGACCACTCAAGCCGCTGCTTTACGCACTGGCCCTGGACAACGGCCTGATTCATCCGATGACGCTGCTTGGGGATGCGCCCCGCCGCTATACAACGTATACACCGGAGAACTTCGATCGTGGTTTCCTGGGTCCGGTATTCGCCCGCGATGCCCTCATCCACAGCCGCAACGTGCCCGCCGTTGGCCTGCTCGCGAAGCTGGGCGTACAGCGGTTCCGCAACTGGCTCCACAACGCCGGGGTACGCGGCCTGCGGCCCGCGGAGGAATATGGCCTGTCGCTCGCGCTCGGCGGCAGCGAAATCACAATGGAAGAACTAGCACGGCTCTACGCCATACTTGCCGGCGGGGGCATCCGGCGCGACCTCGTCACCGTGCTGCGCCCTGCGCAAGCCCCGCTGCCCCAGCGTCTGCTCAGCGCCGAGGCCAGCTACTTGGTGCTGGACATCCTTCACAACGTGCCGCGGCCCGACGCGCTATCACTGCCTGCAGCGCCCCAGCCGTCCGTTGCCTGGAAGACCGGCACGTCGTTCGGCTTTCGCGATGCCTGGAGCGTTGGCGTTGTCGGTCGCTATGTGCTTGCGGTGTGGACCGGTAATTTCGACGGCAGTGCTAATCCGGCGCTTGTCGGCCGAAAGGCCGCAGCGCCGCTCTTCTTCGCCATCACCGATAGCCTTGGAGCCAGCACTATTCCACAGCGTAGGCTCCAAAGTCGGTCAGGCTGGGCGGAAAGCGGAGCCGAAAGCGAAGGCGTCGAGTACCCACCACGCAGTCTGAATCTGCGCCGCGTGAAGGTCTGCGCTACCACCGGCGATCTACCGGGGCAGCATTGTCCACACACAACGTGGTCCTGGTTCATTCCCGGTGTGTCGCCGATCAAGGTGTCCTCGGTGTATCGCGTAATACGCGTCGATCCGGCAACGGGCCTACGGAGCTGTCACCCGGACGCCGCAGGAACACGGCAAGAGGTCTACGAATTCTGGCCCCCGGATCTCGATGCGGTGTTCCGCCGCGCCGGCATTGCTATCCGCCGCCCGCCGCCGTGGTCGCCAGAGTGCGGACTGGACGCAACATCCGCCTCCGGCCACCCACCGCGTATCTGGTCGCCGCATCCTACCCTGGTCTACCACGCCCCCCGGGACGGCAATGAACACCGTAGCGTGCTGTTCTCCGCGGCCGCCGACGGCGACGCGCGGGAGTTGTTCTGGTTCGTAAACGACCGCTTCGTTGGCCGCGTTGCGCGCGGCGAGGCTTACTTCTGGACACCACGCCCCGGACAATTCGAGGTGCGGGTTGTGGACGACCTCGGGCGCGCCGACGCTGTGCCAATCACGGTAAACCGCCCAGCGTTGTCAATTGGCCAGCGTCCGCCATGGGATCGTCCGTCTTGATTCGCAACCGCCGCGCCCGCATAAGGGTCTAGGTTCCTGTAGACATCACCGAGGACATACCAAGCGAGTCGTCACTCAAGGCGCCGCTCTGGCTGTGAGAAAGCCCAGGAACAGAGGCGGGGCAGCAGCTTGACTTGCCCGGAGGAACAGCGTTGAATGCGCCCATAAGAAGGTACTTGGTCAGGTGGGTTTTGGTACTGCTCCTAGTGGTGCTGCCGGCTGCTGTCCGTAGCCAGAGCGCGGGAGAGATAGAAGAGGTGGTTTGGGAGAGTGTGGTGTATGAGAAGGCGACGGAGATGCGGCTGTACCTGGAGGTATATCCGAAGGGGGCGTATGTGGGGGAGGCATGGGAGTGTTTAGAGCGGATGTTGGGACTTGGATCGGGAGGATCGTATCCTGGTGTAGCGAGGGCTGGCAGCGCTGGACTACTCGGCAGGAGTAGCGGACGGGCTATTCGGGCCGAGCACGCGGGGCGCAGGCGGATACGTTGATAGCGCAGGGGCGGGAGGTGGCGCTAGCGGCAGAGCAGCAGCGAGAAAAGGAAGCGGCATGAGTGTTGAACTGATCGGAGTCCTGATAGCCGTCGTGGCGGTGGGGGCGACCTTGGCCGGGTTGATGCTGAGCGGTCAGCGGGCCATCCGCGCCGAACTGGCGGAACAGCGCAAGGAATTCAGTGCCGAACTGCGCGAGCGCATGGCGCATCTGGCAGGACTGCCTGCATATCACCCTGGACCAGATGGAAGCGCCGACCAAGCTGGCGAGTGCAAAACCCAAACCGCACAATATCCACATCCATAAGGGGCCCTTCAGCCAACCGACTCAACTGACTCCAGAAACCCAACTGACTCAACCGACCCCAAAAACCCCAAGCCTCTGGACAAAGATCAAGACCTATATGTCCGGCACCGGGCGATAGGAGTTCATGTGAAGAGAATGACTATACTGGTTATGGCCCTCGTCCTGCTGTCCGCCCCGGCTAGTGTGGAGGCTGACTTCGCCGCGATTAAAAAACATCTGGTTTGGGTCAAAGACGGGCTGGAGAGCGACGCTCGGCAGTCGCCGGGGTTCAGTATCAGCGCCGAGGGCCATATTGTGGCCTCTGCTGGTAAGCTGCGGGACAGTCAGTCGTATCTGGTCGAGACTGCTACGGGCCAAGTGTTTTCCGCTTCCAAAATAAAAGCCGACGAACAGACCGGTCTGTGGATTCTCCAATTGTCCGACAGCAGTCACGGCCTGACCGGCCTACCGTTCGCCCGCACCACACTGCAAGCCGCGGCTCCGTTGTACGCAGTCAACTTTCATCCGTCCGGCTCTGACCGCTTTACGTCCGTTGCTGGGGCAGTGACCCAACTCGTCAATACCGATGACGGACAGATGATACGCCACAATGCCCTGTTCAGCCTGACATCGGCCGGGACGCCGCTGTTGAACCGCTGCTATCAGGCGGTCGGTGTGAACGTGTTAGAGAAACAAGGATTCTTCCAACGCGAAGTCGATCCGACCCAGGAGGGAAGCGCCCAGTCCATTGCGGCTGCCGCGCTGGGTAACCTGCTGACCCCGCTCAACCTGACCCCGCTTGTTGCCGATACCGAGTGCCTGAGTCTGGAAGAAGAAGCGCAACAGAAAGTTGAGCAGGCCCAGCAAGAGCAGCAGGCATTAGAAGAGCGGGCTCGACAAGCCGAAGCCGCCAAGGAGCAGGCGCAGCAGCAACTTACCCAAGCCGAAGCCGCCAAGGAGCAGGCGCAGCAAGAATTTGAACAACTCAAAGCGGCCCAGGGCCAGACTGAACAAGAACAGGCACAGGCCGAAGCGGCGATGGAACGGGCGCAACAAGAACTCGAACAAGCCAAAGCGACCCAGGACCAGACCGAACAAGAACTCGAACAGATCAAAGCGGCCCAGGACCAGACTGAACAAAAACTGGAACAGGCTGAAGCAGACAAGGAGCGAGCTTTAGCAGAGGCCCGACGCAGAGAAGAGGCATTGAAAAGGGTGATTGAAGAAGCCGAGCAACGACAGCGGCAGATTTTGCTGTACAGTTCAATCATCGGCGGGTTGGTGCTGCTGGGCGTTGGATTCATCCTGCGCCGCAAACAAAAGCGGCTACGCACAACAGAGCGGGAAAAGCAGAACATCGCGGGGGCCCTGGACCAGGCACAGTCCGATCTGTCCCAGGCCGCGGAACAGGACCGGCTGCGCAGCAGCGCGCCGGACGTCTTTCTCGAAGGAAAAACGCCGCCGATTGCCCTCAAAATTCCCGGCGCGGCCCTTGTAGACCACGCCGGCGCTATTGTTGGCCGTAGTCCCAATGCCGCAAACTTTGTCATCAATCACGAACAGATATCCCGGAAGCATTTCCGGCTCAGTCTGGTTGCGCAGCAGATCATGCTTGAGAACCTGGGCTCGACCAATGGCACCAGCATTGACGGCGTCGCGGTGGAAGCGGGAAAGCAAATGCCGGTCAGGGATGGCAGCCGTCTCGGGCTCGGCGACCTGGAACTCACCCTCCACATCGGCAGGTGAAGGGAGGCAAGTGAAGGGAGGCAGGTGAAGAGAGGCAAGTGAATGGGCAGAGGAATGATCGCCAACCCTACTTACTCCCTCTCCCCTGGAGGGAGAGGGCGACTGCCCCGGGCATCCTGCCCGCCAGGGCAGTCGGGTGAGGGGGCGAATAACGCAAAGGCCCGGAGTGGGTAGAACCCCATCTGGCGACCACAGCAGGGCAGATGAGAGCGGGTGAATGGGCAGAGCCATGAACCACCGCATAGTATGCTGGCTGATAGTTGTTGGTCTGACCGGCTGGGCCGTTCCGCTGCACGCATTCGAGCGCAGCACGGTTGAGAAAAGCGTGGTGCGCATATTCGAAAGCGGAAGCGGTATGGGGTCGGGTACAGTTATTAACGCCCAGGGCGATGTGCTGACTAACCAGCATGTGAGTGATGGCAGCGGCAGCCTCTCCGTTGGTTCCGAATTCTCCGATGGCCTGAAGCCTGCGCAAATTGTGTGGGAGTCCCCTGATAAGGACTTGGCCGTTATTCGAGCACAGGGGTTGGACCTTCCTCACGCTCCTTTCTTCTCCGGTCAACTTGAAGGGTCCCCTCCTGTGTACGCTATGGGGTATCCGGGGGCGGCTGATCGGCACTCTGACACGTTGAGTGCCTCACTCACAAGTGGGATTCTGAGCCACTCCTTCCTCGGCCATGATTGGCCGGTCACAATTTTGCAGCACAGTGCCGCAGTCAGTGGTGGGAATAGCGGCGGCCCGCTCTTTGACAACTGCGGGCGGGTGATCGGCGTCAACACGCAAAGACCCCATATCCTGGTCATAGAGCCAGGCCCATCCGGCCCGCGGCCAAACCGAGTTCCGAACAATAGTGGGATCAACTGGGCTTCTCACATCAACGAATCCATCAATCTGCTGCGTGCCAAAGGGATTCAGTTTACGGAGGATGCTTCTCCGTGTGTGTCCGCTGATCCTGAGACAGCCGCGGAAGAAGCGAAGCAAAGCGCCGAGGAGGCTGGGACGAAGGCCGAGGAGGCTGGGACGAAGGCCAAGGAGGCTCTGCAAGCGAGTAAGATGACCAACACCCTTGTAGCCCTGATCGCCGTGGGCACGCTCGTGGCTCTGGGGCTGGCGCTCCGAAGACCCCGGCAAGAGATTCTGCGCGTTGCCGGACAAGTTGCCGGACAAATGGCCGCGCCAGTCAGCCGGCTGGTACAGTCAGTCCGGCGAAAACAGCCGGATATCGCCCTCACTGGCTTCGATGCTCAAGGCCGGCCGGTCTCGCTCAGGTTGAGCCGTGCCGACCTGGACCAAAAACAGGGCGGCTTCACGGTCGGGCGCCATCCGCTGTTGGTCGATCAGGCCCTGAATGGAGAACGGTTGTCAAAGCGCCACGCCCGGTTCTCGGGCAGTAACGGTTCGGTCTTTGTCGAAGACCTCAATTCGAGCAACGGCACCAGCGTCAACGGTACCGCCTGTCCGCCTTTCCAACCGGTTCAGATACGGCCCGGCGATATGGTTGAGGTCGGCGGGATTGCGTTGCGCGTCTCGTCCTGAGGAGCCCACGCTACAAGAACACCGCCGATGAAAGCCCGTAGCCGGGAAATCAACATCTTCAGCATGTCGGCGCTCGACCTGTTTGCCTCGGCCCTGGGGGCCTTTATTTTGATCGCCGTTGTGCTGTTTCCCTACTTTCCGAATACCGGCGACTCGGAAGTGCGGGTGGCCGAAGTACAGGCCCAGTTGGAGCAGGTCCAAGATCAGCTACAAGTCACGCAATCGCAACTGGCGCAAACCCAGGATCAGCTGCAAGCCGCGCAAACGCAGCTTGAGACATGCGAGACGCAGCGGCAGGAGATCCAGGCCGCCCTTGACGCCTGTGAGGAAGAACGGCAAGCCGCGCAAACGCAGCTTGGGGCGTGTGAAAGCCGCAACCAACAGTTGGAGTCGGACCTTGAGACCTGTCAAGCACAGGCCAGGAAGAAATTTCTGTTAGTCATTATGAGTTGGGGTACGCGGGATGATATTGACCTGCACGTGATTGACCCTGCCGGGCGGGAGTTTTATTTCGGAGATCGGTCATTCTCGGGGTCTCGGGCCAAGCTGGAAGAGGATAATACGCGCGGTCCCGGCAATGAAATCTGGCTCCATCCTGCCGCCGAGCCCGGCACCTATCGGGTGTACTATAACTATTATGATGGTTCCGGTGGGAATGTCCGGGTTCGTGGCGCCGTGCTGACGCCGGAGGGGAGAAGTCCGTTACCGGATAGAACGCTAAGAAGAATCAATGAAAAACCCCTCATAGCCACCATTGAAGTCGATGCCGATGGAAATATGCGTGTGTCGCGAAGATAATTGTCATGTATTATTCTTTCCAACCGGTTCAGATACGGCCCGGCGATCTGGTTGAGGTCGGCGGGATTGCGTTGCGCGTCTCGTCCTGAATCCCGCGCACCACAGGAACACCGCCGATGAAAGCCCGCAGCCGGGAAATCAACATCTTCAGCATGTCGGCCCTCGACCTGTTTGCGTCGGCCCTGGGGGCCTTTATTTTGATTGCCGTTGTGTTGTTTCCCTACTTTCCGAATACCGGCGACTCGGAAGTGCGGGTGGCCGAAGTACAGGCCGAATTGGAGCGGGAACAAGCGGAACACGCAGCCACGCAACAGGCATTGTCCCAATGCGAGGAAGATAAGCAGGCCTGCGAGAGCGAATTGCAGAGCATCAAATTCCCGCATCTTGATATTGTCATTGCCTTGGACATCACTGGCAGCATGAGGAATCAGATTACAGGTCTCCGCAATGAGGTCGATGAATTGGCCCAAGTGCTGCTGAAACTCGCCCCGTCATTGGGCCTGGGTATTGTAGCGTTTGGCGACAGGTACTATGACACTCCGACATCTCAGTTCGACCTTCGGGAAATACGGACCAATGCAGATATCAATGAATTGAAAGGTTTTACCACAACGCTGTCACCTCGCATAGGGATGGGGGGAGGCGAGAACAACGATGGCCCAGAAGCTATCCATCTTGCCCTGAGAGAAGCCCTCAATATGTCGTGGCGAAGCACCTCTGAAAAAAAACTCATCGTTATTGTAACCGACAATCCGGTGTATCCGGAGGAAGAAGAAAACACGCTGGCAATGGCCCGCGAATTTGCCGGCCGGGAGGCGAATAATGGCGTCTCGACGGTTTATGTGGATACAGGCGGGGGTGTAGTAAGCCATACGCAGGCTTTTTTGAGCGCTTTGGCCAGGGCCGGCCAGGGGCAATATGTGGAAGGCGGCGTATCCATGACGGCGAGCGTTCTGCGCAGCTTGCTCTGAAAAGGAAGAACCATGGAATATCTCACTGCCCTGCGAGCGGGGACGCAGTTACAAGAATATCAGATCCGCGACGTACTCGGCCAAGGTGGCTTTGGCATCACCTATCTGGCCACCGATACCAATCTGGGCAAAAGGGTGGCGCTCAAGGAGTACCTGCCGCGCGACTTTGCCACGCGCACCACGGGCAGCACCGTAGTGCCCAACTCCAGTGCCGATGCCGCGGACTATCGCTGGGGGTTAGAACGATTTGTGGACGAGGCGCGCACCCTGGCACGCTTTGACCACCCACATCTGAACAAGGTGCATCGCTTTTTCGAGGCCCACGGGACAGCCTACCTGGTGCTGGAGTACATCGAAGGCGAGCCCCTGAGCGCGGTATTGCAGCGTCACGGAACGCTGAGTCAGTCCCAAATTGAGCGATTGTTGAGAGAAGTGCTGAGCGGGTTGGAGGAGGTGCACGAGGCGGGCTACATCCACCGGGACCTCAAGCCGAGCAACCTCATGCTGCGGGGGGACGGGAGCGCGGTGGTGTTGGACTTTGGGGCGGCGCGGCAGGCGGTGAGCCAACGGTCCAAGCGCATGACCTCGATGGGGACGCCGGGGTATCAGCCGATCGAGCAGTACGACAGCCAGGCGGAGCGGGTGGGGCCGTGGAGTGACCTGTACGCGCTGGGGATGGTGGCGTATCGGTGTGTAAGCGGGTTGGGGGACAGGGAATTACCGTATGCAGTGACGCGGAGCCGGGCGGTGCGCAAGGGGAGTGGGGAGCTGGAGCCGGCGGCAAGTATTGGGCGGGGGCAGTATGACGCACGTCTGCTGCGGGCGATTGACTGGGCGATTGAGGTAGAAGAAGAAGACCGGCCGCAGAGCATTGGAGAGTGGCAACAAGCGTTACCGCCTTTGGACTCTGAGAAGCAGTCTGTCCCGGTTCGCTCTATGCAGTCGTCCGTCCCCGCGCCAGAGCGGTCAATAGCTGATGCCGAGCGGTCCGCGTCATCGTTGCCGCGCCGGATGACTGTCGTGGGGACAGTGGCGCTGGTCATGGTCCTTGTTGGTGGAGCGTACTGGCTGGGGCAGCAGCGGGTGCCTGCGGTCCCGGTCCAACGGCAGGCCGACAGCCCGGCGCCCGGCGAATCTATCCCCGTAGCGCCGCAGGAGTATCCGTTCACGATTGTAACGGAACCAGCGGAGGCACGGGTCCGGATTTTGAATATCTCGGAGCGGTACGCAGCGGGGATGGTTCTGTCAGCGGGGGAGTACCGAGTCGAAGTGAGCGCGGAAGGGTACAAGACCGTGACGGAGGCCGTTGTGCATGGGGCGGTACCGACGGAGCGGCGGATTGTGTTAGCACGAGCGGGGCGGCAGCCGGGGGAGGTATTCCAAGACTGTGCGACGTGTCCCGAGCTGGTGGTGGTCCCGGCCGGTTCGTACCTGATGGGCTCGCCCTCGCATGAAGAGGATCGGAATGCGAACGAAGGACCGGTCCACCGCGTGACAATTACGGAGCCGTTTGCGGTGGGGGTGTATGAAGTGACGTTTGCCGAATGGGACGCGTGTGTGGCCGCTGGGGGCTGTAACGGGTACCGGCCGGACGACGGGGGGTGGGGGCGCGGGCGTCGTCCGGTGATCAACGTGAGTTGGGAAGACGCGCGAGGGTATGTGCGGTGGCTATCGGAGCAGACCGGGCAGGAGTACCGGTTACTGAGCGAAGCGGAGTGGGAGTATGTGGCGCGGGTGGGAACGACGACCAAGTACCATTGGGGGGATACAATCGGGCGCAATCGGGCGAACTGCGATGGATGTGGCAGCCAGTGGGATGACGAGAAAACGGCCCCGGTGGGGAGTTTCAGGTCGAACGGGTTTGGGCTGTACGACGTACATGGCAATGTCTGGGAATGGGTACAGGACTGCTGGGGCAAGAATTACACTGGCGCGCCGACTAATGGTAAGGCATGGGAAACGGGGGAGTGTAGACGTCGTGTCCTGCGCGGCGGTTCCTGGTACCACTACCCGAGTTCCCTCCGCTCGGCGAGCCGCATCAGGTTCACCTCCGGCTATCGGAACAACTACGACGGATTCCGTATTGCCCGGTCGCTCCCTTAGGTCGTGGTTCTTTACTTCCTTATCTCAGGGGTCCAGGGGCGGAGCCCCTGGTCAAATTTGCGGAGCAGGCGAAGGCCAATCACGGCTCTGGACTCCAACAGCGTCCGGCCGAAGGCGGCTACGCCCTGACCTTCCTGTCTGTCGGGCCTTTCATGGCTCCATAAGCAGCCCCGTGTCGTGGACCAGCGCGACCCGGCCGGTGCCGGTGTGTTTAAACAGAACAGTCTGCTCTAAGCCGGCGGCGTGTCTGGAGAGCCGCCTTTTTCTACGGCGGAGGTATTGGGAATGATGTGTAGAACAAGAAGCGATAAATGGCGAGCGAACGGCCTTGGACTCAGCGGCGGAAAGTGGCTGGGGGTGATGATACCGGGGGCGGTCCTTCTATTTCTCTTCGTACTGCCGTCCGTTCCGGGTGCACAGGACGAGGTCGAGACGGTGTTTTGGAGAGTGGGGTGTGAGCGAGCGGAGGATTACTTGGCGATCTATCCGAACGGGGCGTATGTGGCCGAGGCGTGGGCGTGCCTGGAGCCGGGCCTGGGGTTGGGTCGGGCGGCGCGGGTGTCGATACAGGAGGGGTTGGTAGCGCTGGGGTACGAGGCAGGTCCGGCGGACGGGCTGTTCGGGCCGGCGACGCGGCGGGCGATTCGAGCGTGGCAGACGGCGAAGGAGTTTGTGGCAACGGGATATCTGACGCAGGCACAAGCCGATGCCTGGATGGCGCAGGGCCGCGCAGCGACGGCCAAGCACCAAGGGCAGGAGGAAGCAGCGGCGCGGGCGGAAGCGGAGCGGCAACAGCATGAGGCAGCGGCGCGGGCGGAAGCAGAGCGGCAACGAGCGGAAGCAGAGCGGCAACGACGGAAGGCGGCGAAGCGGGTGGAAGTCACAAGAAGGCTAGACTGGCTCGCCGAAAGAGAGGCAAGAGCCTGGGAGAACAGGGAGCGGAAAGCGTTTGGAGTAGTGGTCTCTTTTCATCAATGGCCGGACAGTGATCAAGCCCGGGTCATAGAGGAATATTTAAGGGCAGAAGATTTAGAAAAAGCAAAAGTGCTAGAGAGATTTAAAGTCTGGTCATTCAAATGGCCGGAGTTAAGGTCTAATGAAAAAGCTCTAGAAATATGCGAGAATTTCCCGGAGATGGCTATTTTATATTATTGTGAGCCAAATCCTCTGCTGCTTCCAGATTATTATTGGTAGCGACTGATCATAATCATTGATAGAGGTAATAGCTCTACCAATCATCCCCTTCTCATCAAGACGCCCGATTTGACGGGATGTTTCTGGAGGTTTCATGTCGAACGCTCAGCATTTTTATATTCCGCGTCCTGCCGTTATACTGCCGCTCATGCGTATCACTTTATCCCGAATGCTCGGAGTCTGCATTGTTATTGTGTTTATAGGCTTCAGCTTCGTCTTCGGACTGGCAGCCGACCCACCGTCAGCACCCCCGGATGCCGACCCGCCAGCCCAAGCCGAGCAGGACCCCCAACCCCCCGAAGATGCCTGCGCGGATATAAGTGAGCAAGGCGAGAAGGTGGACTGCTGGTGCGTTCAGGCGGTCACAAGAGAGGCGTCTCCCGAGATGGACGCGATCGATGCGGAACTCCACCGGAGCGGGACATGGCGCGAAGAAATGTACCTTAGCGACCTAATAAAACCCTGCCTGAAG
>CBDCRK010000001.1:0-66601 GCA_965220955.1 uncultured Binatia bacterium (SeqCode) | reverse complement strand
ACCTCTCCTTTGGCACTGTGCTTGATGAACTTATCGACCCCCGCCTGCTCGCGCTGCAGACTCAAGTAGGCCCGCTGGCGTTGTCCTTTGCCCGGCGTCTCGATGGCTGCGGCTCCTCCCCGATTATAAGCCGCCACCACATTATGGAGTGTCTGCCGCGCCAACCCCAACTCCTGGGCAATCTCAGCGGCGGCTTTCGCCTCAACCAGCTCACAGCCGATCACCCACCAACGCCCCATACCCCAGGCCTCGCTGAGCTGGTTGAGGCGGGCATCAATCTCTTCGACCCGCAAGTGCTCGACCGCCTTTGTCTCTCTGCCCCTCCTCTACCTCCTGCTGACTGTTTGCATGAGCCCTTTTCTATCTTTCTTACTCTATCAATTGCATCCTGGTATCATTCCCCCCCTTTGACAAAGGGGCGGCCCGCGTAGGGGGAAGCGCGTAGCTATGTGTTCAAGCATGCCCTGGTTCAAGAGACGGCGTACGAATCCTTACTCAAGAGCAGACGGCGAGAGTATCACCAGCAGATAGCCCAAGTGCTGGAAGAGCAATTTCCAGATACCAGGGAGAGGCAACCTGAGACCCTCGCTCATCACTACACCGAGGCAGGGCTTGCCCCCTAAGCCATTCCCTACTGGCAGAGTGCAGGCCAGAGAGCCACCCAGCGCTCGGCTAATGTATACGCCATCAGCCATCTCAGCGCGGGGCTCGACTTGCTCAAGACGTTGCCGGACAGGCCCGAGCGCACCGAGCAAGAGCTCGCCCCGCAGGTCGCCCTGTGTAGCCGCTCGGCCTTGCCAGCAAGTGGGAGAAACTCCCCAACTCTTCCACGTGCCATTGTCTACACCATGCGGGCAGAGTCTGGCGGAACAACTGTGCAGCTGGCGTAGAATCTCCAAGACTCACTGTGCCTGCAAGCCCTCTTAGCGTTGGGCACGACCTTGTACATAGTTTGCCCTCTCCGACAAGCACTTGGAAGAGGGCATCTCCCTGTACGCAAGAGGCCAAGCTCTATGCCTAGACCTTGGAGTCCAGAGCCTGTCGGTCGCGTCAGAGGCCGCTCTGGTTCCTAGGCTTTCCAGACATAAGCGCTCTTGAAAAGCAATGAGGCGATCAGCCTGGCCCGGGCGCTAGGCTTCGTGACTACACTCCATCTGCGTTGGGAAGGAGCAGTCGCTCAAGAGCATTGCGACGCCGTGATTGCGTGTCGGGAGCAAGAGTTTATGTCTCTCTTGCCTCATATCATAGCAAATCGCGGGCAGGCACTGATTCAGCAGGGACACACCGAAGAGGAGATTCACCTGCTCCCTGAGGGATATGGCACCGTACAAGCAACAGGTGGAGGGCTATACAGGCGGAGTTATATCGGCTTAAGGGGGAACTGCTACTTCAGAAGGCAGTGGGCAGAAAGCAGAGTCCGAAGTCCAAAAAGAAGCAGAAGAATGTTTTCATAAGGCTATCGATGTTGCTCGCCGCCAAAGCGCAAAATCATTGGAGTTACGAGCAGCAACGAGCTTGAGTGGACTGTGGCAGCAGCAAGGGAAAAAAGCTGAAGCCCGCGACCTGCTCGCCCCAGTCTACAACTGGTTCACTGAAGGCTTTGACACGAAAGATTTGTAAGAGGCCAAGGCGCTGTTGGAGGAGCTTTTGACATAACCTCTTGCCAGAAAATTGATATGTATCCGGCTTTCTCAACCTTGACCAAGTCACTCTTGTAAAGTAAGGTTTTCTCCATGGTATTACCTACTGCGCCTATGGTCCACCGCTTTAATCGCGAAGAATATCACAATATGGCCAAGGCTGGCCTCTTTGCTGATGGGCGGGTAGATCTCTTAGAGGGTGAGGTTTTGACGATGAGCCTCAAGCTCACCCTCCACACCTCCACCGTTAACCGCCTTATGTATGCCTTGATTACCAAGCTAGGCTCTGTGGCTTTAGTGTGGGTGCAGGACCCTATTGTGCTTAACGACTGGAGCGAGCCTGACCTTGCTGTCTGTCAGCCTGATCTCGAGGGCTATGCCCAGGCGCACCCTAGGGCAGACCAGGTGCTCTTGGTCATTGAAGTTGCCGACACCAGCCTCACCTATGACCGAACTCGTAAGGCCGAGGCTTATGCTACAAGCGGGATCCCTGAGTACTGGCTTGTGAATCTGAATGATCGGTGGGTAGAGATGCTTACCAATCCTGACTCTGGCGCTCGGCGCTACGGTCAAGAGCGTTTAGCCTACGAAGGCGGTACCCTCTTTCTGCCGGGCGGACAGAGGCTGGCAGTGGCAGACTTTATGCCCCGGCCCTGACACAAATGTATAGACTACGGGCGCTACTCACCTTTGCTCTTGCCCTCCATTTAGTCCTGGGAGAATCGGTTCTCTCTCTACCCTCTCCGACTTGCTCGATTTGTTCACACACAACCCAGAAGAGCATTAACCAGGCCAAGCAAGACTGCTCTGGCCATCATCAGGGAGCCGTATGTCTCCTCAAAAAGAAGACTTTCTCCGGGCATAAAGCTCCCCCTTCTCTTGCTTGCTCCATTGCCTGCACCCATCACACTTCCCATATTGTTCCCTTCACCGGTAAACCTTTTTTGCTTCCTACCCAGGTTACACTGCTGTTTTCTTCTCTTTTCGCCTCGCCTCAGGTTTTTCTTCGCCCTACCTACCCTGATGGACACACATCCCCTTTAACTAAACCTCCTGCTTTAAGTCTCAGCTAACCCTGACCTTTCGTTTTGAGTTTTAAGACCATCTTAAGCTCTGAGCTGAGATAAGCCTAGGAAGGTTTATCCTCGCCCAGCAGATGAGGAGGACTGGTATGCGTTACATGCAGATAAGCTTCTTTTGTGGAGTATTGATTTGTCTAAACATAGCCTCTGCCCATGCTCATGGAGTAGTGGGACAACGTAAATTTATTGAGCCTTTTATAGCCGAAGATGCTAATCCTAAAAATGAGTTTGTTTTCGCTAAACCCGGGCAGTTCAACCTTGCAGAGGGAAACGAATTCACCCTTGGGTATATCCTGGAAAAGAGGTTCTCCGAAAATTTCAGTATTGCTTTAGAAAATGAGTGGGTCGTCAGCCGGGAGGCAGGAGAAGAAAACACCACTGGATTTCAAAATCTTGGGGTCCTTCTCAAATATTCCATGTTCAAGAGCGAGCCTCATGAGTTCATCATTTCTTCCGGATTCGAAGTCGGAATCCCTGTTGGTGATGAAGACATTGGAGCTGAAAGAGATGTGGCTTTAGAACCTCTAATGCTCTTTGGTAAAGGCTTTGGTGACCTGCCCCAGAGTTTTGGCTTTCTGCGTCCCTTTGCTCTTATGGGAGACGCTGGCTTTGATATCTTCCTCAGTGAGGAAGAAACGGAAACAGAGTTCTTTTATGACATTGTTCTTATGTATGACCTCCAATACCTGCAGACGTTTGTTAAAGATATTGGAATTCCCTGGCCCCTTGACCACCTGGTTCCACTGGTGGAGTTCAACTTTGAAACCGTGGTCAACGGCCCGGAGCGGGGAACAGAGGCATTCATTACTCCCGGGCTAGTTTATCGTGGCGATAAATATTTCCAGCTCGGGGTAGCCGGGCAATTCCCTCTGAACTCTACCACTAATCGTGAATTTAACGACGGTATCCTTTTCATCATCGACATCTTTTACGACGACATCTTCCCGGCTTTGACCTGGACTCCTTTTAGCTTTAACTATGAAGGCGTGTTTAATCAGGTTAGCATGGATTCCGCTGCTGGTTCTGGTGGTTCGCTCCTTAGCCCTAGCCCATACCTTTCCTGACCATTCTGAACCGCGGGTAGAAGCAGACCTCGCCGAACCTCCTAAGAAGGCAAAGATCTGGTTCACAGAGAAGCTGGAGCCGGCTTTCAGCGAACTCCAAGTCTTTGATGACACAGGAACCAAAGTCGATAGAGGGAATGGGCAGGTCTCTGACGAAGATCACCAACTTCTCCAGGTGAGCCTTCCCTCTCTTCCGCGGGGGACATACATCGTGGAGTGGAACGTGCTCTCGGTTGATGGTCACCGCACAAAAGGTGATCTCACAAGGCCCTTCCCTTGTTACAGATTCTTATCCTCATTCCGCTACAATTGTTAACTCTTGATTGGCCGAGACCCCTCCCCTTAATGGTTAAGTAATGGTAGATAGGGAGAAACGACTGGCAAATTTTTTCATTTTTCATAAGGAGGGATAAACTATGGCACAGGATCTGGAGGCAAAGGTTAAGGAATTGGAGACAAAGGTGCAAGAGTTGACCGACCGTGAGGCGGTCCGCGATCTACGCTACTGTTACCATGAGTATGTCAACGAGGGAAAGTTCGCTGCCATTGCCGACCTCTTTACCGAGGATGGAGTGCTAGACTTTGGCCATCTAGGCCATGCTAACGGCAAAGCCGAGCTGATAGCTTTTTTTGATCGCATCAACTCCCGACCGGCAGAAGGCATTTCTTTTGTTAAACAGTTTATTCACAACCATGTCATCCACCTGCAAGGTAACACAGGCACTGGGTTCAGCTATCTGGAGGCCAAACCCGTTTACAAAGGAGAGAGCTTCCTTGTAGCGGCCCGGTATGACGACGAGTATGTCAAGCAAAACGGACAGTGGAAGTTCAAGAAGATGGGCCTCATTCCCTATTTCATGGTGCCGTTACGAGAGGGCTGGGCCCAGGAAGACCGGGTTAAAATGGGACGATAGAAAATCAACCAACGCTTGAGTGTCAATCGGGCTTGCAAAAGGGCAGGATACTACTTACTCCGCTCTGGCCTCCATGCTATGCTCCTATGTGCCAAAACCGTGAAGTTGTGCGGGGGGGATCTGGATGCAGCAGCAAATAAAGATCGGAAGCAAGGACCATAAGGAACTGTTTTGCCGGGTTTTTATAGACACCCATGTTCCCTATAACCCGGCCACCATCCGCTGGCCGGAGTTGGACAAGGAGAGCCTTGAGCGGCTTCGTAGCCTGCCCTTCTGGGATGAAGCCGTGTCTACAGAATACGCAACCGCTCGCAAGGTTCAGGCCTTTGCCCCTACGGAGACTGACCCTCTTCTGCATGAAGCCATTGCCCTTCAGGGGGACGAGGAAGGAAGACACTCCGTCCTTCTGCAAAGGATGACCCAGCACTATGGGCTTGTGGTGCCCTCCCAACCCGAGCCAGAGATCCAGGCAGATGTCGAATGGAACTTTATGCGCATGGGCTATGGCGAGTGTTTTGATTCGTTCTTTGCTTTTGGTCTCTTTGCCATTGCCAGGGATTCGGGATTTTTTCCTCTGACCCTGGTAGAGCTGTTTGAACCAATCGTACAGGAAGAAGCCCGTCACATTCTCTTTTTTGTTAATTGGGTTGCCTACTCTCGGGCACAGCGGTCTCTCTGGCAGCGCCCTAGACATCTCTGGCGCTGTACCTTGGGCATGGGGATACAGATATGGAGTCGTGTGCAGACCGCGCGCGGGATCGGCGACGATGACTTTACGTTAAAGGGACATGAGTCTATCAATACCGACATCTCGCCCGGCAGCTTACTAAAGTTATGCCTGCAGGAAAACGAGCGACGGTTCAGTCTCTATGACTCACGCCTACTCCGGCCTCGACTCGTACCGACCCTTGCCCAAATAGTACATAAGGTGCTGCGCTAAGTATGGCAGGAGACCGTTCCTTTTGGGGTCCGGCAGTCTTTTCCCTCCTCCTGCATGTCTGTTTGCTGGCGTTTTCTGCCACCCTCATCCTTCCTTCAGCCACTCATCCACGAGTCCCCATCAAAGTGGCCATTTTGCAAAAACCCATCCCCTTGCCCGTGGGTAACCCTGCTGGAGCAGAGACAGCCAAACCGCGGCCAGAGATTTTGCATAGGCCCAAACCGCCGACAAAACCGCAAAAAAAACAGCAACCACCAAAACCTGTCAATCGCCCAAAACCTGAGCCCAAGATAGTCCGAAAGCTGCCAACAGTTAAACCTCCTCCCGAGGTAATAGCAAGTCCCCAGACAACTGGGATTGGGTTAAATATAGAGAAAGACCACGATTCTTCTGCCGGTAATGGAGCAGCTGTAGCGAGAGCTGTCAACCACAGAGAAGGTGGGGGTTCTAGTGGGAAGGGTTCTGGAGGAGGCGGAGGTATGCTTGCCAAGCCAGACTACGCAACCAACCCCAAGCCCCCCTACCCGCTCATTGCCCGGCGTATGGGAGTTGAGGGTGTGGTAGTTCTGAGAGTGCTTGTACGTGAAAATGGTGAGGTAGAAAAAGTAGCGGTAAGCCAATCTTCAGGGTTTAGGCTGCTTGACGAATCGGCGCTTAAGACTGTGCGCGATAGGTGGCGCTTTCTTCCTGCTCGTCTTGACGGCAAGCCAGTAGAAAGCTGGGTCGAGGTACCCATCCGCTTTGTGCTTAAGAGATCATAAGCTATAAGTAGTGGAAACTCCCCCTTCCTTCCTTTCCAGGTTGGGGTGGGCGAAATTTAACAACGACATTGCGCCCCTTAGAGGGACATGGCAAAACAATAGAATGGTACTAATAGGGATTGCTGGGGTGATCTGTCTGATGACGCTGCTAGGAGGTTTCCTAGCTCTGCGCCTGCGGGCACAAAGAGGGCTGGTACTGGCCTTTTGTGCTGGTGCTCTGGTAGCAGGCGCACTCATGGAGCTGATTCCGGAGGCTCTAGAACTCCTACAGTCCACTCACAGCTGGCTAAACCATCACCATTTGCTGGCGTCTTGTGCCCTGGGTTTTCTGATCTTTTATCTATTTGAACACAGTACCCACCATGAATCCGCTAGAACCCACGACCATCCCATACGCTATGACCACACTTGCCAGGCAGGACTCTGGGGAGCAGCCGGAATCTGCGTCCATAGTTTCTTTGACGGGGTAGCCATTGGCGGGGCTTTCCGAGTCGGCACGGAAATCGGCTGGGTTGTTGCCATGGCAATTTTGCTTCATAAAATCGCCGACGGAGCTAGCACCGTGGGAGTAATGCTTGGCACCCGCCATACGACACAGACCACCACACTGGTCCTGGGGATTGGGGCAATCGCTCCTGCAGCTGGGCTATGGAGTCAATCTTTCCTCGTTCTCCCCGCACCGATTCTAGGGCTCATGCTTGGCTGGTTTGCCGGGGTATTTCTCTATCTTGGGGCTAGCACCCTCCTACCTGCCGCACATGAACAGAGCCACAGCCACTGGCTCCCAGTTGCCACACTGGCTGGAGCAGCCTTTCTGTACCTAACCCAAGCCCTGGCTAGCTGAATTAACCAGAAGCAGTAGAGTGGCAGGTAGTCAACGCGGCTAAAAGGGCGCCGCGGTCTAAGCTGTTGCCAATAAAAACCACATGCTCGGGGGGTTCGGGCAGAAGGTCTACCCACTCCATGACCAACTCGGCGCTGGCATACTGAAACATCCACTGCTCCTCAGAGTCGTCAAAGCGAACAAACCCCTTAGCCCGCCAGACGCTCTCTGGTAGTGTATTCATGAAGTCAATAAAGGGCTGACGGGTAAAGGGCTCAGGACAGACATAAGTGAGAGTGTGGAAGTGGTCATGGGCCGGAGCCTGGCGAAAGCGGCGAGGGGGAAGGGTTATTTCACCCGGTTGGCCAAGTACCCTGGCAAAGTCGATCTGTCCGCGTTCGGTTAGGAAAATCTCAGCCCGGGAATTGTGGCGCCTCACTTCAGCCGTCAGGGCCATAAGACGGTCTTTCGGAGCCAGGTCACGCTTGTTGATCAGGACAAGGTCGGCCAGCTCTGTATGTTCCCGTACTCCAAGACCCTCCTCAGTGGAGAAGCGCGCAAAACTCACCGGATCCAAAACAGCAACCAGAGAAGCCACCCTCACCAACGAGAGCACTTCCTCTTTGGTCATTTGATCAAGGATCTCAACGGGGTCAGCTAGACCTGTAGCTTCCACAAAGATGATGTCCGGCCGTAGGGCCACAACATCCTGAAGGGCTAGGGCTAGATTTCCACCGATGGTACAGCAAATACAGCCGTTAGTGAGCTCCTTGACCATATACCCCTTTCCGCGCAGGAGCTCCCCATCGATGCTCACTTCCCCGTATTCGTTCATCATGATCGCCGGTTTTAAGCCGCAGGCCAGAGTGTAGTCCAGTAGACTACGTAAAAAAGTAGTCTTACCGCTACCAAGAAAGCCAGAAATTAAATGGAGAGGAATCCGCTCTGCATCGAAAAAGGGAATACGTTCTTTTTCAGCATCCATAGGCATCTTAGGCATCTAGCGAATTTTACCTTCGAGGAACGGCACCTCGTAAACTAAGGGGTGGTTGATCGGTCCATGGCCAAAGTAACCGGACTCGCCAAACAATTCTCCATGATCGGCGGTTACTGTAATCCAGGTATTGTTTGGCACCATATCGTAAAGCTTTTCGAATACACCGTCGAGATACTTAACAATATTGATCTGGCGCTGGCGCAACTCGTCCAGCCGGTCCTGATCGAAAAACCGAGACGCTTCAGCCTCCGGGATCAACTGGCCATCCTTGGCCTGAGAATCAAGATGTTTGAAAACACCATGCACACCTGAGATGCGTGGCCACTTAGAGGGATCCTCATCCGGGGGGGCATAGGGATAGTGAGTCTCACCCACATTGAGCATGTAAAAGCCTGGCCGGTCATGGGAAAACTGCATGGTGTCCAGCATGGCAGCCATGTCGTTATGCTTGTCCATGAGTTGGAAGCTGTCAAAGTCCACGTTGATAGGTGTTCTAGGATTGAGCACCGGCAGCGAAACTCGAGCATGGGTGGTATAACCCAAGGTACAACGTAAAAACGTTGGTATCCAGAGGGAGGGGACCAATTTGGCGAACTCAATTCCCTCTGACTCCAGCCGCCGGTTGTAGTTGAGGAAATCCTCCTTATAGTACTCCGAGGCAAAGACGTGCTCTGGAGATAAGTGAGGCATAAGCCCCATCAGGAGGTTATAGTGTGAGGGAGCAGTCCATGAGGCGTAGGTATAGCGCTTCTCGACTTGGCCACCGCTCAGTTTAGTAATCACCTTGGGCTCGGCTGCCATGAAGGAATTATAACGACAGGAATCAAGGATGACAATAATAAAATTATTCTTTGCCCGTGGCTCAGGCCGCGGCGGTGGCTCGGGTCGTGCAAAGGTAGCAGACGGCTGAGGGATTGGAGCCGATGATGAAGGGGCTGAAGCTGATGACAAGCTTGGTTGTTTTTTGAACAATTTGTTAAAAAGTCCCACTTTAACTCCTCTTTACATGGGCAGGTGAAGCATTCTGCGGTGGCTCTGTAGCCTCCAAGAGCAGAAATACAATTGGAAAATTTTATCTATCCTTTGGCGAAAGCACAAGTTCCAAATTTTCCTTACGGAAACTCGTCAGAAAAACACCGTCTTGATTAGCCTTGCTCTAAGTGTTCGGGGCCTTCCTGGTGATGTAGCTCCTGGTGCTGCGTTTGGGTGGTAGGACGAGTGTCCTCTCCTGGGCCAGGGGAGAGGCGAAGGAGACCAACAAACTTGACGTTGGCACAGGCATCTACCTCTCCAATGGCACACTCTTCCACGTTGGAAATGAAAAAGCGTAAGGGTCCGCCCTTCGTTGCTGGGAGAGGTTCTTTCCCCAGGCGGTAAGCCACAACAGCATCACGAACCGCTTCAAGCGGAACACTGGCTGAGAATTTGCCATCCGTAGAGACCACAGTGATGTACCTTGCCTTCTTTTTAACTCCTACGGTGCCAAGAATCGACTCAAGGCGAACTCCGCCTCCTTCGCGACCGGGGATAAGCGTTCCAACATCTGGCACTTGCCCAGGAAGCCCGGTCAGATCGTTAAAGTCAAAATCGCGCGGCAATTGGACTTCACCTTCCACATGCAACTGTGTCATGATCTGCTTTCCTCCTTTTGCCAGACTTTCCTCAGTCATACTAAAATAGTGGCCTTGCTTCTGCAAGATAGACGGTTCTAGCTCCTGCCAGGGCGAGGCCTAGAGGATTCATGGTTTTTTTAGGAAGCCACTTTATAACGTTATAACGTTTGACCTGGATCTGATTGGCTTTAGCACGAGCCTGCGCCAGATCGTAGGCTAGCTGCATCCGCATTAGGTGTTCCATCTTTGGGCCGAACGCTTGTTCGATCCGGATAGCCATTCCCGGCGAGAGTGAGGCCCGGCCGTTCAATCAATAGGTTCGATAAGGCTGGCCGGGTAACACCCAAAGCTTTCGCTGCTGCTGTAACTGTCAGCCCTAATGGGCCAAGGAATGTTCTGTTGGATCACTTTCGCCAACATGGGGTGGATTTTTCATCTCCATAATGCATCTCTCCGTCAGTGATAATCCACAGATCGACATCGAAGGCCTCACCATACTTGAACCGAAAGAGAATTCGCCAATGAAGGGTTGACACTTTTATCTTTCCTCTATACTATTGGAGATAAGCCTATGGGGAAGAAATTGAAGGTTAGGTTTCTTGGGCGTTCTGCCCTGTCTATTGGGCTTATCAGCCTGTTCCTCCTCTTTGCCTTCGCTGCGGCGACCCACTCGCACTTCTCCTTAGGAGGGAAAATCCAGCAAGAGTGTCGCCTGTGTGTGGTGGGAGGATTACGCCAGATTCCTATCCCCACAAGTTCTGTTTTCTTCTTACCTTTAATATTCCTAATCTTAGTCATTATCTTTTCTGCAAATCTCCCTCGTCCTTTCTTGCAGGGAGAAGTCCCCACTCGTTCTCCTCCGTTTTTTTCTTAGTTTCCTCACACTAAAGCCGCTGTGCGGCTGCAACTAAACCTTCACTAGAGCCTTACCACCTCCTAGGTGTTCGGTGGCATTGGGCTTTGAGGAACGGCATATTAACCCCATCCAACGGAGGAGATGATGCGGAAATTTATGTTTACCCTGCTCTTATCACCTCTTTTTGTGTTTCTCACCCCATCCCCAGTTCTGGCTGAGCCAGCAGATTCCGTAGAGGTAGAATCTCTGAGAAACCAGGTCCAAAGCCTACAAAGAACGGTTCAGGAACTACAAAGAACTATCAATAATCTGCAGACAGACACTTCAACCCGGGAAGCGGAAGTACAAAGGCAGCTCCAAGAGGTGCGGAGGCAGCAAGCCGAAGCCTTGCCGGCCCAACCCGCTGAATCGCCCCTGGATCTGGCCCTTGAGGAGCTCGACCTGGAAGAAGAACGGCGGCCGGTTAGCGGCGAAATTTGGTCTCGCGAGGTTGGTAGGAGTAGACTGCGGCTGCTCGATATATCCTTCGATACCCTGTTCTATGGTGGAGGTTCCACTGAAGAGGACGAATCCATCTTGGATATACAGTTTGGTGCCCACGATCCAAGAAAGCGCGGCTTTACACTGGCGCAGACTGAACTTTCACTCATAGGAGCCGTGGATCCTTACTTTACAGGAGAAGCCCACCTTATTTTCTCTCTAGATCCGGTTGAGGGAGAAACCGTAACCGAGCTAGAAGAAGTGTTCCTCACCACCCAGGCCTTGCCTTATGGGCTGCAACTTGAATTGGGGCATTTTTTCACCGAGTTTGGCCAGATTAACCCGCTGCACCCCCATGAGCGGGACTGGATAGATATGCCAGTTATTAACAGCCGCCTTTTTGGTGGTGACGGAATGCGAGCACCGGGCTTCAGGCTGGGATGGCTCTTGCCTACCCCGTGGTTTTCCGAGCTTCACCTGGGCATGCAGAATGCTGATGGTGGACAAATGGCAAGCTTCCTCGGCGGTAGACATAGACATGAGGGTGAAGCCGAGCATGGACATGAGGAAGAAGCCGAGCATGGACATGAGGAAGAAGCCGAGCACGGACATGAAGAAGAAGCCGAGCTTGAACATGAGGAGGAGTTTGAGATCGAAAACGGAGGAATCGGTGGGCGACCCTTAGTGGAGCGTGACGTCAGAAACCTGGAAGATTTTGTTTATCTTGCCCGCTGGAATAACTCCTGGGATCTCACCAATAACCTGACCACAGTAATAGGCTTCTCAGGACTCTATGGCCCCAACGCCACAGGTCCCGATGCTGATACGTTTATTTACGGTTTAGACATGAAGTGGAGGTGGCGGCCAACAACTAACTTCCGTGGCTGGCCATTCCTCCTCTGGCAGACCGAGGTCATGAGGAGAGATTATTCAGCAGGTCGTTTCACCCTCTTGAATGAGAACGACCCCGATGAAACCCTCACTCTGCCGGGTAGGACCCTTCACGACTGGGGTTTGTACACCCAGTGGCTCTATGGATTCCAGTACCGCTGGGCGACTGGAATACGCTACGAATATGCCAGTGGAAACGGACAAAGTATGGGTGGCATACAAAATGACCCATTTCGAGATGATCGGCATCGTATTTCGCCGCTGCTTGTGTGGCAGCCGTCCGAATTCTCACGGATCCGCCTGCAATACAACTTCGACCATGCCAAGCATATCACTGGCAACGATGCTCACTCGGTCTGGTTGGGGTTTGAATGGCTATATGGCGCCCATCCGGCACACAAGTACTAAAGGATAGGAGAACAATCATGTGGAATACAATCTATGGACTTGGGGTTTTAAGTCTCTTTCTGGCTTTACTCGGATTTACCGGGTTCACCGCCCACGCTCAGCCGCTTCGGGTCTGCGCTACGGTTCCGGAGCTAGGCAGCCTTGTTCGTGAGGTGGGAGGCGAGCAGGTCTCGGTCTTTGTCTTTGCTAAGGGAACCGAAGACCCTCACTTTGTCGAGGCTAAACCCAGTTTCATCAAGGCGCTCAGTGAGGCCGACCTCTATATCCAGATGGGCCTGGATCTGGAAATAGGGTGGGCCCCGGTTCTTTTACAAAGCGCGCGGAACGGCAAGGTCTTGCCTGGCGCTCCAGGCTATGTGGATGCTTCAATAGTGATTTCACCCCGAGAAGTCCCCACTATTAGGATAGACCGCTCCATGGGTGATATTCACCCCTTTGGCAACTCCCACTACCTGCTGGATCCAATAAATGGCCTCAGAGTAGCCGAGCTCATCCAGAATAAACTCATCGAACTGCGGTCAAGTCAGAGAGAATATTTCGTAGATCGCTACCAATCCTTTCGTCAGAAACTAGGCACGGCCATGGCAGGCGAGACCCTGGCCAAGAAGTACGATTTCACCAAACTAGCTATTCTGGCCGAGCATGGCCAGCTAGAAGCCTTCCTGAAGAGTCAAGGGGAGGAATCCCTGCTCGGTGGCTGGTTGGGTTTGATGCTTCCCTATTATGGGGTCAAAGTGGTAGATGACCATACAACATGGCCTTATTTTGCCGACCGCTTTGGGGTCCGGGTAGTTGGTCACCTGGAACCCTTGCCCGGATACCCTCCGACCACCAGCCATCTACGGGGGCTGATTGAAAGGATGCGGGCTGAAAAAATTGGCGTAGTCATGGCAGCCGCATACTATGACCCTCGCCATGCGCGGTTCGTTGCCGAAAATACCAGTGCCACGGTCGTCAACATGGCCAACCAAGTAGGAGCCAGGGCGGGAACCGACGACTATATCAGCATGATGGACTATAATGTCAGGCAGCTTGCGGCTGCACTGGGAAGGAGTGCATGAACCACGTCTCTCTACCCTTCTTCATCTCGCGGCTGTAGAGAAGAACATGGAAAATCATGACGTTGTTCTAAAGACCTCAGGGCTTTCTTTGGGTTATGGCCGCCGGACGGTTCTGCAGGATGTCAACATCGAGGTACGGCCCGGAGAGTTCTGGTTTTTCCTGGGGTTGAATGGTGAGGGAAAAACTACCCTACTCCGGGCCATTCTTGAGTTGATTCGACCCCAGGCCGGGCAATTGTGGTTACATCCCGAGCTCAGGCGTCGTGAGCGCATCGGTTTTGTTCCCCAACGGTGTGACCTAAACCCAACGCTGCCAACCACCATACAGGAGTTTGTCCTACTAGGGCTTGTTGGTGTCCGTGTTAGCCAAGAAGAACAAACCGAGCGTCTATCCTGGGCCTTACAAAAGATAGGGTTGGAAGGGATGGCAAAAAAAGACTACTGGTCCCTCTCGGGCGGCCAACGTCAGCGTGCGCTGGTGGCCCGGGCTCTGGTGCGACGGCCTACTCTTCTGATCCTTGACGAACCTACCAATGGCCTTGACCTCGCAGCGGAAAACGCGCTCCTTCAACTCCTGGCTAGGCTGAACAAAGAGGAACGGCAGACGCTCTTGTTTGTCACCCACAACCTCACCATTGCTGCATGTTATGCCACACATATCGGCCTGTTACACTCAGGCACAGTTGTAGCCGGGCCACGCCACCTGGTGCTAAACAAAAGCACCCTCGATAGGATTTACGGGACTAACATGCAGGTGCCTTATGATGAGTCAGGCTCAGCCCTGACGCGGGTCCTGCTATCGAACAGAGGCGCTGCTTGATCGAGAGTTTTGTCTCCTCATGGTCGCTCTTTCATAATGCTTATCTTTCCGGCTGGTTAATCGGCCTGCTACTCTCACTGGTCGGCGTATTAGTGGTGGCACGTGACCAGATCTTTATTGGGGCAGCAGTGTCCCAAGCCTCGATGCTAGGAATTGCAGTTGGCATATTGCTGGGCAGCTGGATAACATTAGATGAGCAGAGTTGGTGGCGTTCGGATATTTTCCATGCCATTATGGGAGGCATCTTTGCTGTGCTTGCCGCTCTGATCACCGTTCCCGGTGGCAAAACAGCCGGCCGGGAGAGCCACGAAGCAGTCACAGGCTGGGTATTCCTTCTTTCAGGCAGCCTGTCCATCCTTATGTTAGCCCACAGTCCTCATGGTCTGGCAGAGATCCAGCGTCTCTTATCGAGCACCATCATCGGAGCCACTGAAACGGATATCTGGGTTTTTACCACCATGACCCTAGTAACTGGGGTAACTTTGGCCTTCTGTTACCGGCGTATCCTTTTACTTATGATGGATCCTGAGATGGCCAGCGCAGTAGGCATGAAAGTCGTTCTCTGGGAAAGTTTGTTGTCGGTATGGCTGGGGGCCTCCATAGGGTTTTCTATCCATGTCTCGGGCGTTCTATACACATTTGGCTGCCTTGTACTCCCAGCTCTCGTGGCAAAGAACCTCGGACGAGAGGTTCGTACATTGTTTCTTATAGCTCCAGCTGTTGCTTTAGGAAGCGGGGTTATAGCCTTCGTCCTGGCTAACTACTATGACTATCCACCTGGACAAATGGCAGCCACTTGTCTATGCCTACTCTTGGCCATGACTTGGGTGTTTCGGTTCCTGCGTGCCAGCTAGATTATGGGGTGAAAAAGAAACAAAAAAGCTTGAATCTTTATGCGCTTAACCTACGGTCAGTGAGAAAGGGAATGAAATAGTGCTCTGCCAGCAACAGCAAAAGAACACACTACAAGGCGAGGAAAACGCAGGAATAGATTAAATCTGTGGGATTTGCGGGCGTAGGAAGCTAAGGATTATGGCTCCTGCGCCGGGACTCTATGACTTTGAGATCGTAATGTATCTCTCCTTTATCGATGCGGATGATAAAACCACAAGCAGGGTTGATGCACACCCACGCCTTGAATGGCAAGGAAGAGCCGCGAGGCCCAAAGTCAGACAGGGGAACAAGAACTCCACGACCACATTTATGGCATTGCGGTAGCCGCGGCAAGCCTTCCGCCTCCTCTCTTGTAGAGAATTCTCTACCCTTCACCTTTTTCTTTAGTATGCCAGGGAAAAATATTGAAGAAAAGTATGGAGTAACGGCAATTGTCTTTCACCTCTACTGCTGACACTGAGGGCAAAAAAAGGAGCCACGCCCGCCCTGGGTCTGTCGTTTAATGGCAGTAGTACATACCCAGCATGGCTGTCCTTCTCTGTCATAGACACAAAACCGTTTTTGAAATGAGCCCTTACGACCCTGACCGTCTAAATAATCTGAAATAGAGCTGCCACGATACCGGATGGCCTCACGCAACACCGCCCGGGTCTCGATTACAACACGCTCTACCTGTCTTTTTTTCAAACCCGAGGCTCTTCGCGCTGGCCTTACTCCAGCCCGAAAGAGAATCTCATTGGCATAGATGTTGCCGATGCCAGCCACCACCTTCTGGTCCATGAGAAAGTCTTTAACCGCCCGCCGCGTTAGCCGGGACTTTGCCCAGAGATACTCGGGCGTAAACTCTTTCTTTAGTGGCTCCACCCCAAGAGTGCGGAACTCGGCAATATCTCCCCATACTCCCACCACCATCAGACCAAAGCGCCTGGTATCGCTATAATGCAGACGTAAACCACTATTAAACAGGATGACAACATGGTCATGGACAAGGGCTAGTTCGCTGTGGTTTTCCACCAGTAGCTTCCCGGTCATACCCAAGTGTACGACCCATACCCGGCCGTTGTCCAGATCTAGGCATAAGTATTTACCCCGTCGACCCACCCGGCAAATGGCCCGATTCTCAAGCGAAGCGGCAAAGCTCGGAGCAAGAGTCTTCCTGAGCCTGGACTCTCGCACCTCTACCCTGGAGATTCGTTCACCCTCAAGCAAACGATGTAGGCTGCGGCGAACGGTTTCAACCTCAGGAAGCTCTGGCATACCGCTTTATCTCCCCAAAGCATCAAGCATCTCCCATACACCCATTGCCATGCAGGTAAAGGTAGGGATGTCACGCAGAGTGTAGCGGGTTGCCTCACTCTCACGCAGTTCCATAGTAAGGTCGAGACAGTCCATAGGTGCATTGCTCTCAAAAGCAACCATAAACTCTTGGTTGTCCAAGCCCAGAGAATAGAAAGTGTGGATTTTAACCGAGGGATATTTACGGCTAATGGCAGTATTCTCATCCATTAGGCTCTGGCGAATCTCTTTGCTTAAAAGATACCATTCTGGGGTCCTGACAAACGGGTACACGAACAAATACTTTGTCTTGCCTAGCGCTACTTCACAATGACTGCTCCCTGAACCGGGGTGCTTGCGTTGGTCAACATAAACCGGAGTCTGAGTCATTGCTAGGTAGGAATAGGGAGTAGTCAGGTACTTGGCAAGGCTGGTGGTATTCAGCGCGGTCGTCATCTCTCGTAGCATCTCCAGATTGTCACACACCCGCCACAGCATCATGTCGGTATCGGCCCGCATTCCCACCGTAGAGTAAGTCTGCAGGAGCATACGGCGCGAATACTGCTGGAGAACCTCAGCAAAATCAGCCTTACTTCGCTCTCTCTCGGTGCGGTCCAGGTGGCGCCACTCTGGCATAGCCTTGTAAAAGAGATAGTTGACAAACTGCTGCTTCCTCTTATCCATAAACCCACCCCCTTACAACGCAGTCGTACTTCTATATAAACCGAAATGAGAAGAAAGAAAACGCCACCACAAGCGTACCAGTGGGGGCGTGCGCGGTTGACAGCTTAAAGCTTACCGGCAGTAAGCAGTGCGCTTGGGCTAAGAGGAAATAGAGTGACAGAACAAAATAGGCAGGGAGTTTTCCCTGGATGCGGGCCTAGCCCGCATCCAGCTTTACCCTAAAGCCTACTTCTGTGCCAGCTCAAAGGACACCTTTGAGTCCCCTTTGGCTGTCACACTGACGTTCTGAGTGCTTTCCCCCAGGGTCTCATGCCAGACCTTTAACTCATAATCCCCGGCCGGCACATCGGTGAGCTGAAAAGCACCATTATTATCGGTTATTACATAGTAAGGATGGTCCTGCACAACAAACCAGCCACTCATCCAGCCATGGGCATCGCAGCTGACCTTAAAAGCCATCTCGGGCTGATCAAACTTTTGCGTCAGCTTCTTCCTAAACTTTGGCTGGGCTTTGTTAAATGCCGGGTTTTTCTCACTCCAAGAGTGAATATTGTGCAAGATACCATCATTGTTGAGGATATCTATGGAACTGCCAACGGGAAACGCCATGACATGGGGAGCATACTGGCAACCGTCCTGGTCAAGCACAGGGTTTTCCGCCGGGACCTCAAGTTTTTTACCCTTCTCAATGTTCGAGAGATAAACTATGGCGTTTTGAACTCCACCGTTTTCCCCGACAACCAAGTCTTCAGACCACTTCTCAGTCTTACCACATACTTCCGTGTCCTTGCTAACCTCAAGCTTGGTCCTAGCCGGTGGGGTGCCAGTAAACTTAACCTCGCCTGAGATTGTTCCTCCATCTGCAACATCCATAGCTTCGTATGCCCATGCCGAAGAACAAGTCAACGCTCCTATAAGAAACAAACCCCAAATAGCTGCACTTATTTTCATCTTATTGCCTCCCTAAAATTCAACAGAACAACTTTTGTTTAGTTGGCTATGCCACCATCTATTGTCCTTCTGGCCAATTGCTGCCCCTCTTCACCAAGCACCATCAAGTAGTCTCGCATGGCCTCAATTTGCTTTTCTTCATCTCCCGCAAAAATGTCCTCGGGACCACCCGGATAAAACGCGGGCATCCTGGTCCCGGGTTGAACCTTTTGCGGGTCAAGAATCCAATCAATAATCCAGTTTGGATTCAGTCTGTGTTTGGCTAAAGCCAGATCAGGAGCCCAGCCGTCAGGAGGTCCTTCCGGCTTCTTTTCTCCCTGCTGATGACAGGAAAAGCACGAGAAGTAGTCGTCCGACATAAGCATCTCGGCTGCCTGGACATGCCCCTGTGGAATTGCCTCAGGGTCAAAGTAGACAAAAGGCATCTCAATGTCATCCACGGCGGCAAAATAATCAACCACCGTGCGCACTTCCTCATTAGAGAGACTAAAGGTGGGCATGCGCACTTGCAGCCAGGGCCGTAGCGTAATAGGCTTTTTTACAAAGCCAAAGAGCCAATCCGGCTGTACCTTGGCACCTTCACCGTTCAGCACTGGCGGGGCAAAAGCGGGGTTTTCAGTATAGTGCGCACGAATGTATCCTCCCTGCCCTTCTATTTCGTGGCAACCAATACAGTTATAGCGTCTTACCAAACGGTGCCCTTCAACAATGCTATGAGCCTGTATGCTCCGGTCGGCTAGATACTGAGATGGAATCTTATGATCGGTACGACTGGTCAGGAACACGCGTAGGGAGATAATATCCTCTTCAGCCAGGTCAAACTGAGGCATAAGTTGCTCAATGCGCTCGGTAGTCATAGATGCGTGGGCTCTTGAGCTTATGATAGGTCCAGTCATCCCAGGTCTCAGGAATATCAGTACGATTACCAAAAAAGAACTCTTCAAAAGGTTTGGAGTTAAACGTGCTCAGCTCTACCCCAATGCGGGCTTCATTTTCCATGCCCGGGATCTCATGACAGCCAAAGCAGCCATACTTACGCACCAACGCTTTACCCCGGGCAATAGTCTCAGGCTGGGAGAGTTTCTCAGTGAAATCCACAGCCTGCCCTGAGCTTGTTGCCTGTCCTGAGCCTTGTCGAAGGGAAGTAAAGGGCTTCTTCTCTCCCAATGTCATTAGATAGGAAGTAATGGCTCTGGCCTCGTATGTTGTAAGCCTGAGGCTGGGCATAACTGTTGTAGTAGAATAGTCCTTGGGATTGCTAATCCAGTGATAAAGCCAGCGAGAATCCACCTTTTCGGCAACGTTGGCCAGATTAGGAGCAAAGCCTTTGTTCTGTCCAATTACGGTTGCCGTCTCTCCCTCGGCGAATCCATGGCAACCCTGGCAGCCCAGGGATTCCACCAGGGTTTTGCCCTGTTCCACTAGAGCTGGGCTTGAGGGATTGATTCCCCAAGGAGCTGGATGGGAGGCAAGCCACTCTTCTGCTTCTTTTTTGCTGGCGTCAAGCAGGTAAGCCACAACGGCAATGGCCTCTTCTTCCTGAAAGAGGAAATTAGGCATACGAGTACGGGGGCGAAAATCGTGGGGATTTTTCACCCAGCGTACCATCCAGGAAGGGTCAGCTTTGGCGGCAACCCGGCGTAGCTCTGGTCCGATCTTGGGTAGGTGACCATATCCCTCAACTAAATGGCAGCCAGGACAACCAAGCTGAATAAATATATCCTCTCCCTGGGCAATCCCCTGGGCATGATCTATATTCTGGACATTGCTGTGGCACTTAATACAGTTGGCCTCGACCTTAGCTCCCCGCCTCAAGGGATGTTCCCAGAACTGTACCTCACCGTGTGCCTGCTCAAGGCTATTAACCGCCGGCCCCTGGCCCTCATGACAAGGAGTACAGCCAAATTTCTCAGGAGGATGGGGGGTAAAAATGGCTTCTCGGTCAGGGTGAGTCCTGAACGGGTGAGGTTCATCTTCAAAGCCCCCGCGGGCAATACCAATGTGGCATGACTGGCAACGATCAACCCGCAGAAGCGGTGTACCAAAGTTGCCGTGATCAAACTCGGGTAGGACTACCTGGTCAATCTTAGGAATCTTGGGAACAGCAAAGCCATCGAAAGAGAAAAGCACATAGCTTTTCATGCGCTGCCGGATTCGCTCCTTAGGCTTGGATAACTCGGCAACCTGATCGGTCCATTCTTTGACCCCCAGACGGATCTCTGCCATCTCATTCTCGATGCGGTCGCGCTCCGCCTCGGCAGCCTGGAACTCTTTGTCGGTAGCAACCCGTTCCTCTTCTAGCTCATCAACAATCTTCCGTTCCTCCATCACCGAGTGGCCGGTCTGAAGAGCATGCTCATACTCGTACCAGGCCACGTCTAGCTCGCTTTTTACCAGGCGCAGGCTGTTCTCCAGGTCGCTCGCCCGTACCCTGGCAGTAGCAGAAGCTGATTCCAGGTCCTGAAGGTGTTTAGAGGTCTTATCGCTCTGTAGCTCGGCCTGGGCCTCAGAAAGTTTTTTCACCGCCTCCTGGTATTCCGAGTCATCCTGGAGCCGCTTTTCTTCCTCGGTCAGTTCCTGCCATGCCCCATTATAAGCCAGTTGGTAGAACTGGGCCTGATATTGCTTCCACGGCCGGCGGGCAATATAATCGTCCCAAATAGACCACACCCCGCTTACCAGTAATAGCCCTGCCGCCAGCAGAAAGACCGCGCTATAGGATTTCTTTTCGTCGGCAATTTCTCTGCGTGCCATAACTCTTACGTCGCTGCTATATTATGTGGTGGCCGCTCTTCCCTCTAAATAGCGGCCCAAGTAAAACACAATCACCCCTATACCCATAAAGATAAGCTCGGCTGTCATTCCCCCTTCTTGAGTGAGCCCAAGAAAGAGCCCATACCCAACATCAGCAAAGCCCACTGCCTGGAGTACCTTAGCAAAGTAAAACACGTCGGTGAATACCTCGGTGCATACCTTGGGAAACACGTTCGCGCGGATCAGACATTAATCCAGGGAGTTACCAAAATGTATTTGACATTAAAAGCATGACGCAAAAGCATTTTGATAACAATTGCCATCATGTTGAGGAAGAGGAAAGACGTAAGACCAAAGCGAGCCATTCCCCAACGCTGCATAAACTCTTTGCCTTTGAGCCGCACAATCCACCAGTACATAGCCAGAGTCCCAATCACAAAATAGCCCACAATGAGCGCCAAGCCAAACACTGCCGACCAGAAGTAGTCTCGCAGCCCTAAGAGATAAGGTAGGTCTTGGTTGGTAAGTGCCTCCACCTTGTGGGGGTCCCAAACCTCCCACGGCCAAAACCAGTTCCACCCCGGCCCGCGCAAGAAGGTGCCAATAACAATGGTGGAAATCCACAGCACCTGAAAGCCAAAGAGAAAGGTAAGGATTTCATACTTGCGCTCTTTGAACGTGTAATACCCGTTCCCCTTAGGGTTAATGTCGATGAAAGGAATCACCATTAGCCCAAGGATAATGAAGCTCGGCGCTACTACCCCGGCATGCCAGGGGTCAAAAAAGACCAGGATTTCCTGTAAGCCGAGAAAATACCACGGTGCCTTCGAAGGATTGGGGGTACGAGTGGGGTTGGCCGGCTCTTCCAAGGGAGCATCAAGAACAATGGACCAAACCGTCAGAAGCACAAGGACAAGAATCGTACAGAGGAACTCACTGCGCACAAGGTAGGGCCAGGTATGGACCTTATCATCTCCTGGCCCGGTTGCCTTCTTGATTGACACCTCAATCCGCTTAGGCGGCGGTTTGACCTCAACAGCCATAAGAGGCAATCCTCCTTTTATTTTTTAGGGTTTGCGCGAGCGGGGCTTGGCAAGCCAGTAGAGCACAACCAAAAGCAGGGCTATAACAACAGGGGTCGCTAACACACGCAAACGACTTAGGAAATCGATGAGGTCCACTTAGATCTCTGCTCCCCCTTATGTCGCGTAGTGTTTACACCATAATTGCAAGGTCTTCCCTCTGCAAGTAGAAAACCAGTGAACTAGATTTATATAGTTTTTTGGTTTTTAGTAAAACTTGTCCCTGACCTCTATATCTAGAGTGACGGTCCGGAGAAGCCATCCCGGCGAATGCGCCAAAAGTGCACTGCCATAAAGAGGCTGGCCACCAGTGGGATAAAAATGCAGTGCAGAATATAAAAGCGGAGTAATGTATGCGCCCCAATCTCGCCCCCACCAAAAAGGAAGGCACGAGCATCATAAACCGGATTAACCCCTAAAAACTCGCGAAAGGGCCCCTCGTGTCCCAGAAGTGGAGTGGCACGGGCCATGTTTGAGCCCACCGTCACTGCCCAGATAGAAAGCTGGTCCCAGGGAAGAAGATAACCGGTAAAGGAAAGCAGCAGGGTGAGTACTAACAGGAGCACTCCTACCACCCAGTTGAACTCGCGTGGAGGCTTATACGAGCCGGTCATAAACACGCGAAACATATGCAGCCACACGGCAATCACCATGGCATGAGCAGCCCAACGGTGCATATTGCGCATGAGCATGCCAAAGGGCATATCAAACTCAAGATATTTCATGTCCGCATAGGCATACTCGGCCACCGGGCGATAATAGAACATCAAGTAGATTCCCGTTATCACCGTAACCAAAAACATAAGAAAGGTGATCCCACCCATGCACCAGGTAAAGCGAAGCCGCGTGCCGTGCTTGCGCACCTTGGAAGGGTGGAGGTGGAGCCACACGTTCCCCGAGACCATGAGGATACGGTTACGAGGGGTATCCTCATAGCCGTGGCGGAACATAGACTGCCAGACCTGAGATTCGGTGATTTGTCTTTTAAGTTCGTCCCACTCGCTCATAGAACTATCCGTATTAATAGAGACACTGTCTATGCTTTCAAAATGCTATCAGGGTGCTGTTCATTGGGGTCGGCACCCGGAGCCATGGCAAAGAGCCTGCTCATATCGACCACTAGTTGCCCGTCCTCTCCTACATCGATCTTGTAGCGGTCCATGGGACGTGGAGCAGGCCCCTCGAAGTTATAGGCAGTCTTGGTGAATCCGCTGCCGTGACAGGGACATTTAAACTTGTTTTCTGCTGACAGCCAGCGGGGAGTGCAGCCAAGGTGGGTACACTTGGCAAAGATAGCATAAAAGCCATAGTCTTCTCGTACAATCCACACCCGGAATTCCTTTTTATATTTCTCACTAACCTCACCCACCGGAAAATCTTCAGGATAACCTGCTTTAAAGGTCGAGGGCGGAAGAAAAAGCACCCGGGGAAAAGCTGAACGAACAAACGCTAGAAGGCCAAGAAGAGAAGCAATACCAAACCCTCCCCAGCCCAGCCGACCAAAGAAGTCACGTCGGGACCATAGCCCGGCCATTTGCGACCTCTCTCGCTCGCGCTTTTTGCGCTCCTCTACCTGTTCCTCACGGCGACGCTCTTCAAGGGCCTGTTGGTCTTCTTCCGTGGCCGTTTTTGCTCTGGCCATATAAACACTCCTTTGCCCTCGTATTATGCTTTCTTACAGTAACTCCAAAGTCCTTTCTTCGCTAGTCAAGCAACGGTGAAAAAAACTAATGTAGGTTTTTAGTTTTTAGCGGCGAACGACTTCACTATTTCCTACGAGAAAACACAGACCAGAGCACCCCCCACATTCCCATCAGGACCGCAGCGGACAGAAGGATAACACCCACAGGTGGAAAGAGAAAAATCAGAAGGCCACCAACCATGAAAAGAGGCAAGCTAATCGCCAAAGGATTAAAAGGGTTCGTACTCTCTACTGCCGCAGGTGCCGCCTCCACCACCGGCCCTGTCTCTGTTTCTCCCTGCAAAAGGCTAATGGCATATTCCCGCAGCTCTTCACGCTCCTGAGTCTCGGTGGTGCCAATGAGCTGAGAGATCTCCTTAGTTAGGCTCTCGATCCTTTCCTCAGGAGTCTGAGTTTCCTCTTCTTTTTCGTGCTCTGGCTCCACAAACTTTTGTCTCTGCGCAGGACTCCGGTTAGTACAAGGCCCCCACCTTGTCAATCCCCCTCCGGCTAGGACGTTTGCCCCCGGATAGTCTCCACCCCACCCATATAGGGCCGCAGGACCTCAGGAATAATCACACTCCCGTCTTCCTGCTGATAAGTTTCCAGTAGAGTAATGAGCACCCGGGGAAGAGCCAGCCCGGAACCATTCAATGTGTGGACAAACTCGGGTTTGGCTCCAGCTGTAAGCCGAAAGCGGATATTAGCCCGCCTGGCCTGAAAATCGCGAAAGTTTGAGCACGAACTTACTTCGAGCCACTCTCCACACCCGGGAGCCCACACCTCTACATCGTATTTCATTGCTGCTACAAAGCTCAAATCCCCGGTACACATCTGTACCACCCGGTGAGGGATCTGCAGCCGACGGCAGACGTCTTCCGCATTGTCCACAAGCTTTTCTAACTCCGCATCCGAGGTCTCCGGAGCAACAAATTTGACCATCTCTACCTTATCAAACTGATGCCCCCGTTTAATCCCTCGCACATCGCGGCCAGCAGACATTTTCTCACGACGAAAACAGGGAGTATAAGCCACGTAGTAAATGGGCAACCAGCCGGGCTCAATGACCTCTTCTCGATAAAGGTTAGTCACGGGCACCTCAGCCGTGGGAATAAACCAGAAGTCCTCCTCAATGTCGCGGTAAAGACTGTCCTCAAACTTGGGCAGATTGCCCGTACCAACAAGGCACTCACCCCTAACCATAGCCGGGGGGTAGATTTCAGTGTAGCCGTGCTCCTGCACATGTAGGTCGACCATCCAGGAAATCAGAGCCCGCTGTAAACGCGCACCTATGCCCTTGAGCACATAAAAGCGGGTGCCCGAGATTTTAACCCCCCGCTCAAAATCAATGATCCCTAACTCAGGGCCTAGCTCCCAGTGGGGTTTGGGCGTAAAAGAGAACTCGCGCATAACTTCCTGAGTGCGCACTACCACGTTCTCTCCTTCATCTTGACCATAAGGTACCTGGGGATGAGGCAGGTTGGGAATTTCCAGCATGGACGAGCGAAATTCTTCTTCTACCTTGCTTAGATCCTTTTCAATCTGAGAAACACGGATTCCTAAGGTCCGCATCTCGGTTACGGCTTTCTCTTTTTCTTGCGGGTCGGTCAGCTTCTGAATCTCTTTGGAACGAGAAGAGCGATGAGATCTAAGTTGTTCTACCTCGCGAATAAGCTCCCGCCTTTTAAGATCAAGACTCAGAAGAGCCTCAATGACCTCCCCAGCCAGACCTACTTTGGCCAGCTCGGTCTTAACAATGTCGGGTTTTCCGCGGATGAGTCGAATATCTAGCATGGTTTTCCTATTAAGCTTACAGGCTACGCCCGTAATTCAAAGGCGTTCTTCAAATGTTCTATACCAGCTCTGTTTCCTTCCCACTTTATGCCAATGACATCAAACCTAGCCTCGCGGCTATGGAGGTGGTGGCGAGATAGAAAGTGAAGGGCCACCCTAATAATCTGCTCTTGTTTGCGGCGGTTAACCGACTCCAGGGGACTACCAAATTTTGTACCCGTCCGCGAGCGGACTTCGACAAATACCACTACCCGGCCATCCAGAGCAATAAGATCAATCTCACCCAGAGGACAACGATAGTTGCGCTCAATAATAACATAGCGCTGGTCCCGCAGAAATCTCTCTGCTGCCATCTCCCCAGCTTTTCCTAGCTCCTTTCTGGAGTCTCGCCTCAACATGACTGCAGAAAGCTTACCTAACTCCCAAGCCAGGAATCAACGCCCTCTAGCAAGTGTTTAGCTTTTACCCTCTGGCCAGAAGACCTGTAGACCTTTCTAGCAAAATGCTTCATATATTGAGCAAGTACCTTATGGGAGTGTACCAACAGCTGCAGGGATGTTAAACAGGTATTAACAGCGCCTATTCTGGTAACGAGAGGAGCAAGCCCATGGCAGGCTATATTATTGTCGATGTCGAAGTGACCGACCCAAAGACCTATGCAGAGTATATCAAGCTTGTGCCCTCAACCATCTCGGCCTACGGTGGTAAATTCCTGGTGCGCGGCGGCAAAGCTGAAAATTTGGAAGGTGATTGGGTGCCCAAACGCGTTGTTGTTCTAGAGTTCGATAGTGTCGAACGCGCAAAGGCATGGTGGTCCGCAGAAGAATATAGAGAACCCAAACGACTGCGCCAGAGCGCCTCCATCACTAACATGATTATTGTGGAGGGCGCTTAATTACTGAAAGAGATCTGTTAAGCAGCCACATGAGGTTACACCCATGAAAATCAGCCAAGAAGAGGTGCGGCATGTAGCGCTTCTTGCCCGTCTGACACTCAGTCCGCAAGAGGAAGCAGCCTTTACTGAGCAGCTCGATGAGATTCTAACCTATATTGAGAAGCTTAACGAACTGGACACCGGCGCGGTTGAGCCCACCGCGCACGCAGTAGAGGTACCGGCTCCATTGCGTGAAGACCAGGTGAGAAATCAAGCCAATGTCGAAACGCTTCTGCGTAATGCACCTGAACGCGATCATGCCTTTTTTAAAGTGCCCAAAATTATTGAATAGGCTTAAAGGGCGCTGAAATGAACCTTCGCAGTCTTACCATTCGCGAAGCCCAGGCACTGCTACACTCGCGGCAGGCCAGCTCGGTTGAACTCAGCCGCGCAGTGCTGGCGCACATTGCCGCCACCGAACCCGTGCTCCACTCCTTTATCACTGTCAGCGAAAAACAAGCCCTTACCCAAGCTGAGGCAGCGGACAAGCGATTGGGATCTGAGGAGTCCCCTCCTCCGCTTTTGGGTATTCCCGTAGCTATAAAAGACGTTATTCTTACCCAGGGCATTCGCTCTACCGCGGGTTCAAAGATCCTGGAGAACTTTATCCCGCCTTACGATGCCACAGTCACCCGGCTGTTGAAAGCAGCCGGCGCTGTGATTGTGGGTAAAGTCAATTGTGATGAATTTGCCATGGGCTCATCCACAGAAAATTCTGGCTTTTTCCCTAGCCGTAATCCCTGGGATACCGAACGAGTGCCGGGCGGTTCTTCGGGGGGATCAGCCACTGCCGTGGCTGCGGATCAAGCCATGGCCTCACTCGGCACTGATACCGGAGGCTCCATCCGCCTACCCGCTTCTTTTTGCGGCGTGGTAGGAATTAAACCCACCTATGGCCGGGTCAGCCGGTTTGGGGTGATTGCTTATGCTTCTTCACTCGATCAGGTGGGCCCTGTTACCAAGGATGTATTTGACTGTGCCCTTCTGCTGGGCACTATTGCCGGACATGATCCTGCAGATTCTACTTCGATCAACACTCCGGTACCGGACTACACTGCGAGCTTGAATCGCGGCATCCGCGGGCTCAAGGTTGGCATCCCCAAGGAATATTTTGTTGAGGGCATGCAGCCGGAAGTAGGCGAGGCGGTGAAAAAAGCCATAGGCGATCTGGAAGCCTTGGGAGCAGAGACGCATGAGATTTCCCTCCCCCATACCGAGTATGCGATTGGTGCGTACTACCTTATTGCCACGGCCGAGGCCAGCTCTAACTTAGCCCGCTATGACGGGGTCAAATATGGTCACCGTGCACAGCAGAATGAGGGGCTTATGGACATGTACTGTGACAGCCGAGCCCAGGGTTTTGGTATGGAGGTTAAGCGCCGCATTATGCTTGGTACCTATGCCCTCTCTGCTGGGTATTACGACGCGTATTATCTAAAGGCGCAAAAGGTGCGTACCCTTATCCGCCAGGACTTCTTGCAGGCATTTGCCACCTGTGACGTAATTGCTACACCAGTGGCGCCAACAACCGCTTTCAAGCTGGGAGAAAAGGTGGATGACCCTCTCACCATGTATCTCTCCGATATCTTTACTATTGCTGTGAATCTGGCCGGGCTTCCCGCCCTCTCTCTCCCCTGTGGTTTTGATCAGAAGGGCCTACCCATCAGTTTACAAATGATTGGCAAACCACTGGGCGAAGAAGCTGTTTTGCAGGCTGCCTATGCTTACGAACAGGCCACGGAGTGGCATAAGCAACGACCGTTGCTCTAAAGAGGGGCAAGCTATGGAATATGAGGCAACCATTGGCCTAGAAGTACATGCTCAGCTTTTGACTGAATCCAAAATCTTCTGCGGCTGCTCCACCAAGTTTGGCGCTTCACCCAACTCTAATACTTGCCCGGTGTGTCTGGGACTGCCTGGGGTACTGCCCGTGCTCAACCGTCGAGTAGTGGAGTTTGCTCTTAAGGCTGCTCTGGCCACCCACTGCGAGGTTGCGCTTGTCAGTCGCTGGGCCCGCAAAAATTACTTCTATCCTGACCTGCCTAAGGGCTACCAGATCAGCATGTACGAGTTGCCCCTTGCCCATCATGGGTACCTTGATATTGCCGCCGCTGAGGGCGGCATGGCCGATAATGGCCACAGCAAACGCGTCAGACTCACCCGCATCCATATGGAAGAAGACGCCGGCAAAAATATCCACGATGCTCATGGTGATGCCAGCTTAGTAGACTTTAACCGCACGGGAGTTCCCCTATTAGAGATTGTCAGCGAGCCAGATATGCGCACCCCGGCCGAGGCTGGCGCATACCTACGCAGCCTGCGAGCTATTCTCCAGTATCTGGAGGTATGCGACGGCAGCATGGAAGAGGGAAGCTTCCGCTGTGATGCCAATGTTTCCCTGCGTCCGTCAGAAATTACGGAGTTGGGAGTCAAAACCGAAGTCAAAAACCTGAACTCCTTTAAGGCAGTGGAAAAGGCCCTCGAGTATGAAATCCGCCGGCAGACTGAGATCCTTTCCTCGGGCGGCAAAATTGAACAGGAAACCCGGCTGTGGGATGCCGACCGCGAGGTTACCCGCTCCATGCGGAGCAAGGAGCATGCCCATGACTACCGTTATTTTACTGATCCTGATCTTCTACCCCTGGTAGTAGAAAAGGACTGGATAGAAGAGGTTCGGGCTACTCTGCCTGAACTGCCAGATGTCCGTAAAGAACGGTTTGTGCGCCAGCATGGGATTCCTGAGTATAACGCTGAGGTGCTCACAGCAAGGAAAGATGTTGGCGACTATTACGAGGCCGCGGTACAGGTCCACAACAACCCTAAAGCCATCAGCAATTGGATTATGGATAGCGTGTTGCGTCTTATCAAAGAAGAAAGGCTTGATGAAAGGCTGGTTATCAGTCGCTGGCCAGTCCCGGCAGAGCACTTAGGGGACATGGTGCGACTTATTGACGAAGACAAAATCAGCGGCAAGATTGCTAAGATGGTTTTCCAGGAGATGTATAAGAGTGGCCAGCCCCCAGAAGCTATTGTCAAGGAAAAGGGACTCATACAGGTAACGGATGAGGGCGCTATTGAGGAAATTGTTGACAAAATCATGGCTGAGAACCGCGGTAAAGTAGCTGACTACCGGGCAGGTAAAGAGCGTCTTATGTCCTTTTTTGTTGGCCAGGTCATGAAAGCCACCCAGGGAAAGGCCAACCCGCGGACGGTCAACGAGATTTTGCAGAAAAAGCTTGGCCAGCCTGGATAACGTCCTGATACCGCCCTAATAACCAGGAGAAGCACCATGGATTTTGCTTTTACCCCCGAAGAAGAAGCATTTCGCCTGGAGCTACGGACATGGCTCAGGGAAAACCTTCCCCAAGAAATCCCCACCAACCTCCAGCCTACCACTTCCCAACATTTTGAGTTCCTTCGTCAATGGCAAAAAACAGTTTATAAAGGGGGATGGGCAGGAGTCTCCTGGCCCAAAGAGTATGGAGGACGTGGGGCAACGCTGATCGAGCGTATGATTTTTGACCAGGAAATGGCCCAGCACAAGGCGCCACCTCTGATCAATGTCCTGGGTTTGGAAATCATTGGCCCCACTATTATGCACTATGGCACCGAGGAGCAGAAGAAGCGTTATCTGCAAAAGATCCTGAGCAGCGACGAAATCTGGTGTCAGGGATATTCTGAGCCCGGGTCCGGCTCTGACTTGGGCTCGCTTAAGACCAGAGCAATGGATCAGGGAGATTATTTTGTGGTTAGCGGACAAAAGGTGTGGACCAGCCTGGCCTCCTTTTCCGAGCGCTGCTTATTGCTTGTGCGAACAAATCCAGACGTGCCCAAGCACAAGGGGCTAAGCTGTCTTCTTGTGGATATGCAGAGCCCAGGTATTACCGTGCGCCCGCTACGCACCATGACCGGAGAGGCAGAATTTAACGAAGTTTTCTTTGACGAGGTCAAAGTCCCGAAAGAAAACCTCTTGGGGCAAAAAGACGATGGGTGGAAGCCCATTATTACTTCGCTTATGTACGAGCGACAAGGGCTGGGATTTTATTTCACCTTTGCTCTCCAACAATCGGCTAATGAACTCGTACAAACGGCCAAAGGCGTCTCACAAAACGGCCAGCCCGTTCTACAAATTCCTTTTTTCCGCCAAAAGCTTGCCCAGGCTTACATTGACAGTGAACTACTCAGGCTCAACAACTCCCGGGCGTTAACACGCATGTTGCGAGGTGAGCCAGCCGGACCTGAGGGATCTATTGCCAAACTTCACTGGGCTGAGAGCAACCAGCGCCTACAAGAGCTGGCAATGGAGATAGCTGGTCCACTGGGTCTTCTGGGCCAGGGTTCCAACTGGGCCCTGGAAGACGGCTTGTGGCAATACGAATTTCTGCGTTCACGGGCCAACAGCATCGAGGGAGGCACGTCAGAGATTCAGCGCAACATTCTGGCAGAACGAGTTCTGGGTCTGCCTAAAGCCAGGTAAACTCAAGAAAGACCCAAAACAGGACAGGGTACCATGACAAACGCAACCCAGGAAACATTGTCAGTGCAACAAACGGAGCATCCCCATATTGTTCATGTGGCCGACATAAGCGGTGGCCGGCCGACCATCAGGTGATACCGTGGAAGAAATTCTGCAGGCACATCCTCTTTCTGGATACTAGCGTCCTAGTGAAACTCTACCACTAGGAGCAAGGCAGCAACATTGTAGAGGGATGGGCTGATTGTTGTCCGTCACGATTTGCTCTCCTACTAAGGTTTCTCTGACTCATCCCTCACAGTCTAGACAACGGTTTGTTTTTGCTCATGCGTTAGGATGTCCCAAGCTAAGGCCAGGCTGAGTAGGCTAAGACAACTAGGATTCGGTCTCCTTTTTTTCCTGTTGGGCAGTGGCCAGGGTCCCAAAGGCATGCTGGAGAAATCGCGCCTTCTCCTCTTCAATCGGGTGGGGATGGATTCCTGATATAGGGGGATGAGATTCGCTTGCCCCGGTGATAACCGTTGCCTGTTTGACCGGGAAAAGGGCAAGCGTCTGGGCAAAGGGTTGGATGAACTTCTCAAAGTTCTCAATGATGTAGGCTTGTAGCGCGGATTTGCCCCCCTGCTGGAGAATTTCCAGGGTGCGTTTGAGTTGGTCGATTTCCGCCTGCGCCCGTCCCCGGAGCGTTACCGCTTGGGTCTTGGCCTCAAGAGTCATGCGCTCTTTCTCGGCTTCGACAGGTATCAGCACTTCGGCTTCATATTTCGCCCGCAACATCTCAATGCGGCGCTCCTCTGCCTCAATCTGTGCCCTGATTCCTATGACCTGCGCCTCGGCATCCCGCGTTGCCTTCTGCACTCCAACCGCGGCACGCTGTTGTTCGACAGCGATTTTGACCCGGGTCTCCGCCAGAAGGCTCTCCCGCTCGTTCTCGAACTCGCGGATGGCGACCTCAGCCCGCCGGGCTTCGGCTTCCTCCTTGGCAGCGGCACGCGCCAATGCCTGAGCCTCGCGTGATTGCGTCTCAGCATTGGCCGCCTGGATGCGCTTAAGCAGCGCAATGTAGAGCTGAGGGTCCGCCACACCCTCCAGACGATGGTCATCTACGTCGGCAATGTTCATAGTTGTGATTTCTAGGCCAATGCCTTCTAAGTCCGCCTTGCAAACGCGAATCATATTCTGGACAAGTATGTCCTTATCGGTCATCACCTGCTCCGGGGTCATGGTCGCAATGGAGTCACGTAGGTGCCCCTCAATGATGGAGGTGGCAATGTCCGTCAACTCCTCCCAGTTGGAGGTCATCATCAGAATACGCCGAATCGCGTTTCGCAGGCCACCTCCCGAGGAAGCAATGGCGAAACTGACCGTTGCCACGACTGTCAAGGGCACAATTCCTCCGGCAATCGCCGATTCCACTCTTATACTTGTTGTCCGGGGCCTCAGGTCCATCCTGTAGAAGCGATGAATGAGGGGCCAGACAAAGGCCCGCCCGCCACGCAGCGTCGAGAACCCCTCACGTTCCTTGCCCGCAATAACGGCGAGTTCATTCGCCCCCACGATCTTCATCTTGGTGACAAGTTGAAAGATGAGCGTCAAGATAATCAGTAGCACGAGAACAACAACAAACCCGATCATTGGACTTCCTCCTCTGTGCTGCCGGAGGTCACTGAGCTATCCGAGCTCACTGAGACCGTCAGCAAGTCCTGAACCCGAATGCCAAATGCTTTCTCAAAGTGGCGCAGGAAATCCACCAGCGCCTCGGGTCCACGATTCACCACACCATTGAACCCGCGCTCATCATCCATAACCAGCAGATCGTCCACTCCTAACCCCCTGGCATGTTCCTGATAGGCCGCAAAGAGGTGGGAAAGGTGTTGTTGGACAAAGAGGGCAATCTTGCCCACATCGCCAGCTTGGGCCATCAGTTGCACCTTCTGATACAGAAGGTCGTTCTGAGTCTCTTGTAGGATGCGGATGGCTTCACCCTCTCCGGCGGCATGGACTTCAGCGGCACGCTGACGCGCTCCAGCCTCAAGCGTTACGTTTGAGAGGTTCTTTAACTTCTGTAGCTCGGCTGTGATCTCCTGTACGTTGCGCTCGCCCTCGTTTCTAGCCTTGGCCAGGGCACTATCAGCCTCCAGGCGTGAGCGTTCAATGTTCGCCTCGCACTGGCGTCGCAGAACCTCCACTTTCTGTTGGGCTGCAATAACCTGCTCATTAGCACGACTTTCGGCAACGGTCTCGCGTCGCTTGGCGTCTGACTCAGCACGTTCGGCCTGAGCTCGCAAGCGGGCCTCCTCAACTTCGACCTCCTGCCGTTTGTGTGAGAGGGTTTTATTGGCCAGATTGGCAATGTAGTTGGAAGTATCCCAGATCTTCTGCAAGGAGACCGAAACAACTCGCATGCCGAAGGTACTAAGATCCTGATTGCTGTCCTTGAGGAGCTCCTGGCGAAACTGGGCACGTTCGCCCTCCACATCCACAGGGGCGGGAGAGTCCGGGCGGCCGGGTGGCGAACCGCTGCCCGCTTCCTCGACACTCTCTACCATGCCAATGGCCTGCAGGGGAGTCGTCTTGCTGAGGGCACCGCGAAAGTTGCCGATCATGGTCTGCTGAATCTGCTCCTGAACCTCCTCTCGCGACTTACCCATGAGCCGCTCGACGGCAGTGTACAGAAGCATTTCCTCCTCATTATCCACACAGACACATGCCGTGGCATCCGCCCCCACGGTGATGCCGTTAGCAGAGTTAACCCCCTCAATGCGCACGTTAATGGGGATGACGCTCAAATCAACCGCCTCTACACTTTGCAGGTAGGGGAGGACAAATGTCCAGCCGCCTTTCTGGATACGAAACCCATACTCTTTCCCCTGCATCTGTGTTTTTATGCCCGTCACAACCAGCACCTGATCGGGGGGACAGACCCGAATGAGAGATCGCAGGATGCCTACTCCTAGAAAGAAGAAGACAACGGCTAGGACTCCCCCAAGAGAAAAAAGCCCTTCCATAAAAATCCTCCTTATATCCTTTCCGCTTGACGCCTACCCATTAACGGCTGGCCAGCTCTCTGTAGCCCGGATGGAGCAACACGGAATCCGGGTCAAGGGGACTCAAGGCAAATATTTCCAGGTTGCGCCTAGGTTGCGCTTCGCTGCCTCCAGGCTACAACTATGACTCGTCAAGGGACAGATTCCCTTCCGCCCGGCCCACATAAACACAGTCGTCTGTAACCTGTACAATCCGCACCACCTCATCCGTGCGGAAAGAGTCCCCCTCATCCTCAGCAAGGGCGTACTTTTCCACAACGGTCTGTCCCATCTTCACCCGCACCTTACCCATATCCTTGCTGGAAATCGGCACAATAACGCAAGCACGCTCGAAGAGGAGCTCTTCCTCTTGCACGCTCGAATCGATATCCTGCTGCTGGAAGCGAAAGAAGGCGCGAGCAAGAAAGGCTGCACCAATGCCCCCCGGTACTGCCCAGCCCAGGCTCCCCAGTACGCCGGCACCGGTCGCCTCCGCAACCAGCCCTAGAGGCCCGAACCCCAGCGAGAAATAGACAAAGGTGCGTAGATAGCGCAGGATAGAGAGGAGCCCTACATCACCGCCGGCACCTGCTGTTTCGCCCGCACCGTCACCACTGTCGGCGTTACCCTCTCCGGTGCCCAGAATGCCAAGCATGTCCACTGCTGTGACACCCACAGCGAAAATGGTGGTGAAGAGGTAGAGTCCATGCATCCATGATTCGGGGATCATAGCGCTCATCCTCCTTATTCTGGTGATGTGCTTACTTACTTCTCCCCGTGATAAGCAAACTTTACTCCCTATGCCTCACAGGAGTCAAGATTTGCCAGGCAGCTGAGAAGGAGTGCCTCCAGGAGTGTCCCTATGTTCCGTCTTGTGAAGGCATAATCTGTTTGCGCAGATGGTCTCTGGATAGCAGCTGTGTCCTTTTCCCGTGCCCTGCCGTCTCTGCTTGTCCCTCACCATGGACAAACAGACGCTATCTCTTGTGCCTGATAAAAGTCAAGCGAAAAAGGGAGCCTGCAGCGCTGGTCTCCATCAAATCAAGACCTGGGTAAAGTCATGACCTTCCCTTACTCTTCTTTCCTACCCTTGCTACTTAAAAACCTATAGCAGTTATTGCTGTTCCCAAACCTTTGCGGGAGAAGCTTGGGGAAGAGGAAGCCGACGCCCTAGGGGAAGTTTTCAGTCAGGTTATCACAGAGACTCAGACAGAAACCCTACACCCTAACCTTCTCCCGCGGCTGTGCGGAAGAGGGGGTGATTGATGGCAAAGGCTCTTAGGTTTTAAGGGACGCAGTGCTCTGTATGATCGAGAACACTACGTACTATAAGCTGAGTTAAAACGGACGTAGGCCAGGGAAAGGTCTGAGGTAATCATATGAGCGCGACCGCGGCCAAGATGAAGATCAATAGTGACAGAAAACTCGGGCTGCTGCATGATTCGAGCGGCCTGCGCTTCGCTCTGTGCCCCGGTACTAATCCCATTTTTACCAATGGAGACATCACCAATTAGAATGTCAATCTTCTCCGGTTTGACCTCTGCCTCAGCGTAGCCCACCGCGCAAACAATCCGGCCCCAGTTTGGATCCCCACCAAAGAAAGCGGTTTTCACCAAGGGTGAGTAAGCTACTGTCCGTGCTACCTGCTGGGCCTCCAGGTCATCCTTGGCTCCGCGGACAAAAATATCAACCACCTTTGTTGCCCCTTCCCCGTCTTTCACCACTAAACGAGCCACCTCCTTAAGAACCTCAGCCACCGCATTATTCAGCGGGGTGAATCCTAGCCCCCCGGCTCTGATTTCTCTGTTGCCCCCCTGGCCATTGGCCATGAGCACAACGGTGTCGTTAGTGCTCGTGTCGCCGTCCACCGTGATGATATTGAAGGAGTCAGCTAAACCGTTGCGTAAAATTTGCTCGAGCGCCGTACGAGAGACACTGGCGTCTGTCATCACATAACAGAGCATGGTTGCCATATTGGGGGCGATCATCCCCGCCCCTTTGGTCATAGCTGCAACCACAATCTCTTTTCCATCAATGATAAGTTTACGCTGTGCTGCCTTGGGAAAAGCATCCGTGGTCATAATACCTTCCAAGGCATCCCAGAACCCTTCTGGGGACAGCAAGCGGCAAGCCCCGGCAATGCCTCTGCGTATCTTGGCCCAAGGGAGAAGAACACCAATCTTGCCAGTTGAGGAAGGAATGACAAGCCGGTCCGGGACCTTGAGTGTTTGCGCAACTAGGCGACAAGAGTCTCTGGCAACCCTAAGCCCTGCCTGCCCAGTAGAGGCATTGGCATTGCCGCTGTTAACAACAATTGCCTGAAGCTGCCCATCTCGCAACCGCTCCTCACCAATGAGCACCGGAGCAGCCCTGACCCGGTTAGTGGTAAAGGCCCCCACGGCCACCATAGGGGTTTCGGAGTAGATTAGCGCCAGGTCTTTCTTGCCGCTTTCCTTAATACCACAGCTTACCCCGGCAAACCGGTATCCTGGGATAACAATCTGCTTTTGTCTGGTTTTGACTTTCATCGTCTTTACCCTGCGCCATGACACTTTTTGTATTTCTTGCCGCTGCCGCAGGGACAAGGAGCATTACGGCCTACTTTGTCGCCATCACGACGTATCGTGGCAGGTTGCGGCTGTGCCGTTTGGCCATGACTCATCATAACTTGCTGAGGACGGCGGCGTGGCTCCATGCGTTCAACATCCTCCTGGCGGGCAATCTGCACGGTAAAGAGCTTTTGCACCACATCCTCTTGGATCTTGCCATTCATCTCTTCAAATAGATCAAACCCTTCCCGCTGATACTCGTGCAAGGGGTTCTTCTGCCCATAGCCGCGCAGACCAATACCCTCCTTGAGATGATCCATGGCCAGCAAATGATCCTTCCACAAGGAGTCAATAGTCTGCAACATAACAACTCTTTCGAGATAACGACTCACCGGCGGAGTAAAAGCCTCCTCCCTTTCCTCGTAAAGAGACTTCACTCTCTGGACCGTCATCTCCTGAAGCCCCTCTGGCGTCAACTCCTCTTTTTTCTCCTCACCAGGCTGCAGTCGGAAATTAAACTGGCGGAAAAGCGCGTCATCTAATCCCTTCCAGTCCCACTCCTCGGGAAAAACCGCCTTGTCAGCAAAGTTGCTGGCAATATCTTCGGCCAGTCCTTCTGTCATCTCCAGGACCTCATCCTTGAGGTTCTCCCCGGCCAGGACATCGCGCCTCTGCTGATAGATCACTTCCCGCTGCTTGTTCATCACATCATCGTATTCAAGGAGATGTTTACGGATGTCAAAGTTGTGGCCTTCTACCCGTCCCTGGGCGTTCTCGATTGCCCGGCTTACTAGACCATGTTCAATGGGTACCCCCTCTTCCATACCTAGCCGGTCCATAATTTTCTGGATACGCTCGGCGCCAAAGATACGCAGAAGATCATCCTCCAGGGAGAGATAAAAACGGGAGGAGCCCGGGTCACCTTGTCGTCCGGAACGACCACGGAGCTGGTTGTCAATACGACGAGCCTCATGCCGTTCAGTGCCAAGAATGTGAAGCCCACCAGCAACCACCACTTTTTCCCGTTCCTCCAAACAGACCTTGTGGTACTTCTCCAGTACTTCGTCATACCGCCGCTGGTGATCCGGAGCTTTTTCTAATTGTTCGCGCAGTTCCTCAACTAATTTCACCCGCTCCCGGCGTTTCTCCTCGTAGGTATGCTCCGCCCTAGCCAACTCTTCTTCGTAAGGACGGTGCTTTTCCTCATAGAGATTATCCGCCTCCTCATAGAGGCGGTTGGCTTCTTCGTACGCTCTGCGGGACTCTTCATAGAGGGGGGCAATGTCACCATTCTCTGCTGGTTGCACCAGGGCTAGTTTAAACAGTCCTCGCTCATAGTCCTGCAATATTTTTTCATACCTAACCTGTAGACCTCGTAGACGCTCGATCCCGTTCTCCCCTCCACTGGTAAGCCGTTCGGCGAGTTCCTCCGCGTACTCTGCCCGTAGGGTGTCGTACTCATGCTGCTGATCCTCGCTTAAAACCGGGCCCACTACTTTGTCATACTCAGCCAAGGCCAGTTCATACTCCTGCTTGGCTTGACCTATACTGCGAAACAGTCCCTTCTCCACAGTGTCATTATCCAGTTGCTCGGTCATCCCTTCGTATCCTGCTTTGGTGTGGTAGCAGGATACCTCCAAAAACGGCCGATAAGTCTCGGTGAGTTGTTTGAGGGCCTCGGTCCGCTTTTCGGCAAACGGTTGTAACTCTTGTTCATACTTCTGGCGGACCTGCACTACCTGTTCATTGTACTGCTCACGCAACTCTTCAAGTAGCTCTTCATAGCTTTTGGATCCCTGTGCAGATTGTTCTGCCTGTCCACCAGAAGATGGCTGGGCAGAAAGGCGGCCGAGCCACTCCTTTTCAATCTCTGTTCGGGCAAGAAACTCGGGGTTACCACCCAGCAGTATGTCCGTGCCACGGCCAGCCATGTTGGTGGCAATGGTCACACCACTGAAGCGACCGGCCTGGGCAATAATGTTGGCCTCAGCCTCATGATTAACGGCATTAAGCACACTATGCTTAATGCCTTTTTTCTTTAGCATTTTGCCCAAACGCTCAGACCGCTCTACCGACACTGTACCCACCAGCGCCGGCTGCCCACGCTGGTGGCAGTCCTCAATCTCTTCAACCACCGCATTAAACTTCTCCCGCTCGGTCTTATAGACAACGTCCGGATGGTCAGCTCGGATCATAGGCTTATTCGGCGGGATAACCACCACATCAAGCTTGTAAATCTTCTTAAACTCCACCGCCTCGGTGTCAGCCGTCCCGGTCATACCGGCCAGCTTGTTGTACATACGAAAGTAGTTTTGGATGGTGACCGTGGCCAGCGTCTGATTCTCTTCTCTAATCTTCACTCCTTCTTTCGCCTCTACTGCCTGGTGGAGGCCATCAGACCAGCGCCGCCCGGGCATCAGGCGGCCGGTGAACTCATCAACAATGATCACTTCACCGTCCTTAATCACATAGTCTACATCTCTCTTGAACAAAGTATGGGCTTTTAATGCCTGGTTCACATGGTGCAGGGTGTTAATTTCGGCAGGGTCGTAGAGGTTCTTTACACCCAGGACTCTTTCCACCTTAGACACTCCCTCCTCGGTGAGAGCAACACTGCGCAGCTTTTCATCGATAGTGTAGTCTGTGTCTTTTTGCAGGCGGGGAGCCACCCGGTTGAGGGTATAGTACTTCTCGGTGGATTCCTCAGCTGGACCGGAGATGATCAGCGGGGTTCTGGCCTCGTCGATGAGAATGTTGTCGACCTCGTCTACAATGGCAAAGTTCAGCTCCCGCTGGACATAGTCGTCCAGGCTAAACTTCATGTTGTCACGCAGATAGTCGAAGCCAAACTCGTTATTGGTGCCATAAGTAATGTCCGCCTCATAGGCCTCCTTACGAGAGACAGGGCAGAGGTTGAGAAACCGATAGTCCTTAGCCACATAAGTGGGGTCAAAAAGGAAGCTAGCATCGTGCACAATCGAGGCAATAGTAAGACCCAAATAGTGGTAGATGGGTCCCATCCATTGTACGTCACGCCGGGCCAGATAATCATTGACAGTGATAAGGTGAGATCCCCTACCGGTAAGGGCATTAAGGTAAAGCGCCAGGGTTGCCACCAGCGTTTTTCCTTCACCCGTTTTCATCTCAGCAATCCTGCCCTGATGGAGTACGGCACCACCCAAGAGTTGCACATCAAAATGACGCATGCTGGTGGTACGCTTTGAAGCCTCTCGTACTGCGGCAAATGCCTCGGGAAGAATATCGTCAAGAACCTCAGCCTCGACCTCTCGCAGCTCCTGGGAGAGTTTTTCTCTTTCCACTTTGAAGTCTTCCCTCTCCTCCCCATTGGCAGCTATAAAGCGGGTCTGGGCTTCCTCCATGGCGCTACGTAGAGTGGCAGTCCCCTCATGGAGGCGGGTTTTAAACTCATCAGTTTTAGCCCGTAACTCCTCGTGGGAAAGAGGGACATACTCCGGCTCTAGACGGTTAATAGCAGCTACTAGGGGCTGGATCTTTTTTAATTCTCTATCGTTTTTGCTACCAAAGATTTTGTGTAATAGTGTATTAAACATAGATCGCTCACCTATACGTCGGGTGGGTTAGCAAAGAAGTTGTTTTTTCTAGTATTTTATCATACCAGCTGAGAAAGGGTAAAGGTACCTCACCCCCAGGATAGATAGGATAGATAAGATCTTCACTTGGAAGGGATTATGCGATATACTGGAGACCAATGAGTCTTCCTTCTCCGGAAGCGAAAATCCCGGCGGCACCGGCCCTCAATAGGTATTCCCTTTTCTCTTATGTATTTAAACTGTTCTGCCATATACAAACAAGACGGCCGAAAACCAAAAAACAGGCTCTAAAAAACATATTTCCTACTCTTATAGAGAAGAGGGGCCGTCTGCTCCTTGGGCTTGGCTCAAGACAGGTTCTGCTCTTAAGCCTCCTTATTGCAGGGTGCACGCCAAAACCGCCACCTGAGTTTGTCCCACCGCGGCCTCTTCCTCAGCCCCCTCCCCTTTCCCGCCACATTCCAGATGATGAAAATATTCTGCCCTGGGGACAAGGGGAATTCTGGCTCATTGTTGTAGAAAAGTCCTGCCACACGCTCAACCTTTATTCTCATGGGCGTCTGGTGAAGAGCTATCCGGCAGTCTTCGGACGTAAACCGGGGAGAAAACTTTACCAGGGAGACAAACGTACCCCCACAGGGTTATATGCTATCATTGACAAAGCATACCATAATCGTTGGGCTCGCTTTATGCTCCTTGATTACCCAACCGAGCATAATGTGTACATCTATTGGCAGCACGTTGCCTCAGGCCAAGTGCCACAAAGTGGCGGACGCTACCTTGGGGTGGGCGGGGCCATTGGTATTCATGGCAGTGATAACGAGAAGTTTAACCGTGTGGGAGTCAACTGGACTCTGGGATGCATCTCCCTTTCCAATGAAGATGTGAAAGAACTCTATGAGCAGGTTCCTACCGGTACCTTGGTGTATATCAAAGAATAGGAAACCTCATATTTTTCTTCAGATTGTTTCACGCCAAACATCTCAGATAATACTTGAAAATTTCCCAGCAGCCCAATAACATAGCCTTATGTTAAGTGGAATAAAGCTCCTCCAACTTTTATTGTCAGAAGACCATGATTATTCGCACCTGCTGTCAGATCTGGGGCGGTTTGCATCTGGGTTTAAGAAATCGTTTAAGAAATCAATGTAATATACTGAATGATTTGGAGTATTTATAGGCTGTCAAGATAACGAGGTTATAGGTTGTGAACAGCTTAGAAGCAACTCTTTGCGCTTCTTCTCGTGCCCTGGTAATTGGTGTTGGTGGAGGAGGCGACATAGTCGGGGCACTTGCCACTGCTAGATTCCTAGAATTCTGCGGCCTACAGTTTCACCTGGGCGGTCTTCCCTGGGAACGTTATGTGTATGATTCTAGGCCTGGCCCCCGTTCTCGCGACGAGATCCAAAATATTCGGGAGCTTCACCCCCACGCCTGGCTGGTCAATGGTCAGACTCAGACTCGGTATGGTGTGCGTTTCACTGAATCAGAAATGGCCGCACTTTACGGGTGGGAGGTGCTCCATATTGACATAAACGGCGGCGTACAAGGGGCCATGGCTGGCACAGAGGCTGCCATGGAAGCCCTGCAAACGGATCTTCTTGTAGGTATTGACGTTGGGGGCGATTCTCTTGCCCAAGGAGGAGAATCGGGGTTGCGCAGCCCCCTGGCAGATTCCATTATGCTTGCCGCCTTGGCTAGCCTGGAAACCAAAGGATACCGAACCCTATGGGGCATTTTTGGCTATGGCAGCGATGGAGAGTTAACGACAGAAGAAATAGAAATTGCTTTAGGAAAAGTTGCTAAAGAGGGTGGTTTACTAGGTGCTTGGGGGCTTACCCAACAGGTTGTGGCAGAAATGGAGCAGGTCATTAAACGAGTACCAACAGAAGCAAGCGCTATCCCCCTGGAGTGCGCCAGAGGGACCACAGGAATAAGAGGGATCCGGGGAGATGAGAGGCAGGTAATGCTTACCCCTCTTACCACTCTCACCTTTTACCTGTCGCCAACCATTCTTTTCCATACCCTCTCTAAACCTGCTCAGGCCCTGGCTAGGTCGACCTCCCTGGAAGAGGCTAATAACGCCCTACATGCTTTAGGTATAAAGACCGAGCTGGACTTAGAAAGAGAACGAGCAAAAGGGAGAAGAAATTAAAACATCCGCTCTCTAATCAATTCAGCCAGGTAGTCAGGCAGCTTGGCAAGCACAGCCTCAAACCCTGCCCGCTCGAAGAAGCCCTGCCCTTGTGTCACTACAGTGCCGACTTTTCTTGAGGGGGCTTAGGGCACCTATGAGTTGAGGGGCATTTTTAGAAACAACGCATCCATACAGGGACCAACAAGCTTTGTCATCACGGGTAGCGGGCCTTCAGTCTGCGGAAAGCGAAGATCGGCGCTGGTCGAATAGGCGACCGGCTCTTTCAGGCAGACGCGGGCTAAGGCGATGGAACCTAGGGCGATAAGCAAGCGCTCTTCGCATAGTGCCCAGTGATAACCCAGTGATCTTCGTCACTTTCGGCGACACACTGTATAGCTTCGATCAAATCGGACCCACCAGCCGGCTCCGTGACGGCCAATCCTGCTATAAGTTTCCCTTTCGCAATAGGGGTCAGAAATGCACGCTGCCGGTCGGGCGAGGCGTACCGGATGAGAAGGAGGCACAGGGTGTTCGATGGTAGAAGTAAACTGCTAGCTACACCGACTGCCTTGTATCTCACCAACTCTTCTGTCTGCGGAGGCAAAGAGTAGAGTGGAGAAACAACCGGAGATATAACCGAGGACTTCCGCGAGTACTACTCTTCTGGCATCATGGCTCGGCTAGAGCGCTAATTGACTATTTTTTAAGTCCAGATCTCAAGTAGGAGGATTATTAAGATGGCATATGAGCAGGTGCTGGCTGGATTGGAGCCTTTCTCGACCGCATGGATGCCGTCTATGAGACCATGCTTGGCCATACAGTGCCATTAAAGCAGCCCCCTACCTACTACTTCAAGCGCCAGTGCTTTATCTCAGGGGATCCGGACGAATCAGCGGTCCCCCACATCATAGACCATGTGGGTGCCGATAAATTCATGTGGGCCAGCGACTATCCACACCCGGATCATACCGGTTCCTGGGTTAGAGACGTTATTAAGCTAGTAGCATCTCTAAACCAGAACAGCCGTGATCGTGTCTTGGGCCGTAATGTAAAGGAGATCTACAACTTATCCTAAATCTCTCTACCATATAGGGTATCACCAGATGTGGTGAAAGTATGTCAAGAATAGGATGAATCGGATGTAACCATGGAAAAAAACGCCAGGAATGACCACACAACCGTCCTGGGCTCCGGTGCTATTACCCAACAAACGATTGCGGAAGCGGAGAAGATACATGGTCTCTTGTACTCCGACAATGAACGCGAACAACTCCTGCAGACCATTAACAACCAGGTTGCCGCCGTAAAGGAAATTCGTAGCGTCTCCCGCCCACTGGCCCTACAGCCGGCCATCACCTTCGATCCCCGCTTGCCGGGTGTTATCTATCCACCCCAAGAAGATCGGCTCGAATTGTCACCAGGTGATCCGGGTCCTCTCCCCGCTAGTGAGGTCGACATTGCCTTTGCCTCGGTGAAATCACAGGCGCATTGGCTCCGAACCAGACAGATCACCAGCCACAGGCTCACCGAGATCTATCTTTCCCGGATCCAGCAGATCGCCCCGCAACTTTTCTGTTATATCACGGTTACCAAGGATCTGGCGCTACGTCAGGCTGATGAATCGGATCGTGAGCTAGCGGCGGGACAATACCGGGGCCAACTCCACGGCATCCCTTATGGCCTCAAGGACGTTTTCGATACGGCAGATATCTTGACAACCTGGGGAGCAACTCCATACAAGAACCGCATCCCCAGAGAGAATGCCACAATCGTCACCAAGCTTCGGGACGCCGGGGCTGTTCTGCTGGGGAAGCTGGCCACGGCAAGTCTTGCCAACGGCTTCCGGTGGTTTGGCGGCACCTGCCGCAATCCCTGGAATGTACAAGAGCATGCTGGCGGCTCGAGTACCGGATCCGGGTCCGCAACTGCCGCCGCACTCTGTTCGTTTTCGATTGGCACGGACAGTCTTGGTTCGATCCTCAACCCGGCTGATCGCTGTGGCGTGGTGGGGTTGAGGGCCACATTCGGCAGGATTCCCACCCAGGGAGCCATGCCCCTCACTCCCAGCCTGGATCGCATCGGTCCGCTCACCCGCACGGTCGAAGATGCAGCCATAGTATTGTCCGCCCTCAACGGTGTGGACCCCAAATCCGCGACCTCTATCCCTATGGGCTTCGCTTATGACTGGCGAGTTCGCCTTCGTGAACTGAAGGTCGGTTATTCCCAGGATTGGTTCAAGGAGATCGGGTACGGACCTGGGGTGTCTTTACCCGTAAGCAGAGCACACACCAACGCCTTGGAGGTGCTGAGGGAACTTGGTGTGGAGTTGGTGGAAGTGGAACTGCCGCAGTTTCCCTACTTAGCCTTGGTCAACAATTTGTTTGTTGAAGCCGCCGCGATCTTTGAGGAACTAACGCTTGACGGCCGCGACGAGTTGCTCCCCAATAGCTGGCCCGATAGCTATAGCTGGCCCAATAGCTGGCGACAAGCTCGTTTGCTGTCGGCGGTGGACTACCTGCAGGCTGAGCGTCTCCGCCGGCAGATCATGGTGGCAATGCACAACATCTTTGCCAGTGTAGATGCGCTGTTTACCCCGACCTACGGTTCCTTCGACCTCTTAGTGGCGACCAACTTCACTGGACATCCAGGAATTACGCTTCGTGCTGGATTGGACCGCAGTCCCACAAGGAGTCAGGGCTTTGTACCTGATGATCCAAGTGGCGAAATGCACACCATCACTCAGAATGTGGCCTTTCACGGTCGGTTGTTTGAGGAGGGGAAGATCCTGGCTCTGGCCCATGCCCTCGAAGCCAAACTGGGGGTAGGCCATCACCGTCCACCTACCGGATAATTGCTTGATTACGGCATAACACCAAACCAGAGAGGCTCGCGCCCGGGCCGTTTCCGGGGTGTGGAAGTCCGGTTGTTTTCTCCATCGGCCACTAACTCGGTTCGCTTTGCCGATTGACGTGCACCGAGAGTTCGACCCTAAGCTCCCATCTTCCTTTGGCCCACCTGCGCAATGGCCACCGCGTTAGCGCGCTAACGCGGCGTGCGCGCGGGGCCTTTCTGTTTACTAGACCTGCCTATGGACGAACTCTATGATCTTCTCTATTGCCTGCCCGGCGGCTGGTGAAGACGGATTCCTGTTAATGAACCCCTCAGCCTCGCCCTCAAACAGCTCCAGCTCCACATGGCCACCCGCCTCGCGGTAATTCGCAACAAAGCGATCGAGATCGATGCGAGGATGAGCTTTATCCAGAGTGCCCTGAAGGTAAAGCACGGGTGGCAGTTCGACTTGCTCGCCACGTTCCAGCGCGAGCACCGGGTTGCCCTCGGCCATAGCCTCTTCGGTCAGCCAGTATTTATCGTGTAGTGGCAGCACCAAGTCCACTAACTCAGGGTACGGTTTTCCACCCTCTTTCAGCTTCTTGGCATAATGGTAGCGTCCCAGCGGATTGATAACCGGCCCGTACATAACCACGCAGCGCACGCTGGCATCAACAGCCGACCCACTAGTGAGTAGCGGCAACGCCGCGTATCTGGGGTCGTGCGGTCTCATCGCCGCCAGCATAGCTTGATGCCCGCCGCTGGAGTTGCCCAGTACGCCCACCAGCTCGGGGCGACTGCCAAACTCCGTGGCCTGCGTCTTAAGCCACCGGATGGCATAATTGATGTCGGCCAGCGAGGCCGGGTAAGATGCCTCGGGCGGCATACGGAAATCCAGAGCCGCCACCACCACTCCGCTTTTGGCCAATGGTTCGTTGATGGCAACGTCCATCAGGCGGTCACCCAGGCACCAGGCGCCGCCATGCAGTTCGACAATGAATGGGAACGGGCCTTGGCCGTGCGGCCTGAAGAGACGAGCTAGCAGCGGCTTATCCCCGTGGCGGATATACTCGACGTCTTCTACGTCGATTTCATAAGTCTTGAGTGCATTGTTTGTCATTTTGATGCCCGCTCCTTTCCAGACGCGATTAATTCGCGGCAACTGGAGTTTAGCTGAACCCACTTTAAGCCTGAGCCCCTTTTACTGAGAAACCGGATCCTTGTCAACGAAAAAAGCGAACTCGAAACCCAGCCACAATCTCTGGGCTTCCCGAAGTCATTGACGGTGATGATAATGTGATCAACTCTTGCAGCCATAGTTCCTCCTGGCGAATCTATATTTTCACATGTGGTATTTTCATAGGTTTTGTGATGTGAGTCATGCCAGCGGATATATATCCGGACGACATTTGTCACACGGCTCATAGCCCATTTGCTCAGCACGGGCACACGAGGAAATAAATACCCGGTCACCTGCAGATTGAGCTTTTAGCGCAGAACAGTTCGGCCGGCAGAACCAGCGGTTATGCCGCCAGCCGACATACATGCGTTCTTTGGCTATGGAGAGACCCTTAGTGGTCTCCACCACCGGAATACCCTCGACCGCAAGGATGTGCTTTTTGATCCCTACCAGATTGCCTGCATACCCGGTAAGGCTGCCGTCGCTGCCAATCACCCGGTGACAGGGGATATGGATGGGCACCGGGTTATAGCGTAGAGCCTGGGCCACGGCCCGCACAGCTTTGGGTCGGCCGATGGTCTCGGCAATACCCAGATAGGTCACTACCGTACCATAGGGTACCTCGGCAGTCGCACGCAGAACCTCGCGCTGAAAATCGCTGCGCATAAAAGCCTCATCCACAACCCACTCCAGATTTTGTCGCTGGCCGGTTAGGTACTCTTCCAGGGACCGAATAAGAGCTTTTAGATCTTCCCCACCCTGCTCCACCGTAAATTTTCTGGCAAGGCGGGAAGGAACGGCCTCTTCTTCTGGTTGATGTATAAACTCTACCAAGGCTACTCCCTTTTCTGTCTTGCCAATACGTATATCTCCCACTGGGGAATGCCATAGAGCAGAGAGCAGCCGGGGATGTTGGGGGAACTGGAGTCGAGCATTAAGCGCTCTTCGCACTCCCAATATCTCTTCTTCAGAGACTTCTGGCAGGGAGTCGAGTTGCGACCAGAGCTGATGGTATTGGCTAGAAAGGGCTGTGCAGGAAGAACAAGAGCGGAGATGAGTCTCTACTCTCTGGCGTAGAGTCGCCAATGCCTCTCCCAGAGTCACAGCGATGAAATCGTCTTCCAGAAACCCACAGGGAAGAGTCTGTCTGCTTTTCATTTGATCCCCCTCTCTACGTTGTTGTGCTGATCAAGCAAGAGTCGGATCTTACGCAGCGCCTGATAGACATGCGCCCGTGCCGTCTCGCCGGAGCAGCCAAGGTTAGCGGCGATTGCTCCATAGCTGAGCCCCTCGAACTTGCGCTGGAGGAAGGCTGCCCGCTGTCTGAAAGGCAAGGCATCGATCGCCATCAGCAGAGTTCTAGCTGTCTCCCGCGAGATCACTGCAGCCTCTGCTCCATCTGCTTTGTGGGGATAATGTTCAACTTCTGGGCGGTACAGCTGCTCGTTGCTCACAATTATCCTCCCGTGTCTTTTGCGATTGCGAAAATAGTTCTTTGCCAGGTTGGTAGCGATGCGAAAAAGCCAGGCCTTATAATCAGCCTTTGATGGCAGCGAAGCATAGGCCCGGCAAGCTTTAAGAAAGGTCTCCTGGAAGAGATCCTGAGTATCGTGCGGATTGTAGGTCAGCCGTAAGAGGTAGGTGTATACCCCTCGCTGGTACAGAGTCACCACCTCGTTAAAAAATAGCCTCCTAGGTTCTTGCCCCTGCACCCTCATCGCTCCCTCTGTCTACTATAGACACCAAAGGAGGGGAGATGTGAAAAAAGGAAAAGGCAATTCCAAGATCTCACTTGGCATTGTGAAAGATTACCCCGAGGGTGTAGCGTGAGCCAGAAATTATACGGCTTACGCCATGCCGCATGTTCGCGCGGTAGTATCCTCGTGCCCCCGTAGCAGGCCGATAGCGAGTGGCGAAGATGACGATCTCGCCTTGTTCCGTGGTAATGGACTCGCCGCGGGACTGGGCGCGTGGTCGCTGCTCGACCAGAAGGAACTCGCCGCCGATATAATCGAGGCTGCGCCGGCTGAGAAAGCAGGCAAGCTGTAAGGGAAAAGCAACATCGCCGTATAGGTCCTGATGGAGGCAATTATAACCACCCGACTCGTAATGCAGGAGTAAAGGCGTCGGCCTTGTCTGCCCATGTCTACGGCATAAGGCAAGAAAACTTAACAGGTCTGGAGGGTAACATTCGGGTGTTCCGAGCGCTTCCATCCAGCGGTTGGCAATTGCAGCAAGGGGTGGGTATGCGTGGGTACGCAGGGCCTGTACCAAAGGGGGCAGCGGATCAGCGAAATACTTGTAATCACCCATCCCAAACCGGTACCGCGCCATATCAATTCGAGAACGGAACCTGGTATTGTCCGCATATATGCCGATGAGTTGGGCGCATTCTTCCGGAGTTAGTATGGGCAGTGTCTTGGCATAGCCGAACTCCCAGAGCGACCCTTCAAGATCTTGCCAGTCCAGATTTTCTAGCCGCTCCTTGATGTTCACGTTATGACAAAAACTTTTATGAGCTGTGCTTATCCTATTTCAGCGTAGCCAAGCGCATCTAGAATCTGCTCACGGGAGAGCTGGTAGGCTTCTTCCACTGCTTCAAAGCTTTCCCCAGCGGCCAAGGTGCCCACTACGGTAGCCACGTCGATCCGTGTCCCGGTGAGGCAGGGCTTGCCAAACCGGATACTGGGGTCCATCGAGATACCTGGAAAGATCTCCATAGCTACTACCTCCCTGGTATTCCTACCACGACGCTGTAGCTTTTTCACTACCATAGATTCGTTGTCATAAACATTCGCCACCTTGACCGTGATCCTTCGATAAGCCTAAACCGGAACCAGCAGATTCCTGATGGGCCATACCCACCCCACTGCTCTCTCTTCCTTTCCTCACCAACTTCGAGTCTCAGCGTGTCTTTGAAGTTAATAAGCCTATCCCAGATCGTAAGGCAGACCCGTGGGATAAGATGCGACCCACTCTCCGCTGTTGACAAAATAGTCAACAAATAATAGTAGTCATATGATAATGAAGCTTGGAGCTTACATTCGCAGTCGCAGACAGGCATCTGGTTTCTCTCTCCGTAAGCTGGCGGAGACGATCCACGTTAGCCCGTCCTATCTCTCTAGGGTTGAACGGGAAGTAGTTCCACCTTCCGATGCGCTGGTCCACACGGTTGCTGAAGCTCTGGGAGCTGAATCCGAGGAGCTTCTCCTCCTTGCTGGACGTTTGCCTGCAAGCTGGCAACAGGCTATAGCTGCCACGCCATCTCGCGCAGTCGAGACCCTCCGCAGTGCTCTTGCTAGCTGCGTTGCCGAGCCAATAACTTCCTACAGCCGAACGGTACTCGCCTTTGCAGGCACACGAGCCATCGAAGATTCAGATTTCCCTTTTGAGCACCTCAGCGACATTGCCGAACTGGAAAGCTGGCGCAAAGAGATCAACCGTCCTGTTTATCACATCCACAAGTGGTGGGCGCAACGGCTTGGCTCAGTCTTCCGCGCCATCCTGCTCGGTGCCTTTGCCCCAAAAGGATCAAACATTCTGGAGATGTTCTACCAGCCTGCACGATTGACCGAGGCAGTGATCTTCGACCCCTTCATGGGAAGTGGGACCACAGTCGGCGAGACACTAAAACTCGGCGCCCGTGTCATCGGTCGTGACATTAATCCTGTTGCCCACTTTATTGTCCGCAACGCCTTAGGTGTCCACCCACGCCAGAAGGTTGTTGAGACCTTCCGAGCCATTGAGCGAGACATTGCGCTGGCTATCCGGCGCTTTTACCGGGCGTGTCTCCCGGAGGGTGGTACGGCCGATGTGCTTTATTATTTCTGGGTGAAGGTGATTCCTTGCCCAAAATGCGAGCAGCCAGTCGATCTCTTCTCCTCCTATATCTTCGCACAGCACGCCTATCCGGCTCGCCATCCCGAGGCCCACGCGCTCTGCCCCCACTGCGGTGCGATCAACGTGCTACGCTATGATGCCGAGAGTACCACCTGCTCCGCCTGCCGCAAAGTTTTCAAACTCAAGGCTGGCCCAGCCAACGGCGCGAAGGCGACCTGCCTTGGCTGCGGCCATATCTTTCCAATTGCCAAAACAGTTCAGGAACGGGGAAAGCCACCTGTACATCGTCTCTACGCCAAGATGGTTCTCCGGTCAGACGGCTCAAAGGAGTATTTGCCCGCGGATGACTATGACCTAGCGGTCTACAACGAGGCATCCTCGCTTCTCAGACAGCGTAAGCATCCTTATCCAGTTGTTGCCATCGAGCCCGGCTATAACACCAACCAGGTGCTCAACTACTGTTACACGCACTGGCACCAAATGTTCAACGACCGCCAGCTGCTCTGTTTAAGCCTACTCGCGGAACGGATCCGGACGATTCCCGACGAAAGGTTACGTGACCTCTTCTCCTGTCTTTTCTCCGGGACGCTCGAATTTAACAACATGTTCGCTTCGTTCAAAGGCGAGGGAACTGGAGCCGTCCGTCACATGTTCTCACACCACATCCTTAAACCTGAACGGGCACCGTTAGAGGCGAACCTTTGGGGTACGCCGAAAAGTTCTGGCGCGTTCTCTACGCTCTTCGAAAGCCGTCTACTCCGAGCCCTTGATTACTGCGAGAATCCCTTTGAGATCCGTCTGCTATACAGGAATGGAAAAATTACAACTGACAAAGTCTACGGGCTCTCATGTACTCTTGGCCACGACATCGCCAAGACTTTTGCTGAGTTCCAGGATGGCAAGCATCTTTACCTTTCTTGTGGTGATTCAGCAAAAACCGACCTTGCGCGAGAAAGTATAGACGCTATAGTCACTGACCCGCCTTTCTTTGATAATGTACATTACTCTCAACTCGCCGATTTCTTCTACGTCTGGCAATGCTACGTGCTAGACAGAAATAATCACAACAATTCCCATAGCACGCGTTCCTTGGCTGAGGTCCAGCAGAGCGACCCGGCTGCCTTTACTGAACGCTTGTGCGGTGTGTGGACTGAGTGCCACCGGGTGATGCGCCCTGACGGACTTCTAGTGTTTACTTACCATCACTCGCGGGCCGAGGGGTGGCGATGTATCCTGGAGGCCCTTGTCAAGGCGGGGTTCGGCATTGTCGCCGTTCATCCGATCAAGGCCGAGATGTCGGTGGCCGCGCCCAAGCAGCAAGCCAATGAGCCCATTGACCTAGACATAATTATCGTCTGCCGTAAACGGGAGGCCACCCCAGGAGACTTACCGCATTTACCAACGCTCATCGACAATGCGGCTCGGCAAGCTACCGAGCAAGTGGTCCGTCTTAACAGCTCCGGTAGATCCCTCAGTCGGAACGATGTGCGTGTGATCCTTATGGCCCAAATTATTAGGCACCTGTCCTGGCATCCACTCCTCGCTGAAAGCGTTCGCTATCTCGACTCACGCCACACATCTATCGAGAGCGCCATCAGTCGCCTCCACCAACGTCAGCAAATAATAAAGCGTGCCCCTAGAACTCAGACAAGCCAACTCACACTGTGGTGAGTTACATTGTTGTGTGCCTAGCGGAGGTCCAAGGCGGCTTCATCTCGGTCGTAAACTCTCACAGTGCCACACGGCGGGGTGGTGTTATAGTCCATCCCTGAGGCTCGCGCAATTGTGCCTCCTGGCGTCCTTTCGAGCTTCTTAACCTCTACTCCAATGATACGCGCTAAGTCAGCGGCCAACACCGCCCGTGACGCTCCATTGCACATTTCTGGGCGCATGATCACCAAATCCGGGGTGATAAGCGAGCCTGGCGCTTTCAAACACCTAGTGTTGCCAGGGAGACGCTCTGATAGGAGCTTGTATACGTATTCATCAAAAGGATCATCTTGAGTATTTCGCTTGTCACGCAGTCGATAGGTCTGCGGCTCCGCTCCTTGCTTGAAAAAAGCAGCACGAAGAACGAAAAACGTTTCGGCAGCCAGATCGGATGACCGGCGTCGTGGACTCATCACATCTCCGTTGCTCCGTCAATCAACTAAGGTGAAGTGCTGGCAAGGAGGATTTTACGTGACCTTTTTAACCGCCGGTGGCAGGTGAGCGGGAATGGAAGCTTCAGTCGCCACAGTTTCAGCATTGCCGACCAACTGTTTACACCACATCTTTTGCTTCCCCTTATCTGAGAGAATGACACAATCCTGACCCTAGCTGGCAAACGTCTCTACAATCAGGCGATGGTTCTCCAGCACCCGCTCGGCACGGACTCCGGCAGTAGGAGTATAGAGAATGGGAAGATCAATCAGCCCTTCCCATTTCTTGATCTGCTCTCGACACTCATCGGGAGTTCCAGCAATCGCAATCTGCTCAACCATATCGTTGGTGACAGCCTCCGCCATCTTGGGAAGGTTAAAAGTTTTAAAATGCTCCCAGATGCTGAGCTTTTGCTCCTGCCAGCCATGCAGGTCAAGAATGCCCTCATAGGATTTCACCGAAGCATAAAAGGCAATCTGGTTTCTAGCTTCCTGTATGGCCTGTCTGCGATCATGGCTGACTGCGGTGATTAAGAGAGTAGTAGTGTCAACCTCTTTCAGGCTACGCTCGGCTCGTTTAGCCCCCACTTCCAGGTTGGGACGGATAAACTCGGCCAGATACTTGCGGCTATAAAGCGGATGGCCCACAAGCCCGTCCGCTACCTCACCCGCGGTTCGCAACATCCCTTTCTGCACTGCGGCAAGATAGATAGGAATACGGTCGCGCACCGCACGAGGACGGGAAAATGCAGGAATATTAAGGCGATAATACTCTCCGTCAAACCGTACCCCCCCACCCTTGTGGGAAGCCCAAATCTTGCGGATCAGGGCTACACATTCTTTCATCTTGGCAGCCGAGCGAGGCTCGAACGGTTGCCCGTACCAAACCTCATTCATTGATTTAGTGCCGCTTCCCAATCCTAGAATCATACGGCCATCTGACATCTCGTCTAAATCCATGGCCCCAGCAGCATTGAGCACAGGGTTGCGCATATAGGCATAGGCTATGCCCGTGCCAATCTTCGCCCGCTTAGTGGCCAAGGCCACCGGTGCCATAGTGACCAGACCATTGCGGTTGAAAAACTCGCCGTTCCAGACTGAATCAAACCCGGCTTCATCCGCCAGTTTTGCAACCTCCGCCATCTCAGCAATTTGACTGGTAAATAGAGCAATGCCAAACCGATTCATCCTTCATCTCCTCAGTTGACAATAAAAATGATTATCAGACATAAATACAAATTTCTCTTTCCCTCTGCCTCTGAGTCTAGACCTATTCCATCACCTGCCCTCCGCAGACTGGGATATATAAACCAGTCACAAAGCTCCCCAGCTCTGAGGCAAAGAACAGGGCAACATTGGCCGTATCTTCTACCGTTCCCGTGCGCCGCAGCGGAACTTGTTTTTCATGTTTTGCTTGAGATTCTGCTGTAAGCATTGCTTTAACCTCTTCGGTCAGAGTTAAGCCGGGAGAAACAATATTGACTGTGATGTTGTGCTGGCCAACCTCAACCGCCAGGTTACGGGTGAAGCCAAGCATGGCAGTCTTAGCCGCAGTATAGCCGTGATAAGTGAGAGCGGGCTGATGGATGCCAATGGTATTGATGCTAATAATCCGTCCCCAGCGACGTTCTTTCATACCAGGAAGAACAGCCTGGCAACAGAGAAAGGCAGCTTTAAGGGTGTAATCGACCTGTTCTTGCCACTGTGACCAAGTGGATTCGTTAAAGCTCTTTCGAGGAATGGAAGCCGCATAGTTATTAACAAGAATATCAACCTTTCCAAAGGCTTCTGCCGCTTTTTTTACCATCTCCTTTACCTGAGATTCATCCCCAATATCTGCTTTGATGAAGGTCGCTTTATGCCCGGCATCAAGTATCTCTTTAAGGACTTGTTGAGGATTTCCTTCATCCTTTACTTGATTAATCACCACCCTCGCCCCTTCCCGGGCAAACACCCGGGCAATGCCGGCTCCAGTACCCCGAGAAGAACCAGTAATTATTGCTACCTTCCCTTCTAGTAACATGCTTTACCTCTTCTTTTGTCAGATAAATTTATCCAGATAGTATACTCCGCATTTTGTTAAGGGCTTTGAGTATCCAAGTAGCAGTACCCAGCCTGGTGAGGACACTTGACTGCACATGCTCACGACTAACCATTCACTCCCTACCTACCCGCCTGTAGCCCCAGTCCTCTGATAGCAATAATATTGCGCAGGATGTTACTTGTGCCGCCCTGGATAGTGTAAGCTGGAGCATAAAGGTATTCACGGGCAGCCCTACCAGCAAGCCGAGCGGCTGGTGAGCCGGGCATAAGAAGGCTGTGCTCGCCAAGCAGGCTGCTTACAGTTTGCGCCAGACGCTGCTCAAACTCGGTACAGTAGCACTTGGCCATGGCAGCCTCATAATTCGGCACTACCCCCTGGCTGAGCAACCAAGCAACCTTGTAGACCATGAACCTGCCCGTCTCTAGTTCAATAGAAAGCTGGGCGAGCTGATTGCGAATAAGAGGATCTTGAGTGAGGCCGGCCTCCTTGGCGTACTGCACGGCATCCCGGAAGAGCGGATAGTTGCTCATCAGGCGCTCAATACCGCTGCGTTCATAGTCAAGCTGCGAGGCAATTTGATACCAACCGCGATTTTTCTCGCCGATCAGGCACTCTTTTGATACTCGCACATTATCAAAAAAGACCTCGTTAAAGTGGTGCTCTCCAATCATATCAACCAAAGGTCGCACGGTAATGCCAGGGAGTTTCATGTCGATCAGGAACTCGCTGATGCCTTTATGCTTGGGAGCTTGGGGATCAGTACGAGCCACCAGGTAAGCGTAATCCGCCTCATGGGCAAAGCTGGTCCAGATCTTCTGGCCATTGATGACAAAGTCATCTCCATCTTCTACTGCTCGGGTACGCAGGGAGGCTAGGTCAGAACCCGAGCCCGGCTCGCTCATCCCAATACAAAATACCTTCTCGCCCCTGGCAATCTGCGGCACGATCTCAGCCTTCTGTTCCTCGTTACCATGGGCAAGCAGCGCTGGACCAATCTGGCGGTCGCCAAGCCAGTGTGCAGCCACCGGAGCCCCATAGCGGAGCAATTCTTCAGTAAGGATCACCCGATCAAGATAGGTCTTTTCCTGGCCGCCATACTTCTTTGGCCAGGTAAGCCCAATCCAGCCCTGCCCCCCTAGCTTGCGCGAAAATTCCCGAGAGAAACCTGCGATCCATCCATCCTCGGTCACTTTGTCTTGAGGAACTTCCTGCTGTAAAAATTCGCGGATCTCTTGTCTGAAAGCTTTTTGTTCGGGAGTTAGGTCAAAGTCCATCAGCTTGCTCCTCTTTTCTGTAACTTAGAGTCTATGCCTCTGTGTACCACAAGCTGGTAACAAGAAGTAGGGCCACACGGATAGCCATATGAAGCTTCCGCTTGCCGCAGTCGTGGGGAATGTGTAGTAATTGGTCGCGGCAACATTGATGATAGCCAGAATCACAGCATTCATCATGCCCGCGAGAACCGCCCTGCCCTTCAGACTAAACATGGATACATCAGACTCTTTTAGGAGTAAGCGAATAAGATTCACGAAGAGGGGATAGCACAGAGGATTGCGGCCATAGTAGCAGCTCAGCTGCACCCGCTGCCAAGGTTAGTAGCGCAAAGCCAAGGGGTTTCGCCCCTACCAGGCATAAGAAGGTGAAGAGATAGCAAATGCCCCCGGATAAACAGCGCCACCATACTATGGGGAGGTCTGGACGACCGCAGTCTACCAGAAGGGACATTCCTAACTTTATGTGGATAAGACGAACTTCGTTTAGGCTTTTACGGTACTCGAATGAACACCTGCTTCCATATTGCGCATGCAAACTGTCGATTCCGGGGATGCGGGAATTAATCAGGGAGGAACTCGCAACCCCGGTCTAGGTGATCTTGAGGGAGCTTATGCACGTCGGATTAATATCCAGCATAAACTTATCTACCAGGTTTCGGAGAGGGAAAAGATGGTGAAAGTGATTCGCATGTGGACCCATTATGAGTGAAATAGGTAGTCTTGCCATTACTTCTTACCCGACATGTTCACGCCCGACCGCTGAACAAAGTCGCGAACCAGGGCCAAGAGATCATCCTGCCCATGGCCAGCATCACGAAACCGGGTAACAATTGTTTCCACCAGAGGACCGACCTCTGCTGGAACGTCAACCTCTTTGCCTAATTCAACCGCAAGACCAATGTCCTTGGCAGCCAGGGCAGTGGCAAAACCCAACGCCGCCTCACCTTTGACAAACGACTGCATGCCAAACTCCAGAATCATACTGTTACCACTGCCGGTTTGGATGGCGTCAAGTAGGGCCTGGGGGTCTACACCGGCCTTGGTCCCAATGGCCAGCCCCTCAGATGCGCCCATAAGGTTAATAAACGCCATCATGTTATTGACCAGCTTGGTCACATTGCCGCAGCCAACCGGCCCCATGTGAAAGACATTGCTGCCAATTTTGCTGAGCAGAGGCTGAAAGGACTCAAAGTAAGCTTTGTCCCCACCAACAAAGACTGTCAGGGTAGCATTTCGCGCCCGGGGCACCCCGCCGGTTACCGGCGCATCCAAAAGGGCAAGGCCCCTTTTTTCTGCCTCAGCTGCCAGCTTGCGCATAGTAGTCGGAGAGTTCGTGCTCATATCAATGTAGGCACTGCCGTTATCTAGGCCAGCAAAGATGCCATCAGAGCCGGTCACAACGGCTTCCACCTCCGGTGGGCCAGGAAGGGAGGTCAGTACAACCTCGCTCTGCAAGGCAACCTCTTTGGGACTGCCAGCCCACTTGGCTCCAGCCTCTTCCAGGTTACGTGCTACCTCCTGGCGCACATCATAAACAGTGAGCTCATAGCCAGCCCTGAGCACATTCATAGCCATGGGGTTGCCCATATTGCCAAGACCAATAAAGCCAACTTTCATGATTGCTCCTCTATGTTGTCCGGGGAAATACTCCTATGCCAATTCCTGGCGCAGGGCCGGTAACACCTCCTTGCCCAGGAGCTCGATACTGCGCATGGTAAGATCATGGGGAAGACCACCATACTGGGCCTCAAAGATCATATGACCAATGCCCAGACGCTGGATGATTTCCTTCAGCTGTTGTTTGACTGACTGAGGAGTGCCCACGGCAAAACAACCCGCTTCCCGTAGATCGTCAATGGTCATCTTAAAGAGCGGCTTGTGCTTCTGGTCGGACGACCCTTCAGATAGGACTGTAGTGGCGCCCCGTGAGGACATGCCTACAGGAAGATAATAATGGACGGGACCTTTGATCGATACCTGGGTACGCCAGAGAAAATGCTCGTAGGACTTACGGGCCTCGGCTTCAGTGTCTGCCACAAAACAGCCTAGCATATAACCCAGATTTTCAGTTGTAGCTGTGTATCCGCTCTTTTCAGCGGTTTCACGGTAAAGGTCAAACCAACGCTCGGTTAGATCCAGTCTGGAAAGAAAGGCTACATAGGGGTAGCCATGCTGTGCCGTCCAGCGAATACTCTCAGGGCTGCCAATGCCAGGAATCCAAACAGGCGGATGGGGCTTCTGCAGGGGAAAAATCCAGGGGTTGACGTAACGGAAGTGAAAGTGCTTGCCCTCCCAACGAAAAGGACCGGGCTGCGTCCAGGCTTTAAGGATTAGGTCGTGGGACTCCTCAAACCGTTCGCGGTTGATAGCTGGCTTTAAGTTGGTGGAGTATTGTTCAATGCCAATGCCACGAACAAAACCAGAGATAACCCTTCCGCCGGACATGAGATCCAGCATAGCTACCTCTTCGGCTAGGCGAACAGGATTGTCCCACAGGGCAATGGTGTTACCAAGAAGAAGAATTTTACTCGAGGTCGTTCTCTGAATTAAAGCGGCAGCGCTCAGGTTAACCGCAACATGCATACAGGTCGGTGTATTGTGGTGCTCGTTGAGCATGATGCCATCAAATCCTACCTTCTCGGCATACGCGTATTCATCGAGGTAGCGCTGGTAGAGCTGGACCCCTTTCTCGGGATTAAAGTACTTGTTGGGATAAGTAAGACGAATGGACGGATACTGGTCTAACTCCGGCGTCTCAGGATAAGGCATCTCGCTAAAGTAATAGTAGTCAATCATGTTCCCCTCCTTGTTTTGTGCCAATCTCTGGATGTAAGCCTTTAGCCGGCGACAATCAGCTGCCAATTTCTGAATGAATGAGGCTGATGGCGAATTGCTAATCGCTATACGTTTACCTCAGCAGAAACTCCTCTACCAGCGCCACAAACTCTGCCGGCCGCTCAAGCTGCGGAGCATGACCACAGCGGTCTATGACTTTCAATGCAGCACTGGGGATGGCATCACGGTAGGCCTCGCCATGACGAAGCGGCACCAAGCCATCTTGCTTTCCCCACACAACCTGGGTGGGAATTTTTACCCGGCGCAGGCGATGGATCAGCTTGGGATTATGCATGTACGGCTTCCAGCCCAAGAACTGGGCCATAACCTGGCTGTTATCTCTGAGTTCAATCTCCTCCGGAGTGGGTTTAGCAGGAAAAAGTTTCTCCCGCTCAGCCACTTGGTTCAGGTCATGAAACACCAGAGGCATGAGTTCCTGCGGGGTGAGGAGAAAAATGTCGGCAATGTCTGCCCCTTCGACCTTGAGGCCTACCGCGTCTACCAACACCAACTTCGAGAGGCGCTCTGGGCAGGTGGCCGCTAGTTCGGCGGCTAACCATCCACCCATAGAAAAGCCCACAACCGGCACTCGGTCGAGACCGAACCGATCAAGAAAGTCCATATAAAAATCCACCATATCGGGTATGGTGTCGAGCCAAGGCGGACGTAGCGAGCGCCCAAAGCCCGGATGGGTGGGAAGATAGAGGTCAAAATTTTTGGCTAATAGATCATGAAACTGTAACCAGCCAGGATTGCCACCCGCTCCATGAAGAAGCAGCAGGGGCTGCCCTTGTCCTCCACGGATCAGCTGGATTTTGGCTCCGCTCAACTCAACAAATTCTTCCTCAAACGTTGCCATTCCCTAACCCCCTTTATAGTGTTCACTCTTACAGATGCTCCCCATACCAGCTGGCTATTTCTGGCAGAATTTTCTCCAGGCCAGCACCAACCAGGATGTCACTGTGTCCAAAGCCGGGCATGAAGATCAGCCTCTTGGGCTCCTGAGCCTGGGCATACATAGATTTTGACTCTTCGGGCGAAACGCGGTCATCCGCATCCCCATGCACCCACATCATGGCCCGCGGGGCAATCTTGTGGACAACGGACTCCGGTTTGAAGGCAATCAGCGCCTCGGCAGACTCAAAGGTAATCTCCCGGCTCCACTGCGGGTAGCGCTTCACAATGTCCGTAAACAGTGCTTGGGTGCTGGGCGGTTCAGGAACAATCTCAGATGCCTGAACATAGCGAACGCGATTGTTCACTACTCGTTCGCCTCGGTCCTCTTCAACCTGCTTGAGTAGCTCGTTCCACTCCCAGAGGCGGCTGGAATCCCTGATCCACCTGCCGCAGTCACCAATGCCGCACATGCTTATTGTGCACTTGACCCGCTCTTCCACTCCCGCCGCATAGGAAACCATAGCTCCACCGAGACTCACACCAAAAAGACCAATGCGCTCAGCCGCCACTTCAGGCTGGAGCTGGAGGAAAGTAACCGCATTACGGATATCCTCAATCTGATACAGAGGCAGGATACGACGGCGTGGCTCTCCACCGCTACCACCAAGAAACCGGTAGTCAAAAATAAGGGCTGCATAGCCAAGATCAGTAAACCGCTTGGCAACCTCGGGAAGAATTAACTCTTTGACCGCGGTAAAACCATGACAGAGCACGATCCCAGGCTTCTTCTCGCCTGTGGCCAGTCCGTCTGGAAGATATAACACTCCCTCTATAGATACTCCTTGGCTATAAAAATTTACCTTTTTTTCCACGCTTCCCTCCTTTTGACCAATTAGAGCAACGGTTCCCCCGCAAACCCCTCATTCTTCCTCACTCTGGGTGTCAGTAGCATCGGGCGATTGTGGAGACTCAGATGATTCCGGCGGGGCTGACGCACTAGGCGAGACAAGCGCGCCGGGGGGAAGAATACTCTCCACACGAGCGTGCAGGTCCATAACATGGCGGGAGTTTGCCCCTAGATCTCCCTTACCCACACGTGAGACCGAGCGCACATAAAGAGAACTTCCTCCCTGTGGGGCAGGTTGAATTTGAATGGCAACATCATCCTTAAAGTGCCAGATCTTCGTTGTTACCACTGCCTGGATCTCTTTCTTATCTGCGTCCAGTACCGCAGTCTCCCAACGCAGGCCCTCTACGGCTCGGCGGGCAATATCGAAAAGCAGCTCCGGCGGAGTCTGATAACGACGTAGCCGCAGTTCAGGAAACTCAGAGTCTGGGGTAGTCTCTGCCACATGCGTGCCCAGATAAGTTGAGAGGCGCTTACCCACCCCAGGGGGGTCGGTAAGCGGCAGGCGGTTGGTGATAAGGCCCCCAACAAGCAGAGAGGCAAAAATGAGAGCCAGAAATAAGAAAACCTGCAGGACAATCCCTAGCGCTCGCATGGCTCACCTACGCAAAAACGTGACATCATTTTTTTACTGTAGCAACAACTCCTTAAGCGGTTCCCACTCCGTCACTGGCAAAGAACAGGTAAAGTTTTCACAGACATAAATAGTAAGCTTGCCATCAACCTGTGCCCTACCCTCCAGCCATGAAGGCCGCTGTGTTCCAGACGACTCCTGGGGGTCAAACAGGCGGAGGGTTTTGTTAGGAACAAAAAGGCTATGAATGCGGGATAGCATGGCCCTGGTTTCCGGCGCCTCCTTAGGTCCCAAAAGGACGACCTCCTTGGGCTTATGCAAATAGAAATCCAAAGCGCTGAGCAGGTAGCTGAAACCAAAAGGGTTTTGCTCCATGGGATCATAGAGAAGTTTTAGTACCCTTTCGGCTTTTTCCACATATTCCGGCCTCTCGGTGTAATGGAAAAGGCGAAGCAAGTTATACACAGCCGCCGACTGACCCGAGGGAGTCGAACCGTCATAGGCCGATTTGGAACGAACAATAAGGTCGCGTTGGTCTTTACTGGTATAAAAGAAGCCACCTTCCTTGTTGTCCCAGAAAAGATCGAGCATGGTGTCCGTCAAACCCCTTGCCCGATCAAGATAGCTCTGGTCAAAAGTAGCTTCAAACAGGTCAATAAGGGCAGCACTAAACAGAGAGTAATCGTCAAGATAAGCGTTGAATTTTGCCTGACCGTCCTTATAGCAATGGAGGAGACGACCCTCTTTGTAGAGGTTCTGGATAATAAAGTCCGTAGTCTTCTGGGCAACCTCCAGATAGCGTGGGTTCCCTAATACTTTGTAGGCCTCGACAAAGACAGGAAGCATTAGCCCGTTCCAGCTGGTCAGAATTTTATCGTCACGTAGTGGTTTCTCGCGCTTTTCTCTTTCTACAAAGAGCTTTTGTCTAGCCTCAGCCAGGAGTTGAGTCGTTTCCTTTTCCTGGCGACGGAAGAGCTTAGCCAGCTGTTCTAGAGTAAGCGTGGGGTGGAGAATATTCTTATGCTCAAAGTTTCCCGCATCGGTTACATCGTAATAGCGGCAGAAAATTTCACCGCTCTCATCACCCAAAAGACCCATGACTTCATCCTGCGTCCAGACAAAGAATTTGCCTTCCTCCCCCTCGCTGTCCGCATCCTGGGTCGAATAAAACCCACCCTCAGGGTGAAGCATCTCGCGCATCACATAGGTAAGCGTCTCCTCGACAACTCCTCGGAGAAAAGGATCGCCAGTAACCTGGTAGGTTTCTAAGTAGAGACGGGTCAGGAGAGCGTTATCGTAGAGCATTTTTTCAAAATGGGGAACCAGCCATTTCTCATCCACCGAGTACCGATGGAACCCACCACCGAGATGATCGTAGACTCCCCCTTCGGCCATTTTTTGCAAAGTATGCCTGACCATCTGAAGAAATTGCTCATCTTTACTTTTCCGACAGTGACGCAGGAACAGAGAGAAAACCATGCTGTTAGGAAACTTGGGGGCTCCTCCCAGGCCGCCATGGACATGGTCAACATGCTGGGCCAGGCTAGTAGCAGCCTTAGCCAGGGTCTCCGGGCTAAAGGGGCGTGTAGACTCCTGACTTTGACCCAGACGCTCCAGGTTGCCCAAGATCTGACTGGTGGTATTCTCAACCTCTTGAGGTTTATCCTGATAGGCCTGGGCCACAGCGCTGAGAATACGGGGAAATCCCGGCAGGTTGTGACGATCCACCGGGGGGAAATAGGTGCCTCCATAAAAGGGTTTGCCCTCCGGTGTGAGAAAAACTGTCATGGGCCACCCGCCCCGACCGGTCAGCATCTGCACCGCATTCATATAGATCTCATCAAGATCAGGCCGTTCCTCTCGGTCTACTTTAATGTTGATGAAGAGTTGGTTCATCAACTTGGCAATCTCTTCATTCTCAAAGGACTCGTGCTCCATAACATGGCACCAGTGGCAGGCCGAGTAGCCAACACTTAAAAGAAGAGGCTTATTCTCGGCTCGGGCTCTAGAGAAAGCTTCTTCTCCCCACGGGTACCAGTCTACGGGATTGTGAGCATGCTGCTGCAGATAGGGGCTAGTTTCATGAACAAGACGATTGGTGTGTTTATGCGTCATGGGCTTTCCTTTGTACTTAAGAGCAAGTAGCACTCTAAATTAGACCACATAAAATTGGTACACTCCGTCATTCCCGCGCAGAGGTTCGAGTCAGCCCTGCTTTGGGAAGTTGCCTCTACAGATGATACAGCTTCTTTGCTTCGCTCCTTAGAATCTCCCGGAATTCTGGATGGGCAATCTCGACCAGCGCCCCGGCCCGCTGCTTAATACTCTTACCCTTGAGGTGGGCAATCCCATACTCGGTCACTACATAGTCAACAAAGGCCCGCTGGGCAGTAACAACCGAACCCTCAGCCAGCATAGGCACAATGCGGGAGACCCGTTTCCCCTGCACAATGGAGCTCGAGGGGGTCACAATAATAGACTTGCCCGTCTCGGCATAGGTTGCGGCAATGGCAAACACGGTCTGCCCACCAACGCCGGTGAACATGTGAGGACCCAGAGACTCAGAGCAAGTCTGGCCAGTCAGGTCAATGGCCAGACCATTGTTCACCGCAATGAAATTTTTCTGCTGCACCAAGTAGCGCAGGTCGTCCGTATAAGTGAAGTCATACAATTCAAAAGTCGGGTTATTATCAATAATAGGCAGCTCTTCAGGTAGAGCGCCAATAAAGCCGCTGGCCACCACCTTACCCGGATGCCAGGATTTATACTTACCCGTTACCACCCCGGCTTTTACCAAATTGGCTACTCCTCCGGGAATGACCTCGGTCTGGATGCCAAGGTCATTCTTGTTACCCAGGTACATTCCTAGTGGGGAGGAAACACTCCCCAGGCCAATTTGTACTGTGTTGCCATCCTGAATCAACTCGTTGGCTACTAGCGTACAAATAACCTCTGTTGCCATCACCTCTTCTTCGTTACGTGGGGTAGCCGGAATGGTAAAAGAAGGACCCGTGGTCTCGACCAAGTAGTCAATTTCAGAGATATGAATAAAGTTTTCTCCAGCGGTGCGAACAAAATCTTCGTGTACCTCGGCAACTACCGTCCCGGCAGCTGCGGCCATAGTCTTGGACATGAATAGGCTGGTGCCATAACTGCAGTAACCGTGACGGTCAGGCGGGGAGACGCTAGTCAGAAAAATGTCACACTTCACGCCTGGAGGTAGCTCCTGGTGACGGTAGTAAGCCACCGGGATAAACTCCACCTGACCTTTGGCCATGGCCGGTCGCATGGTGGCTCCCAGATAGGCAGTTTGCAGCTCAAAGGCATCCTCCACCTCCGGACGGTTCCAGTCGAACGCGGGAGCTATGTGGCACACCTTGACATCGCGTAGTTCGTCCTTGTGCTCCAGCAGAGCCTCACAGAGGGAAAACGGGGTGCCATGAAGCCAGTTGACCTGTACTGTGTCTCCAGGCTTGATCACTTTGACAGCCTCGGCTGCCGAAACCAGCTTATTGCCGCAGGTCTCACGCCAATCCATAGGACCCTCCTTGTCTTTCTGGGCTGTTGCTCAACTCTACAGGACAATAGACCAGATGGAGAAAGAATGTCAAAGCCATGCGCAGAGACAGAGAAGAAGAGGAAATACAGGTAGTGTCTCAGTTTGAGAGGTAGGCTGTTGGTCAAAATTTTTCAAACTAAGACACTACCATATATTCGGTCAGCGGCCGTTAGTCAGAACACCAGTGTGGTAGGAGAAAATCGTTGCTCCTGCCCTTTGCCCTGGGGGGTCTCCCTCCTCATCTCCCCAGGGCACCTTAGTCGTCGAAATTAAACTGCCGTCAAAATCCTTCGCCGGGCCGTATTGGTCACGTCCATAAAATCATCAACTACTTAAGATGGAGAGCTCAACCCTCAGTGCGGTTTGTGTCCAGTCAAGGGTTTTGGCTTGCTGTGGTTTGGCTTGCTGTACTTGGGCCAGTCAGTAGCTAGACTCGGCCCTATCCCTGAGCCTCTCTCGCTATAAGCTAGGGAAATTCCAAACTCTCACCCGAGTAGGAGATGTCACCACTGGCCGACCCTACTACACTCTGAGCACTTCCATCAGCCGTGAAAAACCTGACCCACTTACCTGCCCCATACTCGTTCAACAGACAGAATTGTCCCCATACTGCTTCCGTCCCTACCTCTCCCCAGTTGAATCTGAAGTACAATAGATTAAACCCCTTGTCCACAAACTCAGTCCACTGGCAGTTCCCCACCCTGACCGCGCCATCGGCCGGCTCTCCATTGAGCGTGCAGGCCCTAAAGGTATAATCCCCCTCTTCTGTGGGATTGGTCTCCAGTAAGGTGACATAGAAAGAGTTGTTAGCTGAGCTGGGAACCTCGCTGTCTACAAAGGTAGCCGTAGTGCTTAGATTCAGGCCCTCGGGCTCGGGAGGCGGGGGGCCGCCGCCGCCACCACCGCCGCCGCTGCCTCCTCCTCGAGGCCGGGGGGCGCAGACGGCTCCCTCGAAATCGATCGTTGCCAGCCACGCCTGAAATGCAGCACCCGACGGCGCACATAACCCTGTGTTGCTAATGTCGAACTCCTCGAGGTTGGCCAGGTCTCTCAGCTCTGCCGGGATCGCCCCAGTCAACTCATTATTGTCGTTGAGATACAGCAACTCAAGGTTGGCCAAGTCCCATAGCTCGGCCGGGACCTCCCCGCTCAATTCATTTCTGTGGAGATACAGCAACTCAAGGTTGGCCAAGTTCCCCAGCTCCGCCGGGATCTCCCCGCTCAACTCATTCTGTAAGAGATCCAGCCCCTCAAGATTGGTCAAGTTCCCCAGCTCGGCTGGGATTTCCCCGCTCAACCCATTCGCGGCGAGAGTCAGGATCCGGAGGTTGGTCAAGTTCCCCAGCTCCGCCGGGATCGCCCCGCTCAACCCAAACCCATTCGTGGAGAGAGACAGGATCCGGAGGTTGGTCAAGTTCCCCAGCTCCGCCGGGATCGCCCCGCTCAACTCATTCGCGACGAGACGCAGAGCCGTGACGCGGCCGTCCTCGTCCGTTTCGACCCCGTACCATTCCGAGAGGGCCTCGTTGCTCAACCAGTTCCTTTTGCGCGTCCAGTCCGCGCCGCCGGTGGCGTTGTAGAGCGCCACCAGCGCCACCCGGTCCGCCGTGACGTTGATGGTCACGTTGATGCTGTCCGAGCCGCCCTTGCCGTCGGAAACCGTGACCGTTACTGCATAGGAGGATTTCGTCTCGTAGTCGAGCGCGGCGCTGGTCAGAAGCTGGCCGGTCGAGTTATTGATCGAGAACGAACTCGCGTCCGTCCCGCCCAGGGTGTAGGTCAGCGTGTCGCTCGTGTCCGCATCCGTTGCCGTGACGGGGGCGCCGATGTTCTGGCCCGATGCCGTGTTCTCGGCGACGCTGCGCGTGGTGGTGCTTCCCTCGGTGAAGGTCGGCGCGTTGTTGGGCTCGTCCTCATCCGTGACGTTGATAGTCACGTTGATGCGGTCCGCGCCGCCGTTGCCGTCGGAGACCGAAACCCTTACCTCATAGCTGGATTGCGTCTCGTAGTTGAGCGGGGCGCTGGTCCGGAGCTGGCCGGTCGAGGGATTGACCGAGAACGAAAGCGCGTCTATCCCGCCCCCCCAGGTATTGTAGAAAAGCCTGTCGCTCGTGTCCGCATCCGTTGCCGTGACGGGGGCGCCGATGTTCTGGCCCGATGCCGTGTTCTCGGCGACGCTGCGCGTGGCGCTGGTTCCCTCGGTGAAGACCGGCGCGTTGTTCATGGCACTGCCAATCGCGATGCCGTCGACGCGGAGTTTGAACGGATTGGAGAACGGGCTCCAAGTATCGCCGTTGTAAGGCCTCTCGTAGGATTCGTCGGCAATGCTCCATCCCGACGAGGTGGAATCCTCAGAGTCCGCAG